>NZ_CM002130.1:1200144-1203754 GCF_000448605.1 Streptococcus sp. HSISS3
GCTAGTCATATGATAAAACCTCGAATAGGATTGTAATCCTTTAGTTCTTTATGACTATTATACCTGAAAACCCATTGTCTGATTTGTTCATGACTTCTTAGCCCAAATTTTCTAGCTAATTCTTGAAGGGAACCTTCTCCTGTTAAATAGGCTTCAATGCATTTTAGCTTAAACTCTGTAGAATAATTTTGGTTATGCTTTAGAGACTTTAGCCCCTCGTGCCCTTGATATTGATAGGCTGTAGCCCAGTCTTTAATAGTACAAGGATTGACCCCAAACTGACGAGCTAGTTGAGAACAGGAGGCTTTACCTTCAAGATACCAGGTAACAGCCCTCAGCTTGCCTTCAAAAGAAACCTTACTTTTTCTAGACATAATAAAAATCCTACTTTCGTAAACAGTACTTTATGTATTTTTACTGTCTACTTAAGTAGGACTATATCACCTTGCCCCAAGCTTTCATTTTTAAGCCAGTTTTTTAGGTCTGATAATACCAGTTATCAAACTCAAGAAAAATAGTCCTGAAGCAACGTACCAATAGGGCATATCCACGCTAGTCGTACGGCCTGACACTTCAACAATTCCCTTAACCAGACAGGCACTGGCAACAACAGCGATGGCTGAATTAAAGAGAAGTTTTGAGGCACGATTTCTTACCCAAGACATTCCCATCCCTGTTAGTAGATAAATCAAAGCTCCAGCCAATGGTGCAAAGAACATCATACGCATAAACATAGATGATTCACCATAAGAAAAGCGCTCATAGACAAAGGTAAATACTAAGCTAAAAATGGTTAGACCGATGTAGGTGAAAAAGTGTTTGCTGGCTGATTTTTTAGTAACCGATGTAAACAATATCGCTCACCGCCCTTTCTGAAATTTTATTTCCGTTCGTGGTTGGCTTATTAATGACTTGACCATTAAAATACATGGTTGATGAGCCACCACCATCAAGGTTGTAAGCTGTCGTCACGCCATAAGATTTCATCAATTCTGCCATCTCATAAAGGGTCAACCCTGACGATTCACTGGTACGACCATCAGAAACAATGACAATATAGTGCACACTGCCATCACTCTCTTCGATGACTCCGATAGCTGTACGTGGATTGTCAGCCATGGCTTGACCAACCTCTTCATTTTCCGATACAGCTATCTTGCCATTTTCAACTAAGGTTGGACCAAAGGCAAAGGTATTCACCACACCTGAATCAACCAATTTTTGAGCCGTTGTATCGCTCTCCTTAAAGGTCTTGAAGCTACCATCTGAATACACTGCAAGGTCCTCGTAGTCACTGTTTCGATCAGTATCACGATAGACTTGACCATTTTTAATCACATAGCCCGACTGGTTAGCTCCATAATAGTCACCATTGATGGCAAAGATTGCATTGTTTTGCTGAGCAATACTTGAAGTGGTATCAGTAATATTGGTGCCATAGGTGTTTTGTGCCAAAGCCGTTTTAAGGTAATCTGCACTCGAAAGTTGGATATCTGCCACATAGTATGTGGTATCACTGGTTTTACCCGTCGTGATTTTGATATCCATATTGTCATCTTTATAGGTCGTATCTGTCTTAGTTACCTTACCAGTGCTGGTAGACGCCGTTGACGAAGCTGTGCTTGAGCTAGTCGTATTGGCTGAAACCGTTGAGACTGCTGAGGGAATGACAAAGACCTTTAAGAGAGAGTAGACATTTGCCCCCATCAGAAAAAGGGTAAAGAGTAAGGCATAGGCATGCCTTTTGAGAAATTTCATAGAAAACCTCCAAATGTGAAAGATAAGATAGAAACCATAAGTTTCTTTTGATTGAAATTAGCATAACAAGCAAAGCTTAAAATCTTCTATAAATCCCACAACCACGCTTTTCCTTTAAGTTTTCCTTAAGAAAAAGACAGCTTCAGTTGAAGCCATCTTCGCTATATAATCATATCTTCAGTAATATCAAATTCTCTCAAGAGCTCCTGAATCTTATCAAAGTTCAGACGGAAATGCTCTAATTTATGACCATCAGAGCCGATAGAATACTTGCAACATCCCAAATCATTAACAAGGCCCAAGGCATAACGATAAAGATCTTCGTGATGATAGAGATACATACTCTTTGCATTCAGCTCAAAAGCCAAATCATTAGCAAGCATTTTCTGGAAAATGCGTTTGAGCTGCTCCTCATAGGCTTTTAGCTCATCAACAGTCACGTCAAAAAGTCGGAAACCATAGTCAAAATGGGCCAGAACATCTGCGTCCACACGACCAATAGCGTACTCCAACTTGTCCAGATACTCTTGAATAATGCTTGCCTTGTCCATATCAGCTATCTCATCATCAAGATAATCATTGACCCCATTATGGTGAACAGAAAGCAGTTTGAGATCATAGTCCTTACCATCCAAAAAGTCTAAAATATCCTTTTCCCTAGGCTGATAATAACCAATCTCGATGCCACGTTTAATACGATTGCCATACTTACTGTTAAGGCTTTCAATCTCACGACTATAGGCCTCGTACTCAGGCACATCGTCCTGTTTGGTATAAGGATTAGAGAGATCATAATGCTCAGTCGTTACAATCTCCCCATCAAAATGTGTCAAATAGTCAGTAAAGTTCGCATCCGAATCATAGGAATGATGGGTATGCAAATGGTTATCACGAATAGACATAACTACTCCTTATTTTTCAAATACATTGTAAGCTGCTTATGGGCCAACCAGGTCAAACTCACCATCAACCCCTCATAAATAATAAAGAAAATCACAAAACATTGAAGGAAATACTCTTCTGGTAAAACATTGATAATCGGATCCAAGATTGGATTAAAGAGCCAACTGCTATCTCCAGGAAAGAGGGCTTCATGAAAGAGCGTAAAAAACTCATCAAATCCGAGAAAAAGCCCCACAACCCCAATAAGGACTGGCAAGAGTGCTAGACTCATATAAAGTTTAACGTAAAGACCAAAGGTGCCCTTCTTCACATTTCGCCAAAGAAAGGTTACTGCTGGATAGGCCAGTAGGATAACAAGCCCCTGTACCAAATGAAAGAGCCACTTCACATCATGGAAATGCTTAAGCCCACTCTCCGACGATGGAAAATCAGGCATGGACAGATGACCAACCCAAGGAAAGGTCAGGTACTGCATGAGGATATTGAAATTATGCCAGAGCTCTGTCTTGCCAAGAATGACATAGTCCAAAAGATGCATCCAGTCAATATCAAAATAATAAAAGCCCCATGCCAGATAAATCGTCACTAAGATAGACAGGGCCAAGAGCCAAATCGGAGTCAGAATAGCCTCAATCTTAGTTCGCATCAAAATCCCACTCCGCTAGACTAGAAAGTACATGGTCGGGTTTTACTGGTAAATTCGCAACCTCTTCTGCCTTGGTAAATCCAGTTGTCACAAGAAGTGTTGGAAAGTCATTTTTAATGCCAGCTGTAATATCAGTCAAGTAATTATCACCAACCACGATAGTTTGGCTACGTTCTGTCCCAAGGATTTCAAGAGCCTTGTTCATGATAATAGCTTTAGGCTTACCAATAATGATTGGTTTCACACGGGTAGCCGCCTCGATAAGAGCTAAGAGGGAACCAGCACCTGGAAGAAGACCACGTT
>NZ_CM002130.1:1204527-1237936 GCF_000448605.1 Streptococcus sp. HSISS3
ATAGCCTCAATCTTAGTTCGCATCAAAATCCCACTCCGCTAGACTAGAAAGTACATGGTCGGGTTTTACTGGTAAATTCGCAACCTCTTCTGCCTTGGTAAATCCAGTTGTCACAAGAAGTGTTGGAAAGTCATTTTTAATGCCAGCTGTAATATCAGTCAAGTAATTATCACCAACCACGATAGTTTGGCTACGTTCTGTCCCAAGGATTTCAAGAGCCTTGTTCATGATAATAGCTTTAGGCTTACCAATAATGATTGGTTTCACACGGGTAGCCGCCTCGATAAGAGCTAAGAGGGAACCAGCACCTGGAAGAAGACCACGTTCAGTTGGGATATTCAAATCTGGGTTAGTTCCAATAAATATAGCCCCTTTGTGGATGGCAAGCGTTGCTTTAACCAACATTTCATAAGTGACTTCACGATCCAAGCCCACCACAACATAGGCAGGATTTTCCTCATCTACCGTATATCCCGCTTCCGCAATAGCAGATTTAAGCCCAGTCTCACCGATAACATAAACCGTCTTGCCACGATTCATATCGTTCATGTAGTCAACTGTCGCCAAGGTTGCTGTATAAATAGTTTCAAGAGGCGTTTCTAATTCGCATTGATTACGCAAAAGTTCTTGGACCATTTCTGGTGTACGCATACTGTTATTAGTTACAAAAAGATAAGGAATCTGGCGCTTCTGCAATTCCTTAACAAAAGCCTCCCCTTCAGGAATACGGTCCTTACCCTTGTAAATGGTTCCATCTAAATCAATCAAATAACCCTTATATGTCATCTTACTCGTCTCCTATTTCCTTCCATTGGATGATGGCATGAGCATGAATATTGCCATCAACACAAATCTGATGTTGACTACTCAAACTTTCTTGGTCAAACTCGTAACCTGAATAAATTTCTGACCCATGATGAATCTCTTTCACATACTTAAGATCAATGTGGGCTGGCGTGTACTTGGTCAAAAAGTCCAAATCGAAAACATCCAACATCCACTCCAAATACTTACTATTGTTAACGTGACCATTCATGTCTAAGTCAAAATAGCGCACACGGTATAAGGTATCAACGGGATTTTCCAAAACCTTGTAGCGAGGACCTCGAAGCAACTTTTTAGTCTTTTCAGCTTCATAAGGCGCCACCAACTCGTCTGGAACCTCAGCTACCTTACGAGTCTCATAATCCATGAGGGCAAAAGTGGTCTTAAAGAGCATGATTTGCTGACCAGCTTCATCAGTGATGTAAAAATTACGGTAACAGAAAATCTTATTATAGGAAATAGCTTCCGTTGTAATGGTTACTTTTTCATTGTAGCGAGGCAGGCGGTCAATTTCGATAGCATAATCTGTCACAATCCAAACCAGACCATATTGCTCAAAAACTGCGTCATCTGCATTACCAAGAGACTCAGACTGCATGGCTGATACTTGCAAGGAAAATGCCAATAAGTGTGGTAATTTCACCTGATGTGTAATATCCGTCTCATAAAACGGAATCTGATAAGGAATACTAAACTTTAATCCCATCTAATCCTCCAATATAAATTGCTCAGCGACATTATCTCCCAGAAAGAGGCCCCGTTTGGTCATACGAACCACATCTGGATCCTTAACCAAAAGCCCATCTGCTTGTAGTTTTTCCACAATGTCCCCATAAGTATCTGCAAATGATAAGCCAAACTTCTCTTCAAACCGTTTGATAGATACGCCTGATTTTTTCCGTAAGCCAAGGAAGAACTCCTCCTCCATCATCTCCGCCTTAGTCAGATGCTCCTCGTGAAGTCTAGCATGCCCATCCTCTGCTATAGCCTTTAGGTAATGCTGGATAGGCCCTCGATTACGGTAACGGACACCATTGACATAACCAGAGGCCCCAGCACCAACACCATAATACTCATCATTATTCCAATACATGAGATTATGTCGACTCTCCATCCCAGGTTTGGTAAAATTGGAAATCTCATAATGCTCAAAACCATTTTTTTCCAACTCTTGGATAATATAGTCAAACATCTCTGCTTCCAAATCCTCAGTTGGCAGATTGAGCTTACCCCGACGCATCTTATTCATAAAGACCGTGTGATGTTCCAAGATCAAACTGTAGAGACTTAGGTGTGGAATATCCAGTTCTATAGCCTTTCTCACATTTTCCTTAACCTGATCCATGGTTTGACCAGGTAGGGCATAAATGAGGTCAATGGAAATATTATGAAAACCAGCAGCCTTCAAACTATCAATACTTTCATAAATTTGTGCTTGATTGTGACTGCGACCAATTTGACGCAAATGCTTGTCATCAAAGGTCTGAACCCCTAGAGACACCCGATTAACAGCAGATTTTTTGAGTACTTCAATCTTATCAACCGTCAAATCCCCAGGATTGGCCTCAATAGTAAATTCCTCCAACTTAGACAAATCCAAGTTCTTCTGAAGATTGCTTAAAAGATAGTCCAATTGCTCGGCAGAAATAGCTGTCGGTGTCCCACCACCAATGTAAAGGGTGCGAAGTTCCTTGATATCTAAAAGCTCCCACTCACGAATCAAAGCCCGTAGGTAGTCATCAACGGGCTGATTTTTAATAAATACCTTGGAAAAGTCACAATAATAACAAATTTGTGTGCAAAATGGAATATGCACATAGGCTGACGTTGGTTTTGTTTGCATGTAACTATTCTACCATTTTTTAAGCAGAAATGAGACCTTGAAAAAGAAGAGTTTGACGCAAAAAAGAAGCTATCTCTTCAGATAGCCTCTTCCTATTATTTTGTTAATGAGAATGGGAAAGCTTTGTAGTTACTATAATCAAAGCTTGGTCCCAAATCAGAGATGAATTGGACTGGCGTGTAGGTTCCATTTTCAAGAATAAAACCAGGCTTAGCTTGGAAACCAGCTCCCCCTAGTCCAGTAATACCAGGAAGCAAGGTTGAAAAATCGCCACCTTCCCAAACGTAGAGATTACCAGAAATTTGGACGGCTTTAGCAGTCGTTGAACTTTGACGGTAAGGTTCGTAATCAACATTGAAATTAGCTTTTGAAGTGATGTTCCCATCAGCATCAACTGTAAAACTAATGTCTGTTGCTTGAGGACTGGTACCAGTCCAAGTTCCCACTAATGCTGCTGGAACAGGAGCGTCGCTTTGGCTATCCCTTGTTGTTTGACTAGACTTGTTTGACTCAGATGCAGCACTACCACTTGTTCCTCCTTGAGCATCATTTCCAGCTGTAGCTTGATTTTTTGAAGAGCTAGCTTCAGGAGTACTCGCTTCTTCTTGACCTTGAGAATCCTTTGAAGATGAATCCTCTGTCTTAGACTTTTTAGCAGATTTCTTCTCAGATGCTTTTGTTTTTGCTGATGACTTCACAACTTTAGAAGTTGACGTTGTAGATGATGCTGCGGTGTCTTTTTCTGACTTAGACCCACATCCGACAAGGCTTGCAGAAACAGCTACTGACAGCAAAACAAGTGAACAAACACGGATAACTTTATCTTTCATTTTCATAAACCTCTTTCTATATGTCTATTATATCTATTTTGTTACAAAAATCAAGCATTGTTTGTAATTTTGTAACATTTATGTCATTATTTGTATCCTTGTCTTAAGTTAATGTCGTATTTACAAGTAAAAAAAGCCCATCACTCCTAGAGGAATGATAGACTTCTGCATCTTATTTAGGTACTTCTTACCTGCTAGAGGTATCCTAATTACTATTTGTCTTCTCTTTCGATATAACCCGAATAGAGATCTCCATAGCTATCCTCTAAGATAACAATGCGCTTGCCACCATCTACAACTGCTAAATAGTAGGAACTTCTCTCATCGTGGTAGATATCATTAACACTCTTAGCCTGATAACCATGTGACTTAAGAGACTTCTGTATTTTATCAAATGCTTTCTGCACCTTATCATTATCTACTTTACCTGATTTGTTCACCAGATATTCTCTTAAAGGTTTAGCAATTAAGATATCTGTATCATCAGAATCTGTAGATATAACACCATTTTCAGAGATAGTAGCTTTTCCTTCGGCGTCATCATCCTCATCAAATTTCTTCCAGTTACCAACAAAGGCTTTTGGAACCTCCGCCTTATAAAAAAGACATCTCTTTTTAAATTCTTTAGTGTTTGATCCGTGGGAAAATACTTCTGATAAGCCTATGTCTAAAATGACATTTGTTCCATCCTTCTGAACCAGATTATAGTAGCCATATCGTTCAGTCTTAACCAGTATGATCTCTTTTGTATGAAATTGGTACTTCTTGTCAAAATCAGCAATAGATTTTAGTTTTGAATCACTTACCGCCTTTATGCTTCTTTCAAACTCTTGTCGAACCTTCTTACCGAGAGTAACTTCTTTAATATTATCTTCCCTATAGCCAGTAAAAAGTTTTGAATTCTTTTCTTTTAAATCATAAACAAGCCCGTCATTATTACCATTTACCCACAAGCCACCCAAGTTTGTTCCTTTGGAAGAAAACAAAAAGAGGCCAAGACTTGTTGCTACAACAAGAAATAAAGCAATCCCAAGACCAATAAAAGTCTTCTTGCCAAACTTTTTCTTCTTAACAAAGACCATTTGTTGTGAATAAGCTGGGTTAACCATTTGACCAGTCATTTGATTTGGTAAGGGCATGGCTCCTTCAGTCACAGAATTTCCATTGTTGGAAAAAGTAGCTTGTTTTCCTTCTATAACAAATTCACCATTTAGAAGGGCCTGCTGACACTCCTGAATAGTGGGCTTACGATTATTAATCGCTTCAAAATATTCAATCCATTCTTTTCTATTCATCATCTCTCCTAATATTTCTTAATAGAAAAATCTATCACTAGCTTGGAAGTGATAGATTTTCCAATTATTTAAGCACTTCTTGTGTCTTAGCGTAGTTAGCTTCAACAGCTTCTTTTTCGGCTTTCCACCAGTCTTGGTGATCTGTGTACCACTTGATTGTTTCTTCCAAACCTGATTCAAAGTTTGTGAATTGTGGTTCCCAACCAAGTTCTTCACGCAATTTTGTTGAGTCAATAGCGTAACGCAAATCATGACCAGCACGGTCTGTTACACGATCGTAAGCATCTTTGGGTTGCCCCATTTTTTCAAGGATAAGCTCGAGCACTTCCTTGTTGTTCTTTTCACCATCGGCACCAATCAAGTAAGTTTCACCGATACGACCTTTAGTGAGGATAGCCCAAACACCAGTTGAGTGGTCGTTAGTGTGAATCCAGTCACGGACATTTTTACCTTCACCATAAAGTTTTGGTTTAATCCCTGACAAGATGTTGGTGATTTGACGTGGGATGAATTTTTCGATGTGTTGGTATGGTCCATAGTTGTTTGAGCAGTTTGAAATAGTTGCCTTAACACCAAATGAACGCACCCATGCTTTAACGATAAGGTCTGAAGCAGCCTTAGTTGATGAGTATGGTGATGATGGGTTGTATTTTGTTTCTGCTGTGAATTTTTCACCAGGACCTTCACCGTGTCCAGGAAGATCTTCACGCAATGGAAGGTCACCATAAACTTCGTCTGTTGACACGTGGTGGAAACGAATATCGTATTTACGAGCAGCTTCCAAGAGTGTGTAAGTACCAATGAAGTTTGTGTGGATAAATGGTGATGGGTCGTTCAATGAATTATCATTGTGGCTTTCAGCCGCATAGTGGACAATAGCATCAGCCTTAGCAGCCAATTTATCAACCAATTCAGCATCAGCAATGTCCCCTACAACCAATTCAACACGGTCACCAAGGATTTCTTCAATGTTAGCACGGTTACCAGCGTAAGTGAGTTTGTCAAGGACAGTCACATGTACGTCTGGATGATTGTTGTAGACATAGTGTACGAAGTTTGAACCGATGAAACCTGCACCACCGGTTACGATAATGTTTTTGTATTCAGTCATTTTTTCTCCAAATTTCTTTGTTCCTTAATCGTTCCTTTAGCTAGTGAAGGACGCCAGCAACCCTTCGGTTTCATGGCTAAATTCGGAGCCGAAGTCTCCGAATTTCCCTACAAGGTTCCCTAAGGGAATCTTGTTTTCACTAGGGCAGGAACAATCTTATAGCGCTCCTTGTAGTTGCGATTCTGATGTGCAAATTTCGTTCTTACAAATCCTCTGGTTTGAGTGGTTTAACGTCTTTGAGCAATGGGTGATTTTTGTCTGCTTCTGAGACTTCTGCTTCTTCCAAGTTTTCCCACTTGATATCAAGACTAGGGTCAGCGTAGTAGACAAAGGCGTATTTTGGTTTAAGTTCGAGTGCCCAGTAGTCATTCACAAGATAGCTGTAGGCGACCTTATCAGACAAAACTTGGAAACCATTGGCAACACCACGAGGAACGAAAATTCCTTTTGAGGCATCAATCACTGTTTGGTAGGTATTTCCAAAGGTTTCGCCCTCACGGAGGTCAACCCAAGTTCCAAGGACCTTTCCTTCATCTGCTACTGAGATGTATTTGTCCCATGGCTCAGCATGCAAGCCACGCAAAACATTTTTACGGGAGAAGGAAACGTTATTTTGCAATTTGCCTTCAGCAAAGAATGATTCTGGAAAACCAAGTGGCAACATCTTTTCCTTTTGGAAGTTTTCCTTGAACCAGCCTCGGTTATCACCATGCACTGGGATGTCAAATTCAATCATGCCTGGGATAGCATCAATCTTGTGTGCTGCAAGTTCTTTTCCAAAAAATTGTTCTGTCATTATGCTTCTCCAATCAAACGGAGCAAATATTGTCCGTATTCATTCTTTTTAAGTGGTTGTGCCAATTCGAGGACCTGCTCTTTAGTGATGTAGCCCATACGATAGGCAATTTCTTCAAGGTTAGCCACTTGAACATTTTGCAAACGCTGAACCGTTTCAATGTACTGCGCCGCTTGCAAGAGACTTTCGTGAGTGCCTGTATCCAACCAAGCAAAACCACGTCCCATCAGCTCAACAGAGAGGTCCCCGCGATCCAAGTAAGCCTTGTTAACATCAGTGATTTCAAGCTCTCCACGAGGACTTGGTTTGATGTTTTTAGCAATGTCCACGACATCATTGTCATAGAAATAAAGACCAGTTACAGCAAAGTTTGATTTTGGATGCTCTGGCTTTTCTTCGATGGAAATAGCGTTCATATCATCATCAAACTCCACCACACCAAAACGTTCTGGGTCCTTAACTTGGTAACCAAAGACTGTTGCACCTTTTTCCTTAGCTTCAGCTCGTTGAAGCATGGCAGAAAGGCCATTGCCATGGAAAATATTGTCACCAAGGACTAAGGCAACGCTGTCATCACCGATGAAGTCTTCACCAATAATAAAGGCCTGCGCCAATCCATCTGGACTTGGTTGCACAGCGTATGATAGTGAAATACCAAACTCTGAACCGTCACCGAGGAGCTCTTCAAACCGTGGAAGGTCCTGTGGTGTTGAGATGATGAGGATTTCCTTGATTCCAGCCAACATGAGCGTTGACAATGGGTAGTAAATCATTGGTTTATCATAAATCGGCATCAGTTGTTTTGATGCAGCACGTGTCAATGGATACAAACGTGTCCCTGAACCGCCTGCAAGAATAATACCTTTCATAAGAAGGCTCCTTTTTTCTCTAATATATTACCTTTATTTTAGCATTTTTCAGCCCCCTTGTCACGACAAAGCCAGAGCTATTAAGCTTTCATTAAGAAAATCAAAGCTGTTTATTTTCTTAATGAAAAAGAATCAGCCAACGTTTCTCTATAGTAAGAGAAAGCTAACTGATTCTGAATATTTTGGGAAGGATAACTAGTCTTAATCCTGTTTCTTAATGTAATTAGCGACTGGATAATCTGCACTGTCCAAGTTACCAGGTCGGTTCATGACCAAATCAACCAGATTTTTTCCAATCAGTGGCCCTGTTGTAAGACCAGAGGAACCTAGACCTGAAGCAACGAAGACGTTTTTAAGCTCTGGAACTTCTCCAAAGAAAGGTGAGAAGTCACTCGTGTAGGCTCTCGTTCCCACACGTTCCGAGAAGGACTTGGCAGTACTTAAGTCAGGGAAATAGGTCTTAGCCTCCTCCTCCAGAACTTCTAAAACAGCTTCATCAACTGTCAAATCAAAGCCTTGATCATTTTCATGACTAGCACCTACCGAAATCTTTCCACCCGCAAATGGAATGACATCTAATTCGCCCTCTGGCATCAGAACTGGTAATTTACCAGTATCCATGCCCTTAAAGAAATAGTCTCGTAACTGACCTTTTTGAGGACGAACATCCACTTCAAAACCAAGGGGTTCAAGCGTTTGACCTAGCCAGGCACCACAAGCGAGAATGACCTTATCGAAAGTTTGACCATCAATCTCATAAGTACCATCGTCAAGAGGAGAGAGTGTCACTTGACCTTCTAACTTTTCAAAACCAGAAGCCTTAATCAAAGTAGCTGTCAGTTCTGCACCTTCGACTCTGGCTCCCCCAGAGGCATAGAGATAACGGTTAAAGCCAGTGAATTCAGGAAGGGTACTCGCATTTTTAATAGAGAGTTCACCAATAATGGGTGATTCTTCTAGCCTCGTCTCAGCATGCTCATACAGACCATCTAATTTACTATCGTCTTTCTTAAGAAGGGCCACACCAGACTGATCATAGAAGCTCGTGTCATAACCATCATTTTCAAGATCTGAAACTAACTCTTGGTAAAAATCAGCTCCCAGTCTAGCCATGCGATACCAGGCCTTATTACGACGCTTGGAAAACCAGGGACTAATAATTCCTGCTGCTGCCTTGGTTGCCTGTCCAAGACCATGGTCAAAAACAGTAACTTCTACTTCTTTTTCCTTTGACAAGTAATAGGCAGCCGTTGAACCGACGATGCCTGCGCCAACAATTGCAATCTTCATTTTTTACTCCATCTATTTGAAAAGAGCTGAGTCCTATACACATAGGCACAGCTCTTTAGTATTTTTTTAGCCCAAGGCCACATCCATGACCATCATGACAACAAAGCCAACCATAAGGCCCAAGGTTGCTACATCAGTATTACCATTAGTCTGTGATTCAGGAATCAATTCTTCCGTTACTACAAAGATCATGGCACCAGCCGCAAAGGCCAAAGCGTAAGGGATGATTGCCATCATCCACATGACAAGAGCGGCACCCATAACTGCACCTATAGGCTCAACGATAGCTGACATAGACCCCCAATAAAAGGCCTTAAGTCGAGATTTTCCATCTGCTCGAATTGGGATAGAAAGGGCTGCACCTTCAGGGACATTCTGCAAACCAATCCCTATAGCTAGACCAATGGCTCCCATAAGACCCGCGAATGTCATATTGCCACCAGCCAAGGCTCCGAAAGTCACACCGACTGCTAATCCTTCTGGAAAGTTATGAATGGTAATAGCCAAAAAGAGTAGGGCTGTCTTGGACAATTTCTTCTTACGAGGTTGGATTCCTTCTGCTTTTGAAATATCATTCCCCAAATGCAAGTGAGGGACGACAGCATCGATCAAACGAAGGGCAACACCACCAAGTAAGAAGCCAGCAGCTGCTGGAAACCAAGACCATTTACCATAACCATTTTGACTTACATAAGCTAAAGAAGGGTCCAAGAGTGACCAGAAAGAGGCCGCAATCATGACTCCAGCCGCAAAGCCCATCATGATATCTAACAATTTACGGCTAATATGCTTAAAAAAGAAAACAATAGCCGAGCCGACAATGGTACAACCCCAAGTGAAAAGACCAGCAAGTAAGGCCAACAAGACCACATGTTGATGTAAAAGCCAAGTCACAGATAGATCCTCCTAGAGATGGTCAAAGGGATTAGTTGACGACTGACTTTCAAGAATTGTCACATTCCAGCCCTTCTCAAGCTTCCAAGCCTCAAGTTTCTCAGCAATCTTTGCGATAAAGAGAGCTTCAATATGGTGACCAGGATCAATTGCCAAGAGGCCATTGGTAATCATTTCCTGACCAGTATGGTAATAAATATCACCCGTGATAAAGACTTGTGCGCCCTTTGTCAAAGCATCCTTGTAAAATCCTTGACCGCTACCACCACAAATAGCCACACGGTTAACAAGAGGATTTTCATGATTATAACGAACCAGGCGAATACTATCTAAGCCAAAAACAGACTTGACATTAAGAGCAAGTTCTTCAATGGTTTGTGGCACAATATCACCCACTCGACCGATTCCTTGATTGTCAGCAGTCTCCGTCAAATAAGTGGTCTTCTTAATATCAAGTAAGCCACAAAACCAATCATTGAGACCATCATCCACCACATCAATATTGGTATGGCTCACATAGACTGCAATATCATGCTTAACCAGGTCCAGCAAAATATCACGGTCAGGCGAAGACACCAAATCCTTAACCGGACGGAAAATAGGGGCATGTTTGGCAATGATGAGGTCCACACCTTTTTCAATAGCTTCGGCTACTGTATTCTCACGAACATCCAAGGTAACCATGACCTTCTGAATCTCTCTGTCCAGACTGCCAATCTGCAAACCAACCACATCACCTTCCATGGAAAGTTCCTGTGGACAAAAGCTTTCATAAGACTTGATAAGTTCACTAGCTAACATGGTTCAAAACCTCCTTAATGGTTTGGATTTTCTCTTCGACAAATAAACGATCAGCCTGGTTGGCTAAAGGAATGGATCCTAAAGCAATCTCTAATTTATTGATTTCACGTTGCCATTTGAGCTGGAAGACCTGAGACTGATCTTTCATGAGATGAGGTCCAAAGCGAGCCTCTTTATCTGATAGAGTCATTTGACCAGCCTCAGCCACCATAATTTCGTAGTATTTGCCATTTTCGGTCATGATGGCTTCTGCGACAATGACAAAACCATTTTCCATCAACCAAATACGAAGGTCGTCTTCACGATTATTGGGTTGCAGAATCAGACGTTCCACACCTTTAAGTTTATCCTTACCAGAATCAAGAATATCCGCAATCAAACGTCCCCCCATACCACAAATCGTGATAGTTGTGACAGCATCAGAAGGTTCAAAAGCTGCCAAGCCGTTAGCCAAGCGCACGTCAATCTTATCTTTGAAACCAGAAGCTGAGACATTAGTAAGAGCAGATTCATAAGGGCCTTTCACCACTTCACCAGTAATAGCTGAGTGAATCAAGCCCTTTTCAAGTAAATAAATAGGGAGGTAGGCGTGGTCACTACCTACATCTAAAAGTTTTGCGTCTTTAGGGACGAAGGTTGCTACGTCCTTAAGGCGTTGAGATAATTGTACGTACATCTTTCATCTTTCTATTTTTAAAGTCTCTTCATTATATCAAAAAAGGAGGTTGGTAAGAAATGCTTTTAACACATTTCCTAGCAACTTCCTTGTATCTTATGTCTTGTCTCCAGTAAAGACAAAGAATTTTGAAATAACGTAGTTAAGAACAATAATCAAAACTTGTGAGAATAAGCTTTCAATTCCATTTACCCAAGCATGACTATGACCAACAAATTGACCGATAATCTCTGGATAGGTATCTACCAAGAAATAGGCGAGAGCCAAATCAAGAACTAAGGTTAAGAGACGAGCTCCCACAAATTTAACAAAGCGTGTAGCCATACCAGCTTTTGCTTGACTGAACACAAAAACATCATTCGTGAAGAAAGCAAAAACGATGGCAATGGCATTTGCCAAAACTGCTGATAGGGTACCTTGTTGACTCACAGCGAAAATCAAGGTACGACTAACCATATAAACTACAGTCGCCAAAACACCAAAGAAAAGGTATTTAAAAACTTCTGTGGCCATAAAAGCTTTAAGCTTACTAATCATATTTAGTCCAACCCAATTTCCTCACGGACGACATCCGCAATAGTGTCAACATAGTAATTCACTTCATCATCTGTTGGTGCCTCTGCCATAACACGAAGGAGAGGTTCTGTACCACTAGGGCGAACCAAGATACGACCGTTCCCAGCCATCTCAGCTTCCATTTTTTCAATGATAGCTGCAATCGCAGGAACTTCCATGGCTTTAGTTTTCATGCTATTTTCCACACGGATATTAACCAGTTTTTGAGGGTAGATCGTCACTTCTGATGCTAATTCAGACAAGCTCTTACCTGTTTCAATCATGACTTTAGTCAATTGAATAGCTGTCAATTGACCATCACCAGTTGTATTGTAATCCATGATAATAACGTGACCAGACTGTTCACCACCAAGGTTATAGCCATTTTTACGCATTTCTTCAACAACATAACGGTCACCAACGGCAGTCACGACCTTGTTAATTCCCTCACGATCAAGTGCCTTGTGGAAACCAAGGTTTGACATAACAGTTGTCACAATTGTATTTTTAGCCAACTCACCTTTTTCAGACAAGTGTTTACCGATAATGTACATGACCTTGTCGCCATCAACAATATTACCATTTTCATCAACAGCGATGAGACGGTCACTATCACCATCAAAGGCAAGACCAATGGCTGAACCACTTTCTTTAACCAAGGCTTGCAATTGCTCTGGATGTGTTGAACCCACTCCAGCATTGATGTTAAGACCATCTGGTTGATCCCCGATAACCGTAATATCGGCATTCAAATCAAGGAAAACATTACGAGCTGACACAGCAGCTGCACCATTAGCAGTGTCCAAGGCAACCTTCAGTCCACCAAGATCAACACCTGTTGCCACCAAGAATTTTTCATACTTGCGAAGACCTTCTGGATAATCTACAAGTGTTCCAAGACCCTCAGCTGATGGACGTGGAAGAGTATCCTCTGCTGCATCAAGAAGGGCTTCAATTTCCGCTTCACGCGCATCATCCAATTTAAAACCATCTCCCCCAAAGAACTTAATACCATTATCAAGAGCTGGATTATGGCTGGCTGAAATCATAACACCAGCACTGGCATTTTCCGTACGTACCAAGTATGAAACACCTGGAGTCGCAAGTACCCCAAGTTTGTAGACTTCGATACCTACTGATAAAAGACCTGCCACCAAAGCTGATTCTAACATTTCCCCTGAAATACGTGTATCACGTGCCACAAAGACCTTAGGACGGCCAGTTTCGTGTTGGCTAAGCACATAACCACCGAAGCGACCTAATTTAAAGGCCAATTCAGGCGTGAGCTCAACATTAGCTTCTCCACGAACACCGTCTGTTCCAAAATATTTACCCATAATTTTATTTTTAGTGCCCCAGCACTAAATCCTCCTTAAACTGTGATGCTGTCTAACAAGAGCAAAAGTAATCTAGTGAAATCTACCTAGATAGTTTAACTTTATCTGATTTCACCGATATTTTCAACCCTTCTTGTATAACTTTTTTGGCTATTGCGCCAATTTCCCCAGATTAAGCCTTCTCCATTTTATCTATCTTACATAAACTTGGAAAATAGCCATTCTCTATTTTTGGCTGACCTTCAAATTAACTTTAACCGTATTTGGTTGCACTGTCACACCATCGGCCGAAAGCTTGAGCGTTTGTGTAGTATCCTTGGTCACATGACTAATATCTACTGGAACAGTGATGCTATCAATCTTATCCATAGCTTCCTGACTACCAACAATAGTCACATGGCCTCGATCAAAACTATAACTGATACTAGACACATTGCTAGCCTTATCTCCAGTCAACTCTACTTTAACAGGGACAGACTTGCTCAATTTTCTCAAAGCAATTTTGGCATGAACCTTAGCTGGAGAAATCGAGCTAGCCAAGACTGTCCCATTAGCTGAAACGGCTTGCAACAATAAGTTGCCATCATAATCATCAGACAAGTTGGCACTGCCTTCCAAAACTGCTTGAACGTGGTCAATTTGATTGATGATATCTTCACTTGATGTCACCTCTACCTTGGTTTCATCCAAGCTAACCTTTTTCACTTCGTAGCCATTAGCCAACTTATCTGGTGTGATATTTGCAACCACATCAAATGTCTTGCTAGCTTTTTTACCAATGGTTGCTGTCAAGGTCGATGGCGATACTTGGGCAGACATTCCAGCTGGTAAATTCTTAACCTGAATAGGAACTCGGCTTGTCCCTTGGCCAAGATTTGACAAATCTGCAACTAACTTAAAATGGCGCGTATCGCTTGTTGCTTCAGTCGTCAAAGCCAACTGAGTAGTCGCGGTCAAATAAACCTCAGCGTCATAAGAATAACCACTGATAAAGTAATTATCACTGTCGTACTTAATATCTACAGGAACAGATTCTACTGTTTGCGTGAAGGTATTCGAAGCACTTGAGCTATTACTTTTATTTTGCGTATTACCAGACCAAGCCGTGACGAATAGCGTAACCGCAAAGAAGAGCGCAACTAGTATTTGCCACCAACGATCATTTTTTAATACACGGACAATGCGTTTCATTTTTTGCTACCTCCCATCCAACGTTGGAAGAATGACTGACGAGGTTCTTGCTCTTTCAACAAAATAAGACTCAACTCTTGCTCAAACTCTTGAATGGACAGTCCATGCAAGAAATTGCCCTTATAAGCAATGGAAATCGCACCTGTTTCTTCAGATACGACAAAGGTAAGAGCATCTGTTTGCTCTGAAAGACCAATAGCGGCCCTGTGACGTGTTCCGAATTCCTTAGAAATTTTATTAGATTCCGAAAGCGGTAGATAAGAACAAGCTGTCGCAACCTTATTATCTCTGATGATAACTGCCCCATCATGCAGCGGTGTATTAGGGATAAAAATATTAATCAACAGTTCCCCTGTTACAACTGCATCAAGCGGAATTCCTGTCACAATTTGTTCTTGCAGAGTTTGCGTCTGTTCAATAGAGACGAGGGCTCCAATCTTACGAGGACTCATGTACTTAGCGGCTTTAACAAAAGCTTGAACCAGTTTCTCATCTGAACTCACTTCTTTATTTTGCAAAAAATGCTGAGGCGTACGTCCAAAGGTTTCAAGTGCAGAACGAAGCTCTGGCGCAAAGATTACAACCGCCGCAATGGCACCATAGTTGATGACCTGATTCATCAAATAAGAAATCGTTGTGAAGCCTATAAAATCAGAAATAAATTTTACAAAAATAAATAAGACTACCCCTTGAACTAGGGTCATGATTTTGGTTCCCCTCAGGGCCCTAATAAAGCGGTAAATTAAAAAAGCAACAATCAATATGTCCAAACTATTGACGATAACTTTCAACGGACTATCAAAGAGTGACCGCCAAAAATCAATATCAATGGACGACAGTATACCCATACATATCACACTTTCTTTTAATTTTTAAACAGTTCCTATTATACCACGAATTCAAACTATTTTGAGACTACAATCACTACTTTTTGTGATAAAATAAATTCATGACTATAAAAACTACCATGGGTATCTTGGCAGGAAAGACTAGCCACTTTGTCCTCTCCAAATTAGGACGTGGGTCAACCCTCCCAGGAAAAATCGCCCTTAAATTTGACAAAAACATTTTAGACACACTGGCAAAAGATTATGAAATCGTCGTTGTTACAGGAACCAACGGAAAGACTCTAACAACAGCTTTGACAGTTGGAATTTTAAAAGAAGCTTTTGGTGACATTGTGACCAATCCTAGTGGAGCCAACATGATCACAGGGATTACTTCTACTTTCCTAACCGCTAAAAGAGCTAAATCAGGTAAGAAAATTGCTGTCTTGGAGATTGACGAAGCTAGCCTACCAAAAATCACAGAGTACATCACCCCAAGTCTATTTGTCTTCACAAATATTTTCCGTGACCAAATGGACCGCTACGGTGAAATCTATACTACTTATCAGATGATTTTAGATGGTGCTGCCAAGGCACCCAAGGCTACTATTTTGGCTAATGGGGACAGTCCCCTCTTCAACTCTAAAGAAGTGATCAATCCCGTACGTTTCTATGGTTTTGATACTGAAAAGCATGCGCCAGAGCTGGCCCATTATAATACTGAAGGCATTGTCTGTCCTAAGTGTGAGCGTATTCTTCAGTATCGCCTCAATACTTACGCTAACTTGGGTGACTACACCTGCCCTAACTGCGATTTCCACCGTCCAGAATTAGATTATAAGCTAACGAAGTTGACTAAAATCACTAACACGACTTCTGAATTTGTCATTGATGGACAAGACTACAAGATTAATGTCGGTGGTCTCTACAACATCTACAATGCCCTTGCTGCGGTTTCTGTTGCTGAATTCTTCGGTGTGGCTCCTGAAAAAATCAAGGCTGGGTTTAATAAGAGCCGTGCTGTCTTTGGACGCCAAGAAACCTTTAAGATTGGCAACAAATCATGTACCCTCGTACTCATTAAGAATCCAGTTGGCGCTAGCCAAGCTCTCGAAATGATTAAGCTTGCAGATTATCCATTTAGCTTGTCAGTTCTTCTTAACGCCAACTATGCTGACGGTATTGATACTAGCTGGATTTGGGATGCCAACTTTGAAAGCATTCTCGACATGGATATTCCTGAGATTAATGCTGGTGGTGTCCGTCACTCTGAAATTGCCCGCCGTCTTCGTGTGACTGGCTACCCAGAGGATAAGATTACGCAAGCAGAAAAGCTCGAAGATATTATGGCCTTGATTGAAAAGCAAGATTGCGACCATGCCTATATCCTAGCTACCTATACTGCCATGCTTGAATTTCGTGACATTCTTGCCCAACGTCATGCTGTCGGAAAGGAGATGAACTAATGACCTATACTTCTCTCAAATCTCCAGAAAATCGTGACTACACCTACGACCTAAATGTTGCCCACCTTTATGGTAATCTGCTCAATACCTACGGGGACAATGGTAATGTCCTTATGATCAAATATGTGGGGGAAAAACTTGGTGCTAAAATGACCTTCGACATCGTTTCTGTTGGGGACGACTTTGACAAAGATCACTACGACATGGTCTTCTTTGGAGGTGGTCAAGACTACGAACAATCCATCGTTGCCAAAGACCTACCATCTAAACGTGACGCTATTGATCAATTCATCCAAGATAATAAGGTCATCCTAGCCATCTGCGGTGGTTTCCAACTTCTTGGACAATATTACATCCAAGCTAACGGGGTTCGCATTGACGGCATTGGTGTCATGGGCCACTACACCCTCAATCAAGAAAATAACCGTTACATCGGTGACATCAAGATTCATAACGAAGAATTCGATGAAACATATTATGGCTTTGAAAATCACCAAGGACGTACCTTCCTTTCGGATGACGAGAAACCACTTGGGAAGGTGGTCTACGGTAATGGTAACAATAAGGAAGATGGTTCCGAGGGTGTTCACTACAAGAATGTTTATGGTAGCTACTTCCACGGCCCAATTCTTTCTCGTAATGCCAACCTCGCATACCGACTGGTAACTACAGCTCTTCGAAACAAATATGGCCAGAACATTTCACTGCCAAGTTATGATGACATTCTCTCAAGCGAGGTAGCTGAAGAGTATGCAGATACTAAATCAAAAGCAGAATTCGAAAAGTAAGTCTTCTACATATCAAAATAGCGAAGCTGATTGGCTTCGCTATTTTCATGTTATCTCTATTTCCAAAGACGTCTTTTCTTCATTCTGTCTTCAATTTTACGATTATCAATCCTTAGAATAGCAATCATATCAAACAAGAGCCAGGTTCTTTTTGGATAGACAATATATTTTGGAGACCAGATTGGAGAGAATTTTTCCTTATAACGTTGGAGGCCACTGAAAGAGTAAAAACGCTGTGCAAAAACATAAACCAGATTGGCAACCTTTTCCTCTAAGAAACTATCTTCTTCAGTACCAACGTTGGCTAGGGGAGCCATTCCCATATCAAAGTACTGCTTGCCTTCTGCTTGGAAGTATTGGAAGAGTTTGACAAAGAGGTAGTCCATAATGCCTTCAGGTGCCTTTTCAAAGTCATATCGCATGAGGTCAATCGTGGCCACTCGTTTATTTTTGGTTGGCATGATATTGGCAAAGGCAACAATTTCGCCTGCTTCACTTTCAACAATGGCAATCGGCGCTTGTTGCAGATAGGCTTCATCGAAGAAACCAAGAGAAAAACCTTTCTCCTTACGACCGTTAAGCCAAACATCTGAGACAGCTCTCATTTCCTGCATTTGAGTCTCTGAAAATGGCGGTTGAAGCAATTTAAATTGGAAACCAGCTTTTTCCACGCGATTAGTCGGTTTACGGAATTTCTTACCATGCTTTCCTTCAACCGAAAACGACGTCAAGTCAACCATAGCATTTTCCCCAAACTTCATGAAGTCAAATCCATAGTCATGAAGCATGAGGGTAATGCTTTCATCTGCCTCATAAAATAGGGCTTGCAGATTCCAATCAGATAAAGTGCTTAGAAAGGCTTCCCATGCTGGTCGATAATAATCTTCATTCCCAATCGGATTTCCCATAACCACGCACTTGTTACTGGTTTGAGCGAATTGGAAAACTACTTGGTCCTGTCCATCAACACGATACCAAAAGAGGTGTTTGTCATGTAGGTAAGCCAAAGCACTTTCTGATGCACCTCCATATTTTGACAAAAGAGCTGTAAAACGTTCATCATCCATTTTTTGACCGAAAGTCTTACGAGGTGCCAAAATTTTCAAGAGCCCCCAAACAATGGTTGCAATGATAACAGCTGCCAATAAAATATTAAACCAGATATGGATAAAATGTCCAAGAACATCACGGTTCTTCGGTGGCAAGAGATGAGACCAGAAACCATTTCCCCCTAAAACAAGGAGAACCAAAATCGTAAAAGCAAGAAAGAGGAAATCTTTAGTCTTATCTTCCCAGCTATACACAAAATAACGATGGATCAATTTCTTTCTGATAATAAGCACAATCACCAAAGAAAGTGAAATCAAGAAGGTCATGGCCCAAGAAATGCCATTAAGGTTGACATAAATCAAGGCTAAGACAAAGGTTAATAAAGAGGCAGGAAATGCTCCCTTAACCCGACGCTTAATGAGACGAGCCATGAAAATAAAGAGAGTTCCAAATAAAATACTTGGGAACTGCCAAATCAACTGTTCCTGAATTGGATCAAAGCGGTTAATCAAATAGACATAAGCCAACCTTTCTGGAATTAAAGCTGACAAAATCAAAAAGATTCCCAAGAAACGCAAGAGATAGACCAAGAAACGGTATAGGCTCCCTGCAAATACTCGTGAAGAAACCCTAAAGTACTTATCGTTAATACGTCCTCCCATGTGTTTGAAAAAGAAGACAACTCCCAGCAAGAATGGAATGACATAGTAAGTCAAACGATAAAGTAAGAGCAAGCTAACCGCCATGGCATTACTAACACCCATGGAGGTCAAACCAGTAATGACAATAAGATCAAAACTACCAATCCCTCCTGGAATCATTGAGAAAATACCAATGATAACAGCTAGTAGGTAGAGCGGAATCAGATTGTAAAGATGAACATGTAATCCCATCAAATAGGCGACACTGACAAAGCTCCCAAGAGCAGTTCCCCACTCAGCTGTAGAAGCCAAAAGAAGACTTAGCCTCGTTTTCAAAGGTACCTGCCCAAAATAGGCCAATTTTTCCCGACTGGAAATAAAGAAAATAAAGGGCAAATAAAGGAAAATCCCTAACAAAAGCAGCCAATACTTTCTTAAATCTGGACTCAGAGGAAGAAACCAAAAACTAACAAATACCAAGCCACTCAAGAGTGACAATCCCGACATAAAGTAAGGCAATAAACGCGACAGTGCTTTAACACCCGTCTTTTCCTGCCCATCCTCAGAATAGAAAGAATACCGTAAACCGACATCAACCAAACCAGCAAAACCAGCCAGGTTATTAATCGTATTAACCGCCCAACTCGTCTCTAAAATATAGGGTTTGGAATAATCCGTCTCTAACTCCTTATTCAGGATTAAATCATAAAACAACATGGGGAGTACGGCGACTAACCCAATTATAATCATGAGAATAAGGTGCCAAATAGACAAGCCTGACAGAGCCGATTCTAGCGATTCTAATGTAATGGTTCGCTTCAACCGAACCAGTTCAATAACGACAAGAACCGTAATTGAAATAAAGAAGATGGATTTGATTGCTGTTTTTAAAGGTTGTAATCTCTCCAAAAGACTCTTCATGCCATCACCTCTTTTCGACTAATTCTCACTAAATCACGAATCATTTGATTAAAGACCTTGTATTTTCGTTGAGCTAAACGGTGTCCTTGCCGACGCTCAACATACAGCTTATGAATCGGAAAGAGTTCCGAAATCTCTTTGGAATGCCTAAAACTAATAACATCCCTTTGCCCCATAACCACCCAAACAGGATAGGGTGCCTTGTGTAATTGCTCCCTATCCAAGGGTAAATCATGCAACATGAGACCTGTTACTTTTGCCATAATATCCATTTTAGCTGAAAATGGCGATAAGGCCTTCAAACAAAGATATTGTAAATGAACCAAGAACCTAGAACGTCTGGTCAAGCCATTAAAGGTCATGTTACCCGCATTTAGTAAGAGACCCGCAATCCGGTCAGGAAAGCGACTAGCATAAACCATAGCTAGATTGGCCCCATCACTGTGACCAACAAACAAGGCCTTTTTGATATTTAAAAATTGCAAAATTTCCTCCAAATCGGCAGCCATCTGTTCAAAGGTCATCTTAACACTCTGACGACTGGATCTACCGTGATTACGACTATCAATAAAAATTAAGCGATAGTCTCGATATAGAATTCCTTGCTTAGCAAAGTAGTTTCCAGACAAATTATTGCCATGTAAAAAGACAATTGGAAAACCCTTACCAAGATCCCGATAATAGATGATTTGACCATCTTTAACTTTGAATTCCATAATATTACCTACCTTTTCACTACCGTATTCTTATACGATGATTAGTCTTATAAGGCATAAGGTCCGATACCATAAAACAAGATGCTCAGACCCTCTCATTCCATTATAACACTTCCCTTAGGTAAGAGTCAGAATATTTGTGCATTTTCTGCAAAAAAGAAAAAGCCTTTTCAGACTTTTATAAATAAAATCTTTTTGAGACTTCCCTTAAGTGAGTACGGACGTCAGCGACCTTCTTCGAAGTTCCATGACTAATTCTATAATGATTCAACCACTTTTCTCACAGCGGGAAGTCTCGTCTAGCTTTCTTAGATTGTTTTACGAAGAAATTATTTGTATTTCTTGTATTCTATGCATGCATTAAATAACTACCACCTTCACTAAAATCAAATGTAAAATCAATTGCTGTATTCATATCTTCTGTATAAGAAGCAGTGGTTACTACGGCATTCTCTTCATTATCATATTTTGTTTTCTCAGAAATTTGATGATTTTGAGTATCTAAAATATAAAACTTTTTATAATCATGAAAATCAATTTCATATGCAAGATGGTTTTTATTATAATCATCTATATTTACTAAAGACACTTTTTGATTATTTGGGTAAATAATTAAATGGCACTATTCAAAAAGAAAAAGCCTTTTCAGGCTCCTCCTCTTATTGTTCGAAAGTTTGTTGGGCGATGAGTTTGTTATAGTTTTCTTCATCTTCTTGATTATCACGGACAACCTTAGATACTGTAAAGGAAGATGAAATCAAGCCAACACATCCCATGAGGTAGTAACCCTTAACCATCAAAGGCTCTTTAAGGGTATAGAGGCCTACCAACATCAAGATTACAAAGAAGGCAAATGATCCCCAAGCCATCATGTTGAAAGATGTTGTGTTACGATACACTTTTTTCTTTACTTTGTTCATAAAGCTAGTCTCCTTTTATATACTAAGACCATTATACCAACAATGTAAGCCTTTCACAACTCAAAACATGAAAAGGCTCTCATATTTCCTTAACCTTCCAATTGTTCTGATAAGTCGCTCCACTCTTCCATCAGAGCCTCTTGATTGACTGATAACTCATCCAGCTCTTTCTGCAAGTCAGATAATTCCGCCACGTCATTGGTTTCAAGCATGGCAGCAGAGATTTCCTCCAAGCGTTCTTCAATGGTCTCTAGCTCGTTTTCAATTTGTTCAATGCGTCGGCTTAGTTTACGCATCTCTTTCTGATTGACTTTTTGAGCTTGATAATCATTAGCACCTGCCGAAGCTACTTGAACCTCTTCTTGTCCTTGATTTTCTTCCGCCTCAAGTCGTGCCAACTCTTCAAGCTCAGCCTTCTTCTCAAGATAATAATCATAATCCCCAAGATAAATGGTTGCCCCATCCTCAGAAATTTCCATCACTTTAGTGGCCACACGGTTGATAAAGTAACGGTCATGGCTGACAAAGAGAAGCGTTCCATCAAAGTCAATAAGGGCATTTTCCAAGACTTCCTTGCTATCAATGTCCAAGTGGTTGGTCGGTTCATCCAGAATCAGGAAGTTATTGTTTTCCATTGATAGTTTGGCTAGGAGCAGGCGAGCCTTCTCCCCACCAGAAAGCATGGAAACCGACTTTTTGACGTCATCACCTGAGAAGAGAAAAGCACCCAGACGGTTACGAATCTCAACTTCAGGAGTGGTTGCAAAATCATTCCACAACTCATCAAGGACAGTATTTGAGGGCGTCAAGGCAGATTGGGTTTGATCATAATAACCTACTTCAACATTGGCACCATAGGTCGACGTTCCCTTGATAAAAGGCAATTGCCCCACTACCGACTTGATAAAGGTCGTTTTGCCAATACCATTAGGCCCTACAATGGCAATGGCATCCATCTTCTTAACATCCAGAGAAATAGGCTCCGAAAGAATCTCATCATCGTAACCAATGGCAGCATCCCTAACTGTCAAGACCACATTCCCGGAGACCTTGTCCGCATGGAAAGTCATATTGGCTGACTTTTGGCCTTCTGTTGGCTTATCCAGTCTTTCCATTTTCTCAAGTTGTTTACGACGGGCCTGGGCACGCTTGGTTGTAGAGGCACGGACAATATTACGATTAACAAAGTCCTCCAGCTTAGCAATTTCTTTTTGTTGCTTTTCGAAGTTTTTGGCTTCAGTGGCCAACTTTTCAGCCTTGAGATCCATGAATGTTGAATAGTTTCCGACATAACGATCCAAGCTATGTTTGGTCAAATCTAGGGTTACTGTCGCTACCTTATCCAAAAAATAACGGTCGTGACTGACAATGATTAGAGCACCCTGATAATTAACTAGGTAATTCTCCAACCAGGCGATAGTTTCGATATCCAAGTGGTTAGTCGGTTCATCCAGTACCAAAAGTTCAGGCTTCTCTAGCAACATTTTAGCCAAGGCCAGGCGGGTATTCTGTCCTCCAGAAAGATCTGAAATAGGCATCTCCCACATGCTTTCATCAAACTTGAAACCATTGAGAATGGCTCTGATATCAGATTCGTAAGTAAAACCACCTCTTTGTCTGAAATCCTCGGAAAGGCGATCATAGTCGGTCATTAGCTTGTCCAAGTCTGCCCCAGTCAACTCAGCCATCTTCATTTCCATGTCACGCAGACGTTTTTCATCGGCACGAAGACTGGCAAAAACATTTAACATTTCAGCGTAAATGGTATTGCTAGACTCAAAACGACTATCCTGAGCCAGATAAGACAGGTTCAAATCACGTTTCGTATTAATCTCACCACTTGTCGGCGCTTCCTCTCCAACTAGGATTTTCAATAAGGTTGATTTCCCAGCACCGTTACGTCCAACAAGGGCAATACGATCTCGCTCATCCACCTGAATATTAATATTATCAAAGAGCACATCTCCTGAAAAAGAGCGCTCTATTTTGTTTCCTTGTAAAATAATCATAATGTTTTAATTATACCAAAAAAGCCAAGCTCTTGCTTAGGCTTCCTTACTTTCTTTCAAGATGCTTGCTACCTTAGTATTTATCAAATCGATAGCAACAGTATTTGTGACACCTTCAGGAATGACCACATCCGCATAACGTTTCGTAGGCTCGATAAACTGGTGGTACATGGGTTTTACAACACTGATATATTGCTCAATAATACTATCCAAGCTACGACCACGTTCTTCCATATCACGCTTGATACGGCGAATAATACGAATGTCATCATCAGTATCTACAAAGAGCTTGATATCCATCAAATCACGCAAGCGTTTATCCTCAAGTACTAGAATCCCTTCAACGATGAAAACATCCTGAGGCTCCTGACGATAAGTCTTGGCACTACGAGTGTGTTGCGTATAATCATAAATCGGAATATCCACCGGACGCCCAGCAATCAACTCATTGATATGTTCAATCATGAGATCTGTATCAAAGGCAAAGGGATGGTCATAGTTAGTTGACACACGCTCCTCAAAAGTCAAATGAGACTGATCCTTATAGTACGAGTCATGTTCAATCATGGCAATTTTTTCATCTGGAAAATTGGATAAAATGGCACGAGAAACACTGGTCTTACCACCACCAGAGCCACCCGTAACCCCAATAATAATCGGTTTTTTAGGCATGGTAAATTCCTATCTAATAGAGTCTTTCTCATCTATTCTACACTAAATCATGATATAATAAAAGCAAATCCATATAGAAAATGAGACTTTTATGTTTACAAACTTTCCTGAACAATGGCAAGACCTCCTTAAAGAAAAAGGAATCACAACAGAAACTGCCATTCAAAAAGAACTCTTTGCACCAATCACAGAAGGGGACAATGTTTTGGGTATCAGCCCAACTGGAACAGGTAAGACTCTGGCCTACCTCCTCCCACTTCTCCGTACTCTAAAGCCAAAAAAAGCTCAGCAATTGCTTATCCTAGCACCCAATTCTGAGCTTGCTGGACAAATTTTTGATGTGACCAAACAATGGGCTGAGCCACTAGGGCTCACGGCTCAACTCTTCCTTTCTGGCTCTAGTCAAAAACGCCAGATTGAACGTCTGAAGAAAGGACCAGAAATTCTTATCGGAACCCCTGGTCGTGTCTTCGAACTGATTAAACTCAAAAAAATCAAGATGATGAACGTCAACACCATCGTCCTTGATGAATTTGATGAGCTTCTTAGTGATAGCCAATACCATTTCGTAACAAAAATCAGCCACCATGTCCCTCGTGACCATCAAATGATCTATATTTCAGCGACTAACAAAATTGACAATCAAGATCTTGTGGAAAATACTATTGTTTATGACTTATCTGACCAAAAACTTGACACCATTAAACATTATTATATCAGTGTTGATAAACGTCACCGTGTCGAACTTCTTCGTAAGTTCTCCAATATTCCTGACTTCCGTGGTCTTGTCTTTTTCAACAGTCTTTCTGACCTTGGCGCTACCGAAGAGCGCCTTCAATTTAATGGGGCTTCAGCAGTATCACTTGCCAGTGATATTAATGTCAAATTCCGTAAAGTTATCTTGGAAAAATTCAAAAATCATGAGATTTCACTTTTACTAGGAACTGATTTATTGGCACGAGGAATCGATATTGAAAATCTTGAAGTGGTCATCAACTTCGATATTCCTCGAAATCGGGAAGCCTACACTCACCGTGCAGGACGTACTGGTCGTATGGGAAATGAAGGTAGTGTCATCAGCTTAGTAACCCATCCAGAAGATCTCAAAAAACTTAAAAAATTCGCCAAAGTTTCAGAACTGGTTCTGAAAAACCAAGAACTTCACGAAAAATAAGACATGACAAAAGCACTTCAGTTCAAACGCTGAAGTGCTTTTAGCATATACAAATTAGGCTTTTTTACCAAAGTCCTCAATCATTTGTTCCATTTCTTCACGACTAGGTGTTGTCAACATGTAGAGGTAATCACCTTGCAACTCTGCAAAGGCAGCAGGCATGATTTTCTTAACCTTAAGTTGATCACGGTATTTATCGAAGAGTTCTTCTTCTGAATAAGCGTAGTGAGAATTTGCACGACGTGATGTTGCCAAGCAGTAAAGTGGTTCAAAGTGAGATGCTGGGAAAGGCTCCCCAACAACGACATCCGCATAACCCTTGTACAAATCAATAGAATGAGCATAGTTATAAACATCAATAGTGAAACCACCGGCAGGGCGATTATTATACTCAATTGCAATATAATCATCACCTTCACGGAAGAATTCAATATGGAAGAAACGTTCCTTCATACCAAATTCTTTGATAATAGCTTCACCATACTGACGTAACTTAGGATCCATATCCTTAAGAACGTAGTAAGAATTATCCATCTTGTAAAGCATCAAATCAAGTGGCGTGTGGGCATAATCAAAAGTTGTTGAGAAGACAATATTGCCATTACTATCCAACAAACCATCAAAAGTACAGATTTCACTTGAAGTCACAAATTTTTCAAAGAAATAAACTGTTTCATGATCCCACTCAGCCTTGAAATGATTGATATCGTCCTCAGTTTCAAGTTTGAATGTTGCAGCTGCACCGACACCGTTGTCTGGTTTAGCAATCATTGGAAGTCCGATTTCAGCTACAGCCTTATCCACATCCGCATCTGTCTTAACCACATCACCAGGTACAACTGGGACACCAGCTTTTTGGAAAAGCTTTTTCATTTCAGATTTGTATTTTGTCTTCTTGAGGTCCTCTGGCTTAGCACCAAATACATTAAACTGTTCACGAAGGGCTGCGTCCAATTCCAACCAGTATTCATTATGTGACTCGATACGATCGATTGGTCCATGTTTATAGAAGAGAAAGGCAACTGCACGTTTCACTTCATCCAAATTTTCCAAATTATCCACTCGGAAGTATTCAGTCAACGCATCTTTCAAAGGCTGATCCAATTGTTCATAAGGCTCTTGACCAATACCGAGAACAGTGATTCCCTTATTAGCAAGTTCAACAGTAAACTGTTGGAAGTTTTGTGGATAGTAAGGTGAAATAACAATATAATTCATTTCTGATTCCTCTTTTTTAGTTACTCAGTAGATAAGAAAATTATAGGTTCATGTTGTCAAGGAAATATGGCATCTGTTTACGCCACCATTCCCAATCGTGGGCTACATCGTACCCCCACTCAGAGAACCAAGCTGGAATATTCTTTTGTTCAAAAGCTTCCTTAAGTTTGTAATAAGAAGGAAGACCATCTTGTTCCCAGGCACCAAGACCTGTACACACAACAATTTCAGATTGACGATAACGATCGATAAACCAACCATCATTTTGATTCCAAATATAATCTGATGGTGAGTTTTGGTAAATAGCCTCATCTCCTCCGTATTCACCAACAAAGAAACGTGCATCATAAACACCGCTAAGGGCTACTACTTTATTGAAAACATCTGGGTGTTGCAAGAAGAAATTAAGCGCATGGTAAGCACCCATTGAACAACCAGTTGTCATCATAGGATCAAACCAACCAGTCTTGTGTTTGATGAATGGAATGGCTTCTTGAATCACATAACGTTCATAAGCACGATGCATTTCTGCACGATCGTGTGGATTTTTCCAATCGCAAAGCCAGCTCTCACTGTCTACACTTGAAAGTGTAAAGAATTGCACACGCCCTTCTTCAATGAAGCGTTCACAAGCATTAATCATACCAAAATCATAGTATTCATTGTGACTTCCACCTGATGAAGCAAAAACTACCACAGGAATACCTGCGTGCCCATAACGATTAAGATACATTTCACGGTTCAATTGACCACTCCAGTGGCTAAGATGTTCGATATTCATAGTTTAAATCCTTTTCCTAAATTGCTATTAAATAGTTATGACATTAAAGACTAGTCCCATTTTTCAGCGAAAAAGCGAAGACAGTCTGGTAGATTCTCGGCCCAAGCTTCTTCATTGTGTTCAGCACCAGATTGAATGTGAATCTTGATATTTTCCAAATCAACCCCACGAGCAATCAAATCATGATAATAGCTCAATGAAGAGTCTATATAAGCCTGCTTAATATTACCAGCCATCAAGGTCTTGTCAGTATCATCAGCTTCCTCAGTTCCTACATATATGTAGACACGTTGATCTGAATCGAGCTTTTGACGCGACATGTAACGATCAAAAGCATCCTGATGCAACCAGTTAGCTGAAGAAAATACCCCAAGACAACCAATCTGCTCCTTATAATCAAGCCCCATAAACTGAGTAATATTACCACCGAGAGATGAACCAATCATAGCTGTATGCTGACGGTCAGAGAGGGTACGGTATTCCTTATCAATAAAGGGTTTAACCACATCCATGACAAACTCTGCATACTCTACACCCTTACCTCCGAACTGGACACCAGGGATATTCGATTCTTGGTACTTCCACGCAGAATACTCATTCATACGGCCAGGACCATCATTATCAATGGCTACAACAATCATGCGCGAAATATCAGGATTACGCTTGACTGTTGGGATAATCTTCCAAGAATAGCCAGAAAACGACTCCTTACTATAAAGAACATTCTGACCATCATGGAAATACACGACAGGGTAAGAACGATCTGTATCCGTTTCATAGTTCTTAGGTAGAAGAACACGCACACGACGAAGTTGACCAGTGTATGGTACCTCTAACTCATGCGTCTTCATAACCAAGTAAAAATAAGATTTATTCATTGTCAGAAAACTCACTCTATTCAAAATTTGACTCTATTATACCATATTTTTACAGAAAAAGAGCCTTATTACTAAGGCTCTCTTGACTTTTTTACAATTATTGACTAGCTTAACACTTAGTATTTTGCAATATCAAATACTGTTGATTTCACACGAGTCATAGCTTCAATAGAGTATTTCACACCTTGAGTACCGGCACCAGATCCTTTAACACCAAGGAATGGGAAGTTATCTGTACCACGTTGTGTTTTATTATTGATGTGAACTGTACCAACTTCAAGTTGTTCAGCAATAGCAAATGCACGTGGGTAATCTTGTGTAAAGACAGCACCTTGAAGTCCATATTCAGATTGGTTAGAAATCTTGATTGCTTCTTCAACTGAAGATACACGGATGAATGGCAATACAGGACCAAATGGTTCTTCCCAAGCAACACGCATATCTGTTGTTACATGGTCAAAGACTGTTGGATAGATAAGGTTTCCTTCACGTTTCAATTCAGTTTTAGCAGTAGCACCTTTTTCAACAGCATCATCAATCAAACCTTGTACAAAGTCAGCTGATTTAGTATCGATAAGTGGTGTAACACTTGCACTTTCTTCAGGCATACCAACAGTGATATTTGCAACCAAAGCAGTTACTTTTTCTACCAATGCATCAGCAACGCTATCCATTACAAGAACACGTTTGATAGCTGTACAACGTTGACCTGAGTAGTCAAAGGCACCTGCCACGATGTTTTTAGCAGTCAAGTCAAGGTCAGCATCTTCAAGAACGATAGCTGAGTCTTTACCACCAAGCTCAAGCATGATTGGACGCATTGCTGCCAAACGACCGATGTTTTCACCAACTGGAGTTGAACCTGTAAAGTTGATAAAGTCAACTGCTTTGTGTTCAACGATGTAGTCACCGATAACAGAACCACGACCTGTGATTGAGTTCAAGACACCAGCAGGGATACCAGCTTCAACAAATGCTTCAACCAAAAGAAGACCTGAGATAGAACCTTGTGTTGGTGGTTTGAAGGCAACAACGTCACCAGCGATCAAGGCAGGAGCAATTTTAGAACCAGCCAAGTTTACTGGATAGTTGAATGGTGAAATAGCAAGGACAAGACCTACTGGTTCACGACGAACAACAGCGATTTTTTCTTGCTACCAGCATCAAAGGCACCACCTTCAAGTACTTCACCTTCCAAACGCAAACCTTCTTCAGCTGCATAGTGGATAATTTCAGCAGTACGAACAACTTCACCAATTGCAGATTTCAAACCTTTAGAAATTTCTTTAGAAAGAACTCGACCGATCTTATCAGCATCACGTTCCAAGATATCAGCTGCTTTATGAAGGTAAGCTGCACGTTCAGCGTATGAAAGCGCACGCCATGCTGGGAGTGCTGCTTTAGCTGCTGCGTAGACTTCGTCTACTTCAGCTTGGCTCATAGCTGGAACTGATCCAAGTTCCTCACCGTTTGCAGGTGCGTAGATAGTAATTGAATTTTCAGATGTTTTCCACTCACCATTGACATAGTTTTTGTATTGTTTAGCCAAGATAGTAACTCCTTTTATCTATTATAAAACCTATTCTATCATTTTTTCCAAATATTCCAAGATTAAAACAAGGATTATTCAGAAAATTTTGACAAAAATAATTAAAGTTCTTAACCTAGGTTAGACGTATTCTACTCCTAAAAAGACATTGAGTCAATTATTTTGTCTATGCAAAAAAGCGAAAGCACAAGCTTCCACTTTTTTTCTTATTAGTCTACGTTAACGTATTCTTTTGAAAGTTCAAGAACTTCTTCCATTGTTGAACATTCAGTAAGTGCACGGTTAGCGTATTCTTCCATTTTAGCTGTGTCAAGTTTCTTCATCAAGCTACGTGTACGAAGAACAGATGTAGCTGACATAGAGAACTCATCCAAGCCCATTCCGACAAGAAGAGGAACAGCTGTTTGGTCACCAGCCATTTCACCACACATACCAGCCCATTTACCTTCAGCATGCGCAGCTTTGATAACATTGTTAATCAAACGAAGAATTGATGGGTTATATGGTTGGTAAAGGTATGAAACTTGTTCATTCATACGGTCAGCAGCCATTGTGTATTGGATAAGGTCATTTGTACCAATTGAGAAGAAATCAACTTCTTTAGCAAATTGATCAGCAAGCATAGCTACAGCTGGGATTTCAATCATGATACCTACTTCAATGTTGTCTGCAACAGCAACACCTTCAGCAATCAATTTAGCTTTTTCTTCTTCGAGAATACCTTTAGCAGTACGGAACTCTTTCAACAAAGCAACCATAGGGAACATGATACGCAATTTACCGTGAACAGATGCACGAAGCAAAGCACGCAATTGAGTACGGAACATTTGATTACCAGTTTCAGAAATTGAGATACGCAATGCACGGTAACCCAAGAATGGGTTCATTTCTTTAGGAAGATCGAAGTAAGGAAGTTCTTTATCCCCACCGATATCCATTGTACGAACGACAACAGGTTTACCATTCATACCTTCAAGAACCGCTTTGTATGCCTCATATTGGTCATCTTCAGTTGGGAAGTCTTGAGAGTCCATGTACAAGAACTCTGTACGATAAAGACCAACAGCTTCTGCACCATTATCGTTAACACCTTCAACGTCTTTAGGTGTACCAATGTTTGCAGCCAACTCGAAGTGTTTACCATCAGCTGTTACTGTTTGAGCATCTTTAAGGAGAGCCCATTCAGCTTTTTGTTTAGCATAAGCTTCACCAGCTTCTTTAAACTCAGCAATTTGCTCTTCAGTTGGGTTAATCACAACTTCACCAGTAATACCTGAAACTGCCAAAATGTCTCCATCTTTTACAAGTTCAGTAATATTGTTTGTACCAAGAACAGCTGCGATTTCAAGTGTACGAGCCATGATAGCTGAGTGACTTGTACGTCCACCAATGTTAGTGACAAAAGCTTTAACAAATTGTTTGTTAAGTTGAGCGGTGTCTGATGGTGTCAAATCATGAGCAACAACGATTGATTCTTCGTTAATTGTTGCTGGGTTTGGCAATTTCTTACCAAGCAAGTTAGCAAGCACACGTTTTGTAACGTCACGAATATCCGCTGCACGTTCTTGCATGTATGGATTGTCTTCCATACCTTCAAAAATTGCAATGAACATGTCAGTTACTTCAGTCAAAGCAGCTTCAGCATTAACTTGTTTAGCACGGATAGTTTCTTTGATTTGACCAGTCATTTCTGGGTCAGCGAGAACCATCAAGTGAGCATCAAATACGGCTGCCGCTTCTTCACCAAGGCTTTCAACTGCTTTTTCACGGATAACAGAAAGCTCGTCCTGTGACGCCGCTAGAGCAGCATCTAGACGAGCCTCTTCTGCACTTGTATCTTCAACTGTATTAGTTTCAAATGACAAATCCGGTTGAACAAGCAGATATGCCTTAGCAACTGCAACACCGTCAGATGCTGCGATTCCTTTAAGCATTTCTGTCATATTCTTATGCCAACCCTTCTTTTGTCATTGTTTCAGCGATTGCTGCGATTGCATCGTCAGCATCAGCACCTTCTGCAGAGATAGTTACGTCAGCACCTTGACCAACACCAAGGCTCATAACACCCATGATAGATTTAAGGTTAACTGCTTTACCTTTGTAATCAAGAGTGATATCTGAAGCAAATTTGCTTGCTGTTTGAACAAGCAAAGTAGCTGGACGTGCGTGGATACCTGTTTCTGCTACAATGTGGAAATCTTTAGAAGCCATAATGGATTCTCCTTCTTAATTTGGAATATTTGAGTTATCGATGATAACCCTTACAATTTAGAATTATAACATAGCTAATTCATATTATCAAGGTTAAAACATACTTTATGAAAAATTTCCTAAGGGTTTCTTCTCATTTAGTCATGTCCTTTCAAGATTTTATTCTCTCTTTTAACTATTTGTTACAGAAATAAAGATAAATCCGAAAAGTTTTTCATTGTATTTTCATAGGATGTTTTCATAAAGGCTAAGTTAGCGTTTAGATACGATTTAAGATGTTTTGACTAAAATCACTTGTTGAAAAAGCTGTTTTTTCAAATGCAAGGTCAGCTGTAAAGATACCCTCTTGAAATGTTTTTTCAATAGCGGCAGTGATTAATTGAGCAGCTTCTGACCAACCGATATAATCTAAGAGCATGCACCCAGATAATAGTACCGAACATGGATTTGCCTTGTCTTGATCTGCAATATCAGGAGCCGTTCCATGTGTCGCTTCAAAAATAGCATGGCCAGTTTGATAGTTAATGTTGGCTCCAGGGGAAATTCCGATACCACCAACCTGTGCGGCCAAGGCATCACTGGCATAATCACCATTCAAGTTGGTCAAGGCAACCACATCAAATTTTCCTGGATTTAGAAGAATTTGTTGTAGGAAGTTATCTGCGATGATATCGTTAATCTCTAAACGGCCAGCAAGTAGCTCCTCTTTATACTCTTCCTGTGCCACCTCGTAACCCCATTTACGGAAACCGCCCTCAGTAAATTTTTGAATATTGCCTTTGTGGACTAGGGTTACTTTTTTGAGATTATTCTTGAGTGCATAGTCAATTGCTGAACGAATTAATCGTTTACTTCCTTCAATTGAAATTGGTTTAATACCGATACTACTTGACTCTGGGAAACGAATTTTAGTCACACCCATTTCTTTCTGCAGAAAATCAATGACTTTCTTTACCTCTTCCGTTCCTGCTTCCCATTCAATACCTGCATAGATATCTTCGGTATTTTCACGAAAAATAGTAATATCCGTTTTTTCTGGTTCTTTAAGAGGGCTTACCACTCCTTTAAAGTAACGAACTGGACGAACGCAGGCATAGAGGTCAAGTTCCTGACGTAGAGCAACATTTAAAGAACGGATTCCACCACCAACTGGCGTTTCAAGAGGACCTTTAATAGCTACCAAACTGTCTCGAATAGCTTCTAAAGTAGCTTGAGGTAACCATTCTCCTGTTTGTCAAAAGCCTTTTTTCCTGCTAGAAGCTCTTGCCACTCAAT
>NZ_CM002130.1:1238655-1260328 GCF_000448605.1 Streptococcus sp. HSISS3
CTGGGGAAACGAATTTTAGTCACACCCATTTCTTTCTGCAGAAAATCAATGACTTTCTTTACCTCTTCCGTTCCTGCTTCCCATTCAATACCTGCATAGATATCTTCGGTATTTTCACGAAAAATAGTAATATCCGTTTTTTCTGGTTCTTTAAGAGGGCTTACCACTCCTTTAAAGTAACGAACTGGACGAACGCAGGCATAGAGGTCAAGTTCCTGACGTAGAGCAACATTTAAAGAACGGATTCCACCACCAACTGGCGTTTCAAGAGGACCTTTAATAGCTACCAAACTGTCTCGAATAGCTTCTAAAGTAGCTTGAGGTAACCATTCTCCTGTTTTGTCAAAAGCCTTTTTTCCTGCTAGAAGCTCTTGCCACTCAATCTGACGCTTACCATCATAGGCTACCTCTACAGCCTTATTGAAGATGGCTTGAGCATTTTTCCAAATATCACGACCAACACCATCTCCTTCAATATAAGGAATAATAGGATTATCAGTAACCTCTAGGTGACCATTTCCCATTTTGATTTTTTCTGCCATAGATTTTTCCTCACTAACGTTTTTCTAAAGGAATATAAGTTAAGTTTTCTTGTCCAATATATTGAGAACGTGGACGAATCAATTTATTATTTTTTGTTGCTCCTGAATATGTGCAATCCATCCTGCGACACGACTCATTGCAAAGATGAGCGTGAAGATATCACTATCGATACCCAAAGAATGGTAAACCGTCGCTGAATAGAAATCGACATTGGGAATCAAACCTTTCTTAATTTTCATGAATTCCTCAATCTCTTGCGACATATTAAAGAACTCTTGATTGTCCGTATTCTCAGTCAACTTCTTAGCCATATCTCTCAAGAATATTTCTCGAGGATCCTGTTTCTTATAAACACGATGTCCAAATCCCATGATCTTTTCTTTAGAATCCAGTTTTTCTTGCAGATAGGCACTAACATCACCAGATTCATGGATTTCATTTAGCATATCAAAGACGCGCTCATTAGCACCACCATGGAGAGGGCCTTTTAACGCTCCAATAGCTGTCGTAACACAAGAATAAATATCTGTAAGGGTTGAAGCACAAACACGCGCTGCAAAGGTTGAGGCGTTCAACTCATGATCTGCATGAAGAATTAAAGCCTTATTCATAGCTTCAACTTCAATAGTAGATGGTTCAACCCCATTCAGCATGTAAAGAAAATTTGCCGCAAAGCCTAAATCTTCACATGGTTTCACAGGCATCTGACCCGTCCTTAAACGAGCGAATGTTGTAATAATTGTTGGCAACTTAGCCATCAATTCAATACTTTGTTGATAGATGGCTTCCAGGGAGCGCTCCTCAGCATGGACATTATATACCCCTAATAATGAGACTGTAGAACGCAAAACACTCATGGGATGCAAATGAGGCCTTGATTGTATGAGAATACATTGCTCAACCGCATCCGAAATATCATAATTCTTACGCAATTCCGCCTCAAAATATTTAAGTTCCATTTGAGTTGGTAGATGCCCATTCCACAAGAGATATATGATTTCCTCAAAAGAAGCTTTATTATCCATAAATTCTGAAATATCATAGCCTGCGTAGGATAAATGATCATCAATAATAGACGAAATACGTGTATTACAAGCAATCATATCCTTCAGACCATTTGTTTCAACTGTTGTCATATTATGCTCCCTCCAATTTTTTTCGAACAACCATTGGTAGAATACCACCATTCTTATAGTAGCGAATATCGGCGTCTGCATCAAAACGGACTAGTACCTTAAATGTTTTTGTTTCAGAAGACGTTTTAGCTGTTACGGTGATAACATCGTGGACACCAGGATTTTCCGAAAGATCAAAGCTAAATGTCTCCTGTCCTGTCAAACCAAGAGACTCAGCTGATTCTCCTTCCATAAATTGAACTGGTAAAATGCCCATCATTACTAAGTTTGAACGGTGGATACGTTCAAAGCTCTCAGCAAGCACTACTTTTACACCAAGGAGATTTGCGCCTTTGGCTGCCCAGTCACGGCTTGAACCCATTCCATAGTCTTTACCAGCAATCACAAGCGTGTCTTGATTAGCTTCCTTGTATTTCATAGCCGCATCATAAATAGGAATGATGTCACCATCATATTTAGTATATCCACCAATTTTACCCTCTGCCAACTCATTTTTGATACGAATATTAGCAAAAGTTCCTCTCATCATCACTTCATGGTTTCCACGACGACTACCATAGGAATTAAAGTCCTGATAATCCACTCCGTGTTCAGAGAGATAATTCGCTGCAGGACTATTTCGGGCAATATTACCAGCTGGAGAAATATGGTCAGTTGTTACTGTATCTCCAAATTTCGCTAAAACTTTCAAATCAGTCAGTGGTTTAATGGACAAGTCGTCTCCCAAGCAATCAAAATAAGGTGGGTTTTGGATATAGGTTGATTCTAGATTCCATTTATAATTTTGACCTTGCTCAGTTGGAATAGCATTCCACTTCGCACTGTCTGAAAAGACATTGGCATATTCATCTTGGAAGAGTTGGCGAGTCACAAATTTATCAACATATGACTCAATTTCATCACGAGATGGCATGATATCTTCTAGATAGACAGCTTTGCCATTTTCATCAACCCCAAGAGCTTCAGTAGTCAAATCAATATTGGTGTTACCAGCCAAGGCATAAGCAACAACCAAAGGTGGGCTAGCTAAAAAATTCGCTTTAACCAGAGGATTGATACGTCCTTCAAAGTTACGGTTTCCTGATAAAACAGCACTTGCCAACAAGTCATTGTCAGAAATAACTTTAGCCACTTCTGGTCGTAGATCTCCTGAGTTACCAATACATGTCGTACAACCATAACCAACTAAATTAAAGCCAAGTTTATCCAAATATGTTTGCAAGCCTGAAGCTTTGAGATAACCTGTAACCACTTTAGATCCTGGCGCCAAAGAGGTCTTGACTGTTGGAGAGACTTTGAGCCCCTTTTCAACAGCCTTTTTAGCTAAAAGACCCGCAGCCATAAGAACGTAAGGATTTGAAGTGTTGGTACATGACGTAATCGCTGCTATTGCCACATGACCAGTCTGAATCGTCTCTGAATGACCCTCAAAATCAACTTGAGCCGTCTTTTCTAATTCCTCACGATCAAGACCAAAACCACGGACACCTGCTTCTCGAACTACGGCATCCTGGAATTCTTGTTTAGCATCGGATAAGAGAATCAAGTCTTGTGGGCGTTTTGGACCTGAAATCGAAGGTTTAATGGATGACAAATCAATTTCAACAACCTTGGTATAGGTAGCTTCTTTACTAGGATCATAGAAAAGATGGTTAGTTTTAGCGTAGGCTTCTGTCACCTTGATATGTTGCTCATCACGGTTGGTCAAACGCATGTAGTTTAAGGTTTCCTCATCAATTGGGAAATAACCACAGGTCGCACCATATTCCGGTGCCATATTAGCCACTGTAGCACGGTCAGCTAGAGATAAACTCTTCAAACCAGGACCAAAGTACTCAACGAATTTACCAACAACATTTTCAGAACGAAGCACTTGAGTAATCTTGAGGGCTAAATCGGTTGCCGTCGCAATTTTAGGCAGTTTTCCTGTCAAACGAACACCTATAACCTCTGGGATTGGGAAATAAGATGCTTCACCAAGCATTGCTGCTTCAGCTTCAATTCCTCCGACACCCCAACCAAGAACACCGATACCATTGATCATAGTTGTGTGACTATCTGTACCAAACATAGAATCTGGATACAGAAGCCCATCTTTTTCAATAATAACGTCACTTAAAAATTCAATATTAACTTGGTGGATGATACCTGTTGCAGGTGGAACGGCACGATAATTTTCAAAGGATTGTTCAGCCCATTTAAGAAATTCGTAACGCTCATTGTTACGCTTAAACTCCAAATTAATGTTATCTTCAAGAGACGTACTACAACCATAAGAATCTACCTGAACAGAGTGGTCAATCACCAAGTCCACAGGAATCTCTGGATTAATAAGTTCTGCCTTTCCTCCATTCGCTACGATTGCATCACGCATGGATGCCAAATCAACAACAACAGGAACTCCGGTAAAGTCTTGAAGAATAACACGACTTGGTTTAAAAGGAACTTCCGAATTTATCGAAATATTCGGAAATTTCAAGATACTACTAATGTGAGATTCTGTAACATCAACACCGTCCTTTTTTCTTAAAAGACTTTCAAGTAATATTCTAATCGTATAGGGTAGGTTTTCTACCGTAACACCCTGCTTTGTCGCAACTTTTTCAATATCATAAAACGTAAAGTCTTGATCTTTTACAGTCAGATTTGAGCAATATTCTTGCATACTAGAACCTCCATTAGTTAAAAGTTTTTCTTATTTTATACCTATTCCTTCTAAAATACAAATGAAATTGGCATTTTTATGTCATAAAATCTCACATAATTAGTTAGTTGACTCCTTTTTCCAATAAATATTGACTGGTGTCAAAAAACTTTAAAAAGGCTTAAAAACACAATATATGGGGTTGTGTTTGAATACTAAACACAAAATATTGTATTTTTGTCGGTTCAACCTCTTGATTTTTCCCTATATTTTGGGTATTCTATTAGAGTTCCAAAAGTGACCTTTAGTCACTTAAATTCATTATTAAAAGGAGTATTTGCAATGGCAAAGATTACATTGTTTTCAAAAAACAACTGCATGCAATGCAAAATGACAAAAAAATTCTTAGAAAAGGAGAATGCTGATTTCGAAGAAATCAACATTGATGAGCATCCAGAGAAAATTGATTATGTAAAAAGCCTTGGTTTCACAGCTGCTCCAGTTATTGAATCCGGTGATATCGTCTTTTCAGGATTTCAACCTGCAAAACTTAAAGAAATTCTCTAACTCTCAAGTTTTCATTATAGAAAGGAACTTGTTTGCTTAGTTTAAGGAATAAATCTTAATAAACCATTAAACTAAGTTTGGTATCAGTATTATGTCTTTAAAAAATCTTGGCGATGTTTCTTATTTCCGCCTCAATAATGAAATCAACCGTCCAATTAACGGTCAAATACCTTTGCACAAGGATAAAGAAGCCCTTCATGCCTTTTTCCTTGAAAATGTTAAGCCAAATTCAATGGCATTCAACAGCATCACAGAAAAAATTAATTACTTGATTGAAAATGACTATATCGAGTCTGAATTCATTGGGAAATACGAACCTGCCTTCATTGAGAAATTGTCTGCGGAAATTTACTCTCAAAATTTTCGTTTTCAATCATTTATGTCGGCTTACAAGTTCTATCAACAATACGCTTTAAAAACTAATGATGGCCAGGCTTATCTTGAAAGTATTGAGGACCGTGTTCTTTTTAATGCCCTCTACTTTGCTGATGGCGATGAACATCTAGCCAGTGATCTTGCTAATGAGATGATTCACCAACGTTATCAACCTGCTACTCCTTCCTTCTTGAATGCTGGGCGTAGCCGTCGTGGAGAACTTGTTTCATGTTTCCTTATTCAAGTAACGGATGACATGAATTCTATCGGACGTTCTATTAACTCAGCCCTACAGTTGTCACGTATTGGTGGTGGGGTAGGTATTAGTCTCTCTAACCTACGTGAAGCTGGTGCTCCTATTAAGGGGTATGCTGGTGCAGCTTCTGGTGTCGTACCAGTAATGAAACTCTTTGAAGATAGTTTCTCTTACTCAAACCAACTTGGTCAACGTCAAGGTGCTGGAGTTGTTTATCTTAGCGTCTTCCATCCAGATATCTTAGCTTTTCTTTCTACTAAAAAAGAAAATGCCGATGAAAAAGTTCGTGTCAAAACATTATCACTAGGCGTTACCGTACCTGATAAGTTTTACGAATTGGCACGTAAGAATGAAGAAATGTATCTCTTCAGCCCTTACTCTGTCGAAAAAGAATACGGGAAACCATTTAACTACATCGACATCACAGCTATGTACGACGAATTGGTTGCCAATCCCAATATCACAAAAACTAAGATTAATGCGCGTGAGTTAGAAACTGAAATTTCTAAACTCCAACAAGAATCTGGTTACCCATATATCGTCAATGTTGATACAGCTAACAGACATAATCCAATTGATGGTAAAATTGTCATGTCCAACCTTTGTTCTGAGATTCTCCAAGTTCAAACACCAAGTGAACTGAACGATGCACAAGAATTTGTGAAACTTGGTACAGACATTTCATGTAACCTTGGATCTACTAACATCCTTAACATGATGACATCGCCTGACTTTGGACGTTCTATCAAGGCTATGACGAGAGCACTTACTTTTGTTACAGATAGCTCTAGCATCGAAGCTGTACCATCTATAAAAAATGGTAACCAACAAGCTCATACCTTTGGTTTAGGTGCCATGGGGCTCCATTCTTACCTTGCTAAAAACCACATTGAATACGGTAGCCCTGAATCTGTTGAATTCACTAATATCTACTTCATGCTTATGAACTACTGGACTTTGGTTGAATCTAACAATATTGCCCGTGAACGTCAAGAAACCTTTGTTGGTTTTGAAAAATCCAAATATGCCGATGGTTCTTACTTTGATAAATACGTTACAGGACAGTATGTTCCTAAATCTGACCGTGTTAAGGAACTGTTCGATGGCCACTTCATTCCGCAAGCAAAAGATTGGGAAGAGCTTCGTGAGTTAGTTAAGAAAGATGGTCTCTATCATCAAAACCGCTTGGCAGTTGCACCAAATGGATCAATTTCTTATATTAACGACTGTTCTGCTTCTATCCACCCAATCACACAACGTATTGAAGAACGTCAAGAGAAGAAAATTGGTAAAATCTACTATCCAGCTAACGGACTCTCAACAGACACTATTCCTTTCTACACTTCAGCTTACGACATGGATATGCGTAAAGTGATTGATGTCTATGCTGCTGCTACTGAACATGTGGATCAAGGTTTGTCATTAACACTTTTCTTGCGTAGTGAACTACCAAAAGAAATTTACGAATGGAAAACAGAAAATAAACAAACAACTCGTGACCTTTCTATCCTTCGTAACTATGCCTTTAACAAAGGAATCAAGTCAATTTACTACATTCGTACTTATACAGACGACGGGGAGGAAGTTGGCTCTAACCAGTGTGAAAGTTGTGTTATTTAACACTCTAAAATATCACTGTTCTTATTCATAAAGGGTATTAAAAAGGTCGGTTCGCCGACTTTTTTAATAGATAAACTCAAAAAGCTATGTCATGATTTTGAATTATGATAAAATAGAAACGATATCAATAAAGAAAGAGGTTTCTAATGGAAACTTACTATAAAGCCATTAACTGGAATGAAATCGAAGATGCGATTGATAAATCTACCTGGGAAAAATTGACTGAACAATTCTGGTTAGATACACGTATTCCACTTTCAAATGACCTTGATGATTGGCGTAAACTTTCAGCTGAAGAAAAAGATTTGGTCGGAAAAGTCTTCGGTGGCTTAACCTTACTAGATACTATGCAATCACAAACAGGTGTTGAAGCTATTCGTGCCGATGTTCGTACACCCCATGAAGAAGCTGTTTTGAACAACATTCAGTTCATGGAATCTGTTCACGCAAAATCCTACTCTTCTATTTTCTCAACTTTGAACACTAAATCTGAAATTGAAGATATTTTCGAGTGGACCAATAGTAACGAATACTTGCAGACCAAAGCAAAAATCATAAACGACATCTATGAGAATGGAACACCACTTCAGAAAAAGGTTGCATCAACTTTTCTTGAAACCTTCCTTTTCTACTCAGGCTTCTTCACACCTCTATATTATCTGGGTAATAATAAGCTTGCCAATGTCGCTGAAATCATTAAATTGATTATCCGTGACGAATCTGTTCACGGAACCTATATTGGCTATAAATTTCAACTTGGATTCAATGAATTACCTGAAGAAGAGCAAGAAAGCTTCCGTGAATGGATGTATGACCTTCTCTATGAATTGTATGAAAATGAAGAGCTCTATACCAAGTCTCTCTATGATGGTGTTGGGTGGACTGAAGAAGTCATGACTTTCCTTCGTTACAACGCCAACAAGGCCCTCATGAACTTAGGACAAGATCCACTTTTCCCAGATAGTGCAAACGATGTTAACCCAATCGTTATGAATGGTATTTCTACAGGAACTTCCAACCACGACTTCTTCTCTCAAGTTGGTAATGGTTACCTTCTAGGTACTGTGGAAGCTATGCAAGACGATGATTATAACTACGGACTATAAGAAAAAACTAGCTGAGCTAGTTTTTTCTTGTCTTCAATACTATATTCGAAAAACAAATAGAAAAAGAGTTCAATCTGAACTCTTTTTAGCTTATTTTGCTTTAACTTCAAAGCCTTCTGCTACACCTTCAGCAAAGTTTTCTTCAACAATGCTAGCACAGTAATCACAGATTGTTGCATTATAGCTACGTTCCTTGGTAGTTGGATCAATACGACGACAACGATCACAAACTTCACCTGAAGCACGTTCTACAGTGAAGGCAACATTTTCAAAGCTCACAGCTGATTCAGGAGCATCTCCTTCAGCAATAGTCAATGCTGAAACAATCAAAAGTTGAGCAAGATTTGTATTCAAACCTTCAAGAAGTTCTTTAACTTCAGCATCGGGATAAATAGTCAAATGAGCTTCTAGTGATTTACCGATAACCTTCTCATTACGAGCTTCTTCCAAAGCTTTTTGAGCTTGACCACGGAAATCCATGAATGCTTTCCATTTTTCAAGGATTGCTTCTTGATTTTCGAAAGCTTCTGCTTCTGGCAACTCTGACAATTGAACAAACTCTTCAGTTTCAAATTCAAGATATGACCAGATTTCTTCAGCAGTGTGAGGAAGAATTGGAGTCAAGAGTTTTGTGATCTTAACAAGAATATCGTAGAAGACTGTTTGCATTTGACGACGTTCAAGAGAATCTGCACTCTCAATGTAAACCACATCTTTAGCAAAATCAAGATAGAAAGCTGACAACTCTACATTAATAAAGTTAACCAAAGCTTTGTAGATAGTCAAGAACTCAAAGTTTGCATAAGCGTCACGAATGGTCTTAACCAATTGGTTGAATCGGATAGTCATGTACTGATCCACAGATCGCAATTCTTCAAAGGCCACAGCATCAGTTGTTGGATTGAAGTCTGATGTATTAGCAATCAAGAAACGGAGCGTGTTACGGATTTTACGGTAAGATTCAGATACTTGGCTAAGGATATCCATTGAGATACGGACATCATTGGTCGTATCAACACTTGTTACCCAAAGACGGAGAATTTCTGCACCAAATTGCTTTTCAACATCGCTAGGAGCAATCGTATTTCCAAGTGATTTAGACATCTTTTCACCCTTACCATCGAGGGCAAAACCTTGAGACAAGAGTTGTTTATATGGTGCGACACCATGATTGGCAACTGATGTGATAAGTGATGAGTTAAACCAACCACGGTATTGGTCAGAACCTTCAAGATAAAGGTCAGCTGGATAAGTCAATTCAGGTCGATTAACGACAACACCATTCCATGATGAACCTGAGTCAAACCACACATCCATAATATCATTTTCTTTAGTGAACTCACCGTTTGGTGAACCAGGATGTGTGAAACCTTCTGGAAGAAGATCTTTAGCATCACGTTCCCACCAAATAACCGATCCATGCTCTTCAAAAAGTTTAGCCACATGTTCAATCGTTTCCTCAGTCATGATTGGTGTCTTATCTTCAGCATAGAAGATTGGGAGTGGAACACCCCAAGCACGTTGACGAGAGATGACCCAGTCTCCACGGTCACGAATCATGTTGTAAAGACGAACTTTACCCCATTCTGAATGGAATTTAACTTTTTCAATTTCATCCAAAATTTCTTGACGGAATTTAGATACAGATGCAAACCATTGAGGGACTGCACGCCAGATAATTGGTTTTTTGGTACGCCAGTCAAATGGGTATGAGTGAGAGATTTCTTCTTTGGCAAGAAGGAGATCACCAAGTTTATCAATGACTGTTGGTACAACTTTATCATAGAACTGACCTGCAAAATCAGGACCTGCATTTTCCATCATGATACCACGTTCATTGACCGTTACAGCAACTTCTAAGCCATTGGCAACACCGACGTTATAGTCATCTTCACCAAAACCGGGCGCTGTATGGACGATACCAGTACCAGAATCCAGTGTAACATGATCACCAAGGATAACCAATTCATCAACTTCTGAGTCCCATGGGTGTTCGGTTACAATTTGATCCAATTCTTTTCCTTGGTAAGTTGCAAGTACTTCAACATCTTCCCAACCAAATTTTTCAGAAAGACTTGGCAATAGCTCAGAAGCCACAACATATTTACGGTCAGATCCAGCAGGCTTAACAACTACATAATCAAAATCAGCTCCCATTGTCAAGCCTCGAGACGCTGTAATAGTGAATGGTGTAGTTGTCCATACAACGATATAGGTATCGGTATCCAATACGCCTTTACCATCCTTAACTTTATTAGCATAGTAAAGAGATGTAGAAACTAAATCATGGTATTCGATTTCTGCTTCAGCAAGCGCTGATTCTGATGACCATGACCAGTAAACTGGTTTCGCACCTTGGTAGATGTAACCTTTTTTAGCCATCTCACCGAAGACACGAATTTGTGCAGCTTCATAGTCAGGTGTCAAAGTTACATATGGGTTATCCCAATCAGCTGAGACACCAAGTCGTTTGAAATCTTTACGTTGCTTGTCAACTTGTGAAAGCGCATAGTCACGACACATTTTAAGGTATTCAGAGCGTTCGATTTCTTTACGTTTCACACCTTTTTTAGCCAAAACCTGTTCGATTGGAAGCCCATGAGTATCCCATCCAGGAATATAAGGTGCATAGAAACCAGACATTGATTTAGAACGAACGATAATATCCTTGGAAATTTTATTCATGGCATGTCCAACGTGAATATTACCATTGGCATACGGAGGGCCATCATGAAGGGTGAAGTGCGGTTTTCCTTGGTTCAATTCTTGACGACGTTGATACATATTAGCATCTTCCCACTCTTTTTGCCAGAGAGGTTCTTTATTAGGAAGTCCAGCACGCATAGGAAAAGCTGTCTTACCAAGATTTAGGGTTTCTTTAAGTTTCATTCTATCTCCTCTTCAATATAATTTACAAAATAAAAAGAGCCTTCATCAAAAAGGACGAAAGCTCGTGGTACCACCTTTGTTTAGAGCAAATATAAAATTGCTCCCTCATATGTCCGTAAGGAGGACCATCCTTCTAACTTACTTGATTCAGTCAGAACCAAAGAAAATGATAACCGGCCAAATAGGGAATGTGGGACTCACACCATCTCCCACTCGCTGAAAATATACTTGGTAAGTTTTATTTTTCTTATTCGCCAATATTCAATTTAAAAGTTTGTGTTTCGTTAAGGTTTACTTCACCTGTTGTTTCAGGTTGAAAATCAAAATCTTCATCTACTGGTGCAGAAGTTGGAAAGTCTGCTGCTTCGCTATCGAAAGAATCTGAGTTACCGAAATCAACTGGGGTCGAAACAGTTTCATTAGTTTCTTCAAATTCTTGATTAGAGAAATCTTCGACTTTCTTGTTACTTTCAGCAACACGACGTTGAAGTTCAGCCATTTCATCAGGAGTAAATTGACGCGTTGCATCAAATGAAGCTGCATCATTTGAATCTGGGACATGTTCGTCCAAAACTTTTTCAACAACTTCTTTAAAGGCAGCATCTGAGTTTTGAAGATAAATAGCTGTTGGTTGCAACAATTCACCCCACTCTGGAGCACTTGCTAAGCTAAGTTGACCTTCAACTGCAGCCAAAAGACGTTGATGGAAAACACGACTTTGACGTTTAAGCTCTTCTGTCTCAATAGCAACACGTTTCGCTTCATCAGTAGCATCACGAAGAATTTCAGATGCTTTAGATTTAGCTTCTTCAACCAAATGCGTTGCATTGAAGTTAGCTTTATTAATCAAGTTAGCTGATTCGTCAGCTGCTGAAGCTTTAACTTTTTCAGCTGTTTCTTGAGCCAAGATAACTGATTGGCTTAGTGATTCTTTCATTTCATCAAAATAAGCCAATTTTTCTTCAAGCTCTTTTACACGAGAAGCAAGCTCACGATTATCACGAACTAAATCTTCATAATCATCAACGATAATATCAAGAAATTCATCTACTTCTTGTTCATTGTATCCACGAAATTTAGTTGTAAACTGTTTATCTTTAATATCAAGTGCTGTGATTGCCATTACAGGCCTCCTTTATTTTTTACCATTTCTTCAAGCTCTTTTACACGAGCAGCAAGTTCACGATTTTCATGAACTAATTCTTCATAACCATCTACGATAATATCAAGAAATTCATCTACTTCTTCTTGATTGTAGCCACGAAATTTAGTTGTAAACTGTTTTTCGATAATCTCAAGTACTGTAATTGCCATTACAGATCCCCTCTATTTACATTACCATCTCTGATGATTTTAAATTAAATACCTACTTTTTTCTTCGTCTCAACATGCTATTAATAGTGACTTTAGCTTTACCAGATTTTGAAAATCCTTCTTGTTCGGCCAATCGAAATCGACCGAAACCCCGAACCGAAATCATATCACCAATAGTAATCAACTGGTCAGCCTTCTCAACTTGTCTATAATTTAATTTGACTTTACCAGATGAAATCAGCTTCAAGGCCCTAGAGCGTGATAAATTTAACACGGTTGCTAACACATTGTCAAGACGCATGCTAGAAAGTAAAACAAAAGAATGTGAGTAGTTTTCTTGATTTGTAATCCAATTCCCTTCACTAACATCCTTAAGTGTAACGGAAACATTACCAATCTTTTTGATAGTCATTATAGCATAGTTTGCTAGGTGAGATGCTATCGAAAATTGAATACGTCCATCGTCATTGATAATGATGTCACCAAATACTTGTCGTTCAAGTCCAAGTTGATTAATCAAAGTCCCCAAAACTTTTGGATGAGTCAAGGTGTTAAACTGTCTTGCATAAGAAACCTCTAACCGCTTAATCTCAAAGTCATCATCAGAGAGCTCATAATAATCCGGAGCTATAATAACTCTTCTATACTCCTCCGTCTCAAGATTTGAACTTACAAAGAATTTTAAATGATAGTAATTTGCTAAATCTTCAACAATTTGAATCTCACGGGGATTTAAGAAATCAGTCAAATAAGGACTATACCTATCTTCAACCAATTGGCAAAATCCCCTAACCTTTTCTAAAAAAGGACGTTCATCTAACGAATAATGCTGTTCAATATTTTTATTTTCTGACATCAGAATAGAATATTTCTAAGAATAGTGAGAGAAAAATTCAACAAAAGAACGATTACGATGATTGAAAAGTCAACACCAGCAAAGACCAAATTCAGACGACGAAATGGCGCAAGAATCGGATTAACAATTTGTCTAATGATTCTTCCAAGGCTAGTGTCATAGGCTCCTGGAAACCAAGATAACAAAGCGTAGACAACAAGAAGTATCTCTGCAACGTTAACGACACGTGCCCAAATAACATATAGTAATATAGACATTGCTTAACGTCTCTTCATATCAAAGTCAAAGTTGGCTTCTTGATTACCGTGTGCCAAGCCAATCTCTTCAATGTCAACAACGACATTGATTGGTGTAAGCAAGTACATTGAAGAGCCAACTTTTTGAAGATTCCCGGTAAGTACTTTACTTGCACCATCAATGAAATCAAGACAACGACGAGCTTGTGCCTCTAACATATACTGAAAATCAATCAAAACACATTCATTTTCGATCAAAAGTTCTACAATTTCCTGAGCATCTTCATATTTCTTAGGATATTTAATTGCAATTGTTGTTTTTGTTGTACTCATTTGATGTGGTCCCTGATTTGCTTGTGAACGACTCAAAGGTAAACTACGAAGAACTTGTGTCTCCTGCAAGTCTGCGTTAACATGTTGACGACGAGGAGGAACTGTTGCCTGTGAACGCTCAGGTTGACGTTGCTGACGAGGTTGTGTCTGCACTGGTCTCTGCACTTTTACAGGACGTTTTTTCTCTTCTTCTTTTGCAGCATCTTCATAATCGGTTACTTCGTCGGTATCAAAATATGAAACAATTTTATCAATTGTGTCTTTTAATGCCATAAGGTTAATCTCCGTTCTCTTTAAAGAATGCACTGCCGATTCTGACAAAGGTTGATCCATTTTGAATTGCCTCATCAAAATCTCGACTCATCCCCATGCTTAATTGATCACAAGGAACATTCTTTATTTTTTTCTCTTGAATTGATTTTCTAAGTTCATTTGTCTGTGAGAAAATCTCATCAAGTTCTTGATTATCTGCATCAATTGGTGCCATTGTCATTAGTCCAACAATACAAATGTTATCAAGATTTTTAATTTGGTCTAGAACTGTATCAAGTTCTTCAGGCGAAAAACCATGTTTTGATTCCTCACCTGAAACGTTAACTTGAAGGAAACATTTAATCGTATGATTGGCACGCTTTTGAATTTCCTCTGCTAATTTTACAGAATCCAAGGCGTGAAAATAATCAACTAAATTAATAACATCCTTTACTTTTCGACGCTGTAAGGTACCGATAAGGTGCCAGGTCAAATCATAATTGTTTAAAGCTTGATACTTATCTAAGAATTTATCCACGCGATTTTCAGCAATGTGTTTAATTCCTGTTTTAACCAATTCTTCAGCAATATCACTAGAGACATATTTGGTTACGGCAATAATATTGACTTCATCACTAGAGCGATTAGCCTTCTCACAAGCTGCCTTTACCGCTTGATAAACATTATTTTTATTTTCTTCTATAGTCATTATTAACGATTTTTAAAGAATGGTGGTGTTTCCAACTCATCATCATCCTCAACTTCACTTGAAAATGTAGACATAGTCAACTGACTATCTAATTGGCCAGTTTCAGGACGTGAGATATTATCACGTCTTAAGTCCCAGTTTCCAAAAGCAGACTGCTCTTGTTGAGATGCTGCCGCTGCAGGACGAACCCCTGCTTGAGGCATTGAAGGTGTTTCATTATAGTCAAAATTTGGTTGACGTTCAAATGAAGGTTGAGAAACTGGACGTTGTTCTTCTTGAATTGCTTGCTGAACAGGTGCTGCTGGTTGTGACGGTACTGATGTCACTTTGCGAGGTTGAGCTTTCACTCCCGCTACTTTATCAGCACGATCTTGACGAACTCCTGTAGCAACAACAGTTACGCGAATCTCATCTTTCAATGTATCATCAATTGATGTACCCAACCAAATGTTAACACCGTTACCAGCTGCTTGGCCAACAATTTCAGAAGCTTCTTCAGCCTCTGTAAGAGTCATATCAAGACCACCAGTTACGTTAACAATTACGTCTTCTGCACCATCAATAGTAGTTTCAAGAAGTGGCGAGAAGATTGCTTTGCGTGCAGCTTCAACAATACGTTCCTCACCAGAACCAATACCAATACCCATAAGCGCATTACCTTTGTTTGCCATAACTGTTTTCACATCAGCAAAGTCGAGGTTAATCAAGCCTGGATTAGTGATAAGATCCGTAATACCTTGGACACCTTGGCGGAGAACATTATCTGCTTCGCTAAGGGCTTCAAGAAGTGGAGTTTTCTTATCAACAATTTCAAGAAGATTGTTGTTTGAGATAATAAGAAGTGTATCAACTTGCTCACGCAACTCTTGAATACCTTCAACCGCATAAGCACCACGTTTGTTACCTTCAAATCCGAACGGACGTGTTACAACTGCAACTGTCAATGCACCTAAGCTTTTGGCAATACGTGCAATTACTGGAGCTGCTCCTGTACCAGAACCTCCACCCATACCGGCAGTGATAAATACCATGTCAGATCCTGTAAGTGCTTCTGTAAGTGTTTCTTCACTTTCTTCAGCCGCCTTACGACCAACTTCAGGTTGACCTCCGGCACCAAGTCCACGGGTCAATTTAGGGCCCAATTGGATAACTGTTTCTGCTTTTGAAGAGCTGAGCGCTTGAATATCAGTATTAGCTGCGATAAATTCAACACCAGAAAGACCTTCTTCAATCATTCGGTTGATGGCGTTTCCGCCACCTCCACCGACACCGATAACTTTAATGACAGCACCTTGAACAGATGCGCTATCAAATGAAAAACTCATTTTATTTCCTCGCTTTTTCTAGATTAAATTAATCGAACATACTACCAAAGATACCACGAACACGATCTCCAAGTTTTTGTTTTGGTTCATGATTTCCTTCTTCAACTGGCAAAGGCACTTCGATTGTATTCTCAACTGGAATAGGGTTAGGTTGTGGAGCCACTCGTGGCGCTGGTGATGGTGCTGGAGTTCTGTCAAAACTCAATGCAGGAGCCTCATTGTCGATAGGTTTACGACGGAGATACTCTTCACCAGATACTGCTCGTTGAGCAATAATATCAACTTCTGTAAGAAGGCCAACATACTCAACAAGACTAATCACATTTGCAAACATCGGATTACGAATGCCTACTTGATTTGGTACGTAAAGTTTGACATTTGTCTCAAAAAGCTCTTGAGCAACTTCAACTACACCAGGCATAATAGCTGTACCACCTACAAGGACGATACCACCAGGTAAATCAAGTAGACGACCACGAGTCAAATCTTGTTTCACTCTGTCCAAGATATGTTTCACACGAGCTGAGATAATTTCAGCAAGGTATTTTTCAGTGATTTCAACAGGTGAATTTTCACCTACAACTTCAACTTGAACAGTTTCAGATTCACTTGCTTCGTCAATATCAGCATTACCAAAATTAAACTTAAGCGCTTCTGCAATCTGCATGGAAGTCTTCAAAACCTTTGAAATATCCTTTGTGATGTATTCGCCACCTTCAGAATAAATATTGGTAAACTGAAGTTCTTGCGCACGCATACTTGCAACGGTAGTTTGACCGCCACCCAAATCAATGACTGTAGCACCAAACTCACGTTCACCTTCATTTAAGACCGCACGTGTCATCGCAAGAGGTGAGATAATAATATTCTCAACCTTAATACCTGCACGTTCAACCGTCTTTCGAAGATTGTGAAGGATTGTTGTTGGTCCTGTATAAATGAGACCCCTCATTTCAAGACGAATTCCCATCATTCCACGAGGATCACGAATTCCTTGGAAGCCATCAACGATAAACTCTTCAGGAACTAGCGAAATAACCTCACGCTCAGGTGTAATGCTCTTAGTCAAGGCTGAGCGAACAACACTTTCAACATCTTCATCTTTGATTTCTTTTGATTCACTGGTTACAGGAATCATCCCTTGGGTAGGCTCAATTTGAAGAAGATTAGCTGGAAGCCCAACATTAACTTGCTCAATAACAATACCAGCTTTTTCTTCTGCTTGTTCAATAGCTGTTTTGATGGATTTCGCTGCAGCGTCAATGTCAACAATGATACCATCTTTCACACCAGAACTCTTAACATTACTTACTCCGATGACATTCATTGATCCATCAATAAATTCAGCAACAAGAACCTTAATCGAGCTAGTTCCTATATCTAATCCTGTAAAAAAGCCATCTCTAGCCATTCACTCGACCTCTCAATCTTTCCATTCAATATCTTTGTAAACTGTATAAAAACAGAATTATTCGGATACTATTGTACCATAAAAAAACGTAAAATGTCAGCATTTTACGTTTTTTATTATTCAATATTAACCCTGAGCTAGGGAAGTTTGATGTGAGTTTTCTTGCCCTACTGCAGGAATACTTTCTCCTTGGTCACTTGAACTTTCGGTATTAGTATCCTCTCCAGAACTTTGTACAGACGATTCTGACTCTTGCCCTTCTTCAGAAGTAGCACTGGTTTCTTTACTATCAGTCTTGTCTTTATCTTTCTTTTTATCCTTATCGGATTTTTCAGATTTTGATGCTTCAACTTCCGGAGTCGTCGTATAAATACCAACTTCCATATCAACAATAGTCCCATCTGAAAGATGTTTTTATTTTTTTGGTAATATGGTAACTTGGTTGTTAATTGAGATAGTGGGACACGGATGGTATTGCCATCATACAACTCAATAGTCAACAAATCTGAAGTTGCCTTGGTAGGCGTTAAATTAATAATCTGAATGTTATTTTTGATTTTAGCATCCAGTTGATTTAGCTCTTTTACAAGTTCTTCAATTTTCTTGTCATCATCTATTTTTAAAGTAATAAATTTATCTGGAAGATTTCCTGTTGAAACCGTTCCACCAGTTTTACCACTCTCGAGAATTGACATATAACCATTGCCAGTTTGACGATAAGCCACTATCGGGTATTCTTTTACTGCAATGTTAAATTGATTTGGAAAGTCATAGGTCACATTCGCTTTTTTAATCCAGACATTTGTTTTTTCAACAGTTCTCGCAACTTTGTTCTGATTTAAAAAGACATAACTAATATAATCTGTATCAAGAATACCACTTGCCACTTTCACATCTTCTGGCAAAGCATTTTTTGTTCCTGAGACAGTGATAATCTTTTGCTTAGACCAAGGCGAGATATAGAAGAGTGAAAACACAATTAAAATAGCAGCTGAGAAGACAATGAGACCAGCAAGATTTTGTTGTGCAATAGGAATGTTACTGCTTGATTTCAACTTATTCTTTTTTTCTTCTTGTCCTTTTTTTTCTTTTTAACCTTCTTCTTTTCCGGTACCTTGTTTTCGATTGGAGTATTCTCTTTCTCTATACCTTCAGAATCTTCGCTCTCTTTTTTCTTAAAAATTCCAAGTTTCGCTTCTGCCACTCCGTCAGAACTTGTTTTTCTTGTGAATTTTGTTCCTTTTTTGCCATGAAATTCCTTTATTTATTTGAAATACTAGTTACTAATAGGTGGTAAAAATCATCAGGAGATGTGATTTCCTCAGATTTTGCCATAGCTTCTTTGTAAGTCTTTGCATTTTCAACAAGTTGTTCTAGCTCATCATTCAAAGTTGCCCAACTTAAATCAGGTTCCTGTAATTGGCGGGCATAACCTTTTCGTTCAAAATAAGCAGCATTTTCAAGTTGATCTCCACGGCTAGCTTCTTTCCCCAAAGGAATGATTACATGCAGTTTTTTCATCGCCAATAATTCAAAAATGGTATTTGAACCACCCCGAGTTACTACTAAATCAGCCAAATCCATAAGAGGTTGGTACAAATCTGTTACATAATCAATTCGGTATAGATGAGGTTGTAAGGTATTTAATGAAGAATCACCAGAAATATTAATGACATTGTAGTGTTCAGTCAGTTGTGGAGTATTGCTAATAAAATCATTAAAAACCTTTGCACCAGCTGATCCACCGATAAAAAGAACGGTTTTCAAATTGGCATCAAACTGTTTCTTAATATTATCGAGGATATCTTTTTGTCCTGTTTGTGCCACACCAACCTTAGTAATAGCGCCAACATGTTTTGTCTTTGTCAAAGCTTTTGGTTGCTCAAAAGTCGTAAACATCGTAGTCGCAAACTTGTAGGCAATTTTATTGGCTAACCCCATAGAAAGATCAGACTCATGCACATAAACAGGAACTCCTAATAATTTAGAAGCAATCACTGGCGGTACAGAGACAAATCCGCCCTTAGAAAAAAGTGCTTGTGGCCGAATCTTTGCAATAATCGCAATAGATTGAAGGATTCCCCAACCAACTTTAAAAACGTCAAGCATGTTTTGCCATGAAAAATATCGACGTAACTTCCCTGTAGCAATACTGTGGAAGGTAACATCTAAACCAGATTTAGAGATTTGTTCATGTTCGATGCCATGCTTATCACCAATATAGTGAACCTCCCATCCATCTTTGATGAACTTTGGAATTAAGATAAGATTTAGGGTCACATGTCCAACTGTTCCACCACCGGTAAAAACAATCTTTTTCGATTTTGCCATAGCTTATCCCTTCAATTGCTCAACCGTTGCGATAAATTCATCACCACGCACTTCAAAATTCTTGTACATATCCCAGCTGGCGTTAGCAGGACTCAATAAAACAACATCTCCTGCATTGGCTTGATCAAAAGCAATACGTGTCGCATCAGCTACATCTTTAGCATCAAGATAAGATACACCTGCTTTCTCAGCGGCACGTTTGACACGAGGAGCGGATTCTCCCAAAATAATCATTTTCTTGACTCCTGTAATATCAGGAACGAGTTCATCAAATTCATTACCACGATCTAAACCACCAGCAATCAAAATGACTTTACTATTATCAAATCCAGAAAGTGCTTTTTGAGTCGCCAAAATGTTTGTTGACTTACTATCATTATAGAATTTCACGTCGTTAATGGTATCAACGAATTGAAGACGATGCTTAACTCCTCCAAAACTTGCTAAAGTTTCTTTGATAGCCTGGTTTGAAACACCTGACAGCTTAGAAACCGCAATTGTAGCCAAAGCATTTTCAACATTGTGACTACCAGGAACACCAATCTCATCGGCTTGCATAATCAACTCACCTTTATAGTAAAGACCCCCGTTTTCAAGATAGGCTCCATCTACTTTTTCCACAGTTGAGAATGGAACGACTTGTGCTTTCGTCTTAGTAGCCAACTCCTTAGCAAGATCTTGGTTAAAGTTCAAAATAATGAAATCATCTGAGGTCATTCGATTTTGAATATTCCATTTGGCTGCCACATATGCTTCAAAACTACCGTGATAATCAATATGTGTTGGCATCAAATTGGTAATAACCGCAATGTGGGGATGGAAACTGTTAATTCCCATCAATTGGAAAGAAGACAATTCCATAACTAAGGTGTCTTGAGCGGTCACTGATTGGGCAACTTCTGATGCAGGGAAGCCGATATTTCCTGACAAGACGCCAGACTTACCACCATGATTTAGGACATCAGCAATCATAGTTGTCGTTGTCGTCTTACCGTTTGAGCCAGTTATACCAATAATCGGTGCTTCTGACACTAGGTAAGCCAATTCAACTTCAGTCCAGACTGGAATTCCTTTTTCAAGTGCACGGGCTACCATTGGATTGTCGTAACGAATCCCAGGATTCTTGACCATTAGTTCAAAATTTTCATCCAATAGTTCAAGAGGATGTCCGCCACAGACAACCTTAATCCCTTCTTCAAGAAGCGTCTGTGCTGATGGATTTTCCTCAAATGGTTTCCCATCATTTACTGTGACAATAGCACCCAACTTAGCCAATAGGCGGGCAGCTGCTTCACCAGATTTAGCCAAACCAAGGACCAAAACTTTTTTATTTTCAAATTGTGTTACTGATTTCATAATTCGTCCATTCTCTCAAATTGTATCATAACCATTTTACCCTTTATCCCAAGCTATTTCAAGGAGTTACCTCTTCTTGGCAAAAGAAAAAGCCAATCTATTTGATACGTACCGTGTCAAGTAGACAATTGAAATAAATAAAATGTGAGGAACCAGGTTGCTTTGGGTTAAGCAGTCTGGTTTTTCTTATCGGCAATAGTTTTCCAGTAATCTCTATATTTTTTAGATTGTTTAATTGGATAATATGGAGCTTGTTCTGGATTTTCTTGTGCTTCAGCTCTCACTTGAGCTGGTGTTTTCCCATTGAATCTCTCTTGGGGATCATGATATAGGTAATAGTGAATGGTCTTTTCGTAAGCCTCTTTCATCTCTTCAAAACTTGACACATTAGGATAAAGAACTGCTCTCATTTCC
>NZ_CM002130.1:1262398-1324599 GCF_000448605.1 Streptococcus sp. HSISS3
CGGTCTCCTTATAATTAGAGTCATGATCTAAACAATAGTTAACGATTTCTAAACGTTCTTCTTTCGTTGTTTTTCTGCTAGTCATATGATAAACCTCCGGAATAGGATTGTAATCCTTTAGTTCTTTATGACTATTATACCTGAAAACCCATTGTCTGATTTGTTCATGACTTCTTAGCCCAAATTTTCTAGCTAATTCTTGAAGGGAACCTTCTCCTGTTAAATAGGCTTCAATGCATTTTAGCTTAAACTCTGTAGAATAATTTTGGTTATGCTTTAGAGACTTTAGCCCCTCGTGCCCTTGATATTGATAGGCTGTAGCCCAGTCTTTAATAGTACAAGGATTGACCCCAAACTGACGAGCTAGTTGAGAACAGGAGGCTTTACCTTCAAGATACCAGGTAACAGCCCTCAGCTTGCCTTCAAAAGAAACCTTACTTTTTCTAGACATAATAAAAATCCTACTTTCGTAAACAGTACTTTATGTATTTTTACTGTCTACTTAAGTAGGACTATATCAATTCGATTGACTTTTAATCTCATGCTACTTATTTATCTTCATGTTCAGCTTTTTCATGATTAAGCTCTGACATAGCGAAAAAATCTTTCAAGGTGAAATAGCTCAATACAAGCATTCCCACCGTAACAAAGAACTCACCAGGTAAACTGAAGAATTTAATGATTGATAGCACTGCTAAAAGTAGGAGCAATGCTAAGGTAGCCATGACAAAGAGAAGATTCATGGTGTTTTTTACCGACTTTGGTGCAATAAAGAAATAGAATGATGCAATCAATATAGCAACAATCAGATAAAACATCTCTTCTCCTCTCTATATATTATTCAGCTTCTGCTGCTTTTTTCTTACGTTTATTGGCTTTATCACGCTCTGCTTTATTCAAAATTTGTTTACGCAAGCGGATAGATTCAGGCGTTACTTCCATGTACTCATCGTCATCCAAGAATTCAAGTGATTCTTCAAGAGTCAAGATACGTGGAGTCTTGATAACAGCCGTTTGGTCCTTAGTTGCTGAACGCACGTTTGTCATTTGTTTTGCTGTAGTGATATTGACACCAAGGTCATTTTCACGAGCATTTTCACCAACAATCATACCTTCATAAACTTCAGTACCTGGGTTAACAAAGATTGTACCACGTTCTTCGATACGCATGATTGAGTAAGTTGTCGCTTTACCTGTATCGATAGAAACAAGGGCACCACGGTGACGGCCACCAATTTCACCAGCAACAACTGGCAAGTATTGGTCGAAGGTGTGGTTCATGATACCGTAACCACGTGTCATAGACAAGAATTCAGTAGAGAATCCAATAAGTCCACGAGCTGGTACGAGGAAGATAAGACGTGTTTGACCATTACCAACCATTTGCATATCAAGCATATCACCTTTACGTTCTGAAAGGGCCTGAATAATAGAACCTTGGTACTCTTCAGGAGTATCAATTTGAACACGTTCAAATGGTTCGCATTTTACACCATCAATTTCTTTAATGATAACCTCTGGACGAGATACTTGAAGTTCATATCCTTCACGACGCATTGTTTCAATAAGAATTGACAAGTGCAATTCACCACGACCTGAAACCGTCCATTTATCAGGTGAATCAGTCGGATCTACACGAAGAGAAACGTCCGTTTGCAATTCTGCCAAAAGACGTTCTTCAACCTTACGTGATGTTACGTGTTTACCTTCACGACCGGCAAATGGTGAGTTGTTAGCCAAGAAAGTCATTTGAAGAGTTGGTTCATCAATACGAAGTACTGGCAATGGTTCAACAGCATCTGTTGGTGTGATTGTTTCACCAACGAAGATGTCTTCCATACCTGAGATGGCAATCAAGTCACCAGCTTTAGCTTCATCAATTTCACGACGCTCCAAACCAAAGAAACCAAAAAGTTTCGTAACACGGAAGTTTTTAGTTGTTCCGTCAAGTTTTGAAAGAGTAACTTGGTCACCAACTTTTACAGTTCCACGGAAGACACGTCCAATACCAATACGTCCAACAAAGTCGTTGTAGTCAAGAAGTGACACTTGAAATTGAAGTGGCTCATCTGAGTTATCTACAGGAGCTGGGATGTGATCAATAATCGTGTCAAAGATTGGAGCCATAGTGTGCTCTTGATCAGCAGGATTATCTGACAATGATGATGTACCATTAATCGCTGATGCATATACAACTGGGAATTCCAACTGATCATCATCGGCGCCAAGTTCGATGAAGAGTTCTAGGACTTCATCAACAACTTCTTCAGGGCGAGCTGATGGTTTATCAATCTTGTTAACAACAACAATTGGTGTCAAATTTTGCTCAAGCGCTTTTTTCAACACAAAACGTGTTTGAGGCATAGTTCCTTCGTAGGCATCAACAACAAGGACAACCCCATCAACCATTTTCATGATACGTTCAACTTCTCCACCAAAGTCTGCGTGCCCCGGTGTGTCCATGATATTGATACGAGTACCTTTGTAAGCAACGGCTGTATTCTTAGCAAGGATAGTAATACCACGTTCTTTTTCAAGATCGTTAGAGTCCATTGCACGCTCATCAAGTTCCTTACGTTCATCAAGGGTATGCGATTGTTTCAACAATTCATCTACAAGTGTTGTTTTCCCGTGGTCAACGTGCGCAATAATGGCAACGTTACGGATGTCTTCTCTATATTTAGTCATTTTTTCCTCTTTAATTTTTATTTCAACTTTTCAAGTATACCACAATTTTAAGAAAATGGCAGAACCCAGACCAATTGTAAACGTTTTTCAATAAGAAAAAGGTGTAATAAGACCCCAGTTGGTCAGATACACCTTTTCACATTATTTTTGAATTGTAAGAGCTAGACTGGCAGCTCCAATGATACCAGCATCATTACCAAGCTCAGCCAATTTCACTTTTGTTGTACGACGTACTTGTGGGAAAGCATAACGTACAAAATAACTTTCTACTCTACTACGTAAGAATTCTCCAGCAGCTGAAACACCACCACCGATAACTACAGAATCAGGGTTAAGGATGTTTGAAATATTTGCTGTGGCAAGGCCAAGGTATTCTGACACTTTGTCAACAATACTATCGGCGAACTTATCTCCTTCAGCCGCAGCCATAAAGATATCTTTACTTGTTACTTGTTCACCGTTATCTACAGCAGCCTTAATGGCTGAATCACCTTCATACTCCTCGGCCATATGACGTGCCAAACGAACCACACCAGTTGCTGAAGCTACAGTTTCCAAACAGCCATTATTTCCACAAGTACATTCAAAACCTGTTTCAGGTTCAACGATAATATGACCAATCTCACCACCAGCACCAGCAACACCGTGAATCAAATTACCATCAGCGATAACACCGCCACCTACACCTGTTCCAAGTGTTACAAAAACAACATCTGGATTGTTGGCACCAGCACCAACCCAACGTTCACCTAAAGCAGCCACATTTGCATCATTATCAATAGCGAATGGAATACCCAATTCTTTTTCAATGACAGATCCAACTTCTTGAGTGTCTGCCCAGTTTAGGTTGAAGGCACCTGTTACCGTCTTATTTTTACGGTCAACAGCACCCGGAGATCCCATACCAATTCCAATAAAGTCATCTGCAGTGAGTCCGTACATTGCCAAACGGTGTTTCAAGGACTCAATAATATTTGGAACGATGTGACGTCCATCTTCAAGCGTATTTGTTTCAATCGCCCATTTTTCCTGAACGCTACCTTCTGCAGTCAAAATACCAAATTTGACAGTTGTTCCACCAAGGTCAATACCCAAGAGTTTTTTGCTCATTTTCTTTCTCCATTTCAATGCGATGCTCATGTCGTAAAATCATTTCAGCAGATAGATAATTGTCTTTATCAATTAAGCCATTCTGGTAAAGAGCCTCTAACTCAATTTTCATCATCTCAATATCATAAAGTCTTTTACCTAGATAAACTATTATGCCAAATTGCTTCAACAACTGTTGAACATCATATAAAGTTCTCATAGCAATATTTTAGCAAAAAGCTTCAGTCATGACAAGAGACTATTGAAAACCTTTACAAATTATCAATGCAAAATTTAAAACCCAAGCCGATAAGACTCAGGTTTTAATCTATTGGCAATTCGGGCAAATGCCATGGAAAATCATCTGTTCTCGAGTGATACGGAATCCTGTCTGCGATTCAACTTCTTCCTTGAAAGAAGGAATTGGCAAGTCTAAGTCAGTGATATGACCACATTTTTCACAAACAATATTCAAATGATCATGTCCCATAAAATCATAGTAGGTCGTATTATCATTGTTTACTTTAATTTCTGAGACGATTCCCTCTTCAACCAAAACTTTTAGATTGTTATAAACAGTCGCAAGACTCATACCTGGGTTGTCAGGGAGGAGATCATAATATATCACATCTGCACTAGGGTGCTGATCAGACATCATCAAATAACGGATAACAGCTTTGCGAGACTCCGTCAATCGAATTCCCTTCGCCTTTAACTGATTCAAGACATCTTCATAAACGCTTAAACTACGTCGATGTTGAGACATATCGTCCATTCCTTCTTCTAAAAGTATTTGTTAATATTATACACTTTTAAAGGAACTCTTGACAATCATCTTAACTCAGAAAAATGCTTATTTCAAGCCAGGTTCTTTACCAAGTTCAGCAGTCAACATCCATACTGTTTTATCAATTTCTGACTTAGCTGCTGTAAAGATATCATTTGAAGGAGCATCTCCTTCTTCATCTGTAATATCCAAACCAACTTGGAACAAAACTGACAAGTATTTATATGTATCAACCAACAATTGGATTTGATCAGTCATTGATTTATCAAAAGTACCTGTAGTTTCCGTCAATCCTGAATTAGATGAAAACTCAACGAGTGTTGAAAATGGTTCCCCACCAATAGTAATCAAACGTTCGCTAATAACATCAAGATGACCGTTCAAGCTATCCATTAATTCATCCATTTTTGGATGAAGATAAAGGAAACCAGAACCACGCATATACCAGTGTACTTGGTGGACAATTGAAGCTGCTACAGACAAATCAGCAACTGCTTGATTCAAGACTGCTTTAGTTTTAGTGTTTGTTGATGCTGTAACATGATCATTAACTGTTTCAGTGATAGTTTCTTTAATTGTATGTACCATATTTTTTCTCCTTATTTAGAATTACTATTGTTTACATCTTTATTTTAGAACATTTCTAAATAAGAGTCAAATATAATGATTTTTTGACTCTTTTTCGAATATATAGGTATGTTAAGTATCATTTATTTTTTCTAGGAGCTTCCTTAGGCTCATTTATTGGCTTGGTTTGTGACCGTTTCCCCGAAGAATCCATAGTGACTCCTAGCAGCCACTGCAGCTTTTGTAAGCACTCATTGCGATTTTTTGAGATGGTACCTGTCTTCTCACAACTTATTCTAAAATCTAGGTGTCGTTTTTGTCAAAAAGCTATTCCTTATCGTTATCTCTTTATTGAACTGTTCTGCGGAATAGTCTGTTTACTCTTTTTACACCACTTTCTAGATTTCGCTGAAGCCTACTTTATTATTTTCAGTCTCTGTCTAACACTCTTTGATTTAAAACATCAATCTTACCCACTTGTTATTTGGCTACTTGGAACTATGCCTCTCATTTTTTTGGGAAACTTTTACCTAACCTTTACTTTAGGACTCACACTCGCTATCCTATCTTGCCTCAAACACCTAAATATCGGAGAAGGTGATTTTCTCTACTTGGCAAGCGCCTCGCTCATTTTCCCATTTTCTCAAATACTACTGGCTATCGAAATAGCTTGTCTTTTGGGACTTATTTATTTCCTAGTCAGTAAAGACCTCAAGCAAAAAATCGCATTTGTACCTTTTCTGTTTGTAAGTATTTTATTTCTCACCTTCATCAAATAAAGCAAAAAAGCCGATGATTTCGGCTTTTTGATTTATTAATTCATATTAACACGGTGCCACTCGTTAATCACATAACAGAGCATACCCAGTTGTTGAAGACCCCAACCACTAATTTCCGATGAGTCTTCAGTCGAACCACCGAGGTAACGTGTATAGATTGCTACCATGTAAGGTGTGTCTTCCATAACAATAGCATCAACGTTTAGTGCTTCACGGACATAACCTGGTTTTTGATAAATCGTTAAATCAGGAAGGTAGGTCTTATAGTACTCATTAGGGAATGATTCACCAATGTAATGGAGAATATCCTTGTAGTTGTCCTGATGTTTCCAAAGGTAATCCAAAACTTGAATGTAATAATCTGTTGTTGTCTTATTACCATGCATTTGGATAGTCTTAACATCACCTTTTGACTTACCATATTTATCAAGCATACCATAGAATTTCTCTATACCACCTAGGCGTTCTGCCAAAGCATAAGCTGGAGTATTTTCAGAGTATACAAGAGAATATTCTTGCATTTCTGGAATGGTCATTGAACCACCAAAGGCAGCAACATAATTATCATGCTCACCTTGATACTCATACTCAGTATTCGTAATATCAAAACGTTCCGTTAAAGAAAGTTTGCCTTTATTGACCTCATCCATGACAAGCATGTTTAATGGCAATTTGTAGGTAGAGCCTGCAGTCATTGGCTGAGTATCATTCATGGAATAATGCTCATTAGTTTTGGTATTCTTGTATGAGAAAGCAATTTGGCTAGCATCAATACCTTGATCAGCCAGATAAGCTTCGACCACTTGGTTCAAAGTCATATTGGCATAGTCATAAGTCAAACCATTGGCCGCCATCGTGTTAGCATCAGCATCCATAACAGCTTGTTTAGCTTCAGCTGACTTGTTGGTTGGTGTGACCTTTTCCTCTTTTTCCTTCTCATCTTTTTTAGCCACTTTTGAACTGGATCCAAAAATATTTCCAAAGTTACCTGAGTGACCAGCTTGCTTACCGCGCCCTGCTAGAGCAAGCATAGCAACAAATAAAAGAACCACCAAAGCACCTAGGAAAGCCAAAATAAGGTAAGCTTTTTTATCATCTCGAGATGACTTGGATTTCGACTTAGATCTAGATTTCTTAGAACGCTTGCTCCTTAATGCTAAAGGTTCAGTTTTTGGTTCCTTTTCCTTTTGTTCATCTGATACGACTGTTTCCTTAGCAGGATTCTTATCTACAGATTTTTTAGAAGACTTTTTATGTTCTTTTTTCGTTTCTTTCTTCTTGGACTTTTTGGCGTCTTTTTTGACATCCTTCTTATCATCCTTGATATCATTTTTACCGTCTTTTTTGATATCTTTTTGAAGGTCTTGTTCTAGCGAATCTTTCTTCTTGTCTTTAGTTTTTCGGCGACTTCCACTATACTTTTTGCTTGAATGTTTTTTCTTTTTTTCATAACAATAATAGTTTAAGCTATAATGCCCTAAAAAGCAAGGAGATTTTACTGCCATATTACAAAAAAATCACCCTCAAGAATGAGGATGATAATAGACTTATTTAGCTGCTGCGTAAAGCTCAGCAACTTTATTCCAATTGATGATTTCAAAGAAGGCTTTGATGTAGTTTGGACGTACGTTACGGTAGTTTAGGTAGTAAGCGTGTTCCCAAACGTCAAGTGCTAAGATTGGTTTTTTACCGTCTGAGATTGGTGTATCTTGGTTGGCAGTTGAAACAACTTCAAGTTTACCTTCTGCGTTAACCACAAGCCATGCCCAACCTGAACCAAAACGAGTTGTTGCTGCTGCAGTAAAAGCTTCTTGGAAAGCTTCAAATGAACCAAAAGCTTCGTTAATAGCAGCTGCTACTTCTGCAGTTGGTTCTTGTTTTTCTGGTGATAAAAGTTCCCAGAAAAGTGCGTGATTAAGATGTCCACCACCATTGTTAATAAGTGCTTGACGGATATCTGCTGGAATTTTTTCGACATCAGCCAAAAGCGCTTCAAGGTCTTCACCAATTTCAGGGTGTTTTTCAAGCGCAGCATTAGCGTTTGCTACATAAGTTGCGTGGTGTTTATCGTGGTGAAGGGTCATTGTTTCAGCATCAATGTATGGTTCCAATGCATCATAAGCGTAAGGAAGGTCTGGAAGGATAATAGCCATATTAAGGGTCCTCATTTCATTTTTTCTTCATTTTACCCTAAAATGATAGAGCTTTCAAAAAATTTGCTTACTAAATCACTAAAAATCACAAATATTAACGATGTGAGCCTATCTTCAGAAGTGCTAAATCAAACAAATACTCTTTATCATAAGTACCAGTTTTAATCTGATAATCAGTCTCAATCAAACTCTTGATACTCGTCTTCAAAAATTCTATAGATAATGGACGACTGTCTCTAAGAGCATAGCGAATCTGATATGGATTAACTTTACGTCCTAGATAATCCGAAAGGCTTACGACAATTTGCTGTTCGCTTTTACCTTGAGCAGATAGGAGTTTCACTTGTAAATAGGTACGAAATTGTCCCAACATAACCGCTATTAACTTAATGTCATCCTCTCCCTGAAGGCGCAAATCATGGACCAGTTCACGTACCCCATTAATGTCACCTCGTAAAAGGAGTTGGGTCATGTCAAAGATATTATCCTGCAAGCTCTTTGGGATGGCTTCGGCAATATCCTTGGATGAGATATTTCCTTCCACTTTGTAGCCCTTTAAAAAGGCCATGTTTTTTTGAACATCTGAAAAGTCAAAATTTGACTTGATTAAGAGCTCCTCAAAAACACCTGTATAAAAAATAAGTCCCTCTTGATGCGCTTTTTTTTGAAAATACGTTTTAAGTTCCGCATCCTTTAGAGGACTGGTTTCAAGTACCAAGGCATCACGCTTTAATAGTTTTACTAAGCGACGCTTACCATCAAGTTTTCCCGATGCCATTAAAACAAGTCGAGTCGTTTCCACAGGTGACTGAAGGTAACTTTCAAGCCGTTTTAGCTCCTTATCATCCAGATAGGATTTTTTCGCTGTGGTCATATCTGCGAAATGATCAAAAATGACCACCTTCTCATCCGCAAAAAAAGGCATACTTTCTAAATCCAGTTCAGCCTCCTGATAGGTCGTCTCAGACATATCAAAATAGGAATAGGTCAAGTCACTCGGATCAAAACCGATTTGTTTTAAAAATGTTTCTTTAGCTTGACTATACTGCCCCAAATCTTCACCAGCTAAGACTGTTAACGTTGGTAGGGATTCTTTAGACAGCTTTTCAATGGTTTCCATAGCAATCATGGTTTTATTATAACAGAAATTTTGCCATAACAACAAAAAGCCCACCACAATAGTGATGAGCAATAGTTTGTCTGTTTGATCAACCTGAGTTACGAAGTCCTGTTGCAATACCATTAATAGAAATATGGATAAGACTAATTTCGTCATCAGTCAAATCATTGTTACGAAGACGTTTAATCAATTCAATTTGGATGTAGTTCAAGACATTGAAGTATGGCAAACGGAAGTCCAAACTTGCTTTAAGTGACGGACTCTCATCTAGGAAGCCATCATGTTTTTCAATCGCAAGAATGACATCTTTAGTCAACTGCCACTCATCCAAAATAATATTGAAGACACTACGAACTTCTTCACTTTCTGCCAATTGTGCATAGTGGAAGGCGATATTCATATCTGATTTTGAAAGCACCATGTCTACGTTTGACAAAAGTGAACGGAAGAATGGCCATGTTTCAAACATATGTTGAAGTTTCTCGAGGTTGCCTTCTTCAGCTTGGATAAAGCGATTAAAGGCAGAACCCACACCATACCAACCTGGGAACATGATACGGTTTTGTGACCATGAGAATACCCAAGGAATCGCACGCAGACCAGAAATCTCAGTAATAGTCTTACGAGCAGCTGGACGAGAACCAATATTCAAACTTGACACTTCTTTGATAGGACTAGCTTCAAAGAAGTAATCGTAGAAATGTTCATTTCCAAAGACAAGGTCACGATAAATAACATTTGAATCGTGAACAATTCCGTCCATAACCTCACGGAAATCAACCAATTCTTCTGGATCGGCAATTTGACGTGTCACCATACGGTCAAGAGCAGCTGAAACAATCATTTCAAGATTGTAGTAGGCAGCATCCTTGTTGCCATATTTATTACCGATAACCTCACCTTGTTCAGTCAAGCGGATACGGTCTTTGATTGTACCAAATGGTTGAGAAGTAATGGCATCATATGATGGGCCACCACCACGACCAACAGTACCACCACGACCATGGAAGAAGGTAATCTTAATACCACGCTCTTCCCCAATCTTAGTCAATTCATTTTGAGCCTTGTAGAGGGTCCAACCAGATGACAAGTAACCACCATCTTTGTTAGAGTCTGAGTAACCCAACATGATTTCTTGGTAATTGTTACTATTTTTAATCCAACGTTTAACGATATCATAACCAAGATATTGTTTCATGATATCATTAGAGTTTTCCAAGTCTTCGATAGTTTCAAAAAGTGGAACAATTTGGACACGCGCACGTTCTGTATCAACCAAGCCAACTTCTTTAAGAAGGATAGCCAACTCAAACATATCAGAAACGCTCTCAGTGTGAGAAATGATATGTTGTTTGATGACATCTTCACCAATATAGTCTTTCAAGAGACGAGCTGTACGGAAGATTGCCAATTCTTTTTCAAGAATTTCTGACTTAGGCACATTAGTTGATGACAAAGTACGAGGATCTTCTTGCAATTCTTTGAGAAGAACCGCAACCTTTTCAACCTCAGTCAATTCACTATAGTTATCAACAATATTAGCAGACTTAAGCAATTCTGCCACACAAGTTTCATGAACGCTTGAATCCTGACGCATATCGATTGTAGCAAGATAGAAACCAAAGACTTCTACAGCTTGGAGAAGCTCTTCAAAATCACCTGAAATTAAGACAGCATCGTCGTTTTCAAGAAGTGAATTTTTGATTGCCAAAAGATCATCATGGAAATCCTCAGCTGTTTCATAAAATTCAGTCGTTTGTTGTGAGACAGCTTGAAGACTTTGGCTGAGACGTTGTTGCACGTAATCAGCTACTACTTCACCCGTTGAAGCTGAGCCTAGACGAACATTTTCAGAAAGACGTTTGGCAACTCTTTCCTTGCTAAAGTTTCCTTCTTTAAAGAAAAGAAGTGTCTGAATCAACTTAGACTGGATGTAACTGAAAGCACGACGGTAAGGTTCATTTTCACGATAAACAGATGTATCTGGAGAATGTTTCGCCATCTCTGCTACTGTATCTGAAACCTCAGTCAAGCGTGATGAGAGGGAGAATGAACGGTAAAGATTATCAACTTTTTCGATATAGTAATTGAGGATAACTTCACTTTGTACTGTTGCAGAAAGTTTAAGAGTTTCTGCTGTTACAAATGGGTTCCCGTCACGGTCACCACCAATCCACATACCCATAGTAATAGGTGTTGGATTGTCGAGTTCAATACCTTTTTCAACTGCTAAACGTTTGAATTCATGTGATAGGTTCGTAATCGCCTTAATCAATGAGGAGTTATAATACTCCATAACGTTAGTGATTTCGTTTTTAACCTTAAGTTTTTCTCACGAATGATATCTGTTTGCATCATAATTTCTACATAACGACGCAAATCTGCATACCATTTATCCTTGTTAATAAGACCAGCCTTAACATCACGATGCTTACGGAGAAGTTCGTGAATGTGGTTAGTCAATTCAAGCATAGTTTTACGTTGAACCTGAGTTGGGTGAGCTGTCAATACTGGCACGACATTGACATGTTCAAGAATATCACGTGCATTATCACTTTCAGCGACAACATCAAAGGTTTCAGACAACTTACCTAGATAAGATTCATCAATATTGTTCTTGTGGTTGACTTCATAAGCCAAATCCACGTCCTCAGAGATATTAATCAAGAGAGGTAACAAAGAGAAATAACGTGATGCAACGACCATATCGTCATTCGTCATTTCTGAAATGGCTTGTGTAAGGGCCACATAGTCACCTTCATCATAAAGTTCAACCAAATGTTGGATAGTTGTGAGACCTTGCTCTCCAGCCATGCCTCGTGTTGCATCATCCAACAATTCTTTCAAGATACCAACTTCTTCAGAGATGATTTCCTGGTTGTTACTGCTTTCCAATTTGTTAAAAGCCAAACCGTATTCTCCTTACTTTATGTAGTACCCTTTTATCATATCACTTTTAAAACAAAAGTAAACTATTTTCCTTTAAATCGTCAGTTATTTTGCAATTTTCCGACTTTTTCAAACAATTTTTTAAGTCTATTTCCGAACTTTATAAAAAAAAGACTCTGAAACAGAGTTCAGAATCTTAATTATACTTTTTTTGATAGAATTTGATTTCATCGCCATCTTCAACTTTAAGTTGGTTGGCTGCTTTTTCACCAAGTTTCCCATTAACATCAAACATCCAATAGATGCCCTTATCTTTATCTTGAGAAATACCATCAATCTCAGTGATGAAGCCATCGTTTTCTTGAACAGGATATACCTCTTCCAAGACATCAAGCACTGTATCCCCTTTTTGGATTTCTACTGATTTTTTCTTACTTTCCTTATCTGTTTTCAAAATCAAAGTCACCTGACCTTGAACCTTAGACTGATGATTGTTTGTGCTGCTAGTAAGTTTAGCTGCTTCATTTTTTCCACAGGCTACTAGAGTAACAAGTGATAAGGCAAGAAAGAGATAAGTTAATAATTTTTTCATTTCAAAAACCTCCTAAAAATAGACTGGATGAATGGATAAAATAGAAGCGTCGATACTGCATGATAGGTGTCGTAAAGAAGACCAGAGATAACAAAGGTAAGACCACTCTTAAATAGGAGGCCATAACTGTAATCCATGAGAACTCCGTAGAGAAAGGACAAAAGAGTTACCAAAGCAATCTGCCAAACAAGTGATAACCTAGGTGCAATCAAACTCCAAAGAGCCATCAATACTCCGAAAGCCAGAATCTGATTAAAGACCCAGGGACCAAAGCCAAAGATGAATCCTGAGATGGCCATGGTTAAAGCCATAATCAAGAGACCATCTACCAAGCCCAAATAAAGAACAGCCACAAAAAACATAGCTGTAATAGGCTGAATATTTGGCAATCCTATAAATGCTGACCGTAATCCTACTGCCAGAGCTGACAGAATAGCTATCCGAGCCATTCGTTGAATCGTTAGTTTCATACATCTATTATGCCAGAAATAAGGAAATATGACTAGTTTTTCAAAATAAAAACTAAAGATTTCTTGAAATACAGAGTAAGATCGTACAGATTGAAGAAAATATTGTTCCTTGTAGCCTCTCCCAAATATCAAACAGTTTGAGCAGGCTGAATATTTGATATAAAAAGTGTTCTCTCATTCACTATCCTCTGTCATCTTGATAACAGTAAATAATTAAGTTCAATTAATTATAAAAGTTAACTTGACTTAATTTTTATTTTAAAGTATATTAAACTCAAGGAGGTAGCTAATGATTCAAATTGAAAATATTAATGTGTCTTACCAACAGACATTAGCTCTGGATAATATCACCTTAAACTTGGAGGGACCTAGTATTACTGGGATTATTGGACCAAATGGTGCTGGTAAATCAACTCTAATTAAAGCGTTAATTGGTATTATTCCTCACTCTGGAAAAATCCTTTTCAATAAACAACCTATTCGTCAGCAATTGAATCGTATTTCCTATGTTGCACAGAAGGCTGATATTGATTTTAACTTTCCGATTACTGTCAGAGAGTGCATCTCTCTAGGACTCTATCCCAAAACCAAGTTCTTTAAACGTCTATCTAAGAGTGATTGGTCTAAGGTCACAGATGCTTTAACACTACTTGGTCTAAATGATTTGGCCCATCGACAAATAAGCCAATTATCAGGAGGCCAATTTCAACGTGTTCTAATCGCTCGTTGTCTTGTACAAGAGGCTGATATTATTTTATTAGATGAACCCTTTGTAGGGATTGACTCTGTTAGCGAAGATATTATCATGAACACCTTGAGAGAACTTAGGGACAAAGGTAAGCTTATTCTTATTGTCCACCATGATTTGAGCAAAGTTCCTCATTATTTTGACCAAGTTATCCTCCTAAATCGTAAACTGATTGCTAGTGGGCCTACTAATCTTGTTTTTAATGAGGATAATCTCCGTAAAACCTACGGTAACAGTTTATTTTATAAAGGAGATGCAAATGATTTCTGAATTTATTGATGGTTTGCTAAATTTCCACTTCTTACAAAATGCTCTTATAACGGCTTTAGTTATTGGAATTGTCGGGGGTGCTGTTGGTTGTTTTATTATTCTAAGAGGTATGTCACTTATGGGTGATGCAATTTCACATGCGGTTCTACCTGGGGTAGCCATTTCCTTTATCTTGGGTATTAACTTTTTCATAGGAGCTATCATCTTTGGACTTTTAGCTTCTACAATGATTACCTATATCAAAAGTAATTCCATTATTAAGAGTGACACGGCAATTGGGATTACCTTTTCGAGCTTTCTAGCTCTCGGTATTATTCTCATCGGTGTTGCTAATAGTTCCACAGATCTCTTTCATATTCTCTTCGGGAATATTCTAGCTGTACAAGACATGGATATGTGGATAACGATTATCGTTTCACTTCTCGTACTAGCAACTATTACAATCTTCTTTCGCCCTCTACTCCTAACATCCTTTGATCCAATTTTGGCCAAGTCTATGGGAGTTAAGGTCACCTTCTACCACTACTTACTTATGGTTATTCTAACTTTGGTTTCTGTAACTGCCATGCAGAGTGTTGGCACTATTCTTATTGTGGCACTTTTAATTACACCGGCTGCCACTGCCTACCTTTATGTTCATAGCCTAAAAACAATGATTCTTCTCTCATCAGGATTGGGGGCTCTGGCATCTGTTCTAGGTCTTTTTATCGGCTATAGTTTTAATATTGCAGCTGGTTCGAGCATTGTATTAACGTCTGCTCTACTCTTTCTCATCAGCTTTTTCATCGCCCCTAAACAAAGTGGCATGAATAAAACTTCTAAACAATAAAAAATAGGATGAAAATAATATGAAAAAAATACTATCAACAATAGCACTATTACTTTTAGCGGTAGTTGCTTTAGCAGCGTGTAGCAATAAACAAGGCAGTAGCAATAAATTACGAGTCGTTACGACCAATTCCATTATTGCTGATATCACCAAAAATATTGCCGGAGATAAAATCACTCTCCACAGTATTGTCCCGGTTGGTAAGGATCCTCACGAATACGAACCCCTTCCTGATGATGTAAAGAAGACATCGCAAGCTGACTTGATTTTTTACAACGGTATCAATTTAGAAACTGGTGGAAATGCTTGGTTTACTAAGTTAGTCAAGAATGCTCATAAGACAGAAAATAAAGATTATTTTGCAGTTAGTGATGGTGTTAAGGTAATTTACCTTGAAGGTCAATCAGAAAAAGGTAAGGAAGATCCCCACGCTTGGCTTAATCTGGAAAATGGGATTATTTATGCTCAAAATATTGCCAAGCAACTGATTGCTAAGGACCCTAAAAACAAGACCTACTACGAAAAGAATCTAAAATCCTATACTGACAAACTTAGTAAACTGGACCAAGAAGCTAAAGAAACATTTAACAAGATTCCCGATGAGAAAAAACTGATTGTCACTAGTGAAGGATGCTTCAAATACTTCTCAAAAGCCTATGGCGTACCATCTGCCTACATCTGGGAAATCAATACAGAAGAAGAAGGCACACCAGACCAAATCAAAACACTCGTGGAAAAACTACGTCAAACAAAGGTACCAGCTCTCTTTGTCGAATCTAGTGTCGATGAACGCCCTATGAAAACAGTATCTAAGGATACCGATATTCCTATCTATGCAAAGATCTTTACAGATTCTATTGCTGAAAAAGGGCAAGACGGTGACAGCTACTACAACATGATGAAATATAATCTGGATAAAATCACCCAAGGCTTGAATCAGTAAAAATCTTATCTAAGAAACATTCTGTATTCTTATGATAAATCTGTTATACTAAGGTGAGACTATTTTCAAAGGAAGAGAAATGACACCTAACAAAGAAGACTACCTCAAATGTATCTATGAGATTGGTACTGAAGAAGGCAAAATAAGCAATAAGGAAATCGCAAACCGTATGCAGGTGTCTCCACCTGCTGTGACGGAAATGATTAAGAAATTGATTTCAGAAGACCTCATCATCAAAGACAAAGTCAAGGGCTATCTTCTAACGAAAACTGGTAAAATCAATGTCGCTGAACTCTATCGGAAACATCGCCTCATCGAAGTCTTTTTGGTGGACCACTTGCAATACACTTGTGATCAAATTCATCAAGAGGCTGAAATTTTAGAGCATACTGTCTCTGATCACTTCATCAATGCTCTTGACCGTCTACTCAATTATCCTCAAACCTGTCCACATGGCGGGCAAATTCCCAAATCAGGTCAACTCATAGAAGAATTTTATAACCAAACTTTTACACAAGGCCTTGCTCCTGGAGACTATGTCCTTCGTCGAGTTCAAGATCAAATTGATCTAATCCATTATTTGAAGACTGTCGGTCTTAAAATTGGAACACCTTTTACCTTGGAAGGCTTTGACCCTTTCACACAACTCTACCGACTACATATTGATGGAAAGGACATCCAAATCCCAGAAGCCATTGCTAGTAACCTTTATATCGAATCAATCTAAAAAGAGAGGCTGATAAACACCCTTAGAAGTGTCATCAGTCTCTCTTTTTTACATATGTCTTAAGCGTTCCACCCGTTCTGAAATTGGTGGGTGAGTGTAAAAGAGCTTCTGCAAACCAGATTCCTTTTTAGGATCATTGATATAGAGCGCAGCACTGGCATCATCTACGTGATGTTGCATAGGAGCACTATTATCAAGTTTGAGCAGAGCGTTAATCATACCTTGTGGGTTACGTGTCAATTCGACGCTAGAAGCATCAGCTAAAAATTCACGCTGGCGTGAAATGGCCAGTTGAACCAAGGTGGCTGCCAAAGGTGCCAAGATAATAGAGATTAAGGAAACAATGAGAAGAATAATCTCCAAACCACTGCCTCCATCACGATCATCATCACTCCTACGGCGACCGCCACCCCAGAACATCATATTGCGTGCCATTCCAGCTAACATGGTAATGGCAGAAGCCAAGGCCACTGCAATGGTAGAAATACGAATGTCATAGTTGCGAATATGGCTTACTTCATGTCCCATAACTCCTTCAAGCTCCTCACGGTTCATAACCGCAAGGAGACCTGTTGTAGCTGCTACTGCAGCATTCTGAGGGCTAGAGCCAGTCGCAAAAGCATTCATTGAAGGATCGTTGACAATAAAGACACGTGGCATGGGAATCTGTGCCACCATTGCCATATCCTCAACCACATGATAAAGATCTGGGGCTGTTTGTTCATCCACTTCTTGTGCACCATTCATGGCCATAACAAGATTGGTTGACTGAAAAATCATGGTCACAGCATAAATGAAACCAATAACCAAGGCAAGAATCAATCCACCATAACCAGAACCTAGCCAAAGATAACCAACAGCATAACCAACAAGACCCAACAAGAGGAAAAAGACCAGAAGTAAAAGCCAAGTCCTTCTCTTATTTCGAGCAATTTGATCAAATAACATATTAGTTACCTAATCCACTGAAATCAACCTTAGGAACAGCTTTTTCTGCTTCCGGTGTTTCAAGGAATTCAGCAGCCTTAAAGCTAAACATTTTAGCAATAACATTGCTCGGGAATGTTTCCAATTTCACATTGTAGTTACTTGTCACACTGTTATAAAGTTGACGTGAGTAGGCAATTTTATTTTCAGTGTTAGTCAATTCTTCTTGAAGCTGACTAAAGTTAGCACTAGCCTTAAGGTCAGGGTAACTTTCAGCTACCGCAAAGATGCCAGAAACCTGACGTGTCAATTCATCACTGGCACGCATAGCTGCTGCAGGGGATGTTGCTGCTGCAACCTGATTACGAAGTTCTGCTACTTTTTCAAGCGTTGAACCTTCATATTTAGCGTAACCTTTAACGGTTTCAATCAAGTTAGGAAGGAGATCATTACGACGTTTCAATTGAACATCAATCTGACTCCAGGCCTCCTTAGTCTGCATACGGCTTTTAACCAAGCCGTTATAACTTGCAATAACAAAGATCACAAGAACAACAATAATGGCGATAATAATCCAAATCATATTTAGTTTCCTTTCTTATAACTTAAAAAGAGTTCAAATGACTATCCTTTTAAGTGTTTTGATAGATTCAGTATATCAAATTTTCAGATAAAAGTGGTGAAATGTGAAATCATTTTACGAAAAAACTGGACATCTTGTCAAGCTCTTCATCATTCTTTAGTTGTGTGTCGTTTACCTTGGGAGATTGCGTCTGCTTCTGACATAGTGACGACATTTGATTTGTTGGTGTTTTTAGGCATACTGTTGATGTCATACCAATAAACATCTGCTGTTCCTTGACGTGCCACATAAACTGTTCTGCTCTCTTCTTGTGTAGGTTGTGCAGGTTCTGGCTCAGAACTTGGTTGCTCAGTCACCTGCGAACTCTCAGAACTAGGCTCAGATGGTACGTCAGTATATGCAGGAACCGTATTTGTTGCAGTCCCATTCGCATAATTGATTTCTGCATTTGGTGATTGGTTATCCAAAACAATATGTGTAATTCCTTGACTGTCAAGAGTCTCCTTATCTCCACCAAGTTTAATTTCCAAGAGATTTCCAGAACTATCAATGCCAACATACTGAAGTTCCACTTGACGGGGTAACAACTCGTCTCCACTATAGATAGCTGTTACCTTATAGTCTAGCCAATAGTTAGGGTGGAGTGCTAGCCAGTTATCCAAACGATTCTCATAATAAAGCATACCTGACTGATTGCCTTCATCGGTTCCTTTATAATTTCCAGAGTTCAACCAGGCAGTCATAGGTACTAAATTCTTGCCTTCATCATTGACACCCGAAAACTGATAGCCAATCAAATGCCCTCGATTCATTAGCCAAGATTTTGATTTACCGTCACCATAATAAAACTTATAGTTATGCCATCCTACAGGATCATATTTTATTTTACCGGGACGCTTATTCTTCGGCTCGTCCTTATCTTGTAACTGTATATGAGCACTGTGGGCACGTCCTAGCTGGTCCTTCTCCTCCATGACAAACTGCTTTTGACCATTAAAAGCCAAGATACCATTGTTCTCATCCGCTTGAACCACTTGAGAGCTCACAGCCAACGATTGTTTGCTAGTATCTACTGAAAATCCGAATCCTAAAGTAAATACTAAAATAAGAAGAGCAAATAAACAAATCCTACTATTTCTTTTTCTTTCATCATCTTAACTCCTTAATTTTTCTTATCACTGTAATTATACAGGACCAAATCAAAGTAGATGATTAAAAATAAAGAATAATGATATTAGGTATCTTAGAGCTTGCTTAAAAACAAAAAACACCCAATTTAATGGATGCTTCCTACTTATTATTTACTGACTTTTTTACCATGCTTAGTAAGGTAAACTGTCGATAAGCTTAATGCTGCACCGATTCCGACAAGGAATAAGACTGTTGCAGTATTCGACTTACCTTGCTCTTTTGAAGTGCTTTCTTGACTACCTGATGCCTTAGCTACCTGTCTAGCTTCAGTTTTTTTATCAATACGTGCGACATTCTCTGGTTTGTCATCCTTCTTGTTTTCCGCCAATTCTGACAAATCGCTGTTAATCTCTTTGATAGCACCTTCAGAGCTTGCAAGTGTTGCCACTTCTGAGGCTAATGTTTCAGATGCCATAACCGCCATGACTTTACTTGCAATCACATCCACTGATTTCGCATTCAAGAGAGAATGATAAGGAATGGCTTCTGAAGTCAACTGACTACTTGTTACAGGAGTTTTTAGGTCGTCATTATAAGCCATCTGACTATTTGGCGAAATGCTGACAACTTCAGATGTACTTGCTGTAGTTGGTGCTTCAGAGACTTTAACAGCAATCTGACTTGTTGAGCCCTTTTCAATAACTTCTGAAGAAACCTCACTTATTGGATCCTTCTGTGTACTTTCTGAAGTTGAAGCTTTTTCTGGACTGTCAGAAGAAATTACTACGTCAACCTGACTCGTAGATGAAGCTCCTGAAGTTTCCTCACTGTTAGATGTTTCTGATGCTGATGTCTCAGAAACCACTTCACTAGTTGAAGACTCGGAAACTGGGGCTGTCGAGCCTGCTTCACTCTTTGGTGTTTCTGATGCTGAAGTTTCAGAAGCCACTTCACTTGTTGATGATTCAGAAATTGGAGTACTTGAGTTTTCTTCACTCTTAGCTGTTTCTGAAACTGAGGTCTCTGAGATCACTTCACTGTTAGATGCTTCAGAAACTGGAGTGCTTGAACTTTCCTCACTCTTTGGTGTTTCGGAAACTGAAGTCTCAGAAACTACTTCACTAGTTGATGTTTCAGAAACTGGAGTGCTTGAACCTGCCTCACTCTTTGGTGTTTCTGATGCTGATGTCTCAGAAACTACTTCACTTGTTGATGCTTCAGAAACTGGCGCAGTTGAACCCGCTTCACTCTTTGGCGTTTCGGAAACTGAAGTCTCAGAGACTGGATTATTGACAGGCTTTGGTTCAGGTTTTGTTGGAGAAACTGCTGAGACAGCCCCAACAATCGTCGCCTTATTGTCAATCGTATTATTAGATAAACGGATTTCTCCATTGCCACTGTCACCCATCTCAAAATTCTTGGTAATCACAGGATCAGCCAAGGTGTTCAGTAGCTTATTATCGTAAACATCGACATTCTTGATAGTCCCACGAACTTGTTGGAAATCAATGGCACCACGGTGGAGGTTATAGAGGTCATTAGTTGTTCCTGAACGTAGAATAGTATTGTCATGTATCTTAATTCCATTATCATTATGGTCGAAATTATGACCAGCAAAAACCGTATTGACACGGATACCTGATCCAGCAAAGACGTCCTTGATGAGGTTTCCTGAGATTTCATGACCCTTACCACCAAAAATACCGATACCAGCCGCACGCCAGCCTGATTCAATGGTGTTGTTGAGGAATTTATTATTTTCCTCGGCGGCGGCATTTGTTCCATCTGAAATGCTTGACCAAATTGCCAAACCATCATCACCATTCCCACGAATATTAGAGTTTTTGACTGTTGAATTTTTGGTACCTTGAGCAAAGTTAATACCATCAGCCAAGTTATTACGGATACGAGTATTTTCAACGATAAGACCATCCGTATACTTCATATTTCCCGTCTGATCGTAGTCGCCAATCCACATACCAACTTCAAAATGCTGAACCCAGATATCATGAATGTGCGAATTCTTACCAAGCGTTCCTGAAATAGCCTTGTACTGTGCGTCCTCCTTGTAGCGAGACGTCAAGTTGGAATCCATGTAGAGATTGCTCAACTCGATGCCGTTACTATTATGCCCAAAGACAATACCACCACCATAGCGTTTGTCACTTGTAAAGTGTAGTTGTGTATGCCAAACACCGGCACCTGAGATTTTTAGATTATCCGCTTCGATATTAACTTGCTTATCAAAATTGAAACGTCCCTCTGGAATATAGACAGACTTTCCACTGACTTTAGCTTCTTCAACAGCCGCAAGTAGGGCAGCTGTGTCGTCACTATCATCATTAGCAGATGCACCCTTATCCACGATACTGATACTATTTTCACTTTGGGCAACTGGCGCTGGAGCCTGTTCTAGCTCAATAAAGTCAATACCATAAGGGACATTGTCATCCTTCTTCTTAACGAGAGAAATCTTATCACCAGATTTTAATTGGATATCCTTGAGGAGGAGACGTGTCTCATCAAAACGAAAACGGGCACTTGAACCGTCAATGGCTTGATCATACTCATGGTCACCTTTAAGGTACTGCCAGGCTGAGTGGGATGACAAATCAAGATTACCAACGCTTGAACCATTAACTTGCACATCCAACTGACCTGATGCACCATCGGGTATCGTATAGCGGACATTCAAAGCGTTGGCTGGTTCTGTGACATTGAAGGTAACCGCCGCATCCTTTTTAGGAAGCTCGACATAAGCTTGGTTAGTTGCCTCTACAGCCGTAGATTCCATATCTTTTGACTGTTGGATTGTAGCGCCATTTTCAATAGTCGCATTTTCAGCCTCATGGCTTGTATAAGGCATCTTTGCACCGTAATTATCGGTGTTGTACTCCTTTCCTTGGCCTTGATCCTCAGTCGCATTGGTTAAGACATTTGCTGAAGTTTCTTGATTTTGAGAGGTGACTGTCTCAACCACTTGATCAATGGTCGGAGTCTGCTCAGCTGCTTGAACAGTCGTTACCTGGGGTTGTGAAGGCATAATATTAACAGGCTGTGACGCTTGTACTGTCTCCGATGTTGGCTCTGAAGTCGCCAACTGAGCTGTTGAAGCCATTTGAGGGGCCTGCGCCTGATTTGAGGCATTCGTCAAGTCACTAATCGATTGTGCCTCGTCAGCCTGAGCTGCTTGCCCATTGGCAAGAGCCATGAACCCAATCAAGGAAGATGCTGCCCCAATGGAATATTTACGGATGCTGTACTTTGGTTTTGTCTTACTGTCATTAAACACTTTTATTCTCCTGATACTTTTTTCATAATCTCTCTATCTGAGAACCAAACCACTGTTGGAAGAGAAAATAGAGATTTCATCATATTCGATTGTCGATAATGCTGTTGTTTATCTTCGTGAAAACAAACCAAAGAAAATTATAAGGGATGAAAAAGTAAAATAAAAGGCTAGGAAAGCCATTTTAACAAGGCCTTAACAACATTGTCATATTAGAAAGTTCAGTCATTCACCTATAAATGACAGTCTAAAAATGTCGCACAAAACGATGATTTCTGTCACATGTAAGACAGGAAAAATTAGCATGTCCAAAAAAGCCTTATTTAGTAAGAACTGTCAAACTAAATTTTGAAAATACCTGAAATCTATTTTCTCAGATTCCTGTCAAACGTTTGACAGTCTTTTTAATTTTACGCTTCAAAGTATTATTTTCCGAATGTTTTAGTGTTACAAATGTTAAATACCAAAAAATAAAAAAGAGACAAAAACTGCCTCTCACTTTCAAAAAATTGATTAACTCAGCTAAAATTTACGATAACAATGCCTCTAGTTCTTCAAGCGATAAACCTGTCACATCTGACACAACTTCTAGTGATAGACCTTTTGAGAGCATCTTGCGAACCAACTCTAGACGCTCCTCATAACGACCTTGTTCCAAGCCTTGTTTAAGTCCACGCTCTATTCCTTTCTCTATCCCTCGCTCCAAGCCTTCTTCACGCGCTTCATCAATAGCTGTTTCCATAGTCATGTCATAATTTTCTTGAATTCGTATGCGTTCATCAATCATCGCCTTTTCCTCCTGTGTCCAGCTGGTTTTAAGATAACATAGCCTCTAGTTCTTCAAGCGATAAACCTGTCACATCTGACACAACTTTTAACGGTAGACCTTTTGATAACATCTTGTGAATCAACTCTAGTTGTCCCTCATGACGGCCTCGTTCTATCCCTTGTTCCAAGCCTTCTTCACGTGCTTCATCAATAGCTGTTTCCATGGTCATGTCATAGTTTTCTTGAATACGTATGCGTTCATCAATCATCGCCTTTTCCTCCTGTGTCCAGCTGGATGAATCCAGTAATGAATCGGCATGCGTGACCGCTCGGCTTGGTTCCTTAGAAAATGGGAGATTTCCAAAAAACTCTAGCCACTGCCGCCCTTCATCCGTAATATGCTTACCTTTATTATACTTATCCAACTCTAAAAAGGCAATCTGAAGAAGGTTCTGACGTTTTCCGTCCTTATAGTAAGAATTCAAAGGCTTGCCCGTCCGACTATTGGCCATCCAATAAGTATTAATCGGGGATTCCTCATCAGGCAACAAGGTCTTCTCCAAGATAGCTATGCCATAGACTGGCTCCATCTGCTCATACATCTTGTGAGTCTGTCCTTGTTGGCGTAATTTTTGCACATTTTCCACCAGCTGGTTAGCCAAATAATAATGAAAACGATTGAGAAAATAATGCTGCTTACGCACCTGAATCTCAATAATGACCTCAGTTCCATCATTCAACTTAGCCCGAACATCCACTGACGTTGAGAAAAGCTCATCCTCGTCAAAGTCCTTTTTATGAAGCTGCGTCCCCTCCAAAATCTGAGCGTCCACAACATCCAAATCCAAAATATCTCTAATAAAAGCCACTGTCACCTCAGGTAGGCTAAAAATCTTCTTAGCCATAATATCCAAGGTCGGTGAGACATGCTTGTGTCTTTTTTCCATCTACCTCTCCTTAAGAAAAAATAGAGGGTTGGCCCCTCTACTTCTATCTATTCGGAAAAAGCTTTTGATTACACTATAAGATCCATTAAGAAACCAAATAATAGTTCACTTTCAAGTCTCTAAATTGATCATAACCCAAATACTCATCGTTCTGAAGTCGACCTAAAACAATGCTAGGATGGATACCAATCTCATCAGCAAATTTCCTAATCGCTTGTTTATCAAAGCAACCTTCATCTATGAATCTTTGATAGTCTTGAGGGGCAATTAGTAAATCTTTCGCAAACTGGTCTGCTAGTTCCTCAGAACGTCTATAAGAGTCACTATCTCCATCATCAGACCAAAAGTCATTCTGAAGAATATGACCAATCTCATGGAAAAGTGAAAACCAAAAAATATCTGATGCTTTATTACGATCTGTTAATAACAACAAGACACTACCGTTTCCAAATTTCTTTGTTGCACCATTTAAATTGGCATTTGCTAAAGCAGGAAGACCCACTAGGACAACCCCACACTCTAGCAAGATATCGGTCAACTCTTGAGCAAAATCCTTTGGATCTTGTCTCGTCAGTTCCCTCAATGTTGGCAAGCTTCTCTCTAACTTTCTACGATTAAGCTTCGTGGTCGTTTTATTACGAGCTTTTTTAGATGCTAACTCTAACATAATATTAGAATTAACAATACTCTTTTCGGTAAAGTCACGTGTATTACGATAACTCACTAAATGGTTAAAAGTCACGAGATATTCTAAACTCGATACTTCCAGAATCTTCCGAAGCTCTGTAATCTTTTCACCAATACCATAGCGCTTCTCTGGAACATAGCCTTTTTGCTTAAAATACTTGAAGTCAATCATCTCGCATATTTCCTTCTCGCGGCCTTGATCAAGCTCTCTTTGTTCTACAATTTCAGCCACTTTCACATCATAAATGTTTTGAAGGTTGAGCCAAGTCTGCATAGAAACACCACTTAACTTGGCTAACTTATGAGCTGTCTCCTTACTAATAGACTCCTCAGCATTAACTAGCTTGCTGACAGTCTTGGCAGAGACTCCCAAACGCTCCGCAAATTCTTTCTGAGTTACGTTATAGTCCTCAATTAAGTCTTCAACATACTGACCTGGATGAAAAGCAACCAGGTCTTTGTACTCAACCACTTTTTTACTCATAATGATTGCTAACCTCCTCTATTTTCAAGATTTCGATTTCTACCGGACTAGAAAATACCTTATCAAAATCTTCCTCACGAAATCCTACAATCAAACGATAGGAACTCCTTCGACCATCTATATCTAAGGCAAACTGTCCATTTCTCTTTCCCCTTAATTGGTGAAAATGATACTTAGGAAAGGCCGTCACACTAGCCAAAGAATCCGATGCTTCCAAAAGGTTAATCAACTGATGCAACTTTAATGCAACCTTATCCGAAAAATCCTTTTTCGCTCGCCTCAGCTCAGTGCACTGTTTCTCAACAGTTTTATTTGTATAGATTAGCTTCATAAATTCCTTTCCGTTCGATTCAAATTACCTTTTTGGTAATTTAATATTATCAAATTCATAGAAAAAAGACCAGTCAAAACTTCATTTGACTGATACTTCTTTTATCATTTAACTAATAAATTACCCCTTAAATGCTTCCACAAAAGCCTTGAGTTCTTCGTCCGCTTCTTGTGTCGTTCCATGAAGCTGACCAAGCATGTCGAGAAGTGAGGCTGTCTGACTTTCAATCGTCGCATTGGTCTCATTAATCTTAGCCACAATCTCGGTCAAGGGCTCCACTTCTTCTTCCTCAAAGGTATCCACATAGCGAGGAATATTAAGGTTGTAGTCATTTTCCACAATCTCTTCAAAGCTAGCCAGATGGGCAAACTTGTCCATATCCTCACGGCTCTTATAGGCATTGAGAATCTTCTCAATATGAGCATCCGTCATGATGTTCTGATTTTTCCCCTTATCAAACTCCTTAGAGGCATCGATAAAGTAAACATCACGATTGGTGCGGTTCTTTTTGAGAATGATAACCGTCGTCGGAATACTGGTGTTAAAGAAAATATTAGCAGGCAGACCGATAACCGTATCAATGGCACCTTCTTCCAACAAAGCCTTACGAATAGTCCCTTCAGCATTACCACGGAAGAGCACCCCATGAGGTAGGACGATGGCCATGACACCATTGTCTTGTTTCAAGTGATAGTAACCGTGCAAGAGGAAGGCAAAATCAGCCTTAGACTTAGGTGCTAGTTTCCCAAATGGTGAGAAACGAGGATCATCCATGAAACCTGAGCTAGCAGACCACTTGGCTGAATAAGGTGGGTTCATGAGAACACCGTCAAAGTTAGTTGGCTCTTGGGTTGGCCAATCCTCATCCAAGGTATCTGCGTTGTGTAAAAACTGATTTTCAATCGGTACACCATGCAGAATCATGTTCATACGTGCCAGGTTATAAGTTGAGGTGTTCAACTCTTGACCAAAGTAAACCACTGTCTGTGGTTGACGTGAATAGCGTTTGGCATTAAGCAAGAGCGATCCTGACCCCATAGTCGCATCATAAAGGGTAAAGCCTTGCTTGTCCTCACGTCCTAAAAATGCAATCTGCGTCATAAGCTTGGCAACAGGTTGCGGTGTATAGAACTCACCAGCTTTCTTACCCGAATCCGTCGCAAACTGACCGATCAAGTACTCGTAAGCATCACCAAGCATATCACCAGCATGACCTGCCACATCTAGGACTGCTAACTCTTTCATCACAGCCGCAACCGTCTGGTTTTGCTTTTGAGGAGTCGCCCCAAGTTTCTTAGAGTAGAGGTCAATGTCTTCGAAAAGGTTTTCATAAAGCTCGTCACTTTGCTCAATATCACGGAAGCCCTGAACCAAATCCTCTAACTGAAAGCTTCCATCGTTCACTCGCTCCACTAAGGCCGTAAAGGTCAAGTCAGGATGAATGGCATAGCTCATCTCATCAGTGATGACTGCCAAGAGGTCCTCGTGAGTCTCCTCATCCTCGTAGTATTTACGATAGACTGCTAGTGCTTCATCCAAACTTTCTGTCTCCTCCTCCATGGTCTCTGCCACGAAAAAGAGCATCTTGTCCGATAAATACTTGTAAAAGACCATGCCCAAGAGATAAGACTTGTAATCGTTGGCATCCATCTTAGAGCGGAGCACATCCGCTGAGTTCCACAGGGCTTGATAAAGCGACTGGGAGGTTTGTGTTGTTTCCATAGTAATTCTTTCTGATTTCTTTTAGACTTTTTCTTGTTCCAGTGGGACGACAGCGAGGGTCTTGCCCAGACTGGCTAAGACTTTCAAAACCGTATCCAATTGAGGACTGGTCTTCCCTGTCTCCATCCGAGCGATGACCGGTTGGCTAACCCCACTGAGTTCTTCTAGTTTCTTTTGACTAATGCCCTTTTCATGCCGAGCCTCAATCAGCTCTGTCATAATCGCGACCCGAAGATCACTTTCAAGGATTTCTTCCTTGGTGAAGAGCTCTGCTCTCACATCTTTCCAATTGCTGCCGATGGCACTATTCTTCATTTCTTAGCCCTCTTTCCTTCAAATCTTGCAACTCTCGCTTGGCTTTCTCGATCTCTCGTCTGGGTGTCTTTTGCGTCTTTTTGACAAAATGATGCAGTAAGACAAAGCTCCCATCCAGCCAAGCCACGAATAAAATCCGATCCCGCAAGGGTCTCAACTCCCAGATCTCCGCATCCAGATGCTTGATGTAGGGTTGGCCAGCACAGGTACCATGTTGGCTCAAAAGTTCGATGTAGTCATTGAGCTTGTTGAGTTTGATCCGACTGTCCTTGCTATCCCGACGAGCTAGCTTTCTCATATAGTCCAAGACAGGCTGATTCCCTTGTTTGTCCTTATAAAAATAAATAGTGTGCACAAAGCAAACTCTTTTCGAATTCATTATAACTCTAAAGTTATTAAAAGTAAATACTTGTAAGTTATTAAATACCAAGAAGCACCCTTTGAAAGGATCAAAGGGGCTCACTTATACTATTCGAAAAAGGCTATGCTTATGGATGCTGATAAGGATCATTTTTGAAAGTTAGATAAACATGTCTTGTAAGAGTTTTATATTTTTAGAATGAAATTCATTTATCTTTTTTCTTTCTTCTGAGCTTTCTTGTACCTGCCTCTTTTTTGTCATTATTTTTCTTGTTTTCTAATAATTCATTAAAGACGGTCTTATCAATAATTGTCTTTATTAAAGTATCAAGTTCAGTATTCTCTGAATAGTCAGCTGGCACAAAATAATCTATACGATTATCACGGGTCATCTTATATACTTTTGTTCTATCATTAGTTTCAGGATTGAATACACCGATAGAATAGCCACCTCTCGTTTTAACTAGCTTCATACACGGAATGTCAGTGTCACTATCTCCTAAATAAATCATATTTCTGAAAGGAACACGTAAATCACTTTCAGAGAAAAAATCATTTACTGCAGCATTATTTACATCCAGAACCCCTTTGGTTATTCTAAAAAGGAATTGTGTTTTATTCGTGTAATTTACTACCTGAGCAGGCCAGACTGCAACCCCATTTTCATCGCAATAAAAAGAAGTTGCATATATTTTCTTAAAGGCACCTTTCTTAGCTATGGAAGTTCCTTCTATCATTTCTTTCAAACCTGACGAAATAATGTAGTGTTCTACAATAACACCTTTTTCTTCTCCATATTTTCTGATTCGTTCAAACCAGTCTTCGACTCCTGGAAATAATTTCACTTCTGAGCCAAACTTAGCTAGCTCCGTTTTTGTAAACAAAACCTTTCCTGCAGATTCTGTTTTCATAGTGAACATATACGCAAGATTCTGATCCATGTCATTTTTGATAGCAAATCCATTTGACTTCTTCCAAAAATCACCAATTTCATACCCTAGCTTTTGTATAAATCCTTGAGCTTGCATATCATCAGGAGACAGCGTTTTATCAAAATCATAGCAAATAGCTACTACAGGTTTTTCTTCTTTCTTTAGACATTCAGATTTTACTTTTGACATTTTACTGCACTCCTTTTATATAAACATATCTTGTAAAAGTTTCTTTTTGAGTGTTTCGAGTTGAAAAATTTTTTCTTGGTGAGAGTTGATAAGGTTATCAAGGTTAGAGAAGTATGTGCCGATAGCTTGTTGTTCGGCTATTGGTGGTAAATAAAATGGAATCTCCGAGAAAGTTGGAAATTGTACACGTTGTTTTTCAATTAGAGTTCCTGTAGCAAACTGTTTATATTGATAAATTGCGTACGTTGTTTTTAATAGAATTTTCAAAAAATCATTATCAAATTTTTCCATATTTCTGTTTTTCATCACAACATAATAACCAGAAACTGAAATAGTTACTTCATTATCGTTTAAATCCAAAGCACCTAATGTAAGATTCATTGGATTATAAACAAACTCCTGTACATTAACCTTTTTAAATTTATCATTCTTTTTTACCAAAAAATCTCTTTTGTAACGATTTGTTTTAGGTGTTAATCCCTTCTCAACTGTTAAACTCCATAACTCGTTTTCTTTAGAAGGTTCAATATAATTTGATACTTGTTCAAAAATATCACCTAGGTAATACTTTCCCCACTCCCCTTCAAATCCATCCAAACGAATCTCAGGAATAGTCTGTCCAGCTTTGGGAAACATCTTGGAAAGCATGGTCGCCTTGAGAGATTGGTAGTTGGCGAGATTGTCCTTGTAGCTAGATAGAAGGTCGTCGAGGGTGCAGAAAAGGGAACCGATGGCAGATTGTTCGTCGAAAGATGGAAAATAATTTTGAATATTATTGATTGTTAACTTAGATAATGAAGGTACACCAGTAGACTCATCAAACCTCTCCCATTGAGTTCGTTCAAAAATCGCATTAATAAAATATAAATTGTATTTATTTTTGGGAATACAAAAAATAGGGTATCTACTGTCCAATACGGTGCTTTTAAAATATACGGTTTATTTATTGTTCCTTTTCTACCAATACCTACTCCATCTTTATTTGTAATTGCTTCTGAAACTGAATGCATATATCCACCAGTTCCATATACAGGAATATCTCCTTTATCTAAATGTTTATAATCTTTACCACTATTTACTTCAATTACGTCTTCATACTTCAGTCTTTTCCATGACTCTAGAAACTTATTAAAGCGGAACTTTGGAATTTTGCAATATTTTTCTTTCAATTATTCTCCAATCTTTTTTTGACAAAGTAATTAGTTTATATTTATTTCATTACACAATAAACTTGCTAAAAAGTAACCTTATAGTTTTTTACACCACTTTTTCTAGTAAATTACTTTTCAAACTAGATTTATTCTCTAAATTTTCTATGATTACATATACTATGCGAATATTTTATAACAAAAATATAACCCTAATTTTAATCTTTTACAACTTTAAACTTAAGTTCGGAAGAACCGTAGCTTTGCTTTAAAATTTTCTCAGCAATTTTCTCAGGGGGAATAAGTCTAAATGTGCTGTCCATAATATATTTAGTTATATAAGTTTTGAGGCTATCACATTTTTCAATTAATTTTGTTTCTTCACAAAAGGCATCAACCATTTCAGAAAATTCAATAAAAGTACTTGCTTTAATAATTTTATAATAATAGTTTGAAAATCTTTCTACTTCCATTACTACTTCATTTTTTAAATCTGATAATCTCACATCATCTTGAATTACTAATGTCAGTAACAACTCATCCTTTAAATCAATAAATTCGTAGTATTTCGGAGTTATTACTGTATAACAAAGTTTTAAAATATCTTCTGAAATTCATCTTCATTATCTGATTCTGTCAAAGGGAAAGTTTCATCTCCAAAAAAAGTTGCGGCTTTTTTCAATTGGTTTAATATTTTATAGGACCTCTCCGCCCTCTCAATTGTATACTGTAAGAAAATACGTTCTCTTTCGTTCGCTTCTTGTCTTTCAAAAAATTCTCGTTGTAACTTATGTTCATCTTTTAGCTGTTTAAGTTGCTGCCTATTTTGGAGCTTTGCTACATAAACCGCTACACCAGCACCCAGTAAAGCCCCAATCATTGAACTAATAAACTGAGAATTAAGAAATGGAATTATAGTATTCATTGCAATTTCTCCTATTCGAGTGAAAGAAAACGTCTAATCTGAGACTATGAGTATTATACTTTGAGACTAAATTTTTTAGCTGAACTATCTTCACATAGTATTTAACTTCTAATTACCGAATCAATTCTTAAAAAGTTTTATCTATCTAATCTAGGTATTCATAACTTACTTTAAGAGCAACTCTCTCATCCCATCAACATCTTGACTTTGTACGAATACTACTCTTTTCTACCCCGTTAGTTCAACCAATTCATCTTTGCCTAGAATAATGGCTAAATTCTTAATTATTGAACGTTTAGCTGTTTCATTAAAATATGTGAATATAAATCTACTCTGGTAATATTTATTGTCAACCAATTTAAAACATTTTTCAAATATCTCTTTATCAAGTGGATCAACAGAATGTCCAAAAATAATAATATTTTTAACAATTCTTGGTATTCCATTTGATATATCAAATTCCTGGTCAAAAAATCTCTCATATGTATTTCCAGTTTCTTTAACTACACGTTGATAAAATTTTTGATAAGGTATTAAATCACTATTGATTTCAGTTCCCTTATCTTCAATGCCAAAAACCATGGTATTAATATTATGTTTTCGTCTTTTTAAATCAATTTCTCCATGTATAAAATGGATCTTTTCTAAGGGAATTTTATAAAGTTTATTTGGGGTATGTGTATAGTTAAAACTAATCACACTAGCCTTTGATATTTCATCTATGGCATCTAACACTGTCTCACTAGGAATAATTGGGGCAACTTCAAAGTCTATGTAGTCTCTATAAGAAAGGTAAATTTCTAGGAGCTCAGTCAGTAAATCAAGATTCCTAATAAACTCATTATTTAATTTCGATATTACTAATCCTCTCTCTAACTTTTCCCATTGTTGTTTTTTATAAAGTTCAGAAAAGATTCTACCAATAAATATTTTTGAAGTAGAATTATCCTCTTCATTCATCTCTCTACAAAATGAGTCACTAAGATTAGGGTATAAAAAACCTCCTTTGCGATATAACTTGTCGGGATTTAGTTTGAAAAAAACTATTGCTTCAGCAAGTTGAGAAATCATTATTTCAAGATTTGACCAATTTTCTCCGAGTGTAGTTCTATTCTCTCTAATATATCTAAGATATAAATTATCTTTATATTTCTCAGTACTAATATCATGTTTGTTGAGAAAATTTTCATATTCTTTGTCAGGTATAGGAAATAGTTTCTCAGCAAACTCTAAAAAATCTTTATAACTCGTTTTTCGACCCATTGCTAAATCAAAGCCGTTTCCTAAAATTAATATCGTATCTGCCATTTATTCTCCCTAGTTATTACTCTACCTCCCCACTCTCAGGGGTTCAATAACCTCTTCGATGAGTTTGGTGTAGGCTTCTTTGATGTGTTTTTTGTAGCTGAGCGGGTTAAGGGCATCAGCTGTTTCTGCTTTGTAGTCTTTGTAGCGTTGGCTCTTGGTGAGCTGGCTTTCTCCAGATTGCTTCTTAGCACCCTTGCGATAGTGTTGGACATAGTAACGAAGTTCATCGAGTCCGACATACCATTTTCTGGCAAAGTGTTTGAGATGGTCGTCGATGATGGCTTCAATCATAGTGTCCAAGACACCAGTGATAGATTGTCCTTGGTAATCTTTGGGATTGGCTTGGACTTCTTTCCACAGGTTTCGGATGATTTCGGCTAGTTTAGGATTGGTGCGTTCCAGACTCTGGATATAGTTATCAACCGTTTCGATATCCTTGTCACTGAGGGCTTGTGGACTATCCTCCTCCTGCTGAATCATACTTTGAATCAGGGTCAGGATGTAAGCATAGTTTATCTCGTCGACTTGGACGGATTCCAGTTCGTAGTGGATATCAAAGAGATTATCATCACCGTCGTCTTCTGCTCGGCTTTTGAGCTCTGCTAGGATATTTTGATAGATTCCCAGATAGGTTTCAAGCTTTTCATCTGATAGGCCTGTCTCCGCATAGATAGCCGCTTCATCGTATTCACTATAGACACGGATAGATGCCAGATACTTGTCAAAGGTTTGGTAAGCCTTGGCAATGCGACGGAGTTGTGGGCTAGTGGCTTGCTCAATCGTGATGACATAGTTTTCCACATCTTCCACCTTTACTTGAAAGTCTATCCAGGCTTGGATGAAGTTGGCTTTTTCCTCTTCCCAATCTGGGGCAGTGACGTCATTTTCACCACCGTTTGAGTAGAGTTTAAGGGCGTTATCCACAGCCTCTTTAAAGGCCTCTGGTCTTTGGAAGGTGATGATATGGCCATAACGCTTTTTACTGTCAAAGATGCGGTTGGTGCGACTAAAGGCTTGAATCAAATCCTGTGGACGCATGGGCTTACGGTCGATAAAGAGAGTGGATAGACATGGGGCATCAAAACCTGTCAAAAGACGGTCAACGACGATAACCAAATCCAACTGCTCATTGCGAGGAATGTATTTATCTAACTTTCTGGCTAAACGATTATTGATATCCGTGTTAAAGCCACGCAAATCAGCCATGTTAAAATGGGTACCGAACTCCTGATTGTAGTCGTCCATGACCTGTTTCATGTGGTCTTGGTAGTCGATAGACTCTTCTTCATTTTCCGACACTGAGTAAGTGACCGTCATCTTTGGAAAGTCAGGTAGCACGCGCTTAGCTCGCTCTGACACCTTGACACGTTCGTGTCCTGCCTTGATACTCTTGAGCAGATTGTAATAAGCCTGAGCTTGTGGAATGGACTTAACCGTTAAGATAGCCTCGTAAGTCTTGCCCACACCATTTGGAAAGCCCAACTGTTGATAACTTTTGTTTAGGATAGCATCCAAGACTTCTAGCATGTGCTCTTTATCTTCATAAACAGAGTCAGGAAGATCTTTTTCAGGAATCAGCGAAATAATGGTATTTCGATAATCCACCTTGAATCCCAGAACTGCTCCGTCATGGATGGCTTCTTTGACCGTATACTCGTGTAGGCGTTCGCCATATTGTTGGTGGGTGGTTTGTGCCAAATCGCCTAATTGCTTTCGTTTATTTTCCTTGAAAATCGGTGTGCCTGTGAAGCCATACCAGAGCGAATTGTGGAAAAAGCCCTTGATGTCTTTTGGGGTCTGAGGCGTAACCGCACGGTGACATTCATCCACAACAAAAGCCACACGGAGGTCCTTGATTTTCTCCGAATCCTTTTGATATTTACCTTCTTGGAACTTGCGCATCATGGTTGTGATTTTCTGGATAGTCGTCACAATCACTCGCTTATCATTTCCTGCCAAACGCTTGACCAAATCATGGGTATTGTCCGTTTCGTCGATATCGATGACATCATTGGCAGCGTAGGAAAGAAAGGACGACGTCGTCTGCTGGTCAAGGTCCCTACGGTCCACGACGAAAATTGTCTTTTGAATGGCTGGAATCTGCAAGAGGTTGCGAGCCACCTTGTAGGACGTTAGGGTCTTACCAGAACCCGTGGTATGCCAGATATAGCCTGATTCCTGACGGCGAGAGGCATCCTGAACAGACTCGATGGCATGGATTTGATAAGGACGTAAGAGGATGAGGGCTTTCTTACTATCATCAATAACGGAGTACTGCATCACCATCTGATGAGCACGTGGAATAGACAGGACCTCATGGGCAAAGTCCATGAGACTGGTCATGGGTTTATTATCTTTATCCACCCAAGATGTCAAGAATTGTTTATTAAGCTTATCCTCTCGTGCAGCTGCAATATAACGTGTATCAACCTTATTAGTCACAACAAACATCTGAAGGGCAGAATAGATGCCACGTAACTTTCCTTCACGGTCATACTTTTTGATTTGATGAAAGGCGTCCAAAAAGGCCACACGAGGACTCTTGAGCTCGATATGGATAAGAGGAAGTCCATTAATCATCAGGGTTGTATCTAAACGACGGTCCTGATCTTGAGGATAGGCCTTGTCACGTTCGACTTGATTGACCACTTCGTAACTGGATTTTCCAGCAGCGATATTGTCACGCCAGATGACAGAAAGTCGGATAGTCCCAAGGCTAGCATCCTCACGTTGCACCTCGACTTTGGCAATACCATTTTCACCCGCCAACCACTTAGCAGCTTCATAATAGTTAATGAAGTTAAGCTGGTTCTTGATTTGTCGCTTTTCTTGCTCGGTCAAGGGATGGTCAGCAAGTAGGGCAACGTTATTCTGAGCTAACTTCTCAAAAAAGTTATCCCATAATTGACCTTCATTTTTTAAGTCTTGGCGATAGGTCCACTGGCTCTCACCAGAGGTTAATTGCTCGATTAATTGACGTTCTATCTCAAGTTCTGGAGTAACTGCTGGCATGACTTATCCTTTCAACATTGTCGTAATCCCTTACATTATAGCATTTTCACGGTTTCTTTCATAGTTTTGGGAAAATTCAAACAAAAAACACAGCCCGAAGGTTATGTTTTTATTATCTATTTACTCTCCCCTATGAATCGTAAACCCTGTGGCTTGTTGGTTAGCCATGATGGTCATGTCTGAAATCTGGACACGTCGTGGTTGCTTGGTGACATAGAGGACAGCATCTGCAATATCTTGGGCTTGGAGGGCTTCCAAACCTTGATAGACCTTGGCTGCCTTGTCCTTATCACCATGAAAGCGAACTTGAGAAAAGTCAGTCTCAACAATACCTGGCTGAATAGTTGTCACCTTGATATCTGTAGCAATGGTGTCGATACGAAGCCCGTCACTAAAAGTTTTCACTGCGGCCTTGGTAGCTGAGTAAACGGCTGAACCTGCATAGGCATAGATGCCCGCTGTAGAGCCCATATTAATGATATGTCCCTCATTGGCAGCTACCATACTTGGTAGAATCTGACGTGTCACCATCATCAAGCCCTTGACATTGGTGTCGAGCATGGTCAGCAGGTCCCACTCTTCATAGTCTTGGTAGGCTGTTAGGCCTAGTGCTAGACCTGCATTATTGACCAAGACATGGACTTGACCCACACTTTTGAGAATGGCTTGGCAAACATCTTTGACCATATCCATATCAGTGACATCCAGTGCAAAGGTCCAAACTTTTTGATTGGGATAGGTCGCTTCAAATTCTGCTTTTAGAGCTTGAAGACGCTCTACACGGCGCCCTGTCAAGATCAGGTTATCCCCCTCTTTGGCAAAGGCACGCGCCGTTGCTTCGCCAATTCCTGATGTTGCTCCTGTAATGAGTACATTTTTAGGCATCATATTCTCCATTTCTATCACCCTATGCCTCTAATCGTGATTCCTTAACTCGCTTAACTTCTTAATGAAATCAGGAAGCTCTAGCTTGGGCAGGGTAGATTTTTTATTTCCTGACTTCCAAAATATCCAAAGTAACTGGTTGAAACCGTCTTGCAAGACATTCTTTTGTTTGTCCGAGAGATTGCCAAATCCTTGTAGCATCTGACCTATCTGTGGCAAGGCTTGGATGCCAATATCATCGAGGCTTTCAATACCTGAATCAAGGATGGTATCAAAAACCAAATCGCAAACTTGCTTGAGTTCTTGACTAGGCAAGGCCTCAATCCACTCTTGGAAGGTTTCTTCCAAACGCTGACTCAACTCTGTTGGCTGGTCCTCATAAACAAAATCATTTGTCGTCAAATCAACCTCCCAAGTCAAGGCGTTATGTTGCGCAAATCCGATGCCTTCTGCTGCGACAAGCTGGGCAGGTCTATCCCAATAGAGCATAACCCCCACGACAGAATCTTGAGGTCTAATAACTATCATCTTGGCTTTCAACTCTTGGTAAGAAGGCTTCTCTAAGAGGGACTTCATCAAGCCTGGTGAATCCAGGAGCAAGAGCTCTGCGATTTTCTCACGCAAGGCAGTTGAACTCTGAACAGCTGAATAGAGGGCAAGATTCCCACCCTTGGAGTGGCCAGAAACAGTGATACGTCCACTGAGATTCGGCAAGTGGTCCTCCAGAAAAGTCATGGCTGAGCGATGGGCAGGAATTTCCCGACTATAGGTCAGCTGAAAATCCTCCTTCCATCCAATGACACTATCATCCGTCCCACGAAAGACAAGCTGATGGTAGTCCAGTTCAGACAGGCTGAAAATCATCGCCGCAAACTGTTTTTCCACCTCCTTGTCCAAGACACTACGGTAGTTACTGAGACTCAGACTGGCAAAGCGCCTAGACCTGACTATAGCCTCTGCGAGTTCCACCCGCTCTTTGGTCACCATAAAGGAATAATCTGGATTTAACTCCTTGCCCTCAGCGAAATCATGTAAATTGATGGACTTCTTTAAGTCACTGGCTGTGAGCCATTTTTCATAGGTCAGGTAGCCGATTTCGTTGATACAAACCTTATCCAAGATATTCAGAGGTTCTTGGTCAAAAGTTAGATTCTCAACCTTTTCAAGATAATCGATGAGATGGGCCATAATTACTCCTTAAAGTCTTTCTTACTTTGATTTTACTAGAATTTTCACTAAATTGTTAGTGAAAAATGTGATATGATAAAAGAGATTATTTATTAGGAAAAGGAAGCTTATGACTATTTCTCGTTTTTACCGTATCTTACTAGCCCTTTGTGGTCTGGTTGGGGTCTCTATTCAAATCCATGATGATGGTTGGGGCATGCTACTCTACTACACTGTTTTGTCCAATATCCTGGTTTTCTCTAGTTTGATTTTCTTTATCATCTACGATTTCAACAAAGGGGATGCAACGACCAACATCAAACTCTTACGTTACAAGGGTGGTGTCACTATGGCCATCTTAATCACAGGGGTTATTTATCATTTTCTATTGGCCCCTAGTACCAAGCCGGAAGACTTTTGGACGGTTCGTAACCTTTTGGTCCACTACATTGTTCCCTGGGGATTGGTGCTTGATACCCTCGTTTTTGATGCCCGAAAGGCTTACCGTCTGCGTGAGCCCCTTTACTGGTCTTTAGCACCTTTGGCCTATTTTGCCTTTGCCCTTCTCAATGGATTAGTCTTAAAATTACCTATTCCACACGCAAAAAATAGTCCCTTCGCCTACTTTTTTATCAATGTCAACAAGTTGGGCTGGAACAAGGTTTTGCTTAATGTCCTCCTAATTAGTGCTGGCTACATTGCTGTGGGATATCTCATCTATTTCTTAAAACGATTTATCGGACGCAAAGTCGACTGATAGACAAAGGCCATTTCTCTTAGCAAATCTCAGAATTGAAATCCAAAACGCTTGAAGTCATTAATTTCAAGCGTTTTTAGCACGATAAAAAGTCACTTTGGACGTTCAATAGTGTAGGCCTATTCTTCCCACAAAAACACATGAAAGCTATAGACCTAGTGCTTCAAAAGGTCAAAACATTGCCTTTTGTCATGAAAGAGGCTATCATGACAGTATGAACGATTTAACAACACTACTGAACTACTTGCCCTATAAACTAGCCGCCTACGATGCTAAAGGAAACTTTCTTTATGACAATGGTGGCGCTGACGGTAGTTTCTTCCCCCGTGAGGCTGAAAATCTGCCTGATTGGATCATGTCTGAAGTTCTAGCTTCTCCCACCAAAACCATTAGTTATCCCATTCCGACAGATAGTTTTGAGCAAATCCTCATCCAGACTTATCAAGCCTCAACAGACCAAGAAGGACGAATCTTAGGATTTTGGGAGACGATTTTTGATTTGAAGCAACCTCTCCAGACCTATCTGGATAGCTCTGCTCAAGCACTGGTAGCCTGGTCAGATGCCACTAGTGGCGCCAGTTTTAAGGAAGAAGCTGACAAATAAGGCTAAAAATCCGTCTTAAATAAATGAAATATTCACTTAATTCACAACTAAATCCCTAGGGATACCTTCATCAAATCAGTGTGAACTAGCGTTACTAAAGCTTTTTAAAAATCAGTTACTTTAATATAACTCACATAATTTATAAGCCGACTATTTTGCATTTTTACGCTATTTAAGGTAGAATGGAAAGTAATGAGAAAAAGAATAAAACCGATCGTTGTTTACGTGGTTCTAGCTCTTTTAGGATTAGCATTAGTTATTGAAAACATTCACAATACGTCCAAACAGCAGGCGCATCTCGAGAACGTGAAATCGGCTATTCCTTCTGCTACAGCGCCCAAAACAACAACCAGTCCATCTAGTAGCTCTAATGAGAAGCTCGTGCTTAATCCCATTATTGACCTTTCGGGTTGGCAACTACCTCAGGATATCGACTACGATGTCTTGTCAAATCATATTTCTGGTGCTATTATCCGCGTCTTCGGTGGATCACAGATTAGCAAGGATAGCAATGCCGCCAGCTCAAATGGGGTTGACAAATCTTTTAAAACACATATCAAAGAACTCAAAAAACGTGACGTTCCAGTCGCCGTCTATTCCTACGCACAAGGTACTTCTGTAAAGGAGATGAAGGAAGAAGCTCGTATTTTCTACAAAAATGCTTCTCCATACAAACCTACCTATTACTGGATTGACGTTGAAGAGGAAACCATGTCTAACATGGATGAAGGTGTCCAGGCCTTTCGAGCCGAACTCAAACGTCTTGGAGCTGAAAATGTTGGTCTTTACATTGGTGCTTATTTCATGCTTGAGCAAGAAGTTTCCACTAAAAACTTTGATGCCGTGTGGATTCCAGCCTACGGTACCGACTCAGGCTACTATGAGGCCCTGCCAAATACTGAGATTGACTATGACCTTCACCAGTACACGTCTCAAGGAAGCCTTCCTGGTTTCGACAATATCCTAGATCTTAACCAAATCAATCCTGATAAAAACAAACGTAAAACCTTTGAGAAACTCTTTGGTAAGATTAAGAAAAAATCAACTAAAAACAAGACCACTAAATCGTCAAGTTCAACTAGCTCAGCTACTGTAACCAGCTCATCTAGCTCCTCAAGGATGTCTAGTAGTCAGTAGAAATCAGTGTCTCGGACACTGATTTTTTTCTTTTCAAAATTGGCTTAGGCGTGTCAAGTCGAATGTGTTATAATGAATGATAGAAATGCACAATTTTAGAAGGAGATATAATAATGGCAAAGAAAAGCAAAGTCAAGAAGACCTTGGTTGACCAAATTCTTGATAAGGCTAAAATTGACCATGACAGCTTAGCCTTCAATGGGTTAGAAGGTGAGCTTCCAGAGGATGTGGCACGTGAGAGCATTTATAAAACTCTCGCCCTCAACGGTGATAAGACGGGACCCGTCATTGGTATCGTTCCTATCACTGAACATCTATCTGAAAAAAACTAGCTAAGATTTCAGGGAACAAGAAAGTTCACATGATTCCACAAAAGGATCTCCAAAAAACGACAGGTTATGTACATGGAGCTAACAATCCTGTGGGCATTCGTCAAAAACACAATTTTCCTATCTACATTGATCAATCGGCACGAGAAGCTGGTTTTCTCATTGTTTCAGCAGGAGAAATTGGGCGTTCTATCCGTATCAATAGTCAGGCCCTTGCTGATTTTGTCAAAGCTGAATTCGCTGATATTAAGGAGTAATTATGAAACTATATTTCGTTCGTCATGGTAAAACTGAATGGAACTTAGAAGGACGTCTTCAAGGTGCCAAAGGGGATTCGCCTCTACTTGAAGAATCAATTGAACAAGTACGTGAGCTCGGTCGCTATCTCAGTGACACACATTTTGACCTAGTCTTTTCAAGTGATCTACCACGTGCTAAAAAACAACGGAACTCATTATTGAGTCTCAAAAAAGTAAGGTTGAGGTTACCTACACAAAGGCACTGCGTGAATGGAACTTGGGTAAACTCGAAGGCCAAAAGATTTCATTGGTCCAATCGATTTATCCACAAGAAATGCACGCTTTTCGCAATAATCTAGCCAAATTCCGTGCTAAAGATTTCCATGCAGAGTCTGTTTATAGCACCACTCAACGTGTCGCCCAATTAATCAAAACACTTAAATATAGTGATGCTAAAAACGTTCTCCTCGTTGGGCACGGAGCTAATTTAACAGCTTCGATTCGTAGCCTCTTGGGATTTGAGCCAGGTCTGCTCCGTCAGGCTGGTGGTCTCGACAACGCATCGGTCACTATTCTTGAAACAGAAGATTGCGAACATTTCACTCTCAAACGTTGGAATGACACATCTTACATGGATAAAGAAAACAAAATCAGCTAAATCATCGTCTAACAAGATAAAGCAAGCGATTCTTTTCAAGATCGCTTTTTTGCTATTCAAAAAGCCCCTAAAAAAACACTTTAAGGGCAATACCTTACTAATCTATAGGGCTAGGTTCCACTGGTAGGCGATCAAGCTCAACACCAAAACTGCGAGCCAAATCGTCTAATTCCTTTTCAAAAACGTCTAATTCCTGTGAGACCAGTTCAAACTGTCCTTGAGACAGTAACCGTTTAAACCGTAGACCACGACTTAAGACAAATTCCATGTCTATCTTGAGATCCCCAGAAACATGCTCCCAATAATTATTAGCAAATTCTCTTTGCTTTTCTTCAGCCTTGAGGTGATCCGCCAATGCATAAAATGAATCCCAGGCAACACTTTTCATCTGTTCTGCATCTCTAACACCTTCAAAGAGATCATCACGTTTAGCTTTAAGTGCTTCTACCTCTTTTTCCAGGGCATCACGCTCAGCACATAGTGCTTCAACATCCTGTCTCAGGCTGTTTTTTTCTGTCATTTTCAATCTCCTTCTATCACTCTTTAGACAATAAAACGGCCATTCAAGACCGTTCTATTTATTTGCCATATTTCATACGAATAATTTTTTCTTGATTGGCATCCAAACGAAGAAGGATAACCACCTTATCAATACTCATATTGCTCTCAAGAAGACGCTCAGCTGCCATCATGAGACCATTATTGATGCCCAGTTGCAGAACCGGATTTTCTTTATCGTTAATATCAAAAATATATTTGTTATTAGGAAGGTCGAAAAGTACCTTGACAGCTCCGAAAAGTTGCTCGAAATTATCGATTTCCAAATCAAAAACTGGTTTAGTCCCTGGTTTAAGGCTGCGGCCACGGTGGTTAAACCACATCGAATGCCAACCACCATTGAAGGCTCCCATGACATCATTGTCATAAGAATCTCCGACATATAATGTTGTTGACGGATTCATGTCAAACTGTTCAGCCGCAAGATTAAAGATTTCCTTTTCTGGTTTTTGGAAGCCAGTCGCTTGACTAACAATAACACGCTTAGGATCTACATAATCGTAAAGTCCCAACTTTTTAACCTTCTTAAGCTGGTGCTCTGTTGGGCCATTGGTAATAATGCCCATTGGAACCTTCTTTTCCTTGAGGAAATCAAGGGTCATGCGCATCTCATCAAGCATGGTGATATTTTCCAACTCCTGCTCATAAACCTCTTGGAAATGATTGCCCGTTGCTTCATCAATTTCACGGTAACCAAACTCCAAAAGTGTCTCTTTACAGCGCCAAAAACGGAAATACTCGGTTGTCCACTCACCGGCCATTACACGTGGAAAACCAACGTCAGAATAGTGGCGGAAACGAATGTAGGCCTGATTTATGTGTGCCATATCAAAGTCAGGGAAGCATTTTCCCATGGCAATACGATAAGGCGCCTGCTGGTCATAAATAGTATCGTCAACGTCAAAAACAATAGAAGTAATCATCTGTCCATTCTTTCTTGAATCAATTCTCTTCTCCAGGGACTTAAACACATTAGTAAGTACACTGACTGACAGAAAAAGTAGCCAGCCTTATAACTGTTTCTCAGCCCGGCAAAAGTTAGCTTTAGGTCAACTGTACATAGCCAGTCCTGCCTGTCTTATTTGACCTGCATGCAACTGCCCAAACAGCCTTATTATATCGTTTTTACTCTATTTTTTCAATTTTCCACTTCACTTCTTTTAGGTAATCTCGTTTATTTTCTAAGGGTGTTAAGGCATTAAAAAAGGTTTGGAACACCAGGTCCCAAACCTTCAAGCATTTTGAACGAATCTAATGCTTATTGAATTTCTTTAAAAGTCATTTTTGTTTAACTTCGCCTTGACCACCTTTAGCAATTTGGTAGAAAAAGTCTTTTGATGTGAAGTGGTCACCATAAGCAAAGACCTTGTTGTATTGCCATTGTGACACTTGATCATTTTCTTTTTTACCAAGGGTAAGCGTTGTTTTCGTTACGCTGTATTCCCATTTAGCTGATTGATCATTGTAGGCCTTGTCAAAATCGCCTTGACTTTTAGCGGCATTAAGAACGGTTGTACGGTCCTGACCGACAATCGCCTTGTTACCACCTTCTTGGAAGGCAACATACATGACACGGTTATTGACCTCACCGTTAAGTGAGCTTGAGTATTGATAAACCTTACCAGGTACAACACTATCTAAATGGTGTGTGCCCCAATAATAGAAAGCACCGAAACCAGTACCCGTAATCACAAGGCAGGCAAGAATCACACTAATAATGATATTTCTCTTTGACATGCTTAGCCCCTCTCTAGTTATCACCATTTAGGTCATCAAAAGTTGCATCTGAGTCTGAATCACTATGACTTGAAGAACTTGATGAATGGTCGTCGCTTGAAGAACTTGAGCTCATGCGTGATTCTGTTTGAGAATCATTATTTGAAGAATCCTTAGATTCAGATGATTTTTCAGAGCTTGATGATGAGCTTTCTTTTTCTTTGTAAACGTCAACGTTGAAGGTCCATTTATCGCCTTGGTAAGTTACTTTGATTTGCGCATATTTTGCCTTGATTAAATCTGACATCTTGCTGTCTCTGTTAAGGGCATCATAGATTTTTTCTGCAAGAGCTTTGGCATTAGATTCAGTTTTGGCACCATCTTTAGGTCCATCAACGATATCTTCTGCCTTAGGTGTTTCACCTTGACGGTAAAGAGCTGTGCTTTCAGTATCTTTCTTAGCTTCAGTGTTACCACCTGCTGTGTCAGTCACATGTGAGAAGAAAGACCATGCTGGGCTACCTGAGCGTTTTTGTTGATAAACTTGTTCGAATTCGCTTTGAACCTTATCTTGGAAAGCATCATCAGACAATTCTTTTTCCTTAGAACTTTCTGTACTTGGTTTGCTTTCACTACTGCTTGCTGTTGAGCTTGAAGTAGAAGATGATGATCCACTTGTTGAACTTGATGAGCTTGATGAAGCATCTTTAGATTCCTTAGATTCTGATGATGATGAAGATGAATCCTTGCTATCTTTAGAATCTTTGGTATCTTTAGTATCTTTGGTATCTTTGTCACCTGAGTTATTGTTAGTGTTTGAGAATGAAAGACTATTGTCAGAATTATCTGGTGCATAGATAACTGTAGTCTTAGAGTGGTCATCAGATACAAATGTCGTATTTTTGATGACAACACGGTTGTGGTCTCCATAGTAGTTGTTGATAACTACTTTAGAGTTTGCACAACGATGACCGCTACCAGTCACATGGTAATCAGTTGGTACTTGACCATCACGATTCAAGATAAGAACATCACCTGCATAGATAAGGTCAATATTCTGAATATTGTTATCGTAAGCTAATTTTTCAACTGAAATACCAGTAGCTTGAGAGATTCCCCACAAAGTATCTCCCCATTGAATGACGTATTGTTGACCATTCAATTGTTTTGGATTGATATTTTGAGTTGTCAAATTATTTGTAATTTGTTCAGGTGTGCTGGCAATCCAGTTTGTAATGTCCGCAGCATGAGCACTCGTTTGATTTTGATAAAAGCTATCTGCCAAAACAGATACCGTTGGCATCCCAATAGGTGCTAGTAAAGCACCAAACATAAGGGCCTTACCAACATAATTTTTCTTTTTCATCGTATATCCTCCTTATTAAATACGAAACTTACCATGATATTGTACACCTGGCTTATTATATTTGTCAATAAATTCTGTAACTTTCTAATCAAAGATTAATGCTATCTCTCTATTTTTTCTAAAAATAGAGAATTTTCCCTCTGACATTCAACCATTTCTCCTATCTTTAGAGGGCTATTTATGATACAATGGTAACGACTATTTTATGGAGGACTAACATGTCAAATCAACACATGGAAGAATTAAACGATCAACAAATTGTCCGTCGTGAGAAAATGGCGGCCTTGGCTGAACAAGGAATTGATCCTTTTGGTAAACGATTCGAACGCACAGCTACATCTGGTCAATTAAAAGACAAATACGCTGATAAAACAAAAGAAGAATTGCACGAAATCAACGATACTGCTACTATCGCAGGTCGTTTGATGACAAAACGTGGTAAAGGTAAAGTTGGCTTTGCCCACATTCAAGACCGTGATGGTCAAATCCAAATCTACGTACGTAAAGATGCGGTCGGTGACGAAAACTACCAAATCTTCAAAAAAGCAGACCTTGGTGACTTCCTCGGTATCGAAGGTGAAGTCATGCGTACAGATATGGGAGAACTTTCTATTAAAGCTACCCACATCACACACTTGTCTAAAGCCCTTCGTCCATTGCCTGAAAAATTCCACGGACTTTCAGATGTTGAAACCATCTACCGTAAACGTTACCTTGATTTGATTTCTAACCGTGACAGCTTTGACCGCTTTGTGACACGCTCAAAAATCATTTCTGAAATCCGTCGTTACCTTGATGCCCAAGGTTTCCTTGAAGTTGAAACACCTGTTCTTCACAATGAAGCTGGTGGTGCTGCTGCTAAACCATTTATCACTCACCACAACGCTCAAGATATTGACATGGTGCTTCGTATCGCAACTGAGCTCCACCTCAAACGCCTCATCGTGGGTGGTATGGAACGTGTTTACGAAATTGGACGTATCTTCCGTAACGAAGGTATGGATGCTACTCACAACCCTGAGTTTACATCTATCGAAGTTTACCAAGCTTACGCTGACTTCCACGATATCATGAACTTGACTGAAGGTATCATCCAACACGCTGCTAAAGCCGTTAAAGGTGACGGACCTATCAACTACCAAGGAACTGAAATCAAGATCAACGAACCATTCAAACGTATCCACATGGTTGACGCTATCAAGGAAATCACTGGTGTTGACTTCTGGCAAGAAATGACTTTGGACGAAGCCAAAGCTATCGCTGCTGAAAAGAATGTTCCTGTTGAAAAACACTACACTGAAGTTGGTCACATCATCAACGCCTTCTTTGAAGAATTCGTTGAAGAAACCTTGATTCAACCAACCTTCGTTTACGGTCACCCAGTTGCTGTGTCTCCATTGGCTAAGAAAAACCCAGAAGACCCACGCTTCACTGACCGTTTCGAACTCTTCATCATGACAAAAGAGTACGGAAATGCCTTCACCGAATTGAACGACCCAATTGATCAATTGTCACGTTTCGAAGCACAAGCTGCTGCTAAAGAACTCGGTGACGACGAAGCAACAGGCATCGACTACGACTACGTTGAAGCCCTCGAATACGGTATGCCACCAACAGGTGGACTCGGAATCGGTATCGACCGTCTCTGCATGCTTCTCACTGACACAACAACCATCCGTGATGTCTTGTTGTTCCCAACGATGAAATAAAAAGTGATATCCCATTAGTCAAATAATGGGATATTTTTATATGAGGTATAAACGTGTTCAAAAAATTACAGTCCCTATTTAAGAAAAAATCAAGTGTGGGTGAACAGTCTGATACAAAAATAGAAGAAAGCCAAGTAGACTTTCCCATAGACCGCACAGATTATTTTTTCGATCATGCCCTGGTATTCTATTGTGAAGAAAACGATATCCCTTCAGAAAAACTAAGCCAATCAGATATGCAAGAGATTAGTAAAAGAGCTGCTTTTCATCTCAGTATCTTCGTAGCTTGGTTAGGAAAACATGATTTTCTGAATCCCCAAAGTGATGGATTTAACCTTGAGGATGCACAAAAACTCAAGAATGAAAAGATTACAGGTACAGACTATCTCTTTAAACATCTTGATGAAAAACTCTATTTAACTGACATTAGTGACATACTCCTCCCCTTCATCTCTGATTTTTATGAAGATTATATGGATTTTTGCTATACAGTCTTGGTTGATGATGTTGCGAAAACTGAATTTGACTGGAAAATCTATCACTTGGTTGAAGATGATATTAACGAGATGTTCAGTCAATATAGCGCTCTCATCAGATAATATCTAAAAACGCTTCTCTCAACTTGAGAGAAGCATTTTCTTATGTCCAGAATGTTGCTTTTGATACTGATACCCAAACTGATTGACATGTAAGGAGTGCTACTTCATAGATAGCGTATTGTTTAGCAAGATAAAGCCATGCTTTGTTTTCTTTGTACTAACTAAAGAGACTTCCAGAGACCGATGTAATCTCCTGACATCCTAGGATTTTTAAGATGCTCCATGTAGTTCGCAAGTATGTTATCTGGCTGATTTTCCTCCCTCATCCATTAAATACTCTACTTTTATAGTTGAGTATAAAAAGCCAATGCTAAAAAGTCAGATTTGACAAATATGCCAACGTCTTGCAAAATCTTGCACATCTTTCTCATAGTGTTATAATTAGGTTGTCTGGCTGAGTGGTAATAGTGACACTTCCATTCAGATAAGACTTAGAAAGAGGTGCTTATGACATCTTTAAAAAAGGTTTCACTTTCTGAAGTGAACCAATCAATTGATACACCAAATAATAACCGTTTTTGGCAAAATCTCAAGGCTTTCTTAGGGCCTGGGGCACTAGTGGCTGTGGGATACATGGATCCCGGAAACTGGATTACCAGTGTTGTTGGTGGTGCAACCTACAAGTACAGTTTGCTTTTCATTATCTTAATTTCCTCTTTGATTGCCATGCAGTTGCAACAAATGTCTGGGAAATTAGGGATTGTAACCCAGATGGACTTGGCGCAAGCTACTGCCTTTCACTCGCCAAAATGGTTGCGATACACGCTTTGGGTTATCTTGGAGTTAGCCTTGATGGCGACGGACTTGGCTGAGGTGCTTGGTTCTGCCATCGCCTTAAACCTTCTCTTTGGTATCCCAATCATGATTGCCATTCTGGCAACTGTCCTAGACGTCTTCCTGCTACTACTCATCATGAAGCTAGGTTTCAAGAAAATCGAAGCGATTGTTTCTACCTTAATTTTGACAATCTTGATTATCTTTGTCTATCTAGTGGCCTTGTCCGAGCCTAGTATAACAGGAATTCTCAAGGGCTATCTCCCTACAGCGACTCTATTTGAGCCACATGCTCCTGGACATACCAACCAGTTGACCTTGGCACTTGGGATTGTCGGGGCAACGGTTATGCCTCACAACCTCTACTTACATTCATCCGTATCTCAGACACGTAAGGTAGACCACACTGATGGAAAAGATGTAACCAAGTCTGTGCGCTTCATGACTTGGGATTCTAATATTCAGTTGAGTTTGGCCTTTGTGGTGAACTCCCTCCTCTTGATTTTGGGGGCGGCTCTCTTCTATGGTCATGCTTCTGATATTTCGGCATTTTCACAAATGTACGATGCCCTTCAAGACTCTAAGATTGCCGGTGCGGTAGCTAGTTCGACACTTTCAACACTCTTTGCCTTGGCGCTCTTGGCTAGTGGTCAAAACTCTACTATCACCGGAACCTTGACAGGTCAGATTGTTATGGAAGGTTTCCTTCATATGAGGTTGCCTCAGTGGGTGATTCGTTTGTTCACACGTCTTTTCGCCCTCCTACCTGTCATCATCGTAGCCATTCTTTACGGTGATCAAGAAAAGATTTTGGATCAACTTTTGGTTTACTCTCAGGTTTTCCTTTCACTTGCCTTGCCATTCTCTATTTTCCCTCTGATTTACTATACTTCTAAAAAATCACTCATGGGAAAACACGTCAATGCCAAGTGGAATACTTTGCTTGGCTATGCCATCGCTATTATCCTAACCATTCTTAATCTCAAACTTATCTTTGATACGTTTTAAACACAAAAATAAGGCCAGCTCTTCTGCTGACCTTATTTCTTATTTTTTGAAGGCATCAACTAGAACTTGGAATTCTTCGTTGCTAAGGGTTATACCTTTACCCATCTTAGTGTGGTCTGGGCTCCAGCTACGGATGTCATACTTGGCTGGTGCTCCGTTAAAGCTCACGCGGTTAAGTTCCTTGGTCCAACCCTTGTCGTTCTCGGACAAGACCAAGAGTTTTTCTTCAATTTCAAATGAAAATTCTGCCATTTTGTACCTCCACTAGGTTTATTCGTTTTTTCTGTGAAAATGGTGCGATTTTGACTAACTTATCCACAAAATTTCACCTTTCATGCTATAATTATTTTAACAAGAAACGAGGGAAATGACCATGATAAACTTTTTAGAAGCGGTAAAGCATCAGCTTCATCAGTTTGTGGAAACAGGTCACAGCAAACCTGTCCACCTACTGCAGAATCAGCTTATTAATGATATCTACGATGCTATTGATAATAAACAGATGGTCATGCTGACGTCTAACCAAAAGATTTATAAAGGGTACATCAATCGTTATGACAGGGAACGACAAGCACTCTTCATCGAACAAGATAAGGTTATCAGCATGATTGAACTAAAAGACATTAAACGTCTCAAAATCATACCACAACGAAGTTAACGAAATAGTTAACTTCGTTTTATTTTTCAGTTGACTAAAAATATACTACTTGCTATAATAAGTTAACTGTTGTATGAATGGAGGTTAACTAAAAATGTCAAAGAATCGTACACTTTATATCATTATTCCAGCCTTTGGAGCTGCTATCATTGCTGCCCTATCACAAATCATCATTCCGATAGGAGCGGTGCCCATCACCTTACAGACCTTTGCTGTAGGACTGGTGGCTGCCATTTTTAAACCGAGGGAAGCTACTCTTGCTGCTCTCCTCTATCTTATTCTCGGTGCAATTGGTCTACCCGTTTTCGCAGGAGGTAGCGGTGGTTTTCAAACCTTCTTTAGTCCAATAGCTGGTTATATACTTGCCTATCCCTTTTTCGCCTTTATCACTTCTAAACTGACCAATGCTGATACACCCATTTGGAAAATCTTTTTGGCTTTTGTTTTAGGAGATGTCCCAGTATTTGTCGGTGGAATTCTCACCCTTCACTTCCTGGGAAATATGGGTTGGTCTACAGCCGTAGCTGTCGGTTTGACACCTTTTATCATTCCTGACCTGTTAAAAGGACTCATCGTCTCTTTGGTGACTAAGCCAGTCTTAAAAGCACTAAAAAATCATAGCTACTTTAACTAAAAAAAGATTGAAGACTTTGTTCGTTGGAACAGAATCTTCAATCTTTTTATTTTGCAAAATAAATGTCATAGTGCTTTGAACAAGCTGGGTTAAAGGAGCTGTGACAATTGGGACAGGCTACTGCCTCTTGGTACTCCTCAATCGTCATTTCGTGCCTACAAACACCGCAAATAAGAACCTTGTCCTCCTTCAACTGACAAGGATAGGCTCTAAACTTGTGGTCCTCCAAGCTATCATGACACTGATAACAAGCATAATATTTTTGACACTGGAAACATTTTAAGGCAACAATATCAAGCTCTGTGTGATAATGCTGGCACCTGCTTTCATCATCTACTAAAAGACCGTTTATTTTTTTCGTCATTAGGCACGAACAGTTTTACTTGAACCGTCTTTTTGGTAGAGGTTAATCAAACCTTCTTTGGTTGAACGAATCATATCACCAGGTTTAACTTCTTGTGGCACAGTGATAGTAAGAAGTTCCATAGGGTTTGGTGCACGGTCAATCTTATTGCCATTTGAATCGTGAAGGTCCTTGATGTCACACTCAAAATGACGGAAACCTGGTCCGTAGAATTCAACATGGTCACCTTCGAGGATAACGTTACGTTGACGGATTGTAGCTGTCATAGTTGCTGGGTCAAAGTCAACGACTTCACCAACAAATTTGTATTGTGGAATTTTACGACGAGCACCAAAGAGTTGCTCGTTTTCTGTTGGTGTCTTGTAGTAGAAACCAGTTGCCAATTCACGTTGGGCAACTTTCCAAAGCTCATCAATCAAATCATCTTTGATGGCGTAAAAGGCTTCTGCACTTTCCATGTAGGCGTCACAGGCAGCCTTGTAACAGTTGGCAACCGTCGAAACATAGTGGACAGATTTCATACGACCTTCGATTTTAAGGCTATCAACACCATTATCGATAAGGTCTGGGATGTTTTCAATCATACACATGTCAACGGCTGACATTGAGTATTCTTCAGGAACTTCACCATGAATACTCTTGCGCTCTTGACCGAATGGCATGTCGTAAAGGTCGTATTTCCAGCGGCATGACTGAGAGCAACCACCACGGTTGGCATCACGGTCTGACATATGGTTAGAAAGGGTACAGCGACCTGAGTATGAGATACACATAGCACCGTGGACAAAGGCTTCGATTTCAAGATCCGTGCGTTTACGGATTTCGGCCAATTCTTCCATAGTAACCTCACGTGCCAAAACAACACGGGTCAAGCCATACTGTTTCCAAAAATGGAAGGTTTCAACGTTTGTCGCAGATGCTTGCGTTGACAAATGGATATTGAGTCCTGGAGCGTAGGTTGAACAGATTTCAATCAAGGCTGGGTCAGATACGATAACGGCATCAAGTCCCATGTCACGCAATTCACGGAACCACTCACCAGCACCTTTTTCATTTCCTTCATGGGTAACCATGTTTGAAGCAACGTGCACATCAACACCACGAGCGTGAGCGTATTCGATACCTTCACGAAGTTCATCCATGGTAAAGTTTCCGGCACGGCTACGCAAACCATAGGCTTGTCCACCAACGAAAACAGCATCTGCGCCGTAATTTACAGCGACTTTTAATTTTTCCAAAGTCCCAGCAGGTACCAAAACCTCTGGGCGTTTTTTAGTTGTAGTCATAATTTCTCCAATTTGCAAGATTGTCGATTTTAGTTTTTAGAAGGCTCCTTCGTTCCCTGAAAATGGAAAACTCTCAAACGAAGGAGGAAGTATGTTTATTTTACACGGTCAGGTTCATAATCATAGAAACCTGTATCCAAACCACGGTTGGCTGGGTGTAATTTGTGAATAGCCTCATCAAAAAGGAAGGCTTGGTCTTGTGAAAATTCGCCAGCTTCAATGAGGTCACGAGCCTTCACAAAATACTCAGTAATTTTTACAAAGTTTTCACCCGGACAATAAACACCATCCAATTTCCAGTGGTCAAAGCCATGTTCGATGAGTTCTGAAAGCTTGGTCATCATATCCAGGTCATTGTTGGCAAAGATATGTGTTCCATGCAAGTCTTCATAAACTGAGTAGTGAGAATCTGGATCTCCAGGCTCAGAGAGGAAAAGGTCACGTTCTTTAGTAACAGATTCATCTGTTTTGATAAAGTTGTAATAGTTTTGAAGAAGCGGACGTTTGGAATGGTGAATGATACTTGCCCCATAGACCAAAACCTCAGCTGGAATTTGAAGATTTTCAGCCATGATGAAGAGTTCCGCAGACGGAATCTCACGAGCCAAAACTGCTTCAGAAGCTCCTGCTTGTTTGCCCCAGAAATTAATCTGACGGCTAGAGGTTACCATGGTTGAAGCATCATAAATCATTTTGAAGGGACGATTGTCACGGTTACAGATGTAGAAAACTCCCGCATCACCAACCGTAATATAATCTGCCTTGATTTCTTCAAGAAAATCAAGGTAGTCTGGAAGAGCATCCATCATACCTTGGTGCATGAGGGCATTAACTGCAACAGTTAATTCCTTACCTGACTCATGTACCAGCTCTGCAATCTTTCGCATTTCTGCGAATGAAAAAGGCTTTGGCAAACGAAGGCCGAAGGCTTTTTCGCCGATGTAAATACGATCTACGCCAAGTTCTAGGAGCTCACGTGCCTGCTCGTAGCTCTCAGCTGTCGCTGTAATCACTATTTTTTCCATAACTTACATTATAGCACAAATGACCTGATTATTTTAGAATTTTTAGTCCACTTACGTGTATTTAGATATTTATATTTAGTTTTATAATACTCAATTTTAGAGAAAATACAAAAAAACTTTGCAAGTCCAATTTTTTTATGGTATTATTAATGAGATTCTAAATAGTAAAATACTGACCGAGTTATTTTGCCAACACTTAAAGTGTTTTAGGTATCTGATATAGAAAGGAGGCAGACATGGCTGACAACTTAAACCGTCAATTTGATCACATGGAAGATCTTGAGAGTGATAGCTCACAAATGACTAGTTATCAGGATTATCAAGGCTTAAACAATAATAGTATTAAGCTACAAGATATGATTTTCTTCGGACGTATCTCAAGCTTCTGTATTTCAACAGTCCTAGTTGCCTTCCTTTTCTTGGTAGCACAGGTGGCTTCCTTCTGGGCCTTTTTCTGGGCTATTACAATTAGCATCCTGGGACAGGTTGGCATTTACTTCCTTATCGAAAATTATAAAGCAAAAAAACGTTGATTTCGGGTCAACGTTTTTCTTGTCATTTCATTAGACAATACTGTCACTCAATGACAAATGTCTTTGAAGTCCTGACTAACATAGAAGTCCAGTTTAACTTTTCCAAGCACTAAAAAAAGCCCAGCGGGCTCTTTTTTAGTTTGCTTCTGATTCTGCTGCTGCTTCAGAAATATCTTTGATATCAATCACGATATCATCAACCATAGCTTGTGTTTTAGCCTCCACATCTGCTTGTTCAGGTGTCACTTGGGCTGTTTTTCTTTGATTAATTCAAAGCTATCTTTTGCAAATTCAGCAACTTGAGCTGTTTTTTCTTGAACGGCTTTTGTCAAATCATCTGCAGTGATATCACCATTTTCAAATTTTGTTTTGTAGTCTTGGAAGGTATCAACTGCCAAATCTTTGTAGTCGTTAGCTTTTTCCACCACTTGGTTTTGGTAAGCTTTAGGATCTTCTTTGAATGAGGCAATCTCCTCATCAATACGAGCCTTAACGGCTTTACCTTTTTCAGTAGTGAAGAAATAAGCTGCAGCAGCTCCAGAAGCTGCTCCAATAACTAGGGTATTTAGAAATTTACTCATGAAAAGACCTCCTTATTTTTTCTTGTCTTTTTTACGAAATAGTTTTGAGGCTATCTTACCAACAGCGTAGGCTGAACCAGCTTTACCAACACTTGCACCTGCAGCGCTTGCCTTAGCACCAAGGTAACGGGCTTCAGTATTCAAATCAGAAACACTTTCAGAAAGCTCAGCTACTGCCACAAAGAGTGGATCGATGGTTTGAACTTTTTCGTTGACATCTTCGACCAAAACATTAGCTTTAGCCAAGATTTCATTAGTCTGATGAAGTGTGACATTAATATCTGTGCGTAGAACAGCAACCGTTTCTTCAACTTCTTTGACCACATGACGTGTACGAAGTAGTGTTGGAATCAATGCAACTAAGAAGGCTGCAAGAGCGATTGCGATAATAAGAAATGCAATTTCTGCCATTTTTTGGACTCCTTTTTACCTTTTAAAGAAAAACTGAATTAAATTTCCAGCTTCTTTTGACATTCGTTATGATAAATTTCATTATATTATAACAAAGTCTGAGTGGTATGACTAGTTTTTCATTTTATAATCTGCTTCGGGGCGTTGCTTGCGGAAATAGAGCAAGACTATTCCCAAGATAAGAATGGCGATGCTGACCCATTGGGAAACACGCAAGCTAGCGAACATGAGGCTATCCGTACGCATTCCCTCAATCACAAAACGTCCAATACCATACCAGATAAGATAGAATGAGGTCAAATCTCCCTGTCGTAGTCCCTTTTTAAAACGTCGCAGTCCCATAATAATAAGAAAGCCTAGTAAATTCCAAAGACTCTCGTAAAGGAAAGTGGGAACACGATAACTGCCTTCAATATACATCTGTTGACGAATCCATTCGGGAACATAGTTGAGATGACTAACTGCCTTCCCATAGGCTTCCTGATTAATAAAGTTTCCCCAACGTCCGATACTCTGAGCAATCATAACGCCAGGTACCGTAATATCCAAAAAGTCTAAAACAGCAATGGCATGGCGCTTAGCAAACCAATAAAGGACAGCCGCTCCGGCAATCAAACCTCCATAGATGGCAATCCCACCATTCCAAATAGCGAGAATTTCCGATGGATTTTGGCTGTAATAAGACCACTGGAAAATCACATAATAGAATCGTGCACCGATAATGGCTATTGGAAAAGCAAGGAGAATGAAATCTAAGATATTTTCAGGATCTATCCCTTTTTCGGGAGCCCAACGCTGGGCTAGATAAACAGCAAGTAAAAGACCAGATACAATACAGATAGCATACCAATGAATGCTGATGGGACCAAGCTTTAGGGCAATTGGATCAATAGTTGCTAACATCACTTTTCTCCGTTCTCACTAATGAGTTTTGTTAAGCGGTCTTCGAAGGTTTTAGTCGCATCAAATCCCATCTGTTTGGCACGATAGTTCATGGCTGCAGCTTCGATAACAATAGACACGTTACGACCGGTTTTAACTGGAATGCGAACGCATGGAATCTTAACCCCTTGCAATTCAATCTCTTCATTGCCATTTCCAAGTCGGTCAAAAATCTTACCTTTTTCAAAGTTTTCAAGATAGATAGCCAACTGAACCTGAGAAGAATTACGAACGGCACTTGCTCCGTAGAGGCTCATGACATCAATAATCCCAACACCACGGATTTCAAGGAGGTGGCGAAGAATCTCAGCTGGTTCACCCCAAAGGGTTTCCTCATCCTTGGCATAGACATCTACACGGTCATCGGCAACCAGACGGTGACCACGTTTAACCAACTCAAGCCCTGTCTCACTCTTACCGATACCAGAGTCACCTTGAATAAGTACGCCCATTCCGTATATATCTACTAAGACACCATGAACACTGGTACGTTCAGCCAACTGTGCATTGAGGTACCAAGACATCTCACCAGAAAGTGTTGATGTTCCGTTATGGCCTTGGAGCACAACAACGCCATTTTCCTTGGCAGCTCGAAGCATTTCCTTAGGAATTTCAAGCCCACGTGCTACGATAATAGCTGGCGTTTCCTTTTCGAACATAGTACTGAAGACTGAGTAACGGTTGTAGTCAGTCATAGTATTAAGGTAAGACCACTCCTTCATCCCAACCAATTGGATTCGTTCTGGCGAATAGTAGTCAAAATAACCCGTCATTTCTAACCCTGGACGAGAGATATCAGCGGTTGTAATTGGTTTTTCTAATAGCTCTTTGGTACCATAAATAACCTTGAGTTTAACCTTATCAACCAACATTTTAACGGTTACTGTCATGTGATTTCCTCCGATTTTTTACTAGTTTTATTGTAACATAAAAAGGCTTTCAATGCGGCCTTCAAACCAAAAAAGACCTATGATAGGCACCAAAGTCCTAGCACAGGCCACTTTATTTTAACTATAAATCTTACCAGTTCCACTCATCTTCAACGGGTTCAGCATTTTTGCGCTTGCGTCCATCTTTGAGTTTGATTTCAGGATAAATATCTTCTTTATAAGGGAGAAGAAAAGCTAAAACCACATACAAAACGATGCCAAACTGAGTCGATATCATGAGAATAACAGCCAAGACACGAGCCAAGGCCATATCCCAACCGAACTTGTCTGCCAAACCTGCAACAACACCGGCAACTAGTCTATTTTTTCGTGTCTTATAAAAACGATTTGACATGGTTTTTTTCTCCCATCACTTCTTTGATTTAATTATATGATTTTTTTTAGACTAAAAAAATCAGCCCTAGGACTGATTTAGAAAAATGAGCCTACCTCGGCATAGACCGCAGCCAAATTTCTGCGTATTGACACGGCGTTTGCGACGGTAAGTATGACCACAAGATTGACACTGATAGACATAATATGTTTCATTCTGACCTTGCATCTTGGGTGCATATCTAAGGCCATCAACCTTAGCTAGTAACTCCTTAAAATCTCTATCTCCATGCTTGTAGCCCTTCTTTTGAAAATAAAGGTGGTAATGACAGAGTTCGTGACGAACGATTTTTCGAAAGGTTTCAAGGCCGTGTTCCTCATAAAGTTTTGGGTTGAAATCTAAGTGGCCATCCTTGGGAAAAAATCGCCCTCCAGTGGTCCGGAGGCGCTTGTTCCACAAGGCCTGATGCTTAAATTTCCAGCCGAAATCTTCAATAGAAACGGTCTTGACATAATCAGTTAGATTCACGTGGATTCACCAAGGAAAGATTAAGCTTTTCATGTTCCAGATCAATTTTTGACACCCAGACAGTAACCAAGTCTCCGACAGAAACGACTTGACTTGGATGGTTAACAAAGTTCTTGCTCATCTCAGAAATGTGGATAAGGCCATCCTCATGGACACCGATATCCACAAAGGCACCAAAATCCACGACATTACGCACTGTTCCTTCGAGCTTTTGTCCTACAGACAAGTCTTTGAGCTCAAGAACATCCTGACGAAGCACCGGTGCTTCAAAATCGTCACGGAGGTCACGACCTGGTTTCAAAAGGTCAGCAATGATATCTTTAAGGGTTTCCTGACCAAGCCCTAGCTCTTCTGCTGTTTCTTTAAGAGTGAGGGCCTTCAATTTTGCCTTGGCAGAGTCGTCCAAATTTGTGATATTTAACTGCTTAAAGAGGGCTTTCACTGCTGGATAAGACTCTGGGTGGACTCCCGTATTATCCAAGATATTTTTTGCGTTTGGAATACGGAGGAAACCGGCTGCCTGTTCAAAGGCCTTAGCACCAAGACGTGGGACCTTCTTGATTTCGGCACGGGATGTAATCGCACCATTTTCCTCACGGTAGGCGACGATATTTTCAGAGATGGTCTTGTTGAGTCCTGAGACGTGTGACAAGAGGGTACTACTTGCCGTATTGACATTAACACCGACTTGGTTAACCACGGTATCAACGACGAAATCAAGATTTTCAGAGAGTTTCTTCTGACTAACATCATGCTGGTATTGGCCTACTCCAATTGATTTAGGGTCAATCTTAACCAACTCAGCTAATGGGTCTTGAAGACGACGAGCAATAGAAATGGCCGAACGTTTTTCAACCGTCAAATCTGGAAACTCATGACGGGCCAACTCTGACGCAGAGTAGACAGAAGCACCACTTTCATTGACAATAACATAAGAAGTCTCTGGGAAATCCTTGAGGACTTCTGCCACAAAGGCTTCACTTTCTCGGCTGGCTGTTCCATTACCGATAGCAATAATCTCAATGGCATGCTTTTTAATGAGGTCAGCCAAGTCTTTCTTAGCTTGGGCAATCTTAGCCTGACTAGCTGGAGCTACTGGATAAATAACTTGCGTCGTAATGAGTTTTCCTGTTTGGTCAACCACGGCCAACTTAGCTCCTGTACGGAAGGCTGGGTCAAAACCAAGCACCATCTTGCCTTTCAGTGGTGACACTAGAAGAAGGTTTCGAAGATTGTCAGAGAAGAGATTAATAGCTCCATCTTCTGCGGCTTCAGTCAACTCACTACGGATACGGCGCTCCATGGCTGGAATGATTTTCTTCTTGAGAGATTGGTTGATGACTTCCTCGATATAATCATTTTTTTGTTTGAAACGGGCACTGTAGAAACGGTGCATTTTCTCAAGATTATGCTTAAAGGCTACCTTGATAACGCCCAGTTTTTCACCACGGTTAAGGGCCAAAGTACGGTAACCTTGGAGCTTAGATACCTTATCCTCGAAATCGTAGTAAATCTTGAAGATTTCTTTTTCATCCAGAGATTGATCCTTGAGGGTCGATGTGATGTCACTGTTTTTCCAGATTTCATTGTAGGTCCAAGAACGAAGACTATTGTCCTCAGAAAAGGCCTCAACTAAAATATCCACAGCACCCACAAGTGCCTTGTCAGCCGTTGGAAAGGCCTCAGATGTTAGCTTTTCAGCTTCAGCTTGGAGGTTGGGACTATTTTGCAAGATAAGTCGAGCTAATGGGAAAAGGCCTGCTTCACGGGCAATGGTTGCCTTGGTACGGCGTTTTTCTTTATAGGGAAGGTAAAGTTCTTCCACATCCGCCAATTTTTCAGCGGCTTCGATGGCTGTTCTGAGTTGGTCAGTCAATTTGCCCTGAGCCTCAATCTTGGCCAGAACCGTTTCCTTGCGGTCCAAAAGAGCCGTCAAAGACTTGTCCATATCAATAATGGCCTTGATTTGCGTTTCATCAAGATTGCCTGTTTTTTCCTTACGGTAACGGGCAATAAAGGGAATGGTATTGCCTTCTGCGGTCAATTCCAAAACGGTTTCAACTTGTTGTTTTTTCAGGCCCAATTCCTGAGCCAATGTTTCAAAATTACGATTTTCCATAAACTCTATTATAACACGATAGGAGATTTGCTTGGGGAGAAAACCTTGTAGCTGAAGCGAGAATTTTTAAGCAAGAGGTAGTATAATAGAAGGGTAAACCTATTGTTTAGGGCTATTTCTCTTAGAAATAACGCCCTTAGTATCTTTTGTAACTGAACTTGGGCTATTTCTTGCGGAAAATAGATGCATCCTCCTAGAAGCAGAGCTTCTTCGTCTGATGCCCTAATTTTCTCTTAGAATTAACGCCCTTAGTATCTTTTGTAACTGAACTCGGGCTATTTCTTGCGGAAAATAGATGCATCTTCCTAGAAGCAAAGCTTCTTCGTCTGATGCCGTAATTTTCTCTTAGAAATAACGCCCTTAGTATCTTATTTAAACTCGGAGGCTTTTTATGGCAGTTATTCAGAAAAAACAAATGAACTTGAAAGCATGATGGCATCTTTTGCGGCTATCCCTGATTTTGAAAAGGCGGGAACGGATCCTAAGAAGGACAAACGTCTTCAAGAAGATAAGAAGAAATAGAATTTATGGCTATTTTCCATCAACTACCAGATAGCGTTTTGCAGCTTCTGGCAGTTTTTCTATCTATTATTATTGAAGCCTTGCCCTTTGTCTTGTTGGGAAGTATCCTATCAGGCTTTATCGAAATCTTTGTGACGCCTGAGAAGGTCCAAAACTTCTTACCCGAAAACAAGGTCTTGGCAATTCTCTTTGGGACTCTGATTGGTTTCATCTTTCCCTCATGTGAATGTGGGATTGTTCCTATTATCACGCGCTTTCTAGAGAAAAAAGTGCCTAGTTATACGGCCATTCCGTTTATGGCAACGGCTCCTATCATTAATCCAGTCGTTCTCTTTGCGACCTACACGGCCTTTGGGAACTCTTGGTACTACGTCCTTTTACGCTTTATCGGAGCTTTCTTGGTCGCCATGATTTTGGGAATCTTGCTTGGCTTCGTGGTGGATGACCAGATTCTCAAGGATAATCGCAAGGTCAATCATGTTCATGATTATAGTGGCTTGTCAGCTGGTAAGAAAATCTTTCAGGCCTTGGTTCATGCGGTGGATGAATTTTTCGACACTGGGCGTTACCTGATTTTCGGGAGCCTGGTGGCCGCAAGTATGCAGACCTACCTACCAACCCGTATTCTTACGACAATCGGGCACAATTCGGTGACTGCCATCCTCATCATGATGCTTTTAGCCTTTATCCTCTCGCTTTGTTCGGAAGCGGATGCCTTTATCGGAGCTTCGCTACTCTCTAGTTTTGGAGTGGCTCCAACGGTGGCCTTCCTCATTATCGGGCCTATGGTTGACATTAAGAACCTCATAATGATGAAACACCAGTTTAAGACACGCTTTGTTGGACTCTTTGTGGGAACAGCGGGTCTGGTGACAGTGATTTACTGTTTGGTATTGGGGGTGATTTAATGTTACGTTTTCTTATCTTGTCTGGGTATTTTGAGCTGGTCATGTACCTGCAGGTTTCTGGCAAGCTTAACCAGTACATTAATATCCACTACTCCTACTTGGCCTACATTTCTATGATTCTTTCCTTTATCCTTGCGGTGGTTCAACTCATTGTTTGGATGAAGCAGATGAAGGTTCACTCGCATTTGTCTGGCCGAGTAGCTAAGGTAGCCAGTATCGCCTTCTTGGCCTTTCCAGTCCTCACTGGCCTTTTGGTGCCAACCGTAACACTGGATGCGACTACTGTCTCAGCAAAAGGCTATCATTTTCCACTGGCGGCAGGAAGTAATCCTAATCAGGCCGACCAAGAGGGAACGACCATTCAGTACTTGAAGCCTGACACCAGTTCCTACTTCACCTCCTCAGCTTATGAGAAGGAAATGACCAAGGAACTCGCCAAGTACAAGGGGCGTGAGACCATCCACATTACTACGGAAAATTACATGGAAGTCATGGAGCTCATCTACCTCTATCCTGACGATTTCGTAGGTAAGAAGGTCAGCTATACAGGCTTTGTCTACAATGACCCACAAACCAAGGGCTATCAGTTTATCTTCCGTTTCGGTATCATCCACTGTATCGCCGACTCAGGCGTTTACGGACTGGCAACGACCGGAAGCAACCAAACCTTTAAGGATAATGCCTGGGTAACAGTCACAGGTACCATTTCTGTGAATTACTATAAAAATCTCAAACAGACCCTTCCTATCCTTAACCTGACTGAGGTTAAAGAGGTCAGTCAACCCGACAATCCCTATGTTTATCGTGTATTTTAAAAAGCCAAGTTCAGTTTGATACGTACCGTGTCAAGTAGACAATTGAAATAAATAAAATGTGAGGAACCAGGTTGCTTTGGGTTAAGCAGTCTGGTTTTTCTTATCGGCAATAGTTTTCCAGTAATCTCTATATTTTTAGATTGTTTAATTGGATAATATGGAGCTTGTTCTGGATTTTCTTGTGCTTCAGCTCTCACTTGAGCTGGTGTTTTCCCATTGAATCTCTCTTGGGGATCATGATATAGGTAATAGTGAATGGTCTTTTCGTAAGCCTCTTTCATCTCTTCAAAACTTGACACATTAGGATAAAGAACTGCTCTCATTTCCTTTATAATTCCCTGCCAGCTCTCCATTGGCCCATTATCGATACAACGACTGACTCTAGACATTGACTGTG
>NZ_CM002130.1:1326689-1341325 GCF_000448605.1 Streptococcus sp. HSISS3
CTAGTCATATGATAAACCTCCGGAATAGGATTGTAATCCTTTAGTTCTTTATGACTATTATACCTGAAAACCCATTGTCTGATTTGTTCATGACTTCTTAGCCCAAATTTTCTAGCTAATTCTTGAAGGGAACCTTCTCCTGTTAAATAGGCTTCAATGCATTTTAGCTTAAACTCTGTAGAATAATTTTGGTTATGCTTTAGAGACTTTAGCCCCTCGTGCCCTTGATATTGATAGGCTGTAGCCCAGTCTTTAATAGTACAAGGATTGACCCCAAACTGACGAGCTAGTTGAGAACAGGAGGCTTTACCTTCAAGATACCAGGTAACAGCCCTCAGCTTGCCTTCAAAAGAAACCTTACTTTTTCTAGACATAATAAAAATCCTACTTTCGTAAACAGTACTTTATGTATTTTTACTGTCTACTTAAGTAGGACTATATCAGTTGAACTGGCTTTTTAAGTTGAATCAATAGTTTCGAATTTTTTAAGTGTGCTCCTTCTATTACTTTTACTATTTTAGTATTACGTACTGGGGGGAACAATGCCATTAGTCTAATTTGTTGTAAACATGCATTCTACCATATATCGCATCAGAACCAAAACGAACTTGTCCATTACTATCAAAGAAAATTGGGTCACTGGTTGGTCCATCATTGTGAGCAAATCCTGCTACATAACTGCCATCTTGAGCAAAACCATTATGTAGCTGACTACTTGTGTCACTATAACCGTCTTCGGCAGTAACACGAGTCACACTACCAGATGGGGAAACCATAATTGTATCTCCTAAGTCATTTTGATAGGTACCAGCAACACTAGAGAAATCACCATTGGCAATTGCTGTAGTATCAACTGCAGTGGTAGTTGATGCTTGTTCAGCTGGAGCAGCTGGAGTAGCTGGTTGTTCTGTTGTAGCTCCCTGATTTCCTACAGCTGTTCCTTCAGTAGGATTGGTTGACGCAACTTCCTGTTGAGAAGTGCCAGCAACATTACTGGCATCTGCAATACAGATGTTTTTCTCCAAGAAGTTCAGACACGGATATATTCAAGCGTTTAGCCAAGTGGTCTAATGTTTCTAGTTTAGGTTGCGATTTTCCACTCTCTATTCTTGTTAATTGACGAACAGATAGAACCTTCTTATCATCACAAAATGTCTCCTTTGTTAGACCCTGTGCTAATCTTAATTCTCTTAATCGGTGACCAAAGTCTTGTCCCAACATAACTTTCTCCAGTCTATTTAAGATTATTACGAACATTGTTACTTTTAGTATTATAACAATTACAAAAATCAATTTCAAACTGCAAAAAACCAAGTCAACTTGGACTTGGTCTTGGATTTCATTTTTGAACAAATGGTTGTAAATTACCAACTGGTTGGCAAGGAAATTGGAATGTTGAGTTTGACTTTCATCTTACCGTTAGCAACTGAGGCTTGGTCAATCTCGTAGCCGATGTCAGGGAGTTTAAGCTGAATCTGATCGTTAACCATGCGGATACCACTATTAGATTGAGCGATGCTCTTCTTGAGGTAAGGTAGAACCAGTGATTTAGGGACTGGAAGGCGACCTAGGTGAGCACCTGCTAAGTCTAGTAGGATGACTTCCTTGTTAGTACTAACTGTAAAATCAAGGCTAAATGTTGATCCGACTGGGCCAATGGAAACTGGTACCTTAACTGTCAGATAGGAATCTCCCAAATCTACGGTGCTATTTTGTAGTGTCTCGTCCTTAGAATCCGAAAGGCTTGCTTTAAGCACCTGACGCAGTTGGTTACTATCGAGATTAATTTCGGTAGAAAGACCGCCTGATGATAGGGACGCCCCTCCAATACCTGCTTTAGCTAGGTCAGCTAAAGTAGTTTGTGTTGATACATTTTTTAATTGGTCTTGACTGTCAATCTTGTCCGGAATGAGAAGGGCCGCCACTGCAATAAAGAGCACAATGACGAGGACAATGAGTCGCTTAAACCATTTCCACATAGGGAATACCTCGTTTCAAATTTTCACTTTTGAGGTCTATTGTACTGTAATAAGGGGAAAAAAGCGAGTAAGAACTGGAAATTCTCTCATATTTTCTTAATGCTCAAGCTAGTCTTCACAGTCTAAGAGAAATAAAAGTGATGAGCAGTATCAGATAATCACCTGCTCTTATAGACTCATCCCTACTCCTCTAAAGGAGTGATATCGCTAAGCAGAGACCTGCAGCAGTATTTGCAAAAGCCTGGATAAAGATACTTGGAAGAATAGAGCCACCTACTTTTTTCTCATTGATAGCACCAAAGACGTAAGCTATGAGACTGATAAAGGCAAAAATCATAACAGATTTTAGAAAGCCTATTAGTTGGATAAACATAAGCGCATGAATCAGACCAAATAATAATGACTAGATGAGATTTGCTCCTAGAAATCCTAGTTTTCCTTGCAATCTTTTCAAAAGAAAACCTCTAAAAAAGATTTCTTCTGGTAAGGCAGTCCCTAAGATAGCGTAAGCTAGAATGGCAGGGAGAGCTCCAATTCCCTTTCCAGAAAAATCTGCTGTGGCTGTTTTGCTAGGGTCAAACCAACTGAAAAGCACTACCGAAAAAAGAGTACAAAGTAGGGTAAAACCAAAAATCGTCTGTACTAACCGCCCTTTCTGCTGGGTTTGAACCTTCTTTAAACCAATCCAGTCAAAGAAGCAGACCTTTTTTCTCCTCCAAATCAACCAAGTCATAAAAGGAATGAAGGAGACGATGATCAGTTCCAAAATACCGTTCACCAGTTTAGACATAAACAAGTTCATGACTTTGTCCTCCTTTTCTAGCCAAAAGACAACTTTGACCTTTAAAAATAGATACCTTGCACCTTGATTATACTATTTTTAAAAAATAAGAAAGCCATTTCTTACCAGTCTTGCCAGGTTTCTTTGGCACGAATCACACGGTCCTGCTTATACTCGATATGGTAAACGCGCCAGCCACCAATCCAATCGTCGGCCAGCTTGTACTCAACACTTCCTTGAACATCATCCCCCTGGCCCAAAAGCTTCTCCACTTCTTTTCGCGCCATTCCTTCAAGCTGATACTGGCGTTGAAAACTCCACATCAACTTGTGACGTAGGGAATCTGGAGTATGGGCCCATTTTTCGGGAGTAAATACCCGGTCACGAGGGACAATGATTGCAACATGAACCAGACAAATGATTTCAATGATTAGCCACAAGGCTTTTCGTCGTCTGCGTCTGCTTTCTAGAGTAAGGGATGCCATCAGACTACCTTACCTTCTCTTGCTCCCAATGCTCATCAATCTCGACGGTATGCTCTTTAGCAAAATGGTAGATTATATCTCTAGCCAGGTCTTGAGACACACGAGCCACATTAGTCATACCAGTGTCTAAGTCTGCTGTGTCGTGCTCTAAGCGATACTTGCCATTCTCGTACTCTACAAAGATGAAACGAGGGGACTCTTTACCGCCATAGGTAAAATAAAGACTATCATAGGATACAGGAAGTTGCACAAGAGCATCCCAGATGTCACTTTCTCTTGGGCCTGCAATCGTATCATAGTTCACCTCATCTGCTGTCGAAATACGCATGACTAGACCTTCTGATTTCTTCCTAAGAACCGTTAACCAATAAAATAAATCCATCTTTTTTCTCCTTTAAATAATGATGCCTTTTTGCTTCAGATTATCCAGACATTCCTGTAAATAGATAGCATTATGCTCTGGATAAATAATAGGCGGTAAATTTTCCTCTTCAAGCCTGTCGTAGGCTGGCAGTTGCTTTCCTCGATACTCTTTTTCAAACCATTCGGGGCTGACACGATAGCCACGTTTCGTCATTTCTTGCATAATAAGCTCATGGTATCTAAACAGGCGATATGGAGAATAATCAAAAACATAGTTAACCGTCGCATGTTTGCGTTGCCACCCCTTGCCACGAAGGGCACAACATTCTCGGTGTTGTCCTAATAATTGCTGACGGGGTAGTTTTGAAATCAAGGCTTGATGCCATAGTCTCATTTGCTACCTCCATTAATCAGAGTTGACTCCTCAAGATAGCGATTAGGATACTTTGTGAGGAGCTCTCTGACGGATGTCACCAAATGGAGCTGGGAAATACGACCTGCCGCATAGCTATCCAATTGGGCCATAAACATCTCTTTCTCACTGGTAGTTGCTTCTTTCTTAAAATAGCCCCAGATATGTTGGAAGGCATTAACGACCTGACCTGGATTTTCAGGAAGGTCCAGGGCTTGATCAATGTAGGCCTGAACCTGATCCAAACGAACCTCATCTTGCTTTAGATAGGTACGGATTTCTAGGTAAATCTTGTTGGAATGGCTGAGCACCAGGTACTTATTTGCTGCCCAAAGTCGCTCGCACTGGCGGCGGGGATTGCTTGTTGTCATTAGAGACCTTCCTTTATTGCTTTCTTAACAGTATAGCATAGTTTAAATAGGGAGCATAGACCATCCTCCTAATCCGTATCGGTTTAACTTTCAAAAATAGTCCAAACATTTTCAGAAAGGAGATTTTGCTTGGTTCGTTTGAAAACGTTTGCTATACTTGAGTTATCAAAGAAAGGAGACAAGCCTATGACATTGTCCAAAAAACTCACACTTTCTCTTGCCTCTATGGCAGTTCTTGGTCTTTTAGCAGCCTGCTCAAACCAGAAGGCTCAAACACCTGAAAGCTCTGCAAGCACCCAACAAAGTTCAAGTAAGGTTTCATCTTCTCAAAGTTCTGAAGCTACCAAACAGACTGAAGGGCTAGATGGCACCTATAAGGGAACTGATGAAAATGATCGTATTACTCTTACCATCTCCGGAAATACTGGAACTTGGGAAGAGGACGAAGCAGAGGGCGAGAAGGAAAGCAAGTCTGTAACAGTCAACCCTGACAATCAAAGTCTAACGATTGGGGATGATATCAAATACTATAAACTTGATGGGAATCAGCTAACTATTGAAGATGATGACCACGATCCTAACGATACCCTTGTATTGAAAAAATAATATGAAAACTCTTAGCTACAATCTTTCTGGATTTAGCTAAGAGTTCTTCGTTTTTATGCTATACTATAAGCGTAAAGAAAGCGAATACAAATAGGAGGTTGACGATGAATCAAAGAAAACTATGGGTGACGCTCTTTGCGGTATCCATTATGGTGACTCTTATTGGGTTGGGATTTTCTGTATATAACTATTTTGTCTTTGATAAGCCTTTTATGACTCCCACTACAAAAGGGTTACTAGCTGCATTTTTCCTGTGTGCGACAATGGTTGCCATTAGTCTATCCAAGCCAGATAGGAAGTAAAGATAAGAAGAGGTATAAGTTTGGAGACTTATACCTCTTTTGATACCACATTATTTAATCTTGTGTTTGTTCATCTTTTCTTCAAAAATGTCTGTCATAATCTTACGTAACTCTTCTCTCTCTTTTTCAGGAAGGTCCCCTTGGCGCTTAGCCACTGCATAAAGTTCAGGATATTGCTTGGCTACACGCTCGACTGTCTTAGTCGTCGCATGACTTCTCACAAAGAAAGGAATACGTTTAATCCATTCTTGTGGTACCAAGTCAAGCAACTTCTTAGCCGCTTCCTTATCAGAAATCTCAGCTGTGCTCAAACCTTTTTCGATTTGCTTTTGTTCTTGTTCTGTAAAATCTTTTAATTCCATAACTTGCTCCTCTTTATCTTTATATAGTAGATTTTACACTCTTACATGAGAATATACAACTGATTGGGATGGGATGTTGCTAGCTGTGAACAATAATAGAATTAGGAAAATCATGATTTCTTTTTTCCTAAAATACCGTACAAAAAGATCTGATGGATTTGCTTAACATCTGTTTCTAAATTATCACTATGGGCTAACTGATTTCCCACACTATTGAGAGCATCCATAACATTTAAAATAAGCTCTGTCGATAGGTCTTCAGCAATAAGGCCCTCTGCTTTTCCGAGATGAATATAAGCACGATAGATGTCACGTTTTTTTGCAGTGATTGCTTTCGTTAGGAGACTTGAGAAAGCGGGATCTCTCACCGTTTTATCTTGAAAATAGTCCGAGATTTGCTGACTCATTTTCTCCTGACATAGGTCTAAAGCCTGGTCTAATTTTGTATTAAAAGCTAGATTACTTTTTAAAATATCCTCGGCTTGCTGGGTTATTTCTTCAAACAAGTCATTAACACAAAGAGCCACCAAATTATCTTTGCTCCCAAAATAATTGTAGATAGAAACAGGTGATACTTCTGCTACCTCTGCAATAGATTTTATACTCGTTTCCTTAAAACCTTTTTCTTTGAATAGATGCAAAGCTGCTTGAATAATCGCTTGCTTCTTTTTCTCAGTCGTCTTTTGATATTGATTCATGTGAACACCTCAGTTACTACCAATTGTAGCATAAGTTTGAAATACATACCTGTATATTTCATTTTTCTTGCTATTCTGACTACCTTTCTCTATAATAAAGTTTGAAATTTAATCGTCGCTATTTCAAACTTTATTTGCAAAAAAGGGAGGGAACATGCTCATTCAATATCTTATAAAGCAATCTAAAAATCCGAGTGGTCTTGTCGGGCGAGTGATTACCAACATCTGGTCGTCCTATTTTAAGAAATTCAGTCTTTGGGCAATCAAACAGACTACCATTTCAGATAATAGTCGGATTTTAGAAATCGGTTATGGCGGTGGTAGCACTATCAAAAACCTACTTGCTTTAGATAAAAATCTTGACATTTATGGCATTGATATTTCCAAGGAGTCTTATCAAACTGCTAAACGGATGCTTTTAAAGTCAATAGAAAACGATAGTGTCCAGCTGATGGTTGGAAATGTCGAAAATCTTCCCTACCAAAATCATTATTTTGATCTTGTCTTTGCCATTCAGACCCATATTTTCTGGAAAGATTTAAAACAAAGCTTTCAGGAAATCTATCGAGTCATGTCCAATCATTCTACTCTGATTATTGCTTCCGAAAAAGAAAAATTAAGTATCATATGACAGATTATGGAACAAGTTCTGAATTGAGTCAGTTATTAATAAGTATTGGATTTTCAAAGATTGAAGAAAGGCAAAATCACAAATGGGTTTTATACATTGTTATTAAAAGACATTAGGAAATTGATAGACAAATTCCCACTTGACTTAAGAAAAGCTCTCCCCCATAGCAACACGAAAAGAGAAGACTAAGTTAGTCTTCTCTTTGTGTAAGCTTTACGCTTTTGAAGTTAGGATATAAGTCAAAGGTAAGTAAATTACTTTTAATATACGGAGTTAAGGCGTTTTTTTGATTCATGTCTAAAAACTTTTCGGAAGCATCAACTGTGATGGTAGTTTTCGAGCATAACAAAAAGTAGTGAAGAGATTCCATCGTTGGAATCTTCTTCACTACTTTTCTTCTCTCTTTCCTACTCAATCACCAATAGCAGTATTTCAGAGTTTCCACCCTTCAATCAACCAGTCCGAAAAAGCATCATATCTTTCTTGGAGATGGTCATGATGACCGTAGGGGTCAAATGCTGAATAAGTAGACAAGCACTGTTTTTTGATAAGTTCATGCACTTCTTTGGCATAACTAGGAGCTTTGGCCAGTCTATTCTTATGATTAGCCCCCTCGGTCAAACCGTTATGTAAATATACCGAGCAAGTCTTATTAAGAAGCTGGTGGGCTTTGCAGTAATCTACAAAATTTGGATACCAGAAGGATCCACAAATGGAGAAGATCAAAGGCATCTTATCACTGCTATAAAGACTGGAAATAGCTGCCAAACCACCTAGTGAGTAGCCTCCGTAAGCCATACGACTTTCATCCAGTAGGAACTCCTGTGCGATGCGTTTGAAAACATCACCAAATAGTTGGTCATGATAGCTGGCTAGCTTGCCACCAAAATCAGGATTTCCAGGTCTCAAAGCCTGAGCATACCAAGGTGTAAAATCATCCAAGCGATGCTTGGGCTCAAGGCCTATCAGGATAACAGAATTCGCTAGTTTTCCCAGATAATCCAGTTGACCATCGTTCAGAAAAACAGCTGGATAAGTCTTAGTAGCATCATAAGACCCAGGAAGGGCAATCGTCACTCGAATGCCATGGCAGACAAAGTCTTTATTTATTAACAAAGTCATTAACCTTCTCAAGAGAATCAATCACAGATGGACCGTAATCCATAAGCTCATCATAAGAAATAGTCAGGATTTTCTTGTTTTTAACAGCTGGAACATTTTCAAGAACAGGGTTCTTTTCCATCTTGTCTTTAGCATCCTTGTCCATGGCCTTATTACGGTCACTGGTTACATAGATAATCAATTCTGGTTCCATTGACACAAGATTTTCCAGAGTCAAATCTGATGTTCCTGTCGCAACATTGGTATAACCAAGCTGATTAAGCATACTTTCTTGAAGGGCAGATTTATAAGTTCCAAAGGTCTCATCGTTGTAGGCACACATGATCAGAGCCTTCTTCAAGTCTTTGTCAGAAGACTTGTTTTCTTTTTAACGGCGTCGATACGCTTTTGGAGTTGTCCTGCATACTTGTCTGCCTTGTCTTGAACGTTGAAAATGTCACCAATATTTTTAACATCTTCGATGATATTATTCAAATCTTGTTTGGTTGTTGAAACAGAAGCTTTTTGCGTATAGACGGGAATGTCGTTGCTGTTCCACGTGCTGATGGTTCCCATTGATTTGTCTGAGAACATCATGTTACGACCAATAAGGGCATCAGGTCCGTAAGCCAAGATGGCTTCTTGAGAGATGGTCTTCTTATCACCAATATGTGGGATTGAGGCAATGTCTTCCTTATATTTATCGGTTACTTCATTGTCAGGGTTAAGCATACCGACAATCTTATCTTTTAAACCAAGCTCAATCAAGATTTCCGTTGATGAAAGGTTGTTTGTGATAACCTTTTCTGGTGCCTTTTTGAAGACTTGATCTAACTCTGTTCCTTTATCGTCATAAGTTTTGACGGTCAAAGGATACTGCGTTTCTGAATTGGTCTTTTTCACCGTTTCTTTTGCTGCTGATGACGATGATGTGCTGTTTTTATATGTAGAACTGCATGCTGTCAATGTGAGGACTGCTGCAGCGATTAATGCGATACCAAAAGTTTTCTTGTTCATAAGGCCTTCCTTTCCTAGGCTTATAAATACTGAATCATTGCCTGCTGGTCATCCGTCCAGGTAATACGACTCTGAACATCATAAACCGCCTGCAAGGATTGTGGAGTTACGGCATCCCTTGGGACACCTTGGGCAACAATCTCACCTCCTTTCAATAGGTATATATAATCTGAAAAACGACAGGCCAATTGAATATCGTGGAGAACTGCAAGAACATTAATGCCGAGTTCCTTGACCAAGGCCAACATCTCCAACTGATACTTAATATCCAAATGGTTGGTAGGCTCATCCAATAAAAGGAGTTTAGGTTCCTGAGCCAAAGCACGCGCTAGTATAACTCTTTGTTTTTCGCCACCTGATAGGGATGAATAATAGCGTACCTTCTTTTCAGACATGCCAACCTTGTCTAGGGCATTCTGGACAAGCAAGAGGTCCCGCTCCGATTCTTTTTGCAGAAAGGAAAGATGGGGCGTTCGGCCAAGCATGACAATTTCTTCCACCGTACAATCAAATTGAAGGGTGTTAAACTGTGTCACAACGGCCATTTCTTTTGCAGTTTCCTTTAGGCTTACCTGATCTAGGCTTTTTCCATCAAGTAAAATCTGACCGCTATCTGGTTTCAACTGACGATAAATGGTTTTGAGCAAGGTTGATTTCCCACTTCCATTTGGTCCTAGTATAGTCTGGAATTGTCCGCCTTCGACCTTTAGGGAGACTCCATTTAGGATTTTTTTCTCTCCAATCGAATAATGAATATCCTTACACTTTACATCCATAAGTCTAAACCACCTTCCTACGATTTTTAGTCACAATATAAATAAAGAAAGGTGCACCAACTAAGGCTGTAAAGATACCGATAGGTAGCTCTGCATTTTTAACGAGGATTCTAGCTAAAACGTCTGCCCAAACCACAAACAAGGAACCTAGGAGAGTTGCTACTGGAAAAAGCTTACGATAATTAGTCCCGACTAAACTTCTAGCAATATGAGGGGTAATCAAGCCGACAAAACCAATAATACCACAGCTAGCAACCAAGACGGCCGTTATGACCGCAACGATGGCAATATAAAGATACCAATAGAGTTTAAGTGGAATCCCTAAAGTCAAAGCTGCTTCATCTCCCATCATCATGGCATTGAAGACACGATACTGTGTTGAGAAAAAGAGAAAGGCCAAACCAACCACTACCGCTGGAAGCAGCAAATCTGACCAAGATGTTCCTGTCAATGAACCCATAGTCCAAAACTTAATAGTCATGACACTATCTGCTGTCGCTCCAATAGAGATTATAAAATTGGCAAAAGCAATAAAGAGGGCATTAACAACCGTTCCAGATAAAATCAGGCCAGAGGTGGTCACTCTCCCTTGCATAGAGGCAATGATTAAAACAAGAACCGTCGCTAGGATAGCCCCCACAAAGGCACCCAAACCTACCACAGCTTTAAGGCCTAAAATGATGGCCAAGGTTGCTCCAAAAGTTGCTCCTGCCGAGATTCCTAATATATAGGGCTCAGCAATAGGATTATTGACGGTTGACTGCATAACACTCCCTGACATAGAAAGGCCTGCACCGACCATTAGCCCTAGGAGAACCCTCGGCACTCGCATATTCCAAACAATGGCTTCAAGTGGCTTAGCTATGCTATGACTGGCAATGGGAAGCCCCAATTTACTGAGGATGATACCATAGGTATCACCTAAATCTATAGTGACCGCTCCTAAAGACACTGCTATAAAAACTGACGCTACTACTAAAAATAGAAGCAGACAGAGCAGGCTTAGGTAGCGGGAAAAAACAAGGTGTTTTGTTTTTTAAAAGGCATTAGCACCTCCTTTCCACCTGTAATGTCAGAAAATTTTGACAATACATTTCTAGTATAACATGCCTCAAAGAGATGGGCAAGGTCATTTTAGTATTACATAGAAAAAAGAGCAGTCTTGAACTACTCTTAAGATTTATAAATCTCTGATAAGATTGATACCAAACCAGCTTAGGATTTAGCTTTCTCCATACTGCTACTAGCTATTCTCATGGCAAGAAGAATTATCAACACCTTAATCACAAGGGATAATCCAAGGTTCTCCTCAGTTGATGACAGTTGCGACAAGGAATTGATTAAAGCATGTGTCATGACACACAGCCAAAGACTTCTGGTCTTTGTATAAATGGCGGATAAGATGAAACAATTGCTGAATAAGCCAAGCAAAAATGGTAGCAATTTAACCATTGCGAGAGATCCATCAATGTAAAAATAGAGCAAATGCCACAGTGACCAGGCTACAAATGTACAAAGAGTTGATACTATATAGGTTAACTTTTCTTGCAAAGTAGGCTGGAAAAAATAACGCCAACCGATTTCTTCGATACCACCAAAAACGAGGGCTTTTACAAATAAAATTATGGGAAGATACCAAGTTGGAATAATCATTTTCCCACTCAAAACCAATGGTAAAAAATCCAATCCTATAAAAATGAGGACTAAGAGATAGTTAAGAGGAGCTTGTTTGACTTGAAAAAATCTCTGACAAGCTGTTTAAAACTAGAATGATGATAGCGAATGCTAACATAGCCTCCCCAAATAGCTGAGGACAAGCCACCTAACATCAGGGTAAAGAGTCCAATTGGAGTCCCATAATCAACCCTAACTTCTCCTGCTCTTAGTAACCAAACAAGAAGACTGACTAATAAGATTTGTCCAAAGGTGCCCGCCAGATAAAACGACAAGGCTTGTTTTCTATTCATATCTTGATACCTTTTCCTTTTTCTTGGCAGTTCAGGTTGTTAATAGGAGGTAGGAAATAAATAATGCTAACTCATTTTTTAGAATTTTTTTCAACGAGTTCTTTCAGTCTTTCTTTTTCCTGGATAAGCATAGACTTCTCAATAGGTGACCACTCACCAAATAATTTTTCGCGAAGAACTGACGATGCTGTTCCCTCATCCTCCAAGGAATTATAAATACATCTTCTATCTCGTTGGTAAATCTGGATGTACTCAAAAATACTACTAGTTTCCAGCTCTTGAAGATTTTCCACTAAACGGTCTACAATCGCATCATGATGCGCCTTAGGTGTCGCTCTCGCTTGACTTGGTTCCAAAGCATAAAGTTCTTCATAACGAATCTTAGTACTAAGATAAGAGAGTTCAGGCTTTGTTGCTATCAAGGCAAGTGCTACTTGGTATCCCCTAGAACTCAACAATTGGGCTGTTTTTTTAGGAATATCTACAGTTCTCAATGTACCCTCAATCAGAAGGTGGTACCCCAATTTGCTCAGTTCTTCTATCAAAGCTTCAACTAACTTTCCAGCAAAAGTCTTCGTGTAGTTAACACTTTCCTTGCCGTACTTTTCCTGCAATTCAAGATAGTTAGGATGCAAAGAGCGAAAGCTGTCTCCATCAATGATGATGATGTTGCCTTTAAATTCTCTTTGTTTAACACGATGAATGGTTGTCTTTCCAGCACCACTTTGACCACCTAACAAAAAGGCTTTTGGATGCTTCGAGTTGGTTTTTCCACGTGTCAATGAACGCATTGTCCTTTTTAAAGCTCCTTGAAAGTCTACGTCTCTGTAGTTGGCTAATGTCATTAGGCCACCACCTGTTGACTCGCTAGCCTTAACATACGTTCGATACCGTCCATATAACCACTATAACGTTCAACTTCGTCAAAACTTTCAATTAAGTAAATCTTAGTATTAATCAAGTCAGATAAATCGTCACTCATAAGAATCCATGGATTCGTTTCATCATCAAAGGCAATTCCTTGATTATCTTGATAGCGATAAAGCTGTGATAAAATACCGGCTCCACGTTCTTTCAACACTTCAATCTTCGTGGTCAACTGGTAGTCTTCAACCGGTGTGAGCATCTTCTCTTCTCCTACAAGATCAACATAAGAAACATTCAATGTCTGACAAATACGGTCCAACAATTCTGTTGAAATAGCACTTGTTCCATTTTCATACCGACTAAGACTATTGCGTGAAATACCAAGTAAGTTAGCTAATTCAGGCTGTGTCAACTGTTTGTACTTTCGTACAGCTTTAATATTTTCTCCAATCATCATGTCCTCCTTTACTTTAATATTATTATAACATAAAAACGCACCAAATTTGGTGCGTAATGTTAACCTAGTCCATATCTACCCATTTGTCATTATCCATGATAAAGGGTTTGGCTAGACCTGGTCCGGTATAGTCCTTGTACTTGGTTGTCAGATACTTGTAGCAATCCTTCTTACTAGAAAATTTAATGGCTTGGTAGGGCTCTTCAAAGGTCAACTTTTCAACAAATAAGTAGCCATCCGTCGTAGGCACCAAGACTCCGACGTGACCGACAAAAAGGGAATCGCCATCCAAATTATCGTGGACTACAACTGACAGCATACGTGCCTTGGCATCAAAGGTGAAATGTTTGTAGTAATCCTCCATATGCTTGGCGTGAACCTTGACATCTTGGGTAGCTTCAGTCTTGACCCTTGAAAAAAGAATGTCAAAGTTTGCCTGGTCCTTGGTATCAAAGAGCTTTCCCTTGTCAATGGCGTCCTTGTCTTGGAAAAGGAGCTCAGTATCACTTTTGACTTGAGGAATCTTGATTTTGCCTTTCAGTAGCGTGTAGGTGTTGATACGACAGTTAGTGCCGATAAAGTCACCATGCTTGGTTGTCCACAGGCTACTGATTTTTTCCACATCATAGTCTGTTTTGGTAAATGGCGCAAAATCCCCTGATAAACCAACAGAACCCACAGTGTTATTGTAATCCTTGACCAGATTGATAAAGTTATCCACACTCCCCTTGTCCAAATGTTTCGAGAGAATGGAACGTACCTCATTAAGACTGACCTTATTATTAAGGTTGGAGTAACTTGGTTTTTCCTCCTTTTTGTGGAGATGTGCAAAAGCTGCTAAACCGACAAGGAATAGGCTAGCTATAGATAAAAGAATTAGCGTCTGTTTTTTTAGATGTTTCATAGGCGCCTCCTTGGCTTCATTATACCAGATTTTGTGAACTACTCCTTCTCAAGATGCTTTTCCACAAGAAAAAAGCCTTGTCGCTATGATACGTACCGTGTCAAGTAGACAATTGAAATAAATAAAATGTGAGGAACCAGGTTGCTTTGGGTTAAGCAGTCTGGTTTTTCTTATCGGCAATAGTTTTCCAGTAATCTCTATATTTTTTAGATTGTTTAATTGGATAATATGGAGCTTGTTCTGGATTTTCTTGTGCTTCAGCTCTCACTTGAGCTGGTGTTTTCCCATTGAATCTCTCTTGGGGATCATGATATAGGTAATAGTGAATGGTCTTTTCGTAAGCCTCTTTCATCTCTTCAAAACTTGACACATTAGGATAAAGAACTGCTCTCATTTCCTTTATAATTCCCTGCCAGCTCTCCATTGGCCCATTATCGATACAACGACTGACTCTAGACATTGACTGTGTCATGCCCTGCGCTTTCAACATGTAGGTAAAAGATCGCCGTGTAAATTGAAATCCTCGATCACTATGCAGTAAGGCATGGCTATACCGG
>NZ_CM002130.1:1343303-1529142 GCF_000448605.1 Streptococcus sp. HSISS3
CGTTGTTTTTCTGCTAGTCATATGATAAACCTCCGGAATAGGATTGTAATCCTTTAGTTCTTTATGACTATTATACCTGAAAACCCATTGTCTGATTTGTTCATGACTTCTTAGCCCAAATTTTCTAGCTAATTCTTGAAGGGAACCTTCTCCTGTTAAATAGGCTTCAATGCATTTTAGCTTAAACTCTGTAGAATAATTTTGGTTATGCTTTAGAGACTTTAGCCCCTCGTGCCCTTGATATTGATAGGCTGTAGCCCAGTCTTTAATAGTACAAGGATTGACCCCAAACTGACGAGCTAGTTGAGAACAGGAGGCTTTACCTTCAAGATACCAGGTAACAGCCCTCAGCTTGCCTTCAAAAGAAACCTTACTTTTTCTAGACATAATAAAAATCCTACTTTCGTAAACAGTACTTTATGTATTTTTACTGTCTACTTAAGTAGGACTATATCACGGTGGTTAGATGCTAGACAAACTGTTTTTTCCATAAAACAACCTAAATGATGCTGAAAAAATTAAACCGAACTATACTATATAGGCTCATTCAATCATACACTGAAACTTTCCGCCGTGAGAAAAGTGCTAGGAACACTATTGTTTCTAGCATTCGGGAGTTTTGAAACCTTAGGTTCAAAACTAAGTCATGGAACTTCTTCGAAGTTCGCTGACGTCCGTACTCACCTAAGGAAAGTTTCTAAGAGGAATTTTTCTTGATTTTAACCGCCTCTCAGCGATTACTACTTCTTTTTATGTGGAAAAAGGGGAAGGCCGAGCTTGGCGATTTTTTCCGCCGGGGTCTTCATACCATCCTTGACCCATTTGGAAATTACTGAAACAATAGCCGAGCTCCAGAAGGAATTAAGGTAGCTACCAGCACCATTTGATGAGCTACCATTTCGTTTTTCCAAAAAATCATAAACAGCCTTGGTCAATACTTGCTCAAAATTGTAATCAATGGCAAGACTGATGATTTTGGCTTCTTTTTTGACTTCCTTAAGGAGATAAACCCAGACTTGGTAAAGATCTGTCTTGAGATTATAGCCATCTAAAGATTTGGTTATCTTTGCAATGCTAGACTCAAAAATAGACTTCAAAATCTCTTCCTTGGACCCATAATTGCGGTAAAAGGCAGCACGGGATACACCTGCACGCTCAACCAGTTCTGATATGGTAATCTTTTTCAAGTCTTTTTTCTCCAACAATTGCAGGAGAGAAATTTCGATGGATTCTCGTGTAATTGCCTTGTTTTCTTGGTTAAATCGTTTCAGATTTTCCAAGGATTTCTCTGAGATTTTTCTTTCTGCCATAACATTCACTTTCTATCTGTCACACCTGATGAGATCTACTATGATAGCAATACGCTTCATGATAAAATTGTAAAAGAAGACAAAACACTTGTCAATGTACATTAAGCAGATATGAGGTATAAACCTATGAAATGGAAAATTATTGCGGATTCAGGTTGTGACTACCGTTCTTTAGACAATCTGGCACCAGATACGGAGTTTGTCAGTGTTCCTTTGACTATCCAAGTGGGCGAAACCATTTACAGGGATGATGCCCAACTCAATATTGATCAAATGATGGAGGAGATGTATGCGACTACAACTGCTTCCAAATCTGCTTGTCCAAGTCCTGATGACTACATGAAGTCCTTTGAAGGGGCGGACAATATCATCGTTGTGACGATTACCGGAACCCTTTCTGGTAGCTATAATAGTGCTGAAATCGCTAAGAAGATTTATCTGGAAGAGCATCCTGATGCCAAGATTCACGTGATTGATAGTCTATCAGCTGGTGGCGAGGTCGACCTGCTCGTTCGTAAGCTCAATCACTTAGTCGCTGAAGGCCTTGAGTTTGACCAAATCCTTGATGCCATCACAGCTTACCAAGCCAAAACTAAGTTGCTCTTTGTTTTAGCCAAAGTTGATAATTTGGTGAAGAATGGTCGTCTAAGCAAACTGGTTGGTACCGTTGTTGGACTCCTCAATATCCGTATGGTTGGAGAAGCTAGCAAAACTGGTACCCTTGAGTTACTTCAAAAAGCTCGAGGGCAAAAGAAAGCTATCAAAGCTGCCTTTGATGAACTGATCAAGGCAGGTTATACAGGTGGACATATTACGATTGCCCACCGCAACAATGACAAATTTATCGAACAATTCTCTGAATTGGTTCGTGAAAAATTTGCCCATGCAAGCATCGAAACCCTTCCAACTTCTGGACTTTGTAGTTTTTATGCTGAAGAAGGCGGACTCCTTATGGGGTATGAAATTTAAGAAATATCGAAAAGAGGCTGGACTAGATGTTCGGTCTTTTTAAAATCAGACTATGCTATTTGATAATCAGCAGAATAAGATTTTAAAACTAAAGATTCTTTCTTTTTCTTTGCGACAATCTAGCGTAATCGCTTTCATTACCTTCATCTTTTATGGTAAGATGGAAGTGACGCATTAGTGTCATATTCTTATCAATTTGAATACCCTTATTAAACATGGAGATGCTTTATGAAACAGACACATTCACATTTTCTAATCCCTGGAATCCTTCTTCTAGGGATCGTTTTGCGGGCTCCGTTCACAACTTTGTCCACTGTCTTATCGGATATTGCTTCTGGTCTAGGAGTTGAGGTCAGTTCTCTCGGTCTCTTGACAAGTCTGCCTCTCTTGACCTTTGCCATATTCTCGCCTTTTGCGGCTAGCTGGGCCAAACGCTTTGGTATCGAAAGACTCTTCCTCGGTGTTTTAATTGTGATGACTCTTGGTTCGGCTCTGCGCACCGTCAATCTCCCTCTTCTTTATACGGGAACGCTTTTAGTCGGAGCTGGAATTGCCTTTATCAACGTCCTTCTCCCAAGCCTAATTCAGGCTAATGAGCCAAATCAGTTAGGATTCTTAACCACACTCTACATTACAGCCATGGGCTTGTCCACAGCCGTGGCTTCATCGGTAGCCGTTCCAATCACTAAGGCAACCTCATGGCAAGGTTTGGTCTGGGTATTGACAGCAGTCTGTGCCTTGGCTCTTGTGGTTTGGCTTCCTAATGTCCGTCACAATCATTATTTAGAACAAGATACTTCTACTAACGATAATTCAGGCAGTTGGTATAAGAGCGGCAAAGTCTGGGCCATCATGATTTTCGGTGGATTACAGTCACTCTTCTTCTACACCACTATCACTTGGCTTCCAACCATGGCCACTCAAGCCGGTGTCGGCGAAGCCAATGCCGGAATTCTAGCTTCCGTTTTCACACTGACAAGTATTCCATTCTCTATGATTGTTCCTAGCCTAATCACTAAACTTTCTGATCGTAACCGCCATTTGATGCTAGTGATTACCGTCCTAGCAGGATTCATCGGAGTTGCCATGCTCCTAGTCAATACAGACAGCTTTGTGTATTGGTTAGTCCTTAACCTCTTAATCGGAAGTTCTGCTAGTGTCCTATTCCCTTACATGATGGTTGCCTTTTCAATGAAGGCTAGCACCCCTGAAAAAACAGCCCAACTATCAGGCTTAGCCCAAACCGGAGGCTATATCTTTGCGGCCCTTGGACCAGTCTTGTTTGGTTCAAGTAAACAACTCTTTAACTCTTGGACCCCTGCTGTTTTAATTCTTCTCGTCTTGACCCTAATCATGGGAATAGCCCTATACAAAGTTGAAAAAACAGACGTTATTTTATAAGTGAAAAAATAATATAAGAAAATGCCCCACAAGTTGTAGCTTGTGGGGTGGTTTTTGTGTGTAGCAAATGAATACTACTTATAAATACGAAATTTGAAATCTTGGTATTTGTATTTCGAGAAGGTTTCTTAACAATATAACCCTATTTCTCTAACCAAAAGAATGCCTGCTTTAACATCTCTTTTGCTTGACCAACAATACACGGTCCATGAGAAATAATAATATTCTTAGGTTCCCATTTCTTTATTTTATGATAACTCCTCAAAGCTTGTTTTTTACCAAATAAGAAACTCATTCTTAAATCTCTTGGTGTTTTACCATTTGGATAGTGATTATCACCTATTTTAAAAAGTAGCTTTTCAAAAAGCGATAAATTCTCAGCTTCTATATTTTCAATAAGATCCGTTAAAATCAAAGTTGAACTTTCAGTATGGAAAAAAACAACCTCTTTCACATAAAAACTTCCCTCAAATGTTGTAAAAAGAATTTCTTCGTTCCAATTGGCCTTCTCTAGTTCATGACCATAATCTAAATTCATTCCCGATTTTCTGGCACGCTTTTGAACACCACGAGCTAGCCATACTTCTGCTTCCGGAAATAGTTCATGCCACTCATTTATATAACTATAATGTAAGACATTTGGTGCGATAAGGTGTTTTACCTCACCTAATTGCTTGATTTCAAAAAGTAAATTGTCACTAGGCTTAATCGGTGAATGCACCCAAAGACCACCATTCTGCAGACGGATAACTGTCATTCTAGTTGAAAAAGGCACTTTGAAGAGTTTGAAATTCATCAGTACTTCTTCCCCATCTACAATCCATAGGTTATCTGCTATCTTTTTTAAGGAATTGAGCGGACTATATTTTTTGACTTCCATGAGACTCTACTTTCTAAATTAATAAAGTGTAATCAATTATTATTCTCCAAAAATGGAACAACCAAATCAATCCACTCTTGAGGTAGGTAGGCTGATAAATAGCCGTGATTATATCCCTTTGCTTCATACAGGATAGTGTTGAGATGCAACTGCTGAAATAATTTCGCTGATGCTTTCACACAGTTCAATTCTTTTTCACCGTAGATATACAGAACCTGCGCCTTACTTTTGGAAATCCTACTCTTTAACTTATAATGACCCATATAAGTTTTATAAATGGTCACTAATGTTTTGATAGGCATCCTTGACATATCTTCCATATAATAGATTTTTATTTCGTCTGGATAAGCCAGTTTAGGATAGAGTTTGTTCATCATGCTTAATTGAAGTTTGCAAGAGAGTTTACTGAACATCAGTTTACCGAATAATGATACCAGTAGGATGCAAAATCTCGATAACCTTGGTTGAGGAATACAGAGGCTCCCGTCTATGATTGCCTTCTCAGCTATATCGCTGTCTAATGACAAAAGCTCCATGGCAATTTGACCACCAAGTGAGACTCCACCCACAGCAAATAATTTCCCACCGCAGTTCTGTCGGACATAGTTCAGAATTTTCTGTGCCGAATCTTCCGTTGATATATAATCCTTTTGATACTCCTCTCCGTGACCATTGAGTGTTGGTAGAATGACATGGTACTTATGAGACAAGATACGAGCTTGCCTAAGGTAATTCCACCAGGAACTCCCCCCACCGTGTATCAATAAAACGGGAGGCAAATTTTTATCACCAAATTCATGAAATTTCATATTTGATACCCTCTAAAATGTCTCATATAGACACTACCATACTTGTCTTGAAAGCTATATTTATCTTTTTTCTACTATTAATTCTGCTTAGCCCTATTTACAGATAATAGTGATAATATCGAAACCTAGTCAAGACCAAATTCCTTTTTCACATCAACTAGAGAAGAGACTTTACCTTTAGTAATTTCCTGATGGCCGACTAAAATTTCCTTTTTCAAATCCTCAAAAGCCACTTGGTACTGTATGTCTTGCAAATCACTAGACACATATTTTCTTTGGTTAACCATTATATTTTCCGTTTTTCTATGCGTTCTATTTTGTATGTATTTATTGTAACATGAAGAAGAAATATGATTCAGATAAAAATTTCAATTTACTTACGATAAAAAGCCTCGACACCAAGGCTTTTCCTTCTATACATTTTCTACGCTTTTACAAGCAGTAATACCGCCTCAACATGTCGTGCTAGTATACTCCTATATTATAGAACGAAAGTGATAGAGTGTTTTGTAATATTAAAACGAAAGAGAATTACACACTCAACTCAAACAACTTATAAAACTCACCTCTCCTATCCATCAAGTCACCAAAAGAACCATCTTCAACAATGACGCCACCTTTCATAAAGAGAATTCTATCGTATTTTTTCAAAATGGTCTCGTTCAACTTGTGGGTTACTACAAGTGCCGTCAAATCTTGAATATCCAAGATTGAATTTTCAATTTCAGTAGTTACTTGATTATCCAAAGATGAGGTAGCCTCATCCAATAATAAGATTGGTGTTTTTCGAATTAAGGCACGCGCAATACTAAGTCTTTGTTTTTGTCCGCCAGATAGATTTGAGCCATTCTCTCCACATAAAGTTTGTAGACCAGATTCATTTTCTAAAACATAACTTTCTAAACCTGACTGCTGTACAGCTTGCTTTATTTCCTCATCAGTGAAGGATTGATTAAGAGTAATATTTGCTCTTAAAGTATCATCAAAGATATAAACGTCTTGTTGAACAATTGTCATTAAGTTATAAAGGCTCTCTGCTGAAATAGCTTGCAAATCTTTATTATCAATGGAGATGTGCCCACTTGTTACATCGTAAAAACGCAGTAATAGATTGAACAAAGTTGATTTCCCACTCCCTGACATTCCTACAATTGCAATTTTTTCCCCTTTTTGAATCTTCAAAGATAAATGATTAAAAATTTTTTCTTCAGTATTAGGGTAAGAAAAGTCTATATTTGAAAAAGAAATAACATCATCGAAATATTCTTTCGTTTCACCAGTCTGAAATTCGGTTACATCTTTTACCTCAAATGCATCTAGTGTTGCCTGACCTTCACGAAATTTACTCATTCCCATACCAATTTCATTTAGTGGCATTACTACAAAATTGACTAGTTGAACAATAGCTGTCACACTTCCAATTGTGGTATAGCCATTAAATACTAAATACATCCCTCCACCAAAAGCTACCAAAAAAACAATCATCCCTGAAAGCTGGGAAATAACATTTGCTAAAACATCAAATTTTCCTTTTATAAAATATATCTCATCCAATTTTTCACTTTCATGACTATAATCCTGACGGATAGCCTCTTTCACATTAAAACTCTTAATAACAAGAAACCCTGCTAAAATATCTTTAACCTTCGCTAAATACTTCTGATCGGCAATCATAGCTCTCTTTTGAAGATAAGCTGATTTGTGTCCAATAAATCCTGAAATCATCATCGGAATGATGCTAGCAATGATAACCAATAAGGTCAAAAACCAATTACCTATAAACATAGCTAGGAGTGAAAAAATCATTAAGGAAAGGTTTTTTGAAATATTAAAATACTGGTGCAGATAATCTTGCTCAATTTTCTTCATATTTTCGGTTAATACGGAAATAAATTTCCCTGATTTTTCCTTAGAAAAGTCTCTATAATCCCTATCTAAAATAGATTGGAACACCTTGTTTTTGTATTTTGACATGATTTGCCTAACAAGTTTATTTCTCAATCGTAGAGAAATAAAGTTGAGGCCCGCATAGATAAAAATAACAGCTGCTCCCACTAGTACCGCTTGAGTTAAGGCTTCTCTATTTTGGGACATGCCACTATCAATAATACCTTTAATAGAATAAGCAAAAGCAATATTAGTTAAAGGGACCAGTATATTAAATATCATGAAAGCATAAAAAGTCTTCTGATAGTTCTCTATCAATTGTTTCATTCTTAATCTACCTCATAATTCTTGACTTTTATTTAGAAAATGTGACATAAAATATTCTTCTAGATCAATATTCTCTCTCATAAGTTCCTTCATAGAGACCTGCTCAATCATTTCTCCATTTTTGATAACACCAATCTTGTCTGCTATCTGTGAAATTTCCGACAAAATATGGCTTGAGATTAATATTGTAATTCCATATTCCTTAGAAAGCGACAACAAAAGATTTCGAACTTCTTGAATTCCTACAGGATCTAAACCATTGATTGGCTCATCTAAAATCAACAATCTAGGTTTCGTTAAGAAAGCTCGAGCTAAACCAAGCCTTTGTCTCATTCCTAACGAAAACTCTTTTACTTTTTAGTCGTATTTTTTAATCCGACCATTCTTAAGACTCTTATTACATCTGATTCAGTAATATTTTTCCCCATATACTGAGCGTGAATTACCAAAATTTCTTTTGCAGTGCAATTATCATAAAAAATTGGTGTTTCAATAATACTACCAATCTGGCTTAGAATTTCCTCTCTATGTTCTTGTAAATCTTTTCCAAAAATTTCAACACTGCCTGATGAAATGGTTGATAAGGATAACATGCATTTCATTAACGTTGTTTTCCCAGCACCATTTGGTCCTAAAAAACCATAAATTTCTCCTTCAGCAATTTGAAGGTTGATACCACTCAAAATTTCTTCCTTATTAATTGTTTTAAAAAGATCTTTTATTTCAACAATATTTCCCATTTCTATTTCTCTCTTTCTATAACCAGCTTTAAATGCAGGAATTTTTCTTCCGGAACATAAATACCAACTTATACAGTCTCTTTTTTATAGAAATCATCAAGGAATTATCACATTCCTTCAATTAAACTCAGCTATGCTACTTGATACTAATATCTTGTCTTGAAATATTATAAATTGAAAATGAAGTAATCATTAAACTTATGAAACTTGCAAATATCAAAAAGAATAAGTTATCAACAATATTATTAGATAAACTTCCTGGACTTACATTCGAAAGTAATGCTGCTAAACCAAGTCCTGTAAGCATTGTTATAGCTGTTGAATGCTTAATCATACCTAAAACAAATGGTAGTAACCCTATTAGTACTGTTCCAAACGTAATTCCAGCTAAGTTAATTAATTGTTTAGCTACAGGGATATAATTTGATACAGTTAAAACTGCTACTAATTTAATAATTAATTGAATAACTAAATGCGCAGAAAAATGGGCAATAAATGACATTAGAATGACTGAAAGAATTTTTCCCCATAGTAACTTTATTTTAGAAACAGGGTAAGAAAACAACTGAAAAATTGTTCTTCGTTTAAATTCATCAATAATAATCCTAGATAATAAATAAGATTCGAAAATCAAAAATGCTGCTTTAGTAAATAAAGATGAAAACAATGATGCTACAATTGCCCAACCTTCCCATTTACCAGTGATTCTAATAAGATTAGAATCCTGTCCAGTGAATTCTCCTAGTTTATTGTCAGTACCTAACCCCATAATGATTATTACTGTAATACCTAACACTATAAATATAGTACACAACCAGGCTAAAAATAATTTAAATTTAGAAATTTTATTTAATTCAATTTTAATAAGCGACAACATAGATTCTTTCCTCCAAAATGTAAATATAGAATAAATTATTCAAACTAATCTAAACAAATATTTAAAAATAAGCTTATTTAACAGACAATCGCACTAGACATACTATCGGTATGTAAATGCCAAAAAACAAACATACCTATGGTATGTATAGTGGGATTTTAATAACACACTTAAAGTATGTTATTTTCAAAATATCAAATATGTAGAATGATTTATTTAATTGATAATACATCGATAAAAATTATTATTAACAAGTATTTCATGTGACTACTTATTTACTATTTTTTTAAGTGATCAAATAACTTGAAAATCACATCCATCATTTCATCAGAAATCAACTGTACCCCTAGACCTTCAAAAGTAAGTTTAATGAAATTCATTTTACGTTTTAATTCCACTAATGAAAAAACTGAAATTTGAAAACCAATCCAAATATTTAGAGTTAAAACAATTAAATCTGCTAGCTCTTCTGGATATTCTGTTTTAATAGACCCATCCTCAACACCTTCGTAAACTTTTTCTCTAATTTCGGGTAAAAAATCAGAAAATAGACCTAGATACTGCTCTCCTAACAAACGTGGACTTCTTAGCATGATTGAGGCAGAATAAACGAGCCTTTGGTGTTCAAAATTAGAGAAAGAGTCCATCAAAGAATTTTGTATCTTTTCTAATCCAGTATTTCCTCTCCAATTATAATTTAAAATTTCTTGATTATTTTCGCTAATGATCGTTTGCAGTATATCATGTTTGGACTCAAAATGATGATAAATAACACCTTTCGTTAATCCACCTAAGCCATCTATGATATCTTGTATTGACGTATTATCAAATCCTTTTTCTAAAAATAAATCTTTAGAAACTTCTAGTATTTTTTTCTAGTTTCATGTGAGTTTCTATTCCTTGCCATTATAGTCCCTTTCTATCATACCAGTGGTATGTAACTTCTATTGTAGTGCACGAAACTAATAATGTCAAATATCTTATCGGAAGCTGTTTTATTAATCATTTCATTTTCAAATGCAAATATTATTTGAATTCTCCAAAGCTTAATTTAAAGATTTTAAAATGATTAAAGAAGTAATGAAATAATCCACATAACTATTTCAATAAGTTCTATTTTTCCTAAACTGAAAATTCAGCTACTGAAGACTAGTTCACACTATGATACTTCCCCACTATATGACAAAAAACCTTGGTTTCAAGGCTTTTCATAATTTTTTCGTTACAAATCTTTTATCCTTTTATAAGCAATCCTACTCACTCAACGGTTCTGACTTGGCGTATCATCTCGTCGGTATCCCTCCTCATTCTACGAGTCCTATACCCCAGGGAACCTTCTCGACCTTCGGTCTCACCTTGTCGCATGGGTGGAACATCTGCTTCTACTTCGCTGATTTCTCAGCTCGTACAAGCAGTGAGACTGCCTCCACATGTGGTGCTAGAAAATATCTATATTATTGAACAAAACTTTTGTTCTTTACTCAATTAGATAACATTTTTAGTTCAGTACAATTTTGGTAAGGTATGTTCTATTGATTTATCGGACGAATCGATACATCTCCGAGTCCAAAAGAAAAAGAGTCAAAGATATCCTGATAGTCGAATGGAACTAGTTGCCCTGTCTGGCTCATAACAGCAAAGTCAACGCCTAATTCATGAATGAGATAAGGACACAAGGACTGCTTATACAAGTCGCTGATGATTTCCCAATGTTTAAAAGGATTAAATTTAATTTGTTTTAAGGTCATAAATTTCTCCTTAATTCCATCATCTAGCAAAATAGAAGTCTGTTTAAATATAACTCACGCCACGCCTTTGCAACGTTATTTAGTTTAACGATTGAATCTCTTCTTTCACATATCCTTCTACATCTTCAATCTCTACAAACAGCGGGTCTAAGTGACACAAGAAGTGCCAATCTTCGGCACCGCGTTTTCTGTAGAGAATCGCTTCGCCGTCTTCACTTCCGAAAAAACTTCTGTCGGCTTCATATCCGTTGCGCTCTAAGAAGTCTTTTGCCTTGCCATAGTTTGCTTCTCTGGCTTCGACATAGGCTTTCACTTCATCGTTGTTAACGACATACGCGTCGATTTTTGAATAGCCTTCGATCACTTTATCGTTTTTAACGGATAGATTCGAAATCTCTTTCCAAATAATGTCCACATTTTCCTCAGAATTGAACGAAAATCTAGATAGAGGGACAATATTTCCGTTAAAGACAATTTCCATATAATCCGGCAAGTATTTTGGGTTCACATACTCCACTTCAAACCCATCTTCTGTTTCTAAAGTATACCCAGGGATTTGAGCTACAAAGGCTCTCCCCTCTTCTAAAGAATCAAACGTGGCTAAATCCTTTTGATAATCACCTTGATAAAATTCCAATATAACCATCGATAACCCTCCATTTAAACTTTACAGCGAGCGCTACGCAAATTTATTTTTCAGATTTTACAAGCAGTGATACCGCCTCAACATGATGCGTTTGTGGGAGTTCAAAGCTCCAGTGAAGCTTTGAAGCGTCTCGCCTAGAATGAAAGATGCGAGACGTTTAACTGCGTTTTACTAACAAACTCACACACTCAGCGGTTCGCTGTTACCGTATCGTTTCGTCGTAAACTCCTTACTCTACGACAGCTATACCCCAGGGCACCTTCTCGACCTTCGGTCTCACCTTGTCGCATGGGCAGATCATCTACTTCTACTTCGCTGATGTCTCAGCTCGTACAAGTAGTGATACTGCCTCCACATGATGCGTTTGCGGAAAAAGATCCACCGGCTGTACTTTCTTCAATTCATAGCCCAACTCTTGGTAGAGTTTGATATCACGCGCCATGGTTGCTGGGTTACATGAGACATAAGTAATCTTCTCAGGTTGCATGGCGACGCTGGCTTTGATGAAGCTTTCAGTCAAGCCCTTACGTGGTGGATCCACAATGATGACGTCTGGTTTGATGCCATTCTTACTCCACTTGGCCATGGCATTTTCAGCTGAGTCAGCCACATAGTGGGCGTTAGTAATGCCGTTGCGTTCTGCATTTTTCTTGGCATCTTCGACGGCTGTTTCGATGACTTCAACGCCGTAGACTTCCTTGACCTGTTTTGCAAATGACAAACCGATTGTCCCGATTCCTGAGTAGGCATCAATAACAATGCTATCGCTGTTTAGGTCTGAGAAGTCAATGGCTGTTTGGTAGAGTTTTTCAGCCATCTCGGTGTTAACCTGATAGAAAGACTGGGCAGAAATCTCATAGTCATTACCCAACATACTGTCTGTGATGGTGTCTTGACCATAAAGAGTTCGGAACTCCTTACCAAAGATGGCGTTAGTGTTCTTATCGTTGATGTTTTGGATGATAGAAACGACACTTGGGAAAGCTTCTGTAATTTTAGCAATGACTTGGTCAATACGGAAGACTTTTGGTCTGGTCGTTACAAAGACCAACATCATCTGACCTGAATAATGGCCACGACGAACCACCAAGTGACGAATCAAACCTGTCTGCTCCTTCTCGTCGTATGGTTTGAGGTCATAGCGACGGAGAAGGTCACGGACAAAGACAATGAGTTTATCAATTTCCTTGTCTTGGATAAGGAAATCTTCAATTGGAATCAAGTCGTGCGAATTCTTGCGGTAGAAACCTGTTTCAAGCTGACCTTTAACACGGCGAACAGGTACCTGAGCCTTGTTACGGTAGGCGTAAGGCGTCTCCATCCCCAATGTTTCAGTGACCTCTACGTCTGAGATGCCTGCTGTCTTATAGAGGTTGTCCACAACTTGTTTACGCTTGAACTTGAGCTGCTCCTCGTAGGTCATATGTCCAAAATCAGCAATCCCTGAACGGAGATAGGTTGCATCAATGTCCTGATTGCGGTTTGGTGAAAGGGTCACATACTCCTCAACCTTTCCAAAGCCGATATTTTTCTTGAGCTTAAGCACGCGCATCTTGATGACTTCACCTGGGAGGGCATTATCCACGAAAAAGACAAAGCCATCCACCTTGGCAACGCCTGCTCCTTCATGTGTCAAATCGACAATTTCAACTTCTACAATATCGTTTTTATTTAACATAATTCAACTTTCTTTACTCTTTATAGGGCTTAAACATATCTTCTAAAGCCTTTTACTACCCTCCATTATAGCACATATAAATTAAATTTATGGCTGGCCATAAATAATATAGATTTTTCAGAAAAGTCATACAGTGCTATCATAGGTCCATGACAAAAAATTAAACGACTCAGCAACTTGGCTAGATGTCGTTTCTATCTAAAGGAGAATAATCATGCCAGATATTACCATTCATACAATCGAAACTGCACCAGAAGAAGTCAAAGACGTCCTTCAAACAGTCAAAGATGCCAATGGGGGATTCATTCCAAATTTGATTGGTCTCCTTGCTAATGCGCCAACTGCGCTTGAAACTTACCGTACTGTCGGTGAAATCAACCGTCGCAATTCATTGACACCAACTGAACGTGAGGTTGTTCAAATTACAGCTGCTGTTACTAACGGATGTGCTTTCTGTGTGGCAGGTCACACAGCCTTTTCAATCAAGCAAATCCAAATGACACCACAACTCTTGGAAGCCCTTCGTAACCGTACACCAATCGAAGACGATCCAAAACTTGATACCCTTGCTAAATTCACTATTGCCGTGATCAATACCAAAGGTGCTGTTGGTGACGAAGCCTACAATGACTTCTTGGAAGCTGGTTACACTGCTCAAAATGCCCTTGACGTTATCTTGGGTGTCAGCCTTGCTAGCTTGTGTAACTACGCTAACAATCTCGCACAAACACCGATTAACCCTGAACTTCAAGAATTCGCTTAATTCAAAACCAAAGGATAAACTAGAGGAGGACCTAAGCCTATGTCACATTTTTCAAAAGAATTCCTTACTTGGTTGGACACCAACGCTGACCATATTGACCAAGAGTCTGGACCCATTGCGGACCAACTTCTTGAAAAAATTGCTGAAAACGACGTCTTTAAAATCGGCGTACCTGCTGAGTTTGATGGCCTAGGTGGTGGTCCTACTCAAGTCGTTGATGTACTTGATGAATTGGCACAACACTCTTTGACAGCTTCCTTTATTTCTTGGGGGCACCGTACTTTCATCGAGTATATCCTTGCGAGTGATAATGCTTACCCTCGTGAAACATGGTTGAAAGAATTGTATACCGGTGAGCGTGCTGGTGGAACTGGCTTGTCAAATGCGGTCAAATTCTTGTCAGATATTGAAGAATTGAATGTTACCATCAGTCAAGAAGGCGATGACTACTATCTTGATGGTCGTTTGCCTTGGGTAACTAACCTACGTTCTGATAAATTCGCTGCTCTCTTTGCTGCTGACTTTAAAGATGGTAGCCAACCTTGGATTATCACCATTCCATCTGAAGCTGAGGGTCTCAGCCGTTCTGAAGATTTGGAATTTGTTTCCCTTCAAGGTGCTAACACTGCCTCTCTTACTTTCGATCACGTTAAGTTAAATCCTAATTGGATCCTTTCAAAAGAAGGTACGGACTATATTGCCAAAACACGTCCGAACTTCCTTGGTTTCCAATTTGGTCTTGCCTTTGGTTTGGCCAAACGTTCTCTTGATGAGGTTGAAGCTAGTCTAAACAGTAACCGTAGCGTTCTTCGTGAAGAATTTGAAGCTACACGTGAAAATCTTCTTGCTATCCAAGAGCAACTCTTTGCAGGGCTTAATGATGCCGATTATTTCATTGAAAAACCACGTGAACTTTTCCAATTGCGTATCGATATTGTCGATGTCGTAGCCAACAGCTTGCTCCTCGAACTTCAAGCTAGTGGTGGTCGTGGCTATTTGAAAGAATCAGAGTCAAGCTTTATCCGTCGTTGGAATGAAGGCGTCTTCCTTCCAATTGTATCTCCGAGTGCGGTTCAGCTTCGTCACATTCTTGCGGCTAGCTAGAAAGGCCGGTGGACCAATGAAGGTATTTTTTAAGAAAATTCCCTTGGCCCTATCTAGTCTAGTTCTTGCCCTCTTTAGTTTATCCAATCAAATAAGCCACTATACCCTGATTGCTCAGGGTATTTGGTGTTTAGCCAGTATAGGTTTTATACTTATACTGGGACGCTTGATTCTTGGATTTGAACAAATAAGAGAAGATTTGCGAAACCCAGTCGTTGCATCAGCCTTTGCTAGTTTCTTTATGGCTGCCTTTCTATTTGCCAGCCGCCTCCCACTAGCTCAGACAGGCTTAAGTGTGACTTGGATTGGACTCCTTGGACTTTATATTGCCTATATTATTTTTTTCAGTCTGCGTTTTTTACGCCCACTCTCTTTGAATCAAGTTTATCCAAGCTGGTTCGTGGTCTATGTTGGCCCAGCTATCAGTCTTATGACAGTACCCGCTAGTCTTCCAACTAGCATCAAGGGACTTATTCTGGGAGTAACGGGATTTGCGACTTTAGCCCTCTTTCCACTTGTTTTATGGAGAATGAAACAGATAGCCATCCCTCACCTATATCAGCCTATTCTTGCCATTTTAGCAGCACCTCTGGCCCTTCTCATTACCAGCTCAATCAAGAGTAATCAAAGACCTGCAACTATCATTTTACTTGCCCTACTTTTATTCTCACAAGCATTCTTTTTCTACGCTCTTGGTCTCTTCGCAAAGCTAGTTAGAAAAGGCTTTATGCCACTTTTTGCAGCTTTTAGCTTTCCCTTGGTCAATAGTGTCAATGCTTTTAAGGCAGCTACCACCAGTCTTGGTTTAATTAATCCAGCTACCCAATTGATTTATAAGGTAGAGTTCGTCATCGTTCTTATTATCATGACCTATTTGCTCTATCATTTTCTAAAACTCTTATACAAGGCGCTTATACAAGCTCTTCATACCAAAAAAGAAGCAGGTTCAGTGTGAACCTGCTTCTTTTCTTATCTAAATCCTAGTTCCTTTAATTTATCCTGGTAACTGTCAAAATCAATTTCAATCCCTTGACCGCCATACAAATCATAGCTGTCAATCCAATCACCATCCGAAGGAATGGTTTGCGAATTAATACCTTTTTTGAAACTACCAGCATTTGAAAGCCCCAAGTCCAACATGTCTGTCATACTCATATTGGTTGAGGTTAGAGAGTAAACCTTCCCCAAAGCCTCAGGCCCTTTGAAGAGGCTAAGTGGATTCTTAAGCTGTTTCATGACAGCCTGCATCACTTGTTGCTGGCGCTTGGTACGGCCATAATCTCCCTCGTCATCCTTACGGAAACGGGCATAATTCAGAAGGGTACGGCCATCCATATCTTGCTTACCAACTTTAATGGTTTGATTTGGCACGTGACCGTTCTTGTCCATCTTCAAATCATCTGGAACTTGGACCGAAGACACTTTTTTACCATCAATGGTCGCAAACTTCGCATTGATTTCCACACCATTTGGAAACAGGGTATCAACCCCTGTCGCAAAGGTTTCAAAGTCAACCATGGCATAGTACTTGATATCAATGTCAAAGTTGCGTTTGAGTGTCTCACGCATGAGCTCTGCCCCTTGATGATTATTTTGCTCACCAATATTGAAGGCCGTATTGAGTTTCAAGTCCTGAGAATAGTCGGTTTCTGAGGCCCCCTTGATATTGACCAAGGTGTCTCGCATAAAGCTAACCATCTTAACCTTACCTTCTTTATTGCCCACATTGACCACCATAATGGAGTCTGTTCTGGCATCGGTAGATTCTTGGCTAACGCGTTGGTCAGAACCTAGAATAAGGATATTAACCCCATCCTTAGTATCCTTGCCATTAAAGGTCTCAACTATAGCAGGCTGGTAGGATTTACCATTATTACCCGCAGCAGAAAGGTCTGTTCCCTTGTAAAATTGATAAGCCATGGCTAGCACCAGGAACACAACTCCTAGACTCAAGCAACTAAGTACTAGCTTGACAACCTTCTTGAGCCTTCTCTTTTTCTTTGGCCGCTTCTTCTGGGCTACTTGCGACTTGGACTTTGGAGCCGACGTTGATGAAGGTGCTGCTTGTCTTTGAACCTTTTTACGTTTAGGTTTACTTTGAGCAACTTCCTCTCGATAGATGGGAAGCCCTTCCTCTGTCAGCTGATTGGCAGCCTCATAATCACGCTCTTGATAGTAGTCATAACGATTGTCATAAGGCTGGCGCCATGCTGCTTGATAGTCCTCTCTTTGCGCTTGATACCTCCGCTCAGCTTCATAAGCATCTAACTTTCCTTGTAGATAATTGAATTCTGAAGCCTGCTGTCCATTCAGGTGAGCAAGATTTTTTAAAAGATAGCTGTAACGTAACCGTTCATGATGCGTAAACGGCCCATTGTTAGATTTGGTCATAAGATTTCCCTTTAAATTTCATAGACTTGGTAAGCACCCAAGATTTTATATCCAATTCCAACTGCAGTTAGCTCTTCAAGAGCGAACTGAGCCAACTTTTCCTTTGTATAATCACAATCAATAATGAAGAAATACTCGCCAAGTACCGTCTTCAACGGACGGCTTTCAATCTTGGTCAAGTCAATGCCTCGCCAGGCAAAGGTCGATAGGGCCTTGTAAAGTGCCCCTGGCATATTGTCAGGCAGGGTCAAGGCCAGCGTTAATTTACAATCAATCTGATTGAGCGGAATCTCAGGAACAGTGTTCCCCAGCACCCAAAAACGGGTATAATTCTTTTCAATCTCCTGGATATCCTTAGCCAATATTTGAAGACCGTATTCCTTAGCAGCTGCATGCGGAGCGATTGCTGCATAAGGCTGATCTGGATTATCAGCGACAAAGCGAGCCGCAAAGGCTGTACTTGCTGTTGTCTCAATCTTGGCATGTGGAAAATGCTGTTTAATATACTTTTTCCCTTGAGCAATGGCCTGTGGGTGTGAGAAGATTTTCTGAATTTTCTCATGATGCTTAGTCGCCATCAACTGCTGCTTGATGGGCTGAACAATCTCTGCCACAGCACGAATATCAGCCTGATGGAAGAGATAGTCTAAACTCTCATGAACAGAGCCCTCAATGGAATTTTCCACCGGAATGACCGCATAATCCACACGTCCCTCTTCATAAGACTTGATAACCTCAGTAATGGTGCCTAATGAAACCAATTCTGCCTCAGGAAAAGCCTTTAAGGCTGCATTATGTGTAAACGACCCACTTGGGCCCAAATAACCTACATACATTTGATAAACCTTGCTACTTCTTCTGGCGTTCGGTTATCAACTGTGACAACCAAATCTGCTAAATCTTGATAGAGTGCCATTCGACCGTCGTAAATAGCCTTAAAATCCTCTTTTGAATGATTGAGAAAGAGGGGGCGTTGATTTTTGGTATCCTTTTGAATGCGATCATAGACCACATCAAAAGAAGCGTGGAGCCAAACATTATGCTTACGATTTTTGGCCAAGAGCTGACGATTATGCTCCGTTACAACGACACCACCTCCAGTAGAGATGATGACATCATCTCCCTCTTGGAGAAGTTCTTCCAAAGTCTCAGACTCAATCTGACGAAAGGCTGCCTCACCTTCTTTTGCAAAAAAATCAGCAATGGACATGCCGATTTTCTCCTCGATGACCTGATCCATATCCACGAAACGACCATCCAGGTATGGAGCGACGGAACTCTTACCAACTCCCATAAAGCCCAATAAAACTTTAGCCATTGAGCAATCCTTCCAAGTCACTAAAGAAGCTTGGGTAACTTGTATTGATAGCTTCCGCACGTTGCAAGTCAACCTCACCATCTTGAACCAAAAGGGCAGCAATAGCTGTCATCATACCAATACGGTGGTCACCCAAGGTATTAACCTCTGCCCCATGAAGAACCGTCTTACCAGTGATAATCATACCATCCTCAGTTGGTACAATATCAGCACCCATAGCATTCAAGGCATCCGCTACCACCTGAATACGGTCAGTCTCTTTGACCTTAAGTTCTTCAGCATCACGAATCACAGTCTTACCTTGGGCTTGTGTCGCCAAGAGTGTGATAATTGGAAGTTCATCAATCAAACGTGGAATGATATCTCCACCAATTTCAGTTCCTTTAAGTTCTGAAGTTTCAACCGTAATGGTCGCAGATTTAGCAACCTGGTCAATATCTGAAAGGGTAATCTTACCACCCATGTCTTTGATCACATCAATGATACCCGTACGCGTCTCGTTGATACCAACATTTTCCAAGACAATCTTAGAGTTAGGTACCACAAGTCCTGCTACCAACCAAAAGGCCGCTGAAGAAATGTCACCTGGAACCACAACTTCTTGAGCAGTGAAAGTTTGGCCACCAGAAATACGAATTTCCTTGCCATCTACCTGAAGCTGACCACCAAACTGCTGAATCATATCTTCCGTATGATTACGTGTTTTTTCCTTTTCAAGGATGACAGATTCGCCATCAGCTTGAAGCGCTGCAAAAATAAGAGCAGATTTTACCTGAGCAGAGGCCACAGGCAATTGGTAATGAATAGGTTTAAGGGACTTGCTACCGTGCATTTTCAATGGTGGCAAATCACGGTCTGTTTGACCAGAAACCTCTACACCCATCTGACGCAATGGAATGGTCACACGGTCCATCGGACGTTTTGAAAGGGAATCATCTCCAAACATCTCTACATCGAAATCTTGACCTGCAAGCACACCTGAAATCAAGCGAATAGATGTCCCAGAGTTACCCATATCCAACTTGTTTTGAGGAGCCTTGAGACCATCAAAACCAACACCGTGAATGCGTACCACATCACCATCATCCTCGATAGTCACACCCAAATCACGGAAGACCTGCATAGTTGAGAGGACATCCTCACCTCGTAAAATATCACGAACAGTTGTCACACCTTTGGCAAGACTTCCGAACATAATCGAACGGTGACTGATTGACTTGTCACCAGGGATACGCAAGCTGCCATGAAGACCTTGGGCCTTGGTTTCTAGTTTCATAGGTTACTCCTGAAAATTTTATAGTTACTCTCATTATACCATAATCGAAAGCCCAACCATAGACTGAATTGTCAAAATATTCACTCGTTTGTATTGCCATACTTTTCTTTCAAGAAGGCAACCGCCTCTTGAACACGGTTCCGAATCAAGTTAGCAGACTCCTGCAAAAGATTTTTTTCCTCAGCCGACAAAGACAAGCGAACTGGAGCAGCCACCCCATGACGCCCTAGGATGACTGGATAGCCAAGATAGGTTTGATATGCTTCTTGATAGCTTGATACTGCCACTTCTTCTTGAGCATCCGAAAGGATAATAGACACCAAACGAAGAGCCGCACTGGCAATGCCGTAAGAGGTATAGCCCTTACCATAAAAGACCTTGTGACCACCCTTCATGGAAGTCATAAAGAGTGCTTGACGTTCTTCTTGGCTTGTTAAAGCTGTAATATCTTGGCCTTTCACCTTAACCTGACTCCAGGCTGTAAATTGGGAATTCCCATGTTCGCCAAGATTGTAGCCAGATACTGATTTGGGATTGACTGATAAATCATCTCCTACCGCTGCCTTCATTCTCGCCGTATCGAGTAAAGTCCCTGTCCCAATCACACGTTCTCTTGGCCAACCAGTGAATTTTTGGTAAAGAGCTGATACGGCATCAACAGGATTTGAAATAACCACAAGGACACCTTTAAAATCCAACTTTTTGAGTTCTTGAGAAACTTGATAGACTGCTTCTCGGGTAAATGGAAATTCAGCAAAACGATCTTCACCAGCATTATGCTGCAACTGAATATTACCAAGCGATGAAATAATCACATCAGCATCTTCAAGGGCTGCATAATCATTGACAACAATCTTAGCATAGCTAGGCAGATTAGCCATGGCATCCTTAAAATCCTGAGCATCTGCTTCAGCCTTTTTATCATTGGTATCAATAAAGACATAACTATCGGCTAATCCTTGAGCGATTGCCCCATGAGCTACCGCAGCACCAACATTTCCCATTCCAATAATTCCAATTTTACGAGCCATAATTTACCTCCTTTAATGCAGAAAGAGCCCTGTCAATCGACAAAGCTTCACTTATTAACTATTCAATTCTTGCAAAGGTTTGAAGATGATACCTTCAATATCATTCAAATAAACTGACAAACCTTGTTGTGCAGCCAAGTATTCTTTCAAGAGGGCGTTAGCTTCCACTTTTTGTCCGAGTTCTTGAACAGATGCTTGTTCTTCAGCCGTTGGCATTTTGCCAGCTTGCATTTTGGCATAGAAATCCTCTTGGAAGTCAGTGAACTCTTTGAAAAGCGCACTAGCTTCAGCATCAGCTGCAATGGCTTCTTTTTTCTCTACCAAAGTTTTGTACTCAGGAAGGGCACGAATGCCACGTTCCAACTCATTTGCTAAATCATAAATATTTGTCATTGTATTCTCCTAGGCGATCACCACATGATAGTCTGTATTGGCTTCAATAACAGTCTTAGCATGCGTGCGATCTTTTTCATTTTTAAAAGTAATTTGAAGGATACCGTGAATATCTTCACGATTTTCTTCATTGATCCGAAGGTTAACCAAAGACGTTCCCCGCAACAATTCCATAATGCTGAGGATAACGTCCTCACGGTCAGGAACATCCACAAAAATATCGAAGGCACTTTCCACGCCACCCTTTTTGTGGATTTCCATCTCTTTGCGTTTCTTGCGACCGTTGTCAAAGAACTCCCAAATAGCATTCTCATCCTCAGCCTTAATCAAATCAGCAATATGGTCCAAACGCTTTTTGAAATCTTCAATACGATCCAAAACGGCAGGCCCATTAGTCATGAGAATGGAAGCCCACATACCAGGTTCACTCTCAGCAATACGGGTCATATCTCGGAACCCCCCAGCCGCAAAGTGATTAGTCATCTCGTGAGCCTGAGCATAATCAGCCGCCTGCTCCATAAGACCAGAAGCTAAAAGGTGGGGAAAGTGACTGATTTGACTGGTTACACGGTCGTGTTCAGCCGCATCAATCTCCACAAAACGTGACTTAAGCCCAGACAAGATGTCCTTAAGCTCTGGGATAGTTGTCTCTCTTGTCAGACTTGTCGGTGTGAAAATATAATAGGCATTTTCAAAAAGCGTCACGTCGGCTGCAATAGCCCCTGATTTATGGGAACCAGCCATAGGATGGGAACCTACAAACTGAACATTTTTTCCTGCTAGGTAATGCTCAGCTGCCTCAACAATATCAAGCTTGGTTGAGCCGGCGTCTGTGATGATGACATTATCTTTCAAGTTCAAGTTGGCCAACTCTTTCAAGTAGGACACTGTTTGCTTGATAGGCACAGCCAAGATAATCACATCCGCCAACGGAGCAAACTCCTTGAAATCATTTGTTGCTCGGTCAACAATCCCACGCTCCAGCGCAATATTTCGAGAATAGTCAGAGCGATTATATCCAAGAATCTCATAATCGGGATGATCTCTTTTAATTCCGAGACCCAAAGAACCTCCAATCAGACCCAAGCCTGCGATATAAATCGTTTTCTTACTCATTACTACTCCCATCTTTTCATTGATGCTGCTTAAAAGTTTTTCACATAATCACGGTGACGTGCCACCGCTTCTTTCAATTCTTCCATGTTATCGGAAGAGAATTTGTCCAAGATTTCATTAGCTACGACTGTAGCAACTACGGATTCCATAACAACACCTGCTGCCGGCAAGGCCGTTGGATCTGAACGCTCAACTGTTGCCTTGTAAGGTTCGTGTGTTTCGATATCTACTGACATCAAAGGCTTGTAAAGGGTTGGAATGGGTTTCATAACCCCACGGACTACAATTGGTTGGCCATTGGTCATACCACCTTCAAACCCACCAAGGTTGTTGGTGCGACGCGTATAGCCGTCTTCTTCATTCCAAAGAATCTCATCCATGACTTGAGAACCCTTGAGGTAGCCATCCTTGAAACCAAGACCAAACTCGACACCCTTGAAGGCATTGATGGAAACAACTGCTTGGGCAATCTTGGCATCAAGTTTTGTATCCCATTGCACATAAGAGCCAAGACCCACAGGGACACCCCCAACGACCGTTTCAACGACACCACCAATGGTATCACCTTCTTTTTTGATTTGGTCAATGTAATCTTTAATTTCTTGTTCACGCTCTTGGTTAACAACTGAAATATCTGACTGTTGAGCCAATTCCTTGATTTGAGCGACCGTCAAATTCTCAGGCACATCAATTTCCTTACCACCAAAGACCACCACATGGTTAGCAATTTCAATATCAAGCTCAGCCAAGATACGTTTAGCGACAGCACCAACCGCCACACGCATAGTTGTTTCACGCGCACTAGAACGTTCCAAAGAATTACGTAAATCATCGAAACGGTATTTCATACCACCAACCAAGTCAGCATGACCAGGACGTGGGTGAGTGATTTTACGTTTGGTTTTCAAACGGTCCTCAATGTCTTCCACAGCCATGATATCCAACCATTTTTGATGGTCCTTATTGATGACATGGAGGGTAATTGGAGCCCCTGTAGTTTTCCCATGACGAACACCAGAAGTGATTTCAACCTTATCAGACTCAATTTTCATACGGCCACCACGACCATAACCACCTTGGCGGCGTTTCAAATCACCATTGATATCTTCAGCCGTCAAGGGAAGACCAGCTGGAACACCCTCGATAATTGCTGTTAGACGTGGTCCGTGAGACTCACCTGCTGTTAAATATCTCATTTATTTCTCCAAGTATTCTTTCATTTCAACCAAAGGAATCTGATTGATAGCTGCCTTACCGATTTCTGGAACGATAACAGTCTTAATGCTATTACCACGAGCCTTTTTATCATGTGTGAGAGCAGTATAGAGCTCCTCAACACGCCATGGCTCATAATCCACTGGCAAACCAAATTTGGCACACATCTCGGCAATTTGACGAGTGATACCCTGAGGCATTAGTCCTTTTTCCTCAGCCACACGTGAAATCTGAACCATTCCGATAGCAACCGCTTCACCATGCATAACCTTACCGTAACCAGCGGTTTGTTCAACAGCGTGCCCAATCGTATGACCAAAGTTTAGGTACATACGAACCCCACCTTCAAACTCGTCTTCAACGACAATTTTACGCTTCACATTACATGAACGATAAATGATAGTTTCTGAGTTTTCTAAAATACTGTGAACTGAACCATCAATGCTCTCAAGGAGGTGCCAAAGTTCAGGATCGTCAATCAAACCGTATTTGACAACCTCACCCATACCTTCAATCAATTCACGTTTACCAAGTGTCTCAAGGACATTAGGATCAATCAAGACCCCATCAGGTTGAGCAAAGGTTCCCACAATATTCTTAGCGAAAGGCGTGTTCACACCTGTCTTACCACCAATAGATGAATCCACCTGGGCAGTTAGACTAGTTGGGACCTGAACAAAATGAATCCCACGCATATAAGTTGAAGCGACAAAGCCTGCTAGGTCGCCAACAACGCCACCACCAAGAGCGACAATCCCATCACTACGTGTCATGCCATTCTTAATCAAAAATTCATAAGCCTTGTTAGCAGTCCTAAGATTTTTACTTGCTTCACCTTCTAGGAAATCAAAAACGACAACCTCAAAGCCCTCATGCTCCAAGCTAAGCTTAACTCTTTCAGCGTATAAGCCACCCACATGGTTGTCTGTAATAAGTGCAATCTTTTGTGGTTTCCAAAGTGACTTGACCCATTGACCTACCATCTTAAGAGCTCCCTTTTCAATGATAATGTCATAAGGGTTATGTGTTAAATTTACCTCTAGTTTCATCGCTGTCCCCTCCTAGCTATTGTATATCTTTTCTAATTCCTGCCAAATAGCATCTGTTGGCATGTCCTTACCCGTCCATAGTTTAAAGGCACCTGCTGCTTGATGCAGTAACATGCCCAAACCATTTACGGCTTCCAGCCCCTGTTGTCTAGCCAAGGCCAAGAAAGGCGTTTCAAAAGGCTGATAAATAATATCCGCAATCAAAAGCCCCTTAGGAAATATAGTATCTTTGGCGATTGGCAAGGATTTTCCATCCATACCTACACTTGTCGCATTCACCAATAAATCGGCCTGGCCTAGTTCTTCTTGAAAATAGTCAACATCACTTAAAGCATGAAATTCCAAGTGACCATCCGTTTGGTCCATCAAGGTCTTAAAACTGTTTTTTGCCTTATCCAATGACTGGGGACGAACATAGATACTGACCTTTTTGGCACCGTCAAGAACAGCTTGCGTCACAATAGCCTTAGCTGCTCCACCAGCACCCAAAATCATTAGATGAGCACCTTTAGGACTGAAATTCTTGAGGCTGGCAAAAAAACCAAAACCATCTGTATTATGACCAATCAAATGGCCATCACGGTTAACAACCGTATTAACCGCACCAATCAATTGTGCTGCAGGACTAAGCTCATCCAAAAAAGGAATAACCTTCTGCTTATAGGGCATAGACAGATTGATACCGAACATATCATAACGTCTAATATTTTCAACAGTCTCAGCCAGATCTGACTCTGGAATTTCCCAAGCAAGATAGACACCATTCACTTGTGTCTTTTCAAAAGCTAAATTATGAATAAAAGGAGAAATGGAATGTTTGATTGGATTGGCAACGACAGCAGCTAAGCGTGTATATCCATCAATCTGCATTCAAAACCTCCCTAACCTTTCGCATATCTGCCAAACTAACTTGGCCCGGTGCACTGGCATTGTCAAGACTAGCAAAGGTCCATGATGACCCTACCAAATCACCCGCCAAGCGAGACAAACGACCAAGTTTACCCATTGACATGGTAGCAAACTCCTGATTAGGATTGTAGGCCTTAAAACCACGTGTGAAATTCAGAAGGTCAAGAACATCTTGCTCATGTTGTGGCATAACAGCCACCTTAACGACTCGTGGCGTCAAATTCGTCATTTCAGACAGGAGCTCCATAAGATTTTCTGGGGTCTCGTTGAAATTATGATAAGACAACACCAAATTTGAATACCCAAGCATCTGATCAAAGAGCGCCTTGTGTGTAAAGTACTCAAAATCAATATAGTCTGGCGAATAGATAGCAGACACATCATTGATAAGCGCCACATACTCTGCATCGGTCAATTCAATGTTTCCACCTTCACGTGTTGTACGAATGGTAAAGATAATTTCAAAACCGGCAAATTTCTCGAAAATGGCCGGTGCAACCGTTAAAATACTATCCTTATCCAAAAAATCTGCACGCCATTCAATGATATCTGCCCCAGCAAAACGAGACAATTCAAGCGCTTGTGCCTCCTCTAAGCTAGTAGGCATAATTGGAACTACAATTTTCATTTATTTACCCTTATTGTATATACTTTCAAATAGTTTGATGCCGGATCATTAGGATTGACGGTGAAATCCGCTGGCAATTGTTGCAGGTTAACAAAATCCGCCGAAACATCACCCAAACCCTTACGCAGTTGCTTTTTAAACTGTTGCACAGTCATATTAGCTGCATTAGTACTTGCAATGATTGTTCCACGCTCTGTCAGGATATCAAGACTCTGCGCAATCAACTTATGATAATCCTTACTTGCTGAGAAGGTGCGTTTCTTGTTACGAGCAAAACTTGGTGGATCAATAACGATAAGATCATAGGTCAAACCTTTTTTCTTGGCATATTTGAAATAATCAAAAACATCCATTACGACGAGGCGATGATTGTCCATACTAAAACCATTAGCCTTAAAATGTGCTGTGGACAATTCACGTGACCGCTTTGCTAAATCGACTGAAGTGGTCTCAATTGCACCTCCCATAGCAGCAGCAACTGAAAAAGCTGCTGTATAAGAAAACATATTTAAGACAGATTTGCCAAGAGCCAAACCATTAACTAAACCATCGCGAACTTCATGCTGATCAAGGAAAATCCCTGTCATCAACCCATCGTTGAGGAAAACTTCATAAGTTACTCCATTTTCCAAAATGGTAAAAGTATCAGTCGCCTCTTTTCCAAAAAGATGGTCCGATTCAAAATCAAGACCCTTAAAACGGATTTTTTCATAGCCTCCCAAAACCTCAGGAAAGACCGTTTGAAAAGCCTCTACAATAACATCCTTCAAGGAATAAACAAAGGCATTGTACCATGAAAAGAGGGCATAATCTCCATATAAATCAATGGTGAGGCCACCAAAGTCATCTCCATCTTGATTAAAGAGACGAAAAGCCGTCGTCAACTCATTGTCATAGTAAGTCTGGCGTTTAAGCTTAGCCTGTTCAAAAAGCCTCTGAAAATAAGCCAGAGTCAATTTTTGCTTTTTATTAGAGAGAAACCAACCTATACCTTTATTTTGGCTAGACAAATAGCCCGTTCCTAAAAAAGTCTTAGACTGGTTATAAAGATAAATCAACTGATTGTTTTCACTTACATTTGGAAAATCTTCAGCCAAAAGCAATTGCTTTCCTTGTTTGATTTTTTTCTCCGCAATGGGACTTACCGTCAATATACTCATGTTACTATTATACCAAAAAATCCTCGTATTTCCGTTTCATAACTAGATTTTACCAATTATATGTCAAGGAATATCACACCAGATGGCAGTAAATTTTTGAGAGTCATTTTGTTATTTGGTATAATAGTTAGGATAATACAGAATCAAAGGAAGTATTGCTTTGAAAAAATTAATTGACGCCTTTTGGAAAGGAGTGTCATCAAGACTTGGATTCATCCTCTTGTTGCTCTTTTTCTACTGGCTAAAAACCATATTCGCTTATTACGTCAATATTAATCTTGAGTTGGAAAGCAAGTATCAGGTTATGCTTTCGCTGATTAATCCCATTCCGCTAGGGTTAATGCTTCTAGGATTGGGGCTTTACTTCAAGAAACGACGATTCTTTTATAGCATCACGATTGCTATTTATGTCATCCTTAACCTTCTGCTCATTGCCAATGTGGTCTACTTTGGAGAGTTTACGGACTTCATCACGGTAAATACCATACTAGCGAGCTCCAGCTCAGCAGCAGGACTTGGAGACTCAGCCAAGAACCTTTTTGAACCAAGTTATATCTTTTACTTAATCGATATTCCTTTCTTCATTTACGCTGGTTTCAGAAAGAAACTCCAAACAGACAGTAAACCCTTTAATAAACGAGCTAGTTTTGCCGTTACAGCACTGGCGACACTCCTTCTATCGGTTAACCTTTTCTTAGCAGAAGTTAACCGGGGTGAGTTGCTAACACGTGGTTTCTCAAACAACTATATTGTTCGTGCTATGGGTATTCCCTTCTTTACCGCTTATTCTGGTAACCTGACTTATCAGGCTTCGCAAGCTCGTTCTTCTGCAACAGCTGAGGATATGAAAAAGGTTCAAGCCTATGTCAAAGAACACTACGTTGCACCAGATCCTAAGTATTTCGGAATTGCCAAGGGAAAAAATGTCATTGTCATTCACTTGGAAAGCTTCCAACAGTTCCTGATTGATTACAAGCTCCAAGTCGATGGTAAGTCTTATGAAGTTACCCCATTCCTCAATTCCATTTATCATTCAAACGAGACCCTTGCCTTTTCAAACTTCTTCCACCAAGTCAAGTCAGGGAAAACCTCTGATGCCGAAACCTTGATGGAAACGTCTCTCTTTGGACTAAGTACAGGGTCATATATGGTAAACTATGGTGGTACAAACACTGCCTATGCTGCTCCATCTATTCTTGCTCAAACAGGTGGTTATACATCCGCTGTATTCCATGGAAACACCGGTTCCTTCTGGAATCGAAATAACACCTACAAACAGTGGGGTTATAACTATTTCTTCGATTCCTCAGCCTTCACTGAGAAAACCGAGGAAAACTCCTTCCAATATGGCCTAAACGATAAGTATATGTTTCCAGGTTCTATCAAATACTTGGAACAAATGCAACAACCTTTCTACGTTAAATACCTAACCGTATCTAACCATTACCCATACACTTCGTTGTCAGGCGATGAAAAGGAACAAGGTTTCCCACTTGCTGAAACAAAAGATGAAACCGTTAACGGATATTTTGCAACAGCTAACTACCTTGACTCAGCTGTCAAGGACTTCTTCGATTACCTCAAGGCTACTGGTCTTTATGATAACTCCATTATTGTGATGTACGGTGACCACTACGGTATCTCTGATACACGAAGCAGTAATCTAGCTGATCTTCTTGGAAAAAATTCTGAAACATGGTCTAACTATGACAAAGCTATGCTTCAACGTGTCCCTTATATGATCCATATTCCTGGATATACCGGTGGTGGCATCTCTAACACCTTTGGTGGCGAAGTGGATGCCCTACCAACACTTCTTCATATTCTCGGTGTCGACACTAGCTCATACATTCAGATGGGGCAAGACCTCTTATCACCTGATAATAAGCAAACCGTCGCATTTAGAACATCTGGACAGTATGTGACTCCTCAATACACTAGCTATTCTGGTAGACTTTATAACACTCAAACAGGTGAGGAAATCACCAATCCTGATGAGACGACAAGGAAAAACAACGAAGCCATTCGAAAGGCAGTGGCAACTCAGCTTTCTATGAGTGACGCTGTCCAGACCGGTGACCTCCTTCGTTTCTACACACCTAATGGCTTAAAACATACTGACCCAAGCACCATCTCTTATACCAAACAAATGGAACAACTAAGAGAAATCAATAAAAAACTGAAAGACAAATCGACTAGCCTTTATAAAGAAAAAGGCAATCACTCAACAGCTGACCTATTCAAGACACCGTCTTACAAAGAGCTTCACCCAACAGAACCCGAAAATTCTGGTTCAAGTTCTAGTTCTTCCGAACAAAGCTCATCCACTGTACAAGAATAGGCCATTAAGGCAGTCCAATTGGGACTGCCTTTTTTAGTTTACCAACACTTAGATGAAATGCTGATTCTTTAGATAATCCCCTCAAACATATTTCTTGCTAGTTTTCTACAAGCATGATTAAATAGGATTTATAAGAAAACTTTTAGAGGAGAACAGACATGAATCCATTGGAATTATTTAACCAAGTGAAAGAAATGATCGAGAAAAAAGATTTCGAAGCTGCAAAAACATTTTTCGAGGACAATAAAGATAATTTAGGCGAGTACTTCGACCAAGCAAAAGCTCTTGTTTCTGGGAATGAAATGATTAGTGGTGCTTTAGACAAGATTAAAGGCTTATTCTAAGCCTAAATCCCCTCAATCACATTAGGGTTGAGGGGATTTTTTATTCAGAAGACTTATTGAAAAGTGTTGGATATCTGACGTTTTATGAGTTTATCAACCTTACCCCTTTCTTGACCCTCGGATAGCAAAAAAGAACCCTAGTTTTAAACTAGAGTCCTTAGAAACGTTGTTAAATCAACGTTTTATTTTTTCAAGTTATCTACCTATTATATAGTACCCCAAAAAATGCACAATTTTAAAGAGCTTATTTTGTCTAATCTAGTAAAAGTGACAAGGTACAAACAAGTAGGGTATTTTTGAGGGGTAGTAAAAAAGGTATTAAATTTATGAGTTCAGCAGGCAAGAAATTAGCACCCAATGAGGTGCTATTTTTATATCGAATTAACTGATTTATCTCACGCCAATCTGGTAAGTAAAAATGGTTTAGCGGCTCGATTAAAGTAGCGTATCTAAAACTCTTAGATTTAATAAGAAGAAATTTCATGGATAACACTGCCCAAACTCTCGATACTAACCACCTCATGAGGCTGTACTTTCTCACCTTCTAGCACAAAATCAAAGACCTTGCCATTTCTTCTTACAACTTTTACCGTGTCACCAAACCAACCTTTTTCAATTGCCTCATCAAAGATATATTTTACTTCACTCATTTTATTTCCTCCTTACTTATCTATTCGTAAAAGATTTCTAAAATATCAAAAAATCGCCCTAGTTTTATCCTAAAGCGATTGTTTTGTATTACTAATCAACAAGCCTATGATATACCTCCATATCAAGCAAAGGTATAATACTGAAATACAAATCCGAATAAGTCTCAAACCACTTATTCAGCTTAGCATAGGCAGATGATTGAGTAAGAAATAGTATCCTCTGACAAGCTCCGATTACATTCATACGATTATAGACGTAAACCTCTTTTACGGTCTCTAGCACGTCCTCTGGGCTTGTCTGTACCCTAATATCTGTTATCTGCTTGATAGTAACGTATTTTTGATAGGCTAGCATATCTTGATTTTTAGCAGCATCAAACATTTCACGTTCAAGGACACTATACTTAGGTTTCTCTTTATCTCTCATAAAGTACCACTTGAGCCATAAAATCTTTTCTCGGTGTATTACAGAAATACGCTCAATTTTTTTCTCGGTCATTGATACCTCCTAGACTATCAATCCAATAGCTTTAACCATTCACTTTTTGAGATTGTTGTATAAGGTTTATCTAGTGTGTGACATAGAGGTTCTAAACCTTTGTTAAATCGGATATAGTCCATTTTATCCTCATGAGTAGGAAAGTATAAAACCTCTGTTTCATCTTCATTCAGGGTACGATTACACCAATCATCAATAATAACTGGCACTTCCCACTCATGCCATTTTTTAAAGTTTTCTAAAAGCTCATTATCACTAAATAACTCGCCATCAATTTGGAAAAATTCTCCCAGGTCATCGTTTCCTTCAACAATAATACACTCTGGCATACTCCTATTACTTAACAATTCCTTGAGTTCTCGTAACTCTTCAATTTCCTTTAGATACTTCCTCAATTTCCAACCTCAATTCTTCAATTTGTCTAACTACTCCAAAAATTTCATGGGTTTTATAAGATTGTTCAAGTATTGCCTTTGCTGCTTGAGTTCTTATGAACGGGTTAACCTTGGTATTTAGCATAATGTCACTAAGTACAGTAACGGCATTAGACGATGCTAGATATAGCATTTGAGTTGTTTTATCCATCATCTCATCTTGCTTTATTCTCAATGTCTTTTTAACTGCTGCAACTTTAAGATACTTATGACCTGTTGCCCTTGATACCCCTGCTTTTTAGCACGCTTTTTCAATAGTCGGCTCGGTCAGCATGGCATCTATAAACTTGATCTGCTTTGTTGTAAGGCTGTTTTTATCGTTTCTCGCCATCTGTTACCTCCAAACAAAAATAAAGGGGGGTGTCAGTCATGTTTTTACTCCTTTATTTGAATTTATTATAATCTGAATGCCCCTAGTACGTTGATTTTACTAGGTTTTTAGGTTGTATTCTCTAAAATACTACCCTTTTTGTTACCCTTGTGGCTGTTTTTTCAAATTGTTTTAATCACCACGCTTAGAAAATTTGGTCAAGACAAGCATGGTTTTTAACTTCATAAAGGGGGCGATTTCTCACCCCCTTGGAAAGTGTCTATTTTCGTTTAGGTTTGTAAATTAGTTCTTTATCAATCATATTTATTATTCTCCTTCAAAATGGTTAACACGATTCACAAAAAACGCCAAATCAGCTTTTGGATCTAAATAGCGGTATTGATTACCCATGTAACCGGTTACACCACTGGAGATATAAGGCTTACTTGCTCCGCTATATTCTGGCGACGTATTCAGGCGGTTAAATAATTCTTCAATCCCTGTTTCTCTTACCTCATCCGCCAATCTTTTAGCAGTATTTTTGTAGTTTTCGTTATAATTCGCAATCAATTCCAAAAGCTCAATAGATTTCTGCTTGATTTCTTGACGCTGACGCTTAACGGTTTCATCTTGCTCTAATGCTGTTTCTAAATAACCTGGGGCATCGATTTTTCTAGCGTCTGCTACGATTGAGTCAATCCGTTCTTTCTCAAGTTTTGTTCTTTGGGCTTTCATATCAGCAATATACTTTTCTTTTGCATCAATAGCTTGAAAATCTTCAAATGTTTGTACATCCGCATTCTTGGATTTAATAGCCTTGACTTCTTTCTCTGCTTTCTCAATTTCCTCATCAAAGCGATCAAAAATCTCTAATTGTGTCCGTACTTTGTCCATCTGGTTTTTTACTTCTTGCAATGTTGGCATTTCTTTTTTCCTCCAATCTTTCCAAAAACAAAAGAGGCATAGCCAAAATAGATTACTCTACTTTATGCTATACCTCTGATTTTTTCAGTCAGTATTCTTTTTTATATTGTGTTGTTTTAGATTCCACGCTTGAGACAATCTTGCCATCTTGTGTTTTTAGCGTTACGCTTCCAAACTTCGGGATCTCTAACATTTTTATTTTACCATAATTTCTAAAATAAATAAAGCCATCTAGTATCTCCATTTACTTGCCCTTTCATCTGTGTTGCTACTTGTATAATACCTTCACATTGGTAAATGCCTTAAATCTTTTACCATCACTCAAACAAACCTCTGAATGTCTTACATCAATTACATTAACAGTTGCCATTGTGACCATCTTTTTAAAAATCTTGGTCACACCTTTTAAGTCAGTAGTACCAAGGTTTTTAGGGGGTATCAAAATCTTGTGACCGTCTTTTGAAAAATTTATTTATATAGAAAGATAACAACTTGTTAACCCTTATATATATAAATAAAAAAGATAGTCACACGGTCACATTTATAAAAAACAAAAGGAAAAAATTCAGTATTATCAAAGGTTTCAGCGTGTGACTGTCTTTAAAAAATCTTGGTCACAACTTGGTCACACGGTCACAAACTTTTGATTCCTCTTACTATTTTTTGTCATCTCTATGTATTCCTTTTGGGACTCCCCTCAGCTTTCTGTCATAGAAATCGTTTGGATCTAATGTTTTATAATCTTCTAGTGGTACTCGACCAGTCTTTATGGTATATGTTCCATCACTTTCCTTGTTCAGTACAGCAAGCACTTTCTTGCCAAACCTGTATAGATTAGCGTTTTGGATCCCCTCATCTTCGGTATATTCCTTAAGCCATTGTTTGATGATGGGTAAGGGTACATGTCGTAACTCATGGTAGCCGTTAGGGATATATGTACCAACTACAAAAGAATAATAAAAGTCGTTATCTTCTTTGTATTCATCTAACATATCCTTGACCGCTTTAGGTTCTATAAATCTATCAAACTCAGCCATGTTTAGAATTTTGAAAAGCACCCACTCCAGCAACTCTTTAGACTTGATAAACTCGTCCTTGATTTCTGGGCGCTCAACCGTGCCATTAAAATCAGCGTTAAAGGGGACGATACATAAACGCCTGTACCAGCCTTGCGACTTATTTCGACTTCTAGGAATACCATTACCAGAAAAGATACATAATAGGCGATAGCTAGCCTCATAGGGCTGTAAATGTTTAGGGTTTACTTGTATTGTGTCGCCTGTGACAATACTCATTAGGTCGGAAACACTGTCTAGGTATTTATCAGAAATATCATCACCAATATTACAAACCTTACCATTAAGCGCTGAAAGTAGGTGCTTTTCTTGGAATTGGTTGGGCTTAAGGTTGCTGATGTTTTCCTTGCCTATCAGATTTTCTAATAAGGCTTGAAAAGTCCCTTTCCCGTTGTTCCCATCTCCAGTTAAAATAACCATCTTTTTGCGAGTGCGGTTAGGATTGATAGCCTCATTCATGACTTGCCAAAGCAGGGTAATGATTTCTTTATCTCCACAAGCAAGACCTTCTAACCACTCATCAAAATCAAACCAGCTACCAAGTAAAGATTTTTGAGCCTCTGGGTTGTATGCTGTTGCTATCTTAGTGGTGATGATATTCTTAGGGCTAAATGGTTCAAGTTCTTTGGTATGTAAATTAAAAATACCATTTCTAACAGGGATTAAATGGCTTTCCTGCATAGGAGGCTTGATTTTTGTTTCTGTCCTTAGAAATATAATCACTTCTTCGGTAAAACGCTTAGATGTTAGCCTGCTGTCAAATTTTAGAATTAGTTTATTGACTATATCACGGCTAGCAATGTAATAGCCTAGATCCAAATGGTAAAAATATAGCTGGCTACTGTCTGTTAGCTTGCTGTATCCAATAAAGGTAAAGTAGCAATTTCTAAGTAAAATATTAGCAACTTCAGCAACGCTGGGGCGTGGTATTTTGGTTTCTACCTCGCCTTTTCTCTTGCCGCTAGTGATTTCTTTTTCCTCTTTGTGCTCGTTACGCCATACCTCACCAAGTTCCCATAGTAGGTTGTATAGTTCCCTCATTTTTTTAGGTGGCTCAATAGCCTTGCTTTCATCTAGTTTTTTTTGCAAATCATCAATATCAATTTCCATGGACACCTCTCTTTCTGATTTCTGACCTAACAATACTGTCGAAAGTCCTTGCTAGTTCCTCGACTGGTAAAGGGTTATTAGTAACGCTATTTGCTATGGTTGTTAGCTCATAGGCAGTGGCTACGTCTGCATTAACCCACTTTGACAACAATAACCCTACAAACCTAGTTACCGCAACATTTCGCCCACCCTCGTCACCAAAGCCATGTAATAGGGTATCAAGCACACGCATGGTAATTGTTTTATTACCGCTTTGGCATGGTGTGTGATAGTGTGGTTTCTGACTAGCCGTAACTGTATTTGCTACGGGATAATCACGCCCTCTATTTACAATCTTTTTATAGTCAGCAGGGTCACCAGTAGTTACTGGTAAGCCTTGTAACTGCGACCATGTTAGGCTTGTACTGTCAAAAGGTAGCCCGATTTTGTCTGCTATCTCTTGGACAGTCTGCCTATAGGTTTGCTCGTTCATTACGAAACTAGGCTTCACCACAAGCCTATAACGTGGTTTATTAGCCGTGTGCTTAATAGTTGGGTAAACTATATAAGAATACCCGTGTAAAGCTTTATCGACCACGGTAGGAAAGTCTATATTAGCCTCTAGCTCGTCATAGTCTAAGAAAATCAAATTACGGTAAACCAAACTAGCGTTATTGCGTTTGTAGTTGCCGTTCTCGTCTTGTTTCACCATGCCAGCAATACAGTAGGGGGCTGAATTGCGCTTAAAATCGTCAATATTTACACCTTTAGGGACTCCGAAAGGTCTAAAATCTGCTATATAGTCAAAGGGTGCTTTTTTATCAAATAAATTTAAGTCATTCCCAAACCCTTTGCTTTCATAAATAGGCATTTTTAGCACCCTCTTTCTAGCGTACAGACAGAAAGTTGATCACGTCTGAAACTCTAAAATACTGCTTTTTACTACTTTCAAACGGTGACTGATAGACTTTCAAGTCTGCTTTTATCCAATTGCCAAGCGTTGTTCCTGTGATGCCAAGCTCTTCTTTTAAAACCTTGGCGCTTATCAAGCCCGTTTTATTTTGTAGCTGTCGTTCTAGCTCCAACTTCTTTTGAGCAAGTTCATCCACTTTATCAAGTAGCCCCTGCTCAAATTCAACTGAAAATGTTCCCATGTTCTGCCCTCCTAGTTATAATGCTTGTTGGCAAGATGTATATAAGCACCGTAGCGCTCTTGCACGTGGTCAGTGGTGTTTTCCTCTACCTTGTCAATTTGTGGGCTAATATCAAGCTCTATGGGGCTCTCATAGCGCCATAACTTCCAAACTAGATAAAGTAAGATTGGGATGAGTATTAGAGCTTGTATTGGTGTTAGGTTTAACTCATTCATGTTATGCCCTCGCTTTGTAGTTTTTAATATATAACTGTCGCTCTTCATGTTCCATCTTTTGGAAAGCTACTACTTCCTGGATAGATACTTTTTTATTGATAAAATCAACGATAAACTGGAATAGATTAGGTTCGTTTTCTTTTAAATTAACCATGAAGTTATCAAACTCTGATTGTGTCGTCTTGTTTATGTTCGGTGTCATCCTGATAATCCTCTTTCTTACGTCTTGCTATTTTTAAGGGATAGTCCCTCCGTATGGTCAAGATCCCCAAATCATGGTATAATCTAGGTATCAAATATATACTAAAACCCTTTTAATAACGGCTTGCCTGCCTCTTAATTGTGTTTTAGTTAGTGTGTGAAAGGCTTGATAGTTTGGTCGCTCTCAAAGCCTTTTTTTGTTGCTCTCACGCTCCTTGTGGTGCGTTTTTTTAGTTTGCTTTGCTATAAATAATGTCTGAGATACTGATGTTTAAGTCGTATTTTTCTTTGACCAACATAAGTTCAACAGTGTCCTCCAGTAGGGGTTCTCTGTCTTTCAACATCGGCTCGGTCATTTGAGACTTACCTACCATCTTTGGTAGACCGTACTTGTTAGAAACGGCTTTATTAGCTATGGTGTTAGCTTTGATAAGGTCTTTCGAGGAAACTTGTTCCAGCCCTTCACTTAGCCTTGCCATCGCTTGCTTTTGGTGTTCCTTATCCAGCATTCTAAATACTTCAAAACCTTCTAAACCAGTTACTTGTCTTAGCTGTCTGATGGTTTCAAACACCCATAATTTAAAAGCTTTTGCCTCGGATTTACGACTAGAAAATATAGTCTCATAAATACCAAACTCATTTACGATAAGCATTTCTTGCTGACGTCCTAAATTATCTGTGATGGGGTGTTTTGAAAACACGTCATCTTCTAAACGTCTTTTTATAAACCTTTGTTCTAACTCTAACACTTTAGCAATGTCAGCCAATACCGCCCACCATTCGCCGTTGTGTTCTACAAAACGGATACTATGTCCGTTCCATTGTTCATTTTTTTCCATTCACCGCCTCCTTAATAATCTTTTGCTAGCCATTCCATGACTTTAGCATAAACTCTATTCTTAAACTCTCCGCCTTTGATAATACGGCGATAAGTTACAGCAGTTACACCAATGGCTTCAGCCGTTGCCTTAGCCGTCAACATATTATCCGCCTGCTTTCTGCGGACGGCTTTCGCTTGGTCTTTTGTAATTTGCATAAAAGACCTCCTTTCTAAAAAAGTGCTGTTTTTCGTCACTTTTATTTTATGGTGTCATTATATAGCACTTTATTTTATTTGTCAACAAAAAAGTGCTGTTTTATTTCACTTTGAAATATGTTATAATTTCATCGTAAGATAAAGAAAATAGGTAAAACATGGAAAAACAAGAAAATAGGCTTAAAATCCTCAGAAAAGAAAAAGGGTTGACTCAAACCAAATTAGCAAATGAAATAGGAGTTTCAAAGCGTACCATTATAGCTTGGGAAAATGATGAACGCCAAATCAAACCAGAAAAAGCCCAGCTACTAGCTAAACACTTTGGAGTATCGGTTGGCTATCTTCTTGGCTACGATAATAGCCCATCAAAGATTTTTCTTAAGGAGTTAGAGGAACAAGCAGATCACTACTTAACAGATGAAGAAAAAGAGGAATTAAAAGCACGTCCAGAAGCAAAAAATTACTATCTAGACCTAGTGAGTTGGAGAATGCGTGATGAACAATTAGCGCAGTTGCAACAACAGGATAAAGAATTCGATAAAGATTTTATAAAATTTATAGAGAAATATTCTATCTATCTTTCAGATAATCAAATTAATCAAATCAAAGATCTAATGAAGTCAATGTCAAGTATCAATACCAAATATTTAAATGTAATAACGGCTGGTAGATACTTTGGACAAATGAAAGATGAGAAAGAAACTGAGTTCAAGGAATTGTTTAAATACAGTAAAACATGGCAAGAGGAATATTCCACAATGGAATACAATGAGAAGAATAATATTAAATAACTCTCCCACTCTCTATTGTGCAAAAACAGGGGAAATTGAAGAATAGAAAGCCGATTTTACAAACTAAAGCGCAAAAATGAGCGAAAGTGACAAATAGAAAGGAGAATAATGAGCGATAAAAGAAAGCAACTCTTAAGCTACCAAGCATTGATAGATAAGATGGTCGCAAATGGTATTCTGTTCAATATTTTTGATCAGAACACAGCCAAAAACATATTACAAACACGGAACTACTACTATAAAATATCGAGCTATCGAAAACTTTTCAATAAAGTAGATGGTAAATATAATATAGAATTTGCGACGTTAGCTGACCTGGCTGTAATTGATATGCAGATACGTTACTTCCTAATGGATGTTTGTCTGGACGTTGAACATAGTATCAAAACTGCTTTAATGGATGTTATAACGAAAAATCCAAAAGTTGATGGATACGATATAGTAAAGGATTATGCTGTCTATAATCCTATAGGATTTACAAATACTAAAAACGCTTTATCAAATAATCATTACCTAAAAAACGTTTATATCAAACATAAAAATGATATCCCTATATGGGTATTGATTGAAGTCATGGACTTTGGGAATCTATGCTACTTGGTTGAAATGTATTGTGATAAATATCCAAGTAATAAACGGCTAAAAAAAGCGAAGCAGTTAGGGAAATATGCTCGCCATATTCGTAACGCTTGCGCCCATAGCAATGTTATACTGGTGGATGTGTTAGAGCAAACACTATCCCCTTCAAGTTCTATTACTTCTCTTGCTTCTATGCTTAATATCTCTAGGGATATTATAAAATATCGTAAAATACATGATATATTTTCCCTCGTAGTATTGCATCGTGAATATTGTAGTAAAGCACTAGGAAAACAGCGTTTTAAAGAATTTATCAAAATTGCAAAACGTACTAAAAAACATGAAGATTACTACAAACAAAATACAAAAATTATAGAAATGTACAAAAATTTTGTTAAAACACTTGTAAAAATTTCTAAAAAGTGATATTATATTTTCCAATCGTAAAAGAAACCCTTTTGGGTTACACTGCTCTATGCCTGTATCTCTATATAGGTCAGGGTTACAACAAGAAAATAAGTGTATCAGCTTTTTAGTTGATACACTTTTTCTATTCCCCATATAAGCCCCGTATCCGCCTTGTTTCCTACTCTAGTATTATTTACCACCTGACTACTTAAAATCAAAAATAGAAGCGTTCTCGTAACGCTCAGCATGATATAAACCTAATTCAATCTAAAATCCTTTTAATAACGGCTTGCCTGCTGATGGAAAGGTTCATATCATGAAAATAAATGAAGTCAAAAAGAAAAACGGTACTACTGTATACCGTGCTAGCGTTTATTTAGGCGTTGATCAACTAACTGGCAAAAAAGCCCGTACAACTGTGACAGCATCCACTAAAAAGGGTGTCAAAATTAAAGCTAGAGAGGTTATCAATGCTTTTGTAGCAAACGGTTATACAGTTAAAGACAAACCAACAATTACAACATACAAAGAGCTTGCAAAAGTTTGGTGGGATAGTTACAAGAATACAGTTAAGCCAAACACTCGCCAATCTATGGAGGGTTTGGTTAGAGTGCATTTATTGCCTGTATTTGGCGATTACAAGCTATCAAAACTCACTACGCCTATTATTCAACAGCAAGTGAATAAATGGGCTAACAAGGCGAATAAGGGCGAAAAAGGGGCATTTGCTAACTACTCCTTGCTTCACAACATGAATAAGCGTATTTTAAAATATGGCGTAGCTATTCAAGTTATACAATACAACCCTGCCAATGATGTCATTGTTCCACGCAAAAAGCAAAAAGAAAAGGCATCTGTAAAATACTTAGACAACAAAGAATTAAAAAAGTTTCTTGATTATCTCGATACGCTAGATCAATCAAACTATGAAAACCTATTTGATGTTGTCCTTTATAAGACTTTATTAGCTACTGGTTGCCGTATTGGTGAGGCTTTAGCTCTTGAATGGGCTGATATTGACCTAGACAATGGTATTATCAGTATCAATAAAACACTCAACAGATACCAAGAGATAAACACCCCTAAATCAAGCGCTGGTTATCGTGATATACCGATTGACAAGGCTACGTTACTCATGCTAAAGCAGTACAAAAATAGGCAACAAGCCCAAGCGTGGCAGTTAGGGCGTTCTGAAACGATTGTATTCTCTGTATTTACAGCAAAGTATGCTTTCGCTTGTAATTTGAGAAAGCGCCTAGATAAGCATTTTAAGGCTGCTGACGTGCCTAATGTATCATTTCATGGTTTCCGTCATACACATACAACTATGATGCTCTACGCTCAAGCTAGCCCTAAAGATGTGCAATACAGACTAGGACACTCTAGCTTAATGATGACTGAAAACACTTACTGGCATACTAACCAAGAAAACGCAAAAAAAGCTGTCTCAAATTATGAAACAGCTATCAGTAATTTATAAAAAATAAGGGTGACCCATTTCTGGGCTACCCTCTTACTATACCTAAAATTAGTTAGGGGTAGTAAAAAGGGTATTAAATTAGAAAAAGCACTAAGGGGAGGCGCCCCAAAGTGCTTAATCTAAAGGCTTTACAGCCCCTAATCTCGTAAAGAGATTATTTTTTCAAGTTGTAGAATGATTTCAAACCACGGTATTCTGCAACTTCACCAAGTTGATCTTCGATACGAAGCAATTGATTGTATTTAGCAATACGGTCAGTACGTGACAATGAACCTGTCTTGATTTGACCAGCGTTAGTTGCAACTGCGATGTCTGCGATTGTTGAATCTTCAGTTTCACCTGAACGGTGTGATACTACTGCAGTGTATCCAGCTTCTTTCGCCATTTCGATAGCGTCGAAAGTTTCAGTCAAAGTACCGATTTGGTTAACTTTGATAAGGATTGAGTTAGCAGCGTGTTCTGCAATACCTTTTTCAAGGTAAGCTGTGTTAGTTACGAAGAAGTCGTCACCAACCAATTGAACTTTACCACCAAGACGTTCAGTAAGAGCTTTCCAACCGTCCCAGTCGTTTTCATCCATAGCATCTTCGATTGTGATAATTGGGTATTTGTTAACCAATTCTTCGATATAATCGATTTGTTCTGCGGCAGTACGTTTAGCTCCACCTTCACCTTCGAATTTAGTGTAGTCATATACACCGTTTTCGTAGAACTCAGATGATGCACAGTCGAAACCAAGGAATACATCTTCACCTGGTTTGTAACCAGCAGTTTCGATAGCTTTGATGATAGTTTCAACAGCATCTTCAGTACCGTCAAATGCTGGTGCGAAACCACCTTCGTCACCTACGGCTGTTTCAAGACCACGTTCTTTAAGGATTTTCTTAAGAGTGTGGAAGATTTCAGCACCCCAACGAAGAGCTTCTTTGAATGTTGGTGCACCAGCAGGTACAATCATGAATTCTTGGAAAGCGATTGGAGCATCTGAGTGAGAACCACCGTTGATGATGTTCATCATTGGAGTTGGAAGAACTTTAGTGTTGAATCCGCCAAGGTAGCTGTAAAGTGGAACTTCAAGGTAGTCAGCAGCTGCGCGTGCTACAGCGATAGACACACCAAGAATAGCGTTGGCACCAAGTTTACCTTTGTTTGGAGTACCGTCAAGAGCGATCATGGCGCGGTCAATACCTTGTTGATCACGTACGTCGAATCCGATGATGTGTTCAGCAATAACGTTGTTTACGTTATCAACTGCTTTTTGAGTACCAAGACCACCGTAACGAGCTTTGTCACCATCACGAAGTTCTACTGCTTCGTGTTCACCAGTTGAAGCTCCTGAAGGAACCATACCGCGTCCGAATGCACCAGATTCAGTGTAAACTTCTACTTCAAGTGTTGGGTTACCGCGTGAGTCAAGGACTTCGCGAGCGTAAACATCAGTAATAATTGACATTACAATACTCTCCTTATGAGTTAAATTTTTTTACACCTTTATAGTACCACAATATCAAGGGTTAAGCAAATTAAAACCAGAATTTTCTAGCGATTTTCTATTTTTTAATATTTTCAATTAATTTTGAAAATATCAGAAAAAGATCTTGATGAAAAGGAATTCAAAATATTGTATAATACTAGCAAGAAAATAAACAGGAGAACTCTATGACTTCACTTGAAAAAAAGGTGCTCCAATGGGCTAGTGGTGAGAAGCGCTTAAAACCTGATGAATTACGTCACTATTTTGGAACCTATGCAGAACGTGTCGTCTTAGCTATTCTATTGGAAAATGCTGAAAAGAAAACTGTAATGGAGAAATTTCCAAAGATTTTAAAAGATCTTTCATTAGCTTACCCTCATCTAAGTCTCAAGCTTTCACCCAATCTAGCCGACCAGACACAATTCACCTATATTAAAACTGCTCAAGCACTCAATATTTCCGCTACTATTGTGGATGAAGCCAAAGCACACTCACCATATGGAATCATCGTGCATAGTGATAAGGCAGAAAATCTTGATAAGGTCCTCTTCTCGGAGATTCATCCCGATATTCTTGCTCCTCAAAAAACACAGCAAGCTATTACCAAAAAAGGATTTTTTGCTAAACTTTTTGGAAAATAAAAGCTGACACTAGGTCGGCTTTTTTCTTATGTCACAAGGTTTGACTCAACTTGATGAGGTTGCCAATATTGAGTCCTGTTCGATAGAGATTCTCCTTGGCTGAAGCTAGGACTTGGTCTAAAGCTGCTACTTGTCCAATAATAGGGAATGCAGCTGAAATCCCAGCTACTGGAAAATCCGGTAAGTCATCTTTCAGACTACCACATATTGCGATGACAGGGATACCTGATGGTGTTCGTTTAGCTACACCAACTGGCGCCTTACCAGATAGAGACTGTCTGTCCATACGCCCTTCTCCTACGATGACCAAATCGGCTGACTTAACCCGTTGGTTAAAATTAACACAATCAAGTACAAAGTCAATACCTGATTTAATTTCAGCACCAGCAAAGGCCACTAAACCTGCAGCCATACCCCCTCCGGCACCTGAACCAGTAAGATGTAAGACTTCAGGAGCAAAGGCCTTGTAGAATTGTTTCATAGACTGATCAACCCTTTCAAATTGCAAAGGATCTAACCCCTTTTGCCCACCAAAAATATAGGTGGCCCCATTTAGTCCACACAAAGGGTTATCTACGTCAGTGATTAGACGAATGGTCGTGGCTGACAAATCAATCTTGCCTTGCGACGATACCCTTTTGATAAGGCTAAGATTAGCACCTATTGGCTCAAGCTCCTGTCCTTCAGAATCATAAAAACGATAACCCAATCCATATGCCATACCAATACCACCATCATTGGTAGCAGATCCACCTACGCCTATAATAAACTCTCGGATGCCAGATTGAACCAAATGAACAATTAGTTCACCTACGCCTTGTGTCGTTAGAGCTAGAGGATTTCGTTTTTCCTTAGAAATATGCTCTAAGCCACAAATCGCAGCCATTTCAAAAATGGCAGTCTGACCATTACTGGCAAAAGAAACACTTCCATCACTTGTATAGGCATGAGGAATCTTGATACTTTTCTTCTCAAGATTTAGATTTTCAGCAAGAGCATCTAAGGTCCCTTCACCACCATCGCCTATTGGCATAAGGTCAAAATCAGCGTCGGGTAAGGCATTTTCAAAGCCCGATTTGAGAGCTAAGGCGACCTCTTTTGCAGATAAACTTTCCTTAAATGAATCAGGTGCAATCAAAATTCGCATGATGTCCTCCTTCTATTTTTCTTTTAGGTAAGGGGATAAGGCCTGAACTAACTCTTCCGTCATATGTCTAGGACCCCGAACAGTTTTAATACCTAAACTCTTTAGTCTATCACTATCAAAGTCAGTGTCATTAAAAGTGTATAAGGGCTTAATCCGCATCAACTCTTTAATACTCTCCTCTTCACGATAACCTTGATTAGGGATATTTGCCTCTAAAACCTGACAGACGTAACGGATGGCCTTGGTAGGTGCCGTAATATAGATAGCCACAAAATCTCCCTTTTGCATACTAGCTTTCTGTGTCCAAAGAATCTCCTCATTTGCGGAAAACTCATCCCCAATATCGTAGTATTTCAAATTTACCGGGATAATCCAATAATGAGGCTCCGAAGCCTTTCTAAGATGTTTGGGAGCCACTAGGGAACGACTTTCACTAAGAAGCTCAAAAATGGTCTGGTCCGGCAAGGTCTCATCTAAAACAAGACTAACCCAGGTCTTCTTGGACATATGGTAGCTAGGAAAAACGCCATCCATTTTCAAGAGCTTATCCATTTGCGTCGGATTAACCTTGAGGTTAACCACATCATATGTTAATTCTGCCTTTTCTCCATCAAGCCCTAGTTTTTCTCCCTTAAGAGGAAAAAACAAGGCATACCATTTACCATCAACTCTAAAAGATAGATAGCTTGGTTCCTTCTCGAAAGGTTGGTCTGCTTGGTCTGAAAATTCTTGAGCTAAAAATTTAGCCAGGCGATTAGCTTGTGGAAATGAGAATAATTGATCTTCATAACAAGAATCAGCTACCTGTGACAGAAGTTCTCCATAAGCTTCTCTGACTTGACCAACGTAAGTTCCAGTAGCCTGAGGACTCCTGAAGATATCATAAGGCTCATCAAAATCACTATCGACAACCTGTCCCGTCAGCTTACCTTCTAAATCAATAAACAATCGAGCTTCAAGTTCTTCAGCTATCAGTGTTTTTCTGAACTCATAGCCTTGCTCGGTAGCTGTAAAACCAAAAGGCTCTAGGCTATCAGGTTTTAGGACTTTCTTTTTAAAATAAGCATCCTCAAAAGTCATTGGTTCTCCCTTTTTCTAAAAAAGAGAAGTTGAGACAAACTTATGTCCCAACTCCTTTTTTATTTTGTTGACTGACGTAAGGTAATACCGTGATTAAGAATAACATCTTTTTCTTCAAGCTCTTCCTTATTCATGATTTTAGTCAACATACGCATGCTAACTGCCCCTAAATCATAGAGAGGATGATTAATACTAGAAAGGTTTGGACGTGTGTAGCTTGTAATTGGTGAGTCATTGCTTGTGATGATTTCGAAGTCTTCTGGAACTGATTTACCTGCAGCAAAGAGGCCATTCAAGAGACCTGCAGCCAATTCATCTTCTCCAACATAGGCAGCAGTGGCACCAGAGTTCAAGACACGTTGTGCTAGATCAAAGCCATCTTTATAGCTATATTTAGCTTCAAAGACTAGTCCTTCATTGTAGCGCAAATTATTCTTTTCAAGTCCAGCCTTATAACCAGCTAGACGGAGCTTGCCATTAATATCATCAATTAGTGGCCCTGATACAAAGGCAACCTTTTCATTATTCTTGGCAAGCTGTGTTATAGAATCCTCAACGGCAGCTTTATAGTCGATGTTAACACTCGGTAATTGGTGTTCGAGGTCCACTGTTCCTGCTAGGACAATCGGCGTACGAGTACGGGAAAATTCTGCACGAATTTTTTCCGTCAAGTGGTAACCCATGAAGATGATACCGTCTACTTGTTTGGCAAATAGAGAGTTAATCACGGTAACTTCGTGATCGTCATTTTCATCACTAGATGCAAGAACAATATTATACTTGTACATGGTTGCAATATCATCAATCCCCCTTGCTAAAGTAGCAAAATAACTATTAGCAATATTTGGAATAACAACTCCTACAGTAGTGGTTTTCTTACTCGCCAAGCCACGCGCAACCGCATTTGGACGGTAATCCAAACGATCAATGACCTCAAGCACTTTTTTTCGGGTGTTTTCTTTTACATTTTTATTTCCATTTACCACACGAGACACAGTCGCCATCGAAACACCTGCTTCACGCGCAACGTCGTATATAGTAATTGTTTCATCAGTATTCATAAAAACACTTCCTTTCTCATTTTACGCTCACTTATTCATGCTAATTGTATCAGATTCTGAAAACACTTTCAATTATTTTGACTGATTTTTTACAAAAAAATGAAAGGGATTCCTTCTTTATGGTTACGAGGAAGAAAGCCATTTCAGAAAAAGGCCTCTCATTTCGTGTTTCCAAGACTATCCATCGCTTACAAAACTAGCCTAAAAAAGTCTCAATGAAAGTAAATGATTTAATGAAAAGCCAAAAAACAACTTGCATTTTCCCTATAAAAGTGACAGAATGAGTGTAAGAAATACAAAGGAGTTTTTTCTATGTCTAAACTTGATCGCATTCGTCATTTTTTGAATGAAAATAAAGCAGGGCTAGCTATTGTTTCAGATCCTGTAACTGTCAATTATCTTACTGGTTTTGATTGTGACCCACATGAACGCCAAATGTTCCTCTTCGTCTACGAAAATCGTGAACCTGCCCTCTTTGTTCCTGCTCTTGAGGTTGCACGTGCCTCTGCTGTACTCGACTTCCCAGTCTTTGGTTATGTGGATTCTGAAAATCCATGGCAAAAAATCAAAGCTGGTCTAGCAAGTACAGACAGCTCTATTATTTATGCAGAGTTTGACAATCTCAATGTGACTAAGTTCCAAGGATTGCAAACAGTCTTTGAAGGTCGCTTTGAAAACTTGACACCATTCATCCAAAAAATGCGTGTCATCAAGTCAGCTGATGAAATTCAAAAAATGATTGGCGCTGGAGATTATGCAGATAAAGCTGTAAATATCGGTTTCGACAATATTTCTCTTGATGTGACTGAAACTGACATCATTGCCCAAATTGAATTTGGTATGAAAAAAATCGGTATTAATCAAATGTCCTTCGAAACCATGGTTCTTACAGGTAATAATGCCGCAAACCCTCATGGTATTCCTGGAACTAACCGTATTGAAAACAACAGCCTTCTTCTCTTTGACTTGGGTGTTGTCAGTCAAGGCTACGTCTCAGATATGACTCGTACCGTAGCTGTCGGTCAACCCGACCAATTCAAGAAAGATATCTACAATATCTGTTTGGAAGCTCAATTGACAGCCCTTGATTTTATCAAACCAGGTGTAACAGCCAGTGAAATTGATGCTGCTGCTCGTCAGGTTATTGAAAAGGCTGGTTACGGTGAATACTTCAATCACCGTCTGGGACACGGTCTTGGTATGGATGTCCACGAATTTCCTTCCATCATGGATGGCAATGACTTGGTCATCGAAGAAGGCATGTGCTTCTCTGTGGAACCTGGTATCTATATTCCTGAAAGAGTCGGTGTCCGTATCGAGGACTGTGGTTATGTTACAAAAGACGGCTTTGAAGTCTTCACACACACACCAAAAGAATTGCTCTATTTTGATGTTTAATGAAAACACAAGGGTCTTCAATTAAGTTGAGGACCTTTTCGTTTGCACTCAAATTCAAAAGCCATATAAAAAGCTGACTCATCGTGAGTCAGCTTTTGCTATTTCTCCTCATGCTCTTGTCGAAGATAGTCAAGGCCTTCTTCAATCCATTCTGGCATGGCTGCAGCTAAGGGCTTAAAACCATAGTTCAATCGACTATCTGAGAAACGGTGGCGATGAGGAATTTTATTTTTTCTTCCTCAAGTGTTCTCAAAGAAAGACTGGCCTTTTGTGTAAACTCATCAAAGTCAACGACCTGAACCAAGACATCCTGGTCTACCTTTAGGGTATTGTAGATGTTGTCAATATAACCTGTCTTAATCTCTGAGATGTGAATCAAGCCTGTGGTACCATTTTCCAAGGAAACAAAGGCTCCGTAAGGCTTGATGCCTGTGATAACACCCTTAAGCTTGTCTCCAATTTTCATCTTAGTCTGCTACCTCAACTGTTTCAATGACAACATCTTCAAGTGGCTTATCTTGAGCCCCAACTTCGACACTCGCAATCTCATCAAGTACCTTATAAGAAGCTTCATCTACCAATTGACCAAAAACTGTGTGGCGATGATCAAGGTGAGGTGTTCCCCCATTTTCAGCATAAGCTTCAGCGATTGGTGCTGGCCAACCACCTCGCTCCAATTCTTTTTTGAATATGGGATTTCTGGTGTTTGAACGATAAAGAATTGACTACCATTAGTATCTGGTCCAGCATTGGCCATAGAGAGCGCCCCACGAAGGTTGTAGAGTTCTTTAGAGAATTCATCCTGGAAGCTACCACCGAAGCTCGATTCGCCACCCATACCAGTACCAGTTGGGTCACCACCTTGAATCATAAAATTCTTGATGATACGGTGGAAAATCACACCATCATAGTAACCACTTTTAGCCAAATTGACAAAGTTAGTAACGGTTAGTGGCGCATGGTCAGGGAAAAGTTTGATGACCAAATCGCCGTGATTTGTTTTAATCGTTGCGACTGGCCCTTCTACTGAATCCAAGTCAAGTTGTGGGAAATGAAGTTCTTTTTCTACCAATCCGAGTTCCTCCAAGGCATGGAAAATGCCATCTTCTTCTACTGTTTTTGTAACGTAATCTGCTTTTTCTTTCAGTTCTGGTGTGGCATTACCCATGGCAATCTTAAGACCAACATAGTCAAAGATTTCCATATCATTTGGACCATCACCAAACATCATAGCATTTTCTGGTTTGAGATTTTCATGTTCCAAGACATGACCAACACCAGAAGCTTTTGAGATACCATTGGCCACCACATCTGATGAGTGTTCGTGCCAAGGAACCAAACGCACGTGTTCAGCCAGTTCTTCTGGTAATTCAAGGTCACCATCATTTTCCGCAAAAGTCCACATATGGTAAACATCATTCGACAAGTGAAAGTCTGGCTCCACATCACAAAGACCATAGACTGGTTTCATAGCATTATCAATCAAGTCTGAACGCTCTGAAACAACTGGCTTATCCTTACCTGCAAACCCCCAGGCAATCCCAATCTCTTTGCACCATGCAACGAAGGCTTCTGTAATCTCACGTGGAAGGGGATGATTGTAAATTTCATCGTTTTTCGATTAATCACATAGGTTCCATTAATGGTTACAAAATAATCTGGCTCTAGGTCACGGATTTCCTCAACCACACCATAATAGCCACGTCCCGTAGCAATCCCTGTCAAGATTCCTTTTTCTTTAAGACCCTTGAAAACAGCCTTTATAGATTCAGGTATGTAACCTGTCTTCTTGACACGAAGCGTATCATCAATATCAAAGAAAACAATCTTAGTTTTCTTTGCCTTGTATTTTATTTTTGCATTTACTGGCATTGCTAATCTCCTTACATAAGATCAAGTCTATTGTTAGGTGCTCATCAAAAGACACCCTAACAAAAAGACCATACGGCATTTTCATTATATCATTTCTTAAAGCTAAAAAGCAAAAAATCATCTAAGACTTGAATGGTCCTAGATGATCGCTGTCTTAACGGTTAACACTCTTGATAACACGTTTGATATCACGCTCTTGTTCACGACGTTTGATAGATTCACGTTTATCGTAGTCGTGCTTCCCTTTGGCAATACCAAGCAAGACCTTGGCAAAACCATTTTTTAGGTAAACCTTAAGAGGAACCAAGGTCATACCTGTTCCCTTAAGGTCGTTTGCAAGTTTGGCGATTTGCTTTTTCTTAAGCAATAATTTTCGGATACGGTCTGGATCCTGGTTCCAAATATTTCCTTGTTCGAAAGGGGCAATATGAACATTGAGTAACCAGGCCTCACCATTTTTGATTTGGGCATAGCCATCTTTAAGTTGGATGCGGGCCGCACGAACAGACTTAATCTCTGTCCCTGTCAGTACGATACCCGCTTCAATAGTATCAACGATACTATAGTCATGTCTAGCCTTTTTATTCTGAGCAACAACATTGCCTTCACCCTTTGGCATAGCAGTCCCTCCATTCTCATCCTATTTTCGTTTTTTAGCAACGTCCTTGTAAAAAGGTTTGTTCCCTTTTTTCTTACGACGACCACTCTCACGTCCCTTGTTATCATTATGAGGACGGTTTTGATTTTTACGTTTGTCTGGTTTCTTAGATGACTTACGTTTTTCGTCATAAGAGCCTTTACGACCATTACCATCTTGACGGTTACGGTTATCCCCACGTTTACCACGACGTTCGAAGTCTCCATTTTGACGGTCACGACGAGGGCCTCTGTGACGGAAGGCTTTAGCCTTTTCTTCACGTTCTTGACGGGCCTTATGATCCACTTTTTCGATAATATCATACTCACTTGGAAGGTATTGAAAATCAATATCTCCAGTTTCCTTATCCGCACGTGTCAATTTAACACGGATAGGTTGTCCAACACGGAAAGTCTTACCTGTTTTCTCTCCTTGAAGCGTCATGGTACGTTCATTGTAATTGTAAAATTCTGGCAAGGTCGTGATGTGAACCAAACCTTCGATGGTGTTTGGCAATTCCACAAACATACCGAATTTAACCACACTTCCGACAATACCGTCGAATTCTTGTCCAACATACTCTTCCATGTATTCTGCTTTTTTCATAGCTTCAACGACACGTTCAGCATCAATAGCACGACGTTCAAGCGTTGAAGATGATGACGCTAATTCAGGAATTACCTCATCAAAATGTTCACGTGTTTCTTGAGACAAATTGTTGGTGTATTCACGAATCATTCGGTGAACCAAGAGGTCCGGGTAACGACGGATTGGACTAGTAAAGTGAGTATAATATTGAGCTGCCAAGCCATAGTGCCCGTGGTTGTGTTCTGAATAACGGGCCTGTTGCATTGAACGAAGCAACATCATGTTCATAACTTCCGCCCCAGGTTTACCCTGCACTCGAGCCATGAACTCTTGCAAGTCTAGCTGATCCATCTTATTGGCAGTTCCCTTGATTTGAACACCAAAAATAGAAGCATAGTCCATGAAGCGTTGCAATTTCTCGGCTTTAGGTTCCTCGTGGATACGGTAGATAAATGGCAACTTGGCTTTAGCGAAGTGCTCAGCCACACATTCATTGGCAGCCAACATGAAGGATTCAATCATTCGCTCGGCTGTTCCACGTTCACGCACCACGATATCCACTGGCATCCCTTTCTCATTAACCAAGATACGAGCTTCAGACGTATCAAAGTTAAGGGCACCACGACGCTCACGCATGTCTTCTAAAATCTTATGGAGTTCTGCCATAGCTGATACAGAATCCATGATTGGCTTAAACTGCTCAATTTTTTCTGGATTTCCAGCCAACATGTCATTGACATCACTATAGGTCATACGGAAGGTTGTGTTAATAACAGATTGACAAATCTTATGATTAACCACCTTACCTTTTGGAGTAATCTCCATAATGGCTGACTGAGTCAAACGATCAACGTTGGGATTTAGTGAACAAATACCATTTGACAGACGCTCAGGCAACATTGGCACCACACGGTCTGTCACATAAACTGAAGTCCCACGTGCTACGGCCTCACGGTTAAGAGCTGAACCTTCAGTGACATAGTAGGACACATCAGCAATATGAACACCAAGCTCAAAATTACCATTTGGCAAACGCTTAATATGGACCGCATCATCCAAGTCCTTGGCATCGGCTCCATCAATAGTGAAGGTCACTTCTTGACGAAGGTCAACACGACCAACTAGGTCTTCCTGACTAGGTGCATCTGGCACAGCTTCTGCTTCAGCCATGACATCCTCTGGAAACTCTGAAACAATATCCATTGATTCCAAGACTTCCAAGACATCAATACCGGTATCTCCCTGGTGACCAATAATGTCACGAACACTTCCTACAAAATAATCGTAGTGACGGTTAGGGTATTTTTCAATATCAACCTTAATAATTTCGGTCCCATCAAGGGCAACCGGTTCTTTCTTGATATAGATTGGTTGCTGAATCTTTTGGTTCTTAGACTTAATGTAACCAGCATAAGGTTCTTTCTCGTCGCTAAGGATAAATTTCCCTACAACAGTCTTGAGCGAGCGTTCTACAATTTCAACAACACGTGCTTCAGCTGCTGTCCCACGCAAACGGTCTGCTGGCTTTTTAATGACTACAGCAACAGTGTCACCGTCAATGGCATGGCCAACATCATTACGTCCGATGAACATATCATCTTCATTGTCATCAACATGTAGGAAGCCAAAACCATTTTTATTGGCACGAAAAACACCCTCGACAGTAACTTGATTGGGATGCTCTTTCTTTGGTCGCAAGGACACCGAACCGTCTTTGTTAAAACGTAGCTGGCCCTTACTTTCCATGGCTGAAATAGCCTTGATGAGCTGTGGAAACTTTTCTCCCCCAGCCTGATTAAGAGCATGGGCAATGTCATTAACACTGGATTTTCCATGCTCTTTCAAGTAATTTATAATAGTTTCTTTCATGATTTCCTTTTTTCTAGTGACTATAACGCAAAAAATGAGCCAACCTCAGTCAGCTCATTACTTACTTGAGAGAATGGAAAGGACGATTGCATCTACAATCCATAGAAAAACCAAGATTCCTGTAAAGCGTTGCATAAAGGCTTCGAAACCACGTGGTTTACTACGTTCAAATAGTGCTTCTGACCCACCACCATCAAAGACATTGCTACTTGGGTTTTTTGTGGCTGCATGAAAATCGCAATCACAATAATAGCTGACATCACCAAGAGCAGCGTTAATAATAAGTCGTACATAGTTATTCCTCCGAAAATGTCCTTATTATTCTACCATAGAACCCTTTAAGATTCAACATGTAAGGTTACTTTTCTATCCTTTGGACAGAATTTTGGAACCTGAATTTTTTCAGGATGATTCTGTTTATTTTTACTTGTGAGGTAATTGATACTCCCACACTCACTACACTTTAAATTGATTTTAACTCTCACCTATATTCTTAACTCCTAGCGATTTTCTAAAGATGATTAAGGACCAAACAAAATTTCCAAAGACGATGGCTGCTGTCACAAAGAAAACCCAACGATAGCCCAGTCCTGTAGCAACCGCTGAACCCACAAAAGGACCTAAAACTTGTCCAATGTATGAAAAACTTTGATTAAAGCTAAATATTCTTGAAATTCCTTCTTTGGGGGTCATCTTGGTCAATAAAGAATTGACACTCGGCATCAGGGCACCTACACCAAAACCATAGGCAAAGCGTAAAAGGCCCAGTTGCAAGGCTGAACCTGCAAAACCACAAAGGAAATACAAGAGAAAACTATAGAATAACCCCATCAAGAGCAAACGATGATTCCCAATGCAATCACCCAGTCGGCCTAAATAAGGAGTGCTTAAAAGACTTGAAAAGCCCATAGCGGACACAATTAACCCTGAGTAAAAGAGGATATTATCACTTTGACCCAAATAACGAATGTAAAGCGCCAAGATTGGGGCAATTGATTGGGCAGAAATTTGGATAATCATACTAGTCACAAAGAGCCCAATTAAAAGTGATTTGCTAGGAATTTTAGCAAATACTTGCGAAAGACTCATCATCTCTCCCTTTTCAATCGGTTGGAAGTCCTCGCGCAAACCAAAGATAGTCAAGAGGCAGCAAATAAACAAAATGAGTCCAACCAATAAAAAGGTCCCCCTCATTCCAAAGGCCTCAGATAAGGCACCCCCTAGCAAGGGGCCAATCAAGACACCTGCCGTGAGACCCGTGGACAAGGTCCCCAGGGCATAGCCAGAACGTTGCTGAGGAGCCTGACTAGCAATCAAGGCTGTTGCATTTGGCACATAACCTGCAAACAAGCCATTCAAGATTCTCAAGAAAAGCATCCAGAAGACATTAGGCACAAAGGCTAAGCCTCCCATTGTAAAGGTCATAACCATACTGGCTCTTATCATCATGGGTTTTCGGCCATAACGGTCCGCCAAGCGTCCCCAAACTGGTGAAACCAAGGCTGAAGCTAGGGCAGACAGAGCGACAGATAAACCAGCATACCATTCTACCATAGCGCCTTTAACCCCTAATTCTTCAACATAGAGAGCCATGAAAGGCATGACAATAGAAAAGCTAGCCCCAGTAAAAAAAGTTCCTATCCAAGCAATTTTAAGATTTCGTTGCCAATCAGCGGTTTTAAGCTCTTTTTGGCGCAAATCATCATCTTCTTTCTAAAATTCACTATCCATTATAACACAATGGCTAACTATAGGAGGTTAGCTAAATCTTTGATGGCACTCTTCACCTTTTCCTTCAAATCATCAATGCTCCCGTTGTTATCAATAACTAAACTAGCATACGGCAGTTTTTCGGATAAAGGCATTTGACTAGCAATACGCATGTCTGCTTCCTCAGCACTTAAGTGATTCCTTTTCATCAAGCGTTGGCGCTGGACCTCAGGAGACACCGCCACCAACCAAATCTGGTCAAACCAATCCTGATAATCATTTTCAATCAGTAAGGGAATATCCATAAAAAAGACGTCCTCTTCCTTGGCCAAGCCATCTCTTTGGGCTGCCAACTCTTCTCGGATAATTTTTCCCTGAATTTCATCAGATTGATGCCGCATCTCTTCACTTGAAAAGATTAATTGCCCTAACTTAGGACGATTTAATTCTCCATCAGAAAGAAGGATAGCCTCTCCCAACCAATCAAGCAAGGCTTGATACAACCTGCCCCCTTTGGTCTGCATGTCGTGCACCAGTTGATCGGCATCAATGACCTTGTAACCTGCCTCTTTAATCATTTCAACAACGGTTGATTTTCCCGAAGCAATGCCTCCTGTTAATCCTATAATCATCGTTTTTGACAATGAGGACACAAATGCGTTCCTCTTCCTCCTAACTTGATTTTCTCAATCGTGCTTGCGCAACGTTGCCCTGTCTTTCCGTAAACCTGCAAATAATCCTGCATGGTCCCGTCTTCACCGAGGGCATTACGATAGGTCCTTATAGTGGAACCACCTTTTTCAATCCCCAACTGTAATATGGCAATCGTTTGATCGTGAACTCGTTTCATGGCTGCCTTGCTGAGTTCCCTTGCTGGCGTCTCTGGATGAACCTTGGCTGCCCAAAGCACCTCATCAACGTAGATATTTCCTAGTCCAGCCACTAATTTCTGGTCCAAGAGTAAGGGCTTAATAGGCTTGTCGGAACGCATTAAAGCTCTCTCAAACGATGCATATTTAAAGGCCTTCTTAGTAGGTTCAGGACCAAGCTTTTTCTTCATAAAATAAGCTTCCTCTTGATTTTTAGATAGTAAATCAAAAGTTCCAAACTTGCGAACATCCTGATAGACAAGTGTAGAGCTATCATCTAACTTAAAAAATAAGTGAAAGTGTTTGTTGGTAGGAACTTGGTCTGTAAACAGCAGGTATTTCCCCTCCATACGCAAGTGGGAAATCATAATCAACTGACCAAAATCAAAAATGAGATACTTTCCCCTACGTCGCATGGCTTGAATCCTTTGACCAGGTAATTCATTTAGAAAGCTTTGATAGGACGTTTTTACCATCTTTGGGACCTTGACCTCAACCGACAAAATAGTTCGCCCTAGGACCAGTCTTTCTAAACCACGTCTAACCGTTTCTACTTCAGGCAACTCAGGCATCTCTTCCTCCTTCTAGCAAGAAAGCCGAGCAAGTGCCCAGCTTTTCTTAGTATTCTTTTTCGTTATAACCAAAATCGGCCAAATCAAGTTTTTTATCACGCCAATTTTTCTTAACCTTAACCCAAGTTTCGAGAAAGACCTTATCCCCAAGCATGAGTTCAATATCTTTGCGAGCAAGGGTACCAATTTTCTTGAGCATGGCACCTTTTTTACCGATGACAATACCTTTTTGGCTATCACGCTCAACCATGATCGTCGCACGAATGTGAACCTTATCCGTCTCTTCATCACGCTTCATAGAATCAATAACAACAGCAACTGAGTGCGGAATTTCTTCACGAGTCAAGAGTAGCACTTTTTCACGAATCATTTCAGACACCAAGAAACGTTCTGGGTGATCTGTAATCTGATCTGATGGAAAATATTGGAAACCTTCTTCAAGATTGTCACTCAAAACATCCACAAGGTGAGAGACATTGTTTCCTTGAAGGGCTGAGATTGGAATAATCTCCTTGAAATCCATTTGGGTACGGAAATCGTCAATCTGCTCAAGGAGTTGGTCGGGATGGACCTTGTCAATCTTATTAACCACCAAAATAACGGGTACCTTGGCTTGCTTAAGGCGTTCGATAATCATATCATCACCCTTACCACGAGGTTCATCGGCTGTAACCATAAAAAGGACCGTATCCACTTCACGAAGGGTTGAATAAGCAGATTCTACCATGAAATCCCCTAAAGCCGTCTTAGGCTTGTGGATACCCGGTGTATCTATAAAGACAATCTGTTCCTTGTCTGTTGTGTAAATTCCCATAATTTTATTACGGGTTGTTTGAGCTTTATCGCTCATGATTGCAATTTTTTGCCCCATAACATGGTTCAAAAAGGTAGATTTTCCTACATTAGGACGGCCAAGAATGGCCACAAAACCTGATTTAAATGTCATTTACTTTCTTTCTCTTTAGTTCTAGTTAAAAATTAAGTTCCAAATCTTAGGTATGAAAACAATCATACCAGTGATGAGTGCGTAACAAGATACGACAAGGACAGCTCCCGCTGCCATGTCTTTAGCATTTTTGGCTAACATAGAAAAGTGATAATTACTAGCCAGATCAACCACATTTTCAATGGCAGAATTGACAATTTCAAGAGCAATTACTAGAAAAACCGCCTGCAGGAGAAAAAGCCATTCTATCGCAGATACACGAAAAATCAAGCCAGCTAGTACCACTAAAACAGCAGAAACCAAATGCTTGCGCATGTTACGTTCTTCTTTAATAGCCGTAATTATACCTGTCAGAGCAAACTCAAAACTTGCTGTAAATTCTCTATTTTTCCACTTTTTCTGTGGATTATTGTCGCGTAAGTCCATAAGCAGTTAAAATTTCTTCCTGTAATCCAAACATTTCCGCTTCTTCTTCAGGGGTGTAATGGTCATAGCCATTGATGTGAAGAAAGCCATGAACAGCTAAGAAGCCCATCTCACGCTCATAGCTATGTCCATATTCTTCAGCCTGTTCGTGAGCCTTATCAACGGAAATAAAGAGTTCACCGATATAACTATCAAATTCTCCCATCATTTCAGCCAATTCTGGATTTTCCGCTAAATCTTCCTCATCAAAAGTGATATCTACCTCTGGCTTATACTCCAAACTAATGACATCAGTGGGGCGGTCCGTATCACGATACTCTAAATTCAATTCGTGACTACGTTCGTTAGTTACAAAAGTAACTGCCATCTCCTTGTCTTCCTTACCAAGTTTTTGCGCTGCAAAATCAAGCAACTCCAAGGTTTGTTTTTTTATTTCTTCAGAGACCTGTCCAGTCTCGTCAATCATTTCAACGTACATAGCATATCTTTCCGAACGATTGATTCCAGTTTTAGGACAGAACCGTTCGTTTCCTTTCACTAACAAATTAGCTTTTTATTACAAATACTTAATCACAGTTAATATCGCCCCAGATTAACTCCAGTCCAATATCAATCACTTCATTATATCACAAGGATACAGAAAAAGCAGACTTAAGCCTAATAGTCTGCTTCTTTTATTAAGAATATGATATAGCAAGCCTTTATCGATTTAAACCATGAGAAAAACCGTTTTTCCAAAGAATCCTTTAACTTCTCTGTCCCTACATTTCTTCATCAGCACCTTACTATTAAAAACTTTCAGTATCAAAATCCGACAAATAGCGAAAAAAAGCCATCGTTAAATGACTTTTTAAAGTTCTGTACGATTCTCAATTGCTCGCAACAAGGTCACCTCATCAGCATATTCAATGTCAGAACCAACAGCCAAACCACGTGCTAAACGGGTTACCTTAATGCCGGCTGGTTTGAGGACACGGGAAATATACATGGCTGTTGCTTCACCATCGGCTGTAGCATTGGTTGCAATAATGACTTCTTCAACCTCACTATCCATCAAACGAGTAATCAAACTCTTCAAATTAATATCATCAGGCCCTATACCGTTCATAGGTGAAATAAGACCTTGAAGCACATGGTAAAGGCCATGATATTCCTGAATCTTTTCCATAGCTGAAACATCTTTTGAGTCCTCGACAACCAAAATCTTAGTACGGTCTCTAGTCTCATCGGTACAGATATTACAGGGATCGTCATCCGTTAAACGCCCACAAACTGAGCAATAAGTCAATTCACGCTTAGCAGCCAAAAGGTTTTTAGCAAAATCATTGACATCCTCATCAGACATGCTAATGGTATAAAAAGCCAATCGTGTCGCCGTTTTAGCCCCAATTCCAGGGAGTTTTGAAAAACTATCAATCAGTTTAGCAATCGGAGTAGGATAAAGCATGAAGGCCTCCATTTCTTTTTATTCTTAATCTATTTCTAACTTTTTATCTTATGACATGATAACCGCTGCCCCAAGGACAAACACCCAAACACTATATCATAGAAAAATCTCTCATGCAAGGCACAAGAGATTTTAGACTTTAGTGAGTGTTTTGGTAAAGTTCCATAATGGCCTTGACTGCACCTTGATGGGCCTTACTCTTCCAGTCAAGCGCATGTGGGTACATAATTCCAACAGCTAATTTGGTTCCATCTTTGGCTGTTGCATAAGCTACAGCATTAAGATTAACTGTGGTTACAGAATTACCAGAACTATCTGTCGCATAGGTTTCGGCTGTTCCTGTTTTCCCACTAATTGGAATGATAGAACTTGCCATTCCTTTACCTGTTGCAAGGCTAGAACCTGAATTGACAACGTCATTGAACCCTTGTTGGACAAGACCAAGTTGCTCAGAATCTAAAGAAAGGGTATTGAGCACACGGGTATCAACCGTTGAAGAGAGGGTACCTAGACTACCATTTGCACCAGCATCGTAAATGCCTCCAACAATATGGGGAGCCACACGTTTACCACCATTAGCAATTGAAGCAACATATTGAGCTAGTTGAATGGTTGTATAGGAGTCATACTGACCAAAGGCTTCTGTCAGCACATTGGCAACATTGTATTTCTTGGAAATATAGCCTTCAGATTCTCCAGGTAAATCAAGACCAGTCGAAACTCCCATACCAAACTCGCCATAAGTATCACGGAGAGTTTTCATAGCCTTATCCATATTATCCGTTGACAAAGCCATACCTGGATAATATTGTTGGCCGAGGAGTTTGATTGCAATCTGAACCATATAAGTATTTGATGAATACTCTAAGGCCTGAGTAGCCGTAATGGCACGACTACCTTGATCCGTAAACCAAGATGTAATAGGAGCTGAACCAGCAATATTAATAGGCTGGTCAGTCAAAACTTGGTTACCGTAGATGACACCCGAACGCCAACCTGCCGTCAAGGTAGCCCCCTTAACAACAGATCCTGGAATGAAGACATCCGTAATCGTTCCTAGGGCATCCGCCTTAAAATCTTGTGCCCCTTTCTCATGCTTTTGTCCTGCCATTGCAAGTACAGCACCGGTGTCTGCATTTAGTACCACCGCATACATTCCCTCAGAATAAGTCGCCTTATTCTCAGCAATTTCTGAAGAAAGTTGTTGACTTAGGATGTCTTCAACACCCTTTTGAAAATTAAGGTCAATAGTTAACTGCAGGTTGTTACCCTTGCTACCTTTTTGCGTGATTTTATCACTGTCGACCTTTCCTTCTTTATCTACAGTAATTTCACGAACCGTATGTTTTCCTTGCAGTTTTTCCTCATATTCTTTTTCTAGATAAGAGGTTCCTACACGGTCATTGAGGGCATAGCCTTTTTTAAGGTATTCTTTGGCATCTTCCTGAGGTAAGCCTGCTTCTGAGCTTGAAACCTTACCAATCAGAGGAGATAAGGCCGAATCAGCTGTATGACGTTCCCAATCCTTAGCAACCGTGATACCATTAAGTTCCTTTTGTTTAGCCGCTACAATCGCAATCTGATCAGGTCTTAATTCTCCTGTCTTTAATGTGACTGTTGAGAAATTAGACACAGCATTCATCTGAGAATAAATGTAGACAATCTTAAGTTCATTCTCAGAATAATCAACGGCTTCATCAGGCACTGCATCAACAGCATTATTGTAAATAGTGGCTTCGGCAAGTTTGTTACCAAATTTGTCTGTTTTCTTGTCATTTGGAAGATTATTGACCACACGCTTATAGGTTGCAGAATCCGCAAGGTAAAAATCACGTTTTTGACGGGCAGTTACCTTAGTTTCAGTAAGAGTTACCATGGTTGCCAACTTCTCTGCAACCTTTTTCATGGTATCAGATGAGACCAGATTACTACGTGTAAAGGTAATGACGTCCTTACTTTGGTTGGTCGTCAGAGCAACCCCCTTGGCATCAAAAATTTGACCTCGCTCGCTAGCAATTCTAACAGTATACTTGGAATTATCCTCTAATTTCTTTGCATAAAAGGATTTGTTAGAAATTTGCATATAAGCAAGGCGTGCAAAAAGTAATAAAAAAAGAACAAGAACGACACCAAAAAGCAAGTAAACACGACGTGAGATATTAACTGGCTTCTTAGGTTTATTGGCTCGTTTGTCTTTTTGTTTTTGGCGCCATTTTTTCCAATTTTGATTGAGTTTTTTTGAAAATGATGTCACTTTTTTTCCTCTATGTTCTCATAAAAATTCTCTTTTATTTTATCATAAATCAGCCTAGGCAAACTTAAAAAAATGTCGAAATCTAAAAAAACTTGCCTCAATCTGAGACATGTTTTTTTAGATTATAATGACAATTTTCTCATCCAACTTGGAATGGCTTTACTGATGCGTGTCGGCAAAACCACATAGGCATTTTTTGCGAGGTCATCAGCAATGACTGAGTGAAGCCAGCTGGCAACCGTAACAGCTTTATAGCGGTCATTTGAAGCAAATTGAGCAAGAAAACCCGTTACCATACCGGCCAAGGTATCTCCCATGCCCCCAGTTGCCTGATAGGGACCACCAACCTCTAAATGAGCTACTTCTTTACTCTGGTAGACAGACGTTCGGTGGCTCTTAGCTACTAGTATGGTTTCAGCTGGAAAGTCCGCCAGAGCTTTCTGTGTATTAGAAACAGTCTGCTCCAAAATAGCTAAGCCAGAAAGACGTTCCCATTCTTTCTGATGAGGGGTAAGAATGAGGTGACACTCTGGCAAATCCGCCTTATTTTCTTAGCAAGAAGGTTAAGGGCTGAACCATCAACAACCACGTTCTGATCTGGCCTGATATTTGCCAGGACCAAATTCAAGACTTGATTCGCTGCATCACTCTCACCTAAACCTGAACCGATTAAAACCACATTTGCAACCCTAAGATTATCAAGAAGCCTGTCCCTTTCTCCAAAATCAAAAGCCATAGCCTCAGGAAGATGGGCATGAAGTGCTGGAATATTGTCACGATCAGTCGCTACCGTAACCAAGCCAGCCCCACTATTGACACAGGCAATAGCAGCCATAATGATGGCACCACCATATGGATAGAGGCCACCAATTAAAAGCACACGACCGTAAGATCCCTTATGAGACTCTCTCAAACGAGGTCTAATCACCTGCCTAGCTAAATCGCCATCTACTTTCATAAGCTATCCTTTCGCACTACGAAGAGCAGCTTGATAGGTCTGTTCCATAAGCATGGTAATAGTCATAGGGCCTACACCACCTGGAACAGGCGTAATCATGCCAACTTTATCTTTCACACCTTCAAAATCAACATCGCCACAAAGTTTGCCTTCTTCATCACGGTTAATTCCCACATCAATGACAACGGCACCTTCTTTGACAAAGTCTTCTGTGACAAATTTTGCACGTCCAATAGCCACAATCAAAACGTCTGCCTTGTTACAAACATTCGCCAAATGTGGTGTTCTTGAGTGGGTCAAAGTAACTGTGGCATTTTTTTCCAAAAGAAGCTGAGCCATGGGCTTGCCGACGATATTACTACGTCCAATAATAACTGCTGTCTTACCTTCCAATTCAACATTGTACTCACGAAGAATTTCCATAATACCTGCAGGAGTACACGGCACCATTTGAGGACGTCCATTCCAAAGATTCCCCGTATTCATAGGGTGGAATCCATCAACATCCTTTTTAGGATCAATTGCCAAGAGAATACGCATTTCATTGATATGGTTAGGTAGTGGTAATTGTACCAAGATACCATGGAATAGCGGATCTTGATTGTACTTTTCAATGACCTCAATCAATTCTTCTTCACTTATTCTCTCTGAAAGATTGACCGTCTTGCTATGGAAACCTGCCTTAATAGCCGCACGTTCCTTATTACGGACATAAACCTGACTAGCAGGGTTGTCGCCAACCATAATAACGACCAATCCTGGTACAATCCATTCACTTTCTTTAAGACGAGCCACCTTTTCTTGCAATTGATTTTGCATTTTAAGAGCTAAGGCTTTACCGTCCATCATTATCACCATGTGTGTTCTCCAATACATACTTTTTTTCAATTATACCATAGGGAAGACTCTTTGTGAATTAATTTTCAAAATTTTCAAAAAAACAGTTCACATTTGAGTACTAAAAAAGCCGAAACACTGTTTCAACTTTTTGATTCGTTTTCGCTATTAATTGACAAAACTATTTTGCTGGCTCCATCCTTTAATGGCACATAAGGTCTTTTGTTGGAATTTGCCACTCTCATACATATGATCAGCACCAGTTAGTGAAATGAGCACCGAATCATGGTAGTTCTTTGCCGTTCTTCTTGCAATATTAGGGTGAGTCATCTTGTCCCTGGTTCCAGAAATCACGAGAACAGGACAAGATATTTGGCTAAAGTCCACGTAAGCTGCCTTCGTTTTATCAAACCAAGGAAGAGCCATCTGGGTGTAAACCTTGCCTGATTCTGGAACTAATGTCGCAAAAACTTCTTCTTTCAAGGACTCTTCTTGTTCATTCATACAATACTTGAAAAACTCCTTTTTATAAGGAGGCATAGCCTTTTTCCAAAATCCCCAGCGTAGAAAATGCTTACCAAAACAAGCCAGCATGGTTGGGTAAAAGGCAAAAATATCTGCCGTAGGTGCTGGTCCCATAAGAATCATACCAGCTACTTCCGTCTTTTCGGCAACCATCTGTGCCACCAAACATCCTAAAGAGTGTCCCAAAATAAGTGGCGGTTGATCTAGACTTTCAATCAAGTCCACCAAATCATCTCGGTAATTCTGCAAGGTCACTGTCCCAACCTTTGCTAGACAATCTTGGTAGGGTAAATCATGATAACGAAAGCTAGGAGTATGCACCTTATATCCCATTTGACGCAAACCTGAAGCGAATTCTCCCCAAACATTACCGTCACACCAGGTACCGTGAATTAGGACAATCTCTCTGTTCAATGCCATTCCTTTCATTTCTCCTTTGTTAAATCAAGCTAGATTTTTTCAATGTCATCATATCACACTTTCTCTTAGGCAATCTTTATACATTCCTTACAATTGTAAGTAAAAATGACCTCTTATCCAAATAAGAGATCATTTTCTTATATTCTATTAATGATTAGCTTTATGCATTTCTTCTTTGACCGCGCAAGAGCACTCACAATCACCACAAGATCCTTTTCCTTTGATATAGTGACGGATGCCTAAACCAGCCAAAGCGAAAATAATAAAGGCAATAATAAATGTAGACATAACAACTTCTCCTAACTATTAGCTTCTTGAAGATTTTCCAAGGTAATAATCTTATCCTTAATTTGACGCGGTTTACGAACAACGAAGTAAATCATAGTCACTAAAAGCAAGACTGCTACAAGTGTCCAAGGAGTTATCGGCTTACCATAAAGGAGAACTTGACCAAATTGATATAGAATCAAGCTGACACAATAGGCCAAACCTGTTTGAAAACCAATCGCTCCAACCGTCCATCTCAGATTAGCCATTTCACGTTTGATAGCCCCAATAGCTGCAAAACATGGTGCACAAAGCAGGTTAAAAATCAAGAAAGAATAAGCAGCTAGAGCTGAATAATCTGCTTGCAGGGCCGTAGCCAAACCAGCTTCACTACTGTTATGATAGAGAATTCCGAAGGTAGCCACCACGGTCTCCTTGGCTGCTAAACCTGTGAGAGCAGCAACCGTTGCCTTCCAATTTCCAAAGCCCAGAGGTGTAAAAATCCAAGACAAGCCTTTACCTAAAGTAGCTAAGATACTCACTTCTGTATCAACGGTCTGTAACATAAAGTTATAGTTGGACATGAACCAAATCAGGACAGTCAAACTGAAAATAATGGTTCCTGCACGTTTCACAAAACTCATAGCCTTACCAAAAGCATAACGCAAGACCGACATAGCCTTAGGCCAATGATAAGAAGGTAACTCCATAATGAAAGGACTGGTCAAGCCACCCAAAAAGCTCGTCTTTTTAAGGGCAATACCTGATAAAATGATGGCAGCCATCCCAATAAAATAAGTACTTGGAGCCACCAGAGGATTGTGAGGAAAGAAGGCCCCAGCAATCAAAGCGATAATTTCCAATTTAGCCGAGCAAGGCATAAAGGTTGCCGTCATAATAGTAATCCGACGATCTCTTTCATTTTCAATAGTCCGGCTAGACATAACTGCTGGGACACCACATCCTGTTGAAATCAACATCGGAATAAAAGATTTCCCTGAGAGTCCGAAACGACGGAAAATACGGTCCATAACAAAGGCGATACGACTCATATAACCAATATCTTCAAGCACACCTAAGCAGATAAATAGCACGAAGATTTGGGGAAGGAAGCCAAGTACCGTCCCGATCCCAGCCACAACGCCATCAACAATCAAAGACTTAAGCCAATCTTGGACATGAAGATAGGTGAGCCCAGAGGTAATCAAATCAGGAACATACTTGCCAAAGAGAACATCACTGGCCCAGTCAGTCCACATCTTTCCCTGAAGAGAAAGATAATAGACCGAATACATAACTACCGCAAAAATTGGGAGAGCCAAAATACGGTTGGTTACTAATTTATCAATCTTGTCTGACAAGGTTAAGGCAAAATCTTTTGTCTGACTCTGAGCCATCTTACAAACACGTTCAATAAAGGCGTAACGCTCATTAATGACAATAGATTCGGCATCCTCTGTGAAAACTTCCTCAGTGATACGTATGATGTCTTTGATTTCTTTACGTTGGAAAGCTGACAAATCTAGTTCATCCTCAACCAAAGCATCGTGTTCAAAGAGCTTAATGGCATAAAAACGTGCGGACCTTTGTGGCACAGAATTTCCCAAAACATCCAAAATTTGTGAGATGGCAGCTTCTAATTTATCATCATAAATTGGAAAAGCGATGTCTCCTACACTAGCGATCGTCGTATGAGCTGCCTTTTTCACAACCTTATCCACACCAGTCTGTTTGAGAGCGCTAGTCGCAACCACCGGGACACCCAGATGATAAGACAATTTATCGATATTAATTGTTTTTCCCTGAGCTTCTAAAACATCACTCATGTTAAGAGCCAAGGTCACAGGAATACCTGTTTCAATCAACTGTGTTGTCAGATAAAGGTTACGTTCCAAGTTTGTCGCATCAACCACATTTAAGATGCTATCAGCCTTTTTGCTGAGTAAATAGTCACGCGCCACCTTTTCCTCAGGACTATAGGGTGACATAGAGTAAATCCCAGGTAAATCCTGAATTTCGATATCTTTATGCTTTTTAACCAGCCCACTTTTTCGTTCAACTGTAACACCTGGCCAGTTACCAACACGCTGATTATGCCCTGTCATCAAGTTGAATAAGCTAGTCTTACCACTATTAGGATTACCAATTAAAGCAACTTCTATCATTTTTCCTCTCCCTCATCCAGCATGACTACACTAATCATTTGCGCTTCCGACTTGCGTAGCGTTAATTCATAGCCTCTCAAACTAATTTCTAAAGGGTCTCCTAAGGGAGCTACTTTACGTAATAAAAGCCGTGTGCGCTTTGTAATTCCCATATCCATGAGACGACGCTTGGTTTCATTAGCTGCGAAAATATCAGTGACGATGGCAGAACGCCCAACTGGTAGTTCAGAAAGAGGTATTTTCTCCTCATTTTCCTCAGCAGGTGTCAAATCAATCTTATCTAGAATCGATGCATCAAAGGCTAAGCGACTCCCTTTCACTATAATAATAGCACTGTTTTTGGTCTTAGTTACCACCTCAATGGTTTCACCAGGAGCTAACCCTAAGTTAGATAGGTGCAAAAGACTATCTTTAGGAAGGTTAATTCCAAGAATCCTATAAGGGGTTTTTAAGGCCGTGTCATATATAAGCATATTTCTTGACCTTCTATATTATTTTTGGTATGGCATCATTATAGCATAATTATCCATTGTTTCCGTAAAATCGCCCTAAACAAGAATGATTCTAGAAAAGTAAAACAGCAAAAAAGACTGGAATAATTCCAGCCTTCACAAACAAGATTTAATCTCAGTCTTACAATACCTTACTCAAGAAATCCTTTGTACGTTCTTCTTTCGTATGGTCAAAAATCTCTTGTGGTGTTCCTTCTTCTACGATAACACCGCCATCCATGAAGATAACACGGTCGGCCACCTCATAGGCAAAGCCCATTTCATGCGTAACGATAGCCATAGTCATCCCAGACTTGGCAAGGTCCTGCATAACCGCAAGTACTTCACCAACCATCTCAGGGTCAAGGGCAGAAGTTGGTTCGTCAAACAAGAGAACATCTGGATCCATAGCCAAACCACGCGCAATCGCAATACGTTGCTGCTGACCACCTGATAGGCTACTTGGATAAGCATCCGCCTTTTCTCTCAAGCCAACCTTATCTAAAAGTTCCAAGGCTTTAGCTTCAGCATCAGCTTTAGAAATTCCCTTAGTTTTAATCGGAGAGAGGGTAATATTTTCTTTAACCGTCATATTTGGGAAGAGGTTAAACTGTTGGAAAACCATTCCCATTTTTTCACGCATTTTGAAAATATCGTTATTCTTGTCTGTAATATCCACACCTTCAAAGGAAATTACACCTTTTGTAGGCGTTTCAAGCAAGTTCATTGAGCGTAGGAAGGTTGATTTACCAGATCCTGAAGGACCAATGATAACCACTACCTCACCTTTTTTAATATCTAGATCAATCCCCTTGAGAACTTCGTTTTTACCAAAATACTTGTGAAGATTTTTAATCTCAATAATTGTTTTTGCCATTATTTACTTCCCTCCCCAAGTCGTTTTTCCATTTGTTTCAAAAGCGCTGTCATAGCCGTTGTCACAATCAAATAGTAGAAGGCTGCGAACAGAAGCGGTGTCAAGGTCAAGTAAGTTGTTGTCGCAACAGTCTGTGCACCATTCCACAATTCCATAACGCCGATGGTTTGCAAGAGCGAGCTATCTTTGATAATCGTTACGAACTCGTTACCCAAGGCCGGCAAAATATTTTTAATAGCCTGAGGCAAGACCACATAACGCATGGTATTCCATGGACGAATACCAAGTGAATAGGCTGCTTCGACCTGTCCTTTCGGAATAGACTCAATCCCTGCACGCACACTTTCAGAGATATAGGCACCACTATTTAAAGAAAGGACGATAATACCAGGAACGATACGTGACAAATCAAGGTTCAAAATTCCGAACTGAACCGTTGGAAGGTTCATATGAATGAGGTTGAAAGCAATCATGATTTGCACAACCATAGGCGTTCCACGGAAAACCCAAACATAAAGGCTTACGAGCCACTCTAATGGCTTGATTCCAGAACGCTTAATCAGGGATACCAAAACCCCAAGAATGGTCCCAAAGAAGACCACGCAGACTGAAATCATAATTGTTACTAAGACACCATAGTTAAAGTAAGACCAGAACTGTGGCAAAAATGAAAAGTTCATCAAGATACTCCTTATTAATATTCCTCATTATTATATCAGAAGGATGCATAATAATAAAGTATTTTCTTATAAATGCGATATTTCAGTATAAAAAGTAGCTTAAAGACATAAAAATCAAAAAAGAGTGAGTAAGAACAATTTTACATGCTCTTTCCCACTCCCATTAACGATTTTGAAACCCCTAGTCTAAAAAGAGTCGGTTTCAAGTTATTGATTAGTAAAGCAAGTCGTAGATTTCCATTGCAATCAAGTCAATGCTATCAAATGAATAAGATTCACGAGCTTCAACGTCACGCAATGTGAAAACTGGACCATTTTCTGGATCATTGCTGAAAGATACTTCGGCAACAACCACTCCTTCACGTTCAAAATTACGTTTTAAATTACCACCATCAGCCGCCATCATTTCAAGACGGTTAATGATTCTCACCAAATGTGATTCCATGTTATTTCTCCTATTAATTGTGTATTTCTTACTTATTTTATCACACTTACGGAAAAAATGGGGGAATTTTAAATATTTTTCAAGGAATTGTACATGATAGCCTTGATAGAATGCATACGGTTCTCAGCTTCTTGGAAGATGATGTCACTGTATTTTTGGAAGACCTCATCTGTAATTTCTAACTCTGCCAAACCATATTTGTCATACATTTCCTGTCCAATTTGAGTATTAAGGTCATGGAAGGCTGGAAGGCAATGCATAACGATGACATCTGGATTTTCCGTTTTGGCAAGTAAGTCTGCATTTATCTGATAAGGTAGAAGCAAATCAATACGAGATTTAAAGTCCACTTCTTCTCCCATAGAAACCCAGACATCAGTGTAGAGCATATCCACTCCCTTAACTTCTGAAATATCATCTGTAATGGTTAAATCAGCACCATTATTATGTTTATGAGCTAGGGCAACAATATCATCCTCAGGCTGCAAACCCTCTGGAGCGATAATCTTAACATTAACGCCCAAGATAGCCGATGTCACCAAAAGTGAATTTGCCATATTATTACGACCATCTCCAATATAAGCAATGGTCAAGCCCTCTAGACTACCAAAGTGCTCCTTCAAGGTCATGAAATCCGCAATCATCTGAGTCGGATGCCAAGTATCTGTCAAACCATTCCAGACCGGAACACCAGAGTATTTAGCCAAGTCTTCAACATCCTCTTGTTTAAAACCACGGTACTCAATCCCGTCAAACATTGATCCAAGCACCTTAGCTGTATCAATTACAGATTCCTTCTTACCAAGCTGAATATCACCTGCACCAAGGTAGGTCACATTCATCCCTAGATCCTGACCAGCTACAGTAAAGGCTGAACGTGTTCTTGTTGATGTCTTTTCGAAAAGTAGGGCAATATTTAACCCTTCTAGATACTTATGAGGAATTCTATTTTTCTTCAACTCTTTAAATTTAAGAGATAGCGCAATTAATTCTTCCAGTTCCTGTTTAGTGAAGTCAATTTCTTTCAAAAAGGATGTTGCTAATGTCATAGGGCTCTCACTTTCATTCTGAATAATATAAAAGGTATTATAGTCTATTTTTGTATAATATGCAAGTATTTTTGTATTTTAATTCAAAATTAGCACTTGATTATACAGAGTGCCAAACCCTAATGCTTTTTGCTTGCAATATTACTACTGCATGCTATAATGGAGACATAGATTTGACCTTTTTTGACCAAGCTATCTTCAAAAAAGAGTCCTTTCAAATCCAGATAGAAAGAGGTACTGATATGCTCTGCCAAAACTGTAACCTAAATGAAGCTAGTATCCATTTGTATACCAACGTAAATGGTAATCAGCAACAAGTTGACCTCTGTCAAAATTGTTATAAAATCATGAAATCTGACCCAGAGAACCCCCTCAATCAATTCAATCAAACAGGGGGTTCCAGCTTCTTTGATGATTTCTTCAGCGACCTAAACAACTTCCGTTCTTCAAACGGAGACCTTCCAAATACACCACCAACACAGGAAGGTGGAAACCGAGGAAACGGTGGCAATACACAGGGGCCAGGACGTCCAGGAGGACCTCGCCAACAGGCGCCTCAACAACCACAAGGTTTACTTGAGGAATTTGGAATTAATATCACAGACATTGCCCGTCGTGGAGATATTGACCCTGTCATTGGTCGTGATGAAGAAATCATTCGTGTTATAGAAATTCTTAACCGACGTACCAAGAACAACCCTGTTCTTATTGGTGAACCTGGTGTTGGTAAAACAGCCGTTGTTGAAGGTCTTGCTCAAAAAATCGTTGATGGTAGTGTACCTCAAAAACTCCAAGGCAAACAAGTTATCCGTCTTGATGTCGTCAGCCTAGTCCAAGGTACTGGTATCCGTGGTCAATTCGAAGAACGCATGCAAAAACTTATGGAAGAAATTCGTCAACGTCAGGATGTTATCCTCTTTATCGATGAAATCCATGAAATTGTAGGAGCTGGTAATGCTGGTGATGGCAATATGGACGCTGGAAATATCCTAAAACCTGCTCTTGCTCGTGGCGAGCTTCAACTTGTCGGAGCAACAACCCTTAACGAATATCGCATTATCGAAAAGGATGCTGCCCTCGAACGCCGTATGCAACCGGTTAAGGTTGATGAACCAACCGTTGAAGAAACCATTACAATTTTGCATGGTATTCAACCTAAATACCAAGACTACCACCATGTCAAATATACGGACGAAGCTATCAGGGCAGCTGCAGAATTGTCCAATCGATACATTCAAGACCGCTTCTTGCCAGACAAGGCCATTGACCTTCTTGATGAAGCTGGTTCTAAGATGAACTTGACACTTAACTTTGTTGATCCTAAAGATATTGATAAACGTTTGATTGAAGCGGAAAATCTCAAAGCTCAAGCCACTCGTGACGAAGACTTTGAAAAGGCTGCTTATTTCCGTGATCAAATTGCCAAATACAAGGAAATGCAAAAACAAACCATCAGTGACCAAGATATGCCTGTCATCACTGAAAAACATATCGAAGCCATTGTAGAACAAAAAACAAACATTCCTGTCGGTGACCTTAAAGAAAAGAACAATCACAACTTCTTAGCCTTGCTGATGACCTTAAGTCACATGTTATTGGACAAGATGCCGCAGTTGATAAGATTGCCAAAGCTATCCGTCGTAATCGTGTTGGTCTTGGCGCACCAAATCGCCCAATTGGTAGTTTCCTCTTCGTAGGTCCTACTGGGGTCGGTAAAACTGAGCTCTCTAAACAATTGGCCATTGAACTCTTTGGATCAGCAGATAGTATGATTCGATTCGACATGTCCGAATACATGGAGAAACACGCTGTTGCTAAGTTGGTCGGTGCCCCTCCAGGATATGTAGGTTATGACGAAGCTGGTCAGTTAACTGAAAAAGTCCGCCGTAATCCTTATTCACTGATTCTTCTTGATGAGGTTGAAAAAGCTCACCCAGACGTGCTTCACATGTTCCTTCAAGTTCTTGATGATGGTCGTTTGACTGATGGACAAGGTCGCACTGTAAGCTTCAAAGATACCATTATTATCATGACATCAAATGCCGGTACTGGTAAAGTTGAAGCTAGTGTTGGTTTTGGAGCTGCTCGTGAGAATCGCACTAACTCTGTGTTGAACCAACTCGGAGACTTCTTTAGTCCTGAATTTATGAACCGTTTTGACGGTATTGTTGAATTTTCTGCCCTCAGTAAGGAAAACCTCCTAACTATTGTGGACCTCATGCTTGATAGCGTCAACCAGCGCTTGGCCAATAACGGTATCCACTTTAGTGTGACTGAAAAAGTCAAAGAAAAATTGGTTGACCTTGGTTACGACCCTAAGATGGGTGCTCGACCACTTCGCCGTACCATCCAAGATTATATTGAGGATGCCATTACCGACTTCTACCTTGAAAATCCAAATGAAAAAGATCTCAAGGCAGTCATGACATCCAAGGGTCATATCACTATTAAATCTGCTAAAAAAGTTGAAAAAACTGCACAAGAAACTGAAACGACCAAAGAATCTGACTAAATCGTCTAGAAGTAGGACAAGGTGCTATAATTTTCAAATCAGAAAAACTCAAGGTATGGGGTAACATTTTCCATATCTACTATCTCAAACAGGCTTCTAGGCTTGTTTGACCCTAAGGGGAGTAAGACAGAAGAAACGTCATTTAAAATTTCTTCTATCTTACTCCTTTTTTCACACTTTTCAATTTTCCATTTTCAAAATTCTCTGTAATTCTGCCTAAATCAATAGGAAAATGAGGATTTTTTTAGTATAATATAGGCAAATAAACCTAAGGAGCAACTTATGAATCCAACATTTGGTGATAAGGTTGAGGGAGCTCATTATCAGACACGTTACGGTGTTTATGCTGTGATTCCTAACCAAGACAAGACGAAGATTATTTTAGTTCAAGCTCCTAACGGGGCTTGGTTTCTCCCAGGTGGAGAAATCGAAGCAGGCGAGGATCACTTTAGTGCCTTAAAACGCGAGTTAATTGAAGAACTTGGGTATACAGCCACTTTAGGACAGTACTATGGACAGGCTGACGAATACTTCTATTCAAGCCACCGTGACACTTACTTTTACAATCCAGCCTACATTTATGAAGTTGTAGATTTTTCAGAAATTGGTAACCCTCTAGAAGATTTCAACAAGCTGGCATGGTTCCCAATTGATGAAGCGATTTCCAAGCTTAAACGCGGCAGCCATAAGTGGGGAATCGAACAATGGAAAGCTAGCCATACAAGAACTGCCAAATCCTAGGAGGTAACTATGAAACTTATTAACACGACGCAAACACACCAAGAACTTGTACAAAACCAACTTGATAATACAGATGCCTTCCTCGTAGAAACCTATTCTGCTGGAAATACAGATGTTGTCTTTACACAAGCACCTAAACATTACGAACTATTGATTTCAAATAAACACCGTGCTGTTAAGGATAACGAATTAGAAATCATCCGTGAATTCTTCCTCAAACGCAAAATTGACAAAGACATCGTTTTGATGGACAAACTCCAAACAGTACACACCGAAAAATTGATTGAGATTTCATTCCCAACAACTGTATAAATCCAAAACAAGCAATGGCTAATGCCACTGCTTGTTTTTTAGTATCTTACAAAACTTTAGAGGCCTGATCCAAGACTTGCATAACCTGACGACTATGCTCCAACTGCTTGGCAACACTGTCAAAATCCTTGGTCGCCACCATCTTTTCAAAAGCCACAAATTCATCATGCATACGATGTTGTAGACTATTGAGATTGACGACTCTCTCTTTCTGACCATTGAGGGTGACGCCAATCTCAGGGAGAGTGTTGGTTGCACCCAAAATGGTGATAGCTCCCTTATCTCCTTGAATGGTTGAACGAATGTCAGCACTACAGTCTTTAGCTCCAATGGCAACAGCCTTAAAGTTACCATAGTCCAAAACTAGAATTCCTGACGTATCCACTCCTCTCTCCACATTAGGTAGGTATTCCACACGAATAGGCTTTCCAAAAAGTCCGACCAAAAGATGGATATTGTAGATATTCAGATCTCTAAGCGCTCCCCCACCCATTTCAGGGTTAAAGGCAGGAGCAATCTCACCACGTTTAAAGGCATCGTAGCGTGATGAATATTGAGAATAATTGATATTCACAATCTTGATATCACCGATTTCTGCTAGAGAATTCTTAATCGCTGTGAAATTAGCTAGATATTGATTGGTTATAGCTTCTATCAAGAGAAGCTTTTTTTCTTGGGCAAGCTTAGTCAGCTCTTCAAACTCTTCCAAATGCATGGTAAAAGGTTTCTCACAGATGACATGCTTGCCAGCTAGAAGTGCTTGTTTGGCATAGTCATAGTGGGTATGATTAGGTGTTCCAACATAAATGGTATCAACATCTGGATTGGACAAGATTGCTTCATAGTCACTTGTCGCCTGAGTTAGACCATATTGCTTAGCTAAAGCTTGAGCCTTATCAAGTGATCGTGGTGTCGACATTATAGCCTCCAGCTCAATTCCCTCAATAGTCGTTAACACAGGAAGGACCTCTGTAACAATCATTCCTGTACCTAATAGTGCCAGTTTCATCAACCTACCTCCTTAATTTCTATTCTATTTCTCATTCCAAAGAAAGACTTATAAAAAAGAGGACTCCAATAGAAGCCCTCTACATCTTAAGAACGTCCAAGCAGTTTCTTAATTCCTTGAATGGCCTTATATTTAAACGGTTGTGGATAATAACGGAAAGTTCCCATTTTACGAACGATATAACCATTAAAGTTTTGTTTAAAACGCAAAACCCCATCTGAACCATCAAAAATGCCCATGATACCAAGGAAGTTATAGAAACTGATACCACGTTTAATAGCCTGTGTCATCACATACTCTTGCAAGAGTGCTGGAGCATAAAACTTATTAAATTCAGGATAAGAACCACTAAAAAGATAGACTGCTTCTTGAGGGGTGTAAACGAAAAGACTTCCGGCTAGAACAATGTCTTCCTGACCGTACTTGTCAATAAAGGCTGTTGCTTCTCCCTTGCGAACATCAAAAGTTTCAAACTGACTTGATAGCTCTCGCAATTGGTTTTGTTTTTTCTCAGACTTAGGATTAGTTTCCAAATCAGCTTGCAATTTGACAATTCTAGCTCCCAATTTAGCCTGATCCTTCTCTAAATGTTCAAGGTAATCTTGGAAATTCAAAGTAGCAACCATAAAATCAGCATTATCACCAAAGGCATCATAAAAATCTTGGTAGTAATCCAGCGATTTATCACTATATTCTCGACGATCAGAAGTCGCTGAAGTGATTTCTTTAAAAATGGATAACTCGTCACGCTTCAGTTTTTTCAGTTTGATACCAAAGGTTTTAGCTTTTTTAACTAATGGTTTCCCTTTTTTGCTGAAAGACTTAATCAAATCTTTTTCTGTAATCCCTGATAAATCCTTCACATAATGCCAGTCAGGCTCACCACCAGGATAACCTGTTTGCAGACCATCAAAGCTATAACCTAAGTTAGTCAATTGGCTAATCAGCTGCTTTTGCTCATCACCAGTTGGCTCCCCATTACTATCAAAGGTTTGATAAGTATCATAAGGTTTGATTAACAGCTCAAGCGCACCATTTGCTTTAGCGTAGTCCTTCAATCCTTGGTAAAAGTCGCTCAGATGAGTCGTATGGAAGTGAATAGGTCCACAATTCACTTCCATACGAAGCCCACCAGTCATAGGCATACTATAGACAATTGCTGAGATTTCTAGCTGATTGTCTTCTTTCCAAGCGACATAGCTAATGCTAAATCCACGTTTTTCAAGAAGCTTAGCCATTTCCTCTGTTTGCATAAAAGAACGCTCTGAAACCTGTTGAGCATGTGTGTTAAATTCTTCCTTAGTTACTTGAATGAAGCTCATTTTTTTCCTTCCTAAAATGGATAACGTAAATTACGAGTGAGATAAACAACAAAAGGGCAAGTATTGCCACTAATGGTATTCGAATTGGGCGACTATTTAGCAACAAATCCCCACTGACGGCATAAACAACGGAGAGTGGCGTCACTCCAATTAGTGTCGCTAAAATCCTTGTCCTTGTGGGTAATTTCATCTGAACACAAGCATAATTGACCAAAGCCGATGGGATAAAGGGAATAGAGAAAGCCAGAGAAATGCCAATAAAACGATGATTAAAGTTTTCAATATAGGTTAGGAGTTTCTCCATACGTTTAGACCTCCGGGCTTTTCAAATCTTCTTAGGATTTCAAAACTAGTTAAATTTCCAAAAGTATTCCCAAGGATATTCATAGGAATGCCCAAGAAGGGACCGTAAAGCAGACCAACGAAAATACAAAAAAACGAACTTGAAACTCCAAGAATAGCTGATGATAAAATCATAAGATCCATAAGGATAAGAGCATTCTGGACATTTGCCTGCTTAAAAGCTTCTCTTAAGAAGTCTTGGTCATGCTTAGCATTGGCCCAAAACCTGATTAAAGGGAAAATGTTATGTAAGAGAAGTAATAAAAATAGCAGAATTAATACAGTAATTCCGACAAAAAAATCCTTTTTCGGGTCATTGCATCTCCATCGTTTTAATCACTCTTTTTATTATAACAAAAAAATGCCTTCATTGATTTAGAAAGGCATCATTTCCTATTATTACTTGTTAATCAAATTTGCTTGAGATTTGTTTTCCAAGGCACCATTCTTGAAGTTAAGAGTAAGACTACCTGTTTCACCCTTTTTAGCGACAAGATTTGATGACCAAAGAGCCTGTGTCATTGTAGCATCAGAAGATACTGCAATAGAATAAACATCTGGTGTACCAAGTGTTTTAACGGCATCATCATAGCTCGTTCCATTTTTAAGGTTTTCATACATTTTCAAGGTGATTTTAGGATCACGGACAAAAGAAAAGTTTGAGAGTGACTTAACAACAGTACTATTATTGAAAAGTTTAGCCGTAACAACGACATTATCAAACTGCCAATTGTAGACATCCAGTTTAGCATCTCCTGCCTGCTCTTGGCTAGTCGATGACGGTTCCCCAAACAAACCTTTCAAAGTATCAAGATTTGATCCCCCTGAAAATTCCTGAGAGGCATTTGCCATGGAAATTTTATCAAAGTTCTGACGAACATTGCCATGTTTAACTGTTAGAATCTTTGAAGCTTCATTATCCACAGACCCCTTTGTCTCAGTCTTAGACGAAGAATGTCCACAAGCAGCTAAGGTAAAAAGTGAAAGACCTAAAACGGCCAAAGACAAAAGTTTTTTCATAATAAATTCCTATACACAAATAAAAGGCTGACGCCTCAAGTATTTATGGAGCCGGTGGGAGTCGAACCCACGTCCAAACACCTGCCAACATATTCGTCTACAACCATAGGTTATGTCTTTCATTTAACAGATAGGCGACACATAACTCAAGCCTTCTATATGCGAGCCTATAAATCTCTTTTCGACCAGCTAGGCAATGGTCAAACGTAGCTTATAAATCAATAAAACCTCTAAGCAAACATAAGCAATCTGCTAGAAGTCACGCGAGCAGGTGTTTAGGCTGCTACAGCGTAAGAATTTGTATTTTTTGCAGTTATATTTAACTGAGCGTTTACGTCGCCACACGAGTCGCAGAATATGCCTCATAATGCCTGTCGAATCCGTAACGACCCCAATATGAGATATTGAGTATTATAGCAAAATTTTTAATAAATAGCAAAATATTACCTACTGTAAACACCATAAGCTCAAAGTCTACAAATCTTATGGCACCTAAATATGACTCAGATTAAAAAACGTTGAAAGAATAAATCTCTCAACGCTCTTGTCTTTTTGCACCCTAAGGGAATCGAACCCCTATCTCAAGAACCGGAATCTTACGTGATATCCATTACACTAAGGGTGCTAACAGTATACTATTATAGCATACTCTAAAATATAAAAAAGACATGTTTCCATGCCTCTTTTCTATATTACAATTCGATATCTCCGAAAAGATCCGCCATTGAGAATCCAGATTGAGTTTCTGGAAGTTCGTAGTCACGTTTTTCTTGACGTTTAGGACGACGTGGACGTGATTGACGTTTTTCGTTGTTTTCACCTTCAGCATTAGCTGGGCGTTCTTCAAGAGCTTTGATAGAAAGTGATACACGTTCTGCATCAGCGTTTACTTCAAGAACTTTAACAGTAACATCTTGACCTACTGAAAGAACATCTTTTGGATTTTCAACACGTTTGTGTGAGATTTGTGAGATGTGAACAAGTCCATCGATACCTGGCAATACTTCAACGAAAGCACCGAAGTCAGTCAAGCGTTTAACTTTACCTTCGATAACATCTCCAGCAGCAAGTTTTTGTTCAACGCCATCCCATGGTCCAGGTGTTGTTGCTTTAAGTGAAAGTGATACACGACCTGCTTCTTCGTCGATAGCAAGAACTTTAACATCAACTTCGTCACCAACAGAAACAACTGATTTAGGTGAAACGTTACGTTCGTGAGACAATTCAGTCACGTGAACAAGTCCATCAACACCACCAAGGTCGATGAAAGCACCGAAGCTTGTCAAACGAGCAACTTTACCAGTTACGATTGAACCAACTTCAAGTTTAGAGAAGACTTCTTTACGAGCTTCTGCAGCTTCGGCTTCAACAACTTCACGACGTGAAAGGATGAAACGGTTTTCAGCTGGATCAACTTCTTTGATTTTAGCGTCAAATTCTTGACCTACAAATTGTTCAGTGTTACGAACAAAACGAGTATCAATCATTGAAGCTGGAATAAATCCACGAAGACCTTCAAATTCAACTGAAAGTCCACCTTTAACAGCGCGTGTTCCTTTAACAGTAACAACTTCTTCTTCACGACCAACAAGTTTATCCCAAGCTTTGCGAGCTTCCAAGCGTTTTTTAGATACAAGGTAAGTTACAGTATCAGTATCTTTACCAACAACTTGACGAAGAACAAGCACTTCAAGTGTTTCACCAACTTTAACAAGGTCTGCAACGTTTGCGTCACGGTCGTTTGTCAATTCACGACGTGTCAAAACACCTTCGATACCAGTTCCTTCGATAACAACATTTGCTTGATCATTATCTACTGAGATAACTTCAGCTGTTACAACGTCACCTGTGTTAACTTCGCTAACACTGTTTAGCAATTCTTCAAATTCGTTCATTCTAAAAAGATCCTCCAACAAGAGACAGCCAATTCTGACTCTTGATAACAATATATTTTTCAAGGTACCCGCAAAGACAATTGTTGACATAGGCGGTGCCGAAGCACCCGATACCTTTGACTGGGGTAGCTGGATTCGAACCAACGCATGAGGGAGTCAAAGTCCCTTGCCTTACCGCTTGGCTATACCCCAATAGCAAAATGCCATAAAAAACATCTAAGTACTTGACATCGACTATTCGACTCAGTCTCTTAGATATGGAGAGAGAGGGATTCGAACCCCCGAACCCGAAGGAGCGGATTTACAGTCCGCCGCGTTTAGCCTCTTCGCTATCTCTCCTTTTAAGAACAAGAAATAGTATATCACAGTTTCTTGACCAAAGCAAGCCTTTACTTTGGATTTTAATGATTAAGATTATAGGCTTCAATAATGGCAGCTACTGCTTGATCCATTTTCTTGTGGAAGCCTGCGACGTTTTCTTTATCGACAACGGCAAATTTACCATCAATTTCTACAATTTGGCCGATAACTTTTTTACCAACAACAAGCTCAAACCCTTCAATAATTGCCTTGTTAACAGTTACTTTGGCATCTTTAACTTGAATTTCAATTTTTTTGTCTTTTTTGCTCATAGATTTACACTTGAGACTTGGCTCAAGTCATCCTTTCTTAATGTATCTCTTTAATTTTACCGAAAAGAAAAAAGCTTGCAAGAGCAAGCCTTAAAATAAGCGTTAATTTCTTATGATTTAGTCAACTTTGAAAATCCATCCTTCTGGCGCTTCAACATCACCAAATTGAATACCAGTCAACTCATCATAAAGTTTATGTGTAACAGGTCCTACTTCTGTTTCTGAATAGAAGACATGGAAGTCGTCACCGTGTTGTACACCACCAATTGGTGAGATAACAGCAGCTGTACCACAGGCACCAGCTTCAACAAATTTGTCCAACTCAGCAATCTTAACATCACCTTGAATAGCTTTCATGCCAAAGCGTTTTTCGGCCAAATAAAGCAAAGAGAATTTCGTAATTGATGGCAAGATAGATGGGCTAAGTGGAGTGATGAACTCGTTATCAGCTGTAATACCGAAGAAGTTTGCAGAACCAACCTCTTCAATTTTAGTGTGAGTTGCAGGATCAAGATAGATAACATCTGAGAATTTACGGTCATGTGCAATCTTACCTGGCAACATACTTGCTGCATAGTTACCACCAACTTTAGCAGCACCCGTACCATGTGGAGCAGCACGGTCGTATTCGTCTTGAATAAGGAAGTTTGTTGGAGCCAAACCACCTTTGAAATAGTTCCCTACTGGCATGGCAAAAATAGTAAAGACGTATTCATCAGCAGGGTGAACACCAATAATATCTCCTACCCCAATCAAAAGTGGGCGAAGATAGAGTGTTGCGCCTGTTCCATATGGTGGAACATATTCTTCATTGGCACGGACTACTTGTTTACAAGCATCTACGAATTTGTCAACGGGAACCTGTGGCATCAAAAGACGATCGGCTGTACGTTGCAAACGTTTGGCATTTTCATCTGGACGAAACAATTGAACTGAACCATCTTTGGTACGGTAAGCCTTGAGTCCTTCGAAAGCTTCTTGACCATAGTGAAGAGCTGGGGATGCTTCTGAGATGTGCAAAGTCGCATCCTCAGTCAAATGACCTTCATCCCATTTTCCGTCTTTGTAATGTGAAATATAACGGAATGGAAGTTTATGGTAATTAAATCCTAAATTTTCCCAGTCTAAATCAACTGTCATGTGTATGTCCTCTTTTCTGTTACTATGTGCTTTATAGTATAGTCCTTTTCATTGAAAATTTCAAGTTTATGTTGCAAAATTCTGACAATTCTTTTTGGGAGGATTGAACGATAAAAAAACTCTGTTCTCAAATAAGAGAACAAAGCTTTCTTATCTTTATTTTTCAATAATCTTGGCAGCGAAGACTTCCTTGTCTGCTAGTCCTTCAATGAAACTTCCATTGCTAGTACGCTCTGAAAGATTAAGAAGGGCCAAATCAACTTCTGCTGTTTCACCAGTCGTAGCTGTGACAAGCAAGGTCTGAGGGGCCTCTTCCGCTGGTGTTGCTAGAAGATCTATCTCACCACCAGAATTTTCTGTAAAGACTGGACCAGCCGTAAAGACACGGTGCGGTTTAGTCTTAAGCTCACGAAGAACTTGGAGACCTCGACCAGCTCGCTTAGCCTGTGGAATATCTGCTGTAGCTACCCTTTTGAGACTAGCTCTTTGTGTAAGAAGATAGAAACTTTGGGTATTTGCCACAAAAACGGCCTGAACGGTATCATCATCCTTAAGGTTGATTGCCTTAACACCTGCTGCCTTGGCACCAACAACTGGTACCTCGTCAGCATTGAAACGAAGGGCATAGCCTTTTTGCGTGATAATCATGACATCATCCAATTGAATTGGGGTGACTGTGACAATACAATCACTAGCATCCTTGAGTTTAGCATATTTAACCGACTTAGACTTGTAGGTACGCCATGGAGTAAATTCCTTGCGTTCGAAACGTTTAATCTGACCAAGTTTAGTGGCTGCTAGGTAAGTACCAGCTTCAAAATCATCCAGAATTTCAGCATAAAGCACTTCTTCATCCTTAGATAAATTAGTGATGGTTTGTGACAAATGTTCTCCCAAATCCTTCCAACGAATATCTGGCAACTCATGAATTGGACGATAAATCACATTGGCCTGATTGGTAAAAATCAAGAGATGTTGTGTCGTCTTAGCCTGCTGAACCAGAATCAAGTCATCATCATCACGTTTTCCAACTTCTTCAATCGTTGAAGCATTGAAAGAACGTGGGCTTGTACGTTTGACATAACCACCACGAGTGATGCTGACATAGGTTTCTTCTTCAACAATCAAACTTGCGGTATCAATTTCAATGGTCTTAGTTTCTGCTTGCAACTCTGAACGACGGTCATTTCCAAATTTCTTCTTAATGTCACGGAGCTCACGCTTCATGACATTAAACATGGTGCGCTCGTCACCGATGATGGCAGCCAAGGTCGCAATTTGTTCACGTAAATCGGCTTCCTCATTTTGGAGAGTGACAATATCTGTATTGGTCAAACGATAGAGTTGCAAGGTCACGATAGCTTCAGCTTGTTCTTCTGAAAAATCATAGCTGACCTTAAGATTTTCCTTGGCATCAGCCTTATTTTCAGAAGCTCGGATAAGGGCAATAACCTCATCCAAAATAGAGATGACACGGATGAGTCCTTCCACAATATGAAGACGTTTTTCAGCCTTATCCTTGTCAAATTTTGAACGAGCAACGATAATATCGCGACGGTGGGCAATGTAGCTAGACAAAATCTTTTGCAAGCCCACCTGACGTGGGGTAAAATTGTCGATGGCCACCATGTTGAAATTATAGTTGACCTGAAGATCCGTATATTTCAACAGGTAGTTAAGAATGGTTTGGCTGTCAGCATCCTTCTTAAGTTCAATAGCAATACGCAGACCAGTACGGTCAGACTCGTCACGAACTTCCGCAATGCCTGGAACCTTGTTATTGACTCGAACATCATCGATTTTTTTAACCAAGACAGCCTTATTGACATCGTAAGGAATCTCAGTAACGATGATTTGTTCCTTGCCACCTTTGAGTTGTTCGATTTCAGTACGTGAACGCACAACTACACGGCCCTTACCGGTTTCGTAGGCCTTGCGAATCTCGTCTTTACCCTGGATGATAGCCCCTGTAGGAAAATCTGGGCCAGGCAAGAATTCCATCAATTTATCCAGTTTAGCAGATGGGTGATCAATCATGTAGACAACAGCATCAATGACCTCTGACAGATTATGCGGTGGAATGTCTGTGGCATAACCAGCAGAAATCCCTGTAGCCCCATTAACCAAGAGGTTTGGAAAGGCGGCGGGTAAAACGGTTGGTTCCTTCTCTGTATCATCAAAATTCCAAGCCCATGGGACTGTGTTTTTATCGATATCTTGAAGAAGGTAGCCCGCAATCTCTGACAAGCGTGCCTCTGTATAACGCATGGCCGCTGGTGGATCACCGTCCATAGAACCGTTGTTACCGTGCATCTCAACCAAGATTTCACGATTCTTCCAATCCTGAGACATACGAACCATGGCATCATAAATGGAACTGTCACCATGGGGGTGGAAATTACCCATAATGTTACCCACAGACTTGGCAGATTTACGATAGCCCTTGTCATACGTATTGCCATCCTTATTCATGGAATAAAGAATACGACGTTGAACGGGTTTCAGACCGTCACGAATATCAGGAAGCGCACGCTCCTGAATAATGTATTTGGAGTAGCGACCAAAACGCTCCCCCATGATGTCCTCAAGGGACATGTTTTGAATATTAGACATAAGATTTCTCTTTATTTTTTAGTTTAAGTAATGATTTGAAATAATATAAAAGACAAATAGTAGACCCCCTACTTCACTGCAACACCTCTAATTACAATGTTGTTCCTTGACTTTGTAACTGTAGAAGAATGGTTTTCACCTTCCTAGTTTCTATTTCACCAATCACAAATTGAACCACTGTACTTATCGCAATTAAAATGAAAAGTACACAAGATAGAGTCAATGAAGTAGAAAGTTCCCCAAAGAATAAGATAAAGTTTAAAAGTGTTAAACAAGTCATTATAGAGGCGTTGATTACGAGAACAGTAGCTAGCGGGATACGAAATAACCTATAATGATAGATACTTTTTAAAAGTGATGTGATACTACAAGCAACACTTAGGGGAGAAAAAACATAGATATAGTAGAAAGTCAATAACAACCCCGTGTAGGTCCTCTGTGAGAAGGGATTATCTATCAAAGATAGAAGGAAGGTTATCACTACTAGTATAGGCAAGATCAAAAAGTGTGTTTTTAGTGGTCTCTTTTTATAAACGCTTAAATAAGCTATTGCCCCTCCACATGCAGGAAACACCACTTGAGGATAGTAAAGTAAAAAACTTAATATCTTAGATAACATAGGTCTACCTCACACTGTCTTTTCCTGACTTAGCAATATAGTCTTTATTTTTTCATTTTCCTTTCCTCCTATTATAGTTTGAACAATACCAATTATCGCTAGGAGAAGAAAAATAAGGTACATAGATGAAGCAGGGAGAAATCCCAAAGACCCTTGTAAAAAGAGCAGGTTGAGGAAAGCCAGTAATGTGGCAAAGAAACTATTAATAACTAATAAGATTGAATATTTGGTTTGAAAGCGTATTAAATGTAGAAGACTTTTTATAAAAGCTATTAGCGAGAATGGCACATAAAACACTGAAAAGACCATCATATAGTAAAAAACAAATAATAAACCTGAGAATGTACTACCAAAATAAGAATAGAGGGGATTATCCACCACGAAGATTAGGAGGGAAACTATAGATAAGAGAAAAAGGATAAAAAAGCGTGTTTTTATAGGTCGTATGCCATAAAAAATTAAGTATATGGTAGAAACAATAACCATAAGAATAATAGCAGGAAAAGCTACATCTGCATGGTAAAGTAGGTAATCGATAACATTAAAATTCATTTTTCTACCTCCATTGATTTCTAGTCAATGACACTGCAAATAGTTAATAAACTATGTAGAAAATAATTAACTTATTTCTTTATAAACTCAGGTATCTATTGATAGTAAGCGCTCTCCCTAACTCTATCTTATAATTTTCCCTTCTGGCTTGCAACCTAAAATACGCCGCTTTCCTCAAGCGTAAATTTAACGTTATCTTCAATCCATTGACGGCGTGGTGCTGGTTTATCTCCCATAAGGACTGAGACACGACGTTCAGCACGCGCAAGGTCGTCAATCGTCACTCGGATAAGGGTTCTTGTCTCTGGATCCATGGTTGTTTCCCACAGTTGGTCAGCATTCATTTCACCAAGCCCCTTGTAACGTTGAAGAAGAGCGCCACGACCAAATTTTTGACGAAGTTCTTCAAGTTCGCCGTCCGTCCAAGCGTATTCGACAACTTCCTTCTTGCCTTTACCTTTGGACATCTTGTAAAGAGGAGGCAGAGCGATATAAACGTGTCCTGCTTCCACCAGTGGACGCATATAACGATAGAAGAAAGTAAGAAGCAAGGTTTGGATGTGAGCCCCATCGGTATCGGCATCGGTCATGATGATAATCTTGTCGTAGTTGATATCATCAAGGTTAAAATCAGCTCCAACTCCTGCACCGATAGTATAAATCATGGTATTGATTTCTTCGTTTTTGAGAATGTCTGCCATTTTGGCTTTCTCAGTGTTGAGGACCTTCCCTCGAAGAGGAAGAATGGCCTGAAATTTACGATCACGGCCTTGTTTGGCTGAACCGCCGGCAGAATCCCCTTCGACCAGATAAAGCTCATTTTTCTTAGCATTTTTAGACTGGGCTGGCGTCAATTTCCCTGACAAGAGTCCCTTGTCTTTTTTATTTTCTTGCCATTTCGACTAGCATCACGAGCTTTTCTGGCAGCTTCACGGGCATCACGGGCCTTGATAGCCTTACGCACCAAGTTCGAAGCCAAATCTCCATTTTCCATAAGGAAGTAGGTCAAATGCTCTGAAACGATGCTATCCACAATAGGACGAGCTAAAGGAGATCCCAATTTATCCTTGGTTTGTCCTTCAAACTGAAGGTGTTCTTCAGGAACCAAGAGCGAGATAACTGCTGACAAGCCCTCACGGTAATCTGACCCTTCAAGGTTCTTATCTTTTTCTTTGAGAAGGCCTGTCTTACGGGCATAATCGTTAAAGGCCTTGGTAATCGCAGATTTAAAGCCTGTCTCGTGAGTACCGCCATCCTTAGTACGGACATTATTGACAAAGGAAAGGATATTATCAGAGTAACCGTCATTGTACTGAAGGGCTACTTCTAGGCGAAATTCCTGCTGGTCTCCATCAATATAGATGACTGGTGTCAGCGTTTCCTTGTCCTCATTCAAGTAAGTTACAAAGTCTTGAACCCCATTTTCATAGTGGAATTCTTCACGAACTTCTTCTTCGCCACGCAAGTCTGTCAATGTCATAGTGACATTCTTAAGAAGGAAGGCCGATTCTTTGAGACGTTCTGAAATGGTGTTAAATTTGAAGTCAGTCGTTGAAAAGATACTAGCATCAGGCATAAAGGTAACTTTTGTACCTGTCTTAGATTTAGGTGCCTTGCCGATTTTTTCAAGTCCTGTTACAGGGTGACCCCCATTTTCAAAACGCTGACGATAGACGCTACCATCACGGGTAATCTCTACCTCAAGCCAGCTAGACAGTGCATTAACAACTGAGGAACCCACACCGTGAAGACCTCCAGAAGTCTTATAACCACCTTGTCCAAATTTACCACCTGCGTGGAGGACGGTGAAAATAACTTCGACTGTTGGTTTACCCATGGCATGCATCCCTGTCGGCATCCCACGTCCAGAGTCAGAAACAGAAACGGAACCATCCTTATTTAGGGTGACAGCGATGACATCACCAAAGCCTGAGAGAGCTTCGTCGACGGCATTATCGACAATCTCCCAAACCAGGTGATGAAGACCTGTCCCATCCGTTGAGCCAATGTACATTCCTGGGCGCTTGCGAACCGCATCTAACCCTTCCAGTACCTGAATGGCATCATCATTATAATTATTTACATTTATTTCTTTTTTAGCCAAGAGTGACCTCCAAAATTTTCATCCTTATTATTTTATAGGTTTTCAGAAGAATTTGCAAAGGAAATCAGGAAAGCTGTTAGCTTATCTTAAATCTGACCAACTTTGTCAATTACTAAGCTGTATGCTATAATTATCTCATGAAAATCTTATTATTAATTCTTATCGCCTACCTGCTGGGTTCCATTCAGACTGGTCTCTGGATTGGAAAAGTTTTCTTTCATACGAATCTTCGGGAGCACGGATCTGGAAATACTGGAACAACTAATACCTTCCGTGTTCTTGGTAAGACGGCTGGCACAATCACTTTCTTAGTGGACATGCTTAAGGGGACTTTGGCAGTGCTCCTACCGGTTTGGTTGGGTGTCACAGCTGTATCTCCTCTAATCATTGGTTTCTTTGCCATCATTGGACATGTTTTCCCAATCTTCGCTAGTTTTAAGGGTGGAAAGGCAGTTGCAACAAGTGCTGGGGTGCTTCTTGGTTTTGCCCCCCTCTACTGCGTCTTCCTGCTCTTGGTCTTTGCTTTAACGCTCTATCTAACCAGCATGATTTCATTTTCAAGTGTCACTGCTGCAGTTGTAGGGCTGATTACCTTGGCTACTTTCCCGGCTATCCATTTTTTACTAGATGGGTATGATCCAATCTTTAGTGCTGTTCTTATCATCATGGCTTTAGTGATTACTTTCCGTCACACGGAGAATATGGCCCGTATTCGCAAGCATCAAGAAAACTTGGTCCCTTTTGGACTTAATTTAACCAAACAAAATCCAAAGAAATAAATAATTCAGATCTATCAACCACTAGCAAAAAGCTAGTGGTTTTCTGTTCTGACAATCACCAAAATAGCTAATAAGGCAAACAATAAAGATCCGAAGTTTTCACCTCGGATCTTTTTAAGGATTAGGCTTTAAAGCTGACACCATTTTCTTTCAATTTTTTAACAGTTGCAGGTCCTACACCTTTAAGGGCTAGGACTTCTTCTTCAGTCACACCTGCAAAGGCTGCTGCTGACGTCAAACCTTCATTGTAAAGAGTCTCTACAAGGTTTGAACGAAGGCCTTCCACTTCTGGAAGTTCTGAAAAGGCTTCAAGACTAAGGTCTTTAGCGACCACTTCCTCTTTAGCAACTGGCTGCGTTTCAGCAACCGCTTGTGGGGCTACTGGTGGAACAGGGGCTTTCAGATTATTGAAAAGTCCTTGTTTTTTCAAACGGTGTTTAAAAGCCTTCTTTTTATTTTTTACTTTTGCCATGTGTTTTTTCTCCCATTTTGAAAGACGACTTCTTCCTATAGAAGGTCGTCGCTCATTTCTTTATCATTTTCTATTAATAGTGACGTTCCCCGAACAAGCCTTCTGGCATATCATGGAAACCTTTACCGGCACGATAATTGGTAAACTTACCAATTAGGAAATTGTAGGCATCTAATTTAGCTTCATAACGGAAACTTGCGTCACGGGCACGTTCATCACCATCTTCTTCCCAAATTTTCTTACTAGCGGCTAAGGCCTTTTCGTTTACTTTAACTTGGGTAACAACCCATGCTTCAAAGTCTTTTAGAAATTCTTGTTCGTAGGTCATATTTTCCTCTTCATTTTAAAAACCAGCTTAACGCTGGATTTATTTTTACAGATAGTATGTAGGCCGTTTGGCCTTACAATCACATATTATAACAAATAATTAGAAATTTGACTAGGTTCTAAATTCTTGATATAAGGCCTTGATGTCATTTGGACGTGTACGACAGCACCCCCCTAAAATCTGAACCCCAAAATGAGCATGCCAATCTTTACTATGTTCGAGCAGGGTGAGGGCATCCTTGTCTTTAGGTTTCCAAGTTTGACTGTCACCATCATAAACTTCACCCGAATTAGGGTAAGTAATAAGGGCCTTGTCTGCCTTCTTGAGAACAGGTAGAGCTTGTTCATAAAGAATCGGCGAACTGCAATTGATTCCCACTGCCAAGATTTGATCAGAATGAGAAATAAGCTTGGCAATTTCATCTAGAGAAGTCCCATCGCTGATGGCATCTGGAACTTGAATGGTAAAACTGATATAAGCTTCTACCTCAGGAAATTCTTCAGCCAAAAGCTCAACCAAGGCTTGTGCTTCCAGATGATTAGGAATGGTTTCCAAAGCCAACAAATCGACACCCTGATCTAGGAGAACATGAATTCGAGGGCGATGAAAATCCTTAAGTGTTTCAACGGTAACCTGACCATAATCTCCAGTATACTCAGAACCATTGGCCAAATAGGCTGCGTAAGGACCAACATCTCCAGAAATCAAAGGATAGGGGCGTTTGGCTTTCTCAGTCTCATCCAAGGTTGCCCATATCTTATCTCGTGCAGCCTTTGCCAACTGGACCGTTAGGGCAATAACCTGCTCCGCTTCTCTTTCAGTAAGCCCTGCCTCCATCAAGCCCGGTAAGGTCGCTTGATAAGATGATGTGGTAATCAAGTCAGCCCCAGCAGCTATATAGGTTTCGTGAATTTCTTGAATAACTTCTGGCTTTTCAAGAAGGTACTTGGCTGACCAGAGCTTGCCTGAAATATCATAACCCAAGCTCTCCATCTCTGTTCCTAGTGCACCATGAAGAATGAGGGGGGATTTATTTTCCAAATAATCTTTAAATATAGCCATAAAAGACCTCCTTACCATTTTTTAAAGCGAAGGTAGTGATAAAGGTAACAGAAAATCATGAAGGGAATACCAAAGTAGAGCCCCGCACGTTGTGAACTATCCCAAGCAATCCCAAGCACAGAAATAGCCAATAGAACGATTGTGATATAAGGAAGGACAGGATTAAACGGTGTTTTATAGTCCAGTTCGTCTTCAGAATGTTCTAGCTTCCACTGTTTACGGAAATTAAGCTGTGCCATAGGAATAGAAAGCCAAACAACTACAACTGCAAAACCAGCGATTGATACCAAAGCTAGATAAACCGTATCTGCAGCATAGATACTTGAAAAGAGTGATAAAACTGCTCCGGCCATGGAAATCAAAAGAGCTGTCATTGGAACACCATGCTTATTAATTTTCACTAGCTTTTTATTGAGCATTCCCTCATTGGCCAAAGACCAAAGCATACGGCTTGAAGCGTAGAGTCCCGAATTCCCAGCAGAAAGAATAGCTGTCAGGATAACAAAGTTCATGATGTCTGCCGCAAATGGAATCCCCATCTTGTCAAAAACATCAACGAAAGGGGCTGAGGATACCCCTGCTTCTTTCATGGGAAGAAGCGAAGCCAAGACCACAATGGTCAAAACAAAGAAGATAACCAAGCGTCCAATGGTCGTTTTAATAGCACGTGGAACAGCCTCTTTAGGATTATCTGTCTCACCAGCTGCAATACCGATTAACTCTGTTCCCGAAAAGGCATAATTAACCGCCAACATGACTGACACAATGGCAAGACCACCATTTGGAAAGAGACCATTAGCCGTCAAATGCTTAAACATAATAGCCTCATGGTGACCATCAAAACTCACCAAACCAAACATTGCTCCAAGACCGAGAATGATGAAGACCAAGATAGCAATGACTTTTATTGACGAGAAGAAGGATTCCGCTTCCGCAAAAGACCTCACGCTCAAAGCATTAATCCCAAAAATCACTAAGGCAAAGAAGGCTGCAAAAATCCAAGCCGGAACTGATGGAAACCAACGTTGCATCAACATAGCAGCACCCAAAAATTCTGTTCCCAAGGCAACCGTCCAACAAATCCAATAAAGCCAGGCTACTGTAAAGCCGGTTCCCGGACTAATAAACTTAGTAGCATAGGTGTGGAAGGACCCCGTCACTGGCATAGCTACTGCTAACTCCCCCAATGAAAGCATGACCAAGTAAACAACGATAGCTCCCACAAGATAAGATAGGATAGCACCGAGGGGACCCGCTTGTGCAATCGTATAGCCTGAGCTCAAGAAGAGACCAGTACCAATGACACCACCCAACGATAGCATAAAGAGGTGGCGTGAAGTCATCTTTCGTTGGAACTGACCTTCATTTTCATAATTATGGTTTTCCATAAATTCCTCCAAAAATGTAATAAAACAAGCTTATCACAATATTACCCCCTTGGATAATAGGTGGAAACTATCAAAGAGATAGACACAAACTATCACAAAAAAACTCGGATTTCTCCGAGCTCTTCTTACAATTCTGACAAAATCGTATCCCATGCTTCATCATAACCGTCACGTGTGACAGATGAAAAGACGATGAAATGGTCATTTTTATCGAAATTAAGTTTTTTCTTTATGACGGATTCGTGCTTGTTCCATTTTCCACGAGGAATCTTGTCGGCCTTAGTCGCTACGACAATAACTGGAATTTCATAATACTTGAGAAATTCATACATTTGGATATCGTCCTGGGTTGGTTCATGTCGAAGGTCAACCAAGCTAACAACCACACGAAGATTGTCTCGAGTCACGAGATACTCCTCAATCATTTTCCCCCATTTGGCACGTTCTTTTTTGGAAACACGGGCATAACCGTAGCCTGGAACATCCACAAAGCGTAACTTGTCGTCAATATTGTAGAAATTGAGCAATTGTGTTTTTCCAGGTTTTCCAGAAATACGGGCTAGGTTTTTACGACCAAGAAGTGTGTTGATAAAGCTTGATTTACCAACATTTGAACGTCCTGCAAGGGCAACTTCAGGCAGGTCATCTTGCGGGTAATGGCTCTTATTTGCTGCACTGAGCAGAATCTCAGCATTATGGGTATTTAGGACTTGTTCTTCAGCCATACATCCCCCTTTACACCGTTTCCATAATAGGTGAAGCAGTGCCATCAACAGCTTCTTTGGTGATGCGAACCTTTGTGACATCTTCCTGACTCGGAATTTCAAACATGACATCCATCATGACTTCTTCAATGATAGAGCGAAGTCCACGAGCACCTGTCTTACGTTCGATTGCCTTGCTTGCAATAGCCCCAAGCGCCTCCTGATCAAACTCAAGTTCAACACCATCATAAGACAAGAGAGTTTGATACTGTTTAACTAAGGCATTTCTTGGCTCTGTCAAGATACGAACCAAGTCATCAACCGTTAACTGTTCAAGGGCAGCGAGGACTGGCAAACGTCCGATAAACTCAGGGATAAGGCCGAATTTTTGGATATCTTCAGCGACGATTTCTTGCATATAGGATGAATCATCATCAATTGCCTTATTATTTTGACCAAAACCAATGATTTTCTCGCCCAGACGTTGCTTAACGATATCTTCGATACCATCAAAAGCACCACCCACGATGAAGAGAATATTCTTCGTATCGATTTGAATCATCTCTTGGTTAGGGTGTTTACGACCACCTTGAGGGGGAACACTGGCCACTGTTCCTTCAATAATTTTCAAGAGGGCTTGTTGAACCCCTTCACCTGAAACGTCACGAGTGATGGAAACATTCTCACCTTTTTTGGCAATTTTATCAATCTCATCAACATAGATGATACCACGTTCCGCACGTTCAATATTGAAATCTGCGGCTTGAATGAGTTTGAGGAGGATATTTTCCACATCCTCACCCACATAACCTGCCTCTGTCAATGAAGTGGCATCAGCAATTGCAAAAGGTACATTCAAACTACGAGCCAAAGTCTGAGCTAAGAAAGTCTTCCCTGAACCTGTTGGTCCAATCATAAGAATATTTGATTTTTGCAGTTCCACTTCGTTGTCTTCACGACTTTCGGTGAAGTTGATACGTTTATAGTGGTTGTAAACAGCTACTGCCAAGGCACGTTTAGCACGATCTTGCCCTACGACATAGTTGTTCAAAATATCCAAAAGTTCTTTTGGCTTTGGTGTTTCAGCCAAGTCAGCCAAAACTTCCTCTGCCATTTCTTCACGAATAATTTCTTGTGACAAAGCCACACATTCATTACAGATGAAAACGCCATTGCCGGCGATAATTTTCTTTACTTCTTCTTGGTTTTTGCCGCAAAACGAACAATAAACCATTTCTTCATTACGATTTCCAGCCATTTATTCCTCACTCTTTTCTAAAATAGGGTGCCATAGAAGGCGTGAATAGTATTGACAAGGTTAGTAAAAGCATTTAATAAGAGAAAAACTGCTAAACCATAACGTTTCTTACGAAAGGCAGGGATGGCGGACAATACACATAGTACTCCCAATAATGCAGTAAATAATCCAAAAACACTACGTTGCATGAACCTAGTCTCCTTCTTTTTCATAGCGACTTACGCTAAAATCATAGGCATTTTTATCATCCTTAACCACTAGATGTCGTGATACCTCATTAAATGCCGTCATATCTAGTTGTGGAAAATACGTGTCTCCCTCTAAATCAGCCTCGATAGTTGTCTTAACGAGTGCATCATAGTGACCATCAAAAGCCTTGTAGACACCAGCACCGCCAGCAATATAGAGGTCCTTATCTTGCTGTTCAAACCAAGCTAGAGCTTCCTCAACACTAGTCACCACTCTCACACCCTCACAGCTAAAGTCCTTGTCTCGTGTCAAAATCAAGGTTTCACGTCCTGGTAGACAACGGCGATTCATGCCATCAAAGGTCACACGCCCCATAAGAATAGCTGAACCCATGGTTGTTTTTTTGAAATGTGCCAGTTCAGCAGGCAAGTGCCAAGGCATGGTGTGATTCTTCCCAATAACATGGTTATGAGCTTCCGCCCAAATAGCAATGAGTTGTTTAGACACAGTATTTCCTTTTCTTTTTACGTTTACAATCCATTCTAACAAAAAAAGAGAAAAAGAGCTTGGAAAAACTTTGCCAGCTTTTTATGGGCTTAAATCATAAGCATTTATTAAATTGCTAAGTCAAATTTGAGTTGGGGTTTAACAGGATCATAGTCCACCAATTCAAAATCTTCTGGTTTGATATCGAAAAAATTAGTTCCATCAGGAACATTAAGGACCAAGCGTGGTTGGCAGTCAGACGGTTGACGCTTGAGAAGTTCCTCGGCTTGCTCAAATTGATTGTCATAAATATGGAGGTTATTGACAAAATAAAAGAACTTACCAACTTTCCAACCAAAGTGCTTGGCAATCATCATCTGAAGGGCCACATACTGCATGGCATTAATATGATGAGCCACCAACATATCGTTAGAACGTTGCGTCAAGGTCGCATCCAAATAAATGTCCTCACCCACACGACGAACGTCAAACATGGTCTGAAAGGCACAAGGCTGAAGCCCCGCTGTCTCCTCGAAGGCTTCATAATCCCAAAGAGAAATGACATTACGGCGATTCCAAGGATTGGCCTCTAACTGGGCTAGTAACCGATTAATGATGTCGTGTTTCTTAACAACCGCCCCATAACGCTGACCAATTGAACGCTTGTCCCCATTATTAGCAGGCACGTCTTCAACTTCCCAATCATTCCAATAGTGGACATTATACTTATCTTCAAGGATATCTAAGCTGTTTGTCTGGTCTTGATAAATCCAGAACACTTCTTTGATGGCAGATTTGATAGCGATAGGACGAAGAGTCGTAATTGGAAACTCTCCCTTACTTAAATCATATTCTGCAAAAGAACCTGTGATGTATTTGGAATTGGCCGTAGTACCATCCTTGTATTTGGGACGTGCTTGCTCCGACCAAACACCTTCTTCCATGATTTTAGTGATATTTTCTTTAAAAATAGTATCTGCTTTTGTCATGATTATCCTCTTTATTCTATTTAAAAACAAAGTATTTTTTGAGACTTTCCTTAAGTGTTTACGGAAGTCTTGGAACTTCTTCGAAGTTCCAAGACTAATTTTTAAGCCTATGGTCTCAAAAATTCCGAGTGTCTGTAAACAAAACACTTTATTTACAGACACTGCTCTCACAGCGGAAAGTCTCACTTAACGTTCGCAATGATTTCAATCTCTAACAACAATTTTACTTTTCTAACATAGCTAAAAAATAGTAGAGTACCATTTCAATTTTACCTTATTCTACTTCAAATGAGAAACAAAAGGGTCAAGTTCCCCCAAGGAAAGTCTTGTAAAATCCTCTAGCCCTTATCAAAAAATAAGATATTACTAACTATCAAAGTTTTTTCAAGGCGAAAGCGCTCTTTTATGGTAAAATCACTATAGATTAGTATCCTCTGGGTGCTCTACAATGAAGAAAAAAGGAAACATCATATGTCTATTGGAATTGACAAGATTGGTTTTGCGACCAGTCAATATGTTCTAAACATGGCGGATCTAGCTCTTGCCCGTGGGGCAGAGCCGGAAAAATTCAGCAAGGGGTTGATGCTTGATGCAACTAGCATTACACCGATTACAGAAGATATCGTGACACTTGCTTCTGATGCAGTCGCTGACATTTTAAGTGACGAAGACAAGAAAGCCATTGATATGGTCATTGTGGCGACCGAGTCTTCCATTGACCAATCAAAGGCTGCTGCAGTTTATGTCCACAGTCTTCTCAATATTCAACCTTTTGCCCGTTCTTTTGAAATGAAGGAAGCCTGCTATGCGGCAACTGCCGGACTGAACTACGCTAAATTACATGTAGCAGCCCATCCAGATAGCAAGGTTCTGGTTATCGCTAGTGACATCGCCCGTTATGGCGTAGGTTCCTCTGGGGAGTCTACTCAGGGGGCTGGGGCTATAGCTATGCTAGTCAGTCAGGATCCTTGTATCTTGGAGCTTGCTGATGACAATGTCGCACAAACTCGTGATGTCATGGACTTCTGGCGTCCCAACTATAGTTCAACGCCTTATGTTCAAGGTATTTACTCAACCAAACAGTACCTTGACAGTTTGAAAACCACTTGGTCAGCTTATCAGGAACGTCATCAAGCAGATTTCGCTGATTTTGCAGCTTTCTGCCTCCACCTTCCTTATCCCAAATTGGCTCTTAAGGGACTTAATAAAATTATTCCAAAAGATTTGAACCCAGAGAATAAAGAGCGTCTCACAAGTAACTTCGAAGCTTCTATTACCTATAGTCGTCAAATCGGGAATATCTATACAGGGTCACTTTATCTTGGACTTCTTTCCTTGCTTGAACAGTCGCAAGACCTTAAATCTGGAGACAAGATTGGCTTCTTCTCTTATGGTTCTGGAGCTGTCTCTGAAATTTTCTCAGGATATCTGGTTGAAGGCTACAAAGACCTGCTTCATTCCAATCGTCTGGATACCTTTGCTAAACGTCAAAAGTTAAGTGTTGCCGACTATGAAAAACTTTTCTATGAAGAAGCTCAGTTAGATGACACTGGTTCTACCCAATTCGCTGAATATCAAACTGGCCCTTTCCGACTGACTGAAATCTCTGAACACCAACGTATCTATAAAGGAAATTAATATGACTAAACTCTCTTGGACAGGTTTTTCCAAGAAGACACCGCAAGAACGCAAAGAGCATTTGAAAAATAATGCTCTTTTGTCTCAGGAAAAGCAAAACCTTCTGGATAATGATCACCAACTTTCTCTTGAAACCGCCAATCAAATGGCTGAAAATGTCATTGGTCGCTTTACACTTCCCTTTGCCATTTGCCCAGATGTGTTGGTTGATGGCGTGACCTATCAGGTTCCCATGGTTACCGAGGAGCCTTCTGTTGTAGCTGCTGCTTCTTATGCCAATAAGCTCATTAAGCGCTCTGGCGGTTTCACAACAACGATTCATAACCGTCAGATGATTGGGCAAGTCGCCCTCTTTGATGTCCCCGATAAAGCCACTGCTTCAAGTAAAATTCATGCAGCTAGTCAAGAGCTTATAGAGATTGCTAAAGAAGCCCACCCTTCTATCGTTAAACGTGGGGGAGGGCCACGCAAGCTCTGGACTGACACCAAGGGTGACTTCCTCATTGTCTATCTAGCCGTTGATACCCAAGAAGCCATGGGAGCTAATATGGTTAACACCATGATGGAAGCGCTGGTACCAGAATTGGAAAATCTCTCCCAAGGTCAAAGCCTCATGGCCATTCTCTCAAATCTAGCTACCGAAAGCCTTGTGACAGCGACTTGCCGTCTTAGCACACGCTTCCTCAGTCGAAATAAGGAAGAAGCCCATGACCTAGCCAAGAAGATAGAACTAGCCAGCCAACTGGCTCAGGTGGACCCTTACCGAGCAGCTACCCATAATAAGGGAATTTTCAATGGTATCGATGCCCTAGTTATCGCAACCGGAAATGATTGGCGAGCAGTTGAGGCGGGAAGCCATGCCTATGCTAGCAAGGATGGTAGCTATCGTGGCCTATCTACATGGACCTATGATCAGGAGGCTAAGGAACTGGTGGGAGAATTAACCCTCCCCATGCCAATTGCAACCCGTGGCGGTTCAATCGGACTTAACCCTAGTGTTTCTATCGCCCACGACTTACTTAACCATCCAGATGCCAGAACCCTTGCCAGTATCATCGTCTCTCTTGGACTGGCCCAAAATCTGGCTGCCCTGAAAGCATTGACCTCAACAGGAATCCAAGCAGGGCATATGAAACTCCAAGCTAAATCTCTGGCCCTGTTAGCCGGAGCTAGTCCCGAAGAAATGCCTCAAGTTTTGACTGAGCTTCTCAAGGCCAAACATATGAATCAGGAAACTGCTCAAGCAATTCTAGAGAAACTTAGAAACTCATAAAAGTGATAGAAGAATAGTCCAAAAAATCACATAATCTTATCGAATAAATAATAAAGATGTTGGATATATTATTTCAACATCTTTTTTATGTCTCACGAGTTCTGACTTGACTTGAATTTCTATAATGTTATAATCTAGTTATGAAAACTAGATAAAGAGGTTTTTATAATTTGACAACACAACACTACCCTCTCTGGGAGGAATTACCAGAGATTGAACTCTATTTGGATCAGGTTTTGCTCTATGTCAATCAGGTCACCCAGAGCACTTTGGGACCAAACGACAAGGGGCTAACCGCCTCTATGGTCAATAATTATGTCAAGCATGGCCATGTCGCAAAACCTATCAAGAAAAAATACAATGCTACTCAAGTAGCCAGACTTATTGTGATTACGAGTCTAAAGACCGTTTTTGAGATTTCTGAGATTGCGAAAACCTTGGAAATTCTACGAACAGATGCTGAAAGCCAGAAGGCCTACTACAATGACTTTGTCGCCTGCATGAATGGTCAAATTCCCCAGGATGCACCGCAAGTCATCTTATCGGCCTGTCAGACCCTACAGTGCTACCGAGCTACCCATCAACTTTTGAACGACCTTGAAGGAGGAAACAATGTCTAATACTGCTACTTTTAATACTTCTCCCAACCTCAAACTCAGTAAAAAACTTAGCTTTGGTGAGGAAGTGGCTAATAGCGTGACTCATGCTGTCGGAGCTATAGCCATGCTGGTCCTATTGCCAATCACTGCCGTCCATGCCAACAACGGTTATGGCATGACTGCTGCTGTAGGAATGTCTGTTTTCGTCATCAGCCTCTTCCTCATGTTTTTGAGCTCAGCCATCTACCATGCCATGGATTACAACTCACCCCACAAAATGGTCCTACGTATCATTGACCACAGCATGATTTACATTGCCATTGCTGGGAGCTATACGCCTGTTGCCCTCTCGCTAGTTGGCGGTTGGCTAGGTTACAGCATCATCATCCTCCAATGGGGAACAACGATTTTTGGTATTCTCTACAAAATCTTTGCCAAAAAAATCAATGAAAAGTTCTCTCTCTTCCTCTATCTGATGATGGGATGGTTGGTTATCTTCATTATTCCAGCTATCGTCACTAAGACAGGACCTGCCTTTTGGGGACTCATGCTGGCTGGAGGATTGTCATACACGGTTGGCGCAGCTTTCTATGCTAAGAAAAAGCCATACTTCCACATGATTTGGCACCTCTTTATCATGTTGGCTTCAGCCCTTCAATACATGGGAATCGTCTATTTCATGCTTCCTTAAAACTAATACTAGGTTTCAAATAGTTATGATATAATAAGGCCATACGGAGGTAAATCATATGAAAAAAGAACTCAGACGAGATCCAAACAACAAGATCATCGCCGGTGTTTGTTCTGGTATCGCCAATTATCTTGAAATTGACCCTGTCATTATTCGCCTCATCTGGGCCGCAGCGATTTTCTTATTCGGAACAGGTTTTCTTTTCTACATCATTTGCTGGATTATTATCCCAGAAGAAAGCAAGTGGTAAGCTATAATTGAATATACAAAAATAAGCCAGACCTGAATACACAATAATTCAGGTCTGTCTTATTTTTTATTTTTTCAAGCGGAAAATCAGATAGCTGATATTAACAAGGAGTAAGACACTCCAAAGAATGAGGAAGGGAATATTTCCTCGGACAGCATTGTGCCAAATACCTAAGGCGTATAAGGCCATAAAGACTAGCGATCCTAGGACCGCCGTTCCCTTATTATTTTGGGGTTGTTTAGACATATTAAACTCCTTTGATTACTTTGTATGGAACGGTTTGAAGCCATAAACCATAGCGAGAAAAGCTCTGGCTTGGCGTTTGACATCATTTGCTAAAGACCTATGAGATTGGGCATAGATACCTTCTGGATTGTAGAAAGATTTATCAAACTGTTCGGGCGCTTTCCGTCCCCACTTCTTTCTCAATTTGTTAGGAGATCGAAAACCCTTTGTCATCTGATTACGATAGTCGGGATCATGTGGTTGAACTGGTTCCACATCCAGTTGCCAATGGCGCTTATAATTGCCATAGTTGAAACTAGCGCCATTAACCACGCCACTCTCCGTCACCTTCTCAGCATCGACCTCATTGAGAAAATTTCCCTGACTATCCAAAATAAACTCTATGCGATTATAAAGGAGAATCTTGAGATTGATACTTGGAATCCCATCAGGATAAAGCACCTTCCCATCACGGACAGCAATCTTCTGGTGCAAACGCCCCTGATCAAACATGGTAAATGGCTTCCATCTGAGATAGGCAGCCAAAGCCTCTTTGTCTGTCATCCCTGACTTTTTATAATGCCTCCGCACATACTGGGCCTGTTGACTCGAAATCAGGTAACGTAGCTGATGAATTTGGCGCTCTACAAGGCCTTCCTGAGACAAGCTATCGCCAGGAAAAGCCAAATCTACTAACCTAACAATATCCTTCCAAAAGGAATCATGAGGTGCCAAGTCAGTATCAAAATAAGATAATAAGTCTTGGGTTTCTTTAAGTTCCCCAGATAGGTCTTCTGGCATCTCTATATAAGCCAGCAATAACTGAAGTACTTGCAATGGTTGGTGTTCTTCCTGCCATTCCTTCCATAAGCAATTAAAGGCTTTTGAACCAATGAGCATCACATCTCTCCTCAATCATTTAATCAGTTGTCTCTTGTATGAAATCCTCTATGCTTCTAATCACTTCTTTGGTCTGATAGTGGTAGAAATAATGAGGAGCATCATAAAACGCTAGTTCGATATTTTCCTGATTCTTCGCAAAACTGGTCGCATAGTGTCGCCACTGCTCCTGACTGAATCCTGTCCCTTTTCCATTAGAGACCATGAGTAGCACGGGCATTTGTGACTTGATGCTAGTGGAGTTCACCTTTTTAGCATTTTCTTTAACACACAGGCTCTCATTTAACATAGCTTGCGACAAGAGTTGTCTGTAAGCTATTTTTTGATAGAGACGGCGGTCACTATCACTTAGATTCTCATTGGGCATATATAATTGTCTCGGCAGTAATCTTAGCAGACCTAATTGACTTCCCCAACGGGCCAGACGCAACATCTGAGGATGCCTCTTCAAATGGGAATAACTTTCTGGAAAGGCCCAATCAAGACCAACAACAGCTTTTACTTCACTCGGGTAGTTTTCCTGCCAGAGGAGCGTTTCTAATGAGGCCATTGAATGAGAGATCACGATATAGGGACCTGACACATGAGCTTTGGCAAGTGCTTGACGTGTTTCAGAAAGGACTACAGCAACATCCCTTGACTGAGACGTGTCCTCACTGTAACCATAACCAGCTCTTTCAACAAGGACTATTCTATACTTGTCTGAAAGCCCATCATACACATCTTTAAAATCTAAGATCGGTGAAGCCGTTCCAGCACCAGAGAGAAAAACTAGGGTTTGCGGGCCGTTTCCTTTTACCAAGACGCTCATTTTGTGTCCATTGACAGCTACCAGTTGACCTTTAGGTGTTAGAGAGGCCTTTTCTCTTTGCAAGGCTAATCTATGATAGGTAAAGCTAGTTAGTAATAAGACTAGGAATGCCCCCAGCAGAAAGCAAAGTCTTTTCATAAAAACAGGCATGGTTTATCCTACTAAAAAGTCAGTTAGCTTAGCTAACCGACCCTTTATTTATTCGGCATCTGGGCGTGATTTGCGAGCGATATCAGCAAGGATATTCTCTACAAATTCTGAAACAGTCTCAGTGTGTGTTTGTTTTTGACCATAACGACGAACGTTAACAGTTCCATCTTCCATTTCCTTGTCACCAACAATCAATTGGTAAGGAATTTTTTGCGTTTGAGAAGCACGAATCTTGAACTGCATTTTTTCATTACGTTCATCTACTTCGGCACGGACACCACGATCACGAAGTTCCTTAGCCACTTCCCATGCGTAGTCCACGTGTTTTTCGTTAGATACTGGAATAAGGGTTACTTGGTGAGGGGCAAGCCATGTTGGGAAAGCACCCTTGTAGTTTTCAATCAGAATAGCTGTGAAGCGTTCCATAGTTGAGATAACCCCACGGTGAATCATGACTGGACGGTGTTCTTCACCATCAGCTCCGATGTAGTGAAGGTCAAAACGTTCTGGAAGCAAGAAGTCCAACTGAATAGTAGAAAGAGTTTCTTCTTTTCCAAGAGCAGTTTTAACTTGGATATCCAATTTTGGTCCATAGAAGGCTGCTTCTCCTTCGGCTTCATAGTACTCAACACCCATATCATCAACAGCCGCTTTCAACATGCGTTGCGCATTTTCCCACATTTCATCATTGTCAAAGTATTTGTGCTTATCTGCAGGGTCACGATAAGACAAACGGAAACGGTAATCCGTTAAGTTAAAGTCTTCATAAACATCAATAATCAATTGAAGGATTTTCTTGAATTCATCTTCGATTTGTTCTGGAGCAACGAAAGTATGTCCATCGTTAAGTGACATTTCACGAACACGTTGAAGACCTGTAAGGGCACCTGATTTTTCATAACGGTGCATCATACCGATTTCAGCGATACGGATTGGCAATTCACGGTAAGAGTGAACATGGTGTTTGTAGACTTCGATGTGGTGTGGGCAGTTCATTGGACGAAGGACAAATTCTTCCCCATCTCCCATATCCATTGGAGGGAACATGTCTTCACGGTAATGATCCCAGTGACCTGAAGTTTTATAAAGTTCAACTGATGCAATTGGTGGCGTATAAACGTGTTGGTAGCCTGCTGCTACTTCTTTATCAACGATATAACGTTCCAACTCACGACGGATAGTCGCACCATTTGGCAACCAGAATGGAAGCCCCTGACCGACTTCTTGAGAAATCATGAACAAATCAAGCTCTTTACCAAGTTTACGGTGGTCACGTTCTTTAGCTTCTTCGAGACGTTTAAGATATGTTTTAAGATCTTTTTTGTCGAACCAAGCTGTACCATAGATACGTTGCATCATGGCATTGTCACTATTTCCACGCCAGTAAGCACCCGCAACATTCAAGAGGTGGAAGATTTGGATACGACCAGTTGATGGCACGTGAGGGCCACGGCAAAGGTCAACGTATTCACCTTGACGGTAGATAGTCAAACCACCTTCGTCTTCTGAGTGTTCTTCAATCAATTCCAACTTGTAAGGATCGTTTTTGAAGATTTCACGCGCTTCATCCTTAGTCACTTCTTCACGAATAGAAGGGAAGTTTTCTTTCACGATTTTCTTCATTTCTTCTTCAATACGAGGAAGGTCTTCGTTAGAGATTTGCCCCGCTTGATTATCCGTATCGTAGTAGAAACCATCTTCGATGGCTGGGCCAACACCCAAATGGATATCTGGGAAGAGACGACGAGCTGCTTGGGCAAACAAGTGAGCCGCTGAGTGACGCAAGATTGGAAGGGCATCTTCATGATCAGGTGTCACGATTTCGATACTCCCGTCTTCAGTGATGGCACGAGTTGTGTCAATCAATTTGCCGTTGAATTTACCAGCAAGAGCTTTTTTAGCCAAAGAATTGCTGATAGATTGTGCAATTTCAAAAGTTGTAACGCCAGATTCGAATTCACGAACAGCGCCATCTGGAAAAGTAATGTGAATCATAATTTAGATGTCAGGGCTCTATAGGATGAGCCCCTTCGTCCTTTCTATTAATTATTTTTGTTGTAGTAGTTTGTTTCTAGGATGCTTTGCAATTCCGTATTATGCCAACCTGCTCCAATCAATATCTTGTTGACATTGAAGTCTATCTCCTTACCATCAGTTAGAAATAGGCGAAGTTTATAACCAATAAACAAGCGTTTCTTAAACTGATAAGACTTAATCGTCTCTTCAGGAAATTTGGCGATAATATCTCCTAATTTTCCTAAAAGAGTTATAGAAATAATCAAAACCTCTGTTTCTGTAAAAACAATTAGGAAATTAGCAAAGGTTGACTTACCGATTCTCCTAGTAGCATAGATAGCGTGCATGGTCTCAGCAAGACTAGCATCCAAACCGTGGTCAATCAAGTAGGCCTTGATAGCTTCAAATTTGAACCCCATCATATTCTCCTTCAACTAAAAAGATAATATCACCTTGTGCTCTAAACAGCTCTTGCAGTAATTAAAGAGAGAGCATGAATCACAAAGTAAAATTTCCTAGCTAAACTAGACAGTTTAAAATTGTTAAAGCACCCTCATACAACATAAAAAACGACATCCTCAAAAGGACGTCGCAACGTGGTTCCACCTTAGTTCGTGTACGACAAAAAACGAGTTTGTCCTACACCTCTGATTGGCTCTAACGTGGCCACCGTTTTATGTTTGCATAAAAAGTTAATCGAGTAGTCCCAATCATGTCCTCTGCGTGATTTCCAGCACCACACGCTCTCTAAAAGATTTCCCATGACTGATATGTCTCTATGCGTTATTATAGCATGAAACTGTAATTTTTCAAGCTAATTATCTCTTTTATGAAGCAATTCTCAGATTTTTGTAAAACGATGAAAAGCTAAGCACTTACTTAATCCAAAAGTCTTGTAATATTGCGGATTTTCTTGACCTGCTTGGCAGACCCTTTGAGGATGCGAACAGATCCGTTAACAGGCAGGGTGATAGCCTTCGTAGGTAGATAGGTCACCATTCGAGTCAACCGTTTCATGGTGCTATCTTCACCATTCAAATCATTGTGGAAATCCTTAGAAATGGTCAAATCCAAATAGTACTCATAAACACGTTTTCCAAAGTTTTCTGCAGAAATCTCATAGAGCTTTTTAGACCACTTATTCTCATCTTTTTGAGGTGTTGCAATGGCTGCTTCCAAAATAGCACCCGCCAAGTCATTATCATGATAATAAAGTGTTCCAAACATTTGGTCTGTAATCACATTATCCAAATAAAGATTACCATGCGCAATAACTGGGGTACCACTTGCCAAGGCTTCCAGATAGGTCAAGCCCTGAGTCTCACTGGTTGATGCTGAAATAAAGAAGTCAGCAGCCTTATAATAAAGTGCCGTTTCACTAGGCGCAATCATACCAGTGAAAATCACCTTGTCCTCAATACCAAGTTTAGCAGTCTGCGACTTAAGGTCTTCCAGATAAGGCCCAGCACCGGCAACAACCAGACGAACCTTTTCTTCTTCCTTTAAGACAGATGGTAATGCTGCTAGGATTGCCTGAATGTTTTTCTCATAAGAAATACGAGAAAGGCTCAGCAACATAATCTCATCAGAAGCAATACCAAGTTTGGCTCTCAAGTCCTCCTTATCCTCTTCGGTGATTTCTGGGCGTTGGAATTTTTCAAGTTCAATACCAGTTGGAATAACACGTTTCTCAGCTGCTATCTTATACTTAAGGAGAAGGTCATAAACAATTTCACTCGGACAAATGACCCCATCCAAATCACTCATAAAGCCACGAACAATGTACTTAACCATGCTTGGTCGAATCACCATGCCCTTGGCAATGTAGCGAACGTAGTCCTCGTATTGCGTATGATAGGTATGCACGACAGGAATCTTGAGTTCACGCGCAATCGCAATTCCAAGAAGACCCAAAGAAAATTCAGTCTGCGTATGAATAATATCTAGCTTATATTGCTTGGCAATCTCCAGTGCCTTAGAAAAGCCACGATAAGCCACACGTCGGTCCTTAAAGGCAAAGAAAGGCACACTAGGAATACGGACAATCTGCCAATCCTCATAGCGATCAACATCCTTATCAGTTGTTGTAAAGATAAAGACCGTATGCCCCATTTTTTCCAACTGCGTCTTCAATGTGCGAATGCTCGTCGCAACACCGGATACCTGTGGAAAATAGGTATCTGTAAACAATCCGATACGCATTTAAATCTCCAATACTTCTTTGTAGGCTTCTACAAGTTTCTGAGCCACATCATCAATCGAGCGACTTTCCGCAACCTTGTACCCTGCTTCACGTTTGTCCACTTTACCATCAATAATATCTTGCAAGGCCACTACAAATTCATCCACATTATGTCCAAATGTGGCAGCCGTGTCGTCAACCCAGCCCTCATAAACTGGAATGTCACGCAAGACCACATGCTGATAACTAGCAAAGGCTTCAAGTACCACAATTCCTTCTGTTTCCTCGTAAGATGGGAAAAAGAAAGCACTGGCGCCACTCATAGCCCCCTGAAAAACCGCCCCCTTAAAATAACCTGGGAAGCTGACATTATCAGGATGCTTACCATTGACAATGTCTCGAATTTTCTTAGGAATCAACCACTTACTGATACTGCCTAACCAGATGAATCGAACATGCGGCATCTTCTCAGCAACCTTGACAAAGTCTTCGATCCCCTTACGTTGAAAATAAAGGCCAGCACAAATCACAACTGGCTGTCCTTCCTTAATGCCAAAATAGTCACGGAAGACTTTTTCCTTGTGTGGGTCCTTACCGTATTTTTTCAAATCAATACCATTTGAAACAGCAATAATCGGCGTAGTTACCCCGTAAGACTGAATCAACTTTTTGGAATACTCAGATGGCGTAATCACATAGTCAGCCTTTTGATACATGTGGGCCAAGTATTTCCCAAAAAGAGGGGCCATCAAGTTGGAACCGATGAATGAATTTTCAAAGTCCTCACGTGTCGAATGACCATGCATGATGACCTTCTTGCCACGACGTTTGGCAGCATGCAACAACATCAAACTGCGTGGTCCGTAAGTATTGATATGAACAACATCGTAATCACCCAAGATGTCTGTTGTATAGGGAATCCCCGCCAAGTCCAAGGCATGCATCTGATGGTGGAGAGCCCGACCAATTCCTGATTTTTCAAGAACCGATTTTCCTTCAAGATAAAGTAGAACTTTCATATTAACAATTATAGCCTAATTTGGACGAAATTTCATCTGGAAGCTGGCTCCTCAAGTCTTAAAAAGCTCTCAAAATCAAGGAAAAAACACTAAACTCATGACGATAAAAGATATAAAGAGACAGAAAATCAATTTCTGCCTCTTTATTCTATGATATTGCAATAGTAGTCAATCAACTTCTTCAATTAAAGTAATAGTCCTCCTCTTGACCATCAGAGAGAGGTAGACGACTTTCTTGTTTTTAGGATAATGTACCAGATAACTTGACCTATGAGAAATGGCAAGTATAAGAAGGCAATCAAACCAAGACTGATTAGCTGCATAGTCAGGCTATTATCAACACCTGTTGCATCTGCTGGTCTAAGCAAGATAAAGGCTACCAAAAGGGCAAACACAAGCAATTCCACCACCGTCACAACTCGCCAAACCAACATCAGAATTACCTTCTTTCCTTTGTATTATAGTTATATTAAGCCTCAAGAACGGTGCAATCAATAGTAAAAACATGACGTCCTGTCAATGACCTTTCCCCAAAAAAAGTAATCTCTAAATCTGTAACTGCTACAACTAAGCCTAATTTCCAACCTACTCTTTCTCATAGGAAATTCTCAATTTATCGGATAGATAGGCCTCACAAATTTACACGGTGTCAGCTTTTTATTCCTCTTTTGCTAGCACGACTATTGATTTTGAAAAGCATTTCAATATAATAAAATTATAAAAGACTAAGGAGATTCTTATGCCTAAAGGAACTAGAGAAAATATTATCAATGCCTTCTTCTCGCTCGCTTCTAAACACCCTTCTAGCACTCACTTTACCTTAACCCAAATTGCCAAGGAGGCAGGCATATCTAGGCAGTCTATTTATCAAAATCATTTTAACAATTATGATGAATTAATTCAGTATATTCATGAAATGATTGATGCCGATATCCATTCTCATATCGAACAGGATCTAACCACTAAAGATCCAATCACACTCTTTTGCGATAATATTATTCCCTTACTTTACTCTAAAAGAACCTGGCTAAGATGTCTTTACACGACCGCAGCTGATCCAAGTTGGCGAAGCTTCTTGCAAATCACTTATGGAAAATGGCTCAAAGAAAATATAAGTCCAACAGAGTTAGACCTTCAAATACCAAAGCCTTTCTTACAAGAATTATTTCTCCTCAATATCCTTAACATCATCCAACTGTGGATTTCTCAAGAATTTCCAACGCCACCTGACATCTTCAAAAAACAGTTTATTTTACTCCTTAAGACTCCCTATATTGAGTTCGTGTCCTAATATAACAATTGCGAACTTGAAAAAGCAAAAACAACTTGAAACAAAAGTTTCAAGCTGTTTTTAGTTATCACCTTAAATGTCTTTACGACGACGGTTATAGGCTATACCCATGACTGCAGCTACTTCTGCTGCCACTCCAAGAGCAAGCAAGGCTTTATCACTGGCTTGACCAGTTTCTGGAAGTTGAGGTCCTGATTTCACAGAAGATTGAACTGGCTTAGCTGGTTGTGGGTTCACTGATGAAGTTGTAGAAACCACTGATGGTTTTTGTGGAACATGTGGTGGTCTTGTTGGAGTTGGTGGTGTTTGTGGTTTTGGAGATTTTGGTGGAATGTAACTATTGTTAAATTCTGTATCCAAAGGAAGGACAACTGCTGCTACGAGCAAGTTTTCCTTATCACCAACACTCTTAGTAACCGTCACTTTAAGTTTAGCTACCATGCTGTCATAAACCACATTAGATTCGTAACCTTTGACTTCTTCGACAGTGTAGTAATAAACACCTGGTTTATCATAGTTAATACTGTCAAAGTTGATGTTACCTTTAGCATCGTTAGTCACAGTTTGGACAACATTACCTTTTTCATCTTTGAGGACGAAGCTAAACTCACCATCTTGAAGTTGACGACCTGCAAGAACTTTAGTCAATACGAATTTAGCTTTAGCTGGTTTCAATTCTTTGACATAGTTATTGAAGATAGTGTCTTTTGGATTTGTAACGGTTGATACTAGGGCTTCTCCGTCACGTGTCACGGTAATTGATACCGTTGCTTTCATACCATCATAGATGATGTCTTCGTTATTACCTTTGACTTCTTCAACAGTATAAGTGTAGGTACCTGGTTTTTCAAAGCTAAGGTTACTAAAGGCAACACGACCATCTGCTGTATTACCTACAGTTTGAACAACATTACCTTTTTCATCCTTGAGGACAAATTGGAATTCATTAGCAGTCAAGGCTTGGTTAACACCTGCTTTGCTCAATTCCTTACTGAACTGGATAGAGGCTTGAGCTGGAGTCGCAAACTTGTTGTTAAAGATAGTATCTTTTGGATTAACAACTGTTGAAACAAGAGCATCCCCATCACGTGTCACAGTGATAGAAACAGCAGCTTTCATCGTATCATAGACGATAGCGCCATCCTTACCTGCAACTTCTTCAACGGTATAGTTGTAAGTACCAACCTTGTCGAAAGTCAATTCGCTAAAGTTAACATGACCGTCTGCTGTATTACCTACAGTTTGGACAACATTACCTTTTTCATCCTTGAGGACAAATTGGAATTCATTAGCAGTCAAAGCTTGATTTACACCTGACTTGCTCAATTCCTTGCTAAATTGAATCTTAGCTTTGGCTGGTGTGACCAATTTATTGTTGAAGATAACGTCACCTGGATAAACCACTTTGGCCACTAATTTTTCTCGGCCATCTGTGGTTTCTCTAGCCACTTGGACAGTCACATCAGCTTGAAGCTTATCATAAACGACGTCACTATCATTACCAGGAACTTCTGTCACACGATAGTGGTAGGTACCAGGTTGGTTAAGAACAAGATTTGAGAAGACAATTTTACCAGTGGCATCATTGGTTGTTTCACCAAGATCAACCATCTTATTATCTGTCATATCAACCAATTTGAAGGTGAATTCCTTATCTTTCAAGGCTCTACCTGCCAACTCTTTGGCTAATTCAAGATTGAAACGTACTTCTTGTTCACCGCCGACATTTCCAAGGCCCCCAACCAAACGTACTTCAGAAGTATATGTTTTTGACTCAACATCTGCATGAAGGTCAACTTTATTCGTAGGATTATTAGAATCTGATGCTGGGTTGGTCAATCGTGTCTGATACCAAACATAAACCATACGGTCCAAACGACCAAGATTTAACTCAAATTTAGTATCGTCGTGAGAGAAACTCTTAATCAATTCCATAGCTGAACCCTTATCAACCCATGGCTCAGCAGAATCAATGTAACGCAACTCTAAAGAATTATCAACAAATCTTTGATTATCAGACCAAGTATCGATCAATTGAAGATTATTCAACACACGTCTTGCATAATTGAGACGCATTCCCCAGTTAATTAGGGTTGGATCATTCTTGTCCTGACTACCCCATTTAGCAATGACTTCGTCACCAGGGATAGGATTTGCAGAACCAACTGTCACATTAACGACATGACCATTGAAATTGAGGTGCAATTTTTCGCCATCTTTGAGAGCTTCTGAATAGAGTGTATCTAACTCTAAATTCATATATTTCCCAATAGGGTGATCTTCGAAATAATGATTAAATGTGGTTACAACGCTGTTATTCTTAGGATCTACCTGAGCAATACCAACAACTTCGTTATTAGGGTTGTAAACATTTACACTATAGCTTGTCTTAAATTGCAATTCACTTGGAAGAGTGAAGACAACTTTGTCACCTGAATTAATAGCTATATCGTTAGGGAATAAAATATCATGATAAACAACCTTACTTCTTGAGTAAATACTATTTCCGTCTGGAAATTGAAGCTCAACATTAGGGTTTTGAACATGAATTTCAGTTCCCGTTTTGGTTATTTGAGTATCAGAAGTACTAGTAGGAGTACTACTATTCGTCAATTTCTTAGCCTCTACAGGTGCTTCATGTTCAGCTGACTTGTGATCAGCAACACTTGCTGAATCACTAGCTGAACGCTCACTAGTTACACCAGTGGCATTTGAAGCTGTAGAGCTATTTGATGCTTCGCTACTCACATTTCCATGTGGAGCTTCAATCTGTTCTGAACTGACAGATGAAGCTGCTGGACTGTCTGCTTTAACATTCTTTGGAACATCAACTGATGTACCTGTGTTTTCAGTACTTACTGCTGTAGTTGGTACTGATGGCACTGTAACCTCTGACGATGACTGATTTGCTGAGACATTCACCACATCTGTAGCGGGTTGACTAGAAACCTCTGTCACCTGATCGGCTTGTGCTGTACCAATACCAAAAATTGCAGTTGAAATCAAAACGGATGCAATACCGACTGAAAATTTACGGATGGAAAAGCGTTGCTTCGAATCACTAAATAACCTATTCATAATATCCTCCATTTACAAAACATTTTTATCTTTCCCAACCAGCATTATACTCCTATTCTAATTTTTTGCAAGATGTAAGTCACAATTAATTAACATTTTTGTAAATTGTGCAACACTTTTTCCTGTTTTTGTAAGAAAAAAGCACTAAATTTTACTAAAATTTTTCTAAAACACACAAAAAACACTAACAATAAAGCTTTTAAACTCAATTGCTAGTGTTTTCGTGATATTATAAAATATTTTCAAAAATATTCAATTATGAGAAGAAAATAATTAATAATTGTCAAATAGTTTCTAATTTACCTAAAACTCAGGTTAAATTTCTGTAGCTTTTAGGGATTGTGTGATAACAATTTAGTCAAGTTCTTCCAAAAAGTCTATCAAGATGGCAGCCGATTGTTTCCCTGCCTGAATAATAAATTCGTCAAAGGTAAGGTTGGCATCGTGAGCTGCTGTATCACTCATGGCACGCACAACGATAAAAGGTTTCTTGACACTGTGAGCTGCCTGAGCAATAGCCGCCCCTTCCATTTCAACAGCCAAAACCTCTGGAAAATGCCCCTTAATGGCATCAATCTTGTCCTGACCAGCAATAAAGCTATCACCGGTAGCGATAAGACCAATCTTACTGTCAATTGACGCTTGAGCCAAAACCTTCTCAAAGGTCGTCACGAAGCTTGCATCACTCTCGAAATATAGTGGCTGCATAGACATTTGGCCGTAATCATAGCCAAAGGCTGTCAAATCAACATCGTGATAAGCCAACTTTGAAGCCACGACCACATCACCAATCTTTAGACCAGGCGCTACTGCCCCTGCAGAGCCAGTATTAATGAGGGCCTCAACTTCAAAGTGGTCCGCCAAAACAGCCACAGACATGGCTGACATGACCTTACCAACACCTGATTGAACCAAAACCACATCGTGTTTGCCCAAACGTCCTGTGTAGTAGGTATTTCCAAGAATGGTTTCCTCAACCTTATTTTCCAATTGCTCCACTAGAAGCACCAATTCCTGCTCCATGGCAGCGATAATTCCAATTTTCATATAGTTCCTTTTTAGCTTGTAATCTTGCGTGAATCACTTGTCATAAGAGAATTAGGCCTAACTAGCCTAGACTATTATTAGAAATAAAAGACAGCGATGAAGAGGATAATCAAGAGGACGACTACCCAAAAGAGAATACGATTGAGTTTGTGCTGAAACTGGTTGCGTTTCGCATTTTCAATCCGACGACTCTTGTAGGTAGAAGGCTCATAATCAGCATCAAAGGCCTCATCATAAAAGTCTTCATCGTAGCCCTGATAAGAAGGGTGGTCAGTTAAATCAATTTCCCCACGCTTGGCCTGCTCAATGATATCGTCAGTTAACAGCGGTCTCCCCATAACTTATTTTCCCCCAAAGTGGAGTGCATAGTACTGGAGTGCAAGAATCGTTTTAGCATCTTTAATCTCACCTGATTTCACTAACTCCATACACTCATCATAGGTCAACTCAAAAATTTCAAGGAATTCATCATCATCAAGTGGACGAGGATTCTCAACAGGTTTGAGATTAGTCGCCACATAGAGTTTAATTTTCTCATTACAAAAACCAATGGCAGTGTAAAATTCATAAATCAACTCTAAATCACCCTGATATTGAGTTTCCTCTTCAAGTTCACGTGCTGCCGCATCCTTTTCATCACCAGCCTCACCAACTTCCAATTTACCCGCAGGGATTTCATACGATACATCTTCAATAGCCTTGCGGTATTGCTTAACAATAACAAGTTTACCTTCTGGAGTAACCGCTAAAACGGCCACAGCTCCTCTATGAAAAATGAGCTCACGACGAGACGTCTTACCATCTGGTAAAAGGACCTTGTCTACAGCTACCTCAAAAATATTTCCTTTAAATTTTGAATCGCGTGTTAATGTTTTTTCTTCGTATTTCATGGCTTTCCTCCTTTTTTCTTACCACTTAATTGATGTGATGCCTAAAAAGTCGCCATTAGGTGACCTTCATAAAGCCTTATCGTTGACTTGGGTGATGAGGTTTCTTCACCGCATAACCCTCTTTATTGACTTGACGACCACGACCAATGGCTACACAGTCCGCTGGCACATTTTCAGTGATGGTCGAACCGGCCGCTGTAAGGGCACTATCTCCGATTTCCAGCGGAGCAATCAAGGTTGAATTACTTCCGATAAAGACGTTATCGGCAATTTGTGTCTTGAACTTATGTTGACCATCGTAATTGACTGTTATAGTACCTGCACCAAAGTTAACATTAGATCCAACTTCCGCATTGCCAATATAAGTCAAGTGTCCAGCCTTGGTATTTTCACCGATAGTTGATCCCTTAACCTCAACAAAGTTCCCAATGTGAACGTCTTTCTTAAGCGTAGAGTCAGGGCGAACATGAGCAAATGGTCCAATAGTAACACCATCTTCAACCACTGAATGCTCAATCATAGAGTGGGTGATAACTGTGTGGGCACCGATTGTAGAGTCAACAATGTAGGTACCATTGGTAAGCACTGACTCTGCACCAATTTTTGTTTGACCTTTAAGTGTCACATTTGCTTCAACCACAACGTCCGGTGCAATTTCCACATCCACATCAATGTATGTGGCATTTGGATTTTGGAAGGTTACACCATTGACCATGTGAGCCTTGTTAATACGACGACGCATGACATCTTCCGCTGTTGCCAGGGCAACACGGTCGTTAACCCCAAGACTTTCTTCAAAGTCACGAAGAGTGAAGGCACCTACTTTTTCACCATTCTCACGGAAAATAGAAATAACGTCTGTCAAATAATATTCTCCTTGCGCATTGTTAGTGTTGATATTTTTTAACGCTTCAAAGAGACGTTTATTGTCAAAAACATAAGTCCCTGTGTTAATTTCTTTGACTTGTTGTTCGAACTTGTTGGCATCTTTTTGCTCTACAATCTTAGTCACTTCGCCATTTTCATTACGGATGATACGGCCATAGCCAAATGGATTGTCCGCTGTCGCTGTCAGGATAGTGGCAACATTTTTGTGATTAACGTGGAAGTCAATAAGATTTTTGAGGCTTTCACCTGTAATCAAAGGCGTATCCCCAGCAATGACAAGGGTTTGACCTTCAAGACCAGCCAACTCTGCCTCAGCCATCATAACAGCATGACCAGTCCCCAACTGCTCTGTTTGCATTGTAAAGGCAGATTGACCATCCAAAACCTCACGAACAAGCTCAGCCTTATGACCAATAACAGTAACGTTTTTAACTGGATCGATGGCTGAAACTGCACGAAAAACATGCTCAAGCATGGTGATACCTGAAACCTTGTGCAATACTTTTGGAAGATCTGATTTCATGCGAGTTCCTTTACCCGCAGCAAGGATAATAGCGTAATTACTCATTTTCTTTTTCCTTCTTAATATTTTTTGTGATGATTTCTTTCGTGACGGTCTTAGCCTTGAGCCCCAAATCTCAGGACCTCAACCTCCCACTGGGATGGCCAACGAAAGAAGAGGGCCTTGGAAACACAGTCTCTTATTTCTTAGAAAACATGTCCCCAGAACTGTCATTCTAAAGGCCTCTGATTATCTATAATCGCCCTATTATACCATAAATGAAAAGGTTTTGGCAGAATGAAAGGTAATGAAAAAAGAGCTGACGCTCTTTTTCTAAGTATAGTTATCCTATAACCATTCTTTGTATTTCTTAATATAGATATGCTTCACAAAGGTAACACTAAGCATATACAAAGTAATGATGATAAACAAGAGAATGAAATAGAGACCGTTTAGATGGCTGAGTTTTAAGAGACCAGCCAATGGACTGTATGGAAGAGAAGTCACAAAGAAAGCAGCAAATAAGGTTGTCACAACAACTGATAGTGCTGGGTGACTTTGAATAAATGGTAGTTTTGGTGAACGTAACATGTGGATAACCATGGTTTGAGACCACATAGATTCAATAAACCAACCTGTTTGGAAAATAATGATAAATGCTGACGCTTCTGGTGAACCATGAACATAGCTATGCCCCAAAATCATTGGCACAATGATGAAATAGAGCAAGATATATGTCAAAATATCAAATACGGACGAAATAGGTCCTATCCAAGCCATGAAACGCATGATTGATTTGGCTTCCCAGATATGTGGCTCTTTAAGAAATTCCTTGTCCACATTGTCAAATGGAAGGGCTATACAAGAGATATCATAGACAAGATTTAGGACAATCAAATGCACAGGTGCCATTGGTAGAAATGGTAAGAAAATGCTGGCAAAGAGGAGAGAAAAGATATTCCCGAAATTTGAAGAAACGGTCATCTTGATATATTTAGTCATATTAGCATAGACCTTCCGTCCTTCAACCAAACCTTTTTCCAAGACCATTAAATCCTTATCAAGCAAGATAGCATCTGCAGTTTCTTTGGCGATATCAACAGCTGTATCCACAGAAATCCCCACATCTGACACCTTCATGGATGGGGCATCGTTGATACCATCACCCATATAGCCTACCTTATGCCCATTTTCCTTAAGGCTTAGGATAATTCGTGCCTTTTGGTCTGGAGATAACTTAGCAAAGACTGTTGTCGTTTCCACAGCCTTAGCCAAATCTTGATCTGACATGGTATCAAGATCACTTCCAAGTAGAATGTGCGTCACATCTAGACCAACTTTTTCACAGACAGCCTGTGTCACCTTATCATTGTCTCCAGTCAAAATTTTTGTGGTCACACCATATTCCGCCAAAGCCTTGATAGCAGGTGCTGCTGATGGTTTTGGTGGGTCAAGGAAGGCAAGATATCCCGTCAAAATCATATCACTTTCATCTTCGACACTAAAGACGTCATTTTCATTAAGCTGTGATTTGTAGCTAACACCGAGAACACGCAAACCTTGTTCATTCAACTGTGCAACTTCCGTAAGGACTTCCTCACGAACATCGTTAGTCAATGGGATAATGTCTCCCTTGTATTCCACATAGTTAGAAACAGAGAGCATTTCTTCAAGGGCACCTTTTGTCACCATACTAACAAATCCATCAGTGTCTTTAACAATGACACTCATGCGACGACGTTCAAAATCAAAAGGTAGCTCATCAATCTTTTGGAAGGTCTGGTCAAGGTCACGAACGATGTCATGTTTCTTAGCTTCTCTTTCAGTTCGGCTAATAATGGCACGGTCCATAAGATTTTTTAAGCCAGTTTGGAAATAAGAATTAAGATAGGCTCTCCGAAGTACTGATAGGTCAAGGTCACCATGGATATCAAGAGGGTACTCAAGAACGATTTCATCCTGAGTCAGGGTTCCTGTCTTATCCGTACAAAGGATGTCGATAGCCCCTAGGTCTTGAATAGCATTAAGCTTTTTGATGACCACCTTTTCCTTGGCCATAATGATAGAACCCTTGGCAAGACTGGCTGTGATAATCATCGGCAACATTTCTGGGGTCAAACCGACTCCCACACTAAGGGCAAAGACGCCGGCTTCAAGCCAGTCCCCATCTGTTAAACCGTTAATCACAAAAACAACAGGAACCATAACCAACATGAGTCGAATCAAGAGCCAAGAAATGGAATTCATCTCACGTTCAAATGAAGTTGGTTCGTCATAAGTATTGATGGTCTGCTCAATTGCTCCCATCATGGTTTCATCACCAACAACTAAAACCAAGGCTGTTGCACGACCAGAGATAACATTAGTTCCCATGAAAGCAAGGCTCTCACTTTCAAGCAGGCTCTCTAGATTTTGACCATCTGCTTTAGCCAGACAAGCTTTTTCCACAGCATCGCTTTCACCTGTCAAGCCAGACTGTTGAACAAAGAAATCACGAGAATCTAGTAAGACCACATCAGCCGGAATCATATCTCCCGCACTTAGTTTGACCACATCTCCAACCACAATTTCATCAATTGGGATTTCTTGTTCACTGCCATCTCGAAGTACTGTTGCTGTATTGACAATCATGCGAGACAAATTACTGGCAGCCTTGTCGCTACGAAGTTCTTGAATAAAACGGATACCACCAGATATCAAAACTAGAGTGACAATGATGATAGAAGTCGTTGGGTCTTCTTCACCCGGTTTAGCAAGCCAGACATTGGTGATAAAGGAAACCAGAGCAATGACTAAGAGAATAACAGTAAAGGGATTGATGATAGATTCATAAATCTTTTTGATGATAGAATCCTCTTGTCCTTTGGTTATGACATTTTCCCCATAAAGGTCACGGTTTTCTTCTACTTGGTCTTCCTTCAAGCCATCCAAATGAGTCTTGTAGCGAGTAAGGGTTGTTTCAAGTGGCTCTTGAAGAGCAGCAATAAGTCTTTCTTTATTTGTTGACATTGGAATCTCCTTATTTAATCAGGAGTCAATCACTTATGGAGTCCCTAAGACACTAATCAGCGATTGACTGGTTAGGTGCGGTTCGGGGTGATCGTCGATTAGTCTCATAGGTTTCTCCTTTCATTTTTTTACATAGTGGGTGGACCTCAGATAAAAGAAAAGAGTCCTACCCATATACAGGTAAGACTCTATAAACTCGAGGTTGATTTTTTAATAGATTCTGTCAAAAAATGGACCGTTCAAGCTTTAGCTCCGCAAGGCGATGAAATGAGCTTAGTCTTGACCTTGGCGATCAGGACTGTTGACCAACGAATAGTGTCTCCACTGCTTTGCGGTAGTCATCCGTATCCTTGTGGTAGCCTCACCTACCGTATTTCACTGAAAATAATACTCCTAAGGCAGTAACTTGTCAAGGGGAAAAGTTACTTTTTGCTTGAGTGGGTAATAAAAAAAGAGCTTCCGCTCTTTTTTGTAAGATATTCTTTTGTAAAATGGATTTTTTTAGACTTTCCCTAAGTGAGTGCGGACATCAGCGAACTTCTTCGAAGCTCCATGACTAATTTTTGAGCCCCTTCACTTTTTAATTTCTAGGCTCAGGCTAAAACAGTTCCCCAAACTGTTTTACTCTCAAAAATTCCAAGTTCTTGAAATACAAGTATTTCAAGAACTTTCTCACAGCGGAAAATCTCGTTAAATGCTCGCTTTGCTCGCTAGAAACAAGTCAAATCATCATGGCAATTATATCATTCTTTAACAGGGGTTAAAGTGATGTCACCGTAAAAATCATCACCTCTATAATACACCTTGCCATTGATTTTATCACCATCGACTTTTACTTCTTTAAGAGTTACAGGAGCTACATCTGAACCAAGACCTGAATAATCACCACTGCCGTCATGATCTAACGAAATTGATTTCCCATCTTTAAAAATTAAAAAAGAGCACTTGGCTCTTTCCTACTTTCTTTGTTTGATATAAGTCCCTTGTAACTTACCGTGGAGGATGTAATCCACAGACTTGAGCTCATCAACAGTTCGACAATCAAGGGCACACATGATGAGACGAAGGTCATCTTTCCAGCCATTAACAATAGCCACAACCTTATCCACAGGGTAGCGTTCTACCAATTCAAGGACTGTTCGTGAGAGGCCAACGCCTTTTGCTCCTAAGACCAGACATTTAACCATATCAAGTGGGTTGCGCACGCCACCAGAGGCTAAGATTTCCACATCTTCACGAAGATCTTGAGCTTGCAAGAGGGTCTGAACCGTACTTTGTCCCCAGTCATTGAGGTAATCACGGTTGCCGCCTCGACTATTTTCAATATAGGCAAAGCTTGTTCCACCACGACCTGAGATATCCACAGTTTTGATGCCCTGAGACATGGCGTAACGAATGGTTTCCACATCCATACCAAAGCCGACCTCCTTGAGGACAAGTGGGCACTCTATTTTCTGTGCATAAGCCACCACATTTTCCTTCCAGGTATGGAAAATACGCTCTCCCTCAGGCATGAGAAGCTCCTGCATAAGGTTAACATGGAGCTGTAAAAAGACTGGGTCCATAGCTTCCACTGTCTTAATGCCCAGGTCCACAGACTTATCCACACCGATATTGGTCGCAAGGTCTAAGTCTGGAAACTCTTGCCGATAGTCAAAAGATTCTGGTGCCTCTCCCTTTAGAGCAGCACTGTAGGAACCTGTCACCATAAGAATACCCGTTCGACTGGCCACCTCAGCAAGTTTTCGATTGACAGCCCCACCTTTAGCAGAACCACCTGTCATGGCATTGATATAAAAGGGAAAATTCCAATCTCGTCCCGCAAAATGTGTGGACAAGTCAATCTGATCTAAATCATAAGTCGGTAGGGACTTGTGGATAAGTTCCATATCGTCAAAACTATTGTAGGGCGACTGGTACTTGAGGGCATAACGGATGTGATCGTCTTTACGATTTGTCATAGGTTATTTCTTTACTTTCTTGCGTGATAATGTCTACTAAGCTGACCTCTAAACCTCATACAAAAGCTCTATGCCTTCTTGCTGCCAGCGCTTAACTAGAATATCTCGGCTGGCTTGGTCAAAGGCAAAGGCGATACCACAGTCACCACCACCTGCTCCAGAAGACTTAGCAATAGCATCAAGTCCTTGTTCAGCTTCTTTGAGTTTTTTCAGCTTGTCCACATAAATATCTGGACTAAGCGATTCCAACTGGTCACTGACGGCTTGGAGGCTGCTCTTAAGCAAGGTCTTATCTCCTGTTTCCAGAGCCTTGATGGCATCTTGGACGGCAACTTCGGTTTCACTTAAATACTTGCTTGATATGTGAGATTTGGCCATTTTAACCATGTCTTTTGAAATAGCAGCTTGCTTGGTCCACCCCACCAAAAAATGAGCTTTGAGAGCTGGTACTACAGGTCTGATACCATAGCCCCAGTCTTTTTCCAAAAGCTCTGATAAGGTCACTTGATTTATTAACTCTGCTATTTTTGCACGGTCAAAGGAACGATAGGCAACCAAATCCTCGTATACGATACAAGCTAGGTCCCCCATAGAACCATTATCTCCTTGCTTGAGGAGGGTGTAGCTGGCTAGCTTAAAGAGAATGTCTTTAGATAAGTCTTTCTGAAGGGCTGCTGTCAAGGCCTTGAGGGTCAATACCACAACAGAACCCGAAGAACCGATACCAAATTTAACCCCATCTCGTTCCAGCTTTCCTGTGATGGAAAGGTCCAGACTAGGCAATTTCTCACCACAATAGACTTCAAAAGTATTCAAGGCCTCTTGAATGAGGGCGTAATTTGCGTCTAGCTCACGGCCCACACTATAGTCAAACATGTCTGAAGACAACTGAGTACGTGACGCTTCCTTGACCTCGGCTGACATGAAAATAGGAATAAATTGGATTAGGGCCGTTTGACCAGGTGTTAAGACTGAATATTCTCCAGCAATGTAGAGCTTTCCACCTGTTTTTACTGTGACCTGATTGACTGAGGGCTTAGGCATCTGGCAACTCCTTGGTGCGTGAAACAATGACCTGATAATCCTTACGGAAATGGTCTGCTAGGCGGTCCAGGTCTTCTTCCAGACAAAGCACCTTAACATTTGGCCCTGCATCCATCGTGAAATAACACTGCTCACCAGAGGCACGGAGGGCCTTAACCTTATCCATAGCCTGGTATGAGGCTTCAGTTAGGTATGAAAATGGAGGGTTGGCCGTACTTGTGGTTTGGTGCATACGAAGGGCATTGGCTTCAGTAAGCTCGCCGACCGCTTGGAAATCATTTGCTTTGAGATAAGCCAACATATCCTTGTAATCTAGCTCAGACTGTTTAATCCACTCTGGGAAGGAGGTCGATGTTTCGGTACACAATTTCATACCGTCTCGGCTTGATACGGGTTTCTTTTGGTCTGTTAAAACTAGCATAATCATGGCCAATTTGAGGTCTGTTTCAACTTGGTAAACCTCACCACTATCCTTGTCCCAGGCTGCCAATGGTCCAAAGAAAGAACGTGATGATGATCCTGAAGCAAACTTGGCAATTTGCGCTAATTCAGACTGCGTTTTTCCGACTTGAAAGAGCTCGTTGGCTGCCTTAACTAGGGCAGAAAGTCCTGAGGAACTTGATGATAGACCCGCAGCTGTTGGCATATTGTTCCAAGTTTCAATCTTGACATGTTGGTTTGGATTAGTACGGAAGAGATCTAAAACCTTGCTGGCCTTGGTTGTTTCTTTTTCCCCTTGGAGCTCGTCATCGATATACATAACATCACTGGTCGCATCCTCAGGCAGAAAAGACAACTTGGTTTCCGTATACATATTTTCCAAAGTCAGTGAAATACTACTAGTTGAAGGAATCATTCGCTTGGCATCCGCCTTACCCCAGTATTTGACAATAGCAATATTTGCGTACGATTTGACGCTTACAGGCTTTCTATCCACGTGTTTACCGCTCCTTTTTCTTGAAGTTTTTTAGCAATCGTTTGGGCTTGATTCTTAGTACTTGTCAGGGCAATAATACAGCCACCCAGTCCTCCGCCTGACATCTTGGCCCCGAGCGCACCCTGTTCCAGAGCAGTCGCTATGAGCAGGTCAGACAAATCGCAGGACACACCTAAAGATTTAAGGTGATTATGAGCTTGCGACATAAGCTGCCCAAGAAGCTCTTGATCCTTGGCCTTGAGGGCTCCTTCCGCCCTCTGACTTAATTCGCCTAGCTGATTTAGGTCTGATAAGGCATCTAGTCCAATAGCCTCAACCTTTTCCACGGCCTCACGGGTGTTTCCATGAATGCCCGTGTCTGCGATAACTAGATAGGCACCTAGATCAACCTCGATTTCCTTGAAGCCAATATTACGGGTAAAGCTGATAGCTCGGTCACTCAGACAAGTCTTGGCATCTAAACCGCTGGGCTTACTGTGGGCAATGGTCTCCGCCTGATGGACCAGCATTTCCAAGGTCTCTCGGCTAAGCTCCTGTTCAAAATAATCAAAAACCGCACGAATCGCTGCAATGGCAACCGCTGCAGACGATCCCATGCCACGCTTTTCAGGGACGCTAGACTTAATAGCATAGCTGATAGGCTGATTCTTGATTTCCAGATAATTAAGCGCTGAAAAAATCGCTGTCGTCAAGGGATCCTGAGCCTTGAGCGTCAAAGGAGTATCAGCCGCCTGAATCTGACAGACAACCTCAATGTCCTTGAGAGGGAGAGCAAGGGCAGGATGACCATAAACGACCGAGTGCTCCCCCATCAAAATAATCTTACTGTGGGCCTTGCCCACTCCTACTTTCTTAGTCATAAGTTACACACACTCACAGACCAACTGGCAAGCGAGTGTCTTTCTACGTTTTTCATACGGTTTTTAGTGGTGACTCAAGGTCTATCAAGCATTCAATGCAGACAAAGAGCACCAATCTAAAGAATTTTCTTATAGCACTTCTATCTTATCATCAAAGCGCAAAAAAAGCGACATCTAACCTAGAGTGTCGCTGTGTATTAGAGATCTGGTCTTATTTTGATATTTCTATCTTAAACTAGTACAATACCAATGAGGTTTTAAAATGATTGATGTCAAAAAACTAATTAAACAGAACTACGAACTAATGGCACTATTAAAGATTATCCACTCTTTTCAACTTAATGACTGTTGGCTTTGTGCTGGAACTATACGCAATTATATTTGGGACTACTTAAGCACCGGAAATACATCTTCAAATATCAATTTCTCAGATATCGATGTCATTTTCTTTGATAAAAACATATCATATGAACAAACTGTTGAAATAGAAAATCAAATAAAGAGAAGATATCCTGAATACAATTGGGAAATAAAAAATCAGTATTATATGAATATACATAGCCCTAATACTGAAAAGTATATTAGCTCTACAGATGCTGTCTTAAAATTTCCCGAAAAATGTACTGCCATAGCCGCTAGACTAAATGACAATCAGAAACTAGAGGTTTTTATTCCTTTTGGAATAGACGATTTAGTTAACTTCAGAGTCTCACCCACACCACATTACTTTTCAAATAAAGAAAGACAAACGGTCTATAACGAGAGGGTAAAAAAGAAAAATTGGAACACAGTCTGGCCAAACATTTCTATAGAATTTATCGAATAGATTAAACTATGATTTGAGATTTACTTTTTTACAAGACTTTCCGCTGTGAGAAAAGTTCCTGAAACTTAATAGTTTCAGAAACTCGGAATTTTTGAGAGTAAAACAGTTCGGGGAACTGTTTTAGCCTGAGCCTAGAAATTAAAAAGTGAAGGGGCTCAAAAATTAGTCATGGAACTTCGAAGAAGGTCGCTGATGACCGTACTCACCTAAGGAAAGCCTTAAAAAAACTTTTCTTCTACATAAAAAAAGAGCTTCTCGGCTCTTTTCATGTTAAATCGCAAACAAATCATTTAGGTTCTCAGCCATAGTTGGGTGAGTAAAGATTTGTTTAGCCAAATCTGTATATGGAATGTGATGGTTCATCGCTAGGGTAATTAGATTGATAATTTCATGAGACTCTTGACCAAAGAGGGTCACTCCCAAAATTTCCTTAGTTTCAGGATTTACCACAGCTTTGAAGGCACCACGCAAATCACCGTTTACATGACCACGAGGCATGCCAGCAACTGGAAGTTCCTTGACAGCAACTGGTCCACCTGCTGCTCTGGCTTGGTCTTCAGTAAGACCAACCTGTGCCAAAGGTGGGTTGAGGAACATAGCGGTTGGAACAGCTCCACGTGTTTCAAGGTTATAACTGCCATCGCCTGTAAGGTAATTAAAGACAATACGGAAATCATCTAATGAAATATAAGTGAACTGAAGGCCACCATTGACATCACCCACTGCAAAGACACCCGGAACACTTGTTTCCAAATGCTTATTAACCTGGATACCACCACGCTCAGTCAAGACAATATCTGTGTTTTCCAAGTGAAGAGGTTCAATATTAGGCTTGCGTCCTGTCGCATAAAGGAGCGCATCAAAACGGAAGTCTCCTTTATCAGTAACAACGACAACTTCATCACCGTCATTCTTAACTTCAGATGTTTTAACACCTTGTTCGAAGACAATACCATCCTCTTCCATGTATTCCTTGGCCAACTTAGCAATAGATGGCTCTACACGTGGCAAGAAGCTAGTCGCTGCATCCAAGACAGTCACTTGGCTTCCCAAACGGTTATAAAGGCCAGCAAATTCAAGACCGATATTACCACCACCTAGGACACCTAAACGTTTAGGCAAGGCTTCAAGGGTTTGAATACCAGTTGAATCGTAGACATGCTCAGCTGTTGTCAAGCCAGGAATAGGCAAGACATTAGACACAGCACCTGTATTGATGACAATAGTCTCAGCTGTAAGCTCTTGGAGGTCATCACCTGCCACTACTTCAATAACCTTATTTGACACGAAATGTGCCTCTGCATCAATGACATCAACGCCATTATCGGCCAACATTTTATAATTCTTAGCGTTAAGACGACCAGTCACCGCACCACGTTCTTTCATAGTATCGTCAAATGACCAGCCCTTTTCGGCCGCAACAATCATAGTCTTGGTTGGGATACACGCAATATTAATGCAAGTACCACCATACATGGCTTTGCTGCGCTCGATAACAGCAACTTTCTTACCAGCTGCATTCATCTTAGCAGCCAGAGTCTTACCGGCTTTACCGAAACCGATAACAATCAAATCATAGTTCAACATTTCTGTATCCTCCTATCTATTGCCATTCTATCATTTAATTTTTCAGACTGCACATATCTGAACTGGAAAATAAAAAGGCTACAGCTTTTGCCATAACCGCTTTAATATCTTATATCACTGGAGATATAAAGACTCTTTAAAAATGAGTTTTCTGAGTGATTTATTGCAGGAATTCTAATAAAACTTTGTTGAAGCGTCTGCTTTCAATATAAGCCGCATGCCCCAATTTGTCAAATTCATAATAAGAAGCGTTTGGAATGCCATTTGCCAGCTCCCTGGCGCCATCCACACCCAGAACTAAATCGTATTTGGCTCCCAGAACAAGGGTCGGACAAGTAATTTTATCAAGCGAACTATAGCAATCAAAGGCTAGAATTGACTTGGCTAAACAAACAAATCGATGGCGTTTTTCTGTACTTACAGACTTCAAAAATAATCTGTTAATCACATATAATTTCTTTAAAACAGGTGACGAAAATGATTTACTCATGAAATCCTTATTGAGCTGGTCCATTTCTCCATTTTCTGCCATCTCTATCCACCCTCCAACGGTTTCTCTACTGATGGTATTATTACGAGAGAGTGTCAGCGCTAATACTAGCTTTTTCACCTTTTGAGGATACTTGATAGCAAATAGCTGAGCAATCATCCCCCCCTGTGATATACCTATGATAGAGGTATTAGTAATATGCAATTTTTCCAGAGAATGATAGAGGTCATCAGCCATATTCTCAATAGTAATGTCTTCTTCGATATGGTCCCTTCTATCAAAAATATAGACCTTGTACTCCTTAGCATATTGATAAAACAAGGCGTAAGTGGCAAGATTGGACAGATCACTTAAACGTTGCAAACTTAATCCCGTAATGATAATGAGATTTTTGTCTCCCTTACCAAAAGTGACATAATCTACACCTGGGTCCGACAAATGATTTCTTTGAATGGTAAACATTACCGACAGTCTTTCATTGAAATGTCTAGGTTTTAGGTCTTATCGAGATAATGGCATATCATTTGAAGCCATGATGACATCACTCACCAAGACGACAAAGAAAAGCTGCCAGGTTATGAAAGCCATGAAGTCTTCACTTTTGAAGAAAATCGGTGCAACCCCTAATAGAATTAAAAAGGCAGCATTTTTTCGAAGGACCTTTTTAAACGTTTGCCAAAACACTCTGAAAGAAATGTTTGCTCCAATCTTACGAGCTATCACCACATGATAAACAATCTCGAGAAAAGCAACCACACCTACCGTGGTTAGAACCTTAGTAAATGGTAGAGCCATCTGAAGTCCTAGATAAAGGACAATCAGCTGAGCCATAACAATCGACACCATAACACGAATATGATTAGCCATGATAAAAACCTCCTAATAAATTGCATGCAAAAGCAAGAACAAATAAGCATTTTTAGTAGTCATTACTATAGTATTTACCTACTCATTATACCATAAAACAAATCTATAATTAGGAGTCATTTTACCATTATCAAGCTTAGTAGCTATAGCCATATCAAACGGTAAAACACTGAATATCAAAAAGGAGTCACACCAATCATGGCGTGGCTCCTCTGTTCTTATCTATCAATTAGCACCCAACCAACCGGCTGGACGCTTCAATGGTATATCCTCCAAGGATTAGTGGTTATCCTTAAAATAATCAAGTAGGAAGAGGGCGTTTTCCACATAGTAATTAACAGCTGCAGGTAAGGCTTCGTCTTTCACAAGGAAATCATCATGGTGCCAGTCGGCAGCATCATCGTCACCATTAGAACCAATGAAGGCAAAAACACCTGGGATTGCCTTCTGATAAGTCGCAAAATCTTCGCCACCTGTTGATGGCAAGGTTTCAATCACTTCTGCGAAAGCCTTAGAATGTTCAAAGATGAGAGGTGTGAGCGTCAAATCATTGTAAGTCACAAAAGGAGAATTGCCCCAAACAATCTCAGCCTGAGCACCAAATTGGTCTGCTGTTGCCTGAACGACCTTTTCAAAACGAGCAATGACATCCTCACGAATCTTAGGATCAAAAGTACGAATTGTTCCCTCAAAAAAGCCTGATGCTGGCAGAACATTCCAAGTATTGCCAACTTCGATATGAGTGACTGACAAAACAGCTGAGTCAAAAGGCGAAATCGTTCGAGCTACGATTTGCTGCAAGTTGTTAATGATGGTCGTAGTAACCAAAACTGTATCCACACCCAAATCAGGGCGAGCCGCATGCGAAGAAACACCCTTGACGTCAACCCTAAACTGCTCCACACCTGCCATAATCGCACCTGAACGAAGACCAATCTGTCCCGGTTTCAAGTGAGGATTGTTGTGATAACCGATGATAGCTGACACACCGTCAATACCGCCCACTTCAATAATCTGGTAAGCCCCTTGGAAATTTTCCTCAGCTGGTTGGAAAATCAAGCGAACTGTCCCTTTCAGCTCCGCTTCTCTTTCTTTTAAAATCTGTGCTGCTCCAAGGAGAGAGGTTTGGTGAAAATCATGACCACATGCGTGCATGGCTCCATTTTCACTGGCATAAGAAAGTCCAGTATTTTCCTGAATTGGAAGCGCATCGATATCAGCACGTAAAGCAATAATCGGATGGCCTGACCCAATTTCAGCAATCAGTCCTGTCTTTAAAGGATAATTTAAAGGTTCAATACCTAATTTTCTCAAATACCCTTTCAAAAAAATGGTTGTCTCGTGTTCATCTTCAGAAACTTCTGGATGTTGATGAATTTGCTGACGTGTCTTTGCTAAATCCTCGTAAAATACATCTGTCATAATAGACCTCCCTCTTTCACTGTCCTAAAACAGTACATGAAGTTGCGTTAACTAAGCTTGCCGATTAAATTACTTCTATCATACCACTGTATTGACCAAATGAATAGTTAAAATTACTTATGGGATACCATAACTATTACTTATAGCTAGCACTTCCACCGTAACATAACCCAAATAACCAAAAACTAAAATGGCTCAGTTTAAATACTTTTTTAAGATGCTCTTTTCCTCCTCGGTCAATGGACGATAGCTTCCCCTTGGTAACTTTTCGTCCAAGACAAAATCTCCAAAGGAAATACGTTTGAGGTAGGTCACCTTGACCCCATAAGCCAAGAACATCTTTTTCACTTGATGAAACTTGCCTTCTGAAATCGTGATTTGAGCACAACTCTTGTCACTAGCTGAACTCAGAATTTTCAGCTGAGCCGGTTTACAAACAGTACCATCCTCAAAGACAACACCTGACTCAAAAAATGTAGGTGCATCAGGCCCAAGAACATCATTGACCTCAACATAATACGTCTTAGCCACATGATAACGTGGGTGAAGCAGGACAAAGCCCAAGGGTCCATTGTTGGTAATCAGCACCAGACCTTCTGTATCTCTATCCAAACGCCCTACAGGATAAAGCCCTTCTCGCTGATCCTCAGGCTTAATCAAATCAATGACCGTTTGGTGTTCCTTGTCTCTTCGAGCTGATACCACTCCTGATGGCTTATTCATGAGATAGTAAACTTCTGGCGAATGTTCCAGTTCCTTTCCAGAAACTGTGATGGTCTGGAGACTAGCATCCACATTAAGATTATCCCGTTCAGCCAAGACACCATCCACATAGACTTGCCGACTACGAATGAGCTTCTTGACCTGATTGCGAGAACCATAGCCAGCCTGTCCTAATAATTTATCTAAACGCATAGCCCTATTGTACCATGGATAAGTCCAGTCTTGTAGACTAAAAAAGCCTACCTACAAAAGGTAGACTTATCATCTTGTTAACCGTTACACATTCACAGGGAAGATATGACCTACTGCAAAGGTCACGAGCATGGTCAAGAGACCTACTGTCAAGTTACGCAACATCGCCTGTTTAACAGGTGCTTTTCCAAGCTTGGCACTAACATAACCAGTCAAGAGCAAGGTAAGTGCAACCACAACCACCGTTACAGGGATACGGTAAGGCTCAGGGAAAAGCAGGATAGCTAATGTTGGTGGCAAAGAACCCACTGAAAAAGCAAAGAAACTAGATACGGCAGCATGCCATGGATTTGTGATTTCTTCTAAATCAACGCCATATTTTTCTTCAACCAAGACCTTGATAGGATTTTTACTAAAGGCTTGATTGACCTTGACTTCTGCTGCTGTTTCGCAATCCCCCTGACTGAGGAAGGTTTGATACAAACTCTCTCTAGCTGCATCAGGTGAACGATCCAAGAGAGCCTGTTCCTTAGCGATGGCAGCTTCTTCGGTATCTTTTTGCGTTGACACACTGACATATTCGCCACCTGCCATTGAAAAGGCACCGGCAAAAATCGCTGACAAGGCTGAAATCAAAATAAACCAAATGTTTGATGTCGCACTAGCCACACCGATAACCACTCCCGCAATGGAAATGATACCATCATTGGCCCCCAAGACGCCAGCTCTCAAAATATTTAAACGTTCTGCAAAATTCTTATCTTCCAAATTTATTACTCCTTATTTAGAATCATTCTAAATATTACTATAGCAGTTATTTAGAATGATTACAAATAAGAAGCTTGAAAAAGCCGAGATTTCTCTCAACTTCTTCTCTATTTAAACTTAGGCTGGTGTTACATCCAAACTCTCACCAATAGCCGCAAGGCGTGAGACAACTTCTTCTTGGCTCAAACCATTTTCAGAGACATAACGGTTACGTGGGTGGACACGGCATTCGTGTGAGCAACCACGGAGGTATTTATCTTCATTTTCCTCTGAAGCAAGGATACGACGGTTACAGAATGGGTTACCGCAGTTGACATAGCGTTCGCAAGGCGTGCCATCGAACCAGTCCTTACCGACAACGATAGGGTCTACATGGTTAATGTCAACGGCAATACGCTCGTCAAAGACATACATCTTACCATCCCAAAGCTCCCCTTGAACCTCTGGATCTTTTCCGTAAGTCGCAATACCACCATGCAATTGGCCAACATCTTTGTAGCCTTCACGGACCATCCACCCTGAGAATTTCTCACAGCGGACACCACCAGTACAGTACACAACCACGCGCTTGTCCATGAACTCTTCTTTATGGTCGCGGACCCATTGTGGCAATTCACGGAAGTTGCGAATGTCTGGACGAATGGCTCCACGGAAGTGACCAAGGTCATACTCATAGTCGTTACGTGTATCAAGGACAACAGTGTCCTCATCTAAAAGAGCATCTTTAAACTCTTTTGGTGACAAGTAAGCACCTGTAGTTTCAAGTGGATTAATGTCGCTGTCAAAGTTATCATCCTCTAAACCAAGGTGGACGATTTCCTTCTTGTAACGAACAAACATCTTCTTAAAGGCTTGCTCTTCTTCCTCATCAATCTTGAACCAGAGGTCCTCCATCCCTGGAAGGCTGTGAACGTAGTCCATGTATTTTTGAGTGGTTTCATAGTCACCAGAAACCGTTCCATTAATCCCCTCGTCAGCGACTAGGATACGGCCCTTTAGACCGATTGACTTACAGAAAGCCAAGTGGTCAGCCGCAAATTGCTCAGCATTTTCGATGGGAAGGTATTTATAATAAAGCAATACTCGAATAGGTTTTGCCATTGAATGTCCTCTTTCTTTATGAAATATCTATAGTTGTTGTTTGATAGTCAAAGTCAACTTAATTATTATAGCGCTATCAAAGAGGACTAGGCAATTGATTTGTTTGGAAGCACATTTTCACAGAAGAAAAAGGCTGAGTGCCAGATGCCTCAACCTGAGTTTCGTGGGATTATTTTTCGACAAGATAGTATTACAATTCTTTCTGTAGTGTTCCTAAGATAAGCAGTTGTGTCAGAAAAATCCAGAAAACAAGAACACCTATATCTACAAGCGAAACAGTTCCATGTCTATAAAAGCTAGCTCTAAGAAGATTCGCAGAAGGGACAAATGGAAGTAGAAAATAAAGTTGATCTAACCAATCTGGAAGACGACCTGCCGGGTACATGATTGGTGAAAACATAAGACCAATCATTAAAATAAGCTGAGACATTAGCGTGACAATATTTTGGGAAAAAATATAAGCAATTGAAAATCCTAGACTAATCATTGTTAGGCAAATAAGCAACATCACAAAAACAGACAAAATTGACAAATTTAATTGTACAGAAAAGCGAAGACAGCCTAATAAAAAAGAGAAGAATACACCTGGTAAAATAGCAATTAACCATATACATAGGTCAGCTAAAGAAATTAGAATTCTAGGAATAGGTAAAGCTCGAATATAGTCCACATGACCTTCTGACTTGGCATTAGCTATAACAGGAGATGAAATCGTACAGCCAATAGAAATAACTCCCATTAAAACTGATCCAGAGGCAAGATAGTAAGCAGTTGTTGTGTCCATCTTACCAATTACCAACGGATACCCAAAAAGAAGTGAAACGGACAAAAGCACTTGAGCTAGTGTGAATAGAATGAATAGATTTTTTTGTCGAAGATAGTTCCAACGAAGTAAGTAAAAAATTGAGTCATATCAGTTAACAAGCTCCTCTTTATAAAGATCGGAAATAGATAATGTTTTCATCTTAACTGAAAGGTTTGAAATAAGCCCTTTTTCTAGACCTTCCTTAACTTGAATGAGTATTCGGGTTAATTCACTTTCCTCAATTTCCATCTGACAAACACAACCATTGGCTATCGTAAAATGTTCGAATAGACTTAAAAATTCTTTACTAACAAAATTGAAAGAAATTTGATAATGATTTTTATAAGACATTTGGTGTACTGGACCAGATTTTAATAATTTACCATGGTTAAAAAGAGCAAAATTATCCGCATATTTTTCAACTTCTAGTAGATTGTGGGTAACAATGATAATAGTGTGTCCTTTATAAGCCAGTTTTTGTAATAATCGCCACTGTTTTTCACGACGTACAGGATCAACATCGTTGGTTGGTTCGTCAAGAAGCATGATATCAGCAGTGCCAATTAATGCCATGGCAAAAGATGTAAGCCGTTTTAAGCCTCCTGAAAGATTCTTCCCTTGTTTATCACGATATTCTTCTATTTCCAGATCTGCTAGAAGGTGCTCAATTTCTTTTTGGAGTTCTGAGGTACTTAATCCTCTCATTCTTCCAATCATCTCTAAATTTTGCTCAACAGTTAACTTTTCAAGTGGTGCATACTGTTGTGACATATAACTCATCATTGTTCGAGCTTGTTTACGGTTATGTATAAAAGAAATATCTCCGTAGTGAACATCTCCCTGATCAGGCTTAATAAAACCAATCATTTGCTTTAAAAGAGTTGATTTACCAGCACCATTATGTCCTATAAGAGCTGTGATTTTTGCAGCTTCTAGCTCTAAAAAGATATGGTTATTAGCAAAATGTTGTTTATCAAATGATTTTGTTAGATTTTCAATGGTGAGCGGCTCAAAAGTCATAATTTTATTTCTCCGTATTGTAAAGATTTTCCAGCATACTTCATTTTTGATAGGGTTATTGTATAATAACCTTAAGAGAGTCTTATGATTATGTCATAATTGACCAATTTAACGTTATAATTAACATACAGAAATGAGTGAGGAGGTTTTCAATGTTAAAAGTTGCTATTTGTGATGACTCTGATAGAGATGCTAGTCAATTAGAACATTATTTACTTTCTTATGATAAATTTCCTCTAGAAACAAAACTTTATACAAATCCACAAAAACTGTTAAATCAGCTAACGCCAGACATCCACTGTGTCTTTTTGGATATTAATATGCCAGGAATCAATGGAATTGACATAGCACAGAAGATTAGAAAATTTAATCCTTTCATTCCTATTATTTTTGTGACAAGTTACCGTGATTATATGGAGCAAGTCTTCGAAGTTCAGACTTTTGACTATATCGTAAAACCGATAGAACCTCAAAAGTTAACGAAAGTATTGGATCGTATTTTGCGTTTTTTGGATATAGGCCAAGCACTTTTCACCTTCTCATTTGGTAAACACAATTACTCTGTTCCTTCAAGCGATATTGTATTTTTTGAGAAAGATAAACGTTCAGTATTTATATACACAAAGACAGGTACCTACAAGTCTCTACTAAAAACAAAAGAGATTTTGGAAAAACTCCCTAATTATTTTATTCAAATTCATGCTTCCTATATTTTAAACCCCAAATACATCAAAGACTTTGACTCAAAAACAGTTACTATTTTACTAAATGGGACTGAAGAACACCTACTCCCAATTAGTAGAAAGTTTCAGTTTTCTTTTAAAGAAAAGTATTACAGCTATCTAAGTGAAAGGCATTTTTAATGTTAGTAGGATTACGAATAATCAGTATCTTGTACGATTTATTTCTAGCAAGTATGTTATTTTATAGACCATTGTCCAAAATCAATATGAAAAAGAAGCCTTTAGTAGCCCTTTTTTTCATATTGATTTTTCATGGGGAACTCGTGTTCCTATTCTCTGAAAGTCGTATTTTTTTGGTCAGTAATCTCCTTCTAAACATTTTAGAATACTATCTAATCGGCCTCAATTTTGATTATCCTATTCGCCAGTCTTCCTTCTGGATTCTTTTACAAACTAGTCTAAGTTTGTTAGCAGGGGCTGTCCTAAACCAAGGAATCCAACTAATTTTACCTTTAGGGGAACTATCAAAAAATTTAGAAGCCATTAGTTTGTATCTCGGAATAAGTTTCATCTTATCTACAGGAATAACTCTTATTTTACGAAAGCTTCTCCTATCCCATCAAAAGCTTCGTATTGCTACTTCTAAGGGAAACTGGCTTTATCAGTTTATCGTGCCTCTTTTATCTATTTTCTTTGCTTTTACAATATCTGCCATTCAAGGAGGGGTATTTGGAGCAGATTACCTGTCAATCATTTCTCTCTCATCTCTCATTGTATTGACGCTCTCCTCTCTTTATTTTAATCTGTACCTTGCTCGTCAACAGCAGCAATATTACCAAAACCAATTGGAAAAAGAACAACTACAGTTCCAAGTTCGAGAAATACAACAATCTCAAGAAGAGTATCAACGTCTCCAAAGCCTTCGGCATGACTTAAAAATAAACATTTGACTCTTTTATCGCTTTTAGAGAAAAATCCTGAAGAGGCAAAAGATTATCTTTATTCACTAACAGATAGTATAGTAGGTGAACAAACTTTCTACTCTAAAAATCAAACTATTAATTTTTACTTAATCAAAAACTACATCATTTAAAAGATGAGATAGAAATGGAAATTGATTGCTTTGTACCACAAGAATTATCTATTCAACCAGATATTTTAGCTGTTATATTAGGAAACTGCCTAGACAATAGTATTGCAGCTTGTCTCAGACTACCAAATAAGGAAAGAAGCTTATCACTTAATATCCGATACTTTCAACAAAATATTTTTATCAATATTAGAAATAATTTTGATGAGAAAGAAAAATCTACTCGTAAATCCCGTCAAAAAGATGGCTGGGGGTTGCGAAATATTGATGCTCTTGTTCAAGAATATCAAGGTAAAATCAAACGCTTTATAAAAGATGGACAATATCAAATAGAGATTTTATTACCAATAAAAATAGGGACTATTCCGACTAAAGAACTTTAGGTAATTGATGAAAAATGAGTAATAATTAGGTAACGTAAATATTTGAGGTCAAAATCTATATTATATTTATTCATTAATAAACAGGTTGAGTAGCACTAGCTCAACCTGTTTTTTTCTATAACTTTCTGATTACCTAACTCGCATCTGCTCGACTCATGTATTATCCTACAATTTTGCAGCAGCTGCCTCATCCAAGATAAGAGTCACATCTGGATGATTTTGCAAAACACTAGCTGGTACTTCCTCTGTCACAGGACCCTTGGCCATCTTGAAAATGGCATCTGCCTTCTTGTCGCCATAGGCAAACAAGATAATCTTCTTAGCAGCCATAATAGAAGCAATTCCCATCGAAATAGCCTTCGTAGGGACTTGATCACGACTGACAAAGAAACGGCTATTGGCTTCAATGGTGCTGTCAGTCAAGTCGACCACATGGGTTTGACTATCAAAAGGCGTACCTGGCTCATTAAAACCAATATGCCCATTACTTCCGATTCCTAGGATTTGCAGGTCAATAGCATGGTGTGCCAAGACATCATCGTAATCCTTAGCCGCCTGCTCCAAGTCCTCAGCCATGCCGTCAGGCAAGAAGCTCTCCTTAAATGGCTTAGCATCAAAGAGTTGAGCCTTCATAAAGGCATGATAGCTCTGCTCATGGTCTGGTGCTAGTCCGACGTACTCATCCAAATTGACGCTGTAAAGTTCTGAAAAATCCACGTCACTCTCAACCATCTCTTGGTAAAGGGCAATAGGGGAACTACCTGTCGCCAATCCCAATGTCTGAGCACCCGCTGCAAGGCTCTCTTTTAAAAGGTCAAAGGCAACCTTTCCTCCTTCAAGTTGATTTTTTACAATAATCGTTTTCATTTTTCACACCTCGCTAATTGGTATATACCATTTTTCTTTATTATCTCTTTTTTAACCTTTTTGTCAAGCGCTTTCACTCGACAAGTTTAATGACGGTCGTCCTATATCGTGCTATAATAAAAAGGCTGAACATTTTTAAACGAGGAAACAAATGAATACAAACGATTTTGATTTTGAACTGCCAGAGGAACTGATTGCCCAAACTCCCTTGAAGCAACGTGATGCCTCTAAACTCTTGGTCATTGACCCTGTAGCCAAGGAAATGACTGACACCCACTTCGACCACATCATCGACCAACTTAATCCTGGCGATGCCTTGGTTATGAACAATACACGTGTGCTTCCAGCCCGTCTCTATGGTGAAAAGCCTGATACCCACGGCCACGTGGAATTTCTCCTTTTGAAAAATACCCAAGGAGATCAATGGGAAGTTTTGGCTAAGCCAGCCAAACGTCTTAAAGTAGGTGCTACGGTTAGTTTTGGTGATGGGCGCTTGACTGCCACCGTCACTGAGGAACTGGATCACGGTGGGCGTATCGTAGAATTTAGCTACGACGGTATCTTCCTTGAGGTTTTGGAAAGCTTGGGTGAGATGCCATTGCCACCTTATATCCATGAAAAATTAGAAGACCGTGACCGTTACCAAACGGTCTATGCCAAGGAAAATGGCTCTGCCGCTGCTCCAACAGCTGGTCTCCATTTCACTCCTGAATTGCTTCAAAAGATTGAAGCCAAAGGCGTAAAATTGGTATACCTCACCCTCCACGTTGGACTGGGAACCTTCCGACCTGTTTCTGTTGAGAATGTTGACGAACATGAAATGCACTCAGAGTTTTACACCCTCAGCCAAGAAGCTGCCGATACCCTCAATAGTGTCAAAGCCGCTGGAGGTCGCATTGTTGCTGTTGGAACAACCTCTATCCGAACACTGGAAACAATCGGCAATAAATACGATGGCAAACTCCAAGCCGACTCAGGATGGACCAATATCTTTATCAAACCAGGCTACCAATTCACAGTCGTAGACGCCTTTTCAACCAACTTCCACCTTCCAAAATCAACTCTGGTCATGTTGGTTTCAGCCTTTGCTGGCCGTGAATTTGTCCTCGATGCCTACAAACACGCCGTCCAAGAACGCTACCGCTTCTTCAGTTTCGGAGATGCCATGTTCGTCACACGACGTGCTGAGAAATAAATATTAAAAAGAATAAGGTTAAAAATGTAACAGCATTCTTAACCTTATTTTCATTTACATTTTTCCTATGTTATAATGCTTGGTAAGGAGGGAAAAATGTTACCATTCACAATTAAAAGCACAATGACTAGGGACCTTTACCTTAGATTTTCTTGGAAAATTTTTAGACAACATAAATTTTCAATGGCTTATCTGATTATTATGCCTATTCTGATTCTGATATACTGTGTTGCAAATGGTCTACCAATTTACGGTATTTTCTTAGCATCTCTATTTTTGGTTGCTATGTATTACTTGATTAACATGAAAATGAATCGGACCTATAACAAGAATCCTCTAATGCAGGATCTTGAGTCGACTTTTACCTTTGAAGAAGACCATGTTACCGTCACCACAAAGAGAGGGACATTAACTCTTAATTATGAAGACATTACTGATATTTATGAAACTAAATACGACATTTTCATGATGACTGGAAAAAACTTTGGTAATCCATTTGTTAAGAAGGATCTTACCGAAGAAGAAATCCAATTTATCAGAAGTTTAAAACATAAAAAGTAAACAAAATGCCCACCAGTTAAAACTGGGGGCATTTTCTGTTTATTTCTCCGCAAACTGGCTATTATACAAATCGTAATAGAAACCTTTATCTGCAAGGAGGGATTCATGGTTCCCTTGTTCGATGATTTGACCATCTTTAAGGACCAAAATCTTGTCTGCTTCTTGAATAGTTGATAAACGGTGAGCGATGACAAAGCTTGTTCGACCTTGCATAAGGGTCTTCATGGCCTTTTGAATCAAGAGTTCCAGACGGGTATCAACTGATGAAGTTGCCTCGTCCAAAATCAAGATTTTTGGATCAGCCAAAAGCGCACGGGCAATGGTCAAAAGCTGCTTTTGTCCCAGTGAAATATTGCTTGATTCCTGGTTCATTTCCATGTTGTAACCACCAGGCAAGGTACGGATAAAATGGTCCACATTGGCAGCCTTAGCGGCTTCAACGATTTCTTCGTCAGTCGCCTCAAGATTACCAAAGCGAAGATTTTCCTTGATAGTTTCTTCAAAGAGCCAAGCATCCTGAAGCACCATACCGAACTGTTTACGATAATCCTGACGTGATAAGTTACGAATATCATGACCATCAACCGAGATAGAACCTGCAGTCACATCATAGAAACGCATGAGAAGATTGATAATCGTTGATTTTCCGGCACCAGTTGGGCCGACAATAGCGACCATTTCACCAGGATTGACTTCAAGATTAAAGTCACGAATCAAAGGTTTATCAGCCACATACTGGAAGTCCACATGCTTAAAGCTAACTTGACCGGTCAAATCTCCTTCAAGCACTTCAGTAGCATCATTAGCCTCGTCTGGTTCATCCATCAGTTGGAAAATACGGTCCAAAGAAGACTTAGCACTCTGCAATTGTCCAGCTAACTGAGTCAAGTTCTGAATAGGTTGATTAATCTGCCAAACGTACTGAACAAAGGCCTGCATATTACCAATCGTCAAGCGACCAGCCAAAACTTGCAAACCACCTAGAACAGCGACAATGAGATAGGTCAAGTCAGATAAACCGTTAAGAACCGGCATCATGAGTCCTGAAATGAAATTAGCCTTAAAGCCTACCTTCTGAAGGTCTTCCGTAATTTTCTTAAAGTCGTCCAAGGATCTATCCTCACGGCCAAATAGCTTAAGCACATTGAAGCCGGTCAGATTTTCTTGAACAAAACCATTAAGAGTACCTAAGGCATCAGCTTGTTGTTTAAAGTAGGGCTGAGACTTACTCATGATATAGCGGGCACCAAAGAATGTAATCGGAATAGTGATGACAACTATAGCTCCCAATTGAAGATTAAGGTAAAGCACTGTCCCGATAACCAAGGCCAAAGTAAAGACCGCATTAACTACCTGCAAAAAGGACTGCTGCAAGGCATTCGAAACTGTCTCGACGTCACTGGTAAAGCGTCCCAAGAGGTCTCCAAACTGGTGCTTATCAAAGTATGACACTGAGGTACGATTGATTTTCTCGGTCATCTCATTTCGCATATCTTGAACCGTTGCTTGCACAGCATTGGTCATGAAATAGTTGGAATAGTAAGAAGCTAACTCATAAATGAGACCACGCAAGAGATAAAAGACCAGAACCACACCAACATAGGAAACGTTGATATGGGCACCTTCCACACCCTTGAACATGTCCAGTGTATTTTTAGTCAGTTCCGTAATGGCTAATCCAATCACAACAGGTTCAAGAACACTCATGATGACACTAACAATTTTCAGGAAAATAGCTAAGTAAAGTGGCAAACGATAAGCCTGCAAGTAGGACCAAAGACGGCCAAAACTTGAGGAATGAGTTGTTTTCTTTTATTATTCTTCATTTTGACCTCCTTCTAATCTTCTGTAAGACTCTTTTGATTCAATTGAGAATTGGCAATTTCACGATAAATCTCATTGCTTTCCATAAGCTCTTCGTGACGGCCACGACCAACGATTTCACCCTTATCCAGAACAATAATCTGGTCAGCATCCATGATAGTTCCCACACGTTGCGCCACGATCAAGACTGTCGCATCCTGAGTAACCTCTTTAAGACGACGGCGCAAGGTCGCATCAGTCTTGTAGTCCAAGGCAGAGAAGGAATCATCAAAGATATAGACATCAGGACGTTTAACCACTGCACGTGCAATTGACAAACGCTGCTTTTGTCCCCCAGAAAGGTTGCTGCCACCCTCAGCCAAGTGAGAATCGTAGCGTTCTTCCTTACTTTCAATAAATTCCTTGGCCTGAGCCACATCAGTAGCTTGATTCAATTCCTCATGACTGGCATTTTCCTTACCGTAACGGATATTTTCACCGATAGTTCCTGTAAAGAGCAAGGCTTTTTGTGGAATAAAGCCAATCTTACGACGAAGAGCCTTAAGATTGTAGTCACGGACATCTACACCATCAACAAGAATGCGTCCAAGTGTTACATCATAAAAGCGTGGAATCAACTGTACAAGTGATGATTTTCCTGAACCCGTAGATCCGATAAAGGCAATGGTTTCACCAGGTTTAGCCTTGAAGGAAATATTGTGCAGCACAGGACTTTCCGTTTCACCAGGATAGGCAAAGGTCACATTGTCAAATTCCAAATATCCCTTAGTTTCAGTCTCTGTCACGCCATCTTCATTTGGATTGATAGAAATCGGCATGTTCATAATTTCCTGCAGACGTTCACTAGACACCGCCGTACGAGGATACATGGTAAAGAGATTGGCTAGAAAAAGGAAGGACAATAGCGCATGGAAGCTGTACTCAATAAAGGCAACCAAGTCCCCGATAGCTAAACTTCCAGAGCCTAATGGCTCAAGAGCAAACCAAACAATAGACACAATCATAGCGATGATGATTTGCACAAAAAGTGGCTCGGTCAAACCAGTCAATTTGAAAAGTTTATTTGAATTATCCGCATAGACAGCATTTTCAGAGGCAAACTTCTTCTCTTGGAAATCTTCTCTAGCGAAAGCTCGAATGACACGAAGTCCAGTCAGATTTTCACGAGCATACTGGTTAATCTTGTCGAGAGTTGCCTGTTGCTTTTCTGATAGTGGACGAGTCTTTATCGCCACATACCAGACAACTACGGCTAGGAAAGGCAAGGAAATAGCCACAATCCAAGCCAAAGATGGACTGGTCGTCAAAATCAAGAAGACACTGGAAACCATCATCAAAGGAGTGATAACCCCTAGCTTAAGAACTTGATCCGCAAACTGCATGAGAACAAAGGCATCTGATGTGATACGAGTCACCAAAGAGGATACCCCAATCTGCTCATACTCGTGGTGGGAATACTCCTGAAGCTTAGCATAAATGTCATTACGCATGACTTGCACCATCGTGGTCGTTAACTTACCAACCGCATAGGCCAAGAGCACACGACCAACAATCCCAGTCAAAACTACACCAAACATGACCCAAGCATAAGCGTAAAGCTTATCAACATCACCACGGTTTATTCCCTCATCAATCATTCTGGCAAGAACCGTCGGCAAGCCCAAGTTAGCAATAACAAATAAAATGGCTGCCGTAAAATTCATTACTAGCCACTTAGGATAACGTCTGAGATAAGACCAAATATAAGCCATAAATGTCTCCTTTTCTTTTTAGCATTTACCATGCCTTTAAGATTTTTATAGTTATTTACAACCACTAAAGCCGTAAAAGACACAGAAAAAGGGCGTGACAAGCACGCACATTACCTACATTCTAACAAATGAAAATATTAAAAGCAACAGAAAAAACCAGAGCTTATGCCCTGGTTTTCTATCTATCTTGCTATCACTAAATTATCTGTTTTATCGCTTCATTTCGCTAATTCCTTGAAGGCATCTAAATGACGAGACAAAACAGAGTTAGCCACATCGTCGACTGTGACCTGCTCTGCAACTTCTGTCCCACCTTGTTCATTTTTAATTAAGGTGTCATATTCTACCAATACATACTTGGGCTTATTATTTTTTAGAATCACTGCAGTCCCCTTGCTGTCGACCATACGAGCAACTTTAGAAAAATTTTGGTTAGCTTCAGAAATGGGAACTAAATTTTCAAGATTAATCTGCATCATAATCCTCTCCTTAGATTTATCATAGCATTTTTTTGCGAGAAAACCAGTAAATAGGATATAGTTGTCCTAGAAAGCGATTCTAAGACAATTAAAGTACATCCTTGTAGAGGACATGATAAACAAAACCAGTCTAAAATAGAAAAACAAAAAACTACCAAAGAATTTTTGGCAGGATTTTTGGCAGGAAACCGAATCAATTTATCAGTTTCACATAATCGTTTATCGCAATAAAAAACCAGAGCTTATGCCCTGGTTTTCTTTATTAAGCGACTTGAGTCGTTACCTTATTATTTAAGAGTAACTGAAGCTCCAGCTTCTTCAAGTTTAGCTTTAAGTTCTTCAGCTTCAGCTGCAGCAACACCTTCTTTAAGAACTGATGGTGCACCGTCAACGATAGCTTTAGCTTCTTTAAGACCTTCGCCTGTGATTTCACGAACAACTTTAATAACAGCAACTTTCTTGTCGCCTGCAGATGTCAATTCAACGTCGAATGAATCTTTAGCAGCACCAGCGTCAGCAGCACCACCAGCAGCAGCAGCTACAGGAGCAGCAGCTGTTACACCAAATTCTTCTTCGATAGCTTTTACAAGGTCGTTCAATTCAAGGATTGAAGCTTCTTTAATTTCAGCAATAATGTTTTCAATGTTCAATGCCATTGTGATTTCCTCCAAATGTGTTTTTAAAATATAATGTTTTAAACGTAGCTTAGGCTACGAGTTGTGAAGATGGGCTTATGCAGCACCGTCTTCTTTGCTTTCTGCAACCGCTTTGACAGCGTATGCAACGTTGCGCACTGGCGCTTGAAGTACAGAAAGAAGCATAGAAAGCATACCTTCTTTGTTTGGAAGTGATGCAAGAGCGTTGATTTCTTCGACTGAAGTGAACGCACCGTCAACAACACCACCTTTGATTTCAAGAGCTTCTGCGTCTTTAGCAAATTCGCTAATAACTTTTGCTGGTGCGATAACATCTTCGTTTGAGAATGCTACTGCAGATGGTCCAACGAAAAGTTCTTTAAGGTCTTCAAGACCTGCTTCTTCAGCTGCACGAGTCAAGATTGAGTTTTTGATAACTTTAAATTCAACGCCTGATTCACGAAGATTACGACGAAGAACTGTATCTTGGTCAACTGTAAGTCCACGAGAGTCAACAACAACGATAGATGATGCTGCTTTCATTTTCTCAGCGACGATGGCAACTTGTTCAGCTTTTTTAGCAATAATAGCTTCACTCATTAGTAGTTTTACCTCCGTTTTTATTTTTGGGCTAGGTACAAAAAAATCGCACCTAAACCTAGACACGAAAGTACAATACGTTACAAAAAAATAGTTACGTTTTGTGCCTCGGTTGGATGTTTATGAGTTTAACTCCCCAACTGTCTTAGGTCAGTTTTTTCAAACCTTATATATAATATCATGACCTAAATCAGACGTCAAGAAAAAAATGTCATTTTTTATATTTTATGTTTAAAGAACATAAAACCTCTTAAAATCCAAAGATTCCAAGAGGTTATTTCTAATCATATCTAAGCGCTTCGATAGGATCGAGTTTTGAAGCTTTATTGGCTGGGAGAAGCCCAAAAATAATCCCCACAGCTGCTGAAAAGGCAATGCTTCCTATAGCCACACCGATAGAGACACTTGCTTTCAGATCCATAGCACTTCCAATTGGTCCAACGACTAGGGCTGCAAAACCAAGTCCAATCAGACCTCCTAAGATTGTCAGAACCATGGACTCAATTAAAAACTGGGTCAGAATCTTGCGACGGGTAGCTCCAAGCGCCTTGCGCAGACCAATCTCTCTAGTCCGCTCAGTTACCGAAACCAACATGATATTCATAACGCCGATGCCACCGACTAAGAGTGAAATGCCAGCAATTGCTCCGACAACGGTAGTAATGGTTCCAAAGATTGTGTTCACCTGATTTAAGGTCGCACTCATATCTGCCGCCTTATACTGCCCATTGTCATCCTGAGATAACTGCGTCAATTGCTTGGCAGCCTCCTTGGCAATGGCACTACTATTTTGCACATCGGTCACATGGAAAAAAATTTGGCCAATAGCATCAGTGTTATTTTCAGCCGCTAACTGGGTATTAGCCACAAGAGCTGTTCCAATTTCACCATAGGCACCGATTGCAGTGTCTTTATTTTTGTAGACACCAACCACTCGATAATCATTATTTCCTATAGTAATGACTTGGTTAAGGGCATCGTCAGTCGTTTCAAAGAGTTTTTTAGCTACCAGCTGATCGATGACAACAACGCGTGAAAAGGTTTTATAGTCATTGTCTTGCAGAGATCGTCCTGTCAACATTTCTAACTTTTTAGCTTTAAAGTAGCCCTGACTGGCACCTGTGATATTAACATTCTTCACGGTCTTTTTCTGAAGAGAGATAGAGGTTGTCAGGTTGTTGGTCACAAAATAACTATCCACACCTGGCGTCTGTCTCACCACCTGCTCCAACCAAACTTCTTTGACTGGTTTGGTTGGCTTTGCCAAATCAGCATAGGCAGGGTCTAGTTCCTCCCCTTTAGCCTCATAGTAGACTTGGACAATATCCTTATCACCTGTCACGCTATCAGTTACACTCTGACGCATTCCGTTTCCTAGACCCATGATGAGCACGACAGCAGCAACACCAATAATAATACCCAACATGGTCAAAAAGGACCTCATCTTGTGTGACCGAATAGAACTAAGAGCAAATTTCCAATTTTCCATACTTACCTCCTAGTCAATTCGAACGCTATCCGTCGTGTCCTGGGTAATTTCCCCATCACGGATGACAATCTTACGTCGGGCATAGTCTGCAATCTCTGGCTCGTGGGTAACCATAATAATGGTTTTCCCCTCACGATTCAGCTGGGTTAAAAGCTCCATAATCTGCATTCCCGTCTTGGTATCTAGGGCACCCGTTGGTTCATCTGCTAAAATGATTGCTGGATTATTAGACAGTGCACGCGCAATAGCCACTCTCTGCTTTTGTCCACCCGATAGCTCTGATGGTAGGTGATGGCTACGGTCAGACAAACCGACTTTTTCCAAGAATTGTTGCGCTTTTTGCTTACGTTCACTCGGAGATTTTCCAGCATAAATTAAGGGAAGCTCCACATTCTTTTGGGCGCTTAGCTTTGGTAGGAGAAAAAACTGTTGAAAGATAAAGCCAATCTGATTATTTCGCACCTTAGCCAAGCGGTTTTCGGAGAGTTCAGCCACATCCTCATCCTCGAGTTGATAGGAACCAGATGTCGGTCGATCAAGGAGTCCAATAATATTCATAAGCGTTGACTTTCCTGAACCAGAAGGGCCCATGATAGCCACAAAGTCCCCTTCCTCAACTGATAAATCAATGCCTTTAAGGACTTGCAGAGTTTCAGGTCCATTTTTGAAGGACTTGGTAATGCCTTTTAAAACCATAAGCGCTGGCTTAGTCACTAGACCTCACCTCTTCTCCACTGGTGTCTTTGGACTTTTTACCCTTAGCATCTGTCACGTCCTTTAGAGTCTCACCATCCTTAAAGGATTTATCGGCCTTGGTGATAACCTTTTGGCCTTCTTTAAGCCCTGATGCAATCTCTTGTTGTTTAGCATCCGCATTGCCAAGCTTGACTTTGACTTGCTTAATCTTCTGACTGTCTTCGTCGTAAACCCAGACATAGTTGTCAGAACCTTTCTTAGTCACAGCAGTTACAGGAACCAATAAAGCATCTTCGTCCTTAGTAACCTCAAGAGACACATTGAAGCCTTGTTTGAGCTTACCGATAGGACTGGTCAATTGAACCTTGTATTCATATTGAGAACCCGTTTGACCTGAATTTCCCGAAGCATTAGCTGACTGGCTGGCATTTTGCTTCGGATAATTGGAGATATAATTGACTTTACCTGTCCAGGTTTGGTCTGGGTATACTTTTGACGTAATCTTGACCTTTTGCCCCACTGAAATATTTGGCATATCATACTCGGTTAAGGTTCCCTGAATTTCGAATTGACCTTCACTAGTCACGTGAACAAGGGTCTGGCTCTCTTTGGAAGCAGGGTCCACAGAGTCTGCCACTTCTACGACTGTTCCATTCACATCGGAAACAATGACCGTTTGATTAAGTACATCCTGAGCCTTTTCGAGTTCTGAGGCTGCATTAGCAACGGCATCATTATAATCTTGCAAGGTTTGGTAATTACTGGCTTCGGTTTGCTGACGCTGTTGAGCTGTCACTGCAGCTGTCGAATCATCTTCGTCTGTATCCTCGCTAGTTTGCGCTGAAGCTGCAGGAGCTGTTCCATACTGTTGGAAATAATTACGATCACGAACAGCCTTGTTATAGGCACGACTTGCAATATCGTAGGCTGCTTGGGCAGATGTGCTATCATATTGAACCAACTGCTGACCAGCACTCACTTCTTCACCTGCAGAAACAGTTACAGTGGCGTTACGACCAATGGTATTGTCAAAATAAACGTACTGCTCTGACTGAGCCTTGACCATACCCGTTAGGAGGGTCGAGGAGGCCAGCTGTCCCTTGATGACCTTACTTGCTGTAGGACCTTCAGCAGCCTTGTTCCCTTGGCCACCTCCTCCCAAAAGGTTAAAAATCAGGATCAATAGGACAAGAATCCCTATGCCTCCAATGATCCAAACTCTTTTCTTATTTTTAAATAGCTTTGGACTGATTCTCTTTCGCATACGTCTCTCTTTCTAATTGTATTGTATAGATGTAACAATTGTAATATTTTTAAGATTCCCTGTCAATGAGTTCCAGTACACCATAGTGTAGCTTTTGATTGGGACGAACCTGACGTTCAAACCCAAGTTCTTCAAAAACGGTATCACGAAAATGCGCCTTGATGATAATTTTTTCCCGTGCAACACGCTTAGCCTCATTTAGCCATTCTTCTGTCAGACGACTGCCATTGGCCAGAGGCTTGATAGCCTCAAGATTTTCCGATTCCTTAATGGTCTCTGAAAACATAGGATCAGCATAGATGATGTCAAAAGAATTGTCAGCTTGAGCCTTCAAAAAAGACAAACTATCGCTCTTAATAGCCTTAATAGAACTCATGGCCTTTTCAAGCTGCTTATCATCCGTCTGATAAGAGGCAAGACCACGAGAAACCACCTGAAAAATCACATCTTGACTCTCAAGGGCAATCACCTGATTTCCCACTGCTGCCATCACTAAGCTATCAGAAGCCAAACCCATGGTCGTGTCAAGAATAGTCTTGGGAGACTTGCCTAAAAGACTGACTAAAGCGTCATGGGGGGCCGTAATCCTTAGGGCAGCCGTATCTGGATGGAAGGTCAATTCACTAGCATCCGCATTGATAAAAGATAGTCTGTCTTTGTATAGAAGATAGAACGGTCCAAAGCGCTCTAAACATTTCGCCAAAGATAGCTTGCGCCGAGGCTGGTAGTCAGCTCCGAGGTCGAGAGCTAAGGCTTGGGCACGGGCAATCAATTCCTCATTTTCACGTAAAGATGTCGTAATAATCATGTTTCTAGTATAGCAGAATTTAAGTAGCCTAAACCATGGTCTTAGCTTTCATTTTTAACTTTCTAGCTTACATTTGTGTAAGAAAAAAGCCCCAGCAAGGCTGAGACTCATTACAGCAATCAACTAGGTTTAAATATGACACGAAAGATAAAACTCTGTAGGGAATATGAAAGAGTTTTTTTGCAAACCTCATCAGCTTAAACCGAGACTTCTGGCAGTGATTAAAACGCCTGAAGCGATTAGTCTCAGACGTTCGGAAGTTTTATCTTCACTAAAAAAGCCCCAGCAAAGCTGAGACTCTCTTTCATAATTAGATAGCTTCTGTTGTAAAGCTACGGCTTTCAAGCACACGCACCATAGCATCTGCTGTATCAAGCGCTGTGAAGAGTGGGATACCTGCTTCAATAGCTGAGCTACGGATAGCTGCACCATCTTCGTCATAAGTACGTTTGTTACCAACAGTATTGACAATAGCTTGCGCTTTACCTGAACGAACAAGGGCTGGGATGTCGTTGTCATCATTTTCACCCAACTTGTGCACAAGTGTTGCCTGAACACCATGTTCATTCAAGAACTTAGCTGTGCCTGCAGTAGCATAGATGCCGTAACCGATAGCATCGAAACGACGGGCCAAACCAAGGGCTTCTTCTTTGGTATCGTCATGAATCGTAAAGATAACATTACCAAAGGTTGGCAAGTGAAGGTAAGAAGCTTCAAAGGCTTTGTAGAGGGCCTTCTCAAGCGTTGCATCTGTACCCATAACTTCACCAGTTGATTTCATTTCAGGTCCAAGGAGGCTATCTACCTTAGCCAATTTTGTGAATGAGAAGACTGGAGCCTTGACATGAACGTGTTTGCTTTCAGGATAAAGGCCATCTTTGTAACCTTGCTCTGCCAAAGATTTACCAAGAATCAAGTTTGTAGCCACCTGAGCCATTGGAATATCCGTTACCTTAGACAAGAATGGCACGGTACGGCTGGCACGTGGATTCACCTCGATTACATAAACCGTTTCGCCCTTGATAACGAACTGAATATTCATCATACCAATACAGTTAAGACCGATAGCCAAACGTTTAGTGTAATCAGCAATCGTTTCTTGGATTTTCTTAGAAAGGGTTTGTGGTGGGTAAACTGCCATTGAATCCCCTGAGTGAACTCCTGCACGTTCGATGTGTTCCATGATACCAGGAATCAAGACATCCTTACCATCAGAAATGGCATCTACTTCACACTCACGTCCAATGATATAACTATCGACAAGGACTGGGTGGTCAGGACTCGCCTTAACGGCTGTACGCATGTAAGAGCGAAGGTCGTCTTCATTTTCCACGATTTCCATGGCACGTCCACCCAAAACGTATGACGGACGAACAAGGACTGGGAAGCCAATCTTACGAGCTGCTTCAACCGCTTCTTCTTCATTTGTCGCTGTTTGACCTGGTGGTTGTGGGATGTTGAGGTCAATAAGAGCTTGTTCAAAGAGGTCACGGTCTTCGGCACGGTCCAAATCAGCAACCTGAGTACCCAAGATTTTCACACCTGCTTTAGACAATGGCTCAGCCAAGTTGATAGCTGTTTGACCACCAAACTGCACCACAACACCCTTAGGTTGTTCCAATTCGATGACGTTCATCACGTCTTCAAAGGTCAATGGCTCAAAGTACAATTTATCTGAAACTGAGAAGTCTGTTGAAACTGTTTCAGGGTTAGAGTTCATAATGATAGCTTCGTAACCTGCAGCTTGGATAGCTTTAACAGAGTGAACCGTTGCATAGTCAAACTCAACCCCTTGTCCGATACGGATAGGACCTGAACCAAGAACGATAACAGATTCTTTATCAGACTTGATAGATTCATTTTCCCACTCGTAAGTTGAGTAGAAATATGGTGTTGAAGATTCAAACTCGGCTGCACAAGTATCAACCATCTTGTAAACAGGAACGATATGATTTTCCAAACGAGTGGCACGGACTTGGTCAGCTGTTTGGTTCCAAAGTTCCGCAATCTTACGGTCAGAGAAACCATTGCGTTTGGCTTCTTTCAAAACAGCAATGTCGCCTACGTGAGTAGCCAATTCTTGTTCCAATTCGAAGATATGGAGCAATTTGTCAAGGAAGAAAATATCAATCTTAGTCAACTCTGACAATTCTTCGACAGTATAACCACGACGGATAGCTTCAGAAAGGTAGAAGAGACGGTCGTCTTGCGCTTTAACAACCTTTTCCACCAAGGCATCATCTGTTACTTCGGCAAGTTCAGGCATTTCATTGTGGTGAACACCGATTTCAAGCGAACGACAAGCTTTAAGAAGAGACTCTTCAATGTTACGACCAATGGCCATAACTTCACCAGTCGCTTTCATCTGAGTACCAAGACGACGTTCCCCATGTTCAAACTTATCAAATGGGAAACGTGGGATTTTGGCAACCACGTAGTCAAGGGCTGGTTCAAACATTGAGTAGGTTGTACCAGTGACTGGGTTAATCATCTCATCAAGTGTCAAACCAACAGCGATTTTAGCCGCCAATTTAGCGATTGGGTAACCTGTTGCTTTTGAAGCAAGAGCTGATGAACGAGACACACGTGGGTTTACTTCGATAACATAGTACTTGAAGCTATTAGGATCAAGCGCCAACTGCACGTTACAGCCACCCTCAATCTTAAGGGCACGGATAATCTTCAAGCTGGCATCACGAAGCATTTGGTTTTCAATATCTGACAAGGTTTGCGTTGGGGCAAATACGATTGAGTCCCCTGTGTGAATACCAACTGGGTCGAAGTTTTCCATGTTACAAACCACAAGAGCGTTGTCAGCAGCATCACGCATTACTTCGTATTCGATTTCTTTGAAACCAGCGATAGAACGTTCAATCAAACATTGGGTTACTGGTGACAACTTCAAACCATTTTCAGCGATTTCACGAAGTTCTTCTTCATTGGCACACATACCACCACCGGTACCACCAAGGGTAAAGGCAGGACGGACAATAACTGGATAACCAATTTTTGAAGCAAAAGCCACTGCTTCTTCCACCGTATTAACAATTTCAGATTCAGGAATTGGCTGATGCAAATCTTCCATCAATTGTTTAAAGAGATCACGGTCTTCGGCTTGGTCAATGGCAGACAATTTTGTCCCCAATAATTCAACGCCAAGCTCATCAAGAATACCAGCTTTAGACAATTCCATGGCCATATTCAAACCAGTTTGTCCACCAAGTGTTGGCAAGAGAGCATCAGGACGTTCTTTACGAAGAATACGTGTCACAAACTCCAGTGTGATAGGTTCAATGTAAACCTTGTCTGCGATTTCTTTATCAGTCATGATAGTCGCAGGGTTAGAGTTGACAAGAACAACACTGTAGCCTTCTTCTTTCAAGGCCAAGCAGGCTTGCGTACCAGCATAGTCAAACTCAGCAGCCTGACCAATGATGATAGGACCAGACCCGATAACCATAATTTTTTTAATATCAGAACGTTTAGGCATAATTTATGATACAAAGCCCGTTAAGGACCCAGTGAAAATAGGAAACGTGACGACGACGCCTAAGCGTCTAGTCACCGTTTCTCTTTTTCACACCGTCCTTAGGGCGTGTTCACTTTCGTGAACTTGTATCTTCTCCTTTCTATTTGACAACTCTCTGGTTGTCATTAAATAAGGTAGTAGACTGGGGCAAACAAGAATCGCACCCCATTATAGTCACTAGACAGTTGCAATTAACGACGTGCTTTTTCAGCTTGGAAAGCATCAATCAATTCCAAGAACTCATCAAAGAGATAGCTAGCATCGTGTGGACCAGGTGCTGCATCTGGGTGGAATTGCACTGAAAAGGCAGGGAAGTCACGGTGACGAACACCTTCAACTGACTTATCGTTAATCTCTTCGTGTGTTACCATGAGGCAATCTGGAAGCGTGTCACGGTCAATAGCATAACCATGGTTTTGGCTGGTAAAATCAACACGACCAGTCGCAATTTCACGAACCGCATGGTTAAAGCCACGGTGACCAAACTTCATCTTGTAAGCCTTGGCACCATTCGCCAAACTAAACAACTGGTGACCCATACAAATCCCGAAAATTGGAATTTTACCTTGGATGCCACGAATCATATCAAGTGCATATGGCACATCTTCAGGGTTACCAGGACCATTTGACAACATCACACCATCGGGATTAAGATGGAGAATTTCTTCAGCCGTAATATTGTGAGGGACAACCGTCACATTACAGTCACGTTTTGAAAATTCACGCAAGATAGAGTGTTTAAGACCAAAGTCAACCAAAACAATGTTTTTACCAACACCAGGTGCAGGGTAAGCTGTTTTAGTAGAGACCTGTTCAATATTATTTGTAGGCAAAACAGTGGCACGTAATTGATCTTGCAAGTGCTCAATACTGTCACCAGGATCAGCCATAGTTGCCTTCATGGTACCGTGTTGACGGATAATCTTAGTCAAGGCACGTGTATCAATACCAGAAATACCAGGGATGTTTTTAGCCTTCAAAAACTCATCCAAAGTCATTTGGTTACGCCAGTTGCTGGCACGACGGCTAGCCTCTGATACCACCACACCCTTAGTTGTAGGTGTGATTGATTCATAGTCATCACGGTTAACCCCATAATTACCAACAAGTGGATAGGTAAAGGTCAAGATTTGACCATTGTAAGACTGGTCAGTGATAGATTCTTGATAACCTGTCATACCAGTATTAAAGACGATTTCACCCGTCACATCCACATCAGCACCGAAGGCCTGACCTTCAAAAATTGTGCCGTCTTCCAAAATAAGTAAACGTTTTGCCATTATAGTAAATTGTTCCTTTCACTAAGATACAAAGGGCGTTAAAAATCTGAATGAAAAGCAAATCTGACAGAGAAGCTCTAGCTTCTAGAAAGATTTAGCTATTTTTCGAAGATTTAGCCCGTGTTCATTTTCGTCTGATTCTCTCTGGAATCTGTTAACGTTGTTTACGCTTTGCCATTTAAAATAGCTTCAATAATTGCCATACGGACAAAGACCCCATTTTGCATCTGAGCAACGATACGAGCCTTAGGCGCTTCCACCAAGCTATCAGCAATCTCCACATCACGATTAACCGGAGCAGGGTGCATGATGATAGCATGGTCTGCTAACTTGGCATAACGTTCTTCAGTCAAACCATAGAGAGCATGGTATTCTTCTTTTGAAAATCCCTTGTCATCCCCATGACGCTCGTGCTGAACACGAAGCAACATGAGCACATCCAGGTCCTCAATCACATCGTCAATGGCGACATGCTGACCATAGACATCAAATTCATTAGAGTACCAAACTTCAGGACCAGCAAAATACAGCTGAGCACCCAAACGCTTGAGAATCTGCATATTTGACTTAGCCACACGAGAATAAGTGATGTCACCGGCAATACAAACCTTAAGATTTTCAAAAGTTCCAAACTCTTCGTAAATGGTCATCAAATCAAGCAAACACTGACTTGGGTGTTGCCCAGAACCATCACCCCCATTGACAATAGAGGTCTGAATGGTTCTACTATCAATCAACTGCTTATAGTAATCAACTTCCGAGTGACGAACCACACAGATGTCCACACCCAAAGCAGACATGGTCAAAATCGTATCATATAGGGTTTCACCCTTATTCACTGAGCTTGTTCCAGCATCGAACTCAATCACATCCAAACCAAGTTTCTTCTCAGCCACTTCGAAGGACTTGTGGGTTCGAGTTGAATTTTCAAAAAAGAGATTGGCAGCGAAATACTGTCGATCCAGCTGGAAATCAGCTCTGCCATTTTTAAAATCTCCACCTCGACGAATCAGGCCCAAGACCTCTTCATTCGTGAGGGTTTCCATGGTCACCAAATGCTTGAGTGACACTTTTCCATCTGCAATCGCCATAGTTTTTCCTTTTAAAATGATTAACTAATCCTTGCTACCTTTATTAGGGTCTGGCAAGATTTGGTAAAGCAAGATACCGAGAATAGTCGAACTTGCCACACCAGTAATTTGAAGACCACCAAGGTCAATCATCAAACCACCAATACCTGATACCAAGATAACACTAGCAATCAAGAGATTCTTTTTATTATCAAAATCAATCTTATGTTCAACTAAAATTTTCATACCGCTAGCAGCGATAACCCCAAAGAGGGCAATGGAAATACCACCCAAAACAGCCGTTGGGATGGAACTCAAGAGAGCAGATACCTTACCGATAAAGCTCATCAAGACCGCAATCACTGCTGCACCTGCAATAACGTAAACTGAGTAGACCTTACTGAGGGCCATAACCCCAATATTTTCACCATAAGAAGTTACCGGAGGAGCTCCAAAGAAACCAGCAATGATTTGTGCCAAACCATCTCCAGACAAGGTATGGTCAAGACCTGGATCTTTGAAGTAATCACGACCAGTCAAACTGTTTAGAACCATGACATGGCCAAAATGTTCCGTCATTGTCACAAAGGCAATCGGAGCCATAGTTAAAATCGCACTTGGATAAAACTTGAAGTCGTAATTCACAAACGGAATATCAAAGCTTGGAACTTGGAACCAATGAGCAGCCGCAACTTTTGAAAATTGAACAAACTCATGTCCCGTTAACCAACCAAAAACCACTGAGAAAATATAACCAACTATCAAGCCCAACAAAATTGGAATAACACCAACAATTTTCTTGCCATACATGTTAAAGAGGATAACCGCAAAGAGAGTCACCATAGAAATTACAAGGCTGAAGACACTATAGGTGTCATTAACCATTGTCGCATCCTTAACAGCATTAGCCGCAAGACTTAAACCGATAACAATGATAATAGGACCGACCACGATTGGCGGAAGGACCTTATCAATCCAGTTATTTCCTGCGTACTTAACAATCAAGGCAACAATCAAGTAGACCAAACCACCAGCCATGGCACCTTGAGCCACCGCCGCAATACCATCAGACTTCATAAGCATCTGCATAGCCGCAATGTAGGCAAAACTAGACCCCATATAAGCTGGAATCTTATACTTAGTCACCGTCAAGTGAGCCAAAGTTCCCAAGCCAGATGAGAAAAGAGCAATGGCAGGATCAATCCCAACCAAAATCGGCACAAGCACCGTAGCACCAAACATGGCAAACAAGTGCTGGAATGACAAACCAACCAACAAACCAGGTTTCGGCATATCATTCACATCATATTTTACGTTATTCACGATATCAAAGGACTCCTTAAAACAAGATACAAAGGGACGTTTTGGCGTAGCCAAACATTTCTGCAGAAAAATAGGAAGTCGACAAGGCACTCCAAAGAGTGCTAGGAGACTTATCTTTTTTCCTAAGAAATGAGTCCCGTGTTCAATTAAACAAGATACAAAGGCGTTTCACCCTATCTGTCAGCCAACTTAGCTTGGATCGATAATGTTGACACTATCTTTGCCATCAACTTCAGAAACCAAAACTTCAATCTGTTCTGACTCACTTGTTGGGATATTCTTACCAACATAATCTGCACGGATTGGCAATTCACGGTGACCACGGTCAACCAAGACAGCCAAACCGACACGTGCCGGACGTCCATGACTAACGATATTATCAATCGCAGCACGAATCGTACGACCTGTGTAGAGCACATCATCTACAAGGATAACATCCGTACCATCAATTTCGATAGGAATAAGGGATGTGTCCTGTTCAGATTTAACATCATCACGGTATGCCTTAGTATCAAGCTCAATCAACGGCACATCAAGGTTTTCCAACTGTTTCAAGCGCTCTTGAATACGCTGAGCAATATAAACACCACGTGTCTTAATACCAGCCAAGACAATCTTGTCGAGATTCTTGTTTCGCTCAATAATCTCATAAGTGATACGTGTAATAGCACGCTTCATGGTTACGTCATCGACGATTTCTTTTTTCTTCATAAAAGAACCTTTCTAAATACAAAAAAATCCCCTTGAAACAAGGAGATACACAAAAATATGAGTACAGTTCACCCGTACACTTCTCATGGCTCCTTGCCTGCCTCTCTGGACAGTGATTAAAGGACTTATTTAATTAGGTAAATTATAGCAAATTTCAGACTCTTTTACAAGAAAAAAACGGACGCCTCTCCCAAGAAAGACTATCCGTTTAATAACTGTTAAGCTTCTCTCAACTTCTCCAAGGTTTCCTTGAAAATAGCAGGTTCTTCCGCTGTAAATTCGACCAATTCTCCAGTCGTAGGATGCGTGAAACCAAGGGTCTTGGCATGTAGAAATTGTCCGTGGCCCTTGAGGGTCTTACGAGGCCCATATAGAGGATCCCCCGCCACTGGATGACCGATATAAGCCATGTGCACACGGATTTGGTGGGTACGACCTGTTTCTAGCTGCAGCTCCACCAAAGTATAGTTGCCATAACGTTCCAAAACAGTAAAGCGAGTTACCGCAGGCTTCCCTTTGGCCGTTACCGCTTGCTTCTTGCGGTCCTTGTCTGAACGCCCAATCGGAGCTTCAATCACGCCTCGGTCGTTAGGCAGATTGCCATGCACGATAGCCACATACTTGCGCAGAGACTTCTTGTCCTTAAGCTCAGCCGCCAAAGCATTGTGGGCCTTATCATTCTTAGCAACCATAAGAAGACCAGACGTATCCTTGTCGATACGGTGGACAATTCCTGGACGAACCACACCATTGATAGACGAGAGGTCCTTGACATGATACATGAGTGCATTAACCAAGGTCCCAGATGTGTGACCAGCTGATGGATGGACCACCATGCCTTGAGGCTTGTTAACGACTGCCACATCCGCATCTTCGTAGATAATATCCAAAGGAATATCTTCAGCCTTGTACTCCAAGACCTCTTCTTCTGGCAATTCATAGGTGATGACATCACCCTCTTTAACCGCATACTTAGCCTTTGCCGACTTACCATTAACCAAGACCGTTCCAGCCTTGATGGCTTCATTGGCCTGACTGCGTGACAATTCTGTCAAATCTGCCAAGGCCTTATCCAGACGATTACCCGCCTCTTTTATGATGACTTCCATTTTCCTCTTTCCATAAGATTAAAATCAAGAGCAACACGCCCACCGTTAGATAGGAGTCTGCCACGTTAAATATTGCAAAATCAATAAAATCTAGCTGAACCATATCAACCACATACCCTAGATGCACACGGTCAATAAAGTTTCCAATACCACCTGAGATAATCAAAACCAAAGATAGGACCAGCCAAAGACTCTTCTGATAATTCTTAACCAGATAAACCAGAGCCGCACCAATCACCAGAACCGTCAAAATCACAAAGAAAAATTTCTGATCCTGTAAAATCGAAAAGGCGGCACCACGGTTCTGTAGATAGGTCAAACTAAAAAGTCCCGGTATAGCCTTGATGACTTGGTTTAGAGCAATATTTGCCACAACCCAATGCTTGACCCACTGATCCAAACCAATCAGGGCCAGAATAGCCAAAGGAATCACAACCTTACGCATAAGTCCTCCTATGGTTTATAAGTGTCAAAGTAGTCAAACATAACATTGACAAACTTGAGAGCACAAGATGACAAGTTAATCCCTTTACGACGGACATAAACCATCTTATTATCCAAATTATCCTCAAGCGGAATAACCGTAATCCCGTTCACACTTTGTGCATCCAAGAAACCAGATCCCGTCGCATAGGCATCCGTACGTTCCAAGATACCGTTCAAAGTCGCACGGTCTGTCACGTTAAACATCAGAGAAGAATCTGACGTATCCACGAAGTTTTCAGAATAGTAAAGATACTCGTCCTTCTCCTGAGTGAAACGCACTGTAGGCAAGGCCGCCAAGTCCTCCATGACAAGACTTTCTTTTTTAGCCAGAGGATGCCCCTTACGGAGATAAATATGCGTCTTAAACGGAATCAAATCAATAGCCTCAAGACCAAGCTTGTCCATATTTTGATGGATTCCCTTGCTATTTTGACGATTCAAATAGATAATCCCAATCTCACTGTGTCCCTTGGCTACCTCATCCAAAATCTGAATGGTCGTAGACTCAAAGATACGGAAATCCTTGTAATCAGGATAACGCTCTGAAAAAGTCGTAATCAAAGGCGGCAAAAAGTCATAGTGCTGGCTGGCAATCGAAAACTGATTGCCCTTCTCAGAAGCATTGAGATAGCGATTTTCAAAACTATCAAAACTGCGCACCACTTCAAGCGCACGCTCGTAAAAAGTCATTCCCTGACTGGTCAAGACAGCCCCCGTCGTTGTACGGGTGAAAATTTGAAAATTCAGCTCTTGCTCCAAATCCTTAATTGCTACCGAAAGGCTAGGTTGACTCACAAAGAGCTTGCTGGCAGCCTCACGGAAGGTACCGCTGTTGGCAATAGCTACCACATAACGTAGTTGTTGTATGTTCATGTGTGACACTTCTTTCTTGAAAAATCAATCATTTTTATTATACCAAATTTTATCTTCTTTTGTTGAGACTAAAAAAGCCCAGGCGACCCCGGGCTTGAGTGGCTAAGAAAGTAGCCTTATTCATCTGATTTATCTGTTAAGAAGTACTCGTTTTCACGTTTGTCGTAGTCAAACGTTAAGTGAACTGTCTTAAGTTTACCACTGTCGGGACTATAATCGTAGAAGCTAAGCGATACTTTTTGAGTGAGGTCTCCCTCATCAGTCTGAGTCAGCTCATGCGTACTAAAGCTAGCCTCAGAGTGGTTTGAGACAACATCTGAGAGGCGTGTTCCCTTAAGCAAGTCTGCTTGCGTACCCACCGTTAGCTTATCATAATCCTCTTTTGTCCAGTTGCTTTGATAGTCACTAACTTCCTTAACTTTATCATAGCCAAAGTCTGCAGAAGCATGCTCTAGGATGTAAGTACCATCTTTAGACTTGAAGGTCAAACGGACAAAGTTATCACTACCCCTTCCCTCTTTTGCATAAGTAAGATCTAGTGTCTGTGTCTCACCATCATTGCCCCACTCGGCATCCGTAGCCTTACCGTGAGCATCTAGGACCTCATCCAAAGTCAAAGAATCAACCTTCAACTCCTTAAACTGATCCTCTGTCCAGTCAAATTTATAATCTTTATCAATGTATTCATTTGCTCTGTAACGACTATCAGCCTCAAACTGATCGGCATGTTTAATGATATACTTGACCACTTGATAGCCTGTTCCACTAAGTGACGTCGTAAAGAAGATGATTGACATAACCAGAGCGATGATAGATAAGGTCTTGCGTGTTGACTTCACACTCAGCGCCATAGTCACAATCGCCAAAATGATAAGGAAGAAAGCAAAGAAGGTAAAGATGAAACCGATTGGAAGTGTCCAAGCCAAAACGGCAAATATAAGCCCCAAGACTAGGATAATAATCGGAAGAACGATGTTGACAAAAGTATTATTTTTGACTTCTTTAGATTTGTAATAAGGGTTTTCCAGAGGTATCTGACTTGCCTTTGGAGCCTCTATTTCTTGCTCTTTCTCCAGATTCAACTCAGGCATGTGATTAGGAGCTTCCTCCTCAAGTACCACTGGACCTTCAGCTGGTTGCGCTTCTGAGTCAGCAGACACCTCTTCAGTAGCTGCAGAACTATCCACCTGCTGAGCTTCAACTTGCTCAGACACTTGGGCAACTTCCTCCTCAGTAGCGATGACAAAATCCTCTTTCTTGGCCTCCATAAACTCCTCAGGACTTGGTTTACGACCATTTACGTCCTCAAAGTGACGCACCCATTCTTCTCTAGTTGCCATAGCTGACTCCTTTATCTCTTTTTCTTTATTTTATCATACTTTAATCTGGTCTTATGAAAATAAGGTCGGATATAAGAGAGAATTTTTTGAGACTGCCTGAAGTGCTTAAGTGACAAGCTATCTCATAGAAAATGGATGAAAGAAAACCACCTCGAGGGTGGTTTAGTCAATGTTACTGTTCTTCTTGAACTAGCAAGTCATAAGGGAAAAAATCCAAGTCTTTGAAGCGTTGGTCATAGATGCCACGGATTTTACAGAGTGCGGCTGTATCAAAACTCCAGTAACCGTAGTAAGCATCCTCTGTCTTATGTGTACCGTACCACGATGCCTCAGAGTGAGCATAATACCAGAACTTCTGCGCCTCGATGACACTATCCGCATCGTCTCCAATCATATTCAGGTATTCCAAATGAGAATGGAAATTCTCAACATCGCCCTTTAACAAGTAGAGGGCAAGTGTTTCGATAAAGCCGTCCTCATACTGCTCGCTCGAATCTACGAAAGACAGATACTTACTAAAGATTTTCTCAACATCTTCGATAAATTCTTCTTTGCGGTCTTCGAACAGAACAGCAAGAGATAGGTAATCAATTAATGTGTAAATACTCCCTCTAGTTTGATAGTATTTCTGATAATAATTGAGACTAATTTTAAACCATTTAAATACTTCATCTAGGGAATGTCCTAGAGAATAATTTATTCGTAATAATTTTTCAGCATAACCCGACTGAGTTAAATAATATTTATTTATATATTGCGGTAAGACACGTTCTTTGTGTTCTTTTCCTTCTCTCCTCTCAAATGTTTTCAAATTAAAATTTAGTCTTTTTTCAAAATACTCTACATCTTTATATTTATCTCTAAACATCATATTCCTCATTTTATTTTCTTAGCCATATCATCCAACTGATTAATAATGATATGCCCGCCTTGTTTAAGATTAAACAGATGACTTTGGACATCACCAAATTCCACAGCATCTTGAATAGCTGCTACATGTTCCTCACCAACCGCTTGTTCTAAGCGTTTATCAATCCATTCATAATCCATCTGATCAGTTCCGTCTGCTAATCCTTTGCTCAATCTTGATGTATTATACTTCGCTTCAGCGATGATATACGGTGGATGACCATTAGGATTGTAATAAACACCGTCAATTCCTTGGTGACCTCCCTCACCAAGATCAGTTACCATATCTTTGCTTATACGGTCGTAACCAAACTGACGATAGTACTCATCCTGAACCATTTCACCGAAGTTACCCTTCTTAAGATTTGTTGATAGGGCTTCTTCACCATTCTGAACTTTTAAGATTTCTGCCTGTTGCTTGGCAATTTCATCAATAGTGTGCACTTCAGAAGTCAATGGCACATTATCTTCAAGCATCTTTCGATGAATGTCATCGGTATGACTTTCCCACTTAGTACCATCCCAATGAACCTCAGGACTATTTTGAAAAGCGTCTGAAACAGTATTGTTGTGCCCAATACTGTTCTCCACAGCTTCACCACCAAACTCAGCACTTGCATGCTTACCAGCTTGTTCGCCAGTTTCTTTGAGAGCTTGGCTGACTTCATCGCCATGTTTGGCAAGAGCTTGACTTGCTTCGCCACCAAATTCTGCACTTGCACGTTTGCCTGATTGTTCGCCAGTTTCTTTGAGGGCTTGGCTGACTTCATCACCATGTTTGGCAAGGGCCTGGTTAGCATCGTCGCTAAACTCTGCGGCTGCTTTACGTCCTGCACCTGAACCACCAAGGATTCCAGACGCCACTTCATCCCAGTTGCCACCATTTGACTGATAGACACGAGCATTGTGCTTACCGATATTCTTTGAGACAGCACCATCCGCATAGGCAAAGGCATCCTCAACCTTTCCTGACAGACGGGCAAGGTCATCAGAAACGTTCGCACCGAGGTGAGTCAACTTGTTCTTGACACTCAGAGCGATATCCTTGCTAAGACCAGCACCTCAAGTCCCAACACGAGCCAAACCACGAGCAAAGTCGTCTAGCTTTTAGACAATAGCCAACTATTCAATTATACCATCTCCAGGCCACAAGAAAACCACCTCAGAGGTGGTTAAATTCTAATGCTACTACCTATTCTTGACTCTCTTTAACTTCCTCAAACCATTTTTCAAATTCTTTTCGAGGCAACAACTCTTCATCCTTATCGTATCGTCCCTCATAACTATACTTCGATTTCAAACTATTCGTTTCAGCATCGTAGACGAGCCACATTTCTGTGGGATGTTCACGATGATATTCACCGCAAACTTTAACCATGTTTTTTACATCTTTCACTCCTTCCCTTAACAATGAAGTCTGTAAGGTGGTATCTATTTTTAAACCTTCTTGTAAATATTCGTTCACTTCATGTTTATGGACAACATGTCCATTAACTTTATAAAACACATTGAAACTGTATAAGCTATCAGCTATTGCATAGATAAATATCTTTTCAGCTTGAGCACGAACATATTCCGATGCAAGCGAAATCATACTAGCCTGAACTTCCATAAATTTATCTTCAAATTGTTTCATTTTTATTCTCCATTTATATTAGGTAATTTTTTAGAAAATTCTTCCCCATCAATCTTATAATTCACTTCAAAACCTGTTGGTCTTCTCGAAGCACCCTAACCCAGCATCCTCCTATACTCCTTCGACTTCTCTCCATACCAGTCCTTAGCTGAGTAGCCAAACTGCTCTCTATATTGTTCAGAATATTTAAAGAGGTAATACCCTCGTAGCAAATCAATGGAAAAGACATAAGTCGCAAAGACAAATATGGCAGGCATGATAGGCAACAACACCGCATCAATGCTCCCTCTTAAATTACTCCCAGTGGAGCGGTCAAACAGCACAAGTCCGGCTGTAATCCCCGTTCCACCTAAAAAGACCAAGCCATCCGAAATCTTTTCAGTCACAAGTGCTACCATGGGGCTAAACTCTGTCTGATTTTGAACGGCTTCTTTCAGTTTACGGGGAACCGTTCGAATCAAATAATAAATGGAAAGAAGAAACATGGCACCCGATAATATACTGACAATATTTCGTCGTGTCATCATCATTATACCAGCACATACCGTAAAGATAGCAAGTAAAATCACCATATAAAAGTAGGTGCAAAATTTCAGCTTCATCGGGCTTTTTCTGTGCCTTATTGAAAAGAGCAGATAGACCAGATACATGACTACATACAAGATAATCATGGGCCACTGAATCCAAGAAAATGTAGGATCTTGTTCAACGGTCAAGCCCTTTATAAACATCGGTGTGGCAATAGAAGAAAAGTAAAGAAGGATTGAAGTGATAAATAAACCAATAAAACGTTTCCAGCTACCTTTTTGATTGAGTTTTTCTACAGTCTCCTTAGTGACAATAGACTGACTTTGCTCATATGTGTAATTCAAGAATTTCAAAAGTTTTCTCCTTTTATTACGAAAAAACAGGAAGGTCTCCCCTCCTGTTTCCTTAATCAGCTTAATTAATCGCCATCTGGACCTGATTTATAAGTAAGGTAGAATGTATCACCATCTTCTGTAGTGTCAAATGACAAGTAAACACTCTTAAGTTTACCATCTTCAGCTTTAAAGTCGTTATAAGAAACGCTCAATTCTTTCTTGAACTCACCTTCACGAACGGTTGAGATGGTGTACTCAGCGTTTGAAGCTTTAGGGTGATCCTTAAGGATATCTTCGAGTTTTGTTCCGTTTGATGGATTACTGTAATCTCCCTTATTAAGAGCATCAAACTGTTCTTTCGTCCAGTCAGATTTGTATGAGTCATCAGTTTGTACAGCATCTGTAGGGAAGTTTCCTGAAGCATGTGACAAGATAAAGGTACCATCATACTGTTTCTTAAAGGTTAGGTAAACATGTTCACTATAGTCTTTGCCAGAATAAGTCATGCTCAAGTCATCACCTGACATTTGGGCATCTGATGCTTTACCATAAGTCTTCATAATTGACTTAGCAGAGTCTTTTCCAGCTTTCAATTTCTTGAACTTAGATTCATTCCAGTCAAATTTAGCATTTTTGTCAATGTAATCGTTGACGTCAGTGCTATCACCTTTTGAGTCAGATTTTGAATCAGATTTTGAGTCACCTTTTGAATTAGATTTTGAATTAGATTTTGAATCAGATTTTGAATCGCTGTCATCATCTTCATCATCTTTGTCAGCAACTTTTGATGTTTTGCTTGAGCCTGCATTGTCATTTGAGTTTTGAGAAATTTGGAAAATCAAACCACCAATAGAGACAAAGAGCATGACTCCAGCTACTGCCGTTGCAATGATAGAGAGCAATTTCTTGCTTGATTTAAGGCTAAAGATAAGTGAAACCACCGCCAAAGCTAGGGCAAGGACTGTCAAGATGATGAAGAGCCAAGCAGGACTAACAAACCATGACAAGATGGCAAAGATTACTGAAAGGGCAATCGCAACAATCGGCAAGATAAGGTTGAAGACAGGTTTGTCTGCTGAGCTAGGTGCTGGATTAGGAACTGCTCCAAATCCTTGAGTTGTCGGAATAGAAGCCTTTTCAAACATGCTTGAATCAAATTGTGGTGTTGGTTGTTGAGCAGGCGCTTCTGAGAAGGCTGCTGTTCCAAATGGTGATTCATTGCTTGCTTGTTCAGCGACAGCATCTTCAACTGTTTCAGCAACATCAGCGATATCGTCTTCTTGAGCGACTTCCTCAGTATCTGAAACGACTTGTGCTGCAGGTGCTTCTTCAGTAGCAGGCTCCTTAGCTGGGGCATCTACAGATGCCGCTTGAGCAATCAAAGCGCTAGTATCAAAATCAGCTGCTTTAGCGTACAAAAATTCTTGGGGGCTAGGTTTACGCCCATGAACCGACTCAAAGAGTTCAGCCCATTCTGCTTTAGTTGACATAAAAATCTCCTTTTTTCAAGAAATGAAAACAAATGGACCCCTCAGCTTAGTGACGTTTTCCATAAGTAAAACATAGACACACAGCTTGCTTATCCGTGAGCATCCTACGTCTTTCAAAAGTTATGCCTCGCTCGCTGTTTGAGTGAAACAACCTTTCCCTATATCTAGTCCCTGTTCATTTTCTTGTTGATGTTTCTATTTTACCATAATTACAAACCTCTGTTAACCGTTTCCCAAAAGGTTTTTTCTGCTACAATAATAGGTATAATGCATCAAAGGAGTTATATATGAAAAACATTAAAAAGTACATTCTTTTAGTCCTTGTACTTGTTATTGCTTGCTTAGGATTTGTCTACCGTGAAAATATTGCACGTGCCATTCGTGGAGATGCCTACGTTGACAATAAGATATACACGAAACAATTAGAAAAAGCTCAAAAATCTGGTAAAGACGCCTTTCCTCAATTGTCAGACAAGGTTGGAAAGGACGAGGCCGAAGTTATCCTCCAGACATCGAAGGGCGATATAACTGTTAAGCTTTTCCCTACTCTGGCTCCTAAGGCTTCTGAAAACTTCTTGAAGCATGCCAAGGATAAATACTACGACGGTCTTACCTTCCACCGTGTCATCCAAGACTTTATGATTCAAAGTGGTGATCCTAAAGGTGACGGTACTGGTGGCGAATCTATCTGGAAGAAAGGCTTCGCTCTTGAGCCAACACCATTCCTCTACAACATTCGAGGAGCGCTTGCCATGGCAAATACTGGTGCTAAGGATTCAAATGGTAGCCAATTCTTCATCGTTCAAAACAAGGATAACCAAAGTAAACAACTTTCAAGTGCTGGTTATCCAAAACCTATTATTGACGCCTACAAAAAAGGTGGATACCCAGCCGGTGATACCAAATATACCGTCTTTGGACAAGTCATCAAAGGGATGGATGTCGTTGATACCATTGCCAATCTTGAAGTCGATCAAAACAACAAACCAAAAGAAACGGTAACGGTTAACGCCATCAAAATTGTGAAAGACTACAAATTCTAGTAAAAAAACTTCGGGAATTGATTCTCGAAGTTTTTTGATGACTTGAAATTTTTTATTTTTGGAGGTTAATTCTTGACCTCGTTAAGGACTCGTGATAAACTATTGTTAGTTTATAAACTAACAGAAAGAGAGTTACACGATGAAAACAAGAGCAATTATTGAATTTAAAGACACATACGCTAGCATGGAATGCCACGAGCTTGGTTACCAAACCAAGGAAACTGCCTTGGCTATTATTTCTCCCACTGGACATATTCTATCAAGTACACCGCTTTTCAGGAAGGCTTATGGTTCAAACACTGCTCACATCGACCAACTTCCTTTCAATATAGATGACCTCAGTATCACAGCAAAAGGTCTCAGTAAAAAAGCCAAAGCCAACTTGGAAGATTGGATTGCCCATACTATCATTCTTCCAATGGACTATGATAAGTACTTTACTAAGCATCAAGAACTTTTGCACCTCTTAGCAGAGTCACCAATCGTCGAGTCTGTCCAAGCTTTAACTTATAAGACAGTTATGATTCATTTTTCTGAAGTCCTCAATGATGAGCATATTCGCCAACTGCAAGGTTTTATTCTTGCTCAAGCAGGTATCTATAGCTATATCGGGACATCTACAGTTTCAGACCGAAATGCCTACCAGGCTCTTGAATGGGCTAAACTTGATGTTAATGGTCGTTCACACAACGATCATAAGCCTGCTATTTTCCATCGTAGCAAGGGCCTCTTAGGTGGATTCTTTCACCATGGAAACCAAGAAAGTATTGCATAACTAATAACTGGGACACCTTGTGTCCTTTTTTTGACAACAAAAAACTCACCATAAAGGTGAGCTAAATGATTTATTTACTGTGTTTCCAGTTACTATAGATACTAAATACGACAATCCAGATGGTTGCTCCAATAGCTCCGACAACTGTTGACTTTTGCAAGAAGAGACAAACAAAAACAAAGATGAAGAAAAGGATAGTCAATGGATTAAGAATCTTATAGGCTGGCATAAGGAAGCCATCTGCCATGAACTCTTGAGATTTACGGTACTTGAGATGAGCAAGCATAGTCAAGATATAGATAGCGATGTAGACCCCTGATGATGATGCGGTAATCAAAGCAAAGGCATCAGATACACCAGGCAAGACATTGATGAAGGCTGAAACACATACCACAATGGCTGAAACAATGATGGCACGTGAAGGAATACCATTACGTGACAAAGTATCTAGCTTCAAAGCTTTCATGACTTTACTATTTGGTGTTTCCTTAGCAATTTGGAAGAGGTGACGACCTGTAGAGTAAAGTGTTGAGTTCAATGATGAAGCCGCTGCTGTCAAGACAACAAAGTTAATGAAGGCTGCTGCCCACTTGATACCAGCCATTTGGAAGACCGTTACGAACGGTGATTCATTAACTGGAAGTTTTTGCCATGGGAAGATAGCCATGAGGGCAATGAGGGCACCCACATAGAAGATGACAATACGAATCGGAATCTCCTTGATTGCCTTTGGTAAGACCTTACGTGGATTCGCTGTCTCAGAAGTTGTAATCCCTACAAATTCGATGGCTTGATAGGCAAAGAAGACCATTTGGAAGGTCATGACAAAGCTTACCCAACCTTTAGGGAACATCTGGAAGCCTTGTGTAATATTGGAAAGACTAGCATGTCCAGCAGGCGTTTCAAAGTTGGTTGCTACCATGAAGATACCTGTTGCGATAAGAGCAAGAATGGTGATAATCTTGATCATTCCAAACCAAAACTCAACTTCCCCGAAAATCTTAACTGCAATCAGGTTAACCGAACTTAAGATAATCAGGAAGATAATCTGAATCTGCCAGGCAGGCCAACTTGGGAACCAATATTGCACATAGGTCGAGACGGCCGTAATTTCTGCCATTCCAAGGAAAATCAGTGATACCCAGTAAGACCAACCCGAGAAGAATCCCCAACCTTTACCAAGGTATTTGGTAATAAAGTTGATAAAGGTGTGTTGGTCAGGATCCATATAGAGCATCTCACCGATAGCTCGCATCATAAGATACATGAAGATACCAGTTAGTATATATACTAAGATGATTGAAGGTCCTGTTAGGGAAAGGGAACGCCCCGCCCCGAGGAAGAGACCTGTACCGATTGTACCAGCGATGGCAATCAGCTGGACGTGACGGTTTTGAAGACCACGCACCATCCCATTCTCAGTCTGGTTGTCGTCGTCTTTATGATGTTGCTTTTGCGACATTTTTTTCACTCCAATTCTATTAAGCAAGACTCATTGAGTCCTACCATTTTTAACATAACTTATATTTTACCATTTTTTGCATAACCGGTCAATTTTATACAGAATATTCAGAATTTTACACTCCAAAACAAGGGCTTGGAAATCTCCAAACCCTTGTTAATGGTTATTATGATTCAGGATCATCAAGGCTACGGCCATGCAAACCTTTTTCACGTTGTACTTGACGTAGTTTTTCAGGTGTCACATCGTTACCTTCTTCGTCAACCACTTTAATTCCTTCGATATGGTGACGAACTGAACGACGATAGCCTTCAATGTACTCTTCACGAAGTTTTGCTTGCTCCACTTCTTCTTCTGGAGTCAAACCTTCGGTTTTTTCTTTTTAGCAAGCTCATTGATACGAGCGATTTTTTCAGGTGTCATAATAAGACCTACTTTCTACCTGTCATCAGGTCATTATTTTGTGTTCAATTGGTTGAAAGCTGCAACAGCGTTAGCTTTAGCTACAAGACCTGCAAGAAGGGCCAAACGGTTGTTTTTAACAGCCTCATCCTCTGCCATAACCATAGTATTGTCAAAGAAAGCATCAATGACTGGGCTAAGAGCAAAGAGTTGAGCCAATTTGTCGCTAGCTGAACCAGTCAATTCAAGCTCTTCAATCGCTTTAGCAAGAGCTTTTTCTTGATCATTTTCAAAGAGACTGGCATCGACTGCTACTGAAGCACCTGCTTTTTCTGCCAAGTTGAAGGCACGAGAAAGTGATTCAACAGCTGCTTTGTAACCATCAGCCTTAGCAGCTTCTGAGAGGGCGTCAGCTGCTTCAAGCATATCAGCCACGACAAAGTTTGAACCAGCAAGAACGGCTTCTTTGATATCTTTTGAAGTGCGTCCCATCATCTTGTCCACACGCGCTTTGATGAAGTTGATGACTTCTGCTTGATTGTCATATGAAAGACTATCAAATGAAAGTCCGTAAAGGCTGTCAATCAACTCATCCATAGGGATATGCCAACCAAAGGCATCCAAGATACGAACAATCCCTTGTGTTGCACGACGAAGCGCATATGGGTCATTGGAACCTGATGGAATCAAGCCTACTGAGAAGAATGAAAGGAGGGTATCCAATTTATCTGCAAGCGCAAGGATAGCACCAACCTTAGTCTCTGGAAGGGCTCCGTCTGCTGAATCAGGAAGGTAGTGCTCACGGATAGCTGTAGCAACCGCAGCATCTTCACCAGCAAGGAGAGCGTATTTTTCACCCATGATTCCTTGCAATTCATCGAACTCTCCGACCATACCAGTCAAGAGGTCAAATTTGTAGATTTCAGCTGCACGAGCGACGGCTGCCGTTTCTTCAGCAGTCAAACCAGCTTGCTCAGCTAGTGACGCTGCAATGACACCAGCGCGCGCCATGTGTTCTGAAAGAGAACCAATTTTTTCATGGAAGGTTACGTTCGCCAATTTAGCAACGAGGTCTTCAATCTTAAGTTTTTGGTCTTCACGCCAGAAGAATTCACCATCTTCAAGACGTGCAACCAATACTTTTTCATTTCCTCGGATAACATTTTCCAAGTGCTCAGCGTTACCATTACGGACTGAGATGAAGTTTGGTTTAAGTTTACCATCAAGGTCACGTACAACAAAGTAACGTTGGTGCGTTTCCATTGAGGTCACCAAAACTTCTTCTGGAACATCCAAATACTTAGTATCAAAACTTCCCATGAAGGCAGTTGGGTATTCGACCAAGTTCAAGACTTCATTCAAAAGCCCTTCTTCGATTTGAACTTGAACACCTTGTTCTGCTTCGATGGCTTTGATTTGCTCACGAATCATATTTTCACGTTCTTTGCTATCCGCAATCACGTAAACGGTACGAAGGTCTTCTTCATAAGAATCCGCATTAGTAATTTCCACTTCATGTCCAAGGAATCGGTGTCCACGACTCACACGACCTGACTTGATATCCAAGAAATCAAGGTCGAGCGCTTCGTCGCCCAAAAGAACTGTCAAGGTGTGAACTGGGCGAATGTATTCAAATGTATTGTTAGCCCAGTGCATGCTGACAGGGAAAGTCAATGAAGCAAGCACCTCTGGAACGCCAGCCAAGACTTCTTTAGCTGGTTTTCCAGCTTCGTGCTTAGTGACATAAACGTACTCTTCACCTTTGACTTCACGGAATTCGATATCATCAACAGTCAAACCTTTCCCACGGACGAATCCTTGAGCCGCTTTTGAGAAGTTTCCATCTGCATCCAAGGCGATTTTCTTAGAAGGTCCTTTAAAATCTTCGGTCAAATCAGATTGTTGATCAGCCAAACCAATCACACGGACGGCCAAACGGCGTGGTGTTGAGAAGGTTTGAATGCTTTCGTATGAAAGACGGTTGTCATCCAAGAAGGCTGCCATTTTCTCACCGAGTTGTTTTTCACTTGGTGTGACAACGTAGGCTGGCAACTCTTCAAGTCCAAGTTCTACTAATAAGTTTTTTGTCATGTTTTTTCCTTTACAAAATTCTTCTTGTTGATAGGCACCTTAGGTACTGGGGACGTTGCTAACTAACTTTGTGAGGCTGTAGGGAAATCTTATGTCTCCTTGGCATCGATTTCCAACAGTCCATCAAAGTGGATTTAGCCAACTGATTTTTGAACCTAACGTTTCGAAAATCCCCATATACCAGTACGGCGGTGCCTATCCCTTTAGCAAGTCTTCGACTTGCCTCTGGGTAGCCATGTGGGCTCACTTTGTTTGCCCATTTTCCATTCTTGTAACTCTTTTTATTCTTCCTCTTCTGCTAGGAGTTTGGCGCGTGTGGCTTCGTCAAGAAGTGGGTAACCAAGTTTCTTACGTTCTGCGACGAAAGTTTTGGCTACGACACGGGCCAAGTTACGGATACGGGCAATGTAGCCGGCACGTTCTGTAACGGATACTGCTCCACGTGCATCTAGCAAGTTGAAGGTGTGTGAACATTTCAAAACGTAGTCATAGGCTGGGTGAACAAGGCCCAATTCCAAAGCACGTCCTGCTTCTTTTTCAAATTTCTCGAAGTTTTCAAGAAGCATATCTTGGTCAGAAACTTCAAAGCTGTATTTTGAGTGTTCGTATTCTGGTTGAAGGAAGATTTCTCCGTATTTAACGCCTGGAGCCCACTCAATATCATAAACTGAATCTACTTCTTGGATGTAAGAAGCCAAACGTTCCAATCCGTACGTAACTTCAGAAGTTACCGGACCAGTTGCCAATCCACCAACTTGTTGGAAGTAGGTGAACTGAGTGATTTCCATACCGTCAAGCCAAACTTCCCAACCAAGACCAGCCGAACCAGTTGATGGGTTTTCCCAGTTATCTTCAACGAAACGGATATCGTGTTCCAAAGGATTAATCCCCAATTTTTCCAAAGACTCAAGGTAAAGCTCTTGGATGTTTGATGGAGATGGCTTCATAACTACTTGGAATTGGTGGTGTTGGTAGAGACGATTTGGGTTTTCCCCATAACGACCATCAGCTGGACGACGAGATGGCTCCACATAAGCCGCATTCCATGGCTCAGGACCAATGGCACGAAGGAAAGTGTAAGGACTCATAGTTCCCGCACCTTTTTCATTATCATAAGCCTGCATGAGCATACAACCCTGGTCATTCCAGTATTGTTGCAAAGTCAAAATAATTTCTTGAAATGTTAATTTCTTAGACATTGAATACTCCTTGATTAAAAATGATTCTTGCGACACGAGTTTGCCTCGTCGATTATACGAGGCAAGACGAGTTAGTACTGCGTCTAGCCCAGGCACCCTAGCGCTGAGAGTGGGGCAGTCCGACTGTAAGGAGGTATCTGCCACTGACGCAGTGGAAGGTTAGTTTTTTAGACATTGAATACTCCTTAATTTTATCTTTGTGACTTGGAATACAAAAAGAACCGTGTCTCTGCTCCCAAGTCATATGACCTAGGGGCGTCAGAAACGCGGTTCCACCCTAATTTATTACTTCATTTTATTTTACTTTACTCAGCTCTTCGCTAAGAGAAAGCGCCACTTGCTTACTTTGCCCTACTTGGCTTTCACTATCCCAAGCTCGCTAGAAAAACGCCATAAGCCTTTCTTTCTTGTCAGTATTATAGCAGAAATAGATAAACTTGTAAAATAGAATTCTAATTCTACTTCTCATCAATCCCCAATTCCTGACGAACATGAGCATGGGAATCCTCACGGAGTGTTTGATTGTCAATGATTGAAGCATCTCGAAGTTGTTCTGCCTTTTCCTTGTCCTGAGGCGTTAAATCTTGATCAGGATCATAAGCTTTCTCGACAATAGCTAAAAGATGATTTCGGATTTCTTTTTCCTTGCGAATCTTTGCTTTTTTACGATAACTTGCGACAACCAAGACAACCAACATCAGTAATCCCATATAACCGATAATGGGATACATGACTGCGACCAATTGACGAAAACCCATAAAGGATACAAGGAAACCACTGAGAGAAAAAGCAGTCACAAAAAACTTGAACCGTTTTTCACTACCAGCTGCAAAGCGTTTGCCTAGAGCATAATAGAGACTAAAAACAGTATTGAAAATCAAACCAAAAATCACGAAAGCATAGAGGGTTGCAAAGACAGGATTAACTTCCTTAGCAATAGCCAACATAGGCACATCTGACTTGACAACCTTGTCACTATTAGCAAAAAGAATCAGGGTCGTGATAAAGAAAATCACACCAACCATGAAGCCACCCCAGGCACCACTCTTTTCAGCTTCATTAATTTTGAAAATGGAGCCCCCCATAACGAAGGCCATAGCGATGGCAGACATGACACAAACAGCAAAATAATTGACGACAGACATCCAAACGCTTGAAAAGGGGGATTGAATAGTTTGTGAAATCCTATTCATCTCCTCAAAATCCCAGTGGCGCCCTAAAACATTGGTCATAAAGATAACAGCAATCATTACCAAAATCATAGGGGTAAAGACTCCGATAACTCCGATGATTTTTTTGAAATCTAAAAAGCTGACCACAATAGTCAAGGCCGTACAGAGAAAAGCTCCTACCCAAAATGGCATGCCAAATTGTTGATTCAAATTGGCTCCTGCACCAGCCGTCATCACAAAACCAAAGATAAAGCAGGTGATAATGAGCGCAATATCCAAAATGCGATATATAACAGGATGACTAATTTCAGCAAGAACGACCGAATGATCGTCCGATTGATAATAGCTTCCCAGAGCAATCATCAAACGGCCAAAACCAACATGTAGAACTCCTAAGACAATAACACCTATCAGACCCCAGGCTCCAAAGCTGACAAAATACTGCAAGAGGTCCTGTCCTGAAGATACTCCTGCGCCAATCATTACACCGACATAGGCCAGAGCAATGCTCCAAATACGTTTTGACATATTACCTCCTGTAAAAATAAAAAGTATTTCTATTTTACACCTTTACTGTTACAATTCTGTAAAAAATAAGAAAAAACAGCACCTTTATATAAAAGCACTGCTTAGACCATTACTTTTCCCAAGCTTTACGACCATCGATAAAAGTTGCTTGTAACTCCAAAGAGTCATCTAAAACGATGAAATCGGCTGCTAGACCAGCTTTAAGACTACCACAAACATTTTCAAGACCAACAGATTTAGCTGGAACATGACTCGCCATTTGTAAAGATTGAGCAACCGTCACCAGACCCCAATCAACGACGTGCTTGACACCATCTTTAAGTTGCAGGATAGAACCAGCCAGGTTACCACCTTCCTTAAGGCGAGCCGTGCCATTTTCCACAATAACAGGAAGCTCACCCAGCATATAGTCGCCATCGGGACGTCCTCCTGCAGACATACAGTCTGTAATCAGGGCAACATTTTGAGGCGTCTTCTGCTTGATAAGGACGCTACAGGCAGCTGGTAAAACATGGTGCCCATCCGCAATCAATTCACCAATGGTATCTGGACTATCAAAGGCTGCACCAACCATACCAGGCTCACGGTGACTAAAGCCACGCATCCCATTATAAACGTGAACCCAGACCGAAGCACCAGCTTCCACTGCTGCCACGGCTTCTTCATAAGTCGCATTGGAATGTCCCAAGGCAATTGTCACACCTTGTTTAGTCGCTTCTTTAATAAAATCAGCCACTCCTTCACGCTCAGGAGCCAAGGCCAATTTGATTAACTTTCCTTGAGCCGCTTCTTGCCAGGCTTGCAACTGTTCAAGGCTTGGATTGCCCATGTATTTTGGATTTTGAGCACCCTTGTAGGTTTCAGTGAAATAAGGCCCTTCAAAGAAGAGTCCTTGAATTTTTGCGCCTCTTTCCTTACCAGCCGTCTCAGCTGTCGTTTGACAAATAGCCTTCAACTCCTCAAATGGTGCGGTCAAGGCTGTCGGCAAGAAAGAGGTCACACCTGCTGAAGGCAAGGCCTGACTCATACCTAAGAGACTTTCCGCCGAATTGTCCATAACATCATAACCCGCAAATCCGTGAATGTGGGTGTCCACAAGACCAGGAGCAATTTGATAGTCACTGTAATCTAGCACCTCTGCACCTTCTGGTGCCTTTTTTGTCCACTCAGCAAAACGACCATCTGTGACTGCTAAGTAGCCACCTTCTTTGACCTTATGATCAAAATAAAATCGTTTGGCTGCAATATAATAAGTCATAGGACTACCTCTCATCAATTTTCTATGTTCTCAATACGCCTTCATTATATCAAAAAAAGCCGAGAAATGTTCTCGACTTTCCATATTAAATCACACCTTCTGTAACCTTTTCAACAAGGTTAATGGCATGGTCTGCGATACGTGTGTAATGCGATAAGTAATCAACATAGTTGATACCTGCCTGCGCAGTACATTCACCATTATTAAGGCGTTTGGTATGAATCTTACGCAATTGTTTTGCAAGTTTTTCCAACTCTTCATGACGGAGGATAACTTGACCAGCAAGCACCTTATCATCGTCCACAACGACACGAATACTGTCAAGTATAATACGATGAGTGCGGTTATAGACATCCGCAAGTTCCGCCTTGGCTGTTTCAGAGAATTCAATTCCCTTGCTATGAATGTGTTGTGAAAGACTAGCACTAGCGACTGCAAGGTCACCAATACGTTCCAAGTCACGAACAGAATCAAGGACACTTGCCAAGATTTCATTTTCAGAAACACTAAGTGACTCGTTAGAAATATCAATCAAGTAAGTTGTCAACTCTTCGTCAATACTATTAACAGCTGTTTCATATTTTTCAACCTTGTCAAAGTATTTTTCATCTCCCTTATCAAAGAAAGCATATGAAGCTTCCAAAGACTGGATAGCATATGACGCCAAATGCACCAATTCTTTCTTGGCATTACCAAGGGCAATGGCTGGTGCTTGCGTGATGAGCAAACGGTCCAAATAAAGTGCTTTGTACTTATTAACTTCGTCCTCACCAGGGATGATCTTAGTTACCAAGTAAGCTAAAACTCCGATGAATGGGAACTGAACAATAGTATTAGCAATGTTGAAAGTACCGTGGGCAAAGGCAATTGTCATCTCTGGTGTCAAACCAAGTACAGACTTGAACCATTGAATTAAAGCTGTGAATGGCACCAAAAGAATCAAACACAAGACCGTTCCAATGACATTAAAGAGTACGTGAGCTCCTGCTACACGTTTAGCCGCAATGTTAGAACCAAGAGCCGCAAGAACCGCTGTTATAGTTGTTCCGATATTGTCCCCGAAGAGGATTGGAAGGGCACCTTGCAAATCAAGCAAGCCACCTGAATAAAGGCTCTGAAGAATACCAATGGTAGCTGCCGAAGACTGAATCAACATGGTCAAACCAGCACCAATGATGACTCCCATGATTGGGCGGTCACCTAAAGTTGCCAAGTAGTCTTTAAAGGCTGTGACGGACTTCAAAGGCTCTACCGCATCTCCCATCAGGTTAAGGGCAAAGAAGATTCCACCCACACCAAACAAGATACGACCTAGGTTGTTGAGCTTCTTATTACTTGTAAAGAAGAGAAGCGCCGCACCAATGAAAAGCACCGGAAGGGCATAATCACCTAGCTTGAAACCAATCATGAAGGAAGTTACGGTTGTCCCGATATTTGCCCCCATGACAATTCCAATAGCCTGACGAAGACTCAAAAGTCCTGCCGAAACCAGACCTACGACGATAACGGTTACCCCTGAACTTGACTGAATCAAGGCCGTCATGACAATACCAATCAAGACCCCTAAAAAAGGATTACTGGTATACTTATCAATGTAATAGCGTAACTTATCACCGGCTGCCTGTTGAAGACCATCCCCCATGTACTTAATACTGAAAAGGAAGAGTCCCAAACCACCGAGGAAAGAAAACACAATATCTTGCCAATTTACTGACACATTTTTGTCCTCATTATTCAAAAATTTTCGGTAAAACCGACCTTTCTATTGTATCTATTTATTAGGGAATAAACAAGGCTTTTCCTAAAAATAATAGAAAGAAACCAGGAAAATCTGACCTTTTTAGATATCTCATTTAACTCTCATGTTCATGATGTTTAACACCACTATTACTCATATCAGAAATCCATCAACGCCCGTCTCGAATATACTGTTTTTTCTTTGATACTTGTCATCAGGTTTCAAGCAAAGGCAATCGAAAAACATTACTAGCAGTGTTTTGAGAATTCCATAAACGAAAACTACCATAGCAGTACCATCATCCGTTGGCGATGTTTTTTCAGTTACCACTACATCTTTCGGAACTTATAAATAACCGATAAATATTCTTGAAATAAATCCTTCTTTCTTGTGATATAATAAAGGCAAAAATTGGAAGTGACATCATGACAATCTACCTTCTAGCACAAGTATTCTCAGCCATCGGAGCTCTCTGTGTCGCCATATCCTCTTTTGCAAAATCAAAAAATAAGATGCTCGTCTGGCAAATTACCGACTATATTTTCACTGCCACTGCCAACCTCTTATTGGGTGGCTATACTGGAGCTTTAACCATCAGTATTTCCATCATTCGAAATAGCCTGATGGTCAAAAAGAAGATGACCAAGACTATCTTGACCATCCTCATCATTATTCAAATCATCGTAGGATCCTATCTCAATCATCTTGGACTTATTGGCTATTTGCCGATTATCTCTTCAGTCTCTTATAGTCTAGCCATTGCCATCACACGAAACCTTCAGTGGCTTCGCTGGGTCATTATTGAGAATATGTTACTCTGGCTAATATACGATTTGACCATTAAGGCTTATCCCGCTGCCATCACAGACATCACCATCACGCTAACCACTCTCATTGCCATTATCCGAAATCGAAAAACCTTTAGCAGATAAAAGCTAAAGGTCTTTTTCTTATAAAGCCCAAGTACGAATAGCGTGGGCTACGCCAGCTTGGTCATTCGTCAAGGTTACATATTTACTCAAAGACTTGATGTCATCACTAGCATTTCCCATGGCAACGCTCTGACCAACAAATTCAAGCATTTCAATATCATTGGCCGCATCTCCCAAAGCCATAATCTGTTCGGGATTGATCTCCAACTTTTCAGCTAAATGCTTCAGTCCACTGGCCTTGGTTGTTCCTTGTGGCATAATTTCAAAGATATAGTTCTGGCTTCGAACCGTACTATAGCGCTGACTAAGACTTTCTTCCATGGCATTTTGAAAGTCATCAAGCGGTTCAGGATCCGCCATATACATGGCTTCAAAAATAACCTGACCTTCCGCAAAAATTTCTTCCAATGATTTTGCCTCAGCCACCATAAAGACCGTCCCAGCATCATAGGCAACTAAATCAGGCACTTCATTACCGACAACATAGAAGCTTTTTTCACCTGTCAAGGTCAGAGCTACGTCTGGGAAATCCTTACTCACTTGAAAAAGGTCTTCCAACTCCGTATGAGATAAGCTTTCATGTTGAATCAAGGTCCAATTTTTAGTTTCATAGGTCGAACAACCGTTGTTCATGATAATGTACTCTTCTTCACTAAGACCCAATTTTTCAAAATGGGGAACAATGCCTGAACGTGGACGACCCGTACAAAGGACAATCTTAATACCTGCCACAGCGGCTTCCTGAATAGCCTGAATGTTTTCTGCAGGTATCTCTTTTTGACTGTCTAAGAGTGTACCATCCATATCAATGGCAATGAGTTTCACTTGGTTCTGATTCATATTTTTCTTATTCTCCTTTGACTCTAATAAGTGTCATAAATAGTTAACTGATATTGTTCAATGATGCTGTTCAGCTTATCACCATAAGTCGTGTCAGTGGCATAAACGCCTGTTAGGGCCGCTGTTGCATCTTTATAGCTTCTCGTTTTGGAGCGGTGCACTCCCACATAGTAGCTTCCCTCGAGAAAGTCCACATAGTCCTGTAGCGAATTCTCAACGGAGCCATAGGAACGAAAGGCAGCATCGATATGGTAGGGATTTCCCTTACCATCATCCTCCCAGGTCGGTAGCGTTACACTTTGACCATTGTATTCTCCTTTAATTCCAAAGAAATTGTAGGAAGGCTTTTGACTTAATTGTGACTGTCCCGAGTCCGATTCTAGGATGGCCTGGGCAATCATGACTGAGGCATAAAGATCGTTTTTCGCTGCTAAATAGCGTGAAGTCTCTCCAATCTCAGCAATAAAAGCAACTGTCGTCTCATCTGTAGACGTCATATTCTTTTCCATTGTCAACTTTGGAAAATTCAAACTAACTAGAAGCCCCAGCAAAGCAAGTAAGCCAATAATGATCAGGCTCCATTTCTGTAAAACTCTAGGAAAAAGCAGAAAAGACTTCTTTTTCTTCTTAGTCTTCTTAAATTTAGATTTCGACCTGCTTTTCTTTTTCCTTTTGCCAATCAGTCACCCCCTCCATCCTTAATAATCTCTTTTAGTATACCAAAAATCAACAAAAAAGGCCCAAACCAACTGGTTTAAGCCCTAATCCAATATGACATTAAATAGCGTCTCCACCCCGTTCGCCAGTACGAATACGAATGACATCATCAATAGGAACAATAAAAATCTTCCCATCACCGACTTCACCAGTCGCCACAGCACCACGGATAGCATCAACAACTTCATCAACTGCCAGGTCTTTGACTACTATTTCCACCTTAACCTTGGCCAATAAGGTTGGAACAATCCGTTGTCCACGAACGAACTCCGCAAAGCCACGTTGGGTTCCATACCCCAAGACCTGACTTACAGTCATTCCCTTGGCTAAACCACTACCAGTCAAGGCATTTTTCAAATCTTCCAATTTGTCCGAACGAATAATCGCTTCTATTTTTTTCATCAGTATCCTCCTACGAATCCATACCCATAAAGGTTGGATAAGCTGTTTCCTTGTGTTCACAGTCATCAAGACCAATAGCTTCATCACGGTCACTGACACGTAAAGGCATATAACGGGCAATTACTTTTATGATACCATAGGTTACCAGCCCCGACCAAGTAGCTGTGAAAATAATGGCCAAAACTGTCACCAAAAACAAACGTGCATTCCCATAGATGAGTCCAACATTAGCCTTATCTAGGGCTAGATTTGGTGTTGTAAAAATAGCTGTAACCAAACCACCAAAGATTCCTCCGACACCGTGGCAACCAAAAGCATCCAAAGCATCATCATAGGCAAAGCGTTTTTTCAAGACAGAAATGGCATAGAAACAAACCGGACTAACCATAGCTCCAATTAGAATGGCACTCCAAATGGAAACGAAACCAGCTCCAGGTGTGATGGCAACAAGTCCGGCTACTAAACCAGTCGAACCACCGACCAAGGATGGATGACCTGTCACATATTTTTCAAGAGCTAGCCATGAAAACATGGCAGCTGCTGCAGAAACATGTGTGGTCACAAGAGCATGAACTGCTAAGCCATTGGCTGCTAGGGCTGAGCCTGCATTGAAACCAAACCAGCCAAACCACAGGAGACCCGCTCCCAACAGAACAAAAGGAACATTATGAGGACGGTGCTCTAGAATGCCATAGTCACGACGTTTCCCAACAACAATTGCCAAAACCAAGGCTGAAACACCAGAAGTAATGTGGACCACATCACCACCCGCAAAGTCAATTGTCCCCCACTTGGCAAGAATTCCGTCTCCCCATACCATATGTGCAAAAGGATAATAGACCAAAAGTAGCCAAAAGACTACAAAAATAGCTAAAGGGGTAAAGCGCATACGCCCTACTACTGAACCTGTCAAAATCGCCACACAGATAATGGAAAACATCATCTGAAAGGCTGCAAATAAGAGATCAGGAATGGCTAGACCACGACTTGAAGCCGTTTCAGAGACACCGTGTAAAAAGAGATGACTAATATTCCCAAAGAAATAGCCATGCCCCCCAAAAGAAAGTGAATAACCAGCAACAACCCACAAGAGGGAAGCAATTGCTAAGGGAAGAACAGACATCATCATGGTATTAATGACATTTTTTCGACGCCCAAGGCCACCATAGAAGAAGGCCAAAGCTGGTGTCATCAGGCACACCATGGCTGAACATATCAATATAAAGGCACTACTACCTGTATCCATGAAACCACTCCAATCCAAAGGAATTATTTTTTATGTTAGATAATATAACACAAAAATAAAGAGTCTACAAGTTTATTTATGGAATTTTTTGATAATTCTTTCTTTTCTGACATCTTATGTCGCCACAAAAAAAGAGCTTCTTAGACCCCATGAAAGAGATTATAAAGCTCTTGTCTATTTAGTTTTCGCTCTTTGGCAACCGTTTTTATAGCTTGATTAGGCTTCATACCGGAAGCAATTAAAGCTTCAACAGCCTCAATTGGAGTAACATCTGATGTCAGGTTTTCTTCCCTTTCTTCATCCGATGCACCAGCTACAATCAGCAAACATTCCCCCTTGAGAGGATTTGTTTCAATATAATCCAAAATTTCGGAGATGCTACCTCGCTGGTATTCTTCGTAAAGCTTGGTCAGTTCTCGAACTAGAGTCAGCTGACGATTGCCATAAACCTCACGCATATTTTCAAGAGTATCAGCTACACGATAAGGTGACTCATAGAAAATCTGCGTCTCAGGATAAGACAATTTTCCCTTGAAGAAATCAAGCTGCTGACCCTTTTTACGAGGAAGAAAGCCATAAAAAATATGAGGTTGAGGTGCCAAACCACTGGCAATCAAGGCTGTAATCCCAGCTGATGCACCAGGTAAGGCCACCACAGGAATATCCTCAGCAATAGCAGCTTTAACCAAATCATGTCCAGGATCAGAAATGGAAGGCATACCAGCATCTGAGACCTGAGCCAGGGAAAGCCCTGACTTCAAGCGCTCCAATAAATCCGGAATTTTCTCATAAGCATTATGCTCGTGAAAAGAATACTGCTTAGTCTCAATCTCAAAATGTTTGAGTAATAGCCCCGTATTGCGCGTGTCCTCCGCACAAATAAGATCGACATCTTTGAGAGTTTGAACGCTGCGAAAGGTCATATCCTGTAAATTTCCAATAGGAGTTGGGACAAGATAGAGGGTACCATAATGAGACTGCCCCTTAAAACTCTTTTGAACCTGCATCTTTAATCTCCGTACAACAATTCCGCACAGAAGCCACAGGCTTCATTATTATCACGACGTTGACCATAAAAATCTGGACAAATATGGAAGCCATCATCATAAATCGCCTCGAGATTAACCTTACCATGAGACATTTTCGTGCCCGTTTCTTCTTGAACCACTTGACTCAAGTGCTCACGCAACTTGTCGTTTTCCAACTTAAGAGCTGTATTTTCATCAAGAATGCCTGAGAAGTTCGCCTTAATTGCCTCAACTTCTGCCAACATAGACATCAAATTTTGTGATAATTCCTCAAATTTATCATACAATTCACGCTTTTCCATTTAGCTGAACTTCCTCCACTCCATAGGTTAGGGGAGCACGCCCCTTATCAAATGCAACCTTAATAGTCCTTGCAATCACGTCAATAGCAACAACATGCCCTTTGCCATCCTTGGTTTCAATTTCATCACCTAAATCAGGATAACTCGCCTTACTATCTCTGTAAAAGTCATCTTCATAACTGAGACAACACATGAGACGCCCACAAAGACCGTTCATCTTACCAGAATTTAAGGACAAACTCTGATTTTTAGCCATTTTAATAGATACTGGTGGGAATTCGCCCAAAAAACTAGAGCAACACAGGGCACGCCCACAAGGTCCTAAGCCACCATAAATTTTCGACTCCTCACGACTCGAAATTTGGTGGAGCTCAATACGTGTTTTAAAATAAGCTGCCAAATCCTTTAGTAACTGACGGAAATCCACTCGCTTTTCAGCCACAAAATTAATCAGCACATAAGAACCATTTAAAGGAAAGATGATATCAACCACCTTCATCTCCAGCTGATTTTGAAGAATTAAGTCAGCCACAACAGCCATACTCTTTTCAGCCTTCAAAAGGTTGTCATTATATCTAGCTAAGTCCCCCTCCTCAGCTAGTCTTTCAACCCGATTCAGATCATTAGGTAGACTAACCTCAGGAAAATCAGTATTCTCCACGACCACCTGAGCCAAACGCTTATCCTTTTTTTCCAAAACGACCACAAAGTCATCTTTGGCGTAGTGTCTATCTGGAATGACGTATTCTACCATTCCATTTTCTTCAAATTTGATTCCAATGACCTCTGTCATGATAATACCATATACTCCAATGCATTTTGAAAGCTGACATTGGCTAGCCACATGTTACGGGCCTCATAAACCAATTCAAGCCATCGTCTTGCTTTTGGATTTTGTATATCCTTCCCCAATTGATAAGTTAAGAAATCCCAAACCATTTCTTGCTCTGATTTTTCACCACACTGAACAGCCAATTTTGCAAGGTCCAAATAAAGCAAATCTTGATTAGCCAGCAAGGACTGTGTCAAACGTTCCACTGCATTAATCAAGTCAAGAGTCTTATTATCCTTAGCTAAGTGCAAAGCTTGAGTATCATCCTTAGCAAAGTCTGCCAAGACCTTAGCTTGACTAAGTAACAGACCTTCCCTCTGTAACAAGTCCTCCAGATAGGCCCGATTCTTAGGAAAATAAAAGAGTTGCGCTCGACTTTTAATCGTCGGTAAGATACGACTATCATCAGCCGTCAAGAGAAAAATGTAAATCTGACTCTGTGGCTCCTCAATAAACTTCAAAAGACTATTGGCCGCATTGACATGCATCTTATCTGCATCACGAATGATAAAAACCTGAGCCTGTCCTTCAAAACTTGATTGACTAAACTCTCTGGTCAACTGCCGAATCGTATCTGTCTTAATAAGTTGCCCTTGAGGTTCCACCAATTTAACATCTGAAAACTCCCCTTGTGCAATCAAGCGACAGGGACGACAGTTACCGCAAGGTAAACCATCTTCAGGCGTCAGACAAAAACGACTCTGTGCCAGCCAAATAGCCATATCGAAACTTCCGAAATCACCCGAGAATAGATAGGCATGACTCAAACGATTTTCTCTGATAATTTGTGAAAATTCTTCGAACAGCTTGCTCTGACTTTCAGCTAATTTCATTTTGCTCCTTACAAATAGCTCTTGATAATTTGCCAAGCATCCTCTATCACTTTATCAAAGGGTTGCGAAGCATCAATCAACTTGATCCGTTCTGGTTCGACCATAGCCAAGTCTAAATAACCTTTACGAACACGTTGATGCATATCAAGCTTTTCCAAATCCAAACGATTAACTTCACGCTCACCATTTGCTGCAATACGTTTCAAGCCAGTTTCGGAATCCACATCAAACAACAAAGTGACATCAGGCTTATGACCATCCGTCGCATAGGCATTTAACCAAGCAATCTCAGTCTGTTCCAAGCCACGACCAGCACCTTGATAGGCAACCGATGAATCAATAAAACGATCCATGATAACCATATTGCCTTTTTCTAGCTCTGGAAGAACCTTTTCGACCAGATGTTGACGACGGGCAGCTATATAGAGCAAGAGCTCTGTCTTAGCATCCATAGCCGTATTATCTACATCCAAAATAACCTCACGGATTTGCTCTGCAATAGCTACTCCACCTGGCTCACGTGTCGTTATAACCTGACCAGGGTAAACTTCTTTTAAACGAGGTAAGAGTGCCTCTAAAACTGAGGTCTTCCCAGCCCCATCTGGCCCTTCGATTGAGATTAATAACCCTTTTGACATGATACTTCCTTTATTTTTATTATCTTCTATTTTATCAAATTTTAGCTTAAATGAACATTCCCAAAATTATTATAGAGCTTTGAAAACTATATTAAAAAAGAAGTCCATAAAGACTCCCATTACATATCTCGAATGCTTCAAACCATGCCGATTGCAGGGATCGAACCTGTGACCTACGCGTTACGAGTGCGTTGCTCTACCAACTGAGCTAAATCGGCTAACACAGTCATTTTAGCACTCTCTCACAAAATGTCAAGCGCCATGTAATATCACATCACATTGACATGAAAAAGAACTCGGACTAGCCAAGTTCTTTCGTTTCTTACAATGATTTATATAGTTGACTTGCATTTTCAACAGTGAAACCATACTCGTTAAAGATACGGTCGCCAGGTGCTGAGGCACCCCAAGTATCGATAGTAAGTGTTTTGCCTGCAAGACCAACGTATTTGCCCCAACCAAAGCTAGTTCCAGCTTCAATAGCCAAACGTTTTGTTACAGCCGCTGGAAGGATATCTTCTTTATAAGCAGCATCTTGTTCATCAAAGAGATTTTGTGATGGCATAGATACGACACGAACATGAATACCTTCAGCTTCAAGAGCAGCTTGTGTATCAAGAGCCAATTTCACCTCAGAACCAGTGGCAATGATGATACCATCAAGATTACCTTTAGCTTCTGATATGATATAAGCTCCTTTATTGACACCAGCTTCAGCATTTTCAGCTGTACCATCAAGGACTGGCAAGTTTTGACGTGTCAAGACAAGCATTGTTGGACGTTCAGTCTCAGCCAAAGCACGTTTCCATGCAGCATTAGTTTCATTACCATCTGCAGGACGGATAACGTTAAGGTTAGGCATTGAACGCACACTTGCCAATTGTTCGATTGGTTCATGAGTAGGTCCATCTTCACCAACTGCTACTGAGTCGTGTGTCATTACATAAGTTACTGGCAGGTTTTGAAGAGCTGCCATACGTACCGCTGGAAGCAAGTAGTTTGAGAAGACGAAGAAAGTACCACCATAAACACGAGTACCACCATGAAGAGCAATACCATTCATTGCTGCAGCCATAGCAAATTCACGCACACCAAACCAGATATTACGTCCAGCATAGTTGTCTGCTTGGAAATCAGACTCAGCCTTAACCATGGTATTGTTTGAAGCTGAAAGGTCTGCAGAACCACCCCAGAATGAAGGAACTTGTTCAGAAATTTGTTGGATAGCTTGTTGGCTTGACACACGACTAGCTACAGCTGTGCCAAGTTCATGAGTGTTCAATTCAACAGTTGCTGACTCATTTGCAAAAGCAGCCTTGTATTCAGCAGCTAACTCTGGGTAGGCAACTTCATATTCAGCAAATTTAGTTTGCCAAGCATTTTCAGCAGCTTCACCACGGAACTTAATACCAGCTTGAAAACGACGAGCTACTTCGTCAGGAACAGTGAAGGCAGGTGCATCATAGCCGTACACGCTTTTGGCATGATCAATACCTTCTTGACCAATCGGTGCTCCATGAACAGCTGACGTTCCTTGTCCTTCAGCTCCATAACCGATAATAGTTTTTACTTCGATGATAGATGGTTTATCTGTCTCTGCTTTAGCTTCTTCAATAGCTTTAGCAATAGCTTCCAAATCATTTCCATCTTTAACAAGAATGTGTTGCCAACCATAAGCTTCAAATTTAGCCTTAACATCTTCAGTGAAAGCCATTGATGTTGGACCATCCAGTGAAATATCGTTTGAATCGTAAAGAAGAACCAATTTACCAAGTTTAAGGTGACCAGCAAGACTGGCAGCTTCTTGAGAAACACCTTCCATCAAACAGCCATCGCCATGGAGGGCATAAGTATAATGGTCAACAATATCAAAACCAGGTTTGTTGAATTTAGCAGCCAAATGCGCTTCAGCCATGGCCATACCAACAGCATTAGCAATACCTTGACCAAGAGGTCCTGAAGTAGCTTCAACACCATCAGTATGATTAACTTCAGGGTGTCCTGGAGTATTAGATCCCCATTGACGGAAGTTTTTCAAATCATCCATTGTCACCTTATAGCCAGAAAGGTGCAATAAACTATAAAGCAAAGCAGAACCATGACCTGCAGAAAGGACAAAACGGTCACGGTTTGTCCAATTACGGCTAGTCTTCGGATTAACATTCATTACATGGTTCCAAAGTACGTAGGCCATTGGCGCTGCACCCATAGGAAGACCAGGGTGTCCTGAATTTGCGGCTTGAATAGCCTCAATTGAAAGCGAACGAATAGTGCTGACCGCCATTTGGTCAATAGCATCAAAAGTCATGATTTCTAATTCTCCTCTTCTTGGACAATGCAGAGCAAATAAACACTTAGGGTCTGTGCTCTAGTTATACTGCCTTTATTATAGCACATTATCTGACTATTTGGGCAATTCAATTCTATTTGAAAAGGCTTAAGTTCATTTATGACTAGACCTTATTTATCCGATTTACAAAGTGGTAGTTTTTGTATATGGATAGAATGACGTTTTGGAAACACGATTGAACTGATTATAAAAAATCAAAGATCCTTTAAGTGATAAATCAGTAGATAAATTGATTTTCAAGTTAAAAGCATAATGCTATCAATCATACCCCACCCGATACGAAATCCATAGCAACAGCGTGACTTTCCAAGACATAAGAAAAAGCCGAGGAAACCTCGACTTTATAAAAAATTATTTAACGAAGTCAAGCAATGCCAAGAAGCTATCAGCTTGAAGTGATGCACCACCTACAAGAGCTCCGTCTACATCTGGACAAGCCATGTATTCTGCAACGTTTTCAGGTTTAACTGAACCACCGTATTGAACACGTACTTTGTCAGCAACTTCTTGACCGAAGTCAGCAGCAACAACATCACGAACAACTTTACACATTTTTTGTGCATCGTCTTGTGAAGCTGATTTACCAGTACCGATAGCCCAGATTGGTTCGTAAGCGATAACTGTTGAAGCTACTTGTTCAGCAGTCAAACCAGCCAAAGCAGCTGAAACTTGAGCACCTACGAATTCTGCAGCTTTACCAGCTTCATAAGTTTCAAGTGTTTCACCACAACAAATGATTGGAAGCATGCCATTAGCAAAGATTGCTTTTGCTTTTTTGTTGATGTCTTCATCAGTTTCGTGGAAGTAGTCACGACGTTCTGAGTGACCGATAACAACATAGTCAGTACCGATTTCTTTCAAAACTTGTGGGCTAGTTTCACCAGTGAAGGCACCAGCATTTTCAAAGTAAGTGTTTTGCGCAGCAACTTTAAGGTTTGAACCTTTAGCAGCAGCAAGAACAGCTGTCAAGTCAACGGCAGGAGCCGCAATACCAGCTTCAACAAGATCAGATGAAGGAAGTTTTGATGCTACAGCTTCAACAAATGCTTTTGCTTCTTCTGGATTCTTGTTCATTTTCCAGTTACCAGCGATAAATGGTTTACGTGACATTTCACATACCTCTTCTTCTATTTATTTACAAGTTTATTCTATCACAAATCCCCTACTATTACTAGGATTTTAGGAAAATTCCGAAAACTATAGCCACTTCATACCGACTAATGACCTACAAAACTGCTTCTCTTCTATGAGACTTTCATAAAAAGAAGATCAAATAGGTAATGAAAAACCAAAAAGAGCCGAGTAAACTCGACTCTCTCAATTATTGTGGCTCTATAATTTCTGTAGTGGGTAAAATCACTATAGAGATTATAGAGCTTTTTGAATGCAGACAAAAAGTCCCATAAGAACTATAATGAAAAGCAACCAAACCATCATTAGGAAGAACTTATGAGACTTATTAAGAATACCACAGAATTAATCGGAATTAAAGACCCAAATATCATTATTTCTCTTGTTTTTGAAAAAGATACCTACATCGAGGTTCAAGCAACACTTGATTATCCTGCACCATCATGTCCTCACTGCCAAGGAAAGATGATCAAATATGACTTTCAAAAGCCTTCTAAAATTCCTCTCCTTGAACAGGCAGGAAACACCTACACTATTACGTCTTAAAAAAGCGTCGCTTCCAGTGTAAAAAGTTGTAGGAGAGTC
>NZ_CM002130.1:1530786-1572471 GCF_000448605.1 Streptococcus sp. HSISS3
ATCTTGTAAGTCATTTCACTCGAAGACCTTTGGTCAAACCTTAAGTCCACATGAAGTCGTTAAGAAGACACTGAATTTCTCAGAAGAACTCGCTAATTATTATAACCTCTATCAGCTGTTGCTGTTTCACTTTCAGGAGAAGAGGGTAGATGAGTTTTTTGAGCTCATAGAGGAGAATATAAGCAAGGTTAATCATTACTTCAAAACTGTCTTTAGGACCTTCCTTAGACACAAACCATACATCAAAAATGCGCTAGAAACACATTACTCAAATGCAAAATTGGAGGGCACCAATAAGCTTATCAAAGATATTAAACGTCTGGGCTTCGGTTTTAGAAACTTTATTAACTTTAGGAAGCGTGTTTTCATCACTCTGAACATACAAAAAGAGAAAACCTATCAGGTTCTCTCTAGATGTTAGCTTTTCGTCACCCACTACAGTTGACAAAGAGCCATTATTGTCTGACGAATAATTGTATTGGGAACTTAATATTAATTAAGCTTCGATTTCAGATACGATACCTGAACCAACAGTACGTCCACCTTCACGGATAGAGAATGTTGTACCTTGTTCAACGGCGATTGGGTGAATCAATTCAACATCGATAGTCACGTTATCACCAGGCATAACCATTTCAGTACCTGCAGGAAGTTCGATAGAACCTGTTACGTCAGTTGTACGGAAGTAGAACTGTGGACGGTAGTTGTTGAAGAATGGAGTGTGACGTCCACCTTCTTCTTTAGAAAGGATGTAAACTTCACCTTTGAATTTAGTGTGTGGGTGGATTGAACCAGGAGCAGCCAATACTTGACCACGTTCAATTTCATCACGTTGGATACCACGAAGAAGGACACCGACGTTATCACCGGCAATACCTTCGTCAAGTTGTTTACGGAACATTTCAACACCAGTAACAACTGCTTTTTGGATTTTTCCTTGATACCAACGATTTCAACTTCGTCATTGACACGAACAACACCACGGTCGATACGTCCTGAAGCAACAGTACCACGACCAGTGATTGAGAATACATCTTCGACTGGAAGCAACAATGGTTTATCAGTGTCACGTTCTGGTTCTGGAATGTAATCGTCAACAGTATCCATCAATTCCATGATGATATCTTCGTATTTAGTATCACCTTCAAGAGCTTTAAGTGCTGAACCTTGGATAACTGGGATTTCATCACCTGGGAAATCGTATTCTGAAAGAAGGTCACGGATTTCCATTTCAACCAATTCAAGCAATTCTTCATCGTCAACCAAGTCAACTTTGTTCATGAAGACGATCAAGTGTTTAACACCAACCTGACGTGAAAGAAGGATGTGTTCACGTGTTTGTGGCATTGGTCCATCAGTAGAAGCTACTACAAGGATCGCACCGTCCATTTGAGCGGCACCAGTGATCATGTTTTTAACGTAGTCCGCGTGTCCTGGCGCATCGATGTGAGCGTAGTGACGTTTAGCAGTTTCGTACTCAACGTGTGCAGTGTTGATTGTGATACCGCGTTCGCGTTCTTCTGGAGCAGCGTCGATTGAAGCGTAGTCTTTTGGTGTGTTGACTGAGCTTGGAAGACGACGTGCCAAAACAGTTGTGATAGCAGCTGTCAAAGTAGTTTTACCGTGGTCAACGTGTCCAATTGTACCAATGTTAACGTGTGGTTTACTACGATCGTATTTTTCTTTTGCCATTTAGGAAAAGCCTCCAATAAAATATATTTTATAGATAGACAGTAGGCAATACAGTCTAACTTTACTCTACTATTCTATCAAAATGTCATAGAATTGCAAGTATTTTATATGGTTTTCAGATTTTCTTTTTATTTAGAAGCCATCATGAATTTTTCATTAAGAGATGATACTCTCGTACCATTACATTACTGACACCCTTATATCATCTATCTTCTTTACCTACATGCAAAAAGAAGCCGAACTTCAACGGCTTCTTCTTAGAGGTACTATTTTTTCGTCTTGTTTTTCTAATTCCTGTGTCTGGCTCAACTCTTCTTCAATGGCTTGAACAATATTGTCACGCTTTTCGTTAGCAGCAATATTCAAGACAAAAGCAATCCCGACTGATGTCACTAAAAGCGAGTTACCACCTTGTGAAAGGAAAGGGAAGGTAACCCCTGTGGATGGAATCAAACCTGAGATTCCTCCGATATTGACAAAAACCTGCATAAGCAAAAGGGAACCGACGCCAAGAGCCATCATAGAGTTAAATGGATTTCTAGCCTTAACCCCTACAATCATAATCCGAAGAATGAGGAAGAAAAGCAGAGCAAGGATTAAACCTGCACCAATAAGACCTAATTCTTCGATAACAATTGAAAAGACAAAGTCAGTTGTAGCTTCCGGTAGATAACCTGTTTTCTCAATTGAATTTCCGAGGCCAAGACCGAACCAACCCCCATTACTCATAGCATAATAAGAATGGGATAACTGAAGACCTGAACCTGTTAAATCCTTAAAAGGATTAAAATAGGCTGCAAAACGCTTGGCAACATAACCAAAGATTGGTACTTTGGACATGGTTTTTACCCCAACCAAAGCGATTAGTCCCAGAAATGCAGATGACAGACCAACAATACTAGCAAAAAGAGCTGTAAACCAGCGATACCCAACCCCTGAAATTGAGAACATAATGACCGTTGTTAATACAATAATGGCCGCATTCCCCAAGTCAGGTTGGATGGCAACTAAGCCAATCATAACCAATAAATAATACCGCCAGTCATTAAGTTGACTACGTTTTCTAGGGATCCATCTATTCTTAGTTAAGGCCTGATAATCATAGCGTTCTATCGCAGACTGTTTCTTTGAAAATGTGTGTGCTAAAAACCAAACTACAATAATCTTAAGGTACTCTGCTGGCTGGAATGACAAGGGCCCAAGTACAATCCACCCATTAGCACCATTAATTTCTTTGGTAAAAAACTTAGCAACAACCAGAAGAAGAACTTCAAATAAAATAACGGTTCCTAAAACTTTATCTTTTCTGAGGAAATTCAATTTCAACCGATAGATGAAAAAGATAAAAAATAAGGACACTAGCCAAAAGACTCCTTGGTTGATGACGGATGCAAATGGGTTAGCACCAAAACTTACTAAACGAGCACTCGTCGTTGAATATACCACAATCAAACCGACTACGGACAAGATTAAATAAGGTATTAAGATGGTATAGTCCAAAAGATGCTTCTTTTCAATTTTCATATCTTAAAAAACTCATACTTTCTATTACGTCACTCTATAGTTTACAAAAAACACAAAGCTAACAGCTTATATTATAACACTTTGATACCTTAAACTAAAGCAAAAGCTTAATTAACCGTTTTCAAACATTAAATTTTTTCAAATCACCTTATAATAAAGCCTTTTTGATGCAACTCTTACTAATACGGCTCTATAGTCTTCAATCAACACCGCACTCTTTTAACTCATATAAAAAAACGAGAACAAAGTCTCGTTTTCTTTACTCTTATTTAGTACCGACACTGATACGGTTAAGTGCTCTACGAAGAGCAACTTGAGCACGTTGAACTTCGTCAACACGATCAGATTTAGTTGCTTCTTCCAAGTCACGTTCGGCACGTTGCTTGGCACGTTCGGCACGAGAAACGTCAATGTCGCGTTCACGTTCAGCTGAATCGGCAACGATAGTAATGAGGTCATCTTTGACTTCAATAATACCACCATTTACGGCAATCCAGTCAACGTGGTTTTCATCATCCACACGACGAACCTTGAGTTCATCCACTTCAAGTGGTGCAATCAAGTTAATATGGCCTGGCAAAATACCAATTTGACCATCTTTAGTAACCGCATGGATAAAGTTGGCGTGGTGGTCGTATTTAAGACCATCTGGAGTTACCACTTGTACGGTCATTTGTGCCATATCTTCACCTCATTAGTAGCCCATTTCTTTAGCTTTGGCTACTACATCCTCAATTGGGCCTACGCTACGGAAGGCATCTTCAGGAAGATTGTCATACTTACCTTCAAGAATTTCTTTAAAGCTACGAACAGTTTCAGCAACTGGTACATAAGAACCTGGTTGACCTGTGAACTGTTCAGCAACGTTGAAGTTTTGTGACAAGAAGAATTGGATACGACGTGCACGTCCAACCAATGTCTTTTCTTCGTCTGACAATTCATCCATACCAAGGATAGCGATAATATCTTGCAATTCACGGTAACGTTGAAGCACACGTTGAACTTCAGTCGCAACAGCATAGTGTTCTTCACCAACAATTTCAGGTGAAAGGGCACGTGAACTTGATGCCAATGGGTCAACGGCTGGGTAGATACCCATTTGTGTCAACTTACGTTCAAGGTTGGTTGTTGAATCCAAGTGAGCAAATGCTGTAGCTGGCGCTGGGTCAGTATAGTCATCGGCTGGAACATAGATGGCTTGGATTGATGTAACAGAACCTTTTTTAGTTGATGTGATACGTTCTTGCAATTGACCCATTTCAGTAGCAAGTGTTGGTTGATAACCAACGGCTGATGGCATACGACCAAGAAGGGCAGAAACCTCAGAACCTGCTTGAGTGAAACGGAAGATGTTATCGATGAAGAGAAGCACGTCTTGACCTTCGACATCACGGAAGTATTCCGCAATTGTCAAACCAGTAAGGGCAACACGCATACGTGCTCCTGGTGGTTCATTCATTTGTCCAAAGACCATGGCTGTTTTCTCAATAACGCCTGATTCTTTCATTTCCCAGTAAAGGTCATTACCTTCACGTGTACGTTCACCAACACCTGTAAACACGGAAATACCACCGTGCTCTTGGGCGATGTTGTGAATCAACTCTTGAATAAGAACGGTTTTACCAACACCGGCACCACCGAAAAGTCCGACTTTACCACCTTTAAGGTAAGGGGCAAGTAAGTCGATAACTTTAATCCCTGTTTCAAGGATTTCAGTAGATGTTGACAATTCATCAAAGGTTGGTGCTTTCTTATGAATTGGTTCACGCTCTGCATCATCTGCAAAAGGTGCATCCAAGTCAATCGTATCACCAAGGACGTTAAAGACACGTCCAAGAGTATCCTTACCAACTGGAACACTGATTGGACGACCTGTGTCCAGAACTTCTAGTCCACGAGTCAATCCATCAGTAGATTCCATGGCAATGGTACGAACCACACCTTCTCCAAGTTCAAGAGCTACTTCGAGCACGATACGTTTAGACTTTTCTTCATCAGTGTAAACGACCAATGCATTGTTAATCTCAGGAAGCTTTTCACCAGCTGCAAACGCTACGTCTACAACAGGACCAACAACCTGAGCAATTTTGCCTGAGCTCATTGTTTTCTCCTTATGATAGTTTTCTGGATGACAATCATCCCTTTTTCTTGTATGTCAAATAAGACAAATCTTTAGCTATTCAAGTGCACTAGCACCACCAACAATTTCAGTGATTTCCTGAGTGATGGCAGCTTGACGCGCACGGTTGTATTGGATTGTCAAATCGTTAATCACATTCTTAGCATTATCAGTGGCAGTCTGCATTGCAGTCATACCAGCTGCATGCTCAGCTGTTTTGGCATCTACGATAGCACCGTAGATAAGACTCTCAGCATACTGCGGTAAGAGTTGATCCAAAATAGTATCACGATCTGGTTCCAACTCAAATTTGGTCAATACATGACCTTCAGATTCATTAGGATCCAAATCAGCAATAGGAAGCATTTGTTCCACACGAACTTCACTAGTCAAACTGTTGACGTGGTGGTTGTAACACACATAAAGTTCATCAAACAGTTCGTTTTGATACATTCCTACAGCTTTGGAAATGATTTTACCGACTTGATCAAAACTAGGTTGATCTTCAAGGCCACGAAGTTCAAAAGCAACATTCATGTTACGGGCTTTGAAGAAATCAGACCCTGTTCCACCAATAGAAATGATAGCATATTCATCTTCAGAATCATGGTCACGCTTAATCATGTCCAAAACAGCTTTAAGAATTGTTGAATTGTAACCTCCAACCAATCCCTTATCTGAAGTAATGACAATGTAACCTGTCTTACGAACTGGACGTGCATCCAACATTGGATTTGATGAACCATTAATCAATTCTGAATGTAGAAGATCTGTTGTGATCTGTCTAATTTTTGAGGCATAGATTTGGAAATCTTTAGCAGCTTGCTCAGAACGTGTCAATTTTGAGGCAGAAACCATTTGCATGGCTCCTGTGATTTGACTCGTTTTCTTAGTTGAAGCAATTTTTGCTTGGATTTCTCTTAGAGAGCCTGCCATATGCTGTCCTCCCTATTTCTATTTGTATTCTGACTGATCTTTGAAAGCTTGGATAGCTTCATCAAGTACAGATTCCTCAGGAAGATCCTTAGTTTTACGGATAGTTTCAAAGACGTCTTCATGATGGCTATCAAAGTAGTCATAAAGTGCTTCTTCAAAATCCAAGATTTGATCAACCGGAACACTATCCAAGAAACCGTGTGTCAAAGCGTAAAGGATAACAACTTGTTTCTCAACTGGAAGTGGCTTATGAAGCGGTTGTTTCAAAACTTCGATTGTACGACGACCACGGTTCAATTTCGCTTGAGTTGCAGCATCCAAATCTGAACCAAATTGCGTAAAGGCTTCAAGTTCACGATATGAAGCCAAGTCAAGACGAAGCGTACCTGCAACCTTCTTCATCGCTTTGATTTGCGCTGATCCACCTACACGTGATACAGAAGAACCTGCATCAATGGCTGGACGAATACCTGAATTAAACAAGTTTTCTTGCAAGAAGATTTGTCCATCTGTGATAGAAATAACGTTTGTTGCGATATAAGCTGAGATATCACCGGCTTGCGTTTGGATGATTGGCAAGGCAGTGATTGAACCACCACCAAGATCATCTGAAACCTTAGCTGAACGTTCCAAAAGACGTGAGTGGAGATAGAAGACATCCCCTGGATAGGCTTCACGACCTGGTGGACGACGGAGAAGCAATGAAAGTTCACGATAAGCCACGGCTTGTTTAGATAAATCATCATAAACAATCAAGACGTGTTTGCCATTATACATAAACTCTTCGGCCATTGCTACACCAGCGTAAGGCGCAATGTAAAGCAATGGTGATGGTTGTGATGCAGAGGCAGTCACAACGATTGTGTAATCAAGAGCACCATGTTTACGAAGCGTTTCTACTTGTGTACGGACAGTTGATTCTTTTTGACCAATAGCCACGTAGATACAGATCATATCTTGACCTTTTTGGTTCAAGATTGCATCAATGGCTACTGACGTTTTACCAGTTTGACGGTCCCCGATAACCAACTCACGTTGACCACGTCCAATTGGAACCAAGGCATCGATGGCCTTAAGACCAGTTTGCAATGGTTCAGAAACTGATTTACGTTGCATAACACCTGGAGCAGGTGTTTCAACTGGACGGAAACCTGTTGTTTCGATGTCACCAAGACCATCAACTGGTTGCCCAAGTGGGTTTACTACACGACCAATAAGGGCTTCACCAACTGGAACTTCCATGATTTTTCCAGTACGTTTAACAATATCGCCTTCACGAATTGCAACGAAATCCCCCAAGATAATGATACCAACATCATTAGTTTCAAGGTTTTGGGCCATACCATAGGCACCATTTTCAAATTCGAGCAACTCACCACTCATGGCATTATCAAGACCACGAGCACGTGCGATACCGTCACCGATATAGGTAACGACACCAGTTTCAGTGACGTCAAAGTTTGGCTGGAAGTTTTCAATTTGCTTTTTAATTAAAGCGCTAATTTCTTGTGCGTTAATTGCCAAAAGTCACACCACTTTCTATTTCAAATTCGTTTTAAAGGCTTGCAATTGACTACGAATTGACGTGTCAACAACCTTATTTTTTGCTTTGATGACGAATCCTCCAATGAGGTTCTCATCAATATTTTCTACTAAACGACGTGTCTTAATCTCAAATTTTTGTGAAACAATCGCCAAAAGTCGTGCTTTTTGGTCTTCAGACAAGGGACTTGCTGAGGTCACAGTGACATCGTAAGTATTGTCTTCTTGATCAAAGAGCTTAAGGACCAACTTCAACACATCATAGAGAATGTTAGCTCGGTCATTAAGTAAGATTACCTCAAGAAAGTTGTTCATATATACTGAACAAGACTCTTGAAACAAACTCAAACTTTCTTTCTTAGCCTCGCTTGTCACATTTTCCTGTGACAAGAAGGTTTTTAGTTTTGTTTCAGCAAAAACGGTTAGGATTTGCCTTACTTCTTCTTGGATTGTTGACACGGCGTCTTGTTCAAAAGCGACTTCTACCAGACTTCTGGCATACTGCTCAACAAGAGCTTGTGTTTTCTTATCCATTAAGCATCTCCTAATTGATCAAGATAGCTATCAATCAAGTCAGATTGCGCTTTGGCATCAAGGTTTTGTTTCATAACTTTTTCTGCCAAGAGGACAGTCAAGTCTGCTACTTCACCTTTAACACCAGCAAGTGCCTCCACACGACTTTGAGCAATGTCTTGATTAGCTTTATCTTTTAAGCGTTTAGCTTCATCATGTGCTTCTGCAATGATTTTTGATTCTTGAGTTTTACCAGTTTCCTTGGCTCCGTCAATAATTTGAGCTGCTTCTGTGCGAGCACCAGCTAACTCATCTTGACGTTTTTGTGCCAAGCTTTCTGCTTCTTGACGAGCATTTTCAGCACTATCAATATCTGTGGCAATTTTCTTTTCACGAGCAGCAAAGATTCCTGTAATTTGATCCCATGCGAATTTACGAATGAGGTAATACAAGAGAAAAACAGAGCCGAGCGTAATAATAATATTACCAAGTGTCGTACTATTAATCAGTAATGACATTTAATTTCTCCCTTTCTTAATTATTCTTCGTTGACTTTATCACCAATGTAGTTTGAACTTAGGATAATAAAGACATAGGCTTGAATGAAACCGATAAAGGTTGAAAAGGCAACCCAGACAAGGTTCAAAGCAAAGGATACAGGTGCTGCAAATACAGACCATGTCACCAATTGAAGAATCAAGCCAGTTAGTACCTCACCAGAATAAATGTTACCAAACAAACGCAAAGCCAATGACGCAAGGTTGGTTAATTGTTCCAAAATGTTCATTGGGAGCATTGCTGGATATGGTGAAAGGTAGCCTTTGAGATAGCCTTTAAACCCTTTTTTACGAATCCCCTCAATATGACTAATGAGGGTAACAATCAAAGAAAGAGTGATAGTAACACCGAAATTCGATGTTGGAGAAGACCAAAAATTGTAATGCTCACTTTTAACAGATACAAGCAGACCTATGTTGTTTGCTGTAAACACAAAGGTGAAAATTACAAACAAGAGTAAACTATAATTCTTCGTGAACTTTCCAAGATTTTGAGAAATGGTACTGTTCACAAATTCATAGATAAACTCAAGTACATTTTGTTTTCCCTTTGGTTTAATGGTCATCTTACGACTTGACCAGAAAACCACTCCAAAAACGATAATTACTGTCAAGAGAGACATGGCAAGGACAGTCAAGTCAAAATCAATCCCAAATAATGAGACGGTTGGATTACTTGTAGTTTCCACTGCTCATCCCTCCTTCATCTTTTTATTTGTCTATTAGACAATGTAGCTAAGGGCAAACAATACGAAGAAGGTACCTTCGATAAAGGCAACACCAGTAAACATCAATGTTTGAAGTTTGCTAAACATCTCAGGTTGGCGAGCTGCAGCTTTAGCGACATTGGCAACGAGGATACCCTCACCAATAGATACACCCATAACGGCCAAACCGAGGCCTAAGATAGTTAAATTCATAGTAGAATTCTCCTTTTAATTTTTTTACCCTGTTATTTTAGTCCTATTTTCCACGAAAGTCAACGAATTGACGGTTTTTTAGACGTTTTCACTGACTTTGCCTAACGTTTTCACTATTTTGCGTAAGCGTTTACTTTTAATGAAAAGGCTGATCTGCTAATTCCAAAAAAAACAAGCCTAACTATGGCAGGTTAGACTTGTTTGGGAAATTTATGAAAAAAGAAAGTTTCACTGTCTGACTCATCGTCAGAGGTGTGAGTTCTACCGAACCATGTTCAGCAATACTTATTAGAATGATTATAGTATAGCTTGGGTTGCTTAAAGGAAGCTGAAGGGGGGGTGATTATTTTAGAAATTTGTAAATAATTATTTGTCCTTCGCCACCCATCCAATAGCATCAGATGGAGGATTATCAACATCAATCCAGATAAACTCAATACCAATTTCTCCATTTTTGAATTTGCTGAGACGAATACCATTGATTTCTAATTCGTCTAAACGTTGGGCCGTTAGGATTTCTCGTTCAGCAAGTTGAAAGACCCCTCTCAAAATCCAATTCCCAAGAATATCCTGTTTATCTATAGACTGGATTGCTTTCCCAGATTCTTGGTTAATATAGGCATCAATAATATCTCCAGATGGTAAAAATTTCAACTTAAACGTTCGATTTTCTTTTGAAAGAGCGAGCTCCTTTGTTCCAGGTTTAAACGTCCCAATATTCTTTCCAAAAAATCTGGTCTCTCGGCATGAAAATGGTTTGATTCTGGGATTGGAATATAAACCTCGCTCACAGGTCGGTAAACCAACTTTTCAATACTCTTGATTAAATCTTGATTATTCTTTGAATAAGCAAAATCTACTAATTTCTCACGAATAATCTTCATTTGATGTTTTTCTTCCTTAGTCTTCCAACTCTTTAATAAAATCTCCTCTAATGAATATATCGCAAAAGCCATTTCCTCTGAGGATAACTCGTTTTTAAAGCGATTCTGAAATTTTATAATACGTGGTAAACGGTCTTTCTTAGCTAACTTAGATCCGCCATTAAAGCCATTAAAACCAGAATTTTCTTCTACATTCCCATTTTTATCTGTGATTACCCAAGAAACAGTTTCTAAAATATCAGGAGCTTTCTTATCTGCTGTCAATAAATGAAGATTCTCAAAAAGATAAAAGGGGTCTTCGACATACTGTACATCCCAAGTATCGACAATAATTTCCTTATTATTAAAAGTCATATGTAGCTGACTATCTGCAGCAGTATACTTGTAATCATGATGACCGTCAGTAAACCTAAAATTCGTTGGATTTTTCAGATTGGTCGACCCTTTGATTTGTAAGTTATCCAAATCAACTGGTAAATAAGATGTCTCGCCCACATGAATTTGAGGGACGCTACCTTTTGGTGTCGGCATTAATACATGATACACAGCCTCCACATGAGTTGAATCTGACTTAAAACCCTTAATCAATGCTTTGGAAGATTCAATTCGTTGATTCCGTAAAGTTGCAATTTTTCGAGCTAATTTTTCATATCGCTCATAATTTTCCCTGTCTGCACTTTCTTTATCAGGAGAAATCTCAGCATAAAAAGTAATTTCACTTAGTAATTCATTCCAAGACTGTGAGTCTTTCTTAAACTGAGCAATCTTTTGGTCGCCTGAATTAAGACCAAATGATTTGATTCCGACGAGATATTTGTGCTTCTCATCAACGACAACCGAAGCATCATAGGAGGTATTTGCAATATCCTCTCCAACTGCTTGAAAAGCTCTTTGAAAAACAGTTTCCTGAAATTTAGAATTAACAATTGGAGCTACAAAATCTTCGGTGCTATTCTTTTCATCTGCTTCTGCTTTTTGTGAAAAGGCCTCACTCAGACTAGCAAAATTGGTAATGAGAGTCTTGTATTTTTCTTTTTGTTCTTGTTTTAAGTGTTCCCACATCAATCAATCCTCACTTCTTGCTTAAGTATATCAAAAGAAGACTAGATTTTCACTAGTCCTCTTTCTTATATAATTCGTTAAATAATGATGTAAAACGCTAAATTGCTACGATTTTCAGATAACCTAACATAATTTTAGCTGGAAAAAACGAAACGTATAGATTCATTATCTATTTATGGACAGCATATAGAACTCTTTACTTTTTTTATTACGAATCAACGATTCATACTGTTTATCAGTAATAACTTCAAGATTGCCATCATATTCTTCATAAATTTTTTTGTATGCATCGGCTTCATTATTTACAAAATCTTTTACATACGACTCGCCTTCAAATTGTCCATTCATCTTGATATAGATAATTGCGATATTTCCTGAGCGATCATGTTGAGATTTACCTACACCTTTGTTTAGGGCCTTGGCAACATTCTCCGCGATGCGTTTAATTACAGGAACAACGACACTGTTTCCGGCTTGTTTATACAGCTGACCGTTAGAAACCCCCTCTGGGAGTCTAAAGGATTTCGGATACCCTTGAACATTAAAGGTTTCTTTCGGAGTCAACTTACGAATCTCACCACTGTCTGTCAAGATTAATGGAACGTTATGTCCGCCTGTTCCCATATTTGCCGTCAGAGTAGGGACTACACCATTCTTATTTTCACGAACATATTGACGACGCCACTGATAAACCGTATCTTGACTGGTCACACACTCTTTCAATTCATCATAGAATCTTTGCTTACCTTCTCTGTAATAGAATGCTTCACCAGGCTCCGCACCAAAATCAATAACATCACTCAGAGAAGTTGTCAAATTGACTTCTTCAGGAAATTCAAAAACATCATAGGCTTCTTTAGTATCAAAGCCAACAATATAGATACGCTCACGGTTTTGAGGGATATTCCCATAGTCTTTCCCATTGAGAACCTTCCACTTGATGAAGTAATTGTTCTCGGTCAAGGCTTCACGAATAACCTTGAAGGTATTGCCATGATCATGCCCGACCATGTTCTTAACGTTTTCGATGAAAATGGCACGAGGTTTACGCCCCTCAATCATGCGAAGCAACTCAAAGAAAAGATCTCCACGATCATCATCAAAGCCCTTGCGATAACCCGCAATACTAAAGGCCTGACAAGGGAACCCCCCCATAATCACATCAACGCGCTCAGCGGGAATATCCTCTGGATGAACGTAGTGAATATCACGACCATCCAAATAGGTATCTGGATAGTTTAACTGATAAGTCTGACGCGCATACTTATCAAACTCATTGGCATACACCACTCTGAACTCGTTGGTCTGTTCAAATCCCAACTCAATTCCCCCAACACCTGAGAAGAAAGCTGCAATGTTGTACTTCTCAGCTTGGTTCGAACTTACAGAATTTGTCATGTAGTAACCTGCTTTCTAAAATAAAAGATATATAGCTCTACTCTGTATAGTTTATAAAAATATTGTTCTAATTCAAATTTTTCAATTCCTTGCTTAGAAAGTATGTACTCTCTTAAATGGTGATTTGCTCTTGGATTATAAAAATCATCAAACTCTATGTTTTGAATTTGGTTATCTTTCTTTAGTGTATTATATAGATTTTTACTTAATCCTAGTTGCGAAATTTGTAATTCTTTTATGTCATTTGTTCCAAACATAAACAAATTATACAAATCATCTGAGATAATATTGAATTCTCTTAATGAATTTACTAATAAACCAATTTCAAAATCTACAAATTCATCATCGGTTTGGAGTTTAATAATGGCGATGTTATACATGTCATATTCTCTAGTTTTATAGTCATTTAAATCTATATAGACTTTTGCCCGGGAATCATTATAATCATCCGACTGATATGCCTTTTCTCCAAATTGGCTACCCACATATTGCATGAAATTTTCATTATGATCCGAAGGAGAACTTAAAATATCTTTCCAATATGATACTAAATTATTTACTCTATCCTTTAGAGGAGAATAGGCACTTGGAATAAAGCCTGAATAATAATTAATCGTAGGTTCAAACCGCAAACGTTTGACATTGTTATTCGGATGAAAATACCTATAGTCTATAGCTCTATCGACACCTTCATAAACAAAATTATCAAAAAAACTTCCTTAACTTTAAGCAAAATTTCTTTGTAGACATTATCAGCATTATGGATAACTTCTGTCTCAAATATAATTTTCTCTAATTTTATCAAACCTAGATCAGTATAATTTAATAGTTGCTGAGCTCCAGATCTCGTGAGACGAGAAATAAAACTAGGGTTATCAAAATCATTAACTATATTACTTTCTAAAGCTAAAATTTTCTCAGAATTTTCTAAATTAGATTTATTCACTACAGAATTTTCTAATAGTGGATTTTTTACAGAATCCTTAATATTACTTCGTAAAGATTCAACTGTTTTCTTTAATTGACCATTTTTATTTTGAGGATAGCTATCAAGTTCCACAAAGTGTACAGGAACTAAGATTTTATTTAGTTTACCATTATTTGAAAAAATCTCATTCAATCTATTGACTCTACCAACTAAGTTTATTAGTTCATTAGTAGCCGAGAAACCTGAAATAAAAAATAAAGAGTCAATAGGCATATTCATACCAGCGAGAATAACTGAATTGGCAATTAAATGTTTAATTGAAGTATCATCTCTAAAACATTTCAGAAGGTAATTCCTTATATTATTTGGTAGTCTACCATGTAGATATAGAATTCCTTTTGATAGAAATTCAATTAGCTTAAATTTAGGATGAACTATATCCTTCAATTCTTCAATTAAATTACCGAGTGATTTTGGTAACTCATCATACTCAGGTAATTGGTTAAATAATTCTTCAGCATAATGTTCTATATAAATAGGCCTGTATAAATAATGCAAATTTTTTTTGTAATTTTTACTACAGTTAACAATATATTTTAAATTATTTTCCGTATTAGATAATTTAAAAAAGGAACCCAAATATTGCTCGAAAACAAACTGTTCATTTGCATTACTAACATATCGTATATCTAAGACCTTTAAATTATTGTTAATTTTATATTGCTCTACATTTCCTTTTTCATTTTTTAACAATAAATTATTAACATTTTGAATTAGAGGCGAAAAATAGTATATATTTAGTTCAGGATTCAGTTTCTTGTTGAGTTTAAGTAATCTTGCTAATAACAGGCTTCTATTTGAATGTTTCAAACCGAAATCAAAGTTAAACAGTTCATGCGCTTCGTCTATATAGAGGGAATCGAATATTAAGTGTTGTTCAATTAATCGCAACGCTCTCTCCTGTGTAACAATCGCAAGTACTCGTCGATCTGAATCATTATAATTCTGTTCATGAGTTATAATTTTTCTATTTAATTCTCTTAACTTCTTTGCTTCTCGGAATACTTGGTCAATTAATGCTTTAGTAGGTACTATAATTCCAATATTGTCCAACTCATTATTTTCTAAAATATGTTGATAAATTATTTCGCTTTTTCCATATGATGTTGGAGCAATAAAAGCAAATGTTTTATTTTCTGAAGCAATGATTTCCTTGGATACTTTATCTTGTTCAAACGTGTTCATTTTATCGCCGTTTGAGAATTGAGCAAGTTTTAAATCCGAAAGAAAATAATTCAATATTTCTTCATCTACCAAACCACTTTTTAAAAGTTTTCGTGCAATTGGATAATAACCAAAATTAACTGAAAAATCGTATAGAGCTCTGTAATCATTGATTTTAAAGCATGTTCTAACAATAATTGAATACGCAAACTCTATATAATAACTTCTGGATCTGTTTTTTTCAAATTCTTCAATAAATAACAATGATATTGCAAATAAATATTCTGCGTCTCGATTAGTTAATTTTTCTTTTATAAACAATAATTCTAAGATAATATTTACAACCTCTTCTCTTTTAGAGAGTGTTGTCAATGTCCTTTTTCCATCGCTACTCATCAATGATTTCCTCTAAGTATTCCAAAAAAATTTCAATAGTTTGTAAATTAATTGCGATAATTATTTCATCTTTTGATTGATGGTTTTTTATAAAATTATTTAAGGTAGAAATCTCAAAATTAATTTCATTAATATGATGTTTCCCTCTCTTATCCGGTATAATCGTCGATCCTATAATAACGTTATTATCCTCAATTTTAAAGTAATTCCCATTAGTATAGTCTGTTGATAATTCCGCAACTTTTTTAACTAAACTATGTGGTGATTGGGCAATCTTTGTATGATTATATGCATTCCGCCACGGATTATTGATTTTTTCATTTTCACCAGACAATTGCTTCTTTAACCCATTGTATGCTCTGTATATTGTATTTCTATGACTGTTATTATGTCCTATCTGACTAGATTTACTCTCTAACAACCAGAATTTTTCACCCTCAAGTACAAGACCGTCAAACCCTTTTTTAGCAGAATTTTCCTCTAAATTTCTAAAGCAATATTCTTGAGAAAAACCTTTCGTTCTCAATAAACATATAACGATTAATTCCGCTATTGCTCCATTTCTTTTGTTAATGTCAATTCTTCTAAGATAATTCAGCAATTCTCTTGCTTCCTCCTTCAAAGATAAGGAGCTGTCACGTCCGGAAATAATCGTTAACAAATTCTCTTTAATAAAAGTTTTATCCGTTTCAGATAACTGTTCAATAGCCAGTCTTAAGTAACGGTAATGCTTCTCACCAAGTTCAAACTCAATATCTGATATAGACAATTTAATAACCCACTTTATCACTTTATTTTCATTATACCAAAAAAACACGGCATTCCGCCGTGTTTCTATGTTTATTTAACCAACTTCTTCATCTCATCAATACGTACAACTGTTGCATCGTATTTAGCTTGGTAATCTTCTTGTTTGTCGCGTTCTTTTTGGACGACTTCTGGTTTGGCATTGGCTACGAAGCGTTCGTTGCTAAGTTTCTTACCAACCATGTCGAGTTCTTTTTGCCATTTGGCCAATTCTTTTTCAAGACGAGCCAATTCTTCTTCGACATTGAGAAGGTCTGCGAGTGGCAAGTAGATTTCTGCGCCTGTGATGATGCTTGACATAACCAAGTCAGGTACTTCTACATCCGCTGCAATTTCCAAGTGTTCTGGGTTTGTGAAGCGTTTGATGTAGTTGACATTGTCATTGAAGAAGGCATCGAGCTTGCTGTCGCTTGTCTTGATCAAGATAGTGATTGGTTTGCTTGGCGCCACATTCACTTCTGCACGTGAGTTACGTACTGAGCGAATCACGTCTTTGAGAGCTTCAACGCCGGCTGCTGCTTCTTCGTTTTCAAATTCTGGACGAACCACTGGGTATTCAGCAGTCACGATCGTTCCTTCAGAGATTTGGCCATAGATTTCTTCGGTTACGAATGGCATGATTGGGTGAAGGAGACGCAAGATTTGGTCCAAGGTGTAAAGAAGGACAGAACGAGTGATGACTTTTTCGTCCTCGTTATCGCTATAAAGCACTTCTTTAGTCAACTCAACATACCAGTCCGCAAACTCGTCCCAGATGAAGTTGTAGAGAATATGACCAGCCACACCAAACTCAAACTTATCAAAGTTTTCAGTGACTTTTCCGATAGTTTCATTGAGGTTGTGGAGAATCCAACGGTCTGTAACGTTACCTGCTTGGCCAGCAGCCACTTTGGCTACATTTTCACGCGCCGCATCCAAGGTCAAACCTTCATTGTTCATAAGGATATAGCGAGAGATGTTCCAAATCTTGTTAATGAAGTTCCAAGACGCATCCATTTTCTCGTAAGAGAAACGCACGTCTTGCCCTGGTGCAGAACCGTTTGAAAGGAACCAACGGAGGGCATCAGCACCGTATTTCTCGATAACATCCATTGGGTCAATACCGTTACCGAGTGACTTAGACATCTTGCGTCCTTGCTCGTCACGGATAAGGCCGTGGATAAGGACATTCTTAAATGGTTGGCGTCCTGTGAATTCCAATGATTGGAAGATCATACGAGACACCCAGAAGAAGATGATATCGTAACCTGTTACCAAGGTTGACGTTGGGAAGTAACGTTTGAAGTCTTCTGCTTCCACATCAGGCCAACCCATAGTTGAGAATGGCCAAAGGGCAGAACTGAACCAAGTGTCCAAAACGTCTTCATCTTGTTTCCATCCGTCACCTTCTGGTGCTTCTTCACCAACGTACATTTCACCCTCAGCATTGTACCAAGCAGGGATTTGGTGACCCCACCAGAGCTGACGAGAGATTACCCAGTCGTGGACATTTTCCATCCATTGAAGGAAGGTATCGTTGAAACGAGGTGGGTAGAAATCAACCTTGTCGTCTGTGTCTTGGTTTGCGATAGCATTTTTCGCCAATTGGTCCATCTTAACAAACCATTGTGTTGACAAACGTGGCTCAACAGGCACACCTGTACGCTCTGAGTGACCAACTGAGTGAGTCATTTTCTCAATTTCAACAAGGGCACCGATTTCTTCCAATTTCTTAACAACGGCCTCGCGTGCTTCAAAGCGGTCCATTCCGTTGAATTCGCCAGCCAATTCATTCATGGTACCATCATCGTTCATGACATTGACTTGTGGCAAGTTATGACGTTGACCAACCAAGAAGTCATTAGGGTCATGAGCAGGAGTGATTTTAACCACACCAGTACCGAATTCAGGGTCTGCGTGTTCGTCCCCAACGATTGGAATTGGCTTGTTCAAGATTGGCAAGATAACATTTTTACCAATCAAATCTTTATAACGGTCATCATTTGGGTTAACCGCTACAGCAGTATCTCCAAACATAGTCTCAGGACGTGTTGTTGCCACTTCAAGGGCACGTGAACCGTCTTCCAACATGTAGTTCATGTGGTAGAAGGCACCTTCGACATCCTTGTGAATAACCTCGATATCAGAAAGGGCTGTACGAGCTTTTGGATCCCAGTTGATGATAAATTCACCACGGTAAATCCAGCCTTTTTTGTAAAGTTCTACAAAGACTTTACGAACAGCTTTTGATAGACCTTCGTCAAGGGTGAAACGCTCACGAGAGTAGTCTACAGAGAGTCCCATCTTACCCCATTGTTGCTTGATAGTTGAGGCATACTCGTCTTTCCATTCCCAAACTTTATCAAGGAATTTTTCACGGCCAAGGTCATAACGAGAAATGCCGTCTTCAGCCAAACGCGCTTCAACCTTAGCTTGAGTGGCAATCCCTGCGTGGTCCATACCAGGAAGCCAAAGCGTATCGAAACCTTGCATACGTTTTTGACGGATGATGATATCTTGAAGAGTTGTATCCCAAGCGTGACCAAGGTGAAGTTTACCAGTTACGTTTGGTGGTGGAATAACGATTGAGTAAGGCTTAGCTTTTTTATCGCCAGAAGGCTTGAAAACATCTTCGTCAAGCCATTTTTGGTAACGACCAGCCTCAACCTCGGCTGGATTGTATTTAGGTGAAAGTTCTTTAGACATGTGTGTGTCCTTTCTCTATTGTTTTCATTTTTTCTTGAATCTGCTTTGCGGCTTCTTCTGCAGACAGATTCGTATTATCAATTTTCAGGTAGTGGTGAAGACCACTCGGTTGCTTTTGAGAATTAAGTTGATCTGTTTTATCAGTCTCTAAAATTTCTCTTTCAGATACCTCAAAATTCCGTTTCAAGGGTTTGTATTTCAACCGATTCTCCGTTCGATTGCGACGTAAGCGCTCCTCAAGAGACGTTTCTAATTCAACAAAGAGAATCTCTTGATGATACTCATTTAATAAATCTTGAATATTCTTCAAATACATAAGATGGTATTGATTTGAAAAATCAGTTACACCTGTTAAAATCACCGACCGATGATGCCTGGCGCTTGTTCCAAGAAAAGAAAAGTTAACGCTACGAACAAATTCCCACATTTCTTCCGTAAAATCCTGATAGATTTCGAGTGCGAAATCAATTGGTTGATGGTTGAAAAAAAGAGTCGCACCGGTGAGTTTCGAAAGTTCCTGACCAATGGTCATTTTCCCTGCAGCTGGAGCTCCAATGATGAAAACATGCATCAATCCACCTCCCACTCACTCTTCAGCAAGCCATATATCAAATCATCACAGCGATTGCCTTGGGCATCTTTGCGGTCTCGGATACGAGCTTCAAGGGTAAAACCAAGTTTCTCAGCGACACGTTGACTTTGGATATTGTAGCCAAAGCAAGACAATTCTATCTTATGAAGCCCCAGTTCTTTAAAAGCTAAATCAATCAAGGCACGCGCTGCTTCAGGAACATAACCGCGGCCCCAATAGTCTGGGTGCAAGGTATAGCCAATCTCCAGCACATCGTCTTCGTGGCGATGGTTGAAATCAACTGAGCCGATGATTGTATCAGTCCCTTTGACTACAATGCCGTATCCTGCTGGGAGATTATCCTTTTGATTGCGCTCTGGAAGGATATGTTCTAGGTAATAAATCTCATCTTCCAAGGTCTTAACGGGCGGAAAGCCCGCTGGGTAGGAGACTTCTGGGAGACTGGCAAAGTCAAAGATATCCTCTGCATCAGCTACTGTACGGACTCGTAAGACCAGACGCTCCGTTTCAATTCGTTCTGGTAACTCAGCTCTTGTCATCCTTCTTCCTCGCTTTCTTGATAAAGCTTCCCATGGGGTCGACACGATTATCTAGATAGCGATAGACACGTTTATGACCATCTCCCATAAAGTAAGTCGGTGCAAAGCAGTCATTTTTAAAATGGCCTTTATCGTCCAAGAGTTCTGGATTAGCCAGTCGATCAAGAATCTTGGCAAAGATATGGCAGATGCCATCTTCCTCGATAATCCGATCTACCTGACAGTCCAATACGACTGGACAAGCCTCCAAAATCGGTGCCTGGGTCCGTTCAGAAATCTCGTAGTCAAGCCCCAGGTGTTTCAACTTTTCCCGATGGCTGATGAAACCAGCCTGTTCCATCTCAAGCATGAAGTTTTCATCAGGGATGTTCACAGTGAACTTCTGATAATGCTTAATCTGGTCAGCTGCATTTTCCTCAGCACCAACACCAATGACCAGCCAATCTCCTAGACTATAAGAAGAACTACAAGTCGTCACATTATAGCCATAGGTCTGGTCCTGGTAACCCAAGATAAAAATGGGAAAACCATAGTACAATTTACTGGTCTCAAAAGATTGCTTCATGTCACCCTCCTCTGATAGGAACGTAGACCTCGCTTTCGCTCCGTCTGCATCAATATCTCTAAATTCACCTGCGACCTTCGGTCTTGCTTCTTTAAAAGCTATAAAAAATCCCTGCCATAACCATGACAGGGACGAATATGTATCCGCGGTACCACCCAGTTTTGAGTGGTAACCACTCACAGCTTTCTTGATTCAATTTGACCATCAGCAACCAGCTTTGACATTTGTGCGGATTTCTCAGTACCACCGCTTCCTGTGACAAATGGGTTTCAAAGCACCTCTGAATGGTCTTATTTTATCACAATTTTAAGACCAAGACAAATGAAATTGTGGGGCCCTGAATTTGCAAATAAGTCAGACTACAGATTTCACCTTTAAACATGAATTCAATTCCTCATTTTATTCCCATTAGAAAAACCCCTATCTGTCGACAAGGATTTCATCTTATTTTTCTTCCTTAGCTCTTTCTTCTTCAAGCCATTTTTCATAGCTTTCGAGTAGATTGATAGCCATTTGGGTTGCTAAGGCTAGTGAGAAGGCTTCGGTGCCTTCGGTCGTTTCATCTTGAACTTCCAGTTTACTTTCTTCGTAAATGGCTTTGAGAGCCTTGTTGCTAAGCGTGTCTTTAAATGCTTGAAATTCTTTCATGGTCAAAGCCTCCTTGATTTTGGGTAACTTTCGAAAATACTGTTACCGTTTTCACCTTAAGTTTACACCATTTCAGAGAAAATGCAAGGACTTTTGCTAACAACTACGGAAGGTTTTCAGACAACTAAAAAGCTATTGGGCTGGGGTTGCAGCGCTTCCTGAGATGTACTCTGTTGTGTAGGCGACGATAGCTCCTGACTCGGCATTAACTGCGTATTTATAACGTAGACCACTAGCTGCGTAATCAAAACTGATATTATAAACCTTACCGTCTCCTTCAGTCTTCAAATCTGTCGTCAAGTTCGTAACAGAACCAGCAGCTAAGCCGGCATGATTAAGGGCTGTCGTTTGAGCGGCGTCTTTAGATACCGGTGGGGTATCTTTATCTTCGCTAGGTTGTGTCTTGTCTTTATCGTCGTCAGTCTTTTGAGCATCATCTTCATCATTAGAAGTTGGATGGTCGCTCTTCTGACTCAAAATAGACCCAGATTGACCATCAATGGTGTAATCAAAGTGGTTGTCTGGTGTTGTAAAACTAACCTTATAACTGCCATGCAAGCCTGTACGTGTTTTTGAGACTGTTGATTGGGAAATCTCAGAGGTTTTAACACCTGCATTTTTGTAGGCAACATCTGCTGCATCTTGTTCTGACAAGCGATAACCTGAACCGTTATAGATAAACAGGGCTGCAGCGATGACAACTGGGATAGCAAGTAAGAACACATAGCCCACAAGCTTTTTCATTTTTCGCATAAAATTCTCCGCTATTTTAATCTAATACTACTATTATATCTTAAAGTTCTAAAATTGTCAGATAAACTTGGCCTTTTTTATAACAAACTCATAAAAAGTCCCTGACAGACATCAGGAACTTCTACGAATAGTCGCTAATTGACCGGTCACGAAGACCAAGATAGCTATCCAAATAAAGATGAACCCCTTCAATTCTCCCATAGTAACAGTCTCACCAAAAATGAGAATAGCCACAAGCAGTTGAATGGTAGGATTAAGGTACTGGATAAAGCCGATAAGGTTAAGCGGTGCCCTTTTAACTGCCTCAGAGAAGCAGAGAAGGGGAACAGCCGTCACCACACCTGAGATGGCTAGGAGAAACATCTCCATGCTCGAGTATGAGGAAAATGACTCTGGTGAAAAGAAGGCCAAATAGACTACTACAAAAGGAAGAAGAAAACCACTTTCCACTAACATAGCCACATCACTAGACAACTTGACCCCCTTCTTGATCAAGCCATAAAAACCAAAACTCAGGGCTAATCCTAAAGAAACCATGGGAAGTTTTCCTGTATTAAGAACAAGAACCAATACTCCTATAAAAGCTAAAACTACTGCTGCCCACATGGTTCTGCTCAGAGATTCTCGAAGAAAAATAAGAGCAAACAGGATAGAAATAATAGGCATAATATAATAACCTAAACTAGCTTGTGTCGCTTGCCCATGACCCACAGCATAGATATAAATCAACCAGTTGGCTGCTATGAGAAAGCTGGCAAGCAGCATACGAAGCAAGGCCTTCTTATCCTGCCAAAGTTCCACAAGTTCCCCTTTAAAACGTGTATTTTGTTTAGCTATTAGCGCATAAACCAGCATGGTCACTACAGTAAAGACAATCCGCCATGAGAAGGTATTATAGGCTGAAACACCTGCTAAAAGCTTCCAAAAAAGGGATAAAAATCCCCATTGAATATAGGTTGCAAGTCCAAAGAGCAACCCTTGATTCTTTCTAGTCAACGACAACACCTGCTTTATCCACAGATAGGATGAAGGTTTCACCGTCTAATCCAAGACCATCGATAGCTGCTTTGAAGGCTGCAGACTTGTCCTTGGGTGTCAGAGTCATTACTGTTGGACCAGCACCTGAGAGATAGGTTGCATAGGCACCGTATTGGCCTGACAATTCCTTAATGGTCGCAAATTCCTTGACCAATTTTTGGCGATAGCGTTCGTGGAACATGTCTCCTTGGATAGCACGTCCCGCCTTGACCAAATCCCCTGCAAAGAGGGCAGCAATGGCAACATTGGCAATGGATGATGCAGCTACAGCTTCTTTGTAAGGCAAGTCACTTGGAAGCACCCCACGTGAATCAGAGGTCTTGAGTTCATAGCTCGGAATAAAGGCCACAAAGGCACACTCCGGAAAATCTGCCACGATGCTATTAACATGTTCATCCACATAAGAGGCTACAACAAGATTTCCAAAGATAGCTGGGGCAACATTGTCTGGGTGGCCTTCAATCTTGGTTGCAATATCAAGTTTATCATCGTCCGAGAGCTTCAGAACTGCCAATTGATTGGCTAACTCAATCCCTGCGACAATAACAGAGCTTGAAGAACCAAGCCCACGCGCCAAGGGAATATCTGATGTCATCACCAATTTATGAGGTTTCAAATCAGACTTAACTTGCAAGGCTGTTGAAATGAGGAGATTGTTTTCATCTGACGGAATATCTCCCAAATCATGTTCAATATGCCATGCATCTGCCGGTTCAAGCACTTCGATTGTCAAATATTTAGAAACGGCAACACCCACAGAGTCAAAGCCTGGACCAATATTGGCAGATGTTGCTGGAACAGTAATTTTCATAATAATACACCAAAAGGAGGAAAGCCATCAGCGACTTTTCTCCTTGATACCTTTCTTATACGCACCAATACGGGCTTATCAATTAGTTAGACAAAACTTTCAATGTGTTAACAACAGTGAAGTCTTCTGCTGCTTCAAGTTTCTCAGTAACCGCTTGGAGTTGTGTCTTAGACATAGCATGTGTAATCACAACGATACGAGCTGTTGTGCCATTTGCTTTTTGTTGCAAAACTTGTTCAAATGAAATATCTTCTGAGTTGAAGATTTGAGACAAGTGAAGGATTTTTCCTTTTTCGTCTGGCGTATCAAGGGCAAAGTAATAGTTGCTCTTAACGTCCGCTGGATTAGCCAACGGCAAGTCACGACGGAACTCGTTGAATGGTTTCCCAACATTGCCATCTGAAAGACGACGAGCAATACGGATAATGTCTGCCAAAACAGATGTTGCTGTTGGTTTTTGACCAGCACCTGGACCATAATACATTGATTCGCCAATACCGATAGATTCAACAAAGACTGCATTCATAACATCGTTGACACTAGCAAGTGGGTGATTTTTTGGCAAGAATGTTGGTGATACTTCTGCTGAAATTCCTGATTCTACTTCACGCACATCACCAACCAATTTGATGACATAACCCAATTCTTGAGCGACAGCTACATCATCAGTAGAGATGTTCGTAATTCCCTTGTGAGACACATCGTCAAAATCAATTGTAGCACCAAAACCAAATTGGCTTAGGATAACGGCTTTATAAGCAGCGTCAATACCTTCAACGTCGTTGGTTGGATCACTTTCAGCATAACCAAGTTCTTGAGCAGTCTTGAGGGCATCTTCGTATGACCAACCTTCGTCAACCATCTTAGTCATCATAAAGTTAGATGTTCCGTTGAGCACACCAAGGATACGTGTCACCTTGTCAGATGTCAAAGAGTTAGCCAAAGTACGCAAAATTGGAATACCACCAGCTACGGCAGCTTCGTAGTAGAAAGCCACACCCTTATCTTGAGCAAGGGTAATCAACTCTTTTCCATGAGTGGCAATCAAGTCTTTATTGGCAGAAACAATGTTTTTACCAGCTTCGAGCGCTTTAGTGATGAAGGTGCGGGCTGGCTCGATACGTCCCATCAATTCGACCACGATTTGAATGTCATCGTCGTTAAGGATTTCGTCAACATTTGTGACAAAATTGTAGTCGTTACCAGCAGCAAGAAGTCGATTTTTTTCCTCGTCATCTTTGACCAAAACTTTTGCAATTTCAAGCTGATCACGTGAGGCTGCAAGAACCTTTTCACCATTTTCCTGCAAGAGGAAAGGAATACCACTAGCTACTGTACCAAAGCCAAGTAATCCAATTTTAATAGACATTTACGATTTCTCCTTAAAAACATACATTTTTTTAATTGTACCATATTTCTGTCGGAATTGACAGAATATTGTTGCCATTTAAGGTGGCAAGTATCCTTTTTTACTGAAAATTCTGTGCAATTCCACCTTATTTTTGTTAAAATAATAGTTAGACCTATTTGAAAGGGGATACAATGACTTTTCAAGCTCAAAAATCAACCAAACCTAAACGAAAGAAGATGAATTTTCTTCTACTTGTCATAAATCTGGCACTTCTCGGTATCTTGGCCGTTTTTATGTTAAACCGTCCAAACCAGTCGAAAACCAATCAAAAACATGCCCAGACGAGTCAGTCTAAGAGTACAGCCAATTGGAAGACCTATGACGATCCTGTTCAAATTCCTATCCTCATGTACCATGCTGTTCACGTTATGGATCCATCTGAGGCCTCTAACGCCAACCTGATTGTTGCTCCGGACAATTTTGAAGCACAAATAAAGGCCATGGTAGATGCCGGTTACTATTTCCTAACTCCTGAAGAAGCCTACAAAGCCTTCACTGAAAACGCCCTACCTGCTAAGAAGGTTGTCTGGCTGACCTTTGACGATGGTAACGAAGACTTCTATACGATTGCCTATCCTATTCTCAAAAAATACAAGGCTAAGGCAACCAATAATATTATCACTGGCTTTGTCAAGAAAGGGAACGCTGGAAATCTCACTGTTAAACAGATGAAAGAAATGATGGCACACGGCATGAGCTTCCAATCTCATACGGTTAACCACCCTGATTTGTCTGTCAATGACAAGGCAACGCAAAAGGCTGAATTAACGGATTCTATTGACTTTCTTGAAGATAAACTCAATACCAAGGTCAATACCATTGCCTATCCGTCAGGTCGCTACAACCAAACGACCTTGGACTTGGCTAAGAAAACTTACAAGTTAGGACTGACTACCAACGAAGGACTGGCTAGTGCTAAGGATGGCCTCCTCTCACTTAATCGTGTCCGCATCCTACCAACAACAACCTCTAAAGGGCTTCTCAGCGAGATTGCTACTGACAATAAGTAAAAGAAATCACTTGATTAACGGTCAAGTGATTTTTCTATTGTCTAGTCAAATATTTCTGATAGAATGGTCACACCCTTTTCAATTTCAGCATCACTTAGTGTGATTGGTGGCAAAAGACGGATCACATTGGTTCCTGCAGTTAAGACAATCAATCCCTTATCTCTGGCCGCTTGAACCAATTCTCCTAGATTGCCAGTAGTCTCGATTCCAATCATATAACCCAAGCCACGGACAGTGGTAACCGTCTCTTTATCAGATAAAGCCGCCTGCAATTTTGCTTGTAGCTTATTTCCATTTTCAAGAGCAGTGTCAAGAAAACCAGGTGCTAACATAACTTCAAGCGTGGCCTTAGCAGCCGCCATAGCCAGCTTATTGCCTCCAAAGGTAGAGCCATGACTTCCGTAAGAGAAGGCTTCTCCAAGAGATGACTTAGCAAGCATGGCTCCAACTGGCACCCCATTTGCCAAACCTTTAGCCAAGGTAAAGATATCTGGTTCAATGCCATAGTGCTCATAAGCGTAGAGCTTACCAGTACGACCAATACCTGTCTGAACCTCATCTACGATGAGATAAATTCCAGTTTCCTGACAGTACTCAGACAAGGCCTTAACAAAGTCCTTATCCGCAGGTTGAACACCTGACTCCCCTTGGACCAACTCAAGCATAATGGCCGCCGTTTCTTTATTGGCTAGGGCCTTAACACTGTCTATGTCATTGAAAATGGCATAGCTAAAATGGGGCACACCTTCACCAAAACCTTGTTTGATTTTATCCTGACCAGTGGCAGACATGGATCCGAAGGTTCTACCGTGGAAGGAATTTTGGAAGGTAATGATTTCTTGTTTACCCGATGCCTTACGGGCGATTTTAATGGCTGCCTCATTGGCCTCTGCACCACTGTTACAGAAAAAGGCCAGATAATCCTTGTCACCAATTAAAAGTCCAGCAACATCTTCTTGCAACTGATTATCATAAAGATTAGGCTGGTGCAAAATCTTGCCCACCTGCTCTGTTAGAGCCTGATTGACATGGGGATGATAGCCAAGGTTAGTTACCCCAATACCAGATGAAAAATCCAAGTAGGTCTTGCCAGTTGTATCTGTCAAATAATTACCATGGGCCGAAGCAAAATCAATCGCTGCCCGTTTATAATTTGAAAATAGTTTTGTCATCGTTTACTCCTTGATTATGGTACCATCTGTCAGGTTATCACCAATAATGACCTGCTCAACACCAGATTCAACCGTCTGAACAGCACTTTGAATTTTAGGAATCATGCCCCCAGTAATCACACCTGAATCTATTTTTTTCTGAACGTCCACAAGATTCAGATGCTCCAAAACCTGTCCATTCTCTAAAACACCTTTGACATCTGTCATAAGAATAAGTTTTTTGGCACCTAGACTAATTGCCACAGCTCTAGCAAGGTAATCGGCGTTGATATTGAGCAAATCACCCTGCTCACTGTAACCCAAGCTAGGAATCAAAGGAAGCTTGCTTTGAGCAAGGAGTGCCACTAGGGTCTGATTAGTGATATGGCTGACCTCACCCACAAAGCCATAAGTCTCTTGATCTAAGAAATCAGCATGGACAAGGTCTGGAAGCTCATCTACGACCTGATAGGCTGGCAAACCTGCAGTTGTAAGCTCACCTGCTAAGTTTTTCCCAACCATATCAACTAAGGCTTCTTTGATTAGCCCCATATCTGACTGACTCGTCACCCGCAGACCATTGATCTTGTGGATTGGGATGTCATGTTCCTCCATGAGTTGATTGATTGCAAAGCCACCCCCATGGACGATGATTATTTTTTGACCAGCCTGCTGCCATTCTGACAGTTTAGTCAGTATCTCAGGAGTTAGCTGTTTACTGGCTACTCCACCAATCTTAATTACAATATATTCAGTAAGCATCAGTTAACTCCTTTTCCTTAGACAGTCTAAGTGTGATAGAGGGCATTAATCTTAACGTAATCGTAAGAGAGATCACAACCCCATGCGGTTCCTTTTTCTTGGCCTGAATGAAGGTCTACTGTTATGGTCACTTCGTCCTCATGCATGATGTCTTTCATTTCTTCATCATCAAAGGTCACAGGACTAGAGGCTAACATGACCGGCAGGCCGCCAATCATAATATCTACATTATCCACAGGTACATCCACACCAGCATAACCAACAGCAGCTAAAATACGTCCCCAGTTAGGATCCTCACCAAAGATGGCTGTTTTGACCAGACTGGAACCGACAACAGATTTGGCCATCATACGGGCATCAAGGGCATTCGGAGCATTGACCACATCAACTTGGATGAGCTTATTGGCACCTTCACCGTCCTTGGCAATCTTTTTAGCCAGTTCTTGCATCACAAAATTCAGCATTTTTGAAAATTTATCGAACTCGGGTGTATCTGGCAGAATCTCTTCGTTGAGCGTGCAACCATTTGACATGACAAGCACCATATCATTAGTCGAAGTATCTCCGTCAACCGTAATCTGATTAAAAGTCTTTTCTACATTTTGACTCAAGGCTAATTGGAGAGTCTCACTGGAAATATTGGCATCACAGGTAATAAAACCGAGCATGGTCGCCATATTAGGGTGAATCATACCTGAACCCTTAGCAACACCAGCCATAGTCACAACATCACGTCCAAAAGTCTCCGTCACAGCAATGGTCTTAGTCGCTGTATCTGTCGTCAAAATTGCCTTGGCGAAATCATCAGCATTACCATTAACCACTATCTTGGAAAGACCATTTTTCAAGATATCCATTGGTAGCAACTCACCAATAATCCCTGTAGAAGCCACACCAACCAAATCTGGTTCAACACCTAACTTTTCAGCGGTCCACTCCTGCATGGTGTAAGCATCCTCCAATCCTTGGGTCCCTGTACAAGAATTAGCCACACCTGAGTTAACAACGATAGCCTTCATTTTCCCTGCCTTTTTTACCGAGGTCTTGGTCACAATCAAAGGAGCTGCAATAACCTTATTGGTCGTGTAAACCCCTGCCACACTGGCTGGCTTTTCAGAGACAATCCAACCAAAATCCATTTTTCTCTTTTTAAATCCTGCATGTAGCCCATCAGCTGAAAAACCAAGCGGACTGGCAATCGTTCCATCTATGACTTTCATATTTTTTCTCCTATTTCTGTTCTTATCTCTACAAGTATGACGGTGTCATAAGCAAACCTTCTGTCTCATCCCACCCCTGCATGAGGTTGAGATTTTGAACCGCTTGGCCAGCAGCACCCTTGATCAAATTATCAATGACTGAAATAACCGTCAGAACATTGGTTTTCTCATTATAGGCAAATCCGATATCAGTAAAATTCGATCCAATGACATTATGGAGCTCTGGTAAATTATCTTGCACACGTACAAAAGGTTTATCATCATAAGCTTTTGCAAAGGCTGAAGCGACATCAGAGACAGCTACATCCTTCTTTAATTTGCAATAAACGGTAGCCATAATCCCACGATTAACCGGTAAAAGCGACGTTGAAAACTGAATCTCCGGCATATCAGCATCAAAAGCCCTCAAAGTCTGGACAATCTCTGGAATATGCTGATGATGATTGAGCTTATAGGTCACATAATTATCGTGAACATTGACAAAATGGCTAGACTCACTAAGCGCCTTACCAGCACCAGTCAAACCAGACTTAGCATCCACGATGACGCTATCTATCTCAATCAAACCAGCAGCAGCCAAAGGAATCAAGACCAATTCTGTCGCCGTCGCGTAACATCCAGGATTGGCAATAAATTTTTTATCCTTTACATCTGTATATTCTGACAATGCGTATGTAAATTTATTCAAAATCATTTCCTTAGCAGGTGATTTTTTATACCATTTTTCATAAATGGAAGCCGGCAAGCGATGATCTCCAGATAAATCAATAATAGGAAAGCCAGCCTGAACAAATTCTTCTGCCAATGAACTAGCAACTCCAGAAGGTGTGGCAAAGAAGACTAAGTCTGCCTTTTCCATAATCTTTTGGGCATCGAAAGCTTCTATTTCTAAATCACAAACACCTGTCAAATAGGGATACACTTCAGACAATCGTCGGCCTACTTCCTTGGTTGCGTGAATAGAAACAAGTTCTGCTTTTTTATGATTATTCAAAATTTTAACTAACTCTAAACCACTATAACCAGTGATACCAACGATTGAAATTTTCATTTATGCACTCCTTTTGAATAAATATGTGATTAGTTTATTGTATTTTTATTCATTTGTCAAGAGAAAAATGCAAAAATATGAAAAAACAAGCAGTATTTTCCAACCACTTGTTTCATAAATGCTATTTAATGATCAAATAAATGCAAATCTGCAATACGATTGACGGCCTCGACAAGACGTTCAGGCTCTACTAGCAGTCCGATACGAACATAAGCATCTCCCGCTGGTCCAAATCCTTTGCCTGGTGCCACAGCAACATGGGCCTTCTCAAGCAAAAGATCTGCAAAACTTTCACTGGTGTAGCCCTCAGGTACAGGCATCCAAGCATAGAAGGAACCTTTAGATGGAAAGGCCTGCCAGCCAATCTTAGCTGCTGCTTGCGTAAAAGCATCTCGACGGCTATCATAAACCGCATTTAGTTTGGCCACTGCCTCCTCAGATTTAGGATCTAAGAGGGCAGCAATCCCAGCATCCTGCAAAGCGGGAAAAATTCCCACAAAAAGGTGGTCCTGAATGAGGTTTAAGGCTTCAACCATCTCAGCATTTCCAGCCGCAAAAGCCAAGCGCCAACCTGCCATATTAAAGGTTTTTGAGAAGGTATAAAACTCAATTCCTACATCCTTGGCACCGGGTACCGATAAAAAACTAGGATTCTCATCCCCTTGATAACCCAAAGCCCCGTAGGCCAAATCACTCACCACTCCTACCTCGTAGGTCTTAGCCCAGGCAACCAATTTTTCATAAAATGCCTTTGTCGCCACAGCCCCCGTAGGATTATTAGGGTAATTGATATAGATAAACTTAGCACGACGAGCTGTCTCCTCAGGAATAGCTTCCAAATCTGGCAAAAAATCATTTTCAGCCGTCAAAGGAAAGGTCTCATAGGTTACACGGGCCAGAATCACTCCCGACAAGTAGTCAGGGTAACCTGGGTCAGGCAGGAGCAAAAGGTCACCAGTATTCATCAAGGCTAAAGGCAATTCCACAAGGCCAATCTTAGCCCCACCTGTGACACAAATCTCACGCTCCGCATCCAAATCAATCCCATAATGTTTCTTGTAAAAACTTGTAGCTGCTTCCTTGAAGGGACGATTGCTACGAAACTGAGAATACTTGTGGCTAGCTGGATTATGGGCTGAGGTACATAAGGCCTCAACAATATGGTCATAAGTCGGCTGGTCTGGATTTCCCTGGCCAAGGTTGATCACATCTGCACCTTCAGCTATCTTGGCATTCACCTTGGCTACCAACCCTGCAAAAAACTGTTTTGGCAATTCTTTCAATAAATCAGATTCTTCAAATAACATAAACACTCCTTAATGATACAAGTCCGTGCGACGGTCCTCAAAAACGGGAATTTGACCTCGAACTCGGTCCACCTCTTCAAGATTAATATCAGCCGTAAAAATGCCCTCCTCATGTTCCTTGGCCTGCAAGACTACATTTCCCAGAGGATCTATAACCATGGAATGTCCCGAAAAGACATCGTCTGGTCCTGCTCCGACACGGTTAACAGCTACCACAAAGGCTTGGTTTTCAACCGCACGCGCCTTGAGTAAAATCTCCCATTGTTGCACACGAGGCTCAGGCCACTGAGCTACCACAAAAAGCACCTTGACCCCTTGCGCCATCTGTGTTCGCACCCATTCAGGAAAACGAATATCGTAACAAATAACACTAGCCGCTGTCACACCATCAAGCTCAAAAACAGACTCCACAGTCCCAGCCGACATATACTGGTCCTCCGCCATCAATCCGAAAAGATGGACCTTACTGTAGGTATTGATTAAGTCCCCAGACTTATTGTAGACATAGGTTGTATTGTAGAATTTGCCATCTTTCTCAATGGCAACAGACCCTCCGAGAATAGCCACAGCATGTTCTCTGGCAAAATGAGATAAGAGAGCTTGAGATTCCAGTCCATCCTTATCCGCAATACCGTCAAGTTCATCTAAAGCATAGCCTGTATTCCACATTTCAGGAAGCACAATAACATCGGGATTGTCATCAAGCGCCCTTTCCAACATCTCTTTCACGTGTTTTACATTTTCAGCAGGCTGTCCGTGAGCAACATCCATCTGTACCAATGCGATTTTCATAGTAACCTCGATTCTATATTAACCATTATAGCACTCCAAAAGACGTCACAAAAATTGAAAAATTCAATCTCCTGATAAAGAGAGGCTATCAAAAAAGGCTGGACACGTTGTCCAACCTGATTCTTTATCTCATTAAGCAATATCGACGTAACGACGAGCACCACTTGCGGTCATGTATGAGAGCCATGTGTGACCATCGGCTGTCAAAACCTTATCGTAGTTAACGCTCATACCCTTATCATAGTAGGCCAATTCTGGGCTTGAAACCTTGGCTTCTGCCTTAATTGACGCACGGCCTGTAAAGGTATAACGGCCTGACTCTGGGAGACTTGGTTTCGCAGTTGGTTGACTTGCTTCAGCCTTAGCTGCAACAATATCAACGTAACGGCGGGCACCGCTTGCTGTCATGTATGAAAGCCATTGATGACCATCGGCTGTCAAAACTTTGTCATAGTTAACGCTCATACCCTTGTCATAGTAGGCCAACTCTGGGCTTGAAACCTTAGCTTCTGCCTTGATTGACGCACGACCTGTAAAGGTATAAGTGCCTGATTCTGGCAGACTTGGTTGGTCCGCTGGTTTCGCAACCGGTTTGGCTTCTGGTTTAGTTTCTGTAGCTTTAACTGTTGCAATATCAACGTAACGACGGGCACCGCTTGCTGTCATGTATGAAAGCCATTGATGACCATCGGCTGTCAAAACCTTGTCGTAGTTTACAGTCATACCCTTATCATAGTAGGCCAATTCTGGGCTTGAAACTTTGGCTTCTGCCTTAATTGACGCACGACCTGTGAAAGTATAAGTTCCTGTCGCTGGAAGACTTGGTTGGTCCGCTGGTTTAGCAACTGGTTTGGCTTCTGGTTTAGTTTCTGTAGCTTTAACTGTTGCAATATCAACGTAACGACGGGCACCGCTTGCTGTCATGTATGAAAGCCATTGATGACCATCAGCTGTCAAAACCTTATCGTAGTTAACGCTCATACCTTTATCATAGTAGGCCAATTCTGGGCTTGAAACCTTAGCTTCTGCCTTGATTGACGCACGACCTGTGAAGGTATAAGTTCCTGTCGCTGGAAGGTTAATGGCACCTGTAGTGGCTGGTTTGCTTTCAGCAGGTTTGCTGCTAGTAGCATAATCGCCACCTTCGATACCGAAGTATTCTTCCAAACTCAAGCCTGAATCGTGAATATCTTTAGCTTCTTTACCCACATAGCGGATGTGCCATGCTTCTGGCATGTAGCCAGTTGAAGCTTCTTTACCTGCTTGGAAACGCACGATAAAGCCATAGTTATGTGCATTATCTTTAAGCCATTGACTAGCTCGTGCATCCTCAAGCAAGTTACCAGATTTATCAGTCAAGTCAAAGACCAAACCAGTTTGGTGTTCGCTAAATCCAGGACGAGCTGAGTAACGGTCCGCAGCTGCTTGACCATCACGGCTTACGTAGTTGTCGTAAAGAGTCTTTTGATAATCGTAAGAACGGAAACCACTGTATGAACGTCCAACATTCAAACCTTGGTTAATCATATCGTCACGAAGACGAACAAAGGCTGCTTTAGCTGTAGGATTTTCACCTGGGTTATAGTCCTTAGAAAGACCGTGTTTTTTATTGACAATAATAATATCATCGTATTTACCACGAACACTGTAATAAGAACCGTTATTGGTCAATTTCCCTGTTACATGGGATTCATTAGATTGAGGGACTGTGGCTGTAGTTTCGGTAATATAAGTTCGTTTACCATCCAACATATAGTAAAGATGAACAGAATAGCTACCAGCATCGCCCTTGTGGCTGGCTGTATCGACATGAACCTTGTAGCTACCGTCTGATTGTTTATCAGCATGGTACCATGTAAGGTCATCTTGACCATTCTTATCTGACCAAATTGGAACACGAACTTCTTGAACTGTCTTGCCACCACCTGAAACATTAGTTACGACAACATCAAAGCCGTTAGACGTTTGGTTGGTGATCGTCAATTCCCCTGCTACTTGAGATTCAGGGACTGTGGCTGTAGTTTCGGTAATATAAGTTCGCTTACCATCTAACATATAGTAAAGATGCACGGCATAGGTACCAGCATCGCCCTTGTGGCTGGCTTTATCTACATGAACCTTGTAGCTACCGTCTAATTGTTTGTCGGCATGGTACCAAGTAAGATCATCTTGACCATTCTTATCTGACCAGATTGGAACACGCACTTCTTGGACTGTCTTGCCACCACCTGAAACATCAGTTACGACAACATCAAAGCCATTAGACGTTTGGTTGGTAATCGTCAATTTTCCTGTTACTTGAGTTTCAGGGACTGTGGCTGTAGTTTCGGTAATATAAGTTCGTTTACCATCCAACATATAGTAAAGATGCACAGCATAGGTACCAGCATCGCCCTTGTGGCTGGCTTTATCTACATGAACCTTGTAGCTACCGTCTGATTGTTTATCAGCATGGTACCAAGTGAGGTCATCTTGACCATTCTTATCTGACCAAATTGGAACACGAACTTCTTGAACTGTCTTGCCACCACCTGAAACATCGGTAACCACAACATCGAAGCCGTTAGACGTTTGGTTGGTAATCGTTAATTTTCCTGCTACTTGAGATTCAGGAACTGTAGCTGTGGTTTCTGTAATATAAGTTCGTTTACCATCCAACATATAGTAAAGATGCACAGAATAAGTACCAGCGTCACCCTTGTGGCTGGCTTTATCTACATGAACCTTATAGCTACCGTCTGATTGTTTGTCGGCATGGTACCAAGTGAGATCGTCTTGACCATTCTTATCTGACCAAATTGGGACACGCACTTCTTGAACTGTCTTGCCACCACCTGAAACATTGGTAACCACAACATCAAAGCCGTTAGACGTTTGGTTGCTTATAGTAAGGTCACCTGAAACACGGTTTTCTTGTGGCTTAGACTCAGTAGTTTTCAAAGTCGCAATATCCACATAACGACGTGTACCACTGTAACTAATGTAAGAAATCCATTGGTGGTTATCCGCAGTCAAGACCTTGTCATAGTTCACTTTGTAGCCTTTTTCCAAGGTATAAAGTGTTTCTGCAGAGGCCTTAGGTTCGTTTTTAACATTCAAGCTACGTGTCACATTATAAGTACCACTTGCTGGAAGTTTTTCAGCACCAGTAGTTTCTGGTTTTGCTTGATTAGTCTCTGTTGGTTTAGCAGCTGGTGTTTCAGCTTTAGCAGGTGTCAAAGTCGCAATATCGGCATAGTAGCGAACATAGTCATAACCAATGTAAGAAATCCATTGGTGATTATCCGCAGTCAAAACTTTGTCATAGATGACATGATCACCCTTACTGAAAACAAAAGTAGGTTTGAGGTCTGCTTTTGGCTCTTTCTTAATATCTGTGTCACGTGTAAAGTAGAAAGTTCCTGTCGCTGGGATGTTCAAAGCCCCTGTTGTAACTTGAGCGCCATTAGAAGGCTTACCATCCCCACTACCACTATTACCACTGCCACTACCAGCTGCCACTGGTTTCACTGGAGCATAACGACGCACGCCAGAGTATGATTTGTAACTAATCCATTGGTAGCCGTCAGCTGTCACGACTTGGTCGTAGAAGACGCTATCCCCTGGATTCACATAAAATTCAGCCTTGGCAGAAACCTTAGGTTGATTCTTGATTTCTGTACGTTCCTTGTAGACATAAGTTCCTTGGCTTGGAAGGTCGCTGTCAGTAGTTGCTGTTGGTGCGCTCACCAAGCTAGTATTAACAGCCGCTCTCACCATACTAGATACATCAAGGTTAGCATCTTTTTCAGCTAGATTTGAGCGATTTGTCACAGCTGAAGGGGCAACTGCAGTTTCAGATGCTTTATCAGCTGTTTGTGAGGCACTGACTTCACTTGTCGCTTCGCTAGTAGCAGTTTCACTAGCTGTTTGACTTGTTGTTGAAGTTTCGCTAGCTTTCTCACTTGATGTCACTCCATTCGTTGCTACGCCACTGAAAATATCAGCCGCTGTTAAGGCATCACTATCTGAAGTCGCACGCAAAGTGGCATCTGAAGTCGTTGCGACTTCGTGGTGTTCGTCAGCCAAAGCTTGGCCCGCAAAGACCAAACTAGCTCCTAAAAGAACTGACGCAGCCTCAAAAGAATATTTACGAATTGAAAAACGTTGTTGTTCGTGTAAAAATTTTTCTCGTTTCATATTATTATTTCTCTCTATCAAATTGTTATTACCGATTGATTGTAACATTAGGTGACAAATATTACAAGTGTTTTACAAAAAATACTTTATATTTCTCACTTGTCCACTAGTATACCAAATTTTTTGACTTGTTCCCACTTAAATCATAAACTGTCCGATTTTCGTCATAATCGAAAAAAATGACTGATTATACTTATATATTCGTTGTTTTTCCAAAAAAATGGAAAATAAAGTAAAAACACGATAGCTTTAAATGCCATCATGTTTCATTTTTGAACCTTATATCAATGTCCTACATCTGAATATGAAATGTAATAACGTTGCCCATCTTTGACAAAACTATACCAGTTTCCATCAGGTAAAATTTCATATTTATCCCAATCAACATCACCTGCAGGCATTTTAGAAACAACCCCACTGTCTTTATCTGGTGCAGCATAGACAGGGGTTTCCTCATCAAGTGTCAATGTTCCAGAAGTAGCTTTCCAAGCACCTCGACCACCCTCAACTCCTCCAACTTGAGAAGCTGGTGTTGTTGCTTCAGCCACTTGTCCGCCATCTGTAGTACCTGCTTGAGCTTGTTCTTGAGAAGAAGCCTTAGGTGCTACTGCTGAGGCCTGATTGTCATTTTCTTCATTTGTGACTGCCGAAGATGATGATCGAGTTGATTTTTTATCCTTCTTAACGACCTTACTTGAGCTTGAAGATGACTTTTTAACCGTTTGGACTGAACTGCTACTTGTGCCAACACGCGCTGATTCATGGCTGTTAAATTTAGTCACCAAAAAGATAGCGAGGGTAACTACGATAAGGGCTAATACTAAACCAATAAGTTTACTTGTATTTTTCATGATTAATATTCCTTTTATTTGTTTTTCGTTACAAATATAACATCTTTATTTCTATATTTCAATACAATTTCATAAAATAATATAAAAATATTTCCTGCGATCTTCTATAATAGGGTGACCCCTATGTCTTAGCTAATAGCAATATAGCGACGTGCACCTGAATATGATAAGTAAGAAATCCAATAGTGACCATCTGCCTGAATAAGACTATCATAATTCACGGTATTTCCAGCATCATAGTATGCCAACTCAGGTGCAGAAATCTTTGGTTCTGCTTTGATACTTGCATAGCCTTTAAAAGTATAAACACCACTATTAGGAATTGATGGTTTAGAAGGATTAGATATAGTTGAAGCACTTTCTACAGTTGAAAGCTTTTGTACTGGAATATAGCGACGGTTTCCTGAATATGATAGATAAGAAATCCAGACATAACCATCTGACTGAAGTGTTTTATCATAATTGACAGTATTTCCCGCTTCATAATAGGCTAGTTCTGGGGCAGACATTTTTGGTTCGGATTTAATACTTACTCGCTCAGTAAATTGATAAGTTCCAGACGATGCTAGACTACTTACCGTATTATTTGTTGGCATCGGAGCATCAGGAATACTTGTATTCCCACCTTTTAAGTCTTTAAAATGGATGTAACCTGTATAATGGGAAATAGGTAATGTTTGAGTATGGTAACTATGATCACATACACCATTGATATACCAATTGTACTCCTCAATAATAACATTATTACCACGGACATCCGCTACCCATGCAACATGTCCATACCCGCCATCATCGAAATAGGCTACAGATCCTCTAGCTGGAGTCTTATCTACACGATAGCCATACCCTCTAGCAGTAGCACCCCATCGAGCTCCATTTCCCAATGCTCGAGGTGGTTCAATATGATTTACATTTTTTAATCTATAAGCAACAAAAGATGTACAATTACCCATCGCATAGCCCCATTGGTCGTATCCTTCAGCAAACCTCCAAGCTGCTGGGTAATCATCTCCAATTCTAGGATTAGTCGACATTGGTCGTCTAATATTTCCAACACTAAATAATCTCGAATAACCAGTACTTGGTGTTGATGGCTTATTATCAGTTATAATTTCAGGAACTTTTGGTTCAGAAATTTTCTCTGTTACAGTAACTTTTTCAGTCTCCTTATCTTCACGTACCTCGGACTTAATTTTTTATTTGCCTCATTTGAAATGCTTGGAATAGTAATTTTTTTATCAGATGACTTATCAGTATTTGTCGCTACGTTAACCTTTTCTTCTACTGTTGATATCGCTTCAGTAGTATTTTCAACTTTGTGAGTTTCATTCGTAGTAACTGTTTCAACATGCTGAGAACTTTCACTTGTCTTTTCTGGAGTCACAGCACTTGAAGATGCTTTAGCAGGTTCCAAACTATCCTTTGGAACTGAAACAGTAGCTTCAGAAAGAACAATCTCAGTATTTGAAGAAGTTACTTTCTCTGATACAACTCCATTATCGCTAGTAATACTTGCAGTTGATTCAGAAACAGCCGTTTGCTCATCAGCATGAGCAGTCTGTACACCAAGAAAGTAGTAAAGCCCCTAAAAGCACAGAAGCAGCACCAAAAGAGTACTTACGAATTGAGAAACGTTGACTAGTAAAGTTGAAATAACTATACTTCATAATAGAAAAATCTCCTTAAATTTTTTACATCAAAAAGTATAGCATCAAAAATTAAGTTTTTTCATACTTGTCATAAAATACTCAAATTTCGTCATAATCAGAAAATAACATTTTAAAACAAAAATACTATATACATCAAACTGCCATGTTTTTTGGAACAAGCATCTTAGCAACAATCTCTTTTTGTTTAGCTTTTGAAACCAAGCATGACTCTCCGTTTTCAAAATAAATAATACCTAACTCTTTGTCCAATCTCACAATGTTTTCGGGATTTACAACAAATGATTTATGACATTTATATAGTCTGCAATCTTGTTTCACAATTTTTGACAATTGACCATAGAACTCGATTTGCTCTTCTGTTGTATGAAGAATCACCTTATGAACTGTTGGAGATGTTTCAAAATAAAGAATCTTATGAAAAGGAACTTGTATAGTTGCATTCTTTGTATCTACCGTAAAAGCACACTCTATTTGGCTCAAACCATTTTTAGAAAGTGCTAATCCAATATCAGAAATAAGCCTATCTTCATATTCATTATCAGGCAAATTCTCATCAATAAAATCAAGTGCAGCTAAGCGATACTGAAAGGTTGAAGGTAGGAGTTCGGGATGTGCTGTGATGAAAACAATACTTGCATACGGATCTCGCTCACGAATCTGTTGAGCAACCAATATTCCCCCTTCGACATCACTGTCAGATCCAATATCTAGAAAAAACAGTAAATGCGAACCCCTTTCCGTAATACGCTCTAATAATTGATCGGGTTTATCATATAAATCAACCTTCCCAATTCTTAAAATATATATTTGTTTGGACTTGTGGATAGCATCCTCAAGACGAGCTTGTTGAAAATAATCTTCTTCTAAAACAAAAATATCTAACATGCTCAGTACCTCCGTTTTATATCATTTTCTTTCAATAACTTGATGAATTAGCTACGTATAGAACGAATCCTATACTTTCACCTTGATTTTACAACTTTCGCTAATTTACGGCAAATATTTCCAAAACATATTGAACAATATATTTATTCAACTCTTGAAACTAAAAAAACACCACCCTCAAAAGAGAGTGATGTTACAACTCTTAAGAAATATCCACATAGCGTCTTGCACCGCTATAGGTTACATAAGACAACCAGGTGTGGCCATCAGCTGTAAGGACCTTGTCATAGCGAACGGACATACCTTTATCATAGTAGGCTAACTCTGGACTTGCAACACTTGGTTGAGTCTTGATAGAGCTAGGTTGGGTAAAGGTATAAGTGCCGGTTGCTGCTAGGCTTGGACTTGTTGGTTGAGCAACTGCTGTTGCCTTACCATCAATAGAAATGTAACGACGGCTACCTCCACGACTAAGGTAAGAGAGCCATGTATGACCATCTGCAGTCACCAATCTGTCATAGTTAACGGACATGCCAGCAGCATAGTAGGCCAACTCTGGACTTGCCACACTTGGTTCTGCTTTAATGCTAGAGCGTTCCTTGAAAGTATAGGTACCAGAAGATGGTGTACTTGGTTGAACTGGTTGTTCTACTGGTTTAGTCACACTTGTTGGTGTGATAGCCACATAGAAACGATTTCCTGAATAGCTGAGATAAGAAAGCCATGTATAGCCGTCATTATTGACAACCTTGTCATAGTTGACTGACATACCAGCATCGTAGTAACTAACATCTGGGTTAGCTACCAAAGGTTGAGTCTTGATGCCAGAACGAGCCGTAAAGGTATATGAACCTGAAGCTGGAAGGTTGTGGCGGGTTGCATTTTGAACTGGAACAGTTGTGCTAGTGCCTCCGATACCTACCATCTTACCGTCTTGGACATAGTAGAGATGAACAATGTATTCGCCTGCTTCAGACTTATGGTCACCAACATTGATACGAACCTTGTAGCTACCATCACTTTGTCTGTCAGCTTGGTGCCATACCAAATCGTCTTGGCCGTCTTTAACTGTCCAAACTGGAACACTGACGCCTTGGATAGCCTTGTCGCCACCAGAAACATTGGTGATATGAACATCAAAACCAAGGTTAGAGAGATTTTCAATATTGATAGTACCGCTTGGTTTGCTTTCTTGTTGAGCAAGTTTTGCCACAGCTACATAACGGCGGTTACCATTAAAGCTGAGGTAAGAAAGCCATTGAT
>NZ_CM002130.1:1573269-1574456 GCF_000448605.1 Streptococcus sp. HSISS3
TAGTAGAGATGAACAATGTATTCGCCTGCTTCAGACTTATGGTCACCAACATTGATACGAACCTTGTAGCTACCATCACTTTGTCTGTCAGCTTGGTGCCATACCAAATCGTCTTGGCCGTCTTTAACTGTCCAAACTGGAACACTGACGCCTTGGATAGCCTTGTCGCCACCAGAAACATTGGTGATATGAACATCAAAACCAAGGTTAGAGAGATTTTCAATATTGATAGTACCGCTTGGTTTGCTTTCTTGTTGAGCAAGTTTTGCCACAGCTACATAACGGCGGTTACCATTAAAGCTGAGGTAAGAAAGCCATTGATAACCATCACCACTGACAATCTTGTCATAGTTAACTGACATACCAGCATCGTAGTAGGCCAACTCTGGGCTTGCTACACGAGGTTCTGCCTTGATGCTAGAGCGTTCCTTGAAAGTATAGGTACCAGAAGATGGTGTACTTGGTTGCACTGGTTGTTCTACTGGTTTAGTCACACTTGTTGGTGCAATAGCCACATAGAAACGATTTCCTGAATAGCTGAGATAAGAAAGCCATGTATAGCCGTCATTATTGACAACCTTGTCATAGTTGACTGACATGCCAGCATCGTAGTAGCTAACATCTGGGTTGGCTACCAAAGGTTGAGTCTTAATTCCAGTACGAGCGGTAAAGGTATATGAACCTGAAGCTGGAAGATTATGGCGAGTTGCATTTTGAACCGGAACAGTTGTGCTAGTGCCTCCGATACCTACCATCTTACCATCTTGAACATAGTAGAGATGGACAATGTATTCACCCGCTTCAGCCTTATGGTCATTAATATTGATACGAACCTTGTAGCTACCATCACTTTGTCTGTCAGCTTGGTGCCATACCAAATCGTCTTGGCCGTCCTTAGCTGTCCAAACTGGAACACTCACGCCTTGGATAGCCTTGTCGCCACCAGAAACATTGGTGATATGAACATCAAAACCAAGGTTAGAGAGATTTTCAATATTGATAGTACCGCTTGGTTTGCTTTCTTGTTGAGCAAGTTTTGCCACAGCTACATAACGGCGGTTACCATTAAAGCTGAGGTAAGAAAGCCATTGATAACCATCACCACTGACAATCTTGTCATAGTTAACTGACATACCAGCATCGTAGTAGGCCAACTCTGGGCTTGCTACACGAGGTTCTGCCTTGAT
>NZ_CM002130.1:1575320-1622447 GCF_000448605.1 Streptococcus sp. HSISS3
GTCCAAACTGGAACACTCACGCCTTGGATAGCCTTGTCGCCACCAGAAACATTGGTGATATGAACATCAAAACCAAGGTTAGAGAGATTTTCAATATTGATAGTACCGCTTGGTTTGCTTTCTTGTTGAGCAAGTTTTGCCACAGCTACATAACGGCGGTTACCATTAAAGCTGAGGTAAGAAAGCCATTGATAACCATCACCACTGACAATCTTGTCATAGTTAACTGACATACCAGCATCGTAGTAGGCCAACTCTGGGCTTGCTACACGAGGTTCTGCCTTGATGCTAGAGCGTTCTTTAAAAGTATAAGTTCCTGAGTCAGGAAGGCTATAACTAGTTGTTGTATGCGTTTCTTCAACCTTGGCAGGAACTGTGTAAGTGGTGCCACCCACACCAACTAATTTACCATTAGTTTCAACATAGTAAAGATGAACATTGTAGAGACCACGTTCATTCTTGTGGTCAGTTAGACTAACGTTAACCTTGTAGTTACCATTGTTAAGACGAGTCGCATTGTACCAGATGATATCATCTTGACCATTCTTTTCAGACCAGATTGGAACGGATACCCCGAGGACACCGTTTTGGTCTGAAACATTACTGATAACGACACTAAAATCACCATTGTCATGGCTTTCAATAGCGATATCGCCTCTTGGTTTAGCTACAGCCTCTACAGTAGCACCTAGGTCGACGTAACGACGAGTACCATTGTATGACACATAAGAAATCCAACGGTGGTTATCCGCAAGCAAAGATCTATCGTAGTTAACTGACATACCAGGATCAAAATTGAACTCAGTCTTAGCAGTCAAGCTAGGTTGGTTCTTCACATCTGCAGGTTTAGTGAAATAATAAGTACCACGTTCAGGGATGGTTTCATCTCTAGCCGCCTCAGTGTTGCTACTAGTATTTTCAGCCTTCAAAGCTGCGATATCAGCGTAGTAGCGTTCATAATCGTAACCAATGTAAGAAATCCATTGGTGATTATCTCTCTTCAAGACCTTATCATAAATAACATGGTCACCTGCACTAAAGACGAAAGTAGGTTTGATATCCATGACTGGAGCTGTACGAATTTCAGTAGTGCGACGGAAATAATAGGTACCGTTTGATGGAATATCAAGAGAACCATCAGCAGTCACAGGACCATCCACACCAGGTTGAGGAGTATCCACAGCTTCACGGTCAGCACCTATGGTTTCCGCTACTTCTGAAGTTGCTGAACGGTCCGTTTCACTAGCTACTTCAGAGCTAGCTACTGATGACACTTCATAACGTGGGCTAGCCACCTCTGAGCTCGCAACAGAAGCAACAGCAGATGCAGATTGAGCAACCTCTGCTGGTACTTCCAAAGAAGCAGCCTCGCTGACCACTACACTACTAGCTTCAGAGGAAGCAACTTCACTGCTAACAAGCTTAGGTCTTGGCGCTTCTGATCTTGACGCAGGTTCATTGAGAGCATCGTTAATAGCTTCTGAGGTAGCTTGATCTATTTGAGGTGCTTCAGAATGATTCACATAAACTTCATAATCCGTACTTGGACCTGTGCTATTGGCTTGTTCCTGAGCCAAAGCATGTCCACCAAGCAACAAGCTCGCACCAATCAAGACTGATGCAGCTCCAAAAGAATATTTACGAATAGAATAACGTTGACGTTCCTTGATAACATTTGCCTTTCTCATTGTAATCACTCTCACTTTCTAGGCTGTTTCATAAAATAATGGAACCGTTTTTTACGCCTATAGTATACTTCTTTTAAAAATATTTTACAAGTATTTCATTAATATTACTAAACTTTATTTTGTAGAAAATTGATCGACAATCTTTTCGATAACTATTATCTATTATAATGAAGAAAAGTCCTTAGCTATATCTAAGGACTTTTCCTACATCTAATTTCTTGACACATTAAGCAAATCTGAATAGATTAATCAATTCATTCCGAGTTAAATTGACTATAGATATCATTCTAGTCTAAGTCTGATTCATCATAGATGTATTCCTCTAAATGTTCAGTCACTGTAATCTCATCACAGGAGCTAACATTTTGAAAATCCTTAATGTAAACAATTTTATATTGATTTGGTAGAAGTAATGGAAAGGCAAATGGCTTACCATTCTTACAAACGCGAAACATCTGAAGGCTATCTGTTACGTTACTAATAAAGACAAACGGAAACAAATGAGGACTGGGAGAATTCAAATAGTGATAGGTACCCTTTAAGGTACCACTAGTACTTCTCACTTCTCCATGTTCTTTTTGAGACATTTTTAAAGTATGCTCCTTCTACTACTTGTTATTTCCTTTTCTTAAGTACTGAGGGACAATACCATCAATCTAATTTATTGTAAACATGCATCCGACCATATATCGCATCAGAACCAAAACGAATCTGTCCGTTACTATCAAAGAAAATTGGGTCACTGGTTGGTCCATCGTTATGAGCAAAACCTGCCACATAACCGCCATCTTGAGCAAAACCATTAAAGAGCTGACTACTTGTATCACTATAACCACTTTCAGCACCAACACGGGTTACACTACCAGATGGGGATACTGTAATTGTGTCTCCTAAGTCATTTTGATAGGTACCAGCAACACTAGAGAAATCACCATTAGCCATTGCAGTAGCATCAACTGCTGTGGTAGCTGGTGTTTGTTCCGCTGAAGTAGCTGGTTGTTCTGTCGTAGTTCCTTGATTTACTCCAGCTGTTTCTTCACTAGGATTTGTTGGGGCAACTTCTTGTTGAGCAGATCCAGCAACATTTCCGGCTGATGGTTGTGAATCCTTTTCTCCAGAGGTTGCTTTTGAGACTTCTTCTGAACTAGAAGATTTTGTCTTTTGCTCAGACTTCTTCGCTTTTTCTTTTGAAGATGGTTTTGTCGATTTCACTTTCTGACTAACCTTACTAGAGCTCGATGTTAATGTGGCTTCCTTCTTATTATTACCACATGCACCAAGTAATAGAACGGAAGTTAAAGCGAGTGCGGTTAAAGTTGTGAAACGTTTTGTAGCAGGTTTCATAATAATTCTCCTTAATTAATAGCAATATAGCGGCGATTTCCACTATAACTGAGATAAGAAATCCAAGTGTGTCCCTCATTAGTCAATACTCTATCATAATTAACCGTATTACCAGCGTCATAATAAGCTAATTCAGGGCTTGACATACTAGGTTCTGACTTTATACTGACTCGTTGTGTGAAACGATAAACACCACTTGATGGGATAGTATATGTATCCTCATTCTTTTGCACATTAACAGTAGTCCCCCCAACACCAACAAGTTTACCGCTATTTTCAACATAATACAAGTGAACATTATAAACTCCTGTTGAATTTTTATGATCACTTACGTTTACATGTTGACGATAAGTTCCATCAGATTGACGAGTAGCAGTGTACCAAATAATATCATCTTGTCCATCAATTTCAGACCATGTTGGGAGCGATACTTTTTGAACTCCGTTAACGTCTGAAACATTGGAAACGATAATATCAAATGTTCCTGTCTCAGAATCATTATTTACAATTCTTATAGTACCCGTTGGACTACTAGTCACATTTACAATTTCACGAATAGGGATATAACGACGATTTCCAGCGTAAGATAGATAAGAAATCCACTCATGACCATCTGCAATCAATTTACGATCATAGTTTACACTTTGACCTGCGTCATAGTACGCAAGTTCTGGGCTTGACATTTTAGGTTCTGATTTTATACTAGCACGTCCTTTGAAATAATAGACACCACTTTCTGGAACTTCTTGGTCTACTGAAGGTGATGGGTGATTTGAAGAATCGTCCACCACTCTATTAATATCCTTAAAGTGAATAAATCCTGTTACAGTATTTTTATTAACTACCTGTCTATGATAAATATGATCATCATGCCAGTTATACTCTTCTAATTCAATGTAATCCCCCATGACATTAGATACCCATGCAACATGTTGATATTGATTATCATACCAAGCCACTGAACCCAATGCTGGAGTATTATCTACTCTGTAACCTTCACTACGTGCTCGATATCCCCATTGTCCTGCATCACCATAAGCATAAGGAATTGTAAATCCATTCACTGTACTTAGGCGATAAGCTACAAATGATGTACATTCCCTAACATACTGTCCCCAATCATCTGCATCTACCCAAATTCTACCATTCTTGAATCTTTGAGGGTAGTCATCACCACGTGCGATTGAACCACCACCTGCTGAAAACAAGGCAACATCTCCAGATGAAACATTATTAATATTTGTTGAATGAATGTACTTACCATCTTTTTTGGTGGCTCGAATCCGTGTCACATCATTAACAATGGAGGTTTTTGGCTTATCAATATTCGCAGCAGCATACCCAACTGTCTTCTTGCCTTCTGGGTTAGTAGGATCTACTTGTTCAAGTGTATCAGATTTTTTATCCTCTGCTACCACTTTGGGTGTCTCTTTTTCACCTTTTGTCTCTAACACAGATGTAGTACTGTTTTCTGAGACTTTATTACTTGTGTCTAACTCGGAAATACTTAACTCAAATTTTTCGATTGTATCAGGTTTTACTTCATCCCTCGTTTCATTTGGGCTTTCTAAAGGAACTTCTGGAGTATTAACTTGTACTACTTCTGTAGATTTTCCAATTTCTGTATTTGTAGAAGCCACTGTAACATCTGATTTTTCTGTAACAAGACTTGATGGAGCGACAGCATTCGCTTCTGTCACTTGATCAGCAGATGCTGATACTCCCATAAAGAAAAACCCTATTAGAACAGATGCTACACCAATAGAATATTTTCGAATTGAATAGCGGGTTAGTTTGTTATTTGAGTATTTCATAATAAATCTCCTTTGTGTATTTTAAATAAATTTTATGACAAGTGTAAATTCCTAAAATCCCCAAAGAAAATAATGCACTCAAATTTCTATTCTTCAATTCGCTTTATGGATATAATATACTGCATATTAGAAAAAAGAACAGGACACGTATGTCCTGCTCTATTCTTTCATGGCATCTCTCATTTTCTCTGATATGATATCTGCTAAAGAGGTATCTCCTAATAATCTAGCCAAGATTATCCCTTCTTGGTAGGCCTTTTTAGCCTCAAAAATATCATTCTTTACAACATATAGATACTGTCCCTCTAGCATTCTCAAAATTGGTTTTTTCTGATAATCTTGAGTTTCCTCCATAATACGATGCAGTTGATTGAATGCTATCTCCGATAAATGAAACTTTTTTCGTTCATATTCAACTATTGGAACCATTAATAAGGCATCCCTAAGTAAAAATAAATACTCCGTGGGAATATTATCATAACTATTTATAAGATTTCTACAAATGGCATAAAAAGTCTCTTCACTAAACCCATCTGACCGCATACTATCACCATCTCCTAACGAAATTTGATATAGTTCTATAAGTAGTAGATCATTGATAGTGTATACCCTTTTCTCACATAATGATGATAAACTCTTCTCCAAAATGCTCATGCCAAATTTTTGGTGTGTCTTTGAAGTATATGAGTAAAGTTTTGACTGTAAGATATCAACAACCCTCTGTTCATCAGCTGGCAAATCATCATAATAAATATCAATAATTTTACCCAGCTTTTCGTCTAGTTTCATTAGGTTATTTGGCTTATCTAGACTAGTCGCATGCATCAATTGATATTTGAGATTGAGGTATTCTACCGGCAACTTTGAACCTATAGCCCTCTCTCCAAGCAATTCCGATAAAGATATATTCAGACGTCTTGCCAAGTGCTCTAAGGTCTCTAATTTAGGTTGAGACTTCCCTGTTTCTATACGTGTCAATTGTCGTACTGATAAAACCTCATCCCCTTCACAAAATTTTTCTTTAGTGAATCCTTGTGCTAATCTCAATTCTCTTAACCGATGACCAAAGTCTTGTCCAAACATCGCTAGCTCCCTTTTACTTGAAACTATTATAATTTTTATGATTTGTAATAGTATACCACCCAGTATTCACTATTTCAATTTTGAAACGAAAATAATCATTACTTTCAATACCACTTACAAAGAAAAAAGATAGGATTTCCATCCTACCTTTTCAAGTTACTTTCATTGTATCACATCTTAGAGCTGTTCTGCTACTGCTGAAAGAAGATCTTGGATACCATTGGCATCGCTACCACCGGCCATGGCCATATCTGGTTTACCACCACCACGACCTGATACGATTGGTGCGAGAACCTTGATAACATTACCTGCGTGAACGTCTTTAGACTTGCTTGCTACGAGGACATTAACTTTTTCGCCAATGTGAGCTGCAAGGACAAGGACATCAGAGTAGTCTGCTTGTTTCCATTGGTCTGCAAAGGTACGAAGGGCACCAGCGTCAGAAACTTCCACTTGGCTAGCAATGTAACGAACACCGTTAGCTTCTTTAACGTCTTTGAAGACGTCACCAGCTGCAGCTGCAGCTGCTTTTTCTTTAAGCGCAGCATTTTCTTTTTGAAGGGCATGCAACTGCTCTTGAAGACTAGCAACCTTGTTAGGCACTTCTTTCAATTGTGGTGCTTTAAGTGTTGCTGCGATTGCTTTGAGGGCATCTTCTTCTTCACGGTAAGCAAGGTAAGCTTCACGTGATGTCACTGCCAAGATACGACGTGTTCCTGAACCGATACCTTCTTCTTTGACAATCTTGAACATACCGATTTCAGCAGTGTTGGCAACGTGTGTACCACCACAAAGCTCAACAGAGTAATCACCGATTGAAACGACACGTACATTCTTACCATATTTTTCACCAAAGAGGGCCATAGCTCCCATTGACTTAGCAGTGTCAATATCTGTTTCAATCGTTGTTACTGGAGTAGCTTTCCAGATTTCTTCGTTGACTTGTTCTTCGATAGCACGCAATTCTTCTGGAGTTACAGCCTCAAAGTGAGTGAAGTCGAAACGCAAGAATTCTTGTTCGTTAAGTGAACCAGCTTGGACCGCATGGTTGCCGATAATATTATGAAGGGCAGCGTGCAAGAGGTGAGTTGCTGTGTGGTTCTTCATGACACGATGACGACGTGTATGGTCAATTTCAAGTTTATAGTTAGCACCGACTACAAGTTCACCTTCAACCTCAACGGTATGAAGAGGTTGACCATTTGGTGCACGTTGAACATCAACAACACGTGCCACGACAGTACCAGCTGCATCTGAGATCGTACCGTGGTCAGCTACTTGTCCACCCATTTCAGCGTAGAATGGTGTTTGTTCAAAGACAAGGAGAGCTTGACCAGAATTTACAGTATCATGACGGGCATCATCAGCAACGATAACGCTCAAACGACTTTCTGCAGCTTCATCTTCATACAAGAACTCAGATGGTTCAGTAATATTAGCGAGGGTTTCATTTTGCATACCCATAGAACCACCTTTAACGACGCTAGCACGCGCACGGTCTTGTTGTTCTTTCATGGCAGCTTTGAAACCTTCATGGTCAATCTTGAAGCCTTCGTCTTCAGCCAATTCTTCTGTCAATTCCACTGGGAATCCGTAAGTATCGTAAAGTTTGAAGATGTCTTTACCTTCAAGCGTATCTTTACCAGATTTCTTAAGGTTAGCAAGAAGTTCATCAAGCATGCTCGAACCTGCATCAATAGTACGTGCAAAGGTTTCTTCTTCACGTTTAACGATTTTTTCGATAAAGTCTTTCTTCTCAAGAACTTCTGGGTAATAGCTTTCCATGATTTTACCAACTGTTGGAACAAGTTTGTACAAGAAAGCATCAGAAATACCGAGACGACGACCATGCATTACAGCACGACGGAGAAGACGACGAAGGACATAACCACGACCTTCATTACCTGGAAGAGCGCCATCACCGATGGCAAAGGCCAATGAACGAATGTGGTCAGCGATGACCTTGAAGCTCATATTATCCCCATCAGGATCGTAAGTCTTGCCAGACATTTTTTCGATTTCACGAATGATAGGCATGAAAAGGTCAGTTTCAAAGTTTGTTTTAGCCCCTTGCATTACGGCTACAAGACGTTCAAGACCTGCGCCCGTATCAATGTTTTTATTAGGAAGTTCCTTGTATTCTGAACGTGGGACAGCTGGGTCTGCGTTAAATTGTGACAAAACGATGTTCCAAATTTCAATGTAACGGTCGTTTTCAATATCTTCTTCAAGCAAACGGATACCAATATTATCAGGGTCAAAGTCTTCTCCACGGTCAAAGAAGATTTCAGTATCTGGTCCTGAAGGTCCAGCACCAATTTCCCAGAAGTTATCCTCAATTGGAATCAAGTGACTTGGTTCAACACCACAAGCAATCCAACGGTTGTATGAATCTTTATCATCTGGGTAGTAAGTCATGTAAAGTTTGTCTTTTGGAAAATCAAACCACTCTGGGCTTGTCAAAAGCTCATAACCCCATGTGATGGCTTCATCACGGAAGTAGTCACCAACTGAGAAGTTACCAAGCATTTCGAACATCGTGTGGTGACGAGCTGTCTTACCAACGTTTTCAATATCGTTGGTACGAATAGCTTTTTGTGAGTTGGTGATACGTGGATTTTCAGGAATCACTGAACCATCAAAGTATTTTTTCAAAGTGGCAACCCCTGAGTTAATCCAAAGAAGGGTTGGGTCGTTAACTGGAATCAAGTTAGCTGATGGTTCAACAGCGTGACCTTTTGATTTCCAGAAATCAAGCCACATTTGACGAATTTGTGCTGAAGTAAGTTGTTTCATTGTTTCTCCTTAATCAATTGTTTCTTATTTTGAGCTATTCTCGAGCATTTCCACATAGTCAATAGCGACACATAGGGAAATGGCTAAATCGGCATAAGTATTTTCATAAACGGTAACAGTATAAGTCGATGTTAGATGGAAGAGTTCCTTTTGAATCCTAGCAACTACCTGATCTTGACTATTAAGCAGTTGAAAATCCAGGTCCCAAATATTCCCCTCTATTCGCAAGCCAAGATTATCGACATCATACTTATCACGAAGAAAGGTTAATTTTTTACGAATGTAAAAACTCGAACCACCCTGTAAATCCACCGTAAATTTGGGTAAGAGACTAATAGGCTCCTTGGTGATATGACTGATCTCACGACCATCCTCGCCAAAAATCGTAAAGGTCTTTGGAACCTTAAAAAAGGATCCTTCGACCTGGTAGGCAACTCTACCTTGATCATCCTTGATATCAAAGCGTTCACCACCCAATCGAAACTTCTGTTTGACAAAATAGGTTTTCATAAGCTACCTCCAATAATGTCATACATACATTCATTCAAAAAATACTAAAAGAATAAAAGACAAGACCACTAAACGAAGGGCGACGTGAACCGCGGTACCACCTTCATTCAATGACCTTGTCATTCTTATTTTTCTTAAATTGTAAACTTTGAGTAGCAAATAATCCCATCCGTCCATGGCTCGCAGCAACCGCCATTTTTCTGTATCCGAAGTAATGATTACCTTTCTCAAAGGGAAGACTCAGAGTTTCCTAATATTAAAACTCCTCGTTACTTTCCATTTTAACGTGTTTTAGGTCTTAGGTCAAGTTGATAGCAACATTATCAACTCTAACTTGTGATTTATTTGCTAGAGCTTGAAGTTGAACTTGATGAAGCTCCAGAACCAGTCACATACTGGTCAAGAATTGCACTAAAGGACTTATCAACAACCTTAACATTGTATTTTTTAAGAACCTTGGCAATTACTGAGTTAGTGAAGTTAGTATCAGCTTTCTTACCATTGATGATAACCTTAGTCAAATCATCCTTGTAGTTTTTCCAATCTGCATTTTTATCAGATTTTGAAACAGTCTTAACGATGTAATAAGTAGCTGCACCTGTTGAACTGTTTGAAACTGTGACTACATCAGAAACAGCATTGGCATCTTGTTTGAAAGCTGCTGTCAAAACGTCTGTTGGGAAGTCTTGAGATGCTGAGTTAACTGTCTTAGAGTTCACTTCCAAGCTATTATCTTTAGCGACTTTTGAGAAGTCTGCGCCTTCTGCTTTAGCTTCAGAGTCAACCTTATCAGCTACTGCCTTATCAGTTGTTGAAACGACTTGAACTTCTGTATTTGGTGTGTAGTTGTCATAAGCAGCCTTGTAGTTTGCTTCTGTCAAATCTTTTTGAGCTGCTTGATTAACAGCATACTCAACCAATTTTTGCGTACGGATTTGTGTACGATATGACTCTTCTGTTTGACCATAAGCTGCAAGAACTTGTGAGAATTGTTCTCCATACTGTTCTGAAGCTTGTTTGTAGGCCTTATCAACGTCTTCTTTGCTGACCTTGCTACCGTATTCTTTTTCAAGAGCTTTTTGCAAGGTTGCACTCAAAACACTTTGTTGCGTTTGGCTGCTACCTTTAAGTGAATCAAACACATCACCAACAGTGACAGTATCACCCTTCATAGATACCAAAGTTGTTTCTTCAGTTGTTTTGTTCCCAAGAGAAACATATGTAATCCCTGCACCAACAAGAGCTGAGACAGCTACAAGGGCAAGTCCTCCAAGGAAGCGGCCACCTGAGCTTGGTTTGCCAGCATCACGTGTTTTCTTAGTCTTAGCACGTTTAGCTTTTTCTTTTGCTTTTTCACTAGCGAGGGCGATGCTTTCCTCTTCTTCCTTTTGGCGATCAAGCTCCTCTTGTTCTGCGTCTTTGTCTGCTACAACCTCTTCAACAGTTTCTTCAGTTGACTCAAGGTTTTCATTTTCTTTAGTCATTCTATCTACTCCTTAAATTGTCAATATCTTTGTTATTATACCACACTTACTTAAATATTGCTTAATCTGGCAAGATAATATTTTCAGAATTTTTCCTAAGCATAAGAAGTCCGTCACTCATGGGTACCAAACTAGCAGTCAAACCAGGGTTATCTAAAGTCGCATCAAAAAGACGATGCAGACCACGGTAGATGGTGCGCTGACCACGACGGACTTCCATGATGTCTTTAGCAATGTCTCCTCCCTGGAAAATATCATCAAAAACGATAACCCCTCCTACCTTGAGGCGCTTGAGGATTTCTGGTAGAAAAACGATGTATTTAGACTTGGCTGAGTCCATAAAGACAAAATCATAATCGGTGTCTAAGTCTTGCAACACCTCAGCAGCATCCCCTTCGACCAAGGTAATTTGTTGGCGGCTGTCATACTTGGCTAGATTGTCCTTGGCAAAGCCAATCATTTCTTCATTTCGATCAACGGTTGTAATCTGAGCATTCGGTGCATGTTCTGCCATAAGAAGGGCTGAAAAACCGATAGCTGTGCCGACCTCTAGGATTTTCTTAGGCTGCAAGGTCTGCAACAAAAATCGGAAGTAAGCGACAACCTCAGGCTGAATGATAGGAATGTTCTCCTTACGAGCAAAAGCTTCTAATTCAGCCAAATGTCCTGTATTTTCCTGAAGATGCGTTCGCATGTAGTCTACGATATCCTTGTTAACTACTGGGCGACGCATATTGTGATTTGCATTTTTACTATATGATTTAACCATGTGTCTTATTATATAAAAAATCCCTAGCGAGTGCTAGAGATTTTGATTGAAGACCAAGTCTTTTTAAGACTTTCCTCAGCCATAAAGGTCATAAGACTCCTTCAAGGCCTTTACCTGTTTGTTCAAGAAAAATCATCCTGATCAGAAAGATTTTCTCTTATTGGAACTTCTCTTTAAGAAAGGTGAACACCTTTTTCAACCAAGGCTTCTAATTCCACTAAGCGGTCTTCAAAGACCTTGAAGGCAGCATCCAAGTAGTCGGTATTGGTCATATCGACACCAGCTTTCTTGATGACTTCCAAAGGATAATCTGAGCTACCTGCCTTAAGGTAAGTGAGGTAAGCTTCCTTATCTTCTTCAGTACCGTGAACAATTTTTTCTGCCAAGTAGCTTGCCGCCGCAAATCCTGTAGCATATTGGTAGACATAGTAATTCATGTAGAAATGCGGAATACGTTCCCACTCAAACTGAATCTCGTAGTTATCTTCAGCTTTAAGGTTATAGTATTTCTCATTGAGGTCTGCATAAAGCTTGTTCATAAAGTCTGCTGTCAAAATTTGACCTGATGCATCCGCTTCGTGAATAGCATGTTCAAACTCAGCAAATTGAGTTTGACGGAAAACAGTTCCCTTAAAGCCATCCAAGAAGTGGTTGAGGATGGCAAATCGTGTCTTGTCATCTTTAACTTCTTTAAGAAGTGTTTCTGTTAAGATATTTTCATTAGTTGTTGACGCAATTTCCGCCAAGAAAATTGGGTAATCCCCGTAAACATATGGTTGGGTTTTACGTGTGAAGGTTGAGTGCAAGCTATGACCAGTCTCGTGAACCAAGGTAAAGAGATTGTCCAAAGTATCTTGCCAGTTCAAAAGCATGAAGGCATTGGTATCATAGGCACCACCTGAGTAGGCACCAGAGCGTTTCCCTTTGTTAGGGTGAACATCAATCCAACGTTCCGTAAAGGCTGCATGAACCCCTTCACTATACTCTTCGCCAAAGATAGCCAAGACTTCTTCTGCTTTCTCGAGGGATTCTTCATAAGTAAGTGCAGTTTCAGTCTCAGAGAGTGGCGTATAGACATCATACATCTTAAGCTCATCAAGTCCCAAGACCTTCTTACGCAAGTCAAGGTAACGATGCAAAAGTGGCAAATGTTTGTGCACTGACTCCAAGAGTGAGTCATAAACACTTTCTGGAATAAAGTTAGCTGCAAGTGCTGCATGACGTGCTGAATTATAGTGGCGAACCTTAGCTTGGTAATTGTGAACCTTGACCACGCCTTGGAGGGTTTGTGCATAGGTATGTTGGAACTGTTCGTAGGTTCCATACATCGCTTCATAAGCTCCCTTACGAATGTCACGGTCTTTAGACTCCATGAGCGTGATAAAGTTACCATGTGTCAACTCAATCACATCCCCTTGACCATCTGATACCCATGGGAAGAGGATATCAGCGTTATCCAAGACATTAAAGGTCTCTGTTGGGCCATTGAAAATATCGCCGGCTGCTGCCAAAAGACCTTCTGCTTCTTGTGAAAGCACATGGTCTTTGTTGGCCAAAAGACGTTCGAAATAGTGCCCATAAAGTCCAAGACCAGGTTCTTGTTCTTTGAAGGCTGCTAATTTTTCACCATCCAAAGCCATAAATTCAGGCTCAAAGTAAGCAAAGGCCTCACTCAACTGTGAATAAAGGTTTGAAGCTTTAGCTTGGTATTCTTGATAAAGACCAACCGTTGTGTCTTGGTCATTTTTCATTGACGCATAAACGTAGATTTTTTCCAAACGACGCATCAAACTCATATAAAGTTCTGTAGCCTCAAGCAAATTCTTGGCTGAGTCCAAGAGGTGACCAGCAAAGGTACTAGCTTTCTTAAGATCCTGAACAGTGCTTTCATATTCAGCTTCCCAAGCAGCGTCCGTCGCAAAAATGGTGGTCAAATCCCATGTATATTTTTCTTCTAAATGACTTCGATTGTCTGACATAGTATTCTCCTTAATTGTGTCTATACTCTACTATTTTAGCATAAAAGGTGGGAGGGTAGAGGGTTTGCCTGTAAGAAAAATCCCTTTTTCGATAATATTGCTTAAAAACCCTTTCAAAACCATCAAGCTCTAGTCTAATTTGCACGAATCCTTGCTTGGATTCAGGAAATCGCACTTGTGGAAAGAAATCTTGGTCGGACATGTTCAACAAATTCATTCCCTTAAGGTAAGCTGTCTCCTGTCTTTTCATCCACCTTGGATTTTTGCCCATCAACTCTCTTTGAATCAAGCGTGAGACCTTCCTTCGTTGAGGCACTTGATAAGTCTCCACCTTCCTTGCCTGATAGGGAAAACGTAATATGGTCATGAGATTTTCGGTGAAGGACCAAGACTTGGTTAAATAATGAACCTTCCCAAAAATATCCTCATAGATGAGATACTTGAGTCTAATTTCCTCTCGCTTCCAATCGAGCTCCCAGAGGTGGAAACCTATCTTAGCTGTAAAATAAAGAAAATCACGCTGTAGGTCTGTTAAACGCTGTCCTAGCCACAGTTCTTCCCCCAAAAGCCAACGCACCTCGTAACCTATTTGATGGTAAGCTAAGGTTCGCTCTCTGAGACGTTTCTGTGACAAACGAGAACATTGGACTTCCAGAGCCAGGGAATCTCCAACGAATAAATCTGCAATCTGGCCCAACTCAGGTATCACCTTTTCAATACAAACTTTTTCGCCATGATTGTCCAAGGACTGATACAAAGCGGCTTTTAGGGATAAATGTTGGGCCGATTCGTTTTCTGAGAAAAACTGACAACCCTGCAAGGATTTGTGGGCAAAATGCGGGCACATCACCTGTCCCTGTCTCAACATTACAATCCCTTGACAGCCAGGGCACCTATAAATTTTCTCACGGTTCAACCCATTTTCAAGAGCCGAAACCAAGAGGCCTTCCTGATTTTTAGCAATTAACATGACTCTCTCCTTTATGCACTCTATTACTTATTCGCAAAAGATGTCATAAAATGAAAAAAAGCATCTAGATTTCTCTAGATGCGTCCCCCATTCGAATTGAAACTTGCTCCCTGCTGCATGGAAACATAGGTTTATAGGTGTATTGCTTACCTTAGGTTACAAGTGCCGCTCAATCCATTTGAACTCTTTTCAATCTTTCAATTTCTAGAGGTAAATCCCCCAATCTACCCTGAAATTAGAAGCTGAAAACAGTCTCTATCCCACACGACTATTGAAAATAGCCAATGTAGCACAGACAGATGCTCTCACAAACATCTGGTCAAATTCCGCCACTGGAACATCATCCTAATATGCTTATCACCCTTTTGTTCCTAACTCTCATCAAGGACTTAATCCCTTTAGTCAATAATAAGATAAAACAATTTTTAGACTTGGATGCTTATCATCCAAAATCCTTATTTACTAACATTGAACCACCATTTCCCTAGGTGCAGTTCAATACCAACAAACGCAAAACCGTGTTGGTCCAAAATGGTCTCTAGCTTCAAAGTATCTCGAGATTGATAGTCAGTCAATCTAATAAAGCTTTCCCTCAAGCTCTGTATAGCAGGCAGTCATCCTGCTTTCAAGATACTAATCTCTAGATGAGTACTGGCTAAAATAACCACTCTCAAAACATACTACCTATCTTAGGCTTAGTCCACCTTCTGATAAGTATATGCAGTTGCTGCTTTATTTTCTCTCCCTCTTCGTTTCCGAAGAATAGCCTCTACCGATTCTGCTGTTTTTGAATCTGTCGTTTTGTCTCTACACGGATTAAAAATACCGCTAGCCCCCGCTACGATGATGCTGATGCTTTAAATAGATTAATCTAATTTGTTTGCTGTTCAAATCTTCTCTTTTTAAATCATCATAATGAAACATTGGAATTTGATAACTCAGAATTTTGAATTCTAAGATAGTCCTTTTTGACTAGGGAGTCACCCTGTCAAAAAACAAACTCTTCCTAACAGTATCTATTATACTGTATTATAATTTTTTGTCAATTAATTTATTTCATATTTTTTGAAAATATTTTTTAAACACCTAATTCAAAGAGAAGAAAATACCCAAAACTACTATAACAAAAGCATTTACAGGGGGTGTTGAAAAATTAGAAAACTTTTGTTTCTTGCACCTTTTTTATCTGTTTGGATGATATTCAGTAATTATCAGAAAATTTCATATTTTTTATAGCCAATCTCTCTAATCATTTCTTGCATAAAAAAACTAGGAAAATCATCTTCCTAGTTTTCTATAATTTATCTTAGTGTTTACGTTTATAAGTTGAGATACCAAACAAGGCCAAAGCTGATGTCACCATAGCTGCACCTGCTGCTGCAGAAGCTGCTGTTGATTTTTCACCAGTAGATGGAAGAGCTGGAGCCTCTTCTTTTACAGGAACTGATGTTGGTGTTACAGGTTTAACAGATTTTGGTTCTGTTGGAGTTGTTGGTACTTGTGGTTTTGGTTTCTCAGTTGTTTTTTCAACAGATACAAAGTTCTTGTGGTAAGTAACTGATACTGAAACTGTATTTGGAAGAACTGGTTTATTTGGTTCTTCTGGCAATTCAGGAACAACCACAGTTGAGTTTGTTGCGAACCAGTAAGCTGTTGGAACGTTGAGGTTATTTCCGCTTACGATAAAGTCCATTGGTTGACCTTTGAAGATTGTTGCAGCTGCACCATAGTAAGCATTCTTCGTACGAGGTGTTCCATCTGGGTTGATAGCATCCCACCCCTCATCAGTCACTTCACCAGTTGTTGGATCTACTGTTGGGTCGCTGTTAAAACGAGCACCATTAGCCACAAATTCGTTATCATTGCTTGCATAAGCATAGCCATCTTCATGCAAAGTGATAGATGAACCAGGGATTTGAACGTATTCGTTTCCATTCAAACCAACTTTTTCGATGTGGTTTCCAAGTTCAGTGTTCCAGTGGTTAAGTGATGAGATACTCAAAACTGATCCATTCTTAGACAAGTCAAGTGGTGTCACTGATGACTCAGAATCAAAGAAGTTCAAGTTCATCTTAACATGAAGTTTTTTGTTAGTGTCGTCAGTTTGTGAACCAATGAAAAGGGTCTTAGTTGGATCGTGGTACAACTTAACAATAGCTGAACCATCTGTACTTGGTGCTTCTACCAAAGTGTATGTTGCAACGATTTTCTTAACTGGAGTACCATTGTATGACGTTCCGTTAAGATTGTTGTATGTGACAGTCAATGTTTGACCTGTAGCCATCTTCAACCATACATCTTCAGTATATTCACCGTCAGCATTGATAGTATATTGTGAACCATTAGCAGCACTGAAATCGCTTGGAAGGTAACGAGATGTGTTGAACTGTTGAAGGATTTCATCTACTGAATGACCTGATTGGATGTTTTTATCCAAGTAGTCAACAGAACCAGCTGAATTTTCAACAGTCATTGCGGCATTAGCCTCTGTTTGATAAATCAAACCAGTCGCATTTTCTGCCAATCCTTTTGTCAAAAGACGAGCATTTGAACCACCAGTATATTCTTTGTAAGATTTTTGCCAAGCAGCATAAGCAAGAACGTCTTGGTAGTATTTATCCAATTGTGTCTTGTAATCTGCAAGTTTTTGTTTATAGTCAGAAACAGCCGTTGTCAAAGCTTTTGTTTGCACTTTGTTGTCATTGTTAGCTGCTTCAACACTAGCATGTTTAACACCAGCTTCTTCAGTTGCTGTGAATCCTCCTGTAGCGACAACATTTGCTTGAGCAGATGTAAGCGCCGCATCAGCTTCTTCACGTGTTAATTTATTTTCAGAAACGACTGTGGTTGAAGCTGTTTGTGCATCTTTAGCTGCTTGTTCTTGAACAGCCTTAACATCAGCGGAATCTTTTGATGCAGCTGCAGTAGTTTTTGCAGCTTCAACTGCATTATCAAAGTCAGGGTTTGAGACTTCAGCAATAGCTTTAGTTGTTGTTTTTACAGTAGTATCTGTTTCAGTTGTTGTTGTTTCCTCTGTTCCAGGTACAGTTGTAACAACTGCTGCATCCCCTGTTGTCTTAACAAGATTAGCACTTGATTCTGCAGTCGCATTTGAGACTGTGGCATCAGTATCTGTAGCTACTGTGGCATCTTTAGCTTCATCTGCGGCTGCTACGCTAGTAGCAGCAAGTCCTGCAAGCAATACACTTGAATATAATGTTGTTTTAAATGGGTTGACTTTCATTTATACTTTCTCCTTTTCGGTTAATGCTTTATTAACCAGTTTTACTTAACCGTTTAATATACTACCGTGATTTTTAAATTTTAGCAATAGATTTATGAAAAAAACTTATGTATTTGCTACACACTTTTAAAATATGACACATTTTTGTTATAATTTAATCATTTCTTTACAATTATCCTAGATATGTATAAGAAGAAAGTACCATTTCTTCATTTAATTTTTACAGTTGTCGGGCTCTCCTCAGAGATAACGATTAGAGTCAAAACGAATCCCTAGAGACTCAACCTCATCTAAAGCTCTTATTCTTCTTGATAAAAGAACAGAAAAACTACCTTTAAGGCCTTGACTTTAATAGCTTTTCGTCGTATGCTTGAAAAAATGTTAAGAAAGTTGGGGAATTTTTTCAATGACAAAGAAAGAAGTTAGGACACTGCTCCTTTTAGGGATCAGTATTATTTTTGCGAACCTCGCACTTCGTTTGATGTTCAGGCCCTTGCCTGAAAATTTAGCCTATCTTATTAAAACGCTTGTTCTTGGGTGTGGATGTTACTTCCTAGTACATAGGCGACTAGGTTTAAAAATCAAATCCACTCAAAAGATAGGTCTGGCTGAAACCTTACGTGTTTGTTGGTTGATTATTTTAGCTGACTTTATCTATATTTCTGGGGGAGCTTTGGGTATTAGTAAGGCACCTCATATGATTGGTACCGCCTTGATTGTCGCCTTAGGAGCCGGTTTTTTTGAAGAATATGTTTTTCGTGGACTCTTCCTTAAACTCGCCTTCCAAGATGGTATTAGGTCTTCAAAACAAATTTTGGGGGCCGTTCTCTTATCAGCCTTATTTTTTGGATTGGCTCATCTAGGAAATCTCACCCACCAACCTTTGGATGCTACCCTGTTTCAAGTTTACTATGCCTCGGCTATCGGCATATTCTTTGCTGCTATTTACCTACGCACAGGTAGCCTCTGGTGGACTATCATTCTGCACTTTTTGGTTGACTTTACCAGTGTCCTGATGTCACAATCAACGCAGGCTGCTCCAGCTACAAGTATCTGGCATTTCATTCTCTGGTTACCACTCATTGCCATCGGACTCTTCCTCATTCGACCTAAAAAATTGGATGTCATTAGACGTCTTAGTAACTGACACTTTATACAGCATTTCAAAAGTTAGACAAAAAACTAACTTTTGGAGTGCTTTTCTTTTATCGAAATCCCTTCTTCCAACCCTCTCAATCCTTACTCTTCCTATAAGACTTGGCTTCATAAAAATTTCATATCAGGTCTTCATTGATTCCTATCAGGATTTTACTGATATTAGACTTCTCATTTTGTTATAATATAGGTCACAATCATGTTTTTAAAAAGGGGATGCTTATGAATTTTCAACAATGCCGCTATGTTCAGACTATAGCTGAAACAGGGTCTTTTAGTAAGGCTGCTAAGAAACTCTTTTTGACGCAACCCAATCTTTCAGCATCCATTCGTGATTTAGAGGAAGAACTGGGAGTTCTACTCTTTGAGCGCTCTAATACAGGAGCCAAACTGACTGATGATGGCCATGATTTTCTCAAATACGCCAAACGTATCCTTGGAGAGCTAGATCTACTAGAAGGACGCTATCGCAAGTCCTTCAAGAAATCGTTCACTATTGCCAGTCACCACTATGATTTTCTATCCCTTCCCATGGCTCATATTGCCAAACGCTTTCGTAGTGATTATCAAGAATTTCAACTAATTGAAACAACAACCAGAAAGATTCTCAAAAGTGTGGAGAGTTTCGAAAGTGACTTGGGGATTATTTACCTTGATGAAGACAACGCCCACATCCTAGAGCGTAGTTTCAAACACATGGATTTGGCATTTACTCCGCTTGGGGAGTTTGAGACTAAGATTTTCTTGGGGCGTCAACATCCCTTGGCCAAGAAAAAATCCCTAAATCTCAAGGATTTAGAGGGCTATCCACAGGTCCGTTTTCGTCAGGAAAGTTCTGGTATTCACTTTGATGAGGACCCTCTGGAGGTTCTACCTGACCAACAGGTTATCTACAGCAATGACCGAGGAAGTGTCATGAATTTGCTCTGTGCCTCTGATAGTTATGCTTCTGGCCTTGGTATTGTCAACAGTTTTATCAAAGACCAGATTGTCCTAATCCCACTTAAGGACAGTCCCAAGCACACTTTGGGAATTGTGACCAATAATAAACAGAAAAAATCTGCAATTATCCAAGCATTTATCGAAGAAATTCAAGATAGCTTACTACCCCACCACTAAGGAGATGAAAATGGAATTTCAAACACTTAACAATGGCATCAAAATCCCCGTACTCGGTTTTGGCGTCTGGCAAATTTTCGACCAAAAGGAATGTCAAAAAGCTGTAGAAGATGCTCTTTCTGTCGGCTATCGTCTGATTGATACAGCCAGTCTTTACCGTAATGAAGAGGCTGTGGGACGTGCCATTAAGGCATCTGGCATCCCTCGTGAGGATATTTTCCTAACCAGCAAGGCCTGGATTAGTCAGCTTGGCTACGAAGATACTAAATTAGCCCTAAAAGAGACCCTCCGCAAACTAGATACTGACTATCTTGATTTATATTTGATTCATCAACCTTTTGGCGACTTACATGGTGCCTGGCGTGCTATGATTGAGCTTCAGCATGAAGGACTTATTAGAGCCATCGGGGTTTCTAACTTCTCAACAGGACGTTTGGCGGACTTTGCCTTGCAAACTCCTGTTGTTCCAGCAGTCAATCAAATCGAGTTGCATCCCTATAAACAACACAAACTTATCCAGAAAGCTGATAAGGAATTTGGTACCCTAACACAAGCCTGGGCTCCTTTTCACAGAGGAGAGGATGGTATTTTTCAAGACCAAACTCTGACTGCTATCGCTGAAAAACATGGTAAGACAGTTGCTCAGGTCATTCTCAGATGGCAAACCCAACAAGGCATTCTGACCATTCCTAAAAGTACCCATATCGAACGGATGAAGGAAAACTTTGATAGTTTTGACTTTCACCTAGACCAAGCAGACCTTGATGCTATCAGTAAACTAGACCGATACCCTGATGCCTATGGTCCTGATGAAAGTGTAGAACGTATTAAGCATTTATTGAAATATAGTGTATAAGAAAACGAGTTCGACTGAACTCGTTTTAATGTTAAAAATGTCTTATTTAGATTGTCCTTGGGTAAGTAGGAGCACCCTTTAAAATTCAAAATAGGGAATGGAACAGAAGCCTTATTATTCAAAAGCGCTTCGTCATCCTACTTCTTCTTGAGGAAATCGCAAAAAACTAAATTGTTTTACCCAATCACACTTCCATTTGGAACAGATGGATCCACTGTCAAGACAGTGAGTTTGCCATCATACTCTGCGGAAAGAATCATACCTTGGCTGACATATTTCTTCATCATCTTACGTGGTTTAAGGTTAGCCACGATTTGGAGTTTCTTGCCGACCAATTCTTGTTCATTTGGATAGAATTTAGCGATACCTGAGAGGATTTGACGGTCTTCACCGTCGCCAGCGTCAAGACGGAAGCGAAGCAATTTGTCTGAACCTTCGACTTTTTCTACTTCTTTAACTTCAGCGACACGGATTTCAACCTTGTCAAAGTCGTCAAATTTGATTTGGTCTTTTTCAGACTTAAGTTCAACCTCTTCTGGGTTCCATTCCTTCTCTTGAGGTTTGCCTGCGTTCATTTGAGATTGGATGTAGGCAATTTCTTCGTCCATGTCAAGACGTGGGAAGATTGGAGTTCCTTTTGAAACGACTGTGACATTTTCTGGTAAGCCTGAAAGTTCTAGATTTTCAAGGTCAAACGTTCCTGACAATCCGAGCTGTTCCATGATGGCATTTGAAGTGGTCATCATGAATGGTTGGATGAGATGAGCCACCACACGAAGACTAGCTGCCAAGTGAGCCATCACTGCTGCCAAGTGTTCCTTGTCACCATCCTCTTTGGCAAGTACCCAAGGAGCTGTTTCATCGATATACTTATTGGTACGTGAAATGATATTCCAAACGGCATCTAAGGCGCGTGGGAAATCTACAGCATTCATTTGTTTATGGAATTCTTCGATATTTTCAGCCACAACCTTAGCCAAATCAGCATCAAAGTCTGTAACGTTCTCAACATAAGCAGGCACTTTACCACCGAAATATTTGTTAATCATGGCAACTGTACGGTTGAGGAGGTTTCCGAGGTCGTTAGCCAACTCATAGTTGATACGAGCCACATAGTCTTCTGGCGTGAAGGTACCATCTGAACCGACAGGAAGACTACGCATGAGGTAGTAACGAAGTGGATCAAGACCAAAACGTTCTACCAACATTTCTGGATAGATCACGTTTCCTTTAGACTTAGACATCTTACCGTCTTTCATGACAAACCAACCGTGGGCAATCAAACGTTCTGGCAATTTAATGTCCAACATCATGAGGAGGATTGGCCAGTAGATGGAGTGGAAGCGAAGGATGTCTTTTCCGACCATGTGGAAGACAGTTCCGTTCCAGAACTTGTCAAAGTTGCCATGCTCATCCTGACCATAACCAAGAGCAGTCACATAGTTGAGAAGAGCATCCATCCAGACGTAGACCACGTGTTTAGGATTGGATGGGACTTTAACCCCCCAAGTGAAGGTTGTGCGTGACACGGCTAAGTCTTCCAAACCTGGCTCGATGAAGTTTTTAAGCATTTCATTAAGGCGACCATCCGGAGTGATAAAATCAGGATGCGATTTGAAAAATTCTACCAAGCGGTCTTGGTATTTACTGAGACGAAGGAAGTAAGATTCTTCAGATACCCATTCTACTTGGTGTCCTGATGGAGCAATACCTCCCGTTACATTTCCATCTTCGTCACGGAAAACTTCCGACAGCTGACTTTCTGTAAAGAATTCCTCATCTGATACTGAGTACCAACCAGAGTATTCACCCAAGTAAATATCATCTTGAGCAAGTAAGCGCTCAAAAACTTGTGCCACTACTTTTTCATGGTAATCATCAGTCGTACGGATGAATTTGTCATATGAGATATCAAGTAATTTCCAGAGTTCTTTGACTCCAACTACCATACCATCCACATAGGCTTGTGGTGTGATTCCTGCTTCTTCAGCTTTTTGTTGAATCTTTTGGCCGTGTTCATCAAGCCCAGTAAGGTAGAAGACATCGTAGTTCATCATGCGTTTGTAACGTGCCAAGACGTCACAGGCAATGGTTGTATAGGCAGAACCAATATGCAATTTACCAGATGGGTAGTAGATAGGTGTTGTGATGTAGAATGTTTTTGTCATTTTAATTTCCTTTCATGTGTTAACAAATGGGCTAACACTGATGATATAACATCTTATTATAGCACGTTTTGGACACTAAAAAACCAGACTAGCTGGTTTTAAAGCATATTCATTCAGAAAAATCTGACAGTTACTTGTTACCTCTCTTATAACGCTTAACTGCCTTTTGGTAGTTGGCATCTAATTGCTTAGCATCCTTGCCTGAAAGACGCTTATAGCTCCGCTTTTCGATGGCCTTTCCTTTTTGTCAAATATGATTACCGTCAACTGATTACCTTTAGCCTCATAACTGATTTTTCCCTCACTTCGTCGCTTATAAAGATCAATCAGCTTTTTCTCCATTTGATCGATGTCCTTTTGGCTGACAAGTGCACTGGCCTTATAGTATTTTTGAACAATGCTATGAACTTCCTTTTGGTAGTCTTTAGGAGTCACTAAGGGCTTAAAAGTCCTAGACCAAGCACTAACCTTATAGTTTTTCCCGTTTCGAAGTCAATAGGAGACACATTGTCAAATGACCCATAACTACTCTCAAAGGTATAGTAAGTGTACTCTTTAGCTTCTTGGTCTTCAACACGCATAAAATCCTTTAGCTTTGTTCCTTCATAACCAGGTTTACCGTCCATCCAGGTCTTGGTCGTACTGTTATAATACTTAGACGTTTGCAATTGGTAAAGACCATCAGCTATTTTCCCTGTGTGATGCCTCCAAAAAACATAGCCTCCACCCATTAGGCCTAAAATTATTAGGATTCCGGCAATGCCTTTGACTAAAAAACGATGCCCTCTAAATTTTGAACCTACATTAGCTGATTTTTTGTACATATTTTTCTTTTTCCTCTTCATTGTCCACTGTTTAATGATTAACTGAAAACAACTATCTTTTATTGTAGCAAAAATTATGGAAATATTTCTGTGATTATTTTTATAAAAGAAAAAACCAGACAAGCTGGTTTTTGATCTTTTCACATTTAACTAGGAATGAAAGAGTTTTTTATCGGCTCTAACATCACGCTCATATTCGTAATCTAGTTTTTTCTCTTCTTCTTTTGTTAGGCGTTTAAAGACTTTTTCTTCTGAAAGTTTGCCTTTTTTATCATAGATAAGGACAATAATTTTATCGCCATTGACCTTATAGTGAACCGTCTCTTTAAGAGATTTTTTATAATCCTTAATGTAGACTTTTTTACTAGCGTCGATATCAGATTTAGTGGTATATTCGTCCACTTTATAACGATTATCTACAGCCTTCTCAACGACTTTTGTGTAATCGACCAAAGACATTGTTGGTGTGAGCGTTCTAGACCAGTTATCAAGACGGAAAGCTTTTTCGGTATCATAATCCGTAAAGTCAACCAAGTTAACCGCACCAGCCAAGGTGTAGTTATAAAATTTCAACTGATCGCCTTTAACTTTAACAAAGTCACCGTCTTTTAACTTACTTTTCTCATAGGATTCCATACCATCAATCATCTTTTTCTTGTCCTTATCATAATAGCGATAAGTCTCTATTTGATAAGTTCCCTCTGAGATCTTACCTCCCTGTAGGTGGATATAGGCATAGCCACTAAAAGAAAGGGCAAGTAGTACAACTGCTCCAATAACAGAAGCAATAATAATTTTAACCTTCTTAGATAAGCCTTTTTTAGGTGCCACAACTGGTGTCCCTTGTCCAGTCACTGGCCCACTCACCTGAACTTGTGGCTGGCTGTTCTCTGCCACAGGCTCTGAAGTTACAAATTCACCGTTAGCTTTAGCCTGTTGAATTTCTTCCTCGCTTGGTTTGCGATTATTGATTGTTTCAAAATAATCTAACCATTCTGTTTCGTTCATAAAAGTCCCCTTTTTTCATTGATACTCCTATTTTACCAGAAAAATGCCAAAAATCTATTTGACTATTTTCATAAAAAGAAAACAGTACCTGACTTTAGGCCTGATACTGCTTTATTAGACTTATGAATGTTAAATTCTATCAACGCTCTTTTTACTGCTACTGCTAGAGTTTGATTTTGAATCGCTACCATAGTCGTCACTATAGCCGTAACCATAGTCACTTCCATAGTCACTTCCATAATCACTACCGTAACCATAACCATAATAGTCTTTGAAGTCATCGTATTGATCGCTATAAGACTTCAGCTCTTTCTTATAATCCTTGACAGCGTCTTTATAATCATCCCAACGTTTGTCTGCATCAGATTTACTTAAACGTTTAAGGGTAATACGTGACTCAAGCTTTCCTTTTTTATCATAAGTAGTCAGAGTGTATTCATCACCATGTTTGACATAAGTACGTTTTTCCTTCAAGGTATCTTTATATTCTCTTGTTGTTTTTTTAACGACTTTGTCAGCTGCCTCTTTGGTATAGAAGGAATAGTCTTTTCTCATCTTTTTCATGAAGTCTTTTGTGGCATCTTCGACTTGATCCGCATTTAAAACTTGACTTTGTGTTTTATTCCACGGATCAAATACCTGAGGAACATCCATCTCATAGTCTATCAAACTAACATATGATTTATTGTCACTCTCTAATAAATTGTAGGTTCTAGATTGATTATTCTTTACAATTACAAAAGACTGCACGTCCAAACCTTCGTCCTTGTATTCATCTAAGCCATCAACCATTTTATCTTTGTCTTCATCATAACGAGAGAGAGAAACGACTTCATAGGTCCCATCTACAATTTTTCCTGACTGATAACGCCATAATGAATAGCCACCAACAGAAAGTAAAATCACTGCCACAGCACCCAAGACTGATGCTAGAATAATCTTAGCTTTTTTTGACATTCCTTTTTTCACTGGCATGGCTTGTTGGAAGGTTGCTGTTGTTTGGGCAAACTGAGGCTGTTGCGTCATAGAAATAACAGGTTCAGCTGGTTTAATTTTTCTTGGCTCATTAGCCTGTCCAGTTGCTCCAAAGACATTAGGTCGCTCAAGAATAAACTCCCCTGCTGCTTGAGCTTGAGCTAATTCTGCTGGACTTGGTTTGCGACCGTTGACTAATTCAAAGTACTCAATCCACTCTTGCTGGTTCATAATAATCTCCTTTTTATTGGTCTACAAGTCTATTGTACCAAAATTAATGATGAAATAGTATTTGACAATTATCATAAAGCCTGTAAGTTTTTTAATAAACCGTTAGGCTATGATTCTCGATAGTAAAGAACTGCTTGGTCGGTTTAGGTATCAGCGCCAGATGGCATAATCTCCATAATGATCCCAGCCCTTATGATGCTCCAAGGCATACTCATAATCCCTATCATAACCACTTTTGAGTTCTTCGGCTTCCTCTGAGCTTAATCGTTTAAAAGTTCTACGCGACTCAATATGTCCATCATCAGCATAAACAGTCAGAACGAGACCATTAGGACGCTTTTCATAAGTTCTTTTTTGCTTCAACATTTTTTATAATCGTCTACACACCTCTGGACAGATACTTCCTTTACTCTTGAATACTCCTCTCCCTTTTTAGAAATCTTATCAATATGAGAAATCACTAGAGCTTTATATTCAGAGACTGTTAGATCCTGTTTCAAAGTCCCAGTACGTGGGTCAAAAGTCTGTGGGATCTTTTCATCGTGCTCAAATGGTGAGACAAAAGGTTCCCCATCCCCCACAAAAACATAATAAAATTGAGATTTCATATTCTCAACAACTATAAAATCCTCATATAAGCTATCATTATTCTCTCCTCGCTCAGTCCAATTTATCAATTCATTGGAATATGCCGATTTAGCCTCGTATTTTACCATCTGATAGGTGCCATCCGGAATATGGTTCTCTTGATGCTTCCAAAATTCTCTCTCTCCTATGGCGATTAAGACTGACGCAACAAGTCCAAGAAATAAGATGATACCAATCTTCCATTTTTTTGCCTTAGTCATACTTCTCCCCTCCTTATTGGCCTATTCTTCAATACTATTTTACCAAAAATAAGGGAAAAGCTAGTGACAGGATTGCAAAGGAAAAGAGCTTGAAAATATCAACTCTCAAACCTCTTTCTTACCATCTACTTTTTAACATCCTCAGCACCAATGACTGGGTATTCAGTCAATCCTGATGCTACTTCTTCAGCCTGGTCTGATCCTTCTGATTTTTCCTCAAGATCAAACTTAGGTGCATCTTTTTCATAAGCATTAATGATGTCAGCTACGACTGGGTGACGGACGACATCACTGGCAGAGAAATGAACAAAATCAATGGCCTTGATACCCTTCAATTTTTCCATAGCATCAATAAGACCTGACTTAACACGACGTGGAAGGTCAATCTGGCTCATGTCCCCATTGACAATCATCTTAGAATTAAAGCCAAGACGCGTTAAGAACATCTTCATCTGCATGATGGTCGTATTTTGCGCCTCGTCAAGGATAACAAAAGCATCTTCAAGGGTCCGACCACGCATATAAGCGAGTGGCGCAATTTCAATAATTTCACGTTCCATGAGACGGGTCGTCTGCTCTTTACCGAGGATTTGATAAAGGGCATCATAGACAGGGCGAAGGTAAGGGTCTACCTTTTCCTTAAGGTCTCCTGGTAAGAAACCAAGACTTTCGCCTGCCTCAACAGCCGGACGGGTTAGCACAATACGTTTCACCTGACCACGCTTAAGTGCTGTGACAGCTAGGGTAACTGCTAGAAAGGTTTTTCCTGTACCTGCTGGACCAATCCCAAAGACCACATCATGATTTTTAATACTATCAACGTAGACCTTTTGTCCCAAGGTCTTCACTCGAATTGGTTTACCACTATTGTCCTTGATAATTTCTTCTTCATAAAGGGCAACAAATTTGTCAATCGAACCATCCTGAGCCATGGTTAGAGCTGCCACAACATCTGAAGTGTTAACCAGCATCCCTCGCTCCACTAAAACGAGGAGAGCTTGAATGGTTAAACGTGCCAATTCAACGCTTTCCTGATCGTCTCCAAGAATTTGGACACGCTCTGTTCTAGCATGAATGATAAGGCCCAAGTTATCTTCAATGAGTTTTAGATGACGCTCATTGGTTCCAAAAAGCGACAAGACATCATCTGGGTGATTAAGGGTAATTTCAACAGAATACTCTTGCAAATAGAGTTCCTCTTTCTTAAGTATTTTTATCCATTATATCAAAAAAATCACGCCAAGCGTGACTTTTTATCATTCTGACTTATTCATTAAATGACACGTGAACGTGATCATAGTGGTTTTCAGTAACGCTACCACGATCTGGCATTTGGTTCCATGTGTTAGCTGGTCCGTAGATATTATCTACTGGTGCGTAGAATTGTTGTCTGTAGATGACATATGAGATACCTGCATTTGAGATATTGTCTACAGCATATTGAGCGACTTGATTACCAACTTCTGAACCAACTGGTACCATAACGTCAACGGCAAGTCCTTTACCATGGTCTTGAGGATCACCTTCACGGTAACCACCGATATCAGTAAGACCGAATTTTGATGCTACATCTTGACGGAAAGCTTCAGCTTGTGGTTGAAGGTGTGGATCCGTTGGAAGTGTGTTTGTTGAAGCAGGTTGTGCTGCTGGAGCCTCTGAAGCCGCTGGGGCTTCTGAAACTGCTTCTGATGTTGCTGCTGGTTGCTCTGCTGGAGCTTCTGAAGCCGCTGGGGCCTCTGAAGCTGCCTCTGAAGCCGCTGGGGCTTCTGAAGCTGCTTCTGATGTTGCTGCTGGTTGCTCTGCTGGAGCTTCTGATGTTGCTGCTGGTTGCTCTGCTGGAGCTTCTGCAGGCTGTGCTGGTTTTTCTTCAGCTGCTGGGGCTGGGGCTTCTGCTGATGCCGTTACATGATCAATGGCATCGGCAACTGGTTGTTCAGTATCTGCGTAAGCTGGTGCTTCAGATGCTGAAGCGATAGCTTCTGTCACTTCTGAAACAGCTTGTGTTGATTCTTCTGTAGCAGGAGCAACTGTAGCCGTTGTGTCTACTGAATCAACAGGAGCAGACAAATCTGTTGTTGCTACAGCTTGTCCGTTTACTGTTACTTCGTTAGTTGTCAAGTTAGCCTCTGCAACAACAGATGCATTTGAAGTTTCTGAAGCTGGTGTTTCAACTTTAACTGAAACTGCTTGGTTATCAGCGTTGTAAGTTGTTGTCAAGACTGTTCCAGGGAAAATCAAGTCAATGTTTGTGATTTGGTTGATATTAGCCAAAACATTTACATCGATTCCCATTGCTTCTGCGATACTACCCAAAGTGTCACCGTATTGAACAGTGTAAGTTTGTTGGTTATCACTAACAGCGATGTCGGCTTTGATTTGATCCACTGAACGAGCAGTCCAATTAGCGACATCATCAGCATGTACATGACTAGCAGCAAAAAGTGAAAGAGCTGCGGTCGAGTATAGAAGTGCCTTAGTTGTTTTTGATTTTGATAACATGTATAAATTCATTCCTTTTTTAACAATTTTAACACTTACAATAATACCATACTTCTAGTCAAAAAAGTGGCAAATTATTGCACTTTAAAGCAATTACTAACTAGTTGTAATACGCCTAATTTATTGAAAAAAAGCTGAGACATTTGTAAAAAAATGTAACAATTCATTCTCCCTCAACTGCTGTTTTCTTGAAAATGTTTTTGTCAAGATAGGTCTGTCCTTTAATAGAGATTAAACACTATTAATGCGCTAGATAGTCTTCCCAAATATGATCAAATTGACCTAGATTGAAAGAGAAACTAGCCTGATCTTCCAAGTAGCGACTCACCTCTTCAAAGTCATCAGTATGTTTAGGAAAGGTTGAATCGTCAAACGCCAAGTCAGCTAAAATGGCTACTGGTTCATTGGATTTAGGGTTACGTTGCGTCATCAGCCAAGTATAAAAAGATTTTCTCATACTTTCTCCTAACTGATTAATTCTGTTCCGAACTGATCTTGTTTGATTTTTTTAGCCTTCATCAAACCACCCAAGGCCTTTTTAAATTGCCCCTTTGAAATACCAAAGGTTGCCTTTATATCTGCTGGTGATGATTTATCGTTTAGAGTCATAAAACCACCGTTGCTTTCTAGATAGGTCAAAATCATTTGAGCATCATTTTCAAGCATCTCAAAAGAACGTGGTTTCAAAGACAAATTCAGGGTACGATCGACCTCACGAAAACCAATCACACGGGCTTCAAGGACTTGACCCAAACGTGGCTCAGCATAACGTTCTGACGGATGGATGAAGCCAAGCATGTTATTTTCTGGTAGGTAAACAAAGGTTCCTGAGAGCTTGAGACGATAGGCGATAGCAGGCCATTTTTGATTTTGCATATTGTCATAGGCAGGCCCAGCCATACGTTGAAAGACTTCAGGTTCAGCAGGAAGCCCCCAAATACGGCCTTTTTTATCGACGTCTAGTTTGATGTAGAGTTTATCACCCTTTTTAGGCCAAAGCTCTTTGAGTTCCGGCAGCACATCAAGAGAGACGACAATTTCCTTATCTGGGATTCCCACATCCACAAAGACACCAAAATCCTTACGAACCTCAGTGACTTCTCCCCAATCATAAGAATCACGAGTTGCCTTAATTTCCTTTTGTGTCAAACGTGATTTCTGCTTGCTGTCAGTGTAGGCAAAGCCTGTTACCATGTCACCAATCGCATGATTTCCTTCATTTTTAGCCAAAGCAAAGGTCACGCCATCCTTTTGGACAAAGTAAAAGCGATCATTTTCATCAGTTACTAAGGCAGTAATGATGGTTCCAAGTAGTGTATTCATATTTTTCCTCAAAAAGAGAGCCGGACAAGGAAGCTAACATAGTCCATGCTTTTTTGCTTCTGTCCCACTCTCCTTATTTTTCTATTGATTAAACAGTAAGGAGTTCTTTTTCCTTTTCTGCTGTCATGCTGTCGATTTTCTTAACAGCATCGTCTGTTGCTTTTTGGATATCCTTTTCAAGACCTTTCAATTGGTCCTCTGTGATTTCCTTGTCTTTTTCTTGCTTTTTAGCTTCATCCATAGCATCACGACGGATGTTACGGATAGCGATTTTAGCATTTTCACCAACTTTTTTAACTTCTTTAGCCAATTCCTTACGAGTTTCTTCTGTAAGTGCTGGGATAACCAAGCGCACAACAGAACCGTCGTTTGCTGGGTTGATACCAAGGTCAGATTCGTTGATGGCACGTTCGATATCAGCGATTGAACCTTTATCAAATGGTGAAATCAAAAGAACACGTGCTTCAGGAACAGTGATTGAAGCCAATTGATTAAGAGGCGTTGGGGCACCATAATATTCGACTGTGATGCGGTCAAGAAGTGATGCATTGGCACGACCTGCACGGATTGAACCAAATTCGCGAGCCAATGACTCATGTGAGTGGGCGAAACGTTCTTTAGCTTTTTCAATAATTGCGTTTGACATAATTTCTCTCTTTCTTACTTGTGTGCGTCTGCTTTATTTGAAACGGTAGTTCCGATGTGTTCACCTAGAATAACACGTTTAATATTACCTGGTTCATTCATGTTGAAGACTACGAGGTCAATGTCGTTATCCATTGACAAGGTAGAGGCTGTTGCGTCCATAATTTTAAGACCACGTTTGATAACTTCCACATGGGTCAATTCATCAAATTTAACCGCATCAGCATTCTTACGTGGGTCATCATTGTAGACACCATCCACACCATTTTTCGCCATAAGAATAGCGTCAGCCTCAATTTCAGCGGCACGGAGGGCTGCTGTGGTATCAGTTGAGAAGTATGGAGAACCGATACCTGCTGCGAAGATAACGATACGTCCTTTTTCAAGGTGACGAAGGGCACGACCTCGGATATAGGGTTCAGCCACAGATTTCATATCAATAGCCGTTTGAACACGTGTGTCAACACCAAGTTGTTTCAAACTGTCTGCCATAACAAGGGCATTCATAACTGTTCCAAGCATCCCCGTATAGTCCGCTTGAACACGATCCATTCCTGCTTCGGCTGCAGGTTCGCCACGCCAAAGGTTACCACCACCGATAACCAAGGCGATTTGAACACCTGATTCTGCGACTTCTGCTATTTCTTTAGCCATTGTCTGTACGGTTGGAAGATCAATCCCAACACCACGTTCACCAGCCAAAGCTTCACCTGAAAGTTTAATGAGGACACGTTTGTATTTTGGTTCTACCATGATTTCTCCCTATTAACTATGTTGTTTTTCTGATTGTATTCTTGGCTCAGATTTATCATTCCTAATCCGTAAATGACCATCTTTTTAAGAAGGAGATTAAGCTCTTACAAGCTATTTCCAGATTGACAAATGGTCTCTTTATGACAAAGCGAACACTAAATCTTCATCCTTACTATTTTATCATAAATTAGGGTTTTCACCTAGTCAAATATTTTAAAATATCCTTACAAGATGACTGTAAAAGTGATGGTGTCATCTTTGTAGGAGGCAAAGAGACGCCCTTTAAATAATTTGACCATACTTTGAGCCATGGATAGACCTATACCGAAACCTTTATTTTCCTTGTTATTATGGGATTCTTCGATACGATAGAAGCGTTCAAAAAACTTACTATAATCGACTGCCTTACCATCCTTATAGGTATTCGACACTTCCAGGCGAGCCCGTTTACGAGTTCTTCCTACTTGACGAAGCCTTACCGTAACCGTCCCTTCTGGGTCACAATACTTGTTTGCATTATCAACCAGAAGAGTTACAAGTTCAAAGAGAGATTTTTCCTCTGCCTTAACATGGATGTCTGGAGAAATATCCATAAGGAAGGACTTCCCGTCACGAACAACTGGTCCCTTAAAGTCCTCTGCTGCATCCTCAGTAACATACGAAAAATCCACATCTTGAAGAACGATATCAGGATGCTCCTCAAGCCGAGATAAGGCCACAAGCGAATTGATTAGAGTGGTCAATCGTGCCACCTGGTCGTTAGTAGACTTGGTCCATTCGTTTTCCCCAGTCATGAGTTCCTGTAGCTCCGTGTTGGCAGAAATAATGGCCAATGGGGTCTTCAATTCATGACCTGCATTTGTGATAAAACGCCGTTGCTTTTCATAGTTTCGAATGAAGGGGCGAATGACGATTCCAGACAAAGCACTGACAATAACGACAAAAAAGATGAAGCCAAACAGTGATAAAAGGATACAAAGACTCATTAAAGCTTGGGAAGAATTATAATAAGAAGACGTGTCCAAAAAGACTACCAAAACCTTATTTTTACTGACCTTACTTACTTGATAGCTAAGATTGATGTTTTTTTCTCGAATCGTGCCTAGATTATTGGTCAAACGGCTAACTGTCAGGGCATAGCTAGCCGCTTCCTCGTCGTTTATTAGGGCCGTATGGCTGGTATCCTGGCTAACAACCTTATCACCCGATAAGGTCACGCTGAAAAATCGAAAACTGTCTGAAGGAATCTCACGTCCTTGATTGATCTCAATTTTTGTGGTTTTCCCAAAGCTACCATTATTTTCCGAAAGGGTGTTGAGTACCTTGCTAATTTCCTGCTCCGTCTGAAAAGACCTCACGGTATTGATGATTCCCACCATAAAGACCAAGATAAAGAGGATGGCCAAGGAAGCAATCGTAATAAATTGCAGGCGTAATCGTCTAAACATGGCCTACTCCTCTCTCATTAGCTCAAGACAAAAGTCGCCACCCTTTTCGCCCAAAATGCTAATATCAGCCTTAATAGCTTGCAATTTCTGGCGCAGATAGGAAATATAAACCCAGACAATTGATTCATCAACGTCATCTTCATCAGCCCAGATGGTTTTAAAGAGGTGCTCAGTGCTTAACTTCTTGGTAGGATTGTGCATGAAATAAGCCATTAACTTGGTCTCACGACTTGAAAGGCGAATACTATTACCAGCCACTAACTCTTGATCCTCTTGGTCCAAACAAACCGAGCCAAGCGTCAATACTTTTGTCGTAAAAGTCTCACTAAAACGGCGCTCCAATGAACGCAAACGAGCCAAAAGTTCCTTTAGGGACATGGGCTTGGTCAAGTAGTCATCCGCACCAGCATCAAGTCCCGTCACACGGTCATCAATTTCGGCCATGGCCGTCAACATAATAACATGCGTGGTATTCCCAGTTGAGCGAATTTCTCTTAGGGCTTCAATACCTGTTTTGATGGGCATCATGATATCCATAATCATCACTTGATAGGCATTCTGGGCAGCCAAATCCACTGCTTCTTGCCCATTAAAGGCCTGATCCACTTCGTACCCCTGATGTTCAAGAGCTGCTTTATAAACCCTGGAAAGAGCCTCCTCATCCTCTGCTAATAGAATTTTCAGAGCCATTTTAATCCCCTCCTTCTTGAATTAAGTTACGAATGGTCTGCATTGTCAAATCACATGAAGCCAATTCATCTGCACAACGCTTAAGCTCACGGGTAATCATTTCAGGATTCTTGATATCATGCTTGTACTTCATCTGATGTTCCAGACTGGCCCAGGAATCCTGAGCGATGGTCCGAAGCTGAGCCTCCACAAAATAAGTACCTTTCTCATTTCCTAGCACATCTGGAAAATCTGTTTCTATTTCCAAAATGAGGTGATAAGAACGATAACCGTTAGGCTTGGCATTTGAAATATAATCCTTCTCATTGTGGACCGTGACACCAGGAATAGCCTTTATCACTTCGATAGTTTTGTAAATATCATCAACAAAGCCACAAACGATACGGATTCCAATACTGTCACGAATTTCCTTGAGGGCAGACTGGCTAGTCTCAGGCAAATTCTTCCTACGACACTTTTCACGCATGGAGTCACTTTCCTTAATCCGTGAAATAAAATGTTCATAGAGTTTAAAGCCTGTTTCTTTTTTGCTCGCAATATTAGCCGCAATAATAGGGTCAGTTATTTCTTGTAAAATGTTGGGGAGATACTGAGCATATTCCCCATAAATACTTGGAGTTGACATAAAAACCTCCTCTAATAGCGTTTCTTCATTATAGCATAGATAGGCTTAAAAATAAGGAATGAGCCTAATAGAGCTGGCATTGTGACTATGAAAAAAATCCAGCCGAAGCCAGATTCATTTTGTATCTCTAAGTTTTCCTTCCACTGGACTATTCTTCAAGAGATTTGACAAAAGGCCAGTTGCCCAGTTTGTGTTTTTCATAGGTCAAAACCTTGTAACCACATAGCTTATAGCCATTCTTCTCATAAAAAGGTACATTATAGTCACGGTTAGTAATCAAGCCAAGACTACGGCCTCCTGTGCTACGCACAAAGGGTTCAACACCTTCAAGCAAGAAGCGACTTCCGATTCCCTTTCTTTGAAAATCAGGAGTTACCGCCAACATCATTAGGTACCAGTCGTATTCTGCAGAATCTTCCAAATGTCTCTCTGATTCTTCGACAAAGTTAAAATATTTAAACAACTTGGTAATACTGATGAAGCGGAACAGCTTGGTCGCTCCATTTTGCAAATAGTTAAGCATGGAAACCGTCTGATGCTGCAAAATAGCTACCGCAACAATGCGACCATCCTGTTCGGCTACCAAGCAAGAATCCATCTTTATTGCCAAACGCACTAACATTTCCTGTAAGGCTAAGACAAATTCCTTGTACTGCTCAGGTTTCTTTAAATTACTGGCAATCATTGAGAGATAGGGATAATCTTCAAAGGCATCTGCACATACTTGTGCAACTTCCTGAACTTCATCTTGTCTTGCTTCACGATATTGCATGACGGGTCTCCTAATCTATCTGTTTTTTCTCAGTATAACATAAAACGCACGACCTATAGTCATACGTTTCATGAAAATTTGTTAAATATTATAATTTTGTAAGAAAATCCTAGGCAACTTCTTCAGTAAACTGACTATTATAAAGATCAGCGTAGAAACCATCTGCCGCCATAAGGTCATCATGATTACCCTGTTCAATAATATTACCATCTTTCATCACAAGGATAAGGTCAGCATTTCGAATGGTTGACAAACGGTGGGCAATGACAAAGGAAGTACGACCTTCCATAAGCTTGTCCATAGCTTTTTGAATCAATTCTTCAGTACGTGTGTCAACTGATGATGTTGCCTCGTCCAAGATAAGGAGAGGGGCATCTTTAAGAAGGGCACGGGCAATGGTCAAAAGCTGTTTCTGACCAACTGAAAGTGTAACCGAGTCATCCAAATAAGTATCATAACCTTTTGGAAGCGTGGTGATGAAGTGGTGAACACCGACAGCCTTGGCCGCAGCAATAACTTGCTCGTCAGAGATATTTTCTTGGTTGTAAATTAAATTATCACGAATAGTACCTTCAAAGAGCCAAGTGTCTTGAAGCACCATAGAAAATTGATCATGGACAGTTTCACGTTTCATATCATTAGTATCCACACCGTCAATAGTGATACGACCTTGATCGATGTTATAGAACTTCATAAGCAGGTTAACAATGGTTGTCTTACCAGCACCCGTTGGACCAACGATAGCAATCTTTTGTCCAGGTTTTGCGACTGCTGAAAAATCATGAATGATAGTCTTTTCAGGCGTATAACCAAAGGAAACATGGTCAAAGACAACTTGACCCTTAGTATCTGTCAACTCAGCTGTCTTGGCTGACTCGTCATCCATATCTTTTTCTTCCAAAAATTCAAAGATACGCCCAATAGCTGCAGTTGCTGATTGGAGTTGTGTGATCCCTTGCGCAATTTGAGAAAGGGGTTGTGAGAAGATTCGAACATAAGTCATGAAGGCTACCACATCACCAATAGTCAAGCTACCATCAATAACCTTAATAGCTCCCACAAGACAGACCATAACGTAACCAAAGTTCCCAATGAAAATCATAAGTGGCATCATAATACCTGAGATAAATTGAGATTGCCACATCGACTTATAAAGTTTATCGTTTAGGGCCTTGAATGTCTTACTGCTCTCTTCAGTGGCATTATAGCTCGTTACAACAGCTTGACCAGTGTAGATTTCTTCGATATAACCGTTGATATTAGCCAGATTATCTTGTTGGCGTTTAAACAATGGTTGTGAGAAACCCATGATGAAGGCTACTAGAACAAATCCTATTAAGACAGAACCAATGGCAGTGAAAGCCATAGTGACATTTGAGTAAAACATCATAATAATGGCTGCGACCAAGAGAACACTTGAAGTAATTAGGGTACCCAGACCTTGACTAAGAGATTGTCCCAAAAGGTCAACATCATTGGTCACACGAGAGAGGGTGTCCCCTTGAGAGTGACTGTCAAAATAATTAAGAGGTACACTGTTGATTTTCTTTTGGATAGCGGTACGGAAACGTTGTGAAAAGCGTTGTGTAACCGTCGCAACCGTAAAGCTTTGCAAATAACCAACAATGGCTGAGATAGCATAGAGAACAGCCAAGGTTAAAGCAATGCTGCCCACCTTGTCTAAATCAATACCGGGAATAACTCCCATCTTAGTTGGCGTAATCCCATCAGTAATAAGATTGGTGATTTCTTTTAATTTATCAGGTCCAATAACTGTAATGACCGCTGAAATAATAGCTCCAAAAATCGCTAAGACAAAGGGAATTTGGAAGCCTTTAATATAGGGTTTTAAGCGTTTATAGGACGATGTTTTTGGCTTATTTTCCATTTTCTAACTCCTCCTTAGACAATTGTGAATAGGCAATTTCTTGGTAGACTTCATTATTAGCCAAGAGTTCCTTGTGGGTTCCTTGACCAACAACCTTACCTTGGTCAAGCACCAAGATTTGATCGGCATCCATAATGGTAGAGATACGTTGAGCAACAATCAACTTGGTCATATCTTGTGTTTTTTCAGCTAATTCTTGACGCAGTTTACGATCTGTCTTATAGTCCAAAGCTGAGAAGGAATCGTCAAAAATCAAGATTTCAGGCTTACGAGCCAAGGCACGCGCAATAGCCAAACGTTGTTTTTGTCCACCTGAGAAATTAGACCCAGCTTGAGCCACTTCTGCCCTAAGTTGACCTTCTTTATTTTCAACAAAGTCTTTTCCTTGAGCCAATTCGAGAGCATCCCAAATCTTAGCATCATCAAGGGGACTATTATTGCTGGTTCCCATCGTCATATTTGACGTGATATTTCCTGAGAAAAGCACAGCCTTTTGCGGAATATAACCGATAATATTGTGCAAGGTGTCATGGTCATACTGACGTACATCTACACCATCAACCTTGATAGTCCCTTGCGTGGCGTCGTAAAAACGTGGGATAAGGTTGACAAGCGTTGATTTACCAGAACCAGTCGAACCAATAAAGGCAACCGTATCACCCTTTTTAGCTTTGAAGCTAACATGCTCCAGAACAGGCTCTGACGTTTTAGAATAACGGAAGGAAACATCATCGAATGCGACAGTACCGACTTCTTTAGGCTTTTCAGAGTTATTTTCAGGGTAAGAAACTGAAGATTGGGTATCTAAAACTTCATTGATACGTCCAGCTGCTACAACGGCACGTGGAAGAAGGAAGAAGACAACAATCATCATCATGAATCCCATAACAACCTGCATGGCATAAGAGGAGTAAACCACCATATCTGAGAAGAGATGGATTTTATCTTCCATGGCACCAGCAATCTTAGTTGGATCTGTTGGAATCTTAACATCTTCAATCAAATGCGCACCAATCCAATAAATAGCTAAGGTTAAACCACTGGATACAGCTGTCATAACTGGTGTTAGTAATGCAAAAGAGCGTCCGATAAAAAGATTATTTCGAGTCAAGGCTATATTGGCATCTTCAAATTTATCCTCTTGATAACTTTCGGCGTTATAGGCACGCACCACACGAATTCCAGTAAGAGATTCACGTGTCACGCTATTGAGTTTATCTGTCAGAGTTTGAATCAAGCGTTGTTTAGGCATAACCATGATTAAAAGGAAAAGCAAGAGAATGGCAATCACCGCCACAGCAACGAGCAAGGCTAGGAGCCAATTTCCATTTTTATCTGCAATCTTAGTAATCGCCCAGATTGCCATGATTGGCCCTTGTGTAACAACCTGTAACCCCATGGTAAGCACCATCTGCAACTGGGTAATATCATTTGTCGTACGGGTCAAAAGACTAGGTATGGAGAATTTCTTAATCTCAGCATCCGAAAAATCAAGAACCTGATGGAAAATATCATCTCGAAGACGAGTAGTGAAACTTGCCGCTGTTCTGGCAGCTAGAAATCCAACTGCTACAGAGGCCATAAAGCCCGCAAAGGACATCAAAAGCATTCGCATCCCTGGGACATCCGTATTCCAGGCGAAAATATCTGATGCTTTAGTCCCCTTGGTTGATAAGAGGGTTGTGATGTCAGACATATAGTCTGGAATTTTCAAGTTTAGATAGACGTTCAAGCAAACAAAAACCACAGCTAAGACAATCATACTTAACTCTTTTGCCGTCAAACGTTTAAATATTTTAAACATAAGTTACTCCTTATTTTTCTCTAAATTCTTGCGAATTTGATGAAAGACTCGAAAAGCCGTCTCGGCATCTTCTTTTGATATACCTTCTAACAACTGCTCATGAATGGCCTCTCGGAAATGTTCGACATCTTGGGCCTTCTTTTTGCCCAAGTCTGTCAGATGTACATACTTGTAGCGTTTGTCCTTATCTGATGTCACCAATTCAACGAAACCATTTTTCTCCATCCGTTTGACCAGATTACTAGCCACCGATTTAGAGATACATAGTCTTTTCTCAATGTCTTTAATAAAAATTTCCTTATCTTGGTTGTCAGACAAATACTTGACAGCAAAACCTTGAGGACCAGCTAGATGCTCAACACCATGCGCTTTACCTAGCTCTTGCACGCGAGATTCCATGGTATTGATGAACTCTCTAAATTCACTAAAGGGATCTTTTCCATGCATTGCATCTTCCTCCTTAAATAATTCTCATGGAAACTACTTTAGTTCTCATGAGAATTATTGTCAAGAAAAAAGTTCCTATGAGAACTAAAAAAAGTGAGGTAGGAATTTTTAGTGTCTACTCTCACTCTGCAACTGTAATTTGTCTCTCTTAGAATCTATTTCAAGTATCTTTTAGATAATAATACCCTCTAAATGATCCAATTCATGTTGAATAATTTGGGCTGGCATACCAGAAAAACTTAACTGTTTAGGCATCCATTGTTCATCTAAATAGGCCACCTCAACTGATTCATAACGTCTAGTTGGACGACTTCCCTCTAAAGATAAACAAGACTCCTCGGTTTGAAATGGCGAAGACTTGCTTACCAAAACAGGATTAAACATAACCAGATTGACAAAACCAATATTGACGATGATAACACGCTTTTTAACCCCAATCATATTGGCTGCCATACCCACACAAGCATCTTTATGAAATTCCAGTGTATCACGCAAATCCTTAGCCAAATAGAGGTCTTCTTTAGTCGCTTCTGTCGATTTTTGTCCTAGAAAAAAGACATCCTTTACGATAGGTTTTATCATCTCTTTACTCCCTTATCATTTCTTTCTTAAGCTATGACATCATATGTCCTTCTTTTATCTGAGCCAACGGTTTTTATTTTCAGACATAATAACCTCAACCTATTATATCAAAAATGGCGGACCCCTAGGAAAGCAGACGAAAAAAGAAACCCAAAGGCTTCTTTTCATCGTTCTTTCTTCACTCTATACAAATAGCCAATAAAAGCTAAAAAACTAATCGCTGAAACACTCATTGCCATTTTAGCAACCGGGGTATAACTATAGGTCACTACAACTCGATGCTTGCCTGGTGGCAAGACTAAATTAGTTGGATTCTTTTCATTGGATAAGTAAGTTGTTGCTGGCTTCCCAGCAATCGTCACTTCCTGCCCCTTGTAGTAGAAAACAGGCAGTGACAAAACTTTCTCAGCTTGAGAATTATTAGTCACCTTAAATGACAACTCATGAGGAGATTGCTTGATAGCTGACTTAATTTCCTGAGTATCTAGAAAAAGGTGTTTATCAAAGACAAACTTAAAGGGAACTTCTTTATTGGTATAGTCGCCGTTGATATTTTTGTAAGTTCCCTTAGCCAGCATGCCTTTCGTAACTTTTGTATTACTCGGCAATATGTTCTTGACTTTAGTCATCTTATCTTGAACAGTAACAATCTGAAACATATTTAGGCAAATACCAATCAGGACAAGTACCGTCGTAGCTTTTAGAGAAATAGTCTTTAAGATATTAGCCAGGGCTAAGCTGAAAAATAGCAAAGCAAAACTCCATAATCTCCAAGGAAATTGAAGATTGGACACCGGGCTTTCCTGCAATAACTGCCAAGGAAAACTCTTCAAGGTTAAAAAGGCTAAAACAAGAGATATAAAAAGGTAAATTCTAGCTTCCCTATCCTTCACAAAACGCTTAGCAAAGGCTAGACTTAACACTAAACCAATAAGATAAAGCAGATTAACTGATGGGGTCCTTAAATCACTACTTACAATAAGCCCCCAGGTATCTGACAAACTCAAAGCCATTTTGGCTAGAAAAGGCTTAAATGTCATCCGCAAAGTCACATACCTAAATTGCTCTATCATGGGTACAAAATAGGCCAGAGACATTCCCAAAGTTACTAGAGTAGCCTTAAGAAAGCCCAGTAACCGCTCTTTCTTAGAGTCCCAAATGCAAAAACTGGTTACCACTGCTAAGAAAATCAAAACAGAGGCTAAGACGACCGATAAAACATGGGAATAGACAAGGCCAAGCATCCCAAGGGTCAAGACCCACCATTTTTTGTAATCTCCAAAAGTTAGCAAACGCACGCCTACAAAAACTAGGGGCAGAAAAATCATCGCCAGCGTTTCGCCAACCGCTGCCCTATAGTAGGAATTATGCAAGAAATAACCTGAAAAGAGATAGAAGGTAGAAAATATCAGCACCTGCTTATCAGAATACCTCAATAAACGTAAGCCATAAAAACTAAGCAAACAGGTTGCAAAGCGAACAAGAAACTGAAAACTCATCCAAGCTACAAAAATAGATTGCGTCAGCTTATATACTAAGAAGATTGGATAGTAGGTCAACCAAGGATAAAAGGTATTGATTAACTGGCCAGTGCCTCCATTGGTCGTAAAATTGATAGGACTCTTCCAAATGGTGTCTAGAGACAAAAGACGGTTAATATGAAAAACCACATCATCGCCATAAAGCTTATCTCTAAAAAAGAACATTGGCAAGATTGACACGAAACTTATCAAAAAACTCAGTACAAGGACTCCCCAATTACTAGAGTTCTTCTCTCTTTCCCCAAAGGGACTTTGTTCAATAATCACAATTCTTCCTCTCGTATTAAATCATAAAATTAGCTATAAAAAGAGATTCTTTGCTCCCTCATTATACCAAAAATCCAGCAGGAAACTTTTTACCTCTTTAAAAGATTACGTTCCTGACAACCAGACAGACTATCCACTACAGCTTGATCCACCTGCCATAGCCTTTCAAGCAAAAAAAGAAACCCGCAGGCTTCTTTTCTTATTTTATCGAGAGGCTTATTAATCAGGTCAGGTCTGCTAATTAAACAATACCTTGAGCTGACATTGCATCTGCAACTTTAAGGAATCCAGCGATGTTGGCACCAACAACAAGGTTACCTTCATGACCAAATTCTTTAGCAGCTTCTGCAGCATTTTCGTAGATACCTTTCATGATATCGTAGAGTTTAGCATCAACTTCTTCGAATGTCCATTGTGTACGTTGGCTATCTTGTGCCATTTCAAGAGCTGATACAGCAACACCACCAGCGTTAGCAGCTTTGGCAGGACCAAATGATACACCAGCTTTAAGGAAGACATCAATAGCTCCCAAAGTTGAAGGCATGTTAGCACCTTCTGAAACAGCAAGAACGCCATTTGCTACAAGTGTTTCTGCATCTGTTTCATCCAATTCGTTTTGAGTTGCACATGGGAAAGCCAAGTCAGCTTTGATAGACCAAACTGTCTTTTCACCACCAGCAGGTGTGTAAGTTGCATTTGGACGAGCTTCTGCATATTTCACGATACGTTCACGTTTAACTTCTTTGATTTCTTTCAACAAGTCAACGTCGATTCCGTCTGGATCATAAACAAAACCAGATGAATCAGAACATGTCACAGCTTTAGCACCTAGGCTTTGCAATTTTTCAATAGCGTAGATGGCAACGTTACCAGCACCTGAAACAACTGCTGTCTTACCGTTAAAGTTTTCACCACGTGCATTAAGCATTTGTTCTGCAAAGTAAACAGCACCGTAACCAGTTGCTTCTGTACGAGCAAGTGAACCACCCCAGTTCAAACCTTTACCAGTAAGAACACCTGTGTATTCGTTACGAAGACGTTTGTATTGGCCATAGAGGTAACCAATTTCACGTCCACCAACACCGATATCACCTGCAGGTACGTCTGTATCTGCACCGATGTGTTTGCTCAATTCAGTCATGAAGCTTTGGCAGAAACGCATGATTTCGTTATCTGATTTACCTTTAGGATCAAAGTTTGATCCACCTTTACCACCACCGATTGGTTGACCAGTCAATGAGTTTTTAAAGATTTGTTCGAAACCAAGGAATTTAATGATTGATTGGTTTACTGATGGGTGGAAACGAAGACCACCTTTGTAAGGACCAATAGCTGATGAGAATTGTACACGGAAACCACGGTTTACTTGTACTTGACCTTTATCATCAACCCATGGTACACGGAATGAAACGATACGTTCTGGTTCAACCAAACGTTCCAAAAGGTTTTCTTCAATATACTTAGGATATTTATCGAAGACAGGGACAAGTGAATCGAAAACTTCTTCAACTGCTTGAAGGAACTCAGCCTCGTGTCTGTTTTGAGCTTTCACTTTTTCAAAAACGCTAGCAACGTATTCTTTACCTGTTGTCATATCAATGTTTCCTTTCAAATAATTACCTTAGTAATTTAATTACATGAATAGTATAAATTTTCAGAATCTTCTTGTCAAGTATTTTTTTTATTTTTTTGATTTGTATGTTAGATTTTATGACATCAATTCAATTTTATCTATTTTAAGTCTTTTCTAAAACCTTATCAATTCAGCAATGTAAGCGCATTAGCTTTTTTCAGCTTTTTCTTGGAAAAAATTTTGCCTTTTTTGAAATTTTCATGCCATATTGGACGTGAAAAGCAATTTAGTAATTTTACTATTTTCTATTTACAAAGACTTTGAGCTATGCTACTATTAATTTAGTAATTTTACTATATTTCAAATAAAGGATTATTCTTATGAAAAGAAAACAGCTATCAGGAAAGCGTATTGGGATTGTGTTTGGAACTTTCGCTCCAATGCACATTGGGCATGTTGACCTCATCACCAAAGCCAAACGCTATAACGACAACGTTCTAGTAATCGTTAGTGGCAGTAATGGTCAGGAAGATCGTGGAACACGCGCAGGCCTATCACTCAATCGACGCTTTCGTTACGTTCGTGAAGTATTTTATAATGACGAACTTGTTGTCGTAGATAAATTAGATGAAGAAGGGATGCCTGCCTACCCTGAGGGCTGGATTCCATGGGTTAAGCATGTTAAGGAGCTTATCGCGAAAAATACCGACACCCCTGAAAAAATCACCTTTTATGTTGGTGAGCCCGAGTATGTGGCTGAACTCAATGAACACTATCCCCAAGCTCAGGTAGAGCTCATCGAACGTTCCATTATAGACATCTCTGCTACCGAGATTCGTGATAACCCTATGGAAAATTGGCGATTTATCACTAAGCCTTTCCGTCGCCATTTTACACGAAAAGTCCTGGTTGTCGGATCTGCTAGCGGTGGAAAAACTACCCTCGTGAAAGATTTGGCTCGTACATACAATGCTCCCTGTTCTCTGGAATATGCCCGTGAGTATCAAGAAAAGTATAATGTTCGTGATGATGAATTGGATACCAATGACTATATTCACCTCTTGACCGACCAATATGCACAGACCGCTGACATCATTGATAAGGGACAACACTCAGGTCTTATCTTTGCAGATACCAATTCAACGGTGACAAAGGTTTATATTGACTACTATTTGAAGGAGAGTATTTCTCAGGAAGAATTTGACACCTTGGACCGCCTCTATCAAGTCACTCAAGCTCGTGAAAAATGGGATTTGATTTTTGTCATTCTACCAAAGTCAAACTATGTTGATGATGGTTTTCGCGATATGACCATGGCTGACCATCATACACGTGACTGGTTTACCAAACATCTTTTAGACCTACTGTCACCATTTAAAGACAAAATCGTTATTTTAGGGGATAATAGTGACAGTGATAGTTTTTTTGCAGACAACTACCATTTTGCCAAAAAGGCAATCAATGAACGGTTGCATATTGAGGTTTAGATGACCTCTTCAAGCGTTCATCTCTCAACTTAGCATCAAAGACAAGGAGGAAAAAACATGTCGAAAACCTTTGAAAATTCTGGTAGTGAAAAGGACTTCTTGAAAATCTACCAACAAGAAGAAATGGATAAGTATGTCAGACCCTCAGTAACTGTAGACTCAGTCATCTTCCGCTATTATGAGGGAAGCGTTCAAACCTTACTTATCAAGCGAAAAAACCATCCCTTCTTGGGAAAATATGCGCTTAGTGGGGGCTTCGTCCAAGAACAAGAAGATCTCAATATAGCTGTTTGTCGCGAAGTTCTTGAAGAAACATCGGTTCAACTCAATCCAGAACATATTGAACAACTCATCACCGTTGGGACACCTTATCGTGACCCCCGAATGTGGACAATTTCAGTAGCCTACCTCTGTTTTATGTCTTATGATGACTACCAAGTAGAAAAGGCTGCAGATGATGCCGCATCTACCCATTGGCTAGACATTGCGATGATAAATGGCCAGTTACAACTGATTGACGGTGGCAAGCAACTGACTCAAGATGACCTTGCTTTCGACCATTGGGATATTCTGTTGACTGCCATGAAACGCATTAAGGGACGATTAGAATATCATCCAACCATACTCAGCATCATGCCTGATGAAAACACCTTAACCACCTACCGTCAGCTTTTTGGGACTTTTAACGAGGATTATCTCAAAATGGATTCCACAAATTTCTTGCGTCGCTTTAAACATATTTTTCAAAAAACAGGCCGCCAGATGGCAACGAGAACCAAAAAAGCTGCCACTTATTCCTATAAAATCTAGACTCCTTAAAGAAGGTCTTTGTTTGACAATTCGACTCTCACATAGTAGTATTAAGAAAAATTAAAAAGAGGTATCGTATGAAAAGTTTTACATTGATTAGCGGAATCCTCATAACCCTCTTGGGTGTCTTTTTCTTCGCTAATCCTACTAATCTTCTGGCCATCGTCGGTTGGCTTTTTGCTCTAGTGATGTTAGTATCAGGTGTATCAAGCCTCATGGTCTATTTCAAACGAGATAATGAGAAGCGTTCCTTTATTCAACTTCTTCAAAGTATTATTTCAATCATTTTTGGTATTATTTTACTTTCAACATCAGCATGGGTACTCTCAGGTGTTGCCGTAACTATCATCGCTTGGTGGTTGCTGGTCTCAGCCTTTACTCAGGGTTTTCACGCCTATCGCCAACGTCAGTTTGGCTTTTCAGGTCAACCTACCCTGTCAATTGCCTTGATTTGCCTCGTCTTTGGACTACTGCTCTTTAGCGCACCATTTTTCTCAGCCTTTCTGATTGGGCGCTTGGTAGCTTCATTGATTATTTTTGCAGGTGTCTCTGTTCTCTCCTTTTCATTCCGCTTGTGGTAGGATAGAACCATTCACTAGATAAACATAAAAAAGCCTTGCATCTTGATATAGTCCTACTTAAGTAGACAGTAAAAATACATAAAGTACTGTTTACGAAAGTAGGATTTTTATTATGTCTAGAAAAAGTAAGGTTTCTTTTGAAGGCAAGCTGAGGGCTGTTACCTGGTATCTTGAAGGTAAAGCCTCCTGTTCTCAACTAGCTCGTCAGTTTGGGGTCAATCCTTGTACTATTAAAGACTGGGCTACAGCCTATCAATATCAAGGGCACGAGGGGCTAAAGTCTCTAAAGCATAACCAAAATTATTCTACAGAGTTTAAGCTAAAATGCATTGAAGCCTATTTAACAGGAGAAGGTTCCCTTCAAGAATTAGCTAGAAAATTTGGGCTAAGAAGTCATGAACAAATCAGACAATGGGTTTTCAGGTATAATAGTCATAAAGAACTAAAGGATTACAATCCTATTCCGGAGGTTTATCATATGACTAGCAGAAAAACAACGAAAGAAGAACGTTTAGAAATCGTTAACT
>NZ_CM002130.1:1624544-1667266 GCF_000448605.1 Streptococcus sp. HSISS3
AAAGGAAATGAGAGCAGTTCTTTATCCTAATGTGTCAAGTTTTGAAGAGATGAAAGAGGCTTACGAAAAGACCATTCACTATTACCTATATCATGATCCCCAAGAGAGATTCAATGGGAAAACACCAGCTCAAGTGAGAGCTGAAGCACAAGAAAATCCAGAACAAGCTCCATATTATCCAATTAAACAATCTAAAAAATATAGAGATTACTGGAAAACTATTGCCGATAAGAAAAACCAGACTGCTTAACCCAAAGCAACCTGGTTCCTCACATTTTATTTATTTCAATTGTCTACTTGACACGGTACGTATCATCTGCAGGGCTTTTGTCATACTTTGATTACTAAAGAACTTAGCCTTCTAGCTCACTCAAATACTCATAGCGTTCATATTTTTCAAGCAAGCTTTCATTAGTGGCATCCAAGTCACGTTGAAGGCTGGCTAGCTGTCCATAATCGCTTGCATTTTCGAGCATGGCTGCTTCAATCTCTTCGATTTTAGCTTCAAGCTCGGCAATTTCATCTTCAATAGTCGCCCACTCTTGTTTTTCAAAGTAACTCATGCGTTTTTTGTCTTCTTTGACTTTTTCAACCTTAACGCTAGCTTGTGCTTTTTCCTTTTCAAGAAGGGCCGATTGCTCTTGTAAGAAGGCTTTTTCATCAAGGTAGTCCGTATAATTGCCAAAGAACTCACGCACGCCGCCATCTTCAAAGGCTAGAATCTTGTTTGCTACCTTGTCCAAGAAATAGCGGTCGTGACTTACGGTAACGACAGGGCCACCAAAACCATTAAGGAAGTTTTCCAAAACCGTCAAAGTTGCAATGTCCAGGTCGTTTGTCGGCTCATCCAAGAGCAGAACATTGGGCTTTTCAATCAAAATCTTAAGTAGATAAAGACGTTTCTTTTCCCCACCAGAGAGCTTAGCAATCTGTGTTCCATGGGTAGAACGAGGAAAAAGGAATTGCTCCAAGAGCTCGGTGATACTGGTTGTTCCAACTGTTGTCTTGACTTCATCCGCCACTTCTTGCAAGTAGTTAATGACACGCTTGCTCTCATCCATGTCCTTAATTTGCTGTGAGAAATAACCAATACGTACCGTCTCACCAATATCTAGGACACCAGCTGTAGGCACAAGATCACCATTAATGAGATTGAGCAAGGTCGATTTCCCGACACCGTTATCACCAACAATACCGATACGATCACGATTTTGCATGATAAGGTTGAAATCACTGAGAATTTGCTTGCCAGCTTCATAAGCAAAATCGACATGCTCGAAGTTAACCACCTTCTTACCAATACGGCTAGTCTCAAAGTTAATTTCAAGATCGTCATTATTGACCGTTTGGTGAACCTCACCCTTTAGATCCTTAAAACGATTGATACGAGCTTGTTGTTTGGTCGCACGAGCTTGTGGTTGCGTTCGCATCCAGGCCAACTCCTGCTTATAGAGTTGCTTTTTCTTGTGTAGAGCTGCAGCATCACGCTCATCTTGTTCAGCCTTGAGTCGCACGTAATCTTGATAATTTCCTTGGTACTCAATCAGATTAGCCTGGTCTAGCTCAAAGATGCGTGTTGCCACATTATCTAAGAAATAACGGTCGTGGGTAATGAAAAGCACGGTTTTTTTAGACGACTTGAGAAAATTTGTCAACCAGGCAATGGTATCAATATCCAAATGGTTGGTTGGCTCGTCCAAAAGCAAAAGATCAGCATCATTCAAGAGAACCTGAGCCAACTGAACACGACGTCGAAGACCCCCTGAGAGGTCACCAACCTTTTGCGAGAGGTCTGAAAGACCCAGCTTAGACAAGACTGTCTTAACCTCACTTTCAATAGACCAAGCATCCAGACTATCCATCTCAGCCATAACCTTCTCCAATCGAGCCTGATTATCCTCAGAATAATCCGCCATAAGCGTTTCATACTCACGAATCAAGGCCATCTCACGAAGGTCCGATGACAAGACCGTATCAAGAACTGTCTTGCTATCATCAAATTCTGGCTCCTGAGTCAAATAAGCTATCTTGTAGCCATTGGCCTTGGTGAAAGGTGACACATCACCATCAAAGCCAATACGCTCAGACACAACATCTAACAAGGTTGTCTTACCTGTCCCATTGACACCAATAATCCCAATACGATCCAAATCATGGATAATGAATGAAATCTCTTTAAAAACCGTCTTATCTCCAACGGACTTGGTTAATTTTTCAACAATAAAATCTGACATCTTACCTCCTTTTTACAAATAACACCGCTACGGATCTTACGCATGCTCTGTAGCGGTGTGTCATTTTTATAACGTCTAAAGGCTCATTTCATAGCTTGAACAAAGGCTATAATGGCTTCCTTGTCATTAGCTAGATTTCCATCAACAATAGTATTTTCAATAGCTTTGAGTGCACGACCAAGGTCCGGTCCAGGTTTGAAACCCAGCTCTTTCATCAGCATACCGCCATTTACAACAATTTCGTGCTTATCATGGATGAGCAACTGACCATCCAACTCAGCAATACGCTCATAATCGACTGTCAAGCCCTGAGCTTGTCTCAAACCTTCAGCTTCCTCTAGGAGCTCCTTACCATACTTATAAACATCTTGCTTGGTCACATCTCTCTCCATACGGAATTTGAAAATCTCAACCAGAGATTGTACTGTCTTCTGGAAATTCACAGAGGTCTTCCATTTTTTAAGGAAAGAGCGTGGATTGTCATGCTTGAGAGCCAAAAGCGTTGCTGCCCAGGCCTGCTCAGAACTTGTAAATCTAAATCCCTCAGCATAATCTGCCACAAAAGACTGCCATTTCTCAGCTGTCTCTTGAAAATCTGGAAGGTACTGATAGGCCTTGGTCGCTAGAAGAGCCTTGATTCCTTTCTTCCAATGTGGGGCCAAAAGTAGCTTATCAAACTCGATGAAACTTCGCTCAATCGAAATCTTTTCCAAAAGCGGAGCATGGCTGGTCATCGCCTCAAAAGTCTTTACTTCGATATCAAAGTCTAAACTTGCTGCAAAACGTAACCCACGCATGATGCGAAGGGCATCCTCGTTAAAGCGTTCCTCAGCCTTACCAACAGCCCTCAAAACACGGTTGTCCAAGTCAGCAAGACCATTGAACTTGTCGATAACCTCAGCATTTTCATTAAGAGCAAAAGCATTGACTGTAAAATCACGACGCTTAAGATCCTCTTCCAACGAACGCACAAAGGACACACTGGACGGACGACGGTAATCTACATAGACATCCTCTGTGCGGAAGGTCGTCACCTCATATTCACCGCCATTTTCCAAAACCAAGACCGTCCCATGCTCTATGCCGATATCTACCGTACGCTCGAAAATCTGTTTGGTTTCCTCAGGGTAAGAAGACGATGCAATGTCCACGTCATGGATGGGACGATTGAGAAGAGCATCACGAACAGATCCTCCAACAAAGTAAGCCTCAAATCCAGCCGCCTTAATTTTCTCTAATATTGGTAAAGCCTCCTGAAACTCAGAAGGCAAATAACTTAATCTCATAGTAAATGTTCCAAACCATAAACAAGCTGGTCACGTTTAACCACTTCTTTAATCCCAAGATTAACACCACCCATAAAGGAAATACGGTCGTAAGAGTCGTGACGCAAGGTCAAGCCTTCTCCTTGGGCACCAAAGATGACCTCTTGGTGAGCCACTAGACCTGGCAAACGCACACTGTGAATACGGAAGCCATCAAACTCCGCACCACGTGCCCCGGCAAGTGTTTCCACCTCATCTTCAGCTCCTTGACGTTTAGGTTCACGAACTTCACGAATAAGTTCAGCCGTTTTCACTGCTGTACCTGAAGGGGCATCCTTCTTCTTATCGTGGTGAAGCTCAATGATTTCAAGGTCTGGGAAGTATTTGCTGGCTTCTGCCGCAAACTTCATCAGAAGGATGGCACCAATAGCAAAGTTTGGAGCAATCAAGCCACCAATTGACTTGTCTTTAGAAAGGGCTGTCAAGTCCTGAATCTGTGCTTCTGTAAATCCTGTCGTACCCACAACTGGTGCAAAACCATTTTCCAAAGCAAAATGGGTATTTTCATAGGCAACAGCTGGCATGGTGAAATCCACCCAGACATCTGCGTCAAAGCCAACCAAATCCGCCTTATCTGTGAAGACAGGAACACCGTCCACTTCTTTTTCTGTCGCAAATGGGTCAAGCAAGGCAGCCAAGGTCAATTCATCATCTCCCTTGACCATATCAACCGCAGTTGAACCCATTCTTCCTTTAAATCCAGCAACAATAACTTTAATAGACATATCATTTTTCCTCTCTATTGATCATAGTCGTAGACAATCCCCATTCAAAATGGATTGTTCTTTATTTGGTGAACTTAGGTGTCAAGCCTAGAACCAACGCTCCCTCTCCCAAGTGGGTAGCAATCACGGCACAGAGAGACACCACTGTTGAAACCTCAACACCTTGGGCTTCAAGCTGTTCTTTAAAATCCTCTGCCTTTTCAGGAACATTGGTATGCAAAATGCTGAGCTCCATGTTTTGATTGTCCTCAGCTAGGGCAACCAAACGCTTCACAGCTTTCTTCTCTGTACGCACCTTTTCAAAAACAACGATTTTTCCTTCATCATTAAAATTCAAAATAGGTTTGATAGACAAAAGATTTCCTAAAATCGCCGAACCATTCGACAAACGTCCTCCCTTAACCAAATGGTGAAGGTCATCCACGAGAATATAAGCTGTTGTTTTTGCAATTTGCTCATCTAGTTTCTTCAAGATATTGTCAAAAGACATCTCTTGAGCTGACCAATGCAAAACGTTTCTCACCATGGCACCCATAGGAGTTGCCGTTATTTTAGTATCAGAAAAAGCAATTTTCAACTTGGCATGATCTTCAATCAAAAATTGACTGTTAGCCCAAAAACCAGAAATGCCTGAAGAAAGGAAAAGCCCAATGACATGGGTGTAACCTTTATCCTCTAACTCCATCAGTAGGTTATCCAAATCAGCCAGATTAGGTTGCGATGTCTTGAGTAGTTCTTCTGAGTTCGCCATTTGCGCATAAAACTGTTTCAAGTCCAAGTTTTTTCCTTCAACAAAAGGCTGCCCCTCAATGATGACCGGAATATCTAAAATATATACATCAGCATGTCCCTGAATATCAGTAGGGAGATTAACCGACGAATCCGTAATAACTGCAAGAGACATCTTAGAACTCCAAGTTGATACCTGGGCGATCCAAGGCAATCTCAGTGACTTCATAAGTCAAACGTTGAAGCGTATCCAACAAAGGTGCCGCCAAAGTCTCTGCTTCTTCTTGTGAGAAGTCTTTAGGTTCATTGACGATACGGTTTTGAATATGATCCATTTGAGAGACAATCCCTGAGATAACAAACTCATCACGGACAATCATAAATTGCAAAACAGCAACAACCGATGTGTTGTTAGCTTCTTCATCTTTATTGTGTAGTTGGAAAGTTACCTCAACATTTGTTTTAGGAACACCATTTTCTTTTTCCCACTCATGGTTACGAACATCATAGTGGTAACGGTTAACGAATACTTTTTCGCGAATTAAATCCATTAGTCATTATTCTCCTTGATACAATTACTCTTTATTATAGCATAAATATGGTTTTTGATGGAAATATTATTGACAGAAAAATGAGTATTTTAATGAGTTTTTAACACTATAATTCGGGAGTGACTGACAAATGAAAATAAAGACGAGAGTAGGGCAAAACTTGAATGAACGAGTAAAAAACTAAAAGAGGGCCCTCTCAACAATAAGAGAACCCTTTAAACAAGCACTAACATTCCTTTAATGAACGTTTCTGTTGTCCATTTTCGTCAAAATTATCAGGAGCTAACCAGTTCTCAAAGCGCTCTTTTAGTTCAGGCCACTCACTGTCAATAATAGAGAACCAGTCCGTATCACGGCTACGTCCCTTATAGATAGCATGGTTACGGAAACGCCCTTCGAAGGTGAAACCTAGTCGCTGTGCTGCATTGGCGGAAGGACGGTTGAGACTGTCACATTTCCATTCATAGCGACGGTAGTTTAGCACGTCAAAAACATAGGTCATCACTAAATATTGGGCTTCGGTAGCTGCTCGCGTTTTTTGTAAGGCTGGAGCCAAAATGACCCGTCCCATCTCTACACTCCGATTTTTAGGCGTAATAGCCATGAGTGAGAAAGTGCCCAGAACCTTTCCTGAGGCCTTATCCCTAATGGCAAAGAAATAAGGATTAGAAGACTGCTCATAGTCTTCCAAACACTGACGTACTGCTTCTTCAGATTCAAAAGGATCCGCATACATATAGGTCCAGTCAGAAAGAATCCGATTGGTAAAGTAAAAGTCAAGAATATCCTCGTAGTGTTCTGCTACTGTCAAATGTTCAACGCTACAATAGCGACCGTCCAAGAGAGTGATGTCCGGCATCTTCCCAGGGCTGGCATCCGCTAAGCTTGGTCCGACTTCTTGTTGGTACTGATTCAAAGGCATAGTCATCTTCCTTTCATAAATAAGAAAAGCCTACACAAAAGTGCAGACTTTAGCTGAATTATTTAGCAACTGGGTATACAGATACTTGTTTTTTGTCGCGACCTTTACGTTCGAAACGTACAACACCTTCAACTTTAGCGAAGAGTGTATCGTCACCACCACGGCCTACGTTTACACCTGGATAGATGTGTGTACCGCGTTGACGGTAAAGGATTGATCCACCTGTTACAGTTTGACCATCAGCAGCTTTGGCACCAAGACGTTTAGCTTCTGAATCACGACCATTGGAAGTAGAACCCCCACCTTTTTTGTGGGCGAAAAGTTGCAAGTTTTCAAGAGTTTTCAACATAAGATTGTGTCCTTTCTTAGTGATTAGTCGTTAGCTTACGCGTTGATAGCGTTGATAACAACTTTTGTATAAGGTTGACGGTGACCTTGTTTACGGTGGCTACCTTTTTTAGGTTTGTATTTGAAAGTAACAACTTTCTTTTGTTTACCTTGTTTTTCGATAGTTCCGACAACAGTAGCTCCTTCAACAACTGGAGTACCTACTACAGTTTTATCACCACCGACAAGAACAACTTCGTTAAAAGTTACTTCTGATCCAGCTTCAGCGTTGATTTTTTCAACGTAGATCGCTTGACCTACTTCAACTTTAACTTGTTTTCCACCAGTTTTGATGATTGCGTATGTGCTCATGATGCACCTCCTATTAAAATTTTTAATGTGTCTGAGGTTTCCCTCTGTGAAGACTCGCCTAGTACTGCGGGGACGAACCCACTTGCAAACAGTAGTCGTGCGGTTGCACAGGACGTGCATTTAGTCAACGTTTCAATTCTATCATTTTTTTACTCTAATAGCAAGAGAAAAAGTTTTTACTTTTTCTTATTTTGTCAACTTAGATTTAACTACAAAATCAAGCTTCTAATCCACTCTGACACCATGCTTTCCTAAAAAGGTCTTAGCCAAAGCGTTCTCCAAAGCTGCTAGGGAAAGCGTCTTATCGGTTGTTAAAATCTGATAACGCTCAGTCCCTTCAAAATAGAAATGATTCAAAGCTTGATAGCCATTTTTTCGTAAAATGCTAGACGTTTTAGACGTTGAGCTCGATTAGAAACATTAGGATCATCCATGGGCTCAATCGTGAGAACACATGGGCAAACGCCTGCTTCTTTCTTAACTTGTGCCAAAATCTGACTACCGTATCCCTGAGACTGTTTACTTTCTTCAACCGCAAGAAAGAGTAAGTATACTAGGCTGTCAGTATAGATGGTATAGGTTAAGCCAATAAAAGTTTGCTTATCATAATAAGCCAGAAATTCCTGTCCTTTTTTCAAGCCATTCCAAGACAATTGCCAGAGGGGAAGACGCTCACAAGCAGGAAAAGCCGCTTCATAAAGCGAAGCGACCTGTCTAAACGTTGGTGTAAAAGGGTAAACCTTACGAACCTGAACTGCCATGACCCTAACCAATGACCTTTTGATAATCTTCTGGTGTCGCCACACGAGCATGCTCACGTTGACGGTCAAGAAGATGTCTAAAGAACTCATGGTTGCCCAAGGCTTCATGAAGGGTTTGCTTGAAGTGACCGGCATCCATCGGTGAAAAGATATTGCTTGGCGCTGTATACTCTGAACCATGACTAGTGTTCGTAAAGGCAAGGATAAGCATATTATTTTCGAAAGCAGCACGGGTCGCTGACAAGATTTCATTTTGATGGTTAATATCCAAGTAGAAATCAGCTTCTTGATAAAGGCGTTTAACCTGTTCTGTTGTAATGTTAGGATAAAGACTAACATTGCTATATTTAGCCAAATCCATCAAGCGACTTGACATCTCTGTAATAGCCCCGACATGATAGTGCATGGTAGGTACTTCACTAACAATACTTTCCAGATGTTCAACCTGATCGGAATTGGTCAAGATAAGTGCATGGTTTTGGAAATGATTTTGACGTGCAAATGGATACATGAAGCCAAGGAAAGCTACATGAGAAGCCTGCTGGGGACTAATCAATTTTAGCAAATTCGTGTAGGCTGTGTAATCCTGAACAACAATCTTGGTTTGACGGTGATTGCTATCAAGGAGCAAACGCATATTGCCAGGAACTGTGTCTGTAATTGGCTCTTGCCAGAAAAGCACATCTTGGCCAGAATTTGGAAGGTTCATCGTTGTCAAGAAAGGCGTTGACAGTGAGTTATAAAGGATACGACTTAAATCATAACCCGCCTCTTGGAGATAGAAGACTACAAATTCCGACTTATTTTTGAAAATGTAGACTTTTTCCTTCCAATTCAAGATAACATCCTTGGTCAAATGGTTAACAACGATAACTTCCTTGTTGTCTGGCGTGAAATAACTAGTGATAGTCGCTTCTTGTTTAACGTTGTACGTTGTCTGAGAAAAACGATAGCCCTTGTTATTATAGCGGTCAGTCACGCGCAAGCGGCCTGACTCATCATACCAGTCCACAGCATTTACCAAACGTTGATGTTCAGGATGCGCATAATGAATATGTCCACGTTTTTTATCAAAACGGAAAATTTCTGCATTACTATTAGTCCCTAAAATTTCCCAGTAATCTGGCACGGGCACTTGATTAAAGTAAAGAGCAGATCCCTGAACCTTATCAAAACCAGTGAAATAAAGGTAGGGCGAGGTTACATCACTAGGTAGAAAGCCATCATCCGAAAGGCAAACCGTTGTATTGGCATAGCCAGCAACGATTAAGGAGTAATGGAGATCCCAACTACCCTGACTATAACTTTCAAATAAATTAATCATGACTAGTCATCTCCTTTACTAAGTTAAGCCACTTCTGCTCAATTTCCTCTGTCAAAAAGCCTTTAGCGATATCATAAGAGACTTGATGAACATGGTCCAAATCTGTGCGGTTAAAGAAGGCTACAATTTTCTCTGCCAAAGCCGCTACAATGGCAGGTTCATCATCTTTTTCGAAACGAGGAATGAGGTAACCATTTTCATTATCTTTAATAAAGGTTTGGTTCCCATAGCGCACGTCAAATCCAATCATACCAAGACCTGAACCAACAGCTTCTAAAAGAGTCAAGCCAAAGCCTTCACTCTTAGAACCTGACAGGTAAAGCTCGTAGTCCTTGTAGACTTCTGTCAACTCCTGATGACCTTTGAGATGGATGTAATCCTGAGCTTGATTTTCCTCAATAATAGCCTTAAGTTTAGCCTCCTCAGCCCCTGTACCAAAGATATCAAAATTAACTTGTGGCAAGCTCTCCTTGGCCTTAACGACAGCCTTAGCCAACCAGTCCACATGTTTTTCATTGGCCAAACGTGAAGCGGTAATGATAGAGAATGGTTTACGATTGCCATCAGGTTTTCTCAGTTTATCCACACTTCCCACAGGGATGGTTACGATATGAGGCCTAAATGGTGTGTACTTGTTGAACTGATCTAGCATGATATCACGCTGACGATTTGTCGCCGTGATAAAGAAATCGACCTTGTCCGCATTACTAAATTGATACTCGTAATAATTATTCCAAAGAATGGTCTTGTCTGTTACCGCATTCTCACTAAAGTGTTCTGCATGGACCACTACCCCAAGTTTGGCAGGTTTAGCATTACGGAAAACGGCTTGCCCTGTACCAGTTGCACGGTCCAAGATGACAATATCTTTGTCCGTGAGGCCAAGTTGAGACATAAAGTAAGCGATAAACTCGTGCTTAGAAGACAAAATCTTATCTGAAAAACGGAAGATACTATCCTTTCCATCAACGATTTCGTCATAGGCAACACTACCATCTTCATTGAAGAAACGACGTTGGTAAAGATGAGCCTTGTTGTCCACTGGTGTGTAATACTCTGTGAACATCTTGGTATAAGAGTAAAAATCTTTACGAATCAAGCAACCACGAGAAACCTTTTCCACACGGTGAACAATCTCTTCACCCTCTTTACGCAAGTATGCTGCATAAAAAATGTCCTCTTTAGCACAAAAGAGCTTCACTACCTTACCATTAATTTCACGACGTGTAATATCATAAGGAATTTCATTTTCCAAATCCTTGACGGTATAGGTCGTTGGGGCAATCTTAAGGTCTGTAAAATAGCTATAGAGCCAGATGACATCTTCGTCCGCAAAACCCATATTACGGGTCAAATCAGACAGGTTGTCCTGCAAGAACATATCCATAAAGACAAACTTAGCCTTGATACCAGTGTTTTTAAAAATGGTAGAACGGTAGGCCTGAGCATATTCGACACCACTTGACGCCCAACCAATTCCTAAATTGATGTTATAAACAGTCATGTATTTTCCTTTCTAGGTAAAATGCAACATCGATATTATTTCTTTATTTGATACAGCTGATGCTAATAAAATCTAAGCAGTCACTATATACTTTGGGACTAGAGCAAGTCATCAATAAGTGTGTCTACTTCGTCTTGTGCCTCTTCGATAGGTGTGATTTCAGTCACCATAATTCCTGCAACCGCCCGTTCAACCAAGGCGTCAACATCCATACGACGCTCATATTGTTCAACGTTTTTAATTTTGGGATTGGTCTTTGGACGGTCCGGTGCAAAGATGGTACAGCAATCTTCGAAAGGTTGAATAGAAATGTCGAAGGTATCAATTTTTTGTGCCAAATCAATGATTTCCAACTTATCCATAGTCACAACTGGGCGAATCACTGGCGTACAGGTGACAGCATTAATGGCCTGCATAGACTCCATAGTCTGACTGGCAACCTGACCAAGACTTTCTCCATTGATAATGACAAGACCACGTCGTTCCTCACGAATGCGGTCAGTAATACGCATCATAAAACGACGAGTCAGAGTCATCAAATAAGCCTCTGGTGCTTTTTCCTTGATTTCCTCTTGAATTTCAGTAAAGGGTACTTCAATGAACTGGATATTGCCACCAAACTTAGTCAACTTACGGGTCAAATCTTGAGCCTTTTTCAGTGCACCAGGACTGGTGTATGGAGGACTTGCAAAATGGACAGCCTCAATATCCACGCCACGCTTAAGGGCTAGATAACCTGCAACAGGCGAATCAATCCCACCTGAAAGCATGAGCATGCCTTTCCCAGCTGTCCCTACAGGTAATCCACCAGCACCCTTAATTTCCTCATGAGAAATATAGGCAGCCTCCGCACGAATCTCTACCTTAAGATTAACATCTGGACCCTTCATTTGTGCTTTAATATCAGGCAATACATCAAATACAGCATTTCCTAAAGTAAGGTTGAGCTCACGACTGTCGAGAACAAAGTCGTGGTCACTACGTTTAGCCGTCACCTTAAAGGTAAGTCCATCATGATAAAGCCCAGTCATAATGTCTTGAACAGCTTTTTTCAATACTTCGACATTTTTTTCACATTTGTAAACAGGACTAAAGGCCTGAATCCCGAAAATCTGTTTCAAAGACTCTGCGACTGGTTCGTAGTCTGTGCCATTTAGATAGATGTGTCCACGGTCACGGTCAAAAGTCACTTTCACCTCTGGATAGATGGATAGGACATCCTTGATATTATTTTTAAGTTTATTGATGAAACGCATGCGGTTTTTGCCCTTGGTTGACAATTCCCCGTAGCGCACCATAATTTCTGAATACGTTAGTGTCATTCCTTTTCCTTTTGAACTTGAATTTAATTTTATTTAATCGTTTTATCTCACTTTTTGTGTCTTAGCGTAGACCTGCTTGAAAATCGTGAGAAATTGTTCAACCTGTCCCATATCATTGTCATCATCGAGACTGATACGAACGGCAGTTTGGGCCAACTTACTTGGCACACCCATAGAAATAAGGGTTCCTGCTGGCTTACCGGCTTTTGAGGAGCAGGCTGATGTCGTTGAAATATAGATTTGATGTTCCTCAAAAGCATGGACAACAACTTCACCACGAACACCCTTGATGCCAAAGGTCAAAATATTGGGAGCAAAGTTATCACCTTCACCTGAGAAGAGAGTAATGTCCTCATACTTCGACAATTCGTCAAAGATAACCTTTTTCATCTTGGCAATTTTAGTCAGAGATAAGGCCTCTTTATCAGTGACTAAGCGCAAGGCCTTAGCCATACTTGCAATCCCAGCAACATTTTCAGTCGTTGAACGAAGGTCTTTTTCTTGACCTCCACCTGTTAAGAGAGGCGTAATCTTTTTGCCAGCTTTTTTGTAGACAAAACCGACACCACGAACGGCATGGAACTTATGACCAGAAAAGGTCGCAAAGTCTACACGGTCAGTTAAATAAGACGATACAGGAACTTTACCAATAGCCTGAACAGCATCCACATGGAAAGAAATCGTCGGCTCATTAGCTAGAAGATCTGAAATCGCTTGAATGGGTTGGATAGATCCGATTTCATTATTAACGGCCATCACTGAAACCAAGATGGTATCAGGTCGCAACAGTTGAGCAAGAGCTTCCACATCCACGAACCCTTGAGCATTAACTGGCGCATAGGACACTTGAAAACCATGCTCAGAAAGCCATTTGGCAGACTCTTTAACCGCAGGATGCTCAATGTCAGAAACGATGATGTGTTTACCATAAGGCTCTTTTTCAAAAGCCACGCCCTTAATGACCCAGTTGTCTCCTTCGGTTCCACCAGACGTAAAGAAAATCTCATCGGCTGATTTTCCAATGAGGTCCGCAACTTGCTTACGAGAAGCCTCCAAAATACGTGTCGCAGATGTTCCTAATTGGTGCAAGCTAGAAGGATTCCCAAAAATTTTCGTTGCCGCTTCTTGGTAGGTTCTAAGAGCCTCTGGATAGGGCATGGTTGTAGCTGAATTATCAAAATAAATCATGTTTTTTCCTCGATTAATAGTTACTCCCTATTATAGCATAATTTTTTTAGCATTTTTTGCGAGAAAATCATATAATAGAGAGTACGAAATAATTTTTAAGGAGAGCATCATGTCTGAAAATTACTCACGCCGTAACCATACGTCCAATGAAGAAAGCAAATCTTCCCCTAAAGTGACTGAACACGTTTCTAAAGGCTTCACTGCCTTCCAAAAAGTCCTTACTGCTGTCGGGACCATTTTGTCAATCATCGTAGCGTCTATCACTATTATGAATTTCACATCTTCTAATAAAGATAAAGATACATCTGATTCTTCAGCAAATCAATCAACTGTAGTCATCAAAGAAGGTAACAATAAGACCCAAGATTCAAGCGCTGCCTCATCTAGCTATGGTAATGCGACTGACTCAGAAACAGAAACAAGCAGCCAAGCTGGTAATAACACTTATTCTTCATCAGCAGATACAACAACTGGTGGAAATACAACTACTTCTTCATCAGCAGCCACTGCAGACACAACTACTGGCAATGCGACAACTGGTGGTGCAACAACTGGTGGCGCTGCTTCCAACTAAAACATTTGAAAGGCTAGGAGTTTCCTGCCTTTTTCTATAATCCTATGAACTATACAGAAACCATAAATTTCATTCACTCTTTTAAAGGTAATGGTCGTCGTCCCAAGCTTGAGCGTATGCGCTGGCTTTTGGAGCAAGCTGGAAATCCTCAAATGCACTATCCAACAGTCCATATCGTCGGAACCAACGGTAAGGGATCAACAACCAGTTACTTACAACATATCCTAAGTAAGGCAGGCTATCAAGTCGGAACCTTTACTTCTCCTTACATTACTCGATTTAACGAGCGTATTAGTATTAATGGCACAGAGATCCCTGATAAGGACCTGATTGCTATTGTTGAGAAAGCTCAAGTTTTTCTCAATGATTTAGAACATAACACTTATTTTGACCGACCAACGGAATTTGAGTTGGTCACCCTACTCATGTTTCTCTACTTTGATTTGAAACAGGTTGATATTGCTATCATCGAAGTCGGAATTGGTGGCCGTCTTGATTCGACCAATGTGCTTTCACCAGAGCTTGTCATCTGTACTTCGATTGGCTTTGACCACACTGAAACTTTAGGTAATAGTCTTGAGGAAATTGCTGAGCATAAAGCTGGTGTCATGCAAAAAAATACCCCTACCTTACTAGGTCGTGTTCCTGAAGAAGTTGAACAGCTCTTTAGACAAAAATCACATGAATGTAAGGCTCCTTTGGCTGTTATTGATAGGGAAATCCAGCTCATTCATGCATCCAATCAAGCTCTTCAAGTTTCTTATGGTAAGTGGCAGAGTTCAAAACTTAAGCTCTCCATGCTAGGACAGCATCAAGAAAATAATGCTGGTTTAGCCGTCACTGCTGCCCATCTCTTGACTCAAATATTTCCTAAGATTAACGATAAGAGTATCCAAGAAGGCATCGAAGAGACGCATTGGCCTGGTCGCAGTGAGTGGATTGGAAATAACATTTACCTAGATGGCGCCCATAATCCTCAAGGTATTGCCAGTTTAAAACAGGTACTAAAAGATAACTTCGCCAATCGTAGGGTCCACATCCTCTTTGCAGGACTTAGGCGGAAGCCTCTAGCAGACTTACTAGAGGAGCTGAAAGCTTATGATATAACGGTGACTAGCTTTGACTTTTTTGAAGCACTGCCCTTGGATGACTATCCTCAACACTTCAAACAGGCGACCGACTATAAAGACTGGCTAATCCAAGCTGATTCAGCGAGTCCTGATGATTTATTTGTCATTACTGGGTCCCTTTACTTTATCTCAGAAGTCAGAAATTATTTGATTAACGAAAAAAAGGCCTAATGCCTTTTTTATTTAGACAAGTTATTTGCTACACACAAAGTGTGGGCTGCTATTTGAACACAAAGAAAAGCCTGAAACTCTTGGTATTCAGACCTCACTTATTTATCTCATCGTTACAAATTCTTCTGAACCGGTTGGATGAATGGTTTCCGTAGCCAAAAAGGCTATGGAAATTCGCAAGGGACTTCCTTGCGATCACTTTCAATTGAGGCCATTCAGCCACAAAGAAAAGCCTATCCATTTAGGTAGACAGACTTCACCTTTTTATCTCATCGTTACAAATTCTTCTGAACCGGTTGGATGAATGGCAACCGTATTATCAAAATCAGCCTTAGTTGCTCCCATCTTAATAGCCACAGAGAAGCCTTGAATCATCTCGTCGACACCGTAACCAATGCCATGAAGACCGATGATTTTTTCATTCTCACCAAGTGTTACTAATTTCATAGTTGACGGCTGACGATTGTTTGCAAGAGCTGTATACATTGGAGTGAAACTAGATTTATAGACCTTGATATTCTCCGAACCATATTTAGCAATTGCTTTTTCCTCAGTCAAACCAACAGAACCAATGACTGGGTGGCTAAAGACCACAGTAGCAACATCTGTATAATCAAGCTTAGCATCAGCTTTATTGTTGAAGAGTCGCTCTGACAATTGACGTCCCGCCTTGATTGCAACTGGCGTCAAATCTAGTTTACCAGTCACATCACCAAGGGCGTAGATACCAGGAACTGATGTATTTTCAAAGGCGTCTGAGTAAATGTTACCTCGTTCAGTCAACTCAACGCCCGTCTTTTCAAGACCAAAGCCAGAGGTATTGGCCGCACGACCAATAGCCCAAATGAGGCAATCAACAGTTACTGTTTCTCCATTGTCAAAGCTAATGGTCAAAGAATCGTCAGCATTTTTCACTACTTCTGTAGCATTAGCATGCGTGTGAAGGGTCGGACCTGATTTAGCCATCTCATCGACTAAGACATCGATAATATCCTTGTCAAAGGTACGTAATGGGCGATCCTTACGCACAAAGAGATGCGTATCACTGCCAAGAGCATTGAGAACACCAGCAACCTCAACGGCGATATAGCCACCACCGATAACAGCTGTACGTTTTGGTACCTCATCTAACTCAAAGAAACCATCTGAAGTAATCCCATATTCACTACCTGGAATATTTGGATAAAGGGCATGTCCACCTGTTGCAATAAGGATATGTGGCGCTGTATAACGCTCCCCAGCTACTTCAACTGTATGAGGATCAACAAATTTTGCATACTCGTATACACGTTCAACGCCATTACTATCAAAACCACGCTCATAAGAACCATGTATACGGTCGATATAAGCCTGACGATTGGCCTTAAGGGTCGCAAAATCAAACTTATTAAGCGTCACATCAAAGCCATATTCGCCCGCATAGCGGTGAAGAGTCTCAGCAACCTGAGCACCATACCACATGACCTTTTTAGGTACACAGCCCACATTGACGCAGGTACCGCCGACCTCTCTTCCTTCAAAAAGAATAACCTTAGCGCCGTGCATAGCAGCACGATTAGCACTGGCAATCCCGCCAGAGCCACCACCGATGACAATATAATCGTATTCTTTTACCATAATTTACCTCTTATATTTCTTTATGGAGCATATGAGCTTCTAGATAAGCCTTGTAAGCCATTTCTGGTTTTACTTTATCATAAATTAAATATCCTGACAAAAATCCGCTACGACACAAAAAAACAACCCCGTACTCAACGAGATTGTTTTATCATATCTTATTTATCAAGTGGTTTGCGGAGGAATCCGAAAAGGATACCTGATACCACAGCACCAATCAAGATGAAGAGAAGGTAGAGAAGGGCATTTGAAGTGAGGGCAATAACGAAGATACCTCCGTGTGGTGCCATCAATTTGATTCCTGCCATACCTACGAGAGCACCTGTAAGAGCTGAACCGACGATAAAGCTTGGGATAGCGCGTGCTGGGTCAGCTGCACCAAATGGGATTGCACCTTCAGTGATGAATGAAAGTCCCATAACGATGTTTGTCAAACCAGAATCACGTTCTTCTTGTGAGAATTTATCTTTGAACAATACGGTTGCTACAAAGACTGCCAAAGGAGGAACCATACCAGCTGCCATAACTGCTGCCATAACAACTGAACCACCTGAAGTTACGGTTTCAGCAAGAGTACCTGTAGCAAAAACATAAGCAGCTTTGTTGACTGGTCCACCCATGTCTACCGCCATCATACCACCGACAAGAAGACCAAGGAGTACTGCTGAGCTTCCTGACAAGCTTGACAAGAAGTTATTAAGTCCAGTATTGATTGCTGCCATTGGGATATTCACTGCTAGCATGGCAAATCCTGTGAGGGCCACTCCAAGGAGAGGCATCAATAAGATTGATTTTGCACCTTCGAGTGCACGTGGAACCTTAATGTATTTTTTCAACAAAAGTACAATTCCACCAGCTAAGAAACCACCTACCAATGCTCCAAGAAATCCTGATGACACTTGATGAGAAGAAATCTTATCAACTGCTTCTTTCGCTGCATTTTCATCTAAACCTGCAACTTTTGCATAGACTACAATATTTCCATAAGCAAGACCTGCTTTCGCAATAGCCCCAGCTGCAAAACCGGCAATCAAACCTGGTTTCTCAGCAATTGAATAGGCAATATATCCTGCAAGAATAGGCAACATGAAACTGAAAGCAATATCACCAATTGATTTAAAGAGAGCTGGAAGTTCATTGTAACTACCCAAATGTGACAATTGATCTTTAGGAACACCCATGATTTGGTCAAGCAAGAAGGCAAGGGCAATCATGATACCACCACCAATAACGAATGGAAGCATTTGTGATACCCCACTCATCAAGTGTTTGTAGAAGGCACCACCGAGGCTCAATTTCTCACTTGATTCTTGAGCAGCTCCAGCATTTTCAGCATGGAAGACTTCAGCTTTACCATCCAAGATGTTTTGGATTAATTCTTGAGGTTGACGAATACCCGCAGCAACCGGTTTAGAAATCAATTTCTTACCGTCAAAACGTGCTGTTTCAACTGCCTTATCCGCTGCTACGATAACACCTACAGCCTTACTGATTTCTTCAGCAGTCAATGGTGTTCCAACACCTGAAGCACCGTTAGTTTCAACACGAACATTGACTCCCATTTCTTCACCAGTTTTAATCAGTGATTCTTCAGCCATGTAAGTGTGCGCAATACCAGTTGTACAAGCTGTTACAGCTACGATAAGTGGTTTATCGCTTGAAGCTGCTTCTTTAACAGCTTGTGCTTTCTTAGCTTCCTCAGCTTGTGCTTCTTCTTCACCAGTATTGAAAGCAGCAATCACTTCATCTGGAGAAGTCACCTTACGCAAACGATCTGCAAAACCATCTTGCATAAGGTATTTTGACAACTCAGCAAGGGCTGCCAAGTGAGTGTCATTTGCTCCCTCTGGAGCTGCAATCATAAAGAAGAGGTCAGTCGGTTGACCATCAAGTGATTCGTAATCTACACCTTTATTAGATTTAGCAAAAAGTACTGTTGCTTCTTTGACTGCAGCATTTTTACTGTGTGGCATAGCGATTCCATCACCCAAACCAGTTGATGTTTGTGCTTCACGAGCCATAATACCTGCTTTGAAAACATCAAAGTCGGTCACAACACCATTGTCAACCAGGCTGTTAATCATTTCATCGATAACAGCTTCTTTTGTAGTTGCTTGAAGGTCAAGCAACATAACTTTTTTGTTCAGTAAATCCTGAATTTTCATAGTTTTTCTACCTCTACTTTATTGTATGTTTCTTTAATAAATTCAATTGTCGCTAAGTCATCTGAGAAGGCTGTAGATGTTCCACACGCCACTCCCCACTTGAGCGCCTCAATTGGGTCACCTGATTTAACAAACTCACCAGTGAAACCAGCAACCATTGAGTCACCCGCACCAACAGAGTTTTTAACTGTCCCCTTAATTGGTTTGGCAAAGTAAGCAGCCTCTGGTGTAACAAGGAGTGCCCCATCACCTGCCATTGAGATGATAACATTCTGCGCCCCCTTAGCCAGGATTTCACGTGCATATTTTTCAACATCAGAAATACCATTAAGTTTGACATTGAAAATAGCTTCAAGCTCATGATTATTTGGTTTAACCAAGAGTGGTTGGTGAGCTAATGAATCAAGAAGCGTTTGTCCCTCAAAGTCACAAACCACCTGAGCACCAGTTTCACGAACCAGTGGAATCAATTTGTTATAGACCTTGTTTCCAAGATTGCTTGGTGCAGAACCAGCAAAGACAACCACATCATCTGCAGTGATACTTGAAAGGATTGCCTCCAATTCAGCCAACTGTTCTTCTGTGATAATTGGACCCGTTCCATTAATTTCAGTTTCTTGATCGGCCTTAATTTTAACGTTGATACGTGTATCTTGGTCGACGGCTACAAACTTAGTTTTAATACCTTCAGCATCCAAACCATCTGTTACAAAACGGCCTGTAAAACCACCGATGAAGCCCGTAGCGGTATTATCAATGCCTAAACGTTGTAGAATACGACTAACGTTAATTCCCTTACCACCAGCGAATTTATCATCACTGTCCATACGGTTAACTTCACCAATCTCTACCTTATCAATACGAACAATGAAGTCGATGGATGGATTTAGCGTTACAGTATAAATCATACTTCAATAACCCTCGTTTTCTCTTTTAATTCTTTCAGGAGCTCTTCTTCCGAAGCGTTTGTGATTATAGTGACCTTCTCAACCTCCGCTACCTTTGCATAGGTAATCTGACCAAGTTTCGAAGCATCGGCTAAAACGTAAGCTTTTCGTGCATTAGCAATCACTGTCCGTTTAATGACTGCCTCCTCCATGTCAGGTGTTGTAAAATAATTGGCATCAACACCATTAGCGCCAATGAAGGCACAGTCAAAATTCAGTTGTCTGATTTGCTCCTGAGCAGTGCTCCCTATGGAGGCATCTGTAGAGTGCTTAACCTTCCCACCAATAATTCTGGTGCTAATACCAAAATCTACCAGCTTAACTGCATGATGGATAGAATTAGTCACAACCGTCACCTGACGATTGAGCAAATGAGGAATCAACAGTTCATTCGTTGTACTAGCCTCAAGAAAGACGACATCACCTTCCTTAATTAAATCAGCAGCATAGCTAGCTAATTGTGACTTTTCTTGAACATTTCTGATGGCTTTCTGACTGTTGGCAATTTCTTCCTTCAGACCTCGAAGGCTTTCAGCGCCACCATGAACACGTTTCAGTTGACCATCTGCCGCTAACTCATCCAAATCACGACGAATCGTTGACTCAGAAGTATCACTTAATAAAACGGTCAAATTTTCTAAAGTGACAAAACCATCTTGTTTCAATTGAGACAAGATAATCTGCTTACGTTCAGACTTTATCATAATCTCTCCTTCTGCAATCGTTTACATGTTCTATTATACAAAATTTTTAATACTTGTCAACAAAAACGGTCAAAAAAATCCAAAATATTCCATATACACTCACTATTCTATCAAAATGACGCATTCTACTAAGAATCGTCACACATTTCAACTAGGTAGACATTGCTTAACCTGACAAAACAAAAAAGCCTTGCGGCTTTCTTGTCCTATTTGGCATAGTCAATCGCACGGAATTCACGAATGACAGTAACCTTAATATTTCCTGGATAATCCAAGTTCTTCTCAATTTGCTCACGTACCTTGTGAGACAAGATAGTGACCTCATCATCTGAAATTTTATTTGGATGAACCATGATACGAATTTCACGACCTGCTTGAAGGGCAAAGCTAGTTTGCACACCCTCAAAGCTTGATGCAATTTCTTCCAAATCACGAAGACGTTTGACATAATTCTCAACAGACTCATTACGAGCACCTGGACGAGCAGAACTCAACGCGTCCGCAGCTGCTACTAGGACCGCAATAACACTTTCTGGTTCCACATCTCCATGGTGACTGGCAATAGCGTTAACAACCACTGGATGTTCTTTATATTTACGGGCGAACTCAGCACCAATTTCTACGTGACTACCTTCAACTTCTTTGTCAATAGCTTTCCCCATATCATGGAGGAAACCAGCACGACGAGCAAGGGCAACATTTTCACCCAATTCGCCCGCCATAATACCGGCCAATTTACCAACTTCAACCGAGTGACGAAGAACATTTTGACCATATGATGTACGGAACTGCAAACGTCCCATAATCTTGATCAAGTCAGGATGAAGATTCATAGCACCAATTTCATAAGCCGCCTCTTCACCATATTCACGAATACGATTATCCATTTCTTGGCGATTCTTCTCAACCAACTCCTCAATACGAGCTGGATGAATACGACCGTCTTTAATCAAAGCTTCAAGAGTCATGCGTGCAATCTCACGACGGACTGGATCAAAGCCAGAAAGGACAACTACTTCTGGCGTGTCATCAATAATGACGTCAATACCAGTCAGGCTCTCAAGGGTACGAATGTTACGACCCTCACGTCCAATAATACGGCCTTTCATATTGTCATCTGGGAGATGAACAGTCGTTACTGTTTGCTCAGTAACATAATCTCCAGACAAACGTTGCATGGCTTGCGCTAACAGATTCTTGGCCTTTTTATCAACAGTATCTTTGACCTGTGCTTCTGCATCTTTAATACGTGTTGCAATCTCATGAGTTAAGTTATTCTCAGTCTCTGTTAAGATTACCTCACGCGCCTCTGCAATGGTCATTTGACCAACACGTTCAAGTTCTGCCTGCTTCTCAGCCTCCAACTGAGTCACATTCTCTTCACGCTCATTCAGATGTTTAGATTTGTCAGCAAGACTATGCTCTTTCTTCTCGAGGGCAAGTTCTTTATTTGATAGATTTTCATCTTTACGATCAAGACTAGTAGCACGTTCTGTTAAACGATTTTCCATTTGCTTAAGCTCTTGACGCTCAGATTTAAATTCTTTTTCAATATCTTCTCGATATTTTCTAGCTTCCTCTTTTGCTTCTAGCAAGAACTCTTTGCGTTGAGCCTTGCTATCACGTTCGGCAGTAACACGCAGATGATCTGCATCGTGTTCAGCCTGACTACGAAGGTTGACAGCATCTTGCTCTGCTTTTAGCAAAGTAGTTTCTGCCTGTTCCTTAGCCTTGCTAAGTTTGATAGAAATTGCTAAATATCCAACGACTAAACCAATGAGTGCAAAGACAACTAAAATTATCATGTTTAACATGTCTTTACCTCAACTTTTCTAAGGTTCCCCTAAAGAAAACCGTCTTATAGTGTACCATATTTACAGCTAATTCTCAAATAAATACTAGAACTTTAAACTGATTTTGTGGTATGATAGCTCTATTAGAATAGGGAGGTATTACCATGCCAAAAGACGTAACTGTTGAAAGTTTCGAACTTGATCACACGATTGTAAAGGCACCTTACGTTCGTCTTATTTCAGAAGAAGTCGGACCTAAGGGAGATATTATCACAAACTTTGATATCCGTTTAATTCAACCAAACGAAAACAGTATTGATACCGGCGGTCTTCACACTATCGAACACCTACTTGCTAAACTAATTCGTCAACGTATTGATGGACTCATTGATTGTTCACCATTTGGTTGTCGTACTGGTTTTCACATGATTATGTGGGGCAAACAAGACCCTACAGAAATTGCTAAAGTTATCAAGTCTAGTCTTGAAGCTATTGCAAATGATGTCACTTGGGAAGATGTTCCAGGAACTACCATTGAATCTTGTGGAAACTACAAGGATCACAGCCTTCATTCAGCTAAAGAATGGGCTAAACTTATCCTTGAACAAGGAATCTCAGACCAAGCCTTTGAACGTCATATCGTTTAAAAAAACATTGGGACAGATATCCCAATGTTTTTTAATATTTTCTAAAACGTTGATAACGTGCCTCAAGCAAGTCCTCAGTTGACAATTGACTCAATTCTTTCAACTCATCGACAATTGCTGTCTTGACTGCTTCAAGAATTTCACTAGTGAAGTAACCACGTTCTGGAATAATTTTATCAATAATTCCCATATTAAGCAGCTCGCTTGAAGTAATCTTCATTAATTCTGCTGCTTCTTCTGCACGTGAACCATCTTTCCAGAGAATTGTCGCAAAGCCTTCTGGACTCAAAATAGAGTAAATGGTATTTTCCAGCATCCAAACCTTATCAGCCACTGCCAAAGCAAGAGCTCCTCCGGAACCACCTTCACCAATAATAATGGCAATAATTGGAACTTTAAGGTCACTCATCTCCATAAGGTTACGAGCTATCGCCTCACCTTGTCCACGCTCCTCTGCACCAACACCAGGATATGCACCTGCCGTATTGATAAAAGTAACGACTGGACGACCAAACTTTTCAGCCTGCTTCATAAGACGAAGAGCCTTACGATAGCCCTCTGGATGGGGCTGACCAAAGTTTCGACTTAGATTATCTTGTAGGTTCTTACCTTTTTGAATACCCACTACAGTTACGGCTTGGCCATTTAAGCGACCAATACCACCGATAACGGCACCATCATCACGGAAGTTACGATCACCATGCAGTTCGATAAAATCATCAAAAATCCCTTGGGCAAAGTCCAAAGCAGTCAAACGGCCTTGATCACGCGCTTCTTTTAAAATACGTGTTACGTCGCTCATTGAACACCTCCATGGAATGATAAGAGTGTGGCAATAGTATCAGCCAACTCTGTACGTTTGACAATAGCATCAACAAATCCATGTTCTTTAAGGAACTCAGACTTTTGAAAACCATCTGGCAAAGTCTCACGTACAGTATTTTCAATCACTCGACGACCCGCAAAACCAATTAAGGTTTGTGGCTCAGCCAAGATAATATCACCTTCCATAGCAAAACTTGCTGTAACCCCACCAGTTGTCGGATCTGTCAACACAGTTAAGTAAAGAAGACCAGCATTCGAATGACGTTTTACCGCTGCTGAAATCTTAGCCATTTGCATCAAGCTCATGATTCCTTCTTGCATACGGGCACCACCAGATGCTGTAAAGATAACAACTGGCAATTTTTCTTCAATGGCATGCTCAAAAAGTCTTGTGATTTTTTCACCAACTACAGTTCCCATTGATGCCATGATAAAGTGAGAATCCATGATTGCTAAGGCAGTCTTTTGACCCTTGATGGTCGCAACACCAGTCACAACGGCTTCATCAAGTCTTGTTTTTTCCTTGGTTGCTGCCAATTTCTCCATATAGCCTGGAAAATTCAATGGATTTTCAGTTTTAATGCCTGTAAACAGTTCTTGGAAAGAACCTTCATCAACTGTTAAATCCAGACGTTCCTTTGCTGAGATACGGAAAGTATAAGAACAATTTGGACAAATCTTAGCTTGTCCCAAGTCTTTTTGATAAATAGCCTGTTTACATCCAGGACATTTGGCAAAAAGCTCATCTGGAACTTCTGGCACTTGGTGATCAACCCCATTACGTACAGAACGGTTAGGATTGATCCGAATATACTTTTCTTTTCGATCAAATAATCCCATAAGTCCTATTCCTCACGATTCTGATAAGCTGGCAAGAAAGTCTCCATCAAGAAGGAAGTATCATAATCCCCAGCAATAACGCTACGGTCTGAGATCAAATCCAACTGGAAGTCAGCATTAGTCATTACACCATCAATTTCAAGCTCGTAAAGAGCACGTTGCATCTTCATGAGTGCTTCAAAACGGTTTGCTCCATGAACAATAATCTTGGCAATCATTGAGTCATAGTAAGGTGGGATAGTGTAGCCAGGATATACGGCACTATCAACACGAAGTCCAACACCACCACTTGGTAAGTAAAGATTACTAATTTTACCTGGGCTTGGTGCAAAATTAAACTTAGGATTCTCTGCATTGATACGACACTCAATAGCATGTCCCTTGATTTTAATATCATCTTGGGTTACAGATAATTTCTCACCCGCAGCTACACAAATTTGTTCTTTGACGATATCCACACCACTAACAAATTCTGTGACCGGGTGCTCAACTTGAACACGGGTATTCATTTCCATGAAGTAGAACTGACCTGTTTTTTCATCAAGAAGAAACTCAATTGTACCCGCATTTTCATAATTAACCGCCTTAGCAGCACGGGCAGCCGCAGACCCAATTTCATGACGAAGGGTTTTACCAATGGCAACTGAAGGTGATTCTTCCAAAACTTTTTGGTTATTACGTTGAAGAGAACAGTCACGCTCACCTAGGTGGACGATGTTACCATAGCTATCCCCCAAAATTTGAACCTCAATGTGACGGGCTGGGTAGATAACTTTTTCGATATACATTGCCCCATTACCAAAGGCAGCCTTAGCTTCTTGGGACGCCGATTCAAAAGCAGGAGCCAACTCTTCCTCAGTGCTGACTTTACGAATTCCCTTACCGCCACCACCAGCAGAAGCCTTAAGCATTACTGGGTAACCAAGGCGATTGGCAACTTCTAGAGCTTCTTCAGCTGTAAAGACTTCACCATCTGAACCAGGAATAACGGGAACATTAGCCTTTATCATCTCTGCACGAGCATTGATTTTGTCACCCATCTTGTCCATCACTTCACCTGATGGTCCGATGAACTTGATGTTCATTTCTTCACAGAGAGTAGAAAATTTAGAGTTTTCACTCAAAAATCCAAACCCTGGGTGAATAGCTTGTGCACCTGTTACAATAGCCGCAGACAAGACACGGTTCATATTTAAGTAAGATTCAGTGGATCTCGCTGGTCCAATACAAATAGCTTCATCTGCCAAAATCGTATGAAGAGAATCCTTATCAGCTTCTGAATAGACAGCAACCGTCTGTATTCCCAATTCACGTGCTGCGCGGATAATACGAACGGCAATTTCACCACGATTAGCAATCAATAATTTTTTAAACATAAAACAAGATAACATCAGACATCTTTTGGAAGTCTGTGTTTATTTCCTTTCTATGTGATAGGCCAATATCTAAAGAAAAATCCTTTCCGACTGTCGCCAGAAGGATTTTCACCAAACATTAGCTTCCAATAGCAAAAGTCAAAGTCCCTGATGCAGCCAGTTTACCATCGACTTCAGCCTTAGCTTCGACAACAGCGATTGTTCCACGACGTTTAACAAACTTAGCTGTCATTACAAGTTGATCTCCAGGAACAACTTGTTTTTAAATTTAACCTTATCCATACCTGCGTAAAAGACTAATTTGCCTTTATTCTCAGGTTTTGACAATTCAAGAACACCAGCAGTTTGTGCGAGTGCTTCCATGATGAGAACACCTGGCATAACTGGGTATTGAGGAAAATGTCCATTGAAGAAAGGTTCATTGATAGTTACATTTTTAATAGCTGTGATTTCATCTTCTGAAACTTCTAGAACACGGTCAACCAAAAGCATTGGATAACGGTGAGGTAAAGCTTCACGAATTGCATTAATATCAATTGTCATTTGATGCGTACCAATCCTTTTCCGTAGTCAACAACTTCTTCGTTTGTTACCAAGATTTCAGTGATAACACCATCTTTAGGTGCTGGCACTTCATTCATGACCTTCATTGCTTCAACGATAAGAAGGGTTTGACCTTTCTTAACAGTATCACCAACTGAAATAAAGGCTGGTTTATCAGGAGCTGATGACAAGTAAGCTACACCTACTAGAGGGCTCTCCACCACGTCCCCTTCTGCAGCTGACGCTGGTGCTACAACATCTTCCGCTGATGCTGAAGCTGTTTCAACAGCTGGAGCAGGAGCCACTGCTGGTGCAGCTGGAGCTTGAGGAGCAGGCGCAACCACTTCAACTGTAGGAGCTACAGGAGCTCCCACCACTGAACTTGTTTGGTTCTTACTCAAGCTCAATTCTTCACCATTATTCTTATATGAGAATTCACGTAAAGTTGAGGCATCAAATTGAGCCAACAAATCTTTAATTTCAGAAATATTCATAGATTAGTCCTCCCAACGTTTGAAGGCAAGAACCGCATTGTGTCCACCAAAACCAAAAGTATTTGAGATGGCATACTTGATATCAGCTTCTTGACCTTCACCGTAGACAACATTCGCTTCAATGTAATCAGACAATTCTTTGGTACCAGCAGTTTTTGGTACATAGCTGTGACGAATGGCTTCGATTGTTGCAATCGCTTCAACGGCACCAGCAGCACCAAGCAAGTGTCCTGTAAATGATTTAGTAGATGAAACTGGGACTTCTTTACCAAGTACAGAAACGATAGCACCACTTTCACCTTTCTCATTGGCAGGTGTTGATGTCCCATGCGCATTGACATAATCAACATCTTCAGGCTTGATACCAGCTTCATTGATAGCCAATTTAATGGCTTTAGCCGCACCTGAACCGTCTGGTGTTGGTGTTGTCATATGGTAGGCATCACAGTTTGATCCGTAACCAACAATCTCAGCCAAGATATTAGCACCACGTTTTTGCGCATGTTCCAGGCTTTCAATAACGAGAACCCCAGCACCTTCACCCATAACAAAACCATTACGGTCTTTATCAAATGGAATTGAAGAACGTTCTGGATCTTCTGTTGTTGAAAGAGCTGTAAGAGCGTTAAAACCACCAATACCAATCTTAGTGATTGAAGCTTCAGCACCACCAGCCAAGACAACATCGTGCAAACCAAATTTAATTTCACGGAAGGCCTCACCAATAGCGTCATTGGCAGAAGCACAAGCAGTTGTTACTGATTTACATACCCCTTGAGCACCAATCTTAAGAGCAATGTTACCTGCCCCCATGTTTGAAAGAGCTTTAGGGATAAACATTGGCTTGATGCGTCTCATACCACGTTCATGCATACGGATAATTTGATCTTCAAGCTCTTGCAAACCACCAATACCAGATGACACAATAACACCAACACGATCACGATTTTCTTCTTCCATGTTAAGTCCTGAGTTCTCTAGGGCATCCATAGCAGCATAGATCGCATAAAGTGAGTAAGTATCCATACGATTCGTATCTTTTTTCACAAAATATTTATCGAATGGGAAATCTTGAATCTCACCAGCATTAAAAACTGGAATTTCAGAGGCATCAAACTTAGTAATTGGTTTGATACCGATTTTACCGTCATGAAGACTGTTCCAAAATTCTTCTGGCGTATTACCGATTGGTGAGGTTACACCGTAACCTGTAACAACAACACGATTTGTAGACATATATATTCTCCTTTTGTCGGATGGATATTCAAATAAATAATTCTTGATAATTGACAAGCAATTATTGCATAGTCATACCACCATCAATAGCGATGGTTTGACCTGTGAGATACTCTTGGCTAGCCAAGAAAGCTGCGACTTCAGCAACTTCTTCTGCTTGACCAATACGTTTCATTGGTACTTGAGCAATCATAGCGTCCTTCATTTTTCTGGAATCGCATCAGTCATATCTGACTCAATGAAACCAGGAGCAATAGCATTAACACGAACGCCACGAGCCGCAACTTCACGAGCCACTGATTTTGTGAAACCAATCAAACCTGCTTTTGAAGCTGCATAATTAGCTTGACCAACATTTCCCATGAGACCTACAACAGATGACATATTGATAATAGCACCTTGACGGGCCTTAGACATAGGTTTCAAAACGGCTTGCGTCATATTGAAAGCACCAGTCAAGTTGATTTTTAAAACACGTTCAAAATCTTCTTCAGTCATCTTAAGCATAAGCTTATCATTGGTGATACCAGCATTATTTACTAAAACATCAATGCTACCAAGCTTTTCAGTAGCCTCTGCAACCATACGTTTGGCATCTTCGCCATTAGAAATATCACCTGAGATACCAATAACTGTTACACCATAGTCCGCAAATTGTGCCAGTAACTCATCAGAAATCTCTGAACGTCCATTCAAGACAACATTAGCACCTAGACTCGCAAATTTGTGCGCCACGGCTAATCCAATTCCACGTGTTGAACCTGTTACAAAAACATTTTTATTCTTAAGTTCCATGTTTACCTCGTTTTAAGCATTAAGAAGGGCCTCAAGGCTCGCTTGATCTTCCACATTATGAGTTGGTAGACTTTTGTCAATTTTTTCAAGAAGCCTGACAAGACTTTCCCAGGACCAATCTCAATCACTTCATCAACCCCAAATTTTTGGATTGTCGCAATTGAATCGTAAAATCGTACAGGTTCCATGACCTGACGTGCCAAAAGCGCTTTGATTTCTTCTGACTTCATAATTTTAGCTTCAGTATTACCTACCAAAGGAAGTTTAAAGTCATTGAAGGACACTTTCTCAAGTTCTTCCGCTAGATTTTGGCTAGCTGACTTAAGTAAAGCTGTGTGGAATGGTCCTGAAACCTTAAGAGGAATCAGACGTTTAGCACCAGCTTCTTTAAGTAATTCCACAGCATAATCAACTGCCTCAACTTCACCACCAATAACAATTTGTGCTGGAGTATTATAGTTAGCAGGAGTCACCACACCCTTTTCAGAAGCTTTTTGACAAATCTCTTCAATCAAACTAGGGTCTGTATTCATGACAGCAACCATTTTTCCACTTCCAGCTGGAGCTGCAGTTTCCATGAATTCACCACGTTTAGCAACCAAGGCTACTGCATCTTCAAATGAAAGGGCACCAGCCGCCACTAGGGCAGAATATTCCCCAAGAGAAAGGCCGGCAACAATATCAGGAGTGATACCATTTTCTGCCAAGAGACGATAAATAGCTACTGACGTTGTCAAAATAGCTGGCTGTGTGTAACGTGTTTGATTAAGCTTTTCTTCGTTAGAATCAATCAATTCACGCAAATCATAACCTAAAATACGACTAGCTGTATCAAATGTTTCTTTGACAATTGGATAAGTCGCATACAAATCGCTTGCCATACCCAATTTCTGAGCTCCTTGACCAGCAAATAAGAACGCACGTTTTGTCACTATCCTAATCCTTTCGACGTTTTTAGACGTTTACATCTGCCCAACGAGCAGCTTCTTCTTTAATTACCTTAGCAGCACCTGTGTACAAATCTTCCAAGATTTCTGCACAAGTTTCTTCTTTACGAACAAGACCTGCAATTTGTCCAGCCATAACTGAACCATATTCCACATCTCCATCAACAACGGCATTACGAAGTGCACCTGCACCAAGCTCTTCAATTTCCTCTTGAGTTTTCTTACCAGCCAAGAAATCTTTTTCAGCCTGATTGTACTCTGTAGCCAATTTATTCTTAATCGCACGAACTGGGTGTCCCACAACAGAGGCAGAGATAACAGTGTCAATGTCTTTAGCCTTCAAAATCTTATCTTTGAAGTTTTGGTGTGCATTAGATTCCTTGGCAACAACAAAACGTGTTCCAACTTGAACAGCATCCGCACCCAACATAAGTACCGCTGCCATACCATGACCATCGGCAACACCACCAGCACCAATTACAGGAATTGAAACTGCGTCTGCGACCTGACGAACCAAGGTCATAGTTGTTAATTTACCAATATGACCACCAGCTTCCATACCTTCCGCAACAACGGCATCAGCGCCTAGTTTTTCCATACGTTTAGCAAGTGCTACTGATGGAATAACTGGAATAACTGTGATACCAGCTTCATGGAGTCGTTCCATATATTTACCTGGGTTTCCTGCACCAGTTGTAACAACTTTTACACCCTCTTCAATAACAAGGTCAACGATGTCATCTGCAAATGGTGACAAAAGCATAATATTAACACCAAATGGTTTGTCAGTAATTGATTTTACTTTATCAATATTAGCTTTTACCACTTCTTTAGGGGCATTACCACCACCAATAATTCCGAGTCCACCAGCATTTGAAACGGCTCCAGCCAAGTCACCATCGGCAACCCAGGCCATACCACCTTGGAAGATTGGATATTTAATTCCTAACAGTTCTGTAATACGAGATTTCATTTTTCACCTTTTTCGATTTTCTAATCAAATAAATAGTTTAATAATCAAAGTAATTGTATAAACAAAGGAGAATATCCCTAATAAGAATATTCTCTATGCCCTGCTTATTTAGTTTTTCTTCTACGTAAGCAACAAGGTCACCAACAGTGTTAAGACCTTCTTCAGTTTCGATTTGGATATCGAATTCGTCTTCGATTTCTGAGATAACTTGGAATACGTCAAGAGAGTCAGCATCAAGTTCGTCAAAAGTAGTTTCCAATTTTACTTCTTCTGCATCTTTCCCGAGTTCTTCAACGATGATTTCTTGTACTTTTTCAAATACTGCCATTTTACATTCTCCTTTAAGATAAATATATTTCTTATAATCTATGCTGGTGCATAATTTATATAACTAGATTTTAACAATAAGACTGCCCCATGTCAAACCCCCACCAAAACCTGATAGTAGAATTGTTTGACCGCTGCCTAATTTAAGGGTCCCATTTGCTACGTTTTCAGAAAGCAAAATCGGGATACTTGCCGCACTGGTATTACCATAAGACATCATGTTTGCCAAGAATTTGTCACGACTAACATCAATTTTCTTAGCCATAATATCTAAAATACGAATATTGGCTTGATGAAGAAGGAAGTAATCCGGTTCACCTTTTTCTTCAACCAATGTTTTGATGCTCTTTGAAACAGTCTTCACTGCAAAGTCAAAAATTGCTTTTCCATCCATTTTCATGTATGGGTTAGACTGTTCAGTTTGAGCAGAATAAGGTGAGATTACCGCCGAAGCTCCTGACTCCAGACCACCCTTGCTACCATCGGTATTTAGGGACTCTCCAAAGAAATGTTCTTCATCAGATTCTTCTAGGAGGACACCCCCTGCACCATCTCCAAAGAGAACAGCTGTAGTACGATCAGACCAATCCAAAGTTTTGGAAAGAACCTCTGCTCCAATAACGAGACCCTTTTTGTAGACACCCGAACGAATCAATTTTTCAGCAGTTGCCAAAGCAAAGACAAAACCACTACAAGCTGCAGTAATATCAAAGGCAAAAGCATTGACCGCTCCGATTATTCCTTGAACACGCGCTGCCACCGATGGCATCGAACTATCTGGTGAAATCGTTGCAACTAAAACAAAGTCCAAATCTTCAGGAGATACTCCTGACTTTTCTAATAGCTGTTGAGCAACATGAGTAGCCAAATCACTCGTATTCTCGGTCAATGAGATGCGACGTTCTTGGATACCTGTGCGTGTACGAATCCACTCATCACTGGTATCCATGATTTTTGATAGGTCATCATTGGTCACGACCTGAGCAGGTGCATAATGGGCAACCTGACTAATTTTTGCAAATGCCATTATTTCAACTCCTCAAGAAAGGCGTGGAGATTTTCCAATCCCTTGCTCATAACCTTCAATTCCTCGTCATTAAAGCCATCTGTAATCTTCATCACCATTGACTTATGGAAACGACGATGAAGACGGTATACTAGACGACCCTTTTTAGAAAGTGACAAATGAACCACACGTCGGTCAACAGATGAACGCGTACGGATAATATACCCTTTCTTTTCTAGTTTATTGAGAGAAGTTGTCACAGTACCTAGAGTTAGCATAAGTTCTTTAGCCACAGCACTCGGTGTTGTATCTGGATGTGTACCGATCACATCAATGGTATGCATTTCCTTGAGGGAAACATCATTAAATTTTGAATTTTTCAAACTTGCTTCTTCGATAATAACCACGTTATTAAAAATATCAACAAGATAGCCATCAATTTTATCGTAATTCACACCAGACTCCTTTCAATAAACTTTGACTTTCAAATTATATCAGACTCAAACTAATTTAGCAAGTCGAATTAGAAAACCTTAGTTTTAATTTCAGAAAATGAGTTTATTTTCCTTGAAACTTCGGACGACGACGTTCACTATAAGCACGAACACCTTCCTTGAAATCTTCTGTAAATGCAAGTGATTTCTGCAAATCAAGCTCTAACTTGGCATAATTTTCCCAACCTGCAAATTCAGATTCCCAAACCATTTCTTTAATTGCCTTAAATGAGTTTACTGAAGAACGATTTAATTTCTTAATTAATTGGCTGACAGTTTTTTCAAGTTTTTCTGATTCAACAACTTTATAAGCAATTCCCCAATCTAAAGCTTTGTCAGCAGACACAGGTTCTCCAGTCATCGTAATTTGAGTAGCACGGTTAATACCGATTGAACGTGTCAAAAGGTAGAGACCTCCAGCGTCAGGTGCCAAACCAACACCTACAAAAGCTTGGATAAATTTAGCTTTATCAGATGCAATCGTAAAGTCTGCTGCAACAGCTAAGTTAGCTGCAGCACCTGCACATGGTCCATCAACTACCATGATGACTGGCTTAGGCAATTTTTTAAGAGCAAAAGAAATTTCATTTACCTGCTCAGCAATACGAACCAAAGATTGGACATCATCTACGGCAACCGCTTTTTGCATTTGATCAAGATCACCACCAACAGAAAAGACCTTTCCGTTAGCCTTAATAACCAAGAACTTCACTGAGGCATCCTGACCAGCTTCCTCAATGGCAGCCATAATTTCATCACAAACAGGGATATTAAACCCATTTTGAACTTCTGGACGATTGAGCGTCAAAGTTGCCACTCCCTCTTCGACACTATAAAGAATTGTTTCGTAAGCCATTTTTAGCATTCCTCCGATAACTAGTTCCTATATAAAAACCGCATGTTATTTGACTTTTTTGTCATATTTTATTTGATGAATAGATAATTTGATAATCAAATCATTCACCATTATTTTCTAGTATACCATAGTCAACATAAAGGTCAACATAAACTTAAGTTTTTTGGTTAATATACCAAAAAACCGAGCATTAAAACTCGGTGCTTTCTTTCACTTCAATAAATCTAAAACATCTTTAAGACTGTCTAATAAGCCATTTGCATCTTCTTGATTCATGCCGAAACGATTATCTTTAATCGCCCAAACCTCAACACCTGCAGCAACCCCAGCAGCAATTCCCTTTTCACTATCCTCGATAATGAGAGCTTTATTAGCTTCCACTCCTAATTGCTTCAAAGCGGTTAAATAAATCTCCGGATTGGGTTTACTTTCTTTGAATTCTTCTCCCGAGAGCACCACATCAAAGAAACCTTGCAAATGGTTTTCTTCCAAAGCTCTTAGGATATCTGCTTTCACCGAGCTAGAGGCTAAACCGATTTTTAACCCTCGAGATTTGACTTCATTCAAAACCTTTAAAACATCAGGAAAAATCAATTTTTTATAAGGTAGGGGATGATTTTTCTTATATGAGTTGTACTCTTCCTGTAGAGTTGCGACATCCCATTTATCATAATCATTTCTTAAAATATTCTCCCAAACCCGTTTGGTGTTACCTCCTATAAAGAAAGATGGAGGTAAATGGTCTATAGATATTCCCTTTTGGTTTAAAAAGCTAGCTCGTCGATCATAATAATACTTTTCCGTGTCAAAAAGGACACCATCCATATCAAAAATAATTGCCTCAACCACTGGAATTTCTCCTTTTTTATTTTATTGTACCATAATCAAAGTAAATCGTACTGGCTTTAAAAACAATGTGACAAATTGTCAGAATTTTGCTATAATTGTAGAGTAATTTAAATTTTTTGGAGAACATATGAAAGTCATCAAATTCGGTGGAAGCTCACTCGCTTCAGCCACACAATTAGAAAAAGTCTTAAACATTGTAAAATCTGATCCTGAACGTCGTTTCGTCGTTGTTTCCGCACCTGGTAAACGAAACGATGAAGATACTAAAGTAACAGACGCTTTGATTAAATACTACAAACACTATACAAAAGGAGCTGATGTTAAATCTGATCAGGAATGGATTATTAATCGCTACCAAGCTATGGTGGATGAATTAGGTTTTAAATCAGCAGAAATGGCTAAAATTGCCAAATCGATTACTGATCTCGCTACGCTTCCCATTGATAATAACGATTTTCTCTATGATACTTTTCTAGCAGCCGGTGAAGACAATAATGCTAAACTTGTTGCTGAGTATTTCCGTAATAATGGTATTGAGGCACGTTATGTGCATCCTCGCCAAGCCGGTATCTTTGTCTCAAACGAACCAGGAAATGCCCGTATTCTTCCAGGAGCCTATGATAAACTAGAAGAACTCCGTGAATCAGATGAGGTGCTTGTTATTCCTGGGTTCTTTGGTGTTACCACTGACAATCAAATCTGTACCTTCTCACGTGGAGGTTCTGATATCACTGGTTCTATCGTTGCGGCTGGGGTTAAAGCAGACCTTTATGAAAACTTCACTGATGTAGACGGTATTTTTGCTGCCCACCCTGGTGTGGTTCACGAGCCTCATTCGATTCCAGAATTGACCTACAAGGAAATGCGTGAGTTGGCATATGCTGGTTTCTCAGTCTTGCATGATGAAGCTCTTCTTCCTGCTTACCGTGGTAAAATTCCATTGGTTATCAAAAACACTAACAATCCTGAGCACCCAGGTACACGTATTATTCTAGAACACAAGGGTGCAACTGTACCTGTTGTAGGTATCGCCAGCGATGATAAATTTGTTAGCATTAACATGACTAAGTATCTTATGAACCGTGAAGTAGGTTTTGGTCGTAAGGTACTTCAAATCTTGGAAGATTTAAATATTCGTTGGGAACACATGCCTTCTGGAATTGATGACCTCTCAGTCATTATTCGTGAACGTGAACTCACCCCTATTAAAGAACAAGAAATCTACTCATACTTGACTCGTGAACTAGGTGTTGATGATGTAGAATTTGAACACGGCCTTTCTATTCTTATGATTGTAGGTGAGAATATGCGAGATCATATTGGTGTTACAGCAACAGCTGCCAAGGCACTTTCTGAAAAACACATTAACCTAGAAATGATTTCTCAAGGGTCTAGTGAGGTTTCTGTTATGTTTGTTATTGATACTGTGCAAGAAAAAGAAGCCGTTAGAGCACTTTATGATGCCTTCTTCCGTAATAAAGACTAATTTTCTACCAGTTTAACAAAAAGCTCCAAGGGCTGAATAAGTGTAGCAATAACTGTATGATACAGTAGCTAATTGTTCAAGATGAGGTTGAGGTATAAATCTTTCAAAGTAACTTTCCCTTTATCTACAGGTTTAAACAGAACTATGAGCCCCTTTGAAATTTAAAGGAGTGATACAGAATAATCTGAGTACGATTATTCTGTATCACTCCTTTTTCTTATAGGCACGGACATGCTCCCCTTTAGATAAAATAAGATTCACTTAGCGAATTAGTTTATCAACTGTTCCCATATAACAAGAAACGAATAAAAGTAAAACTAAAAGGACTCGGTCCTCTATAATACAGAACCAAATCCTTTGCTTAAATAAATTGTCTAACTTTTTGAGGTTAGTACATATTAACTCTTCTTTAGTTACAAGATATTTTCGTAAGTTTCACGAACATCATCTGGCCAAACTGACGTTTGTACCTCACCGATATGTTTTTTACGAAGTAAGAACATAGCCATACGTGATTGACCGATACCACCACCAATTGTAAGTGGGAAAAGACCATGTAACAAGGCTTGGTGCCAATCTAATTTCAAACGATCTTGGTCGCCAGTGATTTCAACCTGACGTTTAAGAGCATCCTCATCCACACGAATACCCATAGATGACAACTCAAAAGCGTGACCCAACTGTTCATTCCAAACCAAGATATCTCCATTCAAGCCATGGTAACCCTTTTCTGACTCAGTAGTCCAATCGTCATAGTCAGGTGCACGACCATCATGTGGTTTGCCATCAGGAAGAACACCACCAATACCAATCAAGAATACAGCACCGTACTCCTTAGTAATAGCATCTTCACGCTCTTTCGGTGTCAAATCAGGATACTTCTCAACAAGTTCTTCTGAGTGGATGAAGGTGATTTTCTTAGGCAAAATGGCTTCAATATCGTAACGTGCTTCAACTGCGAGCTCAGTCAAACGGATGACCTTATAAATAGTTTCAACAGTTTCTTTCAAGTAAGCAATATTACGGTGTCCATCGGGAATAACCTTTTCCCAGTCCCATTGGTCAACATAAACAGAGTGCGTTGCATCCAACGAATCTTCATCTGGACGAAGAGCTTTCATATTAACTACAAGCCCCTCACCTTCATTAAAACCAAAACGAGCCAATGTATGGCGTTTCCATTTTGCTAATGAGTGAACAACTTCGTATGTAGCGTCTGGGATTTGAAGCACATTAACAGTTACAGGATTTTCAATACCGTTCAAATTATCCTGCATACCATCCCCGACCTTGCTTAAAATAGGCCCTTGCACTTCGATGACGTCAAGTTTATCAATCAAATACTGTGTAAAAGTATTTTTAACAAAAGAAATCTCCTTTTGTTGATGAATGAAGCTCTTTTTCATACGCTCCTCCTTTAAAAAATCGATAGTCCTATTATACTCCTATTTATTGGAAAAATAAAGAAATTTTCCAACAATTTGGAAAATTTCTTGTTTTTTATGTTAGGTTTTATTACATTTTCCTTGTCAACTTCACGACGGCCTCTGTTCGAGCAGTATGAGGGAACATGTCTACCGACTGGATGTAATTTACTTCATAAGCCTGAGTTAAAGAAACAAGATCTCTGGATAACGTAGAGACATTACATGAAACGTATACCATCTTCTCTGGTGCATACTCTAAGATAGTCTGAAGTAACTTATCATCAAGACCTGTTCTAGGTGGATCTACAATAAGAGCATCTGCTCGATACCCTTCCTTGTACCATCGTGGAATAATATCCTCAGCTTTACCGACTTCATAGTGATAATTCTCTAACCCAAGTGCTTCAGCATTCTTCCGTGCATCGTCAATAGCTTCTGGAATAATGTCCATACCTCGAATGTCCTTAACTTTATTTGCAAAAGCAAGACCAATAGTACCAACACCGCAATAGGCATCAATAAGATTGTCATTTTTGTCCACATCCAAAGCCTTAACTGCCTGACCATAGAGTACTTCTGTTTGCTGTGGATTTAACTGATAGAAGGCACGGGGAGAGAGTTCAAAACTATAATCAAGTACCTCTTCTCTAATTGTATCCTGTCCCCAAATAATTTCTGTCTCCTGTCCATAAATCTCACTAGATTTCGAATAATTATAATTGATAGCAATGGTTACGATTTCAGGGTAGATTGCAGTTAACTCCTTGACCAACTTAGCGAAAGAAACCGATTTAGAGGTGACAAAGATTAACTGTACCTGATTAGACCCTAAGGCACGTCGAATCATTACCGTCCTAATACCAGAAATTTTACGTTCATCATAAATCGGTAGCTTGTACTTATCCAATAAAACTACCACTTGGTTCACAATAGCCTGTGTTAGCTTATCTTGTACGACGCAATTGTTGATATTAATGAGACGATGGCTTCCCTCAGCAAATAAACCAGCTTTAACTGAGCCACCACCAAATGAACGTGTTTGAAATTGTAATTTGGCACGGTAATGCCGAGGTTCCTTCATTCCTATTGTTGGACGAATATCATAAGACTCAAAATGTTCTGGTTTAAACTTCTTCAAAGCTTGTCCTAACAGATCTGTTTTAAACTCCAATTGCTTATCATAACGAAGGTGCATTAACTGGCAACCACCACATTCTTTATAGACGCCACATTCTGGCTCTACACGAAACTTAGAAGGTTTATTAATCTTCAATAATTTGGCTTGAACAAAGTTCCTTCTAACAGAAATAACCTGACAGAACACCTCTTCACCCTTCAAAGCCCCAGGGACAAAGACCAGAGTTTTCTTATAAAACCCAATACCTTCACCATTGATTCCCATACGTTTAATCTTAAGCGGGATTCGCTGTTTCACTTGTAAATTCATACTACCATTCTAACATTTTGATATAATAATAACTATGAAAATCACAAAAATCGAGAAGAAAAAAAGACTCTATTTCCTTGAGATAGACCAAAAAGAAAGTCTGTATGTTACTGAAGACACTATCGTCAAATACATGCTAACTAAAGGCATGACTATTGACAAAAAACAACTAGAAGATATTAAGATTTTTGCCCAATTTTCACACGGTAAAAACCTTGCTCTCTATTATATTTCCTTCAAACAACGAACCGAGAAAGAAGTAAAAGATTATCTGTTTAAACATGATATCAATCCACACATAATCCCAAAAATCATTACTAATCTTAAAAAAGACCATTGGATAGATGATTACAAACTACTAGAGAGTCTAGCCCAACAGAATCTTAACTCAGGCGATAAGGGGGCTTATGTCCTTAAACAAAAGTGGCGACAAAAAGGTTGCGACAAACAAGTTATTGACGATATTTTAATCCAATTTGATTTTTCAGAAGTAGCAATGAAAGTAGCAGAAAAACTATTACGAAAATATCAAGGAAAATTACCGGCAAAAGCGCTCAAAGATAAATTGACTCAGAGCCTCATCAACAAAGGATTCTCATTTCAAGAAAGTAAGCTTGCTATCAATCAATTAGAATTGGAACCAGATGAAGAAACTGAGCAAGCCTTGCTATATAAGGAAATAGATAAACAATATAACAAATTTAGCAAAAAATATAATGGATATGAACTAAAACAACGTTTGACTCAATCTTTAGCTCGTAAAGGCTATGATTTTGATGCTATAGCATCTGCTCTTAGAGAATATTTATAGGAATTCCCCCTCTTTTTACAAAATTATGATACAATAATGGGGATAACCTTTATTGTAGAAAGAGGACGCCATGAAATTACCAAAGGAAGGCGACTTTATCACAATTCAAAGTTATAAGCATGATGGTAGTTTGCACCGTACTTGGCGCGATACTATGGTACTAAAGACAACTGAGAATGCTGTTATTGGCGTTAACGACCATACCCTCGTTACTGAAGCAGACGGGAGGAGATGGGTTACACGTGAACCTGCTATTGTTTATTTCCACAAAAAATACTGGTTTAATATTATAGCCATGATTAGGGATAACGGCATTTCCTACTACTGCAATTTAGCCAGTCCATATGTTTTGGATCAAGAAGCTCTAAAATATATTGACTATGACCTAGACGTCAAAGTCTTTGCTGATGGTGAAAAAAAATTGCTGGATGTAGATGAGTATGAAACCCATAAAAAAGAAATGCATTACTCTCACGACATTGACTATATCTTAAAGGAACATGTTAAAATCTTGGTAGACTGGATTAACAATGGAAAGGGTCCATTTTCACAATCTTATGTTAACATCTGGTACAAACGTTATCTTGAACTAAGGAATCGTTAAAGTTGTCATAAAAAAGACTAGTAAATTATCACTAGTCTTTTTTTGTACTATAAACTAAACCATCAATATCTAAATCCATATTCAAAGTATAATGCCCCTCTTCCACTTGGATAATATATCCCAGTATTTCTAAAGCATCGACAAAGATGTTCCTCCTCTTTTGAAGCAAAACATCTTTCCTAACAAATTTCAGAAGAAAAGTTGTTACGTACTTCAAAAAATACTCCGGATTGACATCTCCTAATAAATTATATAACCTATTCTGTTCTTCCGAAAATGGTAAATTTTCTCTTAACTTATAAAAATAATTAGAAATTGTATTATCATCTCTCGTTATACTGGTGTACTCTTGAATAATAACATCATTAGTAGAATTCAAAACTTTAGTCCTAAAACGACGACCTATTAATTCTTGATAAAGAGAAGTGGCATCATCAATAAATAAATGCTGATCCAAATCAACTGTAGAAACATCAGAAAAAAACTAATTAATAAAGAATATCGTTTATTAGAACGTTCAATATAGTTTGCCTTCACAAATTCTTCTATCAAACGGTCTATATTTTCCTGAGAAGAAAACTCTTTTTTTATCTCCCGTAATGTTACAGGCTGATTTAAATATAGAAAATTAATCAAATCAATAAAAAATGGTTGTTTGGATAATTTGTCTGGGTTAAATTGTTTTATCATAGAAAGTATTATACCATTATTCAGATTACAAAAAAAGGCCTAAAGGCCTATTTTTTAAGCATTAAAGCTTTCAGTTAATTGAGGTACTACTTGTTTTTTACGTGAGACAGCTCCCTCAAGGAAAGCATGGTTATTTTCAAGAACAAAATCAAAAGCTTTCTCAACCCTATCAGGATTAGAACCAAGGGCAAGAATCTCTGAATTTGAATTAAGAATATCAGTGATCATCAAAACAAAATCAGAATAACCATTATCCTTGATTGAAGTATTAATAGCTGCTTCAATTTCTTCTTGACGAGAAAGAACATCAGCAATATCAACTGTATTAACTTGAGCAACACGAACTTTATTACCATTCAACTCAAAAGTTTTAGCATCAATATCAATAAGTACTTCAGCAGACTTGGAAGAAAGATTAGTACCAGCTTTTAACATTGCAAGACCATATTCTTCCAAATTAACACCAGCAATTTCAGCAAGATCAGCTGCAACTGCAGGATCTGTAGCGTGAGTAGTTGGAGATTTGAGAAGAAGAGTGTCAGAAATTAAACCAGACAAGAGCAAACCGGCAACTTCTTTAGGAACTTCAACATTATTTTCTTTAAACATACGATAAACAATTGAAGAAGCAGAACCAACAGGTTCGAGACGCATCATTAAAGGATTAGCCGTTTCAAAATTAGCTACACGATGGTGATCGACTACTTCAATAATTTGAACATCCTTAATATCAGAAATTGATTGTTGAAACTCATTGTGGTCAGTAAGAATAGCTTGATTAACACCCTCTTCCTGTGCTGAATTAACAACACGAGGAGCCTTAACGCCGAAATAGTCAAGAACAAAAGCAGTTTCCTCATTTGGAGCACCCAAAGCAACTGCCTCAGCGTCAACACCAAGCTGACGTTTCAAATAAGCATAACCATAAGAAGACCCAATAGCATCAGAATCAGGATTTTGATGACCAAAAACAAATACTTTAGACATAAATTCACCTCAAAAATAATATTATAAATCATTATAACATATAAAAAAAGAAACAAAATAAAAAGAGTAACATAAGCTACTCAAAACATAGTCCGTACGGGATTCGAACCCGTGTTACCGCCGTGAAAAGGCGGTGTCTTAACCCCTTGACCAACGGACCATATCAAATGCCGGCTACATGACTTGAACACGCGACCCTCTGATTACAAATCAGATGCTCTACCAACTGAGCTAAGCCGGCTATCTCTTTTATGCGGGTGAAGGGACTTGAACCCCCACGCCGTTAAGCGCCAGATCCTAAATCTGGTGCGTCTGCCAATTCCGCCACACCCGCATATATGACCCGTACTGGGCTCGAACCAGTGACCCATTGATTAAAAGTCAATTGCTCTACCAACTGAGCTAACGAGTCTCAAATATTTCTACTTGAACGGTCCCGACGGGAATCGAACCCGCGATCTTCGCCGTGACAGGGCGACGTGATAACCGCTACACCACGGGACCTATGGGAGTTAACGGGATCGAACCGCTGACCCTCTGCTTGTAAGGCAGATGCTCTCCCAGCTGAGCTAAACTCCCTCTTGGTCGTTTAACTCAGCCAACGGTCAGAAACTTCGTTTCTCTTATCCGCCGATTGAAATCTCGATTGCCTCTCAATTCCAACTAAGCTAAACTCC
>NZ_CM002130.1:1667278-1668625 GCF_000448605.1 Streptococcus sp. HSISS3
TTGAGACTGAAGCACTCAACGATGAACTCAAAGAATTCGATACGGATTGGCTTGTTGAAACCGATGCGCTCAAGGAGGTACTCAAAGAATTCGATACGGATTGACTTGTTGAGACTGAAGCGCTCAGCGATGTACTCAACGAATTTGAAGCTGATTGACTCGTTGAAACCGAAGTACTCAAGGAGCTACTTAACGAGTTCGATACGGATTCACTCGTTGAAACTGAAGAACTCAACGAAACACTTAATGAGTTCGATACGGATTGGCTTGTTGAAACCGATGTACTCAACGATGTACTCAATGAATTTGAAGTAGATTGACTTGTTGAGACTGAAGAACTCAACGAGGTACTCAACGAATTTGAAGTAGACTGACTTGTTGAGACTGAAGTACTCAACGATGCACTTAACGAATTCGATACGGATTCACTGGTTGAGACAGAGGCACTTACTGATGAGCTTAAGGAATTCGATACGGACTGACTCGTTGAGACTGAGGCACTCAGTGACGCACTTAATGAGTTCGACGCAGACTGACTCGTTGAAACCGAAGAACTTAACGAAGCACTTAATGAGTTCAATACGGATTCACTCGTTGAAACCGAAGTACTCAAGGAGCTACTTAACGAGTTTGATACGGATTGACTTATTGAGACTGAATCGCTCAGCGATGTACTCAACGAATTTGAAGCTGATTGACTCGTTGAAACCGAAGTACTTAACGATGTACTTAAAGAGTTCGATATAGACTCACTCGTTGAAACCGAAGTACTCAAGGAGCTACTCAACGAGTTCGATACGGATTCACTCGTTGAAACCGAAGTACTCAAGGAGCTACTCAACGAGTTTGATACAGACTGACTTGTTGAGACTGAAGTACTCAAAGATGTACTCAACGAATTTGAAGTAGATTGACTTGTTGAGACTGAAGAACTTAACGATGTACTTAAGGAGTTCGATATAGACTCACTCGTTGAAACCGAAGTACTCAAGGAGCTACTTAATGAGTTTGATACAGACTGGCTCGTTGAAACCGAAGTACTCAAGGAGCTACTTAATGAGTTCGATATAGACTCACTTGTTGAAACCGAAGAACTCAATGATGAACTCAAAGAATTCGATACAGATTGGCTTGTTGAGACTGAAGTACTCAACGATGTACTTTGCGAGTTCGATACGGATTCACTCGTTGAAACCGAAGTACTCAAAGACAGACTCGTTGACGCAGATTCACTGCGAGAAACACTCGTCTTGACTGACTCACTCAAAGACTGGGATAAGCTTTGTGACTTCTCGGTACTCAAAGACGCACTCGTGGAGGCGGACTCACTGCGAGAAACACTCGTCT
>NZ_CM002130.1:1670128-1674264 GCF_000448605.1 Streptococcus sp. HSISS3
GCTCAAGGACTGGGATAAGCTTTGTGACTTAACGGTACTCAAAGACGCACTCGTTGACGCAGATTCACTGCGAGAAACACTCGTCTTGACTGACTCACTCAAGGACTGGGATAAGCTTTGTGATTTAACGGTACTTAAGGACGCACTCGTTGAGGCAGATTCACTACGAGAAACACTCGTCTTGACTGAATCGCTCAAAGACTGGGATAAGCTTTGTGACTTCGATGTACTCAAGGACGCACTCGTTGACGCAGATTCACTGCGAGAAACGCTGGTCTTAACTGACTCACTCAAGGATTGAGACAAGCTTTGTGACTTCTCGGTACTCAAGGACGCACTTGTGGAAACGGACTGGCTGGTTCGTACCGATGTGCTCAATGACTGCGATAAACTGCGAGACTTAACTGTACTCAAAGACGCACTTGTGGAGGCAGATCCACTGCGAGAAACACTGATCTTGACTGATTCGCTCAAGGACTGGGACAGACTCTGTGATTTAACGGTACTCAAGGACGCACTTGTGGAAACGGACTGGCTGGTTCGTACCGATGTGCTCAAAGATTGTGATAAACTACGAGACTTGACTGTACTCAAGGAAGCACTTGTAGAAGCGGACTGGCTGGTTCGTACCGATGTGCTCAAAGATTGTGATAAGCTGCGAGACTTGACCGTGCTCAAAGAGGCACTCACTGAGAGAGATTGTTTTAGTGAATTTGAAACATTCCTTGACACCACTGTACTCACGGAAGTACTTGTAGATGCTGACTGTTTCACAGATTCACTCGTACTATTAGAAAGAGACTTGCTATAGTCACTATTAGACAAGGGTACCGTCACGGTATTTGTCGTATCATCCTTATAAGTAATTGTCACCGTGCCATCATTATTGACTGTATAAGACTTAATACGATTAGCTGCTTCTGGGTTCAAGGCCGACACAGCCGCAATAATCTTACTCTTATCTGCCTCTGTCAGAGCAGTCAGGCTTGTCACCTGAATGGTCGTCGTTGGCGCAACACCTGGCGTACGATCTGCAAGACGTCCTTGCGTCATCCGAATTTCACCCAAACCATTTGGACGATTCATATTAGACGCATTGTCAATAGCAGCCACATTACGCTGCCAGGTGTTACGGGCAGAATAGGTCAAATCATCCTTCAAATGAATAGTTGTCGTAATGGTTGCCGGATTAGCACTTGTTGCCGTAATATCACCTGTAATTGGCGCTATATTTCCCGTACCGTATTGGGTTCCACCAAAGAAATTACCGTTCAAAGCATTGTCATCCAAATTAGCTCTGGCAACAATCTTCATTTCTTTGAGCTTGCCACTATCATCAGTAGCGGTAAAGGTCAAAACTGCATCATCACCCGCATAGATAATGTAGTTTTTTCCACCACCTTCAAGGGGTGTAGACTTGGGTTCGACACCATTGACAGTCAACTTGGCAGCCACTTCAGGTCGTGTGCTATCTGTGACTGCAACCGAGTTACTAGCATCTGAATAAACAGGGTAATTACCATACATGATGCGAGCTTTAGCCGTTACACCACCAGTTTGTAACTTAACCGTTGGCGTCACAATCGCTTGGCCAGAAGCATTTGCCACTGCTGTTCCGACCTCATCATCATTATTGTATAAAACAACGGTTGACCCTGGTTCAGCTCCTGTTACCGTTACAGCTGTCTGTGTATAGGCTTTATCCAACAGCCTTGTCGCCACCGTTGGGGCAGGCAGGCGTTTGACAGGAGCAGTCACATCGTTAGAGGTATTATCCTTATAGGTAATGGTCACTACACCTGTCGCTGAGACGGAATAAGACTTAAAGTCCTTAGAGGTCGCAATATTTGGATTTGTCGCCTTAAAAGTTTCCCAAACCTTATCTTTTTCAGCCTGAGCGAGATTGCTCGTGTCATTGACAAAAGTACCCGTTGTCACTGCCTTAATCGGGTTGCGAATCCCATCATTTTGAGGTAAGACCTGGATGCTAAGCGTTTGTTTCACTGATCTGTTGACACTATTGGTCACAACAAAAGATAACTTATAAATTCTTCCTGGCGGCACTACTTCAGTAGCCCCAACTGTTCCCATAACATTAAAAGCAACGGAACTATTTCTCAAAGCAGAGGTCTGGGGAACAATGATACCATTGACACGATCACTATCAGTTGCATAACCAATTTTACGAATACTGTTTTCTGTTGGCCTTGATTCAACAACCCGATAGGCCTGATTGATGTAGTCAGAGTTATAAGCAGAAATCACAGCATTGTTAGGACCTAAGTTATAATAAGGATTACGCAAGCTATTATCAGTACCAATGATAGCACCATTTCGAGGGTCACGCTGACCAGATGTCGCACGCAGCACCGCATTAGCAAGACTATTTCTAGCCTGTCTTGCTTGTGTAAGTGTAGGGGCCATGTCAACGCCACTATCAGCCAGACTGACACGAATAGCATCCAAGGCTTGATTTCCCTTCAGAATAGCCGCAGCCGTATTTGGCAAATCAAGTGCTTGAGCTTTATAAGTATAAATCTCTAAGGCCAAATCTTTGAGACGCTTTTCTTGATCTGAACGCTCAGTATTAGACACAAGCGAAACAGCCAACAGACCGTTTGCAGTGTCAGACAATTGACGATTAACAAGAGCTTCGGATGCTAAAGAAGCATGTAACATGGCTGAATCCGAGCTGACAAGATTCACACCCTCTTGAGAAACACTATCACTCTTGCTAAATGATTGATTAGATATGCTGTCATAACGCCCTGAAGAGCCTGTAAGCCCACTCTCAGACAAACTATGAGAATCCTTCTGATTCGCTGATTCCGATTGAGAAGCTAGAGAAACTGATAAGGAAGTCGAAATCGAAGCACTTAGTGACAGAGAGGCAGATTTTGAAGCCTGTTCAGAAGCTGAAATAGATTGACTGCTTGACAAGGACTCATTTAAAGAAGTCTCGGAAGTCTGACTTGACGCAGCTTCAGATGACTCTTGACTATTTACCTGACCCTCTTGGACACTAGACACAGAACCAATATTGCCAATAAGAGCTGATTCTGATGCAACTAAAAGATCAGCCTTAGCTCCAGCTTGGCTTTCCAAAACTGGCTCATCTGTCACTTCTTCCGCATGAGTCATGTGAGTCACAACAGTCCCACCTAGCAAAGCCCCCGTAGCAAGCACTCCCTTAAGGAGCGAGTGTCCTGAGAAAGCAGATGAATCCACTTCCACCTGCTGGGTACTGATCGAAGGTAAATCCACTCCTCCTCTTAGTACCTTAAAAAGACCAAAGTTTGAAGTCGCTGCACGAAGCCAGTGCTTACCTGACTTTACCAGTTTAAAACGTGTCACACGGTCCGTTTCACGATATTGACCTTCATTCCTTCTAAAAAACATACTTACTCCATTAATTTTTTGATTAAAATACTCCTTCTAATTTTATCATAAAATTGAGCAAAAAATCTCATTTCAAACTTGCTTTCCCTGAACTTATACATTCCCAAATCTATTCAAATGCACCCCCAACAAATAAGAAATCTGGATATATTAAAACTATTAGTCTTTTTAGATAAGCAAAAATCCCCCACCATTGAGAAAAGCTCAAATGATGAGGAATATTATACATCTTAATGAGAAGGTAAGAATGAGACTTGCTGACGATTAGAAGTCTTCACCCTCTTCTTCTTTCTTACGTTTGGCAAGAAAGGCAAGACCTGTTGCCGTTACCAAAGCACCTAAAGCAAGAGCTGCCGATGAGTCTTCCTCACCAGTCTTAGGAAGAGCTTGGCTACCGTGCTTATGCTTAGGATCTTTAACTTCAGAAGATGATGCTGAAGTAGTCATTGAAGCAGACAATGAAGTGCTTGCTGATTCACTCATTGAAGTTGAGACACTTACTGAAGCTGAAACGCTGCTTGAAGTGCTTGCTGATTCTGAGGCACTCATTGAATCTGAAACCGATTGGCTCATTGAGATTGAAGCGCTTGTGCTTTGTGATTCAGAGACTGACGTTGAGACGGATTGACTCGCTGAAACTGAGGCGCTTGTGCTTGCACTTTCTGATTCCGATACGCTCAATGAATTAGAAACCGATTGGCTCGTTGAGATTGAAGCGCTTGTGCTTTGTGATTCAG
>NZ_CM002130.1:1675121-1676390 GCF_000448605.1 Streptococcus sp. HSISS3
GATGATGCTGAAGTAGTCATTGAAGCAGACAATGAAGTGCTTGCTGATTCACTCATTGAAGTTGAGACACTTACTGAAGCTGAAACGCTGCTTGAAGTGCTTGCTGATTCTGAGGCACTCATTGAATCTGAAACCGATTGGCTCATTGAGATTGAAGCGCTTGTGCTTTGTGATTCAGAGACTGACGTTGAGACGGATTGACTCGCTGAAACTGAGGCGCTTGTGCTTGCACTTTCTGATTCCGATACGCTCAATGAATTAGAAACCGATTGGCTCGTTGAGATTGAAGCGCTTGTGCTTTGTGATTCAGAGACTGACGTTGAGACGGATTGACTCGCTGAAACTGAAGCACTGGTACTTACTGACTCACTTAGTGATGTGGATTCACTTGTTGAGACTGAAGCGGAAACGCTACTTGAAGCACTTGCTGACTCTGAGACGCTCATTGAACCTGAAACTGATTGGCTCGTCGAGATTGAGGCGCTTGTGCTTTGTGATTCAGAAACTGACGTTGAGACGGATTGACTCGTTGAAACAGAAGCACTGGTACTTGCACTTTCTGATTCCGATACGCTCAATGAATTAGAAGCCGATTGGCTCGTTGAAACTGAGGCGCTCGTGCTTTGCGATTCAGAGACTGACGTTGAGACGGATTGACTCGCTGATACTGAGGCACTGGTACTTACTGACTCACTAAGTGACATTGATTCACTGATTGAGACTGAAGCTGAAATGCTAGTTGAAGCACTGGCTGACTCTGAGGCACTCATTGAATCTGAAACCGATTGGCTCATTGAAACTGAGGCGCTTGTGCTTGCACTTTCTGATTCTGAGACGCTCAATGAATCAGAAACCGATTGGCTCATTGAGATTGAAGCGCTTGTGCTTTGTGATTCAGAGACTGACATTGAGACTGATTGACTCGTTGAAACAGAAGCACTGGTACTTGCACTTGCTGACTCTGAGACACTCATTGAATTAGAAACTGATTGACTCGCTGAAATTGAGGCGCTTGTGCTTGCTGACTCGCTGAGTGAGACTGAAGCACTCGTACTTTGTGATTCAGAAACTGACGTTGAGAATGATTGACTCAATGAAACTGAGGCACTCGTACTTGCACTTTCTGATTCCGATACGCTCAATGAATTAGAAACTGATTGGCTCGTTGAGACAGAGGCGCTTGTGCTTTGCGAGTCAGAGACTGACGTTGAGACGGACTGACTCGTTGAAACTGAAGCACTCGTACTTGCACTTTCTGATTCCGATACG
>NZ_CM002130.1:1678814-1680056 GCF_000448605.1 Streptococcus sp. HSISS3
GTGCTTGCACTTTCTGATTCTGAGACGCTCAATGAATCAGAAACCGATTGGCTCGTTGAGATTGAAGCGCTTGTGCTTTGTGATTCAGAGACTGACGTTGAGATGGACTGACTCGTTGAAACTGAGGCGCTTGTGCTTTGCGAGTCAGAGACTGACGTTGAGACGGACTGACTCGTTGAAACTGAGGCACTTACCGACGCTGAAACTGAAGTTGAGACTGACTGACTCGTTGATACTGAGGCACTGGTACTTGATGACTCGCTGAGTGACATTGATTCACTGGTTGAGACTGACGCACTTAATGAAGCGGAAACAGAAGTTGAGACTGACTGGCTCGTTGAAACTGAGGCACTTGTACTTGATGACTCGCTGAGTGACATTGATTCACTGGTTGAGACTGAAGCACTTAATGACGATGACAATGAGTTAGATACTGACTGACTCGTTGAAACTGAAACGCTCGTACTTGATGACTCACTGAGTGACATTGATTCACTGGTTGAGACTGACGCACTTAATGACGATGATAATGAGTTAGATACTGACTGGCTCGTTGAAACTGAAGCACTGGTACTTGATGACTCACTAAGTGACGTTGACTCACTTGACGAAACTGACGCACTTAATGACGATGACAATGAGTTAGATACTGACTGACTCGTTGAAACTGAGGCACTGGTACTTGCTGACTCGCTGAGTGACATTGATTCACTTGACGAAACTGACGCACTTAATGATCCGGATGTACTCAATGATGTCGAAGCAGACGTTGAGAGTGACTCACTTGTAGAAATAAAGCTTGATGCTGATTTCGAAATAGAATCAACTGTTGAAAGAATTGTCGAAATTGACGCACTAAATGCTTGTGACAAGCTTTCAAAAGCCGAAATACTCAATGAAGAAACCACTGAATTTGAAACAGATTGACTTGTTGAAACTGATGCACTTTCTGACGCTGAAAGAGAGTTAGATTCTGATTGTGATTCAGACACTGAAGCACTCTCTGACGCTGAAAGGGAATTGGATAAAGACTGTGACTCAGACACTGAGGCACTTTCTGATGCTGAAAGAGAGTTGGATTCCGATTGGGACTCACTTACTGAGGCACTTTCTGATGCTGAAAGAGAGTTGGACTCGGATTGTGACTCACTTACTGAAGCACTTTCTGAAGCCGAAATTGAGTTGGACTCGGATTGTGACTCACTTACTGAAGCACTTTCTGAAGCCGAAATAGAATTTGAC
>NZ_CM002130.1:1681574-1722455 GCF_000448605.1 Streptococcus sp. HSISS3
GAATTTGACTCAGATTGTGATTCACTTACTGAAGCACTTTCTGATGCTGAAAGAGAGTTGGACTCGGATTGTGACTCTGACACTGAAGCACTTTCTGATGCTGAAAGTGAATTGGACTCAGATTGTGATTCACTTACTGAAGCACTTTCTGAAGCCGAAATAGAATTTGACTCAGATTGGGATTCACTTACTGAGGCACTTTCTGATGCTGAAAGCGAATTGGATAAAGACTGTGACTCTGACACTGAAGCACTTTCTGATGCTGAAAGTGAATTGGACTCAGATTGGGATTCACTTACCGAAGCACTTTCTGAAGCCGAAATAGAATTTGACTCAGATTGGGATTCACTTACTGAAGCACTCTCTGACGATGAAAGCGAATTGGATAGAGACTGTGACTCAGACACCGAAGCACTCTCTGACGATGAAAGGGAGTTGGATTCGGATTGTGACTCACTTACTGACGCACTCTCTGACGATGAAAGCGAATTGGATAGAGACTGTGACTCAGACACTGAAGCACTTTCTGACGCTGAAAGCGAATTGGATAGAGACTGTGACTCAGACACTGAAGCACTTTCTGACGCTGAAAGGGAGTTTGACTCAGATTGTGACTCAGACACTGAGGCACTTTCTGACGCTGAAAGAGAGTTAGATTCCGACTGTGACTCACTTACTGATGCACTCTCCGACGCTGAAAGCGAATTGGATAGAGATTGAGACTCAGACACTGAGGCACTTTCTGACGCTGAAAGAGAATTGGATTCTGACTGTGACTCAGATACCGACGCACTTTCTGACGCTGAAAGTGAATTGGATTCTGACTGTGATTCAGATACCGACGCACTTTCTGACGCTGAGAGTGAATTTGACAAAGACTGTGATTCAGACACTGATGCACTCTCTGACGATGAAAGGGAATTTGACAAAGACTGTGATTCAGACACTGATGCACTCTCTGACGCTGATAGCGAGTTAGATTCTGACTGTGATTCACTTACTGACGCACTTTCTGACGCTGATAGCGAATTTGATTCTGACTGTGATTCAGACACTGAAGCACTCTCTGACGCTGAAAGCGAATTGGACTCGGATTGAGATTCAGATACTGACGCACTTTCTGACGCTGAAAGCGAATTGGATTCGGAGGAAGATACTGATGCTAACTCAGACTTTCTCAATGATTCTGATTTACGTTCACTCGTTGAAGCGGATTCGGATTCCCTTAAAGATTCCGATTCAGACTTAACAATGCTCTCACGTTTGCTTTCAGAGAGCGATGTAGAAGTTGATAGGCTTTCGTTTTGTTTAATCTTATGGAATGAATAGGTGATTCCTTGACTACCTTCAAGGACTCTAACTGTATTATCTGAAACAAAACCTTTTGCTGTCGCAACATTAGTTGCTCTTAACTCATAACCATCAATGCTAAGATAGGATGACAGATTCACCGTTGTTCCAGCTTCTTGTTGAATCAAGACTTCATCTTTACCTGGAATTTCCTCACCAGTATCTGCATCAATAAATTTTACCGTTACATAGGCCCCTCTTGCAGAATAGTCAAATCTTTCAAGATTAAATTGTTGTAAGTTTGTTCCTGAACCCGTTGAGGCAAAGAGGGCAAAGGCCAACTCTTCTTGCCCAGACCTTTGACCAGTTGTAGCACGACTTGCATTCAAATAGCTTTGAATATTCTTAGACCAAGTTTGACCGGCATAAGTTACTGTCATAACTTTGGTCGAACCGTTATATGAAACAACATAATCTTTAAGCGTATTATCGGTTGGAAGTGTCTGTAATTTTTCAGCACTAATTGTATCTGTTGTAGCTACCCCAGTATTTGACGTAGTAACAAAGGCCCCAAAAGCTGAGTTTCTAACTTTTGCAGGATCTGCGTTAGCATACTGACTGCTATTAGGCTGAGACGTATTATGCCAAGTATCCAATTTAAATCCAAAGGAACGTGTAAGGTTTGTTCCTCCCATACCAAGACTGGCACCAGAACCATTTCCATTGGCATTACCGATTTCACCGATTTTACCCGTCGAAAAGATCGCCGCAATACCGTCACCACCATAGTGTCCAGCAGAACTATTACCCTCGTAGGCATCACCAAGGTTGATTTTACCTGTTAAGGTGAAACTTTCATTCATATCCACCTTGGTTTTAAGGGTATAAGCACCTACTTGTCCACCGGTATTTTGAGTCAAGGTCACCGTTCCATTATTGAGACTTGCTGTTCCAGTGGTTTTGAAATAACTTGCTTGGTTTTTATTCGTAACAATAAGGTTTGCTTTTTGCTTATAGGTAGCCTCACCAAGTGACGCATTAGTGTCATAAGCACCTCTAGCCACAGCATCCAACTGTGCAGTAACTGCTGCAACACCGTTAACTACTGAATTACCAGTAAAACCTGCGTTTGTAATCTTGGTCATCAGCCCTTCAACGGCATTACCAAGACGTTCACGTTGTTCTGCATAAGCAGCGTTTGTTGCTGATGCAGCAAGCAATGTTGTTGATTTAGTGACTTCTTCTTGAACTGTTGTGATAGCTGTTTGGATTTCAGCTTTAGCAGCTGTGTCTGTCAATTTTGCTTGATAGTCTTTAGCAATATTAACGAGCAATTCTGCTTCTGAAACGTTTTGATCCAAAATTGTTTTTTCATCTTCTTGAGTTGCTGTTTCTGATGCAGTCGCTACTGTTGAAGTTGCTGATTCTGAATGAGAAGCTGAACCACTTGCGCTTTCAGTATGTGACTGACTAGCGGAGGTTGAACTCTCTTTGCTAAGTGATACAGATTCAGAAATAGATTGTGATAATTCTGTTGATACAGATTGTGACAATGAGACTGAGGCATCTGTGCTTGCTTGAGCGTCAACTGAAGAGCTTGTAGACTCTTGACTAGTTGATGGTGCTACCGAAGCTTCTGATGTTGGAGCTGCACTCAAGACAACAGACTCAGAATTGGCTGTGACATCATGATTCCCAGTTAATTGACTCTCTAAAGCTGGCGTTGCAGTTTCTTCGGCTTGAGCAGTGTAAGTGGCTACTGCACCACCTGCCACCGCACCTGCTGCTGCAATCCCTTTAAGTAGGGCTTGACCTGAGATAAGAGGTGTTTTCTCCTCAACACTTTGCGCTGAAACTGACGGTGCATCTGTTCCACCTTTAACAACCTTAAAAAGTCCAAAGTTTGATGTCGCCGCACGAAGCCATTGCTTCCCTGATTTGATTAATTTAAAACGAGTCACACGATCTGTTTCGCGATATTCCCCTTCGTTTCTTCTAAAAAACATATTTGCTCCATTCTAGATGTTAGTGTAAAACACGTAGCTAAATTTTATCACAAAATTGTTGTAAGTTCTAATTTTTTGTCATATATTCCTTAAATAAAATTGCAAACGTTTCATCCTATTAATACCTTAAAGACATTGATTTCACACTATCTTCAGTCATTTTCTAGTTTATAAAATGAAATTTAAAGATTTCTTGAAATTCTATAGAAATGTTTCCCTTCTTTAACAGTATTGCCTTTCAAGATAGGCTTGATTACTCTAAATAGCAGACAAATTCTAATCCTTTAGGTTAATCTCATAATCACAAAAAGACACACTCCAATTTGGAATGTGTCTTTTTAGAACGAAGCTAATCGGCTTATTCTTTCTTAAGAGTAGTTAGTGTTTTATTAGGACTAGTCACTCAAAAGTTTTAGGGAGGTAAGTCGAGGAAATATTATTCCTCAGTTTTTTTGCGTTTTGCCGCAAGAGCCAAGCCAGATGCAGTTGCAAGCAAACCTAGAGCTGCTGTAGCAGCTACGTTAGACTCTTCACCAGTATTTGGCAATTGTGTCATTTCTGAAGCTGGTTTAGCTGGAGTTACAGGAGTTGTTTTAGCTGGAGCTTTAGGAGCTGGATTAACTGGTTTAGCTGGAGTTGGTTGTTCAGGTTTACCAGGAGTTGGTGTCACTGGTTTTTCTGGAGTTGTATCGACAAGTTTGTAAACGTAAGTTACGTTCTTATCACCTTCGATGACTTTACCAGTTACTGGGTCAGTTGTAGTCAAGTGACCATCACCATCAACTTTACCTACTGGATAGTTACCTTGTGGTACCAATTCATAGACTTTACCATCTGCAGTAACGATTGTCTTAGGACGGTTATCGATTACTGTATCATAATGTTTACCTACTGGTTGCTTAGATTCATCTGTAACAGATTGTTTGATTGTGTTACCATTTTCATCTACGTAGTGAACATATACATTACCCTTAGGTTGTGCTGGTTGTTCTTTGAGTTTGTAGATGTAAGTAACATCTTTACGTCCTTCAACAACTTTACCTGTTGTAGCGTCTGATGACTCAAGGTGACCTTGTCCATCAACCTTACCTACAGTGTAGTTACCAGCTGGAACCAATTCATATGTCTTACCATTGTATTTGATTTCTTTTGGACGGTTATCTACAACTGTATCGTAGTCTTTGTCGACTGGTTGATCTTTTTCATCAGTAACGTCAGTCTTGATTGTGTTACCTTCAGTATCTTTATAGTGAACGTAAACGTCACCTTTCACTTCTTTATAAACATAAGTGACGATTGAACGAGGTTTCTCAACTTTACCTTTAGTTGGGTCAGAAGATTCAAGGTGTCCATCCTTATCAACTTTACCTACTGGGTAATCACCTTTTGGTACGATCTTGTATGTCTTACCATCTGGAGTCTTGATAGTCTTAGGTTTTTCACCTTTCTCAGTTGTGTTATATGGAGTGTCATATGGTGAGTTTGGTGTGTCTTGACGAGGTTTCTTGATTTCCTTACCTTTTTCGTTTACGTAAGTGATGATGACGTCACCTTCTTTAGGTTTCGTTGGATCTTCTTTAAGTTTATAAACGTAAGTAACGTTCTTATCACCTTCGACAACTTTACCTGTTGTAGCATCATCACCTGTCCAGTGACCTTGTTCGTCTACTTGACCTACTTTGTAGTTACCGGCTGGTACCAATTCGTATGTCTTACCTTGGAATTCGATTTCTTTTGGACGGTTGTCTACAACTGTGTCGTAGTCTTTACCAACTGGTTGTGCCAATTCATCAGTTACTGAATCTTTAATGATATTACCTTCAGTATCTACATAGTGAACGTATACATTACCCTTAGGTTGTGCTGGTTGTTCTTTGAGTTGGTATACGTAAGTAACGTTCTTATCACCTTCGATGACTTTACCTGTTGTAGCATCATCACCATTCCAGTGACCTTGTTCGTCAACCTTACCTACTGGGTAGTTACCAGCTGGTACCAATTCGTATGTCTTACCTTGGAATTCGATTTCTTTTGGACGGTTGTCAATAACTGTGTCGTAGTCTTTATCAACTGGTTGATCTTTTTCATCAGTCACATCGTCTTTAATCTTGTTACCATTAACATCAACATAGTGTACGTATACATTACCCTTCACTTCTTTATAAACGTAAGTGATTGTTGATTTAGGTTTATCAACTTTACCTTTAATTGGATCTGATGATTCAAGGTGCCCGTCACCGTCAACTTTACCTACTGGGTAGTCACCTTTTGGTACGATCTTGTATGTCTTACCATCTGGAGTCTTAATTGTGTTAGGTTTTTCACCTTCCTCAGTTGTGTTATATGGTGTGTCATATGGTGAGTTTGGTGTGTCTTGACGTGGTTTTTGAATTTCTTTACCATCATTTTCACGGATGTAAGTAATGATGACTTCACCAACTTTAGGAGTTTCACTTTCAGACAATGATTGAGAAACTGATACAGATGTAGATTCTGAGCTAGAAAGTGATTCTGAAACTGAAGTTGATGTAGAAGCTGAAACTGAAAGACTAGCAGATGCAGAGTATGATTCAGAAGCTGATACTGATTCAGATACAGAAGTTGATTCTGAAGTGCTTGCTGATTCTGATGCAGAAACTGAAGCTGATGTGCTTGCTGATTCTGATGCAGATGCTGACTCAGATGTACTTACTGATTCTGATGCAGATGCTGAAGCTGATACGCTTGCTGATTCTGAGTTATTTGTAACAATTGAAATTGATTCTGAGATAGAAACTGAAACAGAGACAGATTCAGATGCTGAAGTACTCAACGATGATGATTGACTTGCTGATACTGAAGCTGATTCAGATGCTGAAGCACTCAACGATGATGATTGACTTGCTGATACTGAAGCTGATTCAGATACTGAAGTACTCAACGATGATGATTGACTTGCTGATACTGAAGCTGACTCAGATGCTGAAGTACTCAACGATGATGATTGACTTGCTGATACTGAAGCTGATTCAGATGCTGAAGTACTCAACGATGATGATTGACTTGCTGATACTGAAGCTGATTCAGATGCTGAAGTACTCAACGATGATGATTGGCTTGCTGATACTGAAGCTGATTCAGATGCTGAAGTACTCAACGATGCTGATTGACTTGCTGATACTGAAGCTGACTCAGATGCTGAAGTACTCAACGATGCTGATTGGCTTCCTGATACCGAAGCTGATTCAGACGTTGAAGCGCTTGTTGACTCAGATACTGATTTACTTGTTGATTCAACTTCTGATTGACTCAATGATTCAGAAGCTGATTGGCTTTCTGATCTAGATAGTGAATTAGACGCTACTTCTGATTCAGATAATGATTGTGAGTTAGATTGCGATTGTGATTGTGATGCTGACTCAGAATCAGTAAACTTACGGTAGTAGTGAACCGTATCACCAGATGGTTTTTCATTTGCTGATAGAATTGAGTATTGGACACCAAATCCACTTGTAGATTTCACTGGATTACCTGAAGAATCAGTGATAATCTGACCTGTTGCTTGATTGATAGCATACTTCGTACGTCCACCGATAGTGTTTTGCGTATTACCACCAGGTACAGCACTTGCAGTTCCCTTAGGTTCATCAATGAACATATAATTTGCATCGTTGTAATGACCAGCTGTATACCAACCTGTAATATATACTAAACCTTCATTTGGTTTATCTGGATTGTGCCATGGAGAAACAGACAATTGGTAGTCACCGTTCTTGCTTGAAACGAGACGTTTATCAGCATCCATATTTGTTGCTGCAGGAATATACTTGTCACCTGGTTTAATCACTGGAGAAGTGTAAACAAGTGTATATCCAGTTGTATCAGTGTTATTTGCCATTACTGATTCATTATAAGTAGAAACAGCAGATGGATCCAATACATAAATCTTAGTAACTGTTGAACCATCGTTAGCAACTACTTCACGAATCCGTTTTACATAGTAATGTTGACGGCTACCCTTAAGTTCGGCATATTTAGCACCTACGGTGTTACCTAATTCACCAGACATAGTTGAAGAATCAGCTTGTTGATACAAAACATAACCATCAAATGTACGAGGATTTGATGCAGTATAGTTTTGACCTTGGATACCTGTTTGAGTATATGAAGCAAGCTCTGTTTCATTACCAGTTGGTTTGTAGCTTTGAGTTGTTGTATCTGAGGCTTGACGGTTTGCATTATAAGTTGAAGATGTAGTATCCACTACCTTGTAGTGAGTTGTTTGGTTCATCTTAGTTGATGGTACAGCAATTTCAACGTTCGGTTTCTTTTCACCTTGGTTAGCAGGTGTAAGGTAGTCATAGACTTGCTCTGTCTTGTAATCAAAACCACTAGGATTCAAATCTTCATTGTGCTTGATAATGATATCAACACTAGACGGACTTCCATCAGTAGAAGCATTATAAACAAGGTATGGATAGTACTTCTGACTTGAAAGGTCACCAAGATTGATTTCTTTGCCAGCAACAGCATTACTTAATGTTGTATTCGCAACTTCACTACCAGTTGTTTTATCAACCAAACGAACGAATACATTTGGATTTGATGCACTTTTTGTCTTGTCTACAGACAATGTAATGTAGTAGTTTTTGTTGTAAAGTTGGTTGTATGAAGAAAGATTCCAAATACCAAATGTCAAACGACCTGAAGTTGGGTCAGCTGCGTATCCTGAAGGGATCGTCTGTGTACGATCTGTAAGGCTCGCACCGTTTGGATCTGACATTCCTGGTGTTACAGTAACACCAGATGGATTTGTGTTTGATGTAGCAATAGCATCCAACTGTGCAGTAACTGCTGCAACACCGTTAACTACTGAGTTACCAGTGAAACCGTTGTCTGTGATCTTAGTCAACATATTATCAACAGCGTTACCAAGACGTTCACGTTGTTCTGCATAAGCAGCGTTTGTTGCTGATGCAGCAAGCAATGTTGTTGATTTAGTGACTTCTTCTTGAACTGTTGTGATAGCTGTTTGAATTTCAGCTTTAGCAGCTGTGTCTGTCAATTTTGCTTGGTAGTCTTTAGCAATATTAACGAGCAATTCTGCTTCTGAAACGTTTTGATCCAAGATTGTTTTTTCATCTTCTTGAGTCGCTGTTTCTGATGCAGTCGCTACTGTTGAACTTGCAGATTCAGAATGTGAAGCAGAGTTTGAAGCAGTTGTGCTTTCTGTGTGTGATTGGCTATCAGAAGTTGAGTTGTGCTTGCTAAGTGATACAGATTCAGAGATAGCTTGTGACAATTCTGTTGATACAGATTGTGACAATGATACTGAAGCATCTGTACTTGCTTGAGCGTCAGCTGAAGAGCTTGTAGACTCTTGGCTTGTTGATGCTACTGCTGGAGCTTCTGAAGCTACTGCTTCTGATACAGGCGCAGCGCTCAAAGCTACAGATTCAGAGTTTGCCAAAACATCATGAGCTGTAGTTGCTTGGCTTTCCAAAGCTGGAGCACTTGTTTCTTCGGCTTGAGCTGTGTAAGTAGCTACTGCACCACCTGCCACAGCACCCGCTGCTGCAATCCCTTTAAGGAGGGCTTGACCTGAAAGAAGAGAAGTTTTTTCTTCTACATTTTGAACTGAAACTGACGGTGCGTCTGCGCCACCTTTAACAACTTTGAAAAGTCCAAAGTTTGATGTAGCGGCACGAAGCCAGTTTTTACCCGATTTAATAAGTTTGAAGCGAGTCACACGGTCTGTTTCGCGATATTCTCCTTCTTGGCGTCTAAAAAACATATTTACCTCCAAATAGATATGAATCATTTCCTAATCTGGAAATTAAATTTTATAATATAACACAAGTTAACTAAAAATTGTTGCACTTTATCTCATTTTCTCTAAAATATGTAAGGTTTTCGCAATTCTGAATTTTCTGTCATTTATGCTATATTCTTTCGAATTTAGAACAAATCAGCCTTAAAACCTTGATTTTACGCTATTTTCTTTACATTTTCTCATTTTATTTCCAGTCTTATTGCGCTTCTAAATTATTTTACAATTTAGCTTAAGATAAATTTTCAAACAATTTCAATCAATTTTAGACCACTTATTATGACATATTTGGTGTTTCTGACACACTTTTTTTAACCTTCTTCCTAATCAGATACCCTGCTTCCTTAAATCTTTTAGCTTAAAGTAAAATTGGTTTAAATATTTTCTAAAAAGTCAATTTATATGCTCAAAAATCTACAAAAAAAGAATTACCTTCCGATAATTCTTTTTAGACTATTAACCAAGGGCCATTATAGCATCAATAAAAAGCTTCTTGATGAAATAACCATTGCTAATGAGGTAGGCAGTGTATTGTGCGTTAGCAACCATCTGGGCATACTGCTCTTCTGTACATTCTTGTACACAACGGTCTGCTTCTTCCAGACTCGAAACGACAAAGCCTAGGCCATGTTCTCTGACATAGTCAGCATTTGAAAGATAGTCAGGCACCACAACTGGCAAGCCTGCAGCTAAATAGGTAGAGAGTTTATAGGAAATATTCAACTTATAGTAATCGAGCTCATCTTCAGATTTTTCTGAATTCCCCCAGACAAGACCAAAACCTCCTTTAGAAAGGTCAAACAGGAGCTCCTGTTTATTACGCCAACCTTCAAGTTGAATTTGGGAATAATCCTTGTCTTCTTCTTTTTCCGCATAGACATGAAGAGGTGTCTCCTGCTGCCAGTTGAGAATGTGGGGAAAACGAGTTGGGTTACCAGCAAAGATGAGCTTCTTTTGGAAGCTTGGTTTGTGCAAGTCAAGGTTATGAGGCAAATCCCAAAGTTCCTGAATAATAATCTTTTTGACCGTTAACCCTTCCTCAATGAGTCGATCACGCATCTGTTCCGATGGAACAACGACGACATCACAAAGATTATACATCTCAATGTAATTAGGCATGAGATAATAATTACTAGGAAACATTATAGGTGGAACATCATGGATGAACATCACAAGTTTGGTTTTCACTGCCCTAAATTTATGAAGGAGGCTAGTGTCCCAATCGACACTATTCCACGATGGCGACTGGAAGAAGACAATATCACCATAGCTCACTCCTGCCACAATTCCATCAAGGCGGGAATTTAATTCACCACTTGGCTCCTGGCTATTATCGTAGAAATAGATTGCTAATTCATTGGCACCAAGCTCCTTGGCAATCTTCATCGTATCATTTTGGGCAATCAAGGCCACACTACGTGGGGACTGCCCAAATAAATTCGTAAAATGTACACGCATGCGCTTCTTCTTTCTATTGTATAATCAAGCTCTTTACTTATAAGACACAATCATAAATATAAGTAAGAGGATAAATAAGGCTATACTAATAGCTAAGGTCAAAAATTTGCGAATAGGCTGACTAGACCAATAGCTTGGTTTACCAATATTACTCGTAGCATCTGTTGAAAAAATCTGTGTTTGACGGGGTTGGATGGTAACTAGGACGATAAGGGCAAACGAAAGAATCAGTGCTAGAACCATTAATACTAACATCATAAGTCTACCTCAACAAACCAATCAGAGTAAAGATTAAACCGATAATAATCACAAGTCCGAGCATGATTGAAAAGCTCTTGTTAATCTTTTCTCCTCTGGTTTCTTTTTCTTTCGTAATAGGCTTTTGCTTGAGTTCTTCCATACGGCCTTCAACATCACCGTAGAATAAATCTTTTTTAGACATGATTTCCTCCTAAAAGTCCTTGTAAGCGATTGGTCAAGTCAGAGGCTATCAGGGTGTTGGCCTGAGCTTTTTGAGCCTGCATGGCCTCTTGCATGGCTTGGTCTTGTTCAAGAACTTGCTTAATCTTAGTAACCATTGCTTGATATTCCTGACCAGCATAGATATGTTCAGGTGCCGTGTAGTCACGTCCATGAACTGTTTCTGAAAAGGCCAAAATCAATAACTGGTGCTCAAAAGCTGTTCGTGTAGCCTTATACAACTCGTTATGATGGTTGATATCCAAATAGAGATTTGACTCTTGGTAGAGCTTGTCCAGTTGCTTGTGACTGGCGTTAGGATGGAGCACTACATTTGAGTAACGCATCATTGAAAGCAACCTGGCTGACATCTCAGTAACAGCCGCAATTTGGAAGGTCACATCAGGTAATGCCTCTACTAAGGCTTCCAGATGTTCGATTTGATCTGAGTTGGTTGCGATAAAGGCATTGTGTGATTTGCCATGATTTTCCTTGAAGTCATAGGCATAGCCTAAAGAAAGTAATTTATGGTGTTTTTCTTTAGGTACCAGGGTCAAGGCTTTTTCATAGGTGGCCTTATCAGGAATGATAATGGCGTTAGCCCTAGCTGAATTATCCTCTAAGATACCATTCATGTTACCTGGGAGGATATCTCCCAGAGGCTCTTGCCAGATCAGAATATCAGTTGCCCCTGTATTTTCCATAGTCCATGAGACGATGAAAGGTGTTGCTAAGCTGTTAAAGATAATATGGTCAATGTCACCAAAGACCTGAGCCAAAAAGGCCTTGACAAATTCGGTACGGTTGGCGAAACGACGTAGACTTTGACCAGGCAGGGTCAAGAGGATGTCACCAGTAGCATGATTTTCCAAGATGCGCTCGTCACCTTCTTTGGTTTGGTAGCTAGTAAAGACTGGCTGACCATTCTCATCATGAGTGGTTTTGGCAAAACAGAAACCATACTTGTTGTAGTGGTCTACTTGACGAACCTTTCCTGACTTGTCCAACCATTCAACACTTTTAACGATACGGGCCTTGCTTCCTTCAGGGAAGGTAATACGGGCACGTTCTTCAGTGAGATTTGACACCTGTGCCACTTGATTGTTACCTGAGATTTCCCAAAAAGCTGGTACAGGAACCTGGTTGAAAAAGCGAGGTTTGCCAGTTTCCTCTTGGTCTTCTACATAGTAGGTGAAAGGTGACAGGGTTCCTTTGGGAAGAAAACCATCTGGATTGATGACAACAGTTGTGGCATCACATCCTGCTACCTGAAGGGTATAAGCCAAGTCTTTACTGGCTTGATGATAATTATCACATAAGAAAATCATGAGCGCACCTCCTCAAGTAACTGTTTCCAAGCAGCCTTGACCTGGCTAGTCAAGAAACCTTGGGCAAGGTCATAAGATTTTTGACGCATGGCCTCAATATTACCTTCTTCATAGAGACGGACAATGGCATCCTTATAGGATTTAGTAATGACATCCACAACATGATTTTCAGCGACAGGAAGGAGATAGCCGTTGGAACCATCTTCGATAAAGGTTTGATTTCCGTAAGGCACATCAAATCCAATCATGGGAAGACCTGAACCAACGGCCTCCATGAGGGTAAGGCCAAAACCTTCGCTGGTTGAAGCTGTCAAATAAACCTCGTATTGGCTATAAATGTCGGTCAAATCAGCGTGTCCCATGAGACGAATGTAGTCTCCTGCTTGCCCTTCAGCAATAATCTCACGCAACTTGGCATCCATCCCACCACTACCATAAATATCAAAGGTGATGTCTGGTAAGGTCTTATGAACCTCGATAACTGCACGAACCAACCAGTCAATGTGTTTTTCCTGAGCCAAACGTGAGGCCGTAATCATTGAAAATGGCTTACGTGCCTTGTCCTGCCCAACTAATTCAGGCAAGCTCCCCACTGGAATGGTGTAAATCTTTGGATCATGGTTGGTGTAGTGACGAAACTGCCTCTCAAGAATTTCCTTCTGACGGTCTGTCGCCACGATAAAGAAATCAACCTTGTCCGCATTGGTAAATTGGTACTCGTAATAGTTATTCCAGAGAATGTAGTCGTCATCAGTTTGATTGACACTGAAATGTTCAGCGTGAACGACTACCCCTAGACGAGCAGCTTGTGCTTCTTCAAAGACCAGCTGCCCAATACCAGTTTCACGGTCCAAGATAACCACGTCATCCTTGGTTAGAGCCAGACGTTTGAAGAAATAGCGAAGGAATTCTTGCTTGCCATAGAGGACCTGATCCGGAAAACGATAAATGTCCTGATTATTGTCTCCAACAATCATGTCATAGGCGTTCGAGCCATCTTCATTATAAAAACGGCGTTGGTAAACCTTGGCTTGATTATCCTTAGGCGCATAATACTCACTACAATAACGGGTATAAGAGTAAAAATCCTTACGCAAGAGCTTGTCATTGACAAAATAGCTGACGGTTTCCACAGAAACTCCATCTGTCGCACGAAGATGGCAAGCTACCACTAGGTCATCCTGTGGATAATGGTAACGAATCACTGAACCAGAAACTTCCTTGCGTTTAGGATTGGCAGGTAAGATAGCCTCGATTTCAGCTAGTTTGATGGTAGATGGTGCGATTTTGACATCTGTAAAATAGTTATAGAGCCAGATGATTTGGTCATCTGAAAAACCAATCTTGCTGGTCATATGCTCAATGTTATCCCCAAGAATGAGATCCATAAAGACAAATTTGGCTTCTTGTCCCATTTCCTGGAAAATCTTGGCACGATAGGCCTGAGCATATTCGACACCACTGCTGGCCCAACCGATACCTAAATTAATGTTATATACTGTCATAATTTCCTTATTTTATGGGAAATGGCTGATGATATCTCCTTTTTTAGTGACTTGCACCTGACTGAGGAGGAGATTACGAACCATATCCTTTCTGATTTGACGTTTCATAGCCTCAAAGCCCTTGTAGGCCTCTTGATAATACTCGACAATAGGGTTCTTTTGACTCAATTGTTGACTACCAATAGCCATTTGGAGTTGTTGCAGATAGTCTACCTGCTCTACCCAGTTGTCATCCACAGCCTTAAGCATGGCTAAACGTTGGAAATACTCATTGAGTTCCTTGGTTTTCAACTCCTGCTTCTTGGCTTCTAGCTCACGATAGGCAAACTGATAAATGAGTTCCAAGACTTCTTCACGATTGTTAAGATCCAAATCTTTAGGAATCTCATTGATGCGGAAGCTGATATTACGCAAGATAAAGTGATAGAGATTTTCTGCTTTTGAGAAATCTTCATCAGCCACAGCTTGGTCGATAAAGTCGTCAAGTACCTCATCGATAACAGTATCCAAGCCTTGATTGTGGAAGATGAGGCGGTCACGTTGGGCATAAATCATCTCACGTTGGATGTTCATACTTTCTGCGAATTCAAGCGTCTGACGACGTGAAGTACGACCAGAACTTTCACTGGCTTCTTGGGCTTTTTGAACCAATTTACGGTACTTACGACCGGTCAATTCCTTAGGCTCAATGTGGTCACTAATGGCATATTCTTTGTAAGTACGGTGAACCCATGATGGACCGTATTTCTTAATCACATCGTCTTCAAGTGAGACGAAGAACTTAGACATACCAGGGTCCCCTTGACGCCCAGAACGGCCACGAATTTGCAGGTCAATACGTTGACTTTCCATACGTTCGGTACCGATAACTACCAAACCTCCGAGTTCAGCTACACCCTTACCAAGCTTGATATCCGTTCCACGTCCAGCCATTGAGGTCGCTACCGTCACGGCACCCATTTGTCCTGATTCGGCAATCATTTCCGCTTCACGTGGTGCATTGTTGGCATTCAAGAGATTATGAGCAATTCCTTCACGCAAAAGCAGGGAAGAATAAAGCTCTGACATTTCCACCGACCCAACGAAAATCAAGATGGGGTTGCCTTTTTCATGGTAGTGCTTGACATACTCTAAAGAGGCAAAGACCTTCTCTGGTAGGGTCGCATAAATCTTATCGGGATAGTCGATACGTTGTTTCTTACGGTTGGTTGGGATTTGAATGACCTTCATTCCATAGGTGTCTAAGAATTCTTTTTCGGCTACCTTACCAGTCCCTGTCATCCCTGAAATTTTCTGGAATTTTTTAAAGAGACTTTGATAGGTGATGGAAGCCATAGCTCTGGTTTCTTGTGACAGGGCCACTAATTCCTTGGCTTCGATAGCTTGGTGGAGTCCACCTTGGAGCTTGGTTAATTCCAAGAGACGACCTGTTGATTTGTCAAGGAGCACCACTTCTGGCCCCTTCTTGCCATCTCGAATAATGTAGTCCTTGTCCTTTTTATAGAGCAAGTGGGCACGAAGTGAAAAGAGTAGGTGGCGGGCAAAGGTACTATTTTCCTCATCGTAGAGGTTGCCGATACCCAGATAACTTTCGGCAGCCTTAGCCCCCTTAGTCGTCAACCAAACTTCACTTTTTTCCTCTTTAAAGACATAGTCTTCACCCTCGACCAAGGTAGTCATCAGGGTGTCCATCATCCCATAGTAGTTGGACTGAACACGAGGCGCACCAGAAATAATCAAGGGCGTCTGGGCACTATCAAGAAGGACCGAGTCCACCTCATCTACAATGGCATAGTTAAAGGGACGCATGTATTTCCCGTCTTGGTTAGAAGCAAGGTTATCAATCAGATAGTCAAAGCCTAGGCTGGCATTGGTCGTATAAACGATGTCCGATTGGTAGATGGCACGCTTTTCAGATGGATCCATCTCATTACTGCCTTCTACACAGGGAACACCAATCGTCAAACCTAGAAATTCGTAAACTTGCCCCATTTCTTCAGCGTCACGGATAGCCAAGTATTCATTGGTCGTAACCAGGATGGCTCCTTGGCCTGACAAGGCATTCAGGTAGACCGGCATGGTAGCCGTTAGGGTCTTACCTTCACCTGTATTCATCTCGGCTATATGACCTTGGTGCATGACAATGCCTCCCATGACCTGAACATCATAGGGGAACATGCCTAGCACGCGCTTATCCGCTTCACGAACAACCGCAAAAGCTTCTGGAAGAAGGTCATCCAAGCTTTCTCCTTGGGCCAAACGCTCCTGAAATTCCTGCGTTTTATTTTTCAACTCTAGGTTGCTCAAACCAGCCATTTCATCAGCTATGTCATTGATTTCCTTGAGTATCTCCTTAACAGGGAGAATAGGATTCAGTTGTTTAAACATGTTCTTCTCCTGTTTCTTCCAGTTTTAAGCTGTAGAAATCCAGCTCTTTGACCCCAGCACTCAAAAGCGAAATACTATAGGTATAAGCTTCGTGTGGGTAGACAAAGGTCATCTGAGTACTTTTTTCAATAAGCTGCTTGATTTCATTATCATAACGGTCCAAAAAGCTAACTTTCAAAAAGACTGAGCCTGTTGGTATAGCCTCGAGATTAGCCGTCAAGTCATAGCTGTGCCCTTTTTTCAATAATGGGAGGTCAGGCTGAGTACGATCCGATTGATAGTTTTGGATAGCCACCCAGGACTTAATGTCAGTTCCTGATGGCACCAAAGGATTGTAAAATTGCACAGAACCATCTTGGCGTTTAACAACTGTTGAACCATACATATAAGTCCTAAGATTTAAGCCCCACAGAATTTCTGATTTCTTGTTTCTGAACATTCTTACTCCTTTCTTCCAAAATCATTTTCTAAAATCATACGGTAAAAATTGACAAACCAAGTTGTCGCCGTAGCAGAATCATCGTTGTGTCGACCTGATGTTCCCTTGCTAAGAATCTTAGACCCCGAGTAATAGAGAGACTTGGTGATATCCTCGTAAGCCGTCGGATCCATATCCTCGTCCTTCATGTAGGAAAGACCAAAGGTCGTGTTTGAAAAATCTGCTTTTTTAAACTTATCCCAGAACTTCTGATTAAGGGCCTCAACACCGTCATTATCCAAGCGTCCTGTCTGCAAATGCAAGACATCAATCCCTGTTGGAAAGACCTCTGGCGCCAGGAGTCGGGCACGGTTACCGATCGTACCAACATTAGCTAGAGGTTTAGACATGATAATGGCATGAGGTTCAAAGTCTGCACCGTAGTACATTGATGGAAAAGTTCCCATAGACATCCCAGAGAGGATGAGTTGATCATTATCAAAGCCTAGATAATCCAAGTAATGTTGAATAGTGTTCTTGATACTATTTTCAAATTCTTCCGTTCCCATGTAGAAGGCTCCCCCTAGGAGTCGAGGGTCTGAAAAGAGCAAAAAGGGAGTTCCCAAAGCTTTCATCATCCCAAAACCTTCGAAACCTTCGGCAGGACGGAAACCAGAAAAGTAAACAGACAAAGGTGGCTTGAAGTCACCAGGATAAAAGAAATAGTTGACTTCCTGACGTTTGTGATCATGGAGAATACCACCGCCAAGGACAAACTTCCCAAACTGGAAGCGAGTCAAGCGTTGGTGGAGCCCACCAATGGTAATCTTACCCTGTCCCTTCATCTCCAGACTCGCTGACAAAAGGAAAGTTCTATCCTCATCAAGGACAATAGCTCCCTTGCGCATTTCTTCTTCTGAAACGATGTAGGTCTTGAAGATATCTACAACTGAACCTTCTGGCACAAGATTGAGAATTAAACGGCACTCGCAGGTCTCATCTTTGTCAAATTCCAACCAAAGTTCAATAGGATTTTCCTTGCTAGCTCTGATATTATAGGTCCAATCTAAAACCGGCGTATACTCCTGACCATAATCACCTGACAAAATCACACTCTCATAACCATGATAAGTCACTTGTCCCGTGAAATTGGGGTTGGCTTGAATCCTAAATGGAAACAATTTATCCCCATATTGACCTGAAAAGAGCGCTTTGGAAAGGGTAATAATCAGCTGGCCTTGATTTGAAAAATCCGTCGGAACAGCACAAATTTCCTTCAGAAACTGAAGAAGGCTCTCGTCTGATACTTTTATGGTTTGGTCAAAGAAAACAGTATGAGGAATCAAACATTCTCTAATAGCCATCAATTCCTCGAGCCCTTCAGGGCTATCTACAAGAACTGCTGTGAAAGTCTTGATTTCATCAGCTTCAATGGTTTCTTGCAAGGTCTCAAGCTGACCAAGAGGACTAAAATACCAATTCATGTTTTCAGGAATTTCCTGATTTTCTGACCAGTTAGCTGATCCAACTTGTAGTATTTTCAAGCGTTTATCCTTGGCCATGCTGCTCCTCCTTCAACCAATTTTCCCATTTTTGCACCAAACGGTCTCCTGTATTTTCCTTAATTTTCTCAATAGAGTAGATAAGCGAACGGTTCCAGTTGTTCAACTGTCCCAAATAGTAATAAGCTCCCTTTTCAAAATCAGACAAGTGCTTCAAGATATAACCATTTTCTTGATGGGTCACATACTCAGACGCCACTCGGTTAATCTGTGGAATACCGGCACTGATTCCTGCGATTTGGGTATAGCGGTTAGGCTCCTTACTCAAGTCGACAATGAGCCGTGTAAACTGAAGGGACTTGATAAGAGCCGTCTCGTCACGGAGGTCTTGGAAAGAAAAACGACTGATGATTTCATTGTTTTCTTCCAATCTATTTTCCGCACCACTACTTTCAACAACCTCTTCAAAGACTTCTGAGCTAAAACGTTCGTCAATCATTTTTTCAACTTGATGTTCCAAATTTTGAAGTTGCTCTGGATTGGCATTAAAGGCCCCAAATTCAACACGAGTCTTAGGATACTTGGCTACGAATGCTAACACTTGATAAATAGCCTCTAAATCCAACTGATTCAAATCAACCTGATAGAAAATCTTGGACTCTTTGACACGTTGACTGGTTCCCAAAGCCAAACGGGTATCAAAGGAAGCCATGTGTTTAAGCTTCTTGGTCTCTTCTGGATAGGCGACCTGAAGTTGCTCCAAGTAATCATAGCGGTCAGCAATCAACAAGTCCACTTGCGGCAAGAAGCCTGCATAGGCATCAATACTGTCATCTTGATTTCGTTCTGCAAACCAGGTCAAAATCTTGGTATTTTCTGCTGGCAAGTGATTAAAGAGGGGCTTGTTGTGACGCAAGTCTGAAGCTATAACAAAACGGTCATCATTCGTCACTTTTTCTGCCAAAAATTTATCCAAAAATTCCCAAATGACTTCCGAAAGGTCACCGTAGTAACTCTTATTAAAGCGGCCGTCTGTTCTAGGATTAGCCACAATCCCACGTCCATCAAAGAAGTGACAAAGCTGCCAAACTCCCTTAGCATTTAGGTAATTGCGATAGATTGGCTGACCATTTTCAAAATAGAGACTACTTGAAACAAAGCCACGGTCATCATAGACATCTTCACGGATGATTTGCTCTTCATCAAAGTAGCGAATCATGGCAATAAAGCCCTCAGTACCGAACTCAATTTCGGCATAACGCTTGTGCTGACATTGAACTACAATAGCAAACGGTGTATAGACAAAAGTAGAGCCTTCAGGCCAGTCCAAATCGGTTACCTGTAGGTTTCGCATAGCTTCATCGCTAATTCCCTGAACCAAGTCAAAGATGGCTGTGGCCTTAACTTCCAAGACATCATGACGGTGTAAGAAATAACGCAAATGTGGCTGGTAGGCCAAAAGCAAGAGCTGCGGAGTCAGCTCCTCATCCTGAAAAATACGGACTTGGTGTAGACTATCATCAAATTCAATTTTTTGACGTGTCAGATACCAAGGGTCAATGGACGTCTTCCAAAATTCATCCGTCTGCCCATACCAAGCTGGAATAAAATAATACATGAATTCTCCTTTATTGTCTTTACATCACAATACTTGAGATTGAGGGGTAGACCGATCACAAGTCACCAGCCTACCTCTCAACCCCATGAGGGGTGAGTGTTTTATACATTTTCAAAAAGTGGGGTATAGGAAGTGTTGAGCTTCAAAGCTTTCATTTCCTCGTTAACATTGTAAATCATACCGCTAAAAATCAAGAAGGTTCCTGGAATCATACTCAGTTGCAAATAATCTGGATTGACCAAGACAACTAACATGGGAACCCCTGCCATAAAGAGCATGTAAAGGGCACCGATGAAGCCAAGCCTAAGAACTAAACGGTTGATATAAGCACTGGTTTCTTGACCTGGATAAACACCATAGATGTATTCACCCGACTTGCGCATCCGTTCAGAGATTTGTTCACCACTAACATTAACAAAGGCAAAGGCTAAACCGAGAACGAAGAGCATGACCATATAAACGGCCAACCAGATGGGTTGCCCGACAGTCAAGGCCTTGATGGCACCACTGGTCCACTTGTTTTCAGGATGGATAAATTGAATCAGCATAAAGACGTACTGAGGAATGCTGACTAGAGACATGGCATACATGAAAGGCATCCCCCCAGCTGGATTCAACATAATATCCAAATAAGAATATTGTTTGAAGCGGTTATGAATATTGATTTTATTAATTGAAATACGATATCTGGCCCGTTGGACAACTCCTGAAATATAGAGGAAGACCAAACTGAACAGGATTAAGGGAAGAAAGACATCCCAACCGATACCTAACTTATCAAAACTCTCCATGACTTGGAAAGGCAAATTAGCCATCATACTTGCCATCAAGATGACAATGGAACCACCAATCCCAAAGAGGGAGTTAAGATCTGATAGCCAGACCAAGAAAAAGGTCCCGGCAATCAACAGAATCGTATTCATAAAAATGGCGAGGCCAACATTGACCCCGGAGACGATAGGCAGGTTTAAGTACACTGCCAAGGACTGGACGACTGCGATTGCTAGAGTCAAATACATTCGCCTACGGTCCTGAATTTCAATAGGGAGGTTTTTTAAGCCCATTTTCTTAGAGAAAGAAAACATCTGCCAAAGAATCATGGCCGACATCCAAGGCGACAAGCCCACTGAGAAAAGTGACATGGACCTGAGGTTTCCTCCCATCATTGCACTAGAGAAAGCCAAGGAACCTATGACTCCTCCAAAAATATTGGCATGTTTCAAATCCACAAAAGGAAGAACCAATTGATTCCCTACACAATAAATGAAGAGGAAAAAGATGGTCCATAAGACACGCTTGGTAATTATCGATTGACTAATTTTTTTCACTATTACTCCTACTTCCTGCCTCTGTGGACAGGCTAATCTTACCTTATGAAAGGCGAGACAGACATTACTCTCTGTCTAAGTCACTGAGTTTTTTATTTCCTATTCATACCAAAACCAAACGAGCAAAAGCCTCATCAAAGGCTCTTTTTACGCATTTGACGAATGGTCTCAGCCATCTCTTTCCAACGATCTCTTGAGTAGGTCTGTTGGTTATGTTTGGTTGACTTGAGATCCTCAAAGCCTAGAATGGGTTTATTTTCGAACCTAAAGGCATCAAGGATTTCCACTACCTTTCTTCCAGGGTTAATATCCAAAAGGAGGTCACTGGTATGAACCAACTCCAAGTCTAAGCCATTTAAGCCTGCAATGGCTGAGTAAACTGTCACATTGGGATAAGTGATTAATTGTGCCAGTTTATCTGAAACATGCTGGCGACAGGCAATCTTAAACTGAACCTTAGGAAGCGCAGAGATAAGATCTGTCAAATGCGGAATTTCTGCAATATTGGTATAAATCAGGCAGGTAAATGGACGCCCCTTCGGATAAATCATATCCTCTAAGAGTGGTAGCAAGCCAGGATTATCACCCACCCCTGACCAATCCATTTGGGCATAGAACCACCAAACGTCACGATAGGATTGACAGGCTAAAGGCAGCCAAGGCTTACGATGTGAGGCGTAGTGTAAAACCTTAGGATAAGATTGTCCATTAGGCAAATGGAAACCAGCCAAACTTGACTTGGTGACGGCATAGTTATTGTCGAAAGACAAGGGCAACCAGTTATTACGGAAGACCATATTCAAAATAGACTGTTCCGCAAATGGTACCTTATCATGCCACTCACTGGTCATGTCAATTAAGTGGCGTCTCATATTGTATTGCTTCCAATAGGCAGTATCAATCACCATAAACCCGGCATCAAACATATACTGACGGTCCTGAACCTGAATAGCATAATCACGAACAGCAGCAAGAGGACGCCCCTGTAAATCAAGTGTAAAAAGATCCTCCAGTGAACCCGTAACCACCATATCACTATCCAGATACAGTGCCTGTTCCTCAGACACAAAATCAGCTACAAAATAGCGGAGATAGCTGGCATAGTTACTATTAGTCTTGTATTGCTTGATCTGACTACTGTCCACACGACAGTTAATCACCTCACTACCAAAAGCAGCCAGATGACGGTTGAGCCCCCTGAACCATTCTTGTGAGAAATCATCATTAATCAAGTAAAAACGGATATTACGATGGTGGAAAACGATGGACTTCATGGTCGCAAGCACTTGATCAACATAGCCATAGTTAGCCGCTAGGACAATAGCACGCTTTTTGGTCTCATAACGTTGAGGCGCTAAGCGTAAGACCTGATATTTTTCCTGGATAGAGCGGTAGGCATCAGAATGCGTAAGCCCTTGCTCTTCCACATTTTTCAGGCAAGCAGCCAACATCTGACGGTAGGTAATCATGTATTTTTCCATAGGGAAACCATGACTAGCCACAATAGCCAAGCGCTCTTCCATGGCGTAAACCAAGGTCATCATCCAGTCCTGCATCCAAGTCGCCGATGGCATCTCAGGACTCTCACGATAAATATAGAGACCCTTGTTAAGGTAAATCGTGCGCTCACTCATGAGATAGGCCTTAAGATTGAAAAAGCCGTCCTCTCCCACATGTTCTTTAGGGAAAAGCAAGTCGTTAAACAAAGAACGCTTGTAGAGTTTTCCAGTCGCAGAGATCAGGGCGATATTAATGTTGTTAGTTTCTTCAAAGAGGCCGTCTATAATCTGAGCCGGTGAATAAACCTGCTCGTAATAGTCTTCATCTTTGATGTGAAAATAAAAGCGATTCTCCGATTCCTTATAGACACTATAATTGGCCACAGCAATATCAGCCTCATAAGCCAAAAGCTTGCTATAGAGGTCTTCCAAATAGGTTGACTCAACCCAATCTTCCGCATCCACATAAGTCACATAGTCACCCTTAGCTTGGCGGATACCAATATGACGGGCATCTGAAAGTCCACCGTTATCCTTTTTAAAATAAAGAATACGTGAGTCCTGAGCAGCATATCTACGGCAAATCGTATCACTATTATCTGTTGACCCATAGTTGATGAGAATGATTTCAAGATTTTGATAGGTTTGACCCAAAACGCTGTCTAAACAGGTCTGAATCTGCTTTTCTACATTGTAGACGGGTATAATTACGGAAATTTTTTCTGTCATTTTTATGTCTTATTTCTTCTAGCTAGTATTAGTGTTCTGTCTCAAACAGCTCCTTATACACAAGGACCCGTTTAAGAGGTTAACAGCAGTTTCTGCAGTCACAAAAGATAAGGACTGTCAGCACTTTCTATATCCTTTTCCCTGATTTTAACGAGACTTAACCATATTAGATTATATCATACAATCACTTAATTTTCTAATAGATTAACTTTTATATGAGGAATTTTTTGCAACATTATTTCCTTTTATTTTCAGAAAAAACTGACAGTTGGGGCGCTTCTAACAAGGGACTAGAAAAAGAGATAGGTCAGATGACAACTATCTCTTAGAATGGTTAAAAAATTTTGGTGGAGGCTCTTAATCTCTCTACTCCCCTTAACCCTTATCCACAATCTTAATGCGACTGCTACCATCATGCGACTTAATGATGGCTAGTTGTTGAGCGATACCTTCTTTCATGTCGTCCACGTGGCTGATGACACCGACCATGCGATTTTCACCGATTTGTTCCAAAACGGCAATAGCCTTGGTCAGGGCTTCCTTGTCTAGTGACCCGAATCCTTCGTCGATGAAGAGGGCTTCAACAACGGCACCCTTGCTGGTATTTTGCACGACTTCTGAGAGGGATAGGGCAATAGCCAGTGCAGCGATAAAGGTCTCACCACCAGACAAGGATTTGACGGAACGCTCGCTACCTGTCAATTGGTCATAGACGTTGATGTCCAAACCAAAGTGATCACGCGCCCTGCGTCCTTCCTCACTCAGGACAAAGGAATAGCGATTATCCGTTAAGAGACCGATGTAGTTGGCATTGGCATAGTCCAAGATTTGTTGGAAATACTGACGGATAACATAGACTTCAAGATTGAGTCGTCCAGTTAGAGCCGTATTTTCTCCCTTGACCACCTTGACCAAGTCACTAAGCTCTTGGTGGGCCTTGAAGGCCTCTTGGTTGCTGTCTTGAAGGGTTTTGGCAGCTTGGTAGGTAGCCATCGCATCCTTAAGACCTTTTTCCATAACGGATACCTGAGCCAACTGCTTATCGTAGCTCTCCTGACTAGCCTCTACTGCCTGTGTTAAATTGCCAAGGTCCGGCTTTTCTTGGCCTTTGATAAACTCTTGACCCTTGACAATCTGCGCCTTCAACTCTTGTTTAAGAGTTTGGTAGCTTGTCAATTGAGCCTGGATCTTAGGAATCGCTTGCTTGTTCACCTCAAGAAGCCAAAGCTGGATTTGCTCTAGGTCATTGGTGAGAGCTCCTTCAGCCTTAAGACTTTGGCCTAATTCAGCTGATAAACGCTGTACATCTTTATTGGCTTTTTCTGTAGAAGTGGTTATGGTCTCAACTTGCCCCTTGATTTCTCTAATATCGGCATGAAGTTGGTTGTAGGCTTCACCATTCTCCTTGACCTTTTTCTCATAAAGAGCCAAATCCTGCTTGGCATGTGCAATACGGTCTTGATAAACCTCTACGGACTCTAGCTCTGGATGAGCTTTCTGCAAGTCCTCTAGGCGCTCCCTAGCTTGGTCAAGCGCTGCCTTAGCCTCTTGATATCTCTTAGCTAAATCTGTCGTCTTTTCTTGAGCTTTACCTATCTCATCTTGATATCGGACATAATCTGTCTCTTCCTTATCATAGCGTGTTTGGAGTTCTTGATAATGCTTCTTAACTTGTTTTAACAAATTTTGTCCATGACTGGACTCATAGCTCTCAGCAAACTCAAATTCAAATTGACCTTCAACTTGTTCCTTCAGTTCTTGGTAATGCTCTTCCAGTGTTTGCTCAGCTTTTGCTACTTGATCAAGCAAATCTTGACGTTTAAATTCGACCTCGCTCAAGGTAGCCTGACGGTTTGATAAGGTAGCGACTTGCTTTTCTTTTTGAACTTGAAGCTTCTCCACCTGGTCCATGAGATCCTTCAAAGCCGCTTCATCAGCTTGTGCTCCATCAACCTTAGGATGTTCCAGAGCACCACAAACCATACAAGGCTGACCATTCTCTAATTCTGCTTGCAACTGGGCAATCATGAGCTGACGACGTGAGGCTATGGTTGTTGCTAACTTCGCTTCCAATTCCTTGAGGCTTTCTTGGACTTGGTCAATCTCCAAAGAGAGCCTTTGATGACGTTTGTCGGTCTTTTCCAACTCCTGATTCAAGTCCTCTATTTCTTTCAGGTCCTGAGCCAGTTGTTTTTCCACATTGTAGTCCACAGACTGAAGGAGTTTTTCGGCCTCATGCAAGCTATCTACACTAAGACGATTGGCCTCCAAATCTGACAAGGACTGGTTAAGCTTCTCAATCTCTTTCGAAGCCTGCTGATAAGTTTCTTCCAACTGCTTGTAGTTAGAGCTTGATCGTTTGATTTTCTCCTGCTCTTGGGCCAGACTCTGGGCATAAATAACGTCCTCTTTCCAAGCTTCCAGCTTTTCTTCTTTTTGAAGAAAAGCCTCAGATTGAGCTGCGAGCGCCTCTTTCTGAGCCTTAACGTCCTCAAAAGCCTGCTCCTTGACACTTAAAGCTTCCTGCGCAATTTCAAGGTCTTGTTCTAATTGCAACAACTGCTTCTGATACTGCTTCAAGCTACTAATGGTTTCTTGTAAGCCTTGAGCAAACTGCAATTCCTCTAGGTGGGCTTTAGCCACTGCCTGTTCTTGAGCACCTTCTTCAATTTCCAGACGATAACGCTCCTTGGCTTGCTCCAATTCTTGAAAAATCTTTGCCAAATCTTGAGCATTTTGCAAGCTTTTTTGCAGTTTAGTCAAGTCCTCATGGGCATCCTTCAAGATGCTTTTCTGCTCCGTAAGACTTTCTTGGCGCTGAGATAGAAGTTCTTCAAGACGTGCCAATTTTTCAGAGGCTGGCGTTTGGGCCAAGACGGCTAATTCCTCCTCAGACCACACCTGACTGGCAAAATGACCATCTAACTGAGCCTGGCGCTTATCCATATCCTTATTGCTCTGACGAAGACGGTCTTCCAAGTTCTTTTGAAAACGGTCAAAAATACCTGTTCCAAAGATTTTCTTCAAAATTTGGGTCTTGGTCTTGGAATCCTCTTTCAAAAAACGACTAAAATCATTTTGCGGAAGAAGAATAATCTGTTTGAACTGCTCGGCATTGAGCCCCAAAATCTGCTCAATCTGGTCACCAACTTCCTTGATTTTATCCCCAAGTTTTTCAATTTCCTGACCACCAATCTTATCCACAATGACTAAAGAAGCCGTTGCCTTTTGCATGGTAGTGCCTCCACCTCGCTTGACCCTCTCCTGCTGGAGAACACGCTCAATGCGATAAAGATGGTTTCCTTGTTGGAAGTAAAAAGTTACCTTGGTCAAGTCGTCCTCTGGACCAGCGAAGGTTGACCGCATCTCCTCGACATTACGATCACCACTGGTCGTCGCAAACAAGGCTACCGTCATGGCATCAAAGAGGGTACTCTTACCAGCCCCCGTATCCCCACCTATCAAAAAGAGGGGAGCATGGTCAAACTGGGTGAAATTGATGACTTCCTTACGATAAGGTCCAAAATTGGTCAATTCTAACTGAACTGGTCTCATTGTCGGCTCCTCCCAATCTCCTCAAAAATACTTTCCACAAGGGCAGTCTGTCTCTCAGACAAGACATCGCCCCCAGTCACTGTCTGGTAAAAATCAGAGACAATTTCCTGCGGCGACTGCATTTCCAAATCTTTTAAGTACTGATCTACAGTCAAGCTTTCTTCCCTGACATCACCAAGACGACTGAAGGTGATTTCCACAATATCTGTCCCATAAATTTCTTCTAGACGGGCACGCACATTGACTCCCTCTAATTCCTTACGACTGGACAGGTGAATATCAAAGGCAAACCAAGCTTTTTGACAAGGCTGTTCCTTATAAAATTCGGGTGCCACCAAGGTTTCAAAAGTCGCCTGCAAGGCCACAATTGGCCGTCTGACCTCCAGAGGATGGAAGGTCTGAGACAAGTCACCAGACGCATCCACCTCAACAATATAGACACCCTTTTCTTCCTTGCGCTTGGCTTCTTTGACGTTAAAGGCGACCGGACTGCCTGAATAGTGCACGCACTGGCTCGGACTGGCAAAGCGCGTATGGATATGCCCCAAGGCCACATAATCGAAAGCCTTGAAAAGATCACTGGTCACATTAGAAAGACCACCTACCGTATTGCTAGTTTCAGACAACATCAATTCCCGTAGACTTTGACCATCGCTATCATTCTTCTTAGAAACCGCAAAATGCGTCACCAAAATATGGGCCTTGTCAGGATCAAAGGCTTTTTCCATATACTGGAGAATGTAGGCCAAGGCATCACCAATCCCCTGAATTTCCTTATCCTTATCGTCTTTATAGTAAATACGGGCATCAATAGGATCGATAAAGGGAAGGAGGAAAATCTGGCAAGCCTCCAGCTCAATAGGCTCAAAAGCCTCTTCCAGACGTGTGCTCAAATGAAGGCCCTGAGGTTGAAAAAAGTCTCGCCCAAAATGCAAACGTTCAGCACCATCGTGGTTGCCACTGATAGCATAGACAGGAATCTGCTTCTCCAACACCAAACGGGCCAAGGTCTTATTAAATAGCTTAATCGCATCCACAGGCGGTACCGCACGGTCATAGAGGTCTCCCGCAATGATGACCCCATCCACTTTTTCGCTAATAGCCAAATCCACAATTTGTTGAAAGGCCCACTCCTGCTCCTCCAACAAAGACCAGCCATTGAGCGTTCGCCCTACATGCCAATCTGACGTATGTAAAAACTTCATGACAGTCTCCTCATTCGTTTTGTCTTACTCTATTGTACCTTATCAAGCTGAATACTGCTTAAAAGTTTCACAGGCTTTGATAGTTTTTCCGCTTTTTAGCTGCAAAGACCAAAAAATCTCTCCCGAGCAATTCCTACTCGAGAGAGATTATTATTTTTGGAATTTATGAAAGATAAGGTATTAAAATCTTAGTCTTGTTTTTTACGACGGTTCATAGCTGCAAGTCCAGTCATGAGTCCCATGACAACAACACCCATTGCTTCGAGGTTGTTACCTGAGTCACCTGTTACTGGCAATTGTTCATCGCCTTCCTTAGCTTTATCAGAACCATCTGCCTTCTTACCATCTTTATTTCCAGATTTCTTCTTATCTGAACCTTTACCGTCTGAAGCACCATCAGCTGCTGAACCTGAACCCTTAGATCCTTTAGCACCGTTTGAAGTTGCTTTAACAGCTTTAGAAGTTGAGCTTCCACCATTAGCAGTTGAAGGTGTTGAACCATCTTCAACCTTGCGGTAGATGTAAGTAACAACTGTTTGACCTTCAGTCATCTTGTCTGTTGATTTACCTTCTTGACGAATCAATTCGTATTTCACACCATTACGGTAGATGTAACGGTCGCCGTGAAGGTTAACATCAGCACCAACAGAGTTAGTGATAACAAGTGGCATCTTGATTTGGTTACCATATTCATCACGGTAGATAACGACGATTGTACCAACTTCTTTGTTAACTGCTGGTTTAGCAGGTTCTGCATTAACCAACTTGTAAACAACCTTAGTATCTTCACCAGGATTGCTTGGTGTCACACCAGTCTTATCAGCCTTGTAACCTTTAATCTCAGGAACAAGCGTCATAGCAGCCTTGGTTGGGTCATTAGGGTCATTTGTGTAAGCGATTCCTTCAGCACCTGGGATTGGGTTACCTTTTTCGTCAACAGGAATGATCTTACCAAATTTAGTGTAAGTAACCGTTTCAACCTTGCTGTCCATAGTAACATCTTGAGCAGCTACACGGCCTTTATCAGCGAAGTAACCATTAACCAAAGGTGTGAGGACGAGATCAAATTTAGTCTTATCGGCCTTCCATTCACCAGTTGTAAGAATATCGCCTGTTACAGAATCAAGGGTCAATGAACGTTTCCATTGTGCCTTTTGAACGCTATCTGCTGGCAATTTCGCATGGCTGTCTTTACTTGCATAATGAACAGTGTAAGTCACATCCTTGAGGTAGGCATCTTTATCAGGCCATTTTGGACCATTTGGTTGGTTAGGATAGATTGGCGTACCTGGTTCGTGAGCATCATCTGGATTAAAGTCAAGTGCAACACGTTTGAAGCTTACTGTCCAAGCTTGATCTACCGCACTGTCCAAATCAAATGTTGCGCCAGCTGGATATCCATCTGTCACAAGGACATAGCCAAGTTCTTGATAGTGTTTGATGCGTTCAGCTGTTGAATAACCAACCGCTTCGCCAGATTTACCAGCCAAAGCAACAGTTTCAAGCGTTGAACCACCAGTTTCATCACGATAAGTAACACTTGCTTTTTGATCATTCTTAACATAGACAACCTTAGTGTCGCTAGACAAATCACCTGGTGTCGCAGGTACAACCTTAGCAGTGTATCCTGGGATAGTTGGCAAGTTCTTGTCAACAGCAATCATCTTAGTTGGATCGTTAGGATCATTGATGTAGGCAGTATCTGAAACTCCTGGAATTGGATTGCCATTTTCATCCACAATGATGAATTTACCAAAGGCCTTATAAGTTACGGTATCAGTTGCTTCTGGAGCATCTGGAGTAACTGTCTTACCACCTGCTAGGGCTTTATCTGCAAAGTAACCTGTTACAACAGGAACTTTAACGCTAGCATAGGTGTGGCTAGCTTCATTCCAAGTCACTTTACCAGTTGCTTGGTTATCTTTACCTGCAAAAGTATAGTCAGATTTTACATCTGCAGCTGGTGTCTTGTCACCTGCACCTTGGAAGGTAACCGTTTGTTTAGTAGCTTTAGTCACATCGTTAACGATAGCTACGTAAACGACACGTGTATCTTCACCAGGATTTGATGGAGACACTGGAAGGGCTTTAACAGTGTAACCAGCGATACTTGGAATTGTCTTGTCGATGGCAATCATCTTAGTCGCATCATCTGGATCGTTTGTATAAGCAGTTGTTGAGACACCTGGAATTGGATTGCCATTTTCATCAACGGCAATGAATTTACCAAAGGCCCTGTAAGTCACTGTATCAGTTGCATTTGGTGCATCTGGAGTAACTGTCTTACCGCCAGCTACTGCTTTATCCGCATAGTAGCCAGTCACAACTGGAGTCTTAACTGTGCCGTAAGTATGGCTCGTTGCTGTCCAAGTTGTTGTGTTAGTTGTAGGATCTTCTTTACCGCTAAAGCTAAAGTCGTTTTGAGTGTTAGCAGCTGGTGTCTTAGCATCAGCACCAGTGTAGCTAACGGTTTGACTGGTTGTCTTAGTCACATCTTTAGTATCTTTTTCAACGATAATGTGGTAACGGTAACCTGGTGCCAAATATTGACCGCCACCATTAGCATCAATAGAAGCATCTAAACCTTGAGCGCCATTGGCAAATTGAACGAGGTCAACGACACGGCTTTGATTATAAGCCCAAGAACGATTTGAGCGAATCGTTGCAATACCGTTAACATAATCATATTGACGTTCTGCTTTCAAAACATCCACATAAGCATTAGCTCTAGACTTATCAGCAGATGCGTACTTGATACGGTAACCTGCTGGCACTGGTGGAAGTTCTGTTATACCGGCATCATAGATTTTATTGTAAGTTTTACCGTTTGCTGTGATTGTTTCAGTTGAGTTGTTAATACGGTAGGTTGAAGAGTTTGGAATCTTATTTCCAGCTTCATCCACATAGTCGATAATACCGAGGTTGGCATAGTTTTCGACAACCACATATCTACCAGTCGCATCGTCAATGTAGTCATAAGCTCTCATGACACCATCGCTATCACGAACGACTTTAAGGTGGTTGATGTGGTCAATGTTAACAAAGTGCTGTTGAAGTTCTGGCAAATAGTTCAACTTATAGCCAAGGTTAGTCAAGTCAGGGTTGGTTGAGCCTGCTCCAGCATTGGTCAAAACAGTGAGTGCATCAACTGGACGAAGATCACGGTTTGCGACCGCAAGTCCCATAGCATTGATGAGGTTTTCAGAGTTAAGACTAGCTTCGGCTGCGTTTAATTCGCTGCTTGTCACAGCCAACTCACTTGTGGCTACCTTAAGAGCGCTATTTACAGCCTTTGATTCTGTGCTAGTAGCTTCTGTTGCTGCTGCAACTGAAGTTACTGCACCAGTCGTTTGAGCTGAGACTTGTCCAGCTGCAGGAGCCTCAGTGGCTGCTGGTGAGCTAAGGGCTTGTGCACTTGTAGCTACTGAAGTTGCTTGCGCTGCTGCAGACTCAGAGCTAGCTTGTGAAGCAGCATGTGACGCTACTTCTGAGCTAGCTGCTGTTTGACTAGTCGAAGCTGCCTGGCTGGCTGGTGCTGCTGATTGGGGCTGTTCGCTGGCCAAAGCCACAGTTGACACTGAGCTTGGTGCGTTTTCTGTTGTTGTTGGGGCCGTTGATGCCGCTGCCGGTGTTGACTGTTCTACAACCACATCAGGTTCAGCAGTTGTTGCCATACCTGTAGTAGCTGGTGCTACCGTTTCATCAGCTTGTGCGCCCTGTGCATTTGAAAAAATTGAAACTCCCAAAAGAACAGAGGCTACACCAAAGCTGTATTTCCGTAATGAAAAATGTTGGCGTTTATTAAACATATCTCTCATAGTAATAAAATTCCTCAATATCCAAATTACTTTATATACGTCTTCCATTTTATACCATAATTATTAAATTGTCAAATATATACTAATAATTGTTTGTTAATTTAATTTTTCTTAGAAAACATTAATCTTTGTCCCTTATCTAAATCCTTTGATTTATCAAAGCGTTCTAACCACAACTTTCCAAAATGAACCACTTTGTCAGTTTTATAATTTTCAAAAGACTTTCATAAGCAGACCGTATTTATTAAAAATCCGTCTCAACACTACTCTTTTATGTCCTTTTTATGATAGAGATTAAAAGATACAAGAAAGGTCATTGACAGCCTAGCCTTATGCTTTCCCAATTGCCAATCTAATGATAGGAAATACCTCTCTCCGCTAATTTTTTGACAAGACTCAAAAATCCCCTTGGATGTTTTCCAAGAGGGATTATTTGAGCTATTATTTGAAAATAGAGCTTGTGAAACTATCTGTTTCTTGCAAGAGTTTCTTGTAGACAGCTTCTTTGAGTTTAGTCGTATGACTTGTTGACACTGACTTATTACCATTCTTATCCGTCTTGATACTTGCTGCATCTTTGGCAACAGCATCCTTGAACAAGGTCAATAAATCATTGTAAGAGGCAACACTTGTGCCATCAATCGTTACTGGTGTCATACCATGCGACGCTTTTTCTTTTACTTCTTTGAAGTAGGCCTTCTTGAAGGCTTCTAGAGAGGTGAACTGACCATCTGAAATCTTGCTGATGATAAAGTCATCACCTAGAGTGCTCTTACCGGCTGCTTTGGCTTCTTGTTTATACTTGTTAGTCGCATAACCAAGGAAGCCTTTCTCATAACCATAATAACCCCAAAGTCTAAAGGTATTATGCTTGAAGGACATGGCACCAGGAGAACCCTCGCTGGTATTTCCGCCATAAATGGCAGACATCATAGGCACATTGACATAGGCAGAAGCGAAATCATCTGGTTTATAGACACCATTGCCCGGTCCACGATTGGTCATGAAGTTGTTGTCCACAAGGTCATCGATAGAGGTCAAGGTCATAGCCTTTTCACTATCGTTCAAAGGACGAACCTTATCGTATTGATTTTTGCTGCTACCACGCATTTCCTTATCGACCTTCTTGAACCAAGCATTATTGAGGTCCCGGTTGCCTTGACTAAGGACCGCTTCCCCTTCAAGTGAGTCAAGAAGCATGAGGGTATCATTGTAACCCTTCATGTAACGGTCGATGGCTTCACGTGAATTCAACTTGTTTGGATTTGTGTCATACCATTGATTACCATCATTAGGGCGTTCAAAGGCCATATTGAGTCCTAGTGCTCCGTATTCACCTTGGTGACCCTGAGTAGCTGGTGATTGAAGAAGACCTTGGGCATAAGCTTCAACGTCTGTTCCTTCACGACGACCATAATCGCCAAAGTAGGCAATACGGTCATTGATGTGGGTCGTTTCATGCGTGAAGGCAGAGGCTCCGTACTCACTAACCACATTAGACATGATAAAGGTTACCTTGGCACGGTTATCGTAGGCATTGTCGTAAATAGACGCATACGCACCAGCCACAGCACCATTATCTCCATAGTATTCGCCGACTGGGCCATAGATTTCACGAATTGGCGCATAGATATCTTTACTGTCTTTAAATTGGCCGTAGCGATCTGGCCAACCTGGCCAACCATGACCCCAGACATAGTAACCTTCCCAGACCGGAATGACAATATCCTTGAACAATCTGTCCTTAACCTTATCGGTAGCCAATCGTTGCCAGAAATCAAGATAGTTAATTTGACGTTGAGCAGCCAAATCAATCTCAGGCTTGAATTTCTCCAAGGTCGTGTTGTATTTATTGGCTGTACCATAAGACATGGTGTCATAAGTAGAAATCAAGAACATCTGTGTCTTATCAAGATTCAACAAAGGAAGAATCATCTTTCGATGCAAGCCACGGGTTAAGTTATCATAAGCACGGTACTTGTGCTCGCCGACACCTTGGTTTTGAGAAGCTTTCTCGACAACATAGACCTTATCCTTAGTCGCATCAATGAACCAGTCGTTCATATTATCAATAGTGGTAAAGAGTTTTCGATTGTAGTTAAGGAAGTCGTTTAAATCTCCAGATTTAGTATATTTAGCTAGAACTTCACCGAAAGCATCGTATGTTCTTGAACCACTGATATTATTTTCCTTAGAGCCAATTTCAATCAAGCGGTCAAGAACATCCACATTGTTACCATAGAAATCTGGTTTAAAGAGCATGAGTTCCTTGATATTGACATCATCAAATTTCACACCATAGTAGCGATTCAAGTAGGTCAAACCTAGCAAGAGGGCAGCCTTATTTTTCTCAACCTTGTCAAGAATCATTTGTTGGGCAGCAGGTGATTGGTTGAGTTGATGATCCTCATTCTCAACCAGCTTAGTGACAAGGCTAGTCAAATTATTCTTAACAGCGTCAAAGCTTTCTTCCAAGTAAAGATTCTTAATAGCATTGACCTTGTTTCCTCCAGTACGACCAAGTTTTTGGTAAATTGGGTCAGACTGCAACTCAATCGGTTTAAGGATATCGACAATACCGTTGATGAGGCTTGAGTGGTCTTTTTGAACGATATTTGGGGTGTACGTGATACCCAAATCAGTAACAGTGTACTCCTTAACGTTGCTCAATCCTTCGGAACTATCTGAAAGCTTGAAGTAGTCTTTGGTACCATCAGCATAGTGAACAATAATCTTGTTAGCATCACTTAAATCTGTGACAAAATTACTGTCTTTCATTGGTGTCACTGAGAGCACATCTTTGGTATTCAGGTTATGGTCTTTAGCCAGTTTGTTTGCTTGATAGACAATATAATCCTTGTTATAGAATGGTTGAAGTTTCTCGATATTCTTGTAAGCCTGCTTGTATTCAGGCTTATAATCTTGAATATTGGCAAAATCAGCTTGACTAGAAACATTATTAAGGGTATTCAACTCGTAAGGTTCGCTGACAAATGTATCAGCTGTGATCTTGTATCCTTCAACACGCTTATCAGCTTCTTCCTTAGTCAAATGTTTGAGTTTTTTCGGACTCTTGGTATCTCTACCAGTGCCATCTTCGGCAGAGCTATAGCCGATAACGCCAAAGAGGTCTTTGATATGAGGTCCACCATCTTCGTCATCCACATCATTAGAAGCAAAGATTTCTTGACCTTTGACAACCTTGGCATAGGTCACGTTGTCTTGAACAGCTCCGTAAGGCCAAGTCTTGGCAACAATACCACCAACATATCTTGTGTTTTTAACATCAAGCACACCTTTAGCTACTGAGTTTGTTACTCTAGCCTTGGTTCCTGACTTCCAGCTATTAAGCATGTAGGTGACATATGGTACCAGCATACTGGCATTGGCATTATTGGCCGTAATAATCGCATCCACATAGGCTCTGTTAACAAATCCCATGTAGTTTGAGCCAGCAACCCCACCAACTGTTGAGTTATTACCAACAGAGTTAATCTTACCGATGAAGGCGACATTTTCAATCTTACCATCTTCATCAATCTTATTGACAATACCTGCAACGTCATTGTTACCGGTCACTGAACCAGTCACCTTAACATCTTCAATCAAACCTTTGTTTTTAAGGTTAAATCCAATGGTTGCGATTTGATTTTGTCCAGGACGATTGATGTCTACATTTTCAAAGTTAACATTCTTGATAGTACCGCCATTGATGACATTAAACAATGGGTGCTCTAAATCATAGATGGCAAAGCGTTTGTCACCATCACTAATCAACTTACCGGTAAATTCTGAGGTAATGTATGACTTGCCATTTGGAACGATGTGGCGAGCACTCATGCTTTGACCAAGTCTAAACTCACCTGATGGATTAGCCTGAATGGCATTGACCAACTCACCAAAATCATAGTAAACATTAGCTTGACTAGGCTTTGGTTTCTCAATGTAGTAGCTATAGGTTTGCGCAAAGTGATTTTGGGCATCCCGTTGCACCAAATTGTCCGCCACTGCAGTCACCTTATAAACCGCTTTGCCATCAACTGTTGTTTCTTCGATAGACTTAACTGCCAAGTAAGTGGTCTTCTGATCTGCCGAAGTCATCTTCAAGTAGTATTTCGTGAGATCCTGAGGCACAGCTGTCAGGCGGGTCTCATCCACTTCTGTTTGATTGTCATACTTAATCAAATCTGTACGGGCAAGGTCTTTAATCTCAACTTTCTTGAGGTCAAGTTGGATGGTTTGGTCTGCCAAGACCTGACTTTCCTCACCATTGCCACGATTAAAGGTCATGGTTGTTGTAAGTGTATAAGGCTTGTAATAAGCTAAGTTGGTTAGGTCAGCAGTCAAGGTCGTGCTAGGAATATCAAGCGTTTGGACAACTTGTCCATCTTGCTTAAGGACCGCTTTAATAGTCGTAATGGTTGCTGAACCTGGATTAGTCAAGTTGTAGCTCAGTTTAGCACTTCGACCCAAATCATCCTTGTCAATCTGTGTCAGTGTAAGCACAGGCTTTTCTGACACCTTGGTCCCTTTATGAACGATACGGTCTTGAACAGGAACGAGCACGGTTTCAGTGATAGTTGGTGCCTCAGACGTCTTATTCCCTTTATAGGTCTTATAGACCTTGGTGATTTTATTTTGACCTTTTTGGCCTTCTTGAACAACCTTAAGAGTGCCCTTTTCAAGACTATCATCCTCTTGGATAATTTCCTTAAATGGAAGCTCTACAATAGATTCTTCAGTCGTTGTTCCGTCTAGAGACTTGCTACCACGACGGATTTTTCTAGGTTGTGGCACCTCGATAACCTTACCTGACACAATAGTTGGCTCACCAACCTTGACACCATCAATGGTTTGGTAAATCTTCTGGATTTCTTGGCTACCTTTTTGCCCCTCTTGTTCGACAACTTCTTCATCCACATACTTGCTATCATCAGTGATAACTTCGATAGGATAATCGATGGCTTGCGTCTCAGTCTCTGTGACACTTCCAACAACTGGAGTGTGGACAGGATTCTCGGGTTGGACAGCCGCCTCACCTTCGTGACCTGATTCTTGTGTACCCTTGGCTTCCAGTTTGCCTGTGTACTCTGGATTTGTAGGTTGAACAAGGGCTTCGCCTTCATGACCTGATTCTTGTGTACCCTTAGCTTCCAGTTTGCCAGTATAGTCTGGATTAGCAGGTTGAACAGCTGCTTCGCCTTCATGGCCAACTTCTTGGGTACCGTTAGCACTGATCGATCCAGTGTAATCTGGATTAGCTGGTTGGACCCATGCTTCACCCTCGTGACCAACTTCTTGGGTACCGTTAGCACTGATCGGTCCAGTGTAATCTGGGTTAGCTGGTTGAACCCATGCTTCACCCTCGTGACCAACTTCTTGGGTACCGTTAGCACTTGTAGTATCGCTACTGATTGAACCTGTGTACTCTGGATTAGCGGGTTGAACAGCTGCCTCACCTTCATGACCAACTTCTTGCGTGCCATTAGCACTGATTGGGCCGGTATACTCTGGAGCGGCAGGTTGAACAAGGGCTTCACCTTCATGACCAACTTCTTGGGTACCATTAGCACTGATTGGACCAGTGTAATCTGGACTAGCAGGTTGAACCAACGCTTCGCCTTCATGACCGACCTCTTGAGTACCATTGGCACTGATTGGACCAGTGTAATCTGGATTTGCAGGTTGAACAGCTGCCTCGCCTTCATGACCTGATTTTTGCGTACCTTTAGCGCTAATTGGTCCAGTGTACTCTGGGTTAGCAGGTTGAACAGCTGCCTCGCCTTCATGACCTGATTCTTGCGTACCTTTAGCGCTAATTGGCCCAGTGTACTCTGGGTTAGCAGGTTGAACTAGAGCTTCGCCCTCATGACCTGACTCCTGACTACCTTTTTTCCAACTGATTCCCTTACTATCCCTATCAGCTGTCCCCTGACTAACTGTATTATCTTCTTTTATTGAAGACTCAAGCCCTTGCAAAGTATTCTCCAAAGGTTGTTCAAGCTCCGGCTTAGCAGAGTAACGCAGATAACCCACATACTCATAACCATCAATGGCAATAACACCCTTAGCCAAATCTTCTTTATTTGAAACCGCAAGAGTTTGATTATAGGCCTGCAACTCCTTGTTTTGCAAGGCAAGAACCTCTATCGGCACAAGGAGACTTTGCCCTGCGGCCCCAATCAAGACCAAGCCAATAATTTTTTTACGATGTTTTTTTGAAAATAGCAAGACAGCCATAGTCGCTGTTGCCAATCCCAAACCTGTCGCTGCCCAGTCAGAACTTCCTGTCTGAGGAAGAGTGGCTTGACTGTCTCCCTTACGTTTATAAACCAGATAAAAAGTGTCCTCATTTTGATATTCCTTAGGAATAGCATGTACCACTTGCTTCTGCTCTTCAGCTGTTAATTCATTTTCTGTGACATAGGCTATGTGTACCGATGCATCCGAAGTAACCTGGTCTGCCGAAACTGGTTTAGACACGAAAAGACCACCTGCTAACAAGAATGTCCCGATAGCAACTGGCCCTACACCTACTGACAATTTACGAATGGCGTATTTTGTCACTTTTTCAAAAACATGATTTGCTTGTTTCATTCAAAATCTTCCTATATGTTAATCCTTGTACCCCAAGGCACGTCAAAAAACGAAGACGTTATTGAAAAACACGCACTCCATACATTTATTAACCTTCTTCCGAAGTCTATCATATCCTTTTTTTAATCTTTAAGCAAGTATTTTCTCTAATTTTTAATCAATATAAAAAACGAATTATGATTAGTAACTAGATCCTCGTGAAAATAATCAAACCTTTTCATATAAGCATTTTCATGCATATCACTATTTATGGGAATTCCCCCTATAATCTAAGTTACTAATATTTTTTGAATAAACCTCTTCACCTTTTGAGTTTTTATCTAATTTTTTAATATAAACAAAAACTATCTTGTAATAGACACAAAAGAGACCCACCCCTTATGGGATGAGTCTCTTTTTTCGAAAACCGAAATAGCCTAACTAACTATGTTGAGGGATCTAACCTATGAACTATCTTAGTCTTCTTTTTTGCGTTTTCCTGCCAAACCAAGTCCAGCCACTGTCATCAAACCACCCAATAGAGTAGCCAATAATGAAGTGTTTTCACCTGTCTCAGGCAAAGCTTGCTTAGTATCAGTTGCAGCTGGTGTTGCTTTTGAGGCGACATGAACTGTATCTAATGCAGGAGCAGGTTTATGCACTGTTGGTGCTGGAGTTGCTTTAGTTTCTTGATTGTCAACCGTTGGTGTGTTCTTATCCGCATCTGTACGTGGATCCTTAACAATCACCTTAACTGGAACTTCGTCTTTAGAACCATCTGGATATGTGACAATAACAGTAGCGTCTTTGTTACCTTCAGTTGTAGTATCAACTGGTGTCTTGAATTCGAACTTAGTTCCATTTGGAAGGTCACTGACGTTGCCGATTGAGTTCTTCGCATCTGGAGTTTCGCCCTTGTTTACTGTTTGTTCCTTAGCTGTTGGAGTGTTCTTGTCCGCATCAGTACGTGGATCTACAACCTTAACTGTGACAGGAACTTCATCTTTAGAACCATCTGGGTAAGTGACGATAACTGTAGCGTCTTTGTCACCTTCTGTTGTTGTGTCAACTGGTGTCTTGTACTCGAACTTAGTGCCTTCTGGAAGATCTCCTACGTTGCCAATGGAATCCTTAGCGTTTGGTTGATCACCTGGTTTTACCGTTTGATCTTTAGCCACAGGTGTATTCTTATCGGCATCTGTACGTGGATCTTTAACAGTTACCTTAACTGGAACTTCATCTTTAGAACCATCTGGGTAAGTGACAATGACTACAGCGTCTTTTCACCTTCTGTTGTTGTGTCAACAGGTGTCTTGTACTCGAACTTAGTGCCTTCTGGTAGATCACCGACATTACCGATTGAATCCTTAGCGTTTGGTTGATCGCCTGGTTTTACCGTTTGATCTTTAGCCACAGGTGTATTCTTATCGGCATCTGTACGTGGGTCTTTAACGATTACCTTAACTGGAACTTCGTCTTTAGAGCCATCTGGGTAAGTGACGATAACTGTCGCATCTTTTTCGCCTTCTGTTGTTGTGTCAACCGGTGTCTTGTACTCGAACTTAGTTCCTTCTGGAAGATCACCGACGTTGCCGATTGAATCTTGTGCTTTTGGTGTTTCACCAACGTTAACCGTTTGATCCTTAGGTGTTGGTGTGTTCTTGTCCGCATCTGTACGAGGGTCTACAACTTTGATAGTGACTGGAACTTCATCAATTGAACCATCTGGGTAAGTCACTACAACTGTTGTTCCTTTATCGCCCGGTGTTGTTGTATCCACTGGAGTCTTGAATTCGAACTTAGTTCCTTCTGGAAGATCACCAACATTGCCGATTGAATCTTGTGCTTTTGGTGTTTCACCAACATTAACCGTTTGGTCCTTAGGTGTTGGTGTGTTCTTATCGGCGTCTGTGCGTGGATCTTTGACGATTACCTTAACTGGAACTTCGTCCTTAGAACCGTCTGGGTAAGTGACAACAACTGTTGCATCTTTGTCACCTTCTGTTGTTGTGTCGACTGGTGTCTTGTATTCGAACTTAGTGCCTTCTGGAAGGTCACCAACGTTGCCAATTGAATCCTTAGCATTTGGTTGGTCGCCCGGTTTAACCGTTTGATCTTTGGCTACTGGGGTATTCTTATCGGCATCCGTACGTGGATCTTTAACAGTTACCTTAACTGGTACTTCGTCTTTAGAACCGTCTGGGTATGTCACAACGACTGTTGCATCTTTGTCGCCTTCTGTTGTTGTGTCAACCGGTGTCTTGTACTCGAACTTAGTTCCTTCTGGAAGATCACCAACATTGCCGATTGAATCTTGTGCTTTTGGTGTTTCACCAACATTAACCGTTTGGTCCTTAGGTGTTGGTGTGTTCTTGTCCGCATCTGTACGA
>NZ_CM002130.1:1725735-1733363 GCF_000448605.1 Streptococcus sp. HSISS3
CGGTGTGTTCTTATCCGCATCCGTACGTGGATCTTTAACAGTTACCTTAACTGGTACTTCGTCTTTAGAGCCATCTGGGTAAGTCACAACGACTGTTGCGTCCTTCTCACCAGCTGTTGTTGTATCTACTGCTGTCTTGTACTCAAATGTTGTGCCGCTTGGGAGATCATCTACGTTACCAATTGATTTCTTAGGATCTGGAGTTTCGCCAACATTGACTGTTTGGTCCTTAGGTGTTGGCGTATTCTTATCCGCATCGGTACGTGGATCTACTACCTTAACTGTTACTGGAACTTCATCCTTAGAACCATCTGGGTAAGTCACAACGACGGTTGTACTCTTATCACCTGGGGTTGTTGTATCAACTGGAGTCTTGTATTCAAATGTAGTGCTACTTGGGAGATCATCTACGTTACCAATTGATTTCTTAGGATCTGGAGTTTCGCCAACATTGACTGTTTGGTCCTTAGGTGTCGGAGTATACTTATCTGCATCTTCATTAGGAACGGCTGTAAATGAATCAAGTGCCAAAGCTGAATGGAGATCATCTGTGTTTTCACCTTGAAGGAATACAGCAGACGTATAGATAGCTGCTTCTGTAAGATCAGATGGCACAGTAAACGGTACTGAGCTAGCAGTTCCATCTGCTGTCGACGTTACAGTTGTTGCTGTTCCAATCGCTTGACCATTTTTGAACCAACGGATTTGGTATTCACGTGACGGCATCAGTCCACCAGTGGTACTTTCAGCAGTATTTCCTGGTTTAGCAAAGTGATCAGAGTTGTCATACACCAAGATGTCGTGCATTGGTTGTGGTGCGATTAGAGCAAAGTTTGTATTCGAAATATTTGCTGCCGCAAGTGATGAAGGTCCCACTGGAAGTACAGCATCAGACGTACCTTCAAACATATTTGATTGGTAGTTATTGCTCCAAATAGCATAGTCATTGACAAGAACAGTGGCATAAACATAATCCGTATTAATGTGACGGTGTTTTTGTCCAATAGTTCCATTCCACTTCATAAGATGTTCATTGTCTAAATCTTCATCTTTAACAAGTGTTCCAAACTCTTGGTCAGAAATCTTATGTGAAATTTTAAGACCGCTATTAGCCTGAGTAGCGCTCACACCATAAAGACCACGGAATGGAATACGATAGTTCCCGTCTTTATCAACTGGTACTACGACAGTTTCAGCAATGTGTGATCCTTTACCATTCTTGGCTTCATATTCTTTGATAATTTCAGCTTGAGCAGCCTTGAAATCGTCAAGCTTGTAATTAGAGTGTTCACTTTTCCATTTGTCAAAAAGACGAGTTACTTCATCATTTACGTATGAAGCTGCTACTTTAACGTTTGTGGCGTTAATATCGTAGCTGTCTTTTTTATACATACGTGCGTCAGAACCACTTGGGTCACGAAGTTCGTACCACACTCTACCACGGATTGTACCATAATCGCCTTTACGTGAAAATTGGCCGTCTGCTTGGTCACCTGTCTGACGGTCTGCTTCTGGTTTCAATAGATAGTCTTCAGAATTTGGTTTTTCTTGGAGAACTACTTGACCACCAACAATACGGTTGATACCAGCCGTGAAATCCCAAGTTTCATTCAAACGGCTAAGACGTCCGTGGAAACCTGTACGTTGGTCACCAGACTTGATGACATTGTATTTTGTTGGATCTGGATTTTCTACCCAAGTACGGATAGCAAACTTAGGGTCCCCTGCAAGTTTGAACTCACCTGTTGCTCCTAGGCGGTTTGCTAATGGTTTAGACAAGTCAAATACAAAAGTTCCATCTTGTCCACTTGTTGTCTTATAAACTGGAGAAACAAAACCTTTCCCAGTTACATACTGAAGGTAAACATTAACATTAGCAAGACGTTTTGCATCTTCTTGGTTATCGTTATTGATTGTACCATTACGATAGAGCCAAACTGTACCTGCGTAACTTTGTTTTTGCCCCTTTTCCCCTGGACTATAGATGGCTGTCTTTTGAGCAGCATCTTGGAGTTCAGAATCAAAAGAACGTGTGCTGATGCCATTTGCTGGAGAAAGGGCACGACGTGAACGAACGCGTGGTTTCTCAGCTTCAGAAGAATTACCTGCTTGAGGAGCCTCTGAAGTCGATGCTTGTGCAGTTTCAGAAGTTGGAGCTGCTGATGTGCTTGCTGCTTCTGATGTTGCTGCAGCTTGTGATGTAGCGCTCTCCGCAGTTGTTGCAGGTGCTGTTGACGTCGCAGGCGTTTCAACAGTGGCAGATGCTTCAGCGCTTGTTGAAGCTGCTGTACTTGCAACAGGAGTTGTCGCTGCAGGAGTTGTCGCTGCAGGAGTTGTCGCTGCAGGCGTTGTCTCTGCGACTGTTCTAGTCTCAACCAAAGACGCCGTCGTTTCACCCGCTTCTGCTACTGGTGTAATCGTTGCAGCTGTTGTTTCAGTATTTTCATCTGCTTGTGCAGTCCCACCAATCATAATAAGTGTTCCTAGCAATACCGAACAAACCCCGATATTTAATTTGCGGAGAGAAAAGCGACTTTTCTTCTCGTTGAATAAATCTTTACCTATAGTTCTCCAAAACAATTGGAATTCTAACTATCCAATTGCCCTTTCTAAAAATTTATTCTAATCCCCTTTCCATTATGTTATCAAAAAAATGGAAATTTTCAATACAAAATGTCATAATTTTATTATTTTCTTTTTTTATAATCTTCTATAATATAAATATCTACTCACTTAAATTTAGGTATTACAATAGTTTTATAACCCGTTATAAATACTTTTTATAACTTATTTCGTGATTTAAAAAAATTCTATGAGTTTATTCATACTTATTTTTATAAATATTATAATAATCAGAAGAAATATTTGTCAGATTATTTTTAGACACAAAAGAGACCCACCCCTTTCGGGATGAGTCTCTTTTTCGAAAACTGAAATAGTCTAACTAACTATATTGAGGGTTTTGACCTTTTTTACTATTTTAGTCTTCTTTTTTGCGTTTTCCTGCCAAACCAAGTCCAGCTGCCGCAAGGATTCCTCCGAGAGCCATAGCTGCCATAGACGCATCATCACCTGTTTCAGGGAGTGCTGGTCCTTTAGGAGCTTCTGGTGTAGTTGGTGGTGTCACTGGTGGAACCACTGGTGTTGGAGGAGTTGGTGGTGTTGGTGGCGTTGGAGGAGTCGGTGGTGTTGGTGGTGTTGGTGGTGTTGGTGGTGTTGGAGGAGTCGGTGGTGTCACAATGTTGTTGAACTCAGTATCTTCTGGCAATTGAGAAGTTGCTGTCAAGACTTTACCGTCTTTAGATACAGAAACAACGACTGTAGCTACCATCTTATCGTAAGTAACGCTTGTATCGTTACCTTGTACTTCTTCTACTGTGTAGACGTGAGTACCTTCTTCACCACGTTTGTACTCAAGAGCTGAGAACTTGATCTTACCGTTAGCATCATTGCTTACAGTTTCGATCACATTACCCTTGCTGTCTTTAAGTACGAAGCTAAACTCACCAGCTTTAAGTTCACGACCTTCAAGTTTCTTAGTGAATTCAAACTCAACCTTAGTTGGGATATTGACTACACGTTTTTCTGTTGGTTTTTCTGGTTTTTCAACAGATTTCTTAGTTGGGTCGTATTGGTGAACGATTTGTGACGCAGTATTTTCGATGTCTACACCATCTTTAGCAGTGCCTTTGATAGTTGCAGGAATATCGAACTTGTAGTAGCGTCCGAATGCCAATTTAGCAGTATCGATCACTTGAGTATTTTCTGCATCACCGAGTGACTTAGTAAGGTCAGACTTAGATGTTGCAGTGATTACACCGTTTTCAACCTTGATGTCAAACTTAGCTGTCACATCTTCTCCTGTTACAGAGTCGTATGCTTTAATATCTTTGACATTGATGTTCAAGTTTTCGCTGTCATATTTATCTGTAACACCAACAGATTGGATATTTTGAGCGTCAGTGAAGTTGTTTGTATCAAGCCATACTTGGTAAACAAACTTATCACCTTTCTTGAGTGTCTTAGTATTAAGGTTTTCAGCTTCGTTATTAGCTGTGCTGTCAGCGTAAGGATCTTTATTAGTATCGCCTACTTTATCTTTCAACTCAGCATCATCATCAACAAGTTTCATACCAGTGATATCGAATTTTTCTTTAGAAACAACGTATTTCTCTGGTTGGAACTTAGGTTTTTCTGGTGGACGAACAGTATTGTTGAATTCTTTATCTGCTGGGTCAGTAACCTTAGTGATAAGAGCTTTCGCTTTACCATCATGTGATACTTCAACAGTGACAAGAGCTTTCATACCGTCGTATTGAACAGTACCATCAGTACCTTTAACTTCTTCTACTGTGTACTTGTAAGTGCCTTCTTGGCCTTTCTTATACTCAATAGCTTTGAACTTAACGTTACCTTTAGCGTCATTGCTTACAGTTTCAAGAGTCTTACCTTCTGAATCTTTAAGCACGAAGCTGAATTCGTTAGCTTTAAGCTCACGGCCTTCCAAACGTTTAGTGAAGTTGAATTCTACTGAAATTGGAACACTGTTAACACGTTTTTCAGTTGGTACGTTTGGTTTTTCAACTTTCTTAGTTGTTGGGTTGTAGTAGTTAACAACTTGGGCTGCTGTATTTTCGATATCCACACCAGCTTTAATGTCTTTCTTAACTGTTGCAGGAATATCAAATTTATAGTAGCGTCCAAAGGCGAACTTAGTAGTATCGATAACTTGAGTGTTTTCAGCATCGCCAAGTGACTTAGTGAAGCCATCTTTAAGGTTAGCAACAATCTTACCACCTTCGATTGAAATGTCGAACTTAGATGTTACATCGTCACCTGTTACTGAGTCGTATGCCTTAATGTCTGAAGCATTCACAGTCAACTTAGTTTCATCGTAGTCATCTGATACACCAACTGTTTGGATGTTATCCTTGTTGTTGGCGTCAAATTGAGTAGTGTCAAGCCATACTTGGTAGTAAATCTTTTCACCACGTTTAACTGACTTAGTATTCAAGTTTTCCAATTCGTTGTTAGATGCGTCATCAGCGTAAGGGTTAGCATTTGTATCTGCAACCTTGTTAGCCAATTCTTTATCATCATCAACGAGCTTAGTACCTGTGATATCGAATTTTGCTTCAGAAACAACATATTTTTCTGGTTGGAACTTAGGTGTTTCTGGTGGGCGAACTTTGTTGTTGAACTCTTTGTCGTTAGCGCCAGAAGCGTTACCGCCAGTTGCAGAGTAGTTAGCAACAGTCTTAAGAACTTTACCTTCTTTAGTAACTTCAACAGTTACTTTAGCTACCATTCCATCGTAAGATACAGTAGTATCTTTACCTGGTACTTCTTCCACAGTGTAAGTGAATGTCTTACCAAGATCTGCTTTGCTGAACAAGAGTTTTTCAAACTTGATGTGACCATCTTTATCGTTGGTTACTGTTTGAAGAACCTTGTTGTTTTGATCTTTCAATACGAAGCTGAACTCACCTGCAGTCAACTCACGTCCTTCAAGTCGTTTAGTATAGTCGAACTCGAGTGGAACTGGAACGTTGTTTTCACGTGTTTGAGTTGGTTTGTTAGGAGTTGTAACTTTCTTATTGTAAGGGTTGTATTGGTGGATAGTTTGGTTGGCTGTATTTTCAATATCAACACCGTCGTTTTCTTTAATATCCTTAACAGTTGCTGGGATATCAAATTTATAGTAACGACCAAACTCGAATTTAGTTGTATCAATAACTGGAGTTGCATCTTTATCACTGATAGGCTTAGTCAAGCTTGCTTTAGATGAACCATAGAGAACACCGTTTTCAACCTTGATATCGAACTTATCAGTAACATCTGCACCAGTCTTACCATCGTAAACTTTGATTTCAGCAGGATTGATATCAAGCTTATCTTCTTCGTAGTTATCAGTGATACCTACAGTTTGAAGATTGCTTTCTGCTGTGAAGTCACGAGTGTCAAGCCATACTTGATAGTAAATCTTTTGACCACGTTTGAGGGTCTTACCATTCAAGTTTTGGATTTCAACTTTATCAGCTGAATCATCGTCATCGGCAAGTTTGTTACCAATGATGTCGAAGCTTGGTTCTGAAACAACATATTTTTCAGGTTTGAAGTTAGGGTTAACCTCGTTATCAAAGACACGATCGTCTGCACCGTAAGCATCTCCACCTACTGTAGCGTAAGAAACGACAGTTGTTAATTGAGCACCTGGTGAAGGTTGAACAACTGTAACAGTAACATTGACTTTCATTGGGTCGTAAGTAACTGTCTTATCAGTTCCTTGAACTTCTTCTACTGTGTAGTTGAATGTCTTACCAATATCTGCCTTAGCATAATTGATAGTATGGAACTTAACCTTACCTTCTGCATCGTTCTTAACAGTTTCAATTTCTTTACCTTCTGAATCTTTAAGTACGAAGCTGAATTCTTGATCTTTCAACTGACGTCCGTTAAGTGTCTTACCAAATACCAACTCAATAGCTGTTGGAACATTGTTGACACGTTTTTCAGTTGGTACCTTAGGTGTTTCAACTTTCTTAGTTGTTGGGTTGTAGTAGTGAACGAGCTGAGCTGCTGTATTTACAATTTCAGCACCATCAAATGCACCACTGCTTACTTTAGCTGGGATGACAAACTTGTAGTAACGTCCAAATTCGAACTTAGTAGTGTCAATGATTTGAGTGTTTTCAGCGTCGCCAAGTGACTTAGTGAAGCCAGCCTTAAGGTTAGCAGTAATCACACCGTTAGCGATTGAGATGTCAAACTTGTCAGTAACATCTGCACCAGTCTTACCATCATAAGCCTTGATTTCTGATGCAACTACATCCAATTTAGCTTCATCGTAATCATCAGTGATACCAACAGTTTGGATGTTATCCTTGTTGTTTGCATCAAATTGATTTGTATCAAGCCATACTTGGTAGTTAATAATATCTCCACGTTTAACAGCTTTAGTATTGATGTTTTCTACTTCGTTGTTTGATGGATCATCAGCATAAGGGTTTGCATTTGTTTCTGCATACTTATCTTTCAACTCTTTATCATCATCAACAAGCTTAGTACCAGTGATATCAAACTTACCATTATCTTTGCTAAGAACGTATTTCTCTGGTTTAAACTTAGGTTCTTCTGGAGGACGAACAGTGTTGTTGAATTCTTTATCAGCGATTTCGCCAACTTTCGCTACGAGAAGTTTAGCAGTTCCGTCATGTGAAACGGTTACTGTTACATTCGCTTTCATTGTATCGTATGTAACAGTTGAATCTGTGCCCTTAAATTCTTCTACAGTGTAGTTGTGAACGCCTTCTTCACCCTTCTTGAAGCTGAGTGGTGAGAATGCAACGTTACCAGCCGCATCATTCTTAACAGTCTCAACAACTTTACCTGCTGCATCCTTCAACTCGAATGTGAATTCGTTGGCTTTAAGCTCACGGCCTTCCAAACGTTTAGTGAAGTTGAATGACACTTCAACTGGAACGTTGTTCACACGTTTTTCAGTTGGTTTGCTTGGTTTTTCAACTTTCTTAGTAGTTGGGTTGTAGTAGTTAACTACTTGAGCCGCAGTATTTTCAATATCTACACCACCAGGTACATCAGCTTTCACTGTTGTTGGGATGTCGAAC
>NZ_CM002130.1:1735803-1757542 GCF_000448605.1 Streptococcus sp. HSISS3
CTTTATCAGCGATTGCACCTACAGTTGCTACAAGGGCTTTAGCTGTACCGTCGTGTGATACTGTGATTGCTACAGTTGCTTTCATTGTATCGTAAGCGACAGTTGCGTCTGTTCCCTTAACTTCTTCTACAGTGTAGTTGTGAACGCCTTCTTCACCTTTCTTGAAGCTGAGTGGTGAGAATGAAACGTTACCAGCCGCATCATTGCTTACTGTTTGAACAACTTTACCTGTTGAATCTTTAAGCACGAAGTTGAATTCGTTGGCTTTAAGCTCACGACCTTCCAAACGTTTAGTGAAGTTGAATGACACTTCAACTGGAACGTTGTTCACACGTTTTTCAGTTGGTTTGCTTGGTTTTTCAACTTTCTTAGTTGTTGGGTTGTAGTAGTTTACAACTTGAGCTGCTGTATTTTCAATGTCTGCACCACCTGGAACATCAGCTTTAACTGTTGTTGGGATGTCGAACTTGTAGTAACGTCCAAATGCGAACTTAGTTGTATCAATGATTTGAGTGTTTTCAGCGTCGCCAAGTGACTTAGTGAAGCCGGCTTTAAGGTTAGCTGTAATCACACCATTGTTAACAGTGATATCGAATTTATCTGTTACATCATCTCCTGTTACAGAGTCATATGCTTTAATCTTAGTAGCATCAAGTTCCAACTTAGTTTCATCGAAATCATCTGAGATTCCTACTGTTTGGATGTTACCCTTGTTGTTTGCATCGAATTTAGTTGTATCAAGCCATACTTGGTAAACCAACTTGTCGCCACGGTTAACAGTCTTAGTATTGATGTTTTCAGCTTCGTTGTTGTTTGTGTTATCGACATATGGATTTGCGTTTGTTTCACCATATTTATCTGTCAATTCAGAATCATCATCAAGAAGTTTGTTATCAGTGATTGAGAATTTCTCTGCATTCAATACATACTTCTCTGGTTGGAACTTAGGTTCTTCTGGTGGAGTTACACGGTTGTTAAACTCTTTATCAGCAGCATCTGTTACATTCGCTACGATTGCTTTAGCTGTACCGTCATGAGAAACCACAACTTTCACAGTCGCAACCATTGGGTCGTAAGAAACGGTGCTATCAGTACCACGAACTTCTTCTACAGTGTAGTTGTAAGTCTTACCAAGATCATCTTTACCAAACTTAAGTTGAGTGAAGTTAACCTTACCAGTCGCATCATTCTTAACTGTTTCAACAACGTTGCCGTCTTTCTTAAGAACGAATGTGAATTCTTGATCTTTCAATTGACGACCTTCAAGAGCTTTCGTGAATTTAAGATCAAGTGGAACTGGAACACTGTTGACACGTTTTTCAGTTGGTTTGTTTGGTTTTTCAACTGTCTTACTTACTGGGTTGTAGTAGTTCACAACTTGAGTTGCTTTGTTTTCAATATCTGCACCAGCTGCGACATCGTCTTTAACTGTTGCTGGGATATCAAATTTATAGTAGCGTCCAAATTCGAACTTAGTTGTATCAATGATTTGAGTGTTTTCAGCGTCGCCAAGTGACTTAGTGAAGCCTGCTTTAAGGTTAGCTGTAAGAACACCGTTGTTATCAGAGATATCGAACTTGTTAGTTACATCTGCGCCAGTAACTGAATCGTAAACCTTGATTTCTGATGCAGTAACAGTCAATTTATCCTTGTCGTAGTTATCTGTGATACCTACTGTTTGGATGTTATCTTTGTTGTTTGCATCAAACTTAGTTGTATCCAACCATACTTGGTAGTAAAGTTTAGATCCACGTTCAACTGTCTTAGTATTCAAGTTTTCAGCTTCGTTGTTCTTTGTATCATCGACATATGGGTTAGCGTTAGTTTCACCATATTTATCTGTCAATTCAGAATCGTCATCAACGAGCTTAGTACCTGTGATATCGAATTTCGCTTTAGAAACAACGTATTTCTCTGGTTGGAACTTAGGTTCTGTTGGTGGAGTGACACGGTTGTTGAATTCTTTATCGGCAGGATCTGTCACGTTTGTGATCAATGCTTTGGCAGTACCATCGTGACTGACTTTAACAGTTACAACTGCAGCCATTGGGTCGTAAGTAACTGTTGAGTCTGTACCTTTCACCTCTGTTACAGTGTAAGTGTAAGTACCTTCTTGACCCTTCTTATATTTAAGGGCTGTGACAGTTTCACCAGCTTTGTTTGTGTAATCAACTGGTGTGAACTTGAAGTTACCATCTGCGTCGTTGGTTGTAGTTGCGATAACAACATTGTCGCTATCTTTCAACTCGAATGTGAATTCGCCAGCTTTAAGCGCACGGCCTTCCAATTTCTTAGTGAAGTTGAATTCTACTGAGATTGGAACACTGTTGACACGTTTTTCAGTTGGCTTGTTTGGTTTTTCAACTGTCTTGCTTACTGGGTTGTAGTAGTTAACAACTTGCGCTGCTTTGTTTTCGATATCGGCACCAGCTGCGACATCGTCTTTAACTGTTGCTGGGATATCAAATTTATAGTAGCGTCCAAATTCGAACTTAGTAGTATCAATAATTTGAGTGTTTTCAGCGTCGCCAAGTGACTTAGTGAAGCCGGCTTTAAGGTTAGCTGTTACAATACCGTTATTGATAGCGATATCGAATTTGTTGGTAACATCTGCACCAGTGACTGAATCGTAAGCCTTGATTTCAGATGCAGTAACATTCAACTTAGTTTCGTCAAAGTCATCTGTGATACCTACTGTTTGGATGTTATCTTTGTTGTTTGCGTCAAACTTAGTTGTATCCAACCATACTTGGTAGTAAAGTTTAGAGCCACGTTCAACTGACTTAGTATTTAAGTTTTCAGCTTCGTTGTTCTTTGTATTATCGACATATGGATTGGTGTTTGTTTCACCATATTTATCTGTCAATTCAGAATCGTCATCAACGAGCTTAGTACCTGTGATATCGAATTTTGCTTTAGATACAACGTATTTCTCTGGTTGGAACTTAGGTTCTGTTGGTGGAGTTACGGTATTGTTAAATTCTTTATCAACAGCATCTGTGACAGTTGCTACGATTGCTTTCGCTGTACCATCGTGAGATACTACAACTTTCACAGTTGCAACCATTGGGTCGTAAGTAACTGTGCTATCAGTACCACGAACTTCTTCTACAGTGTAGTTGTAAGTCTTGCCAAGATCATCACGGCCAAACTCAAGTGTCTTGAAGTTTACTTTACCGCTTGCATCATTGTGAGCACGTTCAACTTCAGCACCATCTTTCTTCAAGATGAATTCGAATTCGTTAGCTTGAAGCGTACGTCCGGCAAGAGTCTTAGTGAAGTTAAGGTCAAGTGGAATTGGAACACTGTTAACACGTTTTTGTGTTGGTTTGTGTGGTGTTTCAACTGTCTTGCTTACTGGGTTGTAAACGTGAACTGTTTGGTTGGCTGTATTTTCAATATCAGCACCAGCTTTAACAGATTCTTTAACAGTTGCTGGAATATCAAATTTATAGTAACGACCAAATTCGAACTTAGTAGTATCGATAACTGGGTTGTTTACTTTATCTTTGATGAAATCTGCTTTAGAAGTTGCAGTGATTGTACCATTTTCAACTGTGATGTCGAACTTGTTAGTCACATCTGCACCAGTAACTGAATCGTAAGCCTTGATATCTGAAGCGTTAACTGTCAATTTATCAGCATCGTATGTATCTGATACACCAACGTATTGAACGTTGTTTGCGTCAGTAAATTGATTTGTATCAAGCCATACTTGGTATACCAATTTAGAACCGCGTTTAACAGTCTTAGTATTCAAGTTTTCTGGTTCGTTGTTAGCAACACCATCAAGATATGGATTTTTATTTGTTTCTGTGTACTCGTCACCAGGAACATCATCGTCATCATCAGTCAATTTATGACCAGTGATATCATATTTTTCTTTGCTTACAACGAATTTTTCTGGTTGGAAATTAGGTTTTTCTGGTGGTGTTACTTTGTTGTTGAATTCTTTATCGGGAGTACCGTCAGTAGCATTACCGTTGGCATCAACCCCACCAGTTGAAGATACGTTTGTAACTGTAGTCAATGAATGACCATTCTTAGCAACTTCAACTGTAACAGTAGCTTTCATCTTATCGTAAGTCATACCAAACTCTTTGTTGGCTGGGATAACTTCTTCTACTGTATAAGTGTGAGTACCTACTTTAGTATTGTCGAATGACAAGTTAGAGAATGAAACATTACCAGCAGCATCATTCTTAACTGTTTCAACAACTGCACCTGTAGCAGCATCTTTCAATACGAAGCTGAATTCACCTGCTTTAAGTTCACGACCTGCCAATTTCTTAGTAAAGTCGAACTTAGTCACAACTGGAGCAACAACATAGTTGTTGAACTCAGTGTCTTCAGGCATTGTAACAGCAGCGTTCAAAAGACCTGTTTGAGCGTCTTTTGTGACATTGACAGTCACAACTGCGTTCATTGAATCATAATCAATGTTTGTATCTGTTCCAGCTACTTCACGTACAGTGTAAGTGTGCGTACCTTCAGTTGCATATGAGATTGAATCAAATTGGATTGAACCATCAGCCGCATTCTTCTTAGTTTGGATCACATTGCCGTTTTCAAGCAATTCGAAGGTGAAGGCATTTGCTTCAAGAGTCTTACCTTCCAAACGTTTTGTGAAGCGGAATTGTGCTTGTGTTGGAGATGAAGTGAATGTATTGTTGAATTCTTTGTCGGCTGGAAGTGTATTAACAGCTTTAAGAACATGACCATCTTTAGTAACAGTAATTGTTACTTCAGCTTTCATTGTGTCATATTGAATGCCAGCTTCAGAACCACGAACTTCTTCAACAGTGTACTTGTGAGTACCAACTTGTGCGTTTGTGAATGTCAAATCGTCAAAGGCGATAACACCATTAGCATTGTTAGTCTTAGTTTGAAGAACAGTTCCGTTGGCATCTTTCAATACGAAGCTAAATTCACCATCTTTAAGAGCACGACCTGCAAGAGCTTTGCTGAAGTCAAAACGAGTCTTAACTGGTGCAACAGCAAAGTTGTTGAACTCAGTATCAGCTGGCATAGTAACTGCAGCGTTCAAAAGACCTGTTTGAGCGTCTTTTGTGACATTTACAGTTACAACTGCGTTCATTGAATCGTAATCAATGTTGGTATCTGTTCCAGCTACTTCACGTACAGTGTAAGTGTGTGTACCTACAGTTGCATATGAGATTGAATCAAATTGGATTGAACCATCAGCCGCATTCTTCTTAGTTTGAATCACATTGCCATTTTCAAGCAATTCGAAGGTGAAGGCATTTGCTTCAAGAGTCTTACCTTCCAAACGTTTTGTGAAGCGGAATTGTGCTTGTGTTGCAGCAGGTGTGAATGTATTGTTGAACTCTGTATCTGATGGAAGAGTATTTGTTGCTTTAAGAACGTGACCTTCCTTAGTAACAGTGATTGTTACTTCAGCTTTCATTGGGTCATATTGCATACCAGCTTCAGAACCACGAACTTCTTCAACAGTGTACTTGTGAGTACCAACTTGTGCATTTGTGAATGTCAAATCGTCAAAGGCGATTACACCACTAGCATTGTTAGTCTTAGTTTGAAGAACAGTTCCGTTGGCATCTTTCAATTGGAAACTGAATTCACCATCTTTAAGAGTACGACCTGCAAGAGCTTTGGTGAAGTCGAATTTAGTTTTAACTGGTGCTACAACATAGTTGTTGAAGATCTTATCATCTGCGCTTGAAGCAAAACCACCAGTACCACTGTATTTAACTGAAGCTTGCAAATCACCATTAGCATCTTTCGTAACCTTTACAGTCATGGTTACTTCCATAGTATCATAGTCGACATCCTTGTCTCTACCAGCTAATTCGGTGATTGTATATGTATAAGTACCTTCTTTTTTAAATGACAATTCTGAGAAGGTTGCCTTACCACCTTGGTTTGTAACAGTTTCTTCCACACCAGGTGAAGAAGAGTTTTCCTTGATCTTGAAGCTAAATTCACCATCTGTAAGGACACGTCCTTCCAATTGTTTTTCAACTTCTGGTTTTACCTTGATAGTTTCTGTCTTATCGTAGTAGTAAATTGGTTGTTTGTATGGTACAAGAGAGTTGAGCAAGTCAATATTCATACCACTACCTGTAACTCCTCTTCTAAGTTGCTCATTATCAATCTGATAACCAATATTATCTCCCAAGAACGGAACAAAGACAGTCTTATACGGTGTGTATCCAGCAGCTTTTTGGAAGTCAAATGGAAGTTCAATACCATTCGGATGATTCACACCATCAGTACCAGTAAATGGAATTGTATGAAGAGGTGACATTTTCTTAACCAATTCCTGAGTATTGTTCTCACCTGGTTTGATTGGCTTAGTTTCTGCTAAAAGCATATAGCCATCCGTACTCAAAGTACCATCTGAACGTTTACTTTGTTGTTTTGGATCCAGCAAGTAAACGCGAATGACGACTGAACCATCTTCACCAACGATTTCTTTGATACGTTTAATACCGTATCTATCAGCATCCATAAACTTGGTTCCAACTTTATATGGACGACTGACATAACCAGAAGTTGTATCTGGATCTGCTGTTTGATAAAGCTTGTAAGTTGTTTTTCTGGTAATTTTATCTGTAAGTTCTTCAGTCTTTGTAAATTGACGTTCCCCAGAAGCTGTGAAGTTTTGACCTTCCATAGCTTTCAGAGTATATTTAGCTAACTCAGTTTCATTGCCATTTTCTTTATAGTCCTGAGTTGTAACAGACTTACCAGTTTCCTTGTAGGTAGGGTTTTTCTTGTCAACAAGTTTATAGTAAGTAGTCTTTTCAACATTAACAGGAATCTTAAAGTTCGTATCAGTAACCTGACGACCATTATAAGCAGGTTCAACTGCATTCAAAATATCATTTGAATTACGTGCAGAATATACGGCTAGCAAATGTTGTTGCTCGGCTGTAGTCAATTGATGTCCTGGAGCTACATAAGATTGAATCGCTGGTCCAACTTCAAATCCTAATTGAATGAAAGGTTGATCTGTCTTACCAGGACCTTGTCCAATACCGGCTTGGTAGTCCGCTTTGAGCGTCAACTCATTATTAGATTTTGGAGTTGTGGTAGTGAATTTTTGTACACCACTTGTTGCAGTAAGTGTGTGTGTTTCAACAACACTACCAGTCGTTTTATCTATCAATTCGACTGTAGTATCAGTTGAAGTATCAAAGTTCTTGTATGCACGTGCATAGTAGTTTGTATTATAACGGGCATTGAATTTTGTCAAATTCCAGATACCAAATGTATAGACGTCACCTTCTTTAGCTTGGTAACCAGCTGGAATTGTTTGAGAGTGTACAGATGCTCCGTTAGGATCTGTCATATCTGGATTGGCAGCAACTTTATTAGCTAAAGTCGTCACAACATCAATCGGTGCTACATTATGGTCTGTCAAAGCACGACGGTTACGACGGCTGCTTCTTGTTGCCAAAGCACCAGCATTCGTCAAATCAGTTGCTGCACGGTCAAGTGTTGCACTTCGATCTGCTGCTGATCCTACAGAATAAAAACGTGAATAACCACGTGCTGTAACATTTGGCTTAACACTTGTTGCTGCCGCAGCAGTTTCAGCTGCTGGTGTTTCTTCAGCTACTGGAGCTGCTGTTGCTGCAGAATGGTTAGCTGCTGCTGCAGCTGGAGTTGCTGTAGCGGCTGTTGCTGCTGGTGTTGAAGCTGTTGTTTCAACTTTACCGCTGGCTGCTGCAGTTGAAGCTGCAGTTGCTGGTTTAGCTGCTTCTGACGTAGCTTTGTTTTCTGCAGGTTTAGCTGCTTCTGATTTAGCGCTTGAAGAAGCTTCTTCTTTTGCTGCTTCAGAAGTTGTTGCTTCAGCCTTTGGAGCTTCAGAAACAGAAGCTACTGAGATTGGTAGCGTTGAAGTTGGGGCTTCAGCCGCAGCTGCAGCAGTTGGATCTGATTGAGCAACAGAAGTTGCTGTTTCTTTGACCAGATCTGCAGTGCCCTCAGCTCCTACAGCTGCAGAAGAATCTGAAGACGACGTTGATGCTGCGTCAACCTCTTCAGCCTGTGCGGTGTGAGCAGCAAACAATGCTGTCCCAAGCAAGACTGAAGCGACACCAAACGAATATTTACGCAATGAAAAGCGTTGGCGTCTGTTGAAAATGTCTTTCATTATAAAGTCTCCCTCTTTAAAAAAGTTAGTTATATGTCACATGCATTCGAGAATTTGTATCCTCGTATCCATGATTCAATTGCATTTTAACATTCTGACAATTTATAGTCAAGTGATTTAGACAACTTTTTTAAAAAAAATCAAATTGTCAGACATTTTACTTTGTTTTTACTCATTAATTCTTACCTAACAACTGTAAAATGCAGTAAATAACTGAGTTTTTCTTTAAATTTTACATCTTTTACCACTTCTTATTTTTCTAATCAACTCATGCAGATTAATCATAATTTTAATCTTAGTGATTGTTGATGTGCCATATAATTATCATTATTTTTATTTATGTTCTCATTTAAACCTTACTTAAAGTAGAGAAATCACATAAAGGCGGACTATATGTCCCTCTGAATCGAAAAGCTAGCCTAAACTGACGATTGTCTCCTTCTTTTTGTTTAAGGGGCGCTTTTCCTTCAGAATCCCCTATTTGAAAATGGTTGCCAAGAGTTAAAAATCTTAAAAAGTTTATTAATACCTACCTGGTTTTATCCATTCTTTCCTCACAATTCAAAAAAGTCATCCCATTTTCCCGGTAACCCTCTCAAGATTTTGTTACTTACTAACGGTTTCTCAGAGACTTAAGATTAGTCTAGTTAGCCTCTTTTCTTAAAATTTTAAAATTCCAAGCTTATAAACTTGGGATTCTTGTCATTTTTTTAGAGAGGAACTGCTTGTCTATTTCTTCCTTATATGGTTGTCGTTCCAGCTCTGTAATTCTTGATAGGATTTGACTTTACCTTCCTCATTAGTCGGTTTAAAGGCGCTAACCTGTAACTCATAGGCATCTTGCCCCACTGGCGCCATCCAGTGCAACAGGGCATTAACCCAAGTCTCGTTAGTGACTTTATTTGGAAGGCTGTAGATTCTCGCATGTTTGGTCTTAACTGCCTCGTAGGCATCTTTTTGCTCTTTGGCAAAGTTGGTATTGTCCATATTAAGACTTCTGTCCTTGGCTGAAAGGTAATATAAAGCAGGCAGATTACCAGTTGGTGTGTTACTATGATCATCAAAATCTTTACCATTAGCAGCACTCTGAAACATCTCAAGACCAAAAGGCGCTAACGTCTTAGAGATATCAACATTAGCGTGTTTAAATTCCGTCTCCAATGTATCGGAGTTGGTTGGAATGTACATTTCCTCTATCTTTTGAGAATAAAGATTGAGGAACTTTTTATTGGCAGTAGGGTCAGCTGACGATGCCCCAAATGGCAATTGTAGGTAGCCCTGTCCATTGAGCATGAAAAGTCTTAGACTTGCCTGATTTAAATAATCTTCATCCCCAGCTTTTTTAGCCAATTTCAAAAGGTCGATTTGTTTGGGTTTTTGATTTGGTTTTTCCGTGTCATACACATAGATATTATAGTAGTCATACTTGTAAAGACTATCACCCTTGGCATTTTTCTTACTAGATAGATTCCCTTTATACTCTTGAGTGACGAGGTATTGACCAGCTACCCCCACTATGTTAAACATGTTTCTATCCTGACCAGGGTTTGGTGTCACGAGTAGAAATTCCTTGTTATCCCCGAAAGTTTTCAGGGTGATTTTGAACAAAGGATCCTCTGCATTGCTGCCTGAATAGAGGGTACTACTCGACTTGCCCGATGCGTTCGAGCCTTTAGCACTCTTACTGCTACCATTGAGAGCAAAAAAGATAGCTATCCCAGCAATAACAAAGAGAAGCGCCACTAAGAGACCAATAAAAACAGCCTTGGTTGTCTTATCACTCTTAGGTGTGGACTTTTGCATAAACTTATTTTCCATAATAATCTCCCATTTTTCTGTATCACTTTTAGTATAGCATAGACAGGGGGGGTGATAAGGTGCTAAAAACTTCCATCCTTTATAGAAAAGGAAAGCCTCAAAAAAGTCATTTTCTTCATATACAAAAAACTCAGGCAAAACCTGAGTTCTTTTAGTCTTAATCAATTTCAAGACCACCAGTATAAAGTCGGTAGTAAGTACCACCTTGTTCCATAAGGCTGTCGTGGTCGCCACGTTCAATGATATGTCCATGGTCCATAACCATAATCACATCTGAGTTAACGATGGTTGAAAGACGGTGGGCGATAACAAAGACGGTACGTCCTTCCATGAGGCGGTCCATCCCCTCTTGTACCATTTTTTCGGTACGAGAGTCAATAGAGGAAGTCGCCTCGTCAAGGATGAGAACCGGTGCATTAGCAAGGGCAGCACGCGCAATGGCAATCAGCTGACGTTGTCCATTAGACAAGCCTGCACCATCGTCTGTAAGAACAGTGTCGTAACCATTGTCCAGATGTTGCACAAAGGAATCCACGTTAGCAATACGAGCAGCTTCAAGAATTTCTTCACGAGTCGCATCCGCACGGCCGTAGGCAATATTTCAGCGATAGTCCCTGTGAAGAGATGGGTATCCTGAAGCACGATACCAAGTGAGCGACGAAGAGAATCTTTTTCAATCAGCTTCACATCGATACCATCATAAGTAATCACACCAGATTGGATGTCGTAGAAACGGTTAATCAAGTTGGTAATTGTCGTCTTACCAGCACCTGTCGCACCGACAAAGGCAACCTTTTGCCCCTTGTCTGCATAGAGGTTAACGTCGTGAAGGATTTGTTTCTTACCATCGTAAGAGAAATCAACATCTTGGAAGACCACATTTCCGACCAACTCGACCAACTCGTAGTCGCCATTTGGACGTGGGTGCTTCCAAGCCCAATGGTTGGTTTTCTTGTCTGTCACAACCATTTGACCGTCTACCAATTCGTAATTAACCAAAGTGACCTTACCTTGATCCACTTCTTCTGCTTCATCCAGAAGGTCAAAGATACGGTCGGCACCGGCAAGCGCCATAAGGACAAAGTTCAGTTGTTGAGAGACCTGAGTAATAGGGCCGTTGAAGGAACGGTTCAATTGTAGGAAGGCCATGAGACCACCGATAGTCAAGCCACCCACACCATTGAGGGCAAAGACCCCACCGACCAAGGCAGTCAAGACGAAGGATACATTTCCTAAGTTCCCAAGGATTGGCATGAGGACATTGGCATAGCGATTGGCCAAGTATGAGGATTGGAAGAGTTCTTCATTAATCTTGTCAAAGTCAGCCATGCTTTCTTCTTCGTGGACAAAGGCCTTGACCACTTTTTGACCTGACATCATTTCTTCGATAAAGCCATTCTCAATCCCAAGATTCTTTTGTTGCTCACCGAAGTAACGGCCTGATTTGGCAGATATATTTTTAATAACCATAAACATGATGCCTACCATGATTAGGACCACGATAAAGAGAAGTGGACTCACAGTAAGCATGGTTACAGTCACACCAATAAGGGTAATGGCCGTTTGCAAGAGTTGGGGAATGGATTGCTCAATGGCCTGACGGAGGGCATCGATGTCATTGGTATAGATCGACATGATGTCCCCGTGTTTATGAGTGTCAAAGTAACGAATAGGGAGCTTTTGCATACGAGCAAAAAGCTGATTACGAAGGGAACGTAAGGAATCTTGTGAAATCGTCGCCATGAGGAGGGAAGCCACATAGTTGGCAACCACACCGATAAGACAAAAGACCTCAACTGATGTCAAGAAACGTAACAGTGGCCCAAAATTATGACTACCAGACTTGACCATGGGTTGAACGTAAACGTCCACCAAGGACTGAATTGAAGCCGTCAAATTAACCGTTGCCAAAGAAGCTACAACGATAAGGACAAAGGAGATAGAAAGTGAAAGCTTGTAGTCTTGCCACAAAAAGCGTAGCAGTCGTGCTAGTGAGCCCCAGCTGGCTTTTTTCTTATTCTGCATCTGCTACTCCTTTCCCTTGTGTTTGCATCTTGTAAACGTCACGATAAATGGCATTATTAGCCACCAAGTCGTCGTGACTACCAATGGCATCGATACGGCCATCATTCATGACGATGATACGGTCTGCATCTTGGATAGATGAAATCCGTTGGCCGATGATGATTTTAGTCGTGTCCTTAAGACTTGAAGCGAAACCTTGACGAATCAAACTATCTGTCTTGGTATCGACTGCTGATGTCGAATCATCCAAAATCAAGATTTTCGGATTCATGAGGAGAGCACGTGCAATACAAAGACGTTGACGTTGTCCCCCTGAGACATTAGCTCCACCACGTTCAATCTTGGTGTCATAGCCATCCTTAAACTCTTGGATAAATTCATCAGCTTGGGCAATCTTACAAGCTTGGATGATTTCTTCATCTGTTGCCTGTTTATTTCCCCAGCGCATATTTTCCTTAATAGTGCCTGAGAAAAGAACGTTGGTTTGAAGGACCATGGCAACTTGTTTACGCAAGCTATCCAAATCATAGTCCTTAACATTGTGGCCGGCAACCTTGACTTGACCAGCTTCCACATCATAGAGACGAGGAATCAGCTGAACCAGACTAGATTTTCCTGAACCCGTTCCACCAAGAATTCCGATAACTTCACCAGACTTAATATCAAGCGTAATATCTTTGAGGACATGGGTCTTGTCACCATTTTCATCCGTATATGAGAAGTCCACATGGTCAAAGCTGATTGAACCATCTGCAACTTCTGTCAAACCATTTTCAGGCGAAAGGATAGTCGCTTCAGTACTGAGGACGTCATTAATACGTTCCACAGAAGCCATAGAAATGGACAACATGACAAAGATCATCATGAACATCATGAGTGAGATGAGGATAGTCATGGTGTAGCTGAACATAGAGGTTAATTCACCTGTAGATAGGTTACCGACAACGATAAGGTGGGCACCAAACCAAGAAATCATGAGGAAGGACGCATACATTGACAACATCATGGCTGGGTTAGACATGACAACCACACGAATAGCACGCATAAACATTTGATAAATGCGACGTGAGGCCCTCTTGAATTTATCAGTCTCTTCCTGCTCCTTAACATAGGACTTCACCACACGCATGTTGGTGATATTTTCCTTGATACTGTTGTTAAGGTTGTCATAAGCCTCAAATACTTGAGTAAATAAAGGATATACAATCTTGGTAATAAGCGCTAGAATCACACCGAGGAAGAGCGTTACGCCAACGAAAATCCAAGCCATCTGACCGTTGATAAGGAAACTAGCAGTAATGGCAAAAATCAGGTTGAGTGGGGCACGCACACAGATGCGGATAATCATTTGATAAGAGTTCTGAACGTTGGTAACATCAGTCATCATACGGGTTACCAGACCACCAGCTGAGAACTTATCGATATTTTCAAAGGAGAAGCTTTGAACCTTCTTGAAAATGGCCTGACGTAGATTCTTGGCAAATCCAGCAGAGGCAAAGGCCGCATAGCGAGCCGACTGCATACCGCAGAATAGGGATAGAAAGGCGCAGACTAACATGAGGCCACCGTAGAACCAGATGTTAGACATGTTAGATTGCTGGACACCTTTGTCCAAAAGATTAGCCATGACAAAGGGAATGGAAATCTCAAACATGACTTCTAGCGTCATGAAGAGGGACGCTAGGATTGAGGGTTTCTTGTATTCCTTTATCTGGGCGATCAGGGTTTGAAACATAGTTACCTCCATTTTATTTGTTGTTTTTTACTTTTTTGATGCTTTCTTAAGTGGCTTCGGACGCTAGCAGCTTCCTTCGGAATCTCATAGCTAAGTTTTGAGCCAAAGTCTCAAAACTTCCGAGTTATAGAAGTCTCTTGACTTCTATAACTATTGCCACGGCGAAAAATATCGTCTGCCCTGAGCAGAGCGTGTTTCAGGCATTGATAGATATAAGCTAGTCCTGTAATCCATCACGGCAAAGCATCGCTGGTGGGCAGAGCGAGCTGTCGAATCGTGAGCAACTTCGAACAAGTGCAAATAGGTTCAGGATGACCCCTACCACGGCGAAAAACATCTCCTGTCCTGAGCAGAGCGTGTTGTAAGCAGCGTTAGATAAGGCGAGTTCGCTATGTCATCACGGCGAAAGCATCGCTGGTGGGCAGAGCGAACTGTTAGCATCTTACTCTGCTCTAAACAAGACTGAGCAGATTTAGACAACTGTTGCCACGGCGAAAAATATCGTCTGCTCTATGCAGAGCAAAGTTTTATAAGAACAGTCAAAATGCTCATATTTTATCTATAAAAGAACAGTTATACCCTTTTGAGAGCATATAAAAGCCCCTGAGGGATGGGCCCTAGGGAGACTTCGTTTTAATATAGATGTTACTTATAGTATAGGTTAATGTGACTTAAATTGCAAGTAAAATGCTATATGACTAGGATTTGTTCTGATTTCCTCATTATTCTGCCCATAATCTGTTCATTTTTCACAAACTTATCTACAACATTCGGAAATTCCCCTTAACCGTAGCGGAAAGTTGTTTTATTCTTCTATTTATAATAGACTATCACTAACATTAGATGAAAAGGTGATTCTATGACTATAAACCAACTGCTTCAAAAGCTGGAGTCTACCAGCCCCATTCTCCAAGCTAACTTTGGAATTGAACGCGAAAGTCTTCGTGTCGATAGACAGGGAAAATTAGCACATACGCCTCACCCATCCTGTCTGGGAGCTCGTAGTTTCCACCCCTATATTCAGACTGACTTTTGTGAGTATCAGATGGAGCTCATTACGCCAGTTGCCAAATCCACCACTGAGGCTCGTCGTCTTCTAGGAGCTATTACCGATGTGACCGGACGTTCGATTTCTCAAGACGAGGTTCTCTGGCCCCTCTCTATGCCACCTCGCATTAACGCCCAAGAAATCCAAGTTGCCCAACTGGAAAATGAATTTGAACGCCATTATCGCAACTACTTGACTGAAAAATACGGAACTAAACTACAAGCTATCTCAGGTATCCACTATAATATGGAACTGGGTAAAGATTTGGTTGAGGCCCTATTCCAAGAAAGTAATCAGACCGATATGATTGCCTTCAAGAATGCCCTCTATCTTAAGTTGGCTCAAAACTACTTGCGCTACCGTTGGGTGATTACCTATCTCTTTGGGGCTGCACCTATTGCTGAGCAAGGCTTCTTCGACCAAGAAGTTCCAGAGCCTGTGCGTTCCTTCCGTAACAGTGACCACGGCTATGTCAATAAGGAAGAAATTCAAGTATCCTTTGATAATCTTGAAGACTACGTCTCCGATATCGAAACCTATATTGCCAATGGTGATTTGATTGCCGAGAAGGAATTTTATTCAGCTGTTCGTTTCCGTGGCCAAAAGGCTAATCGTTCCTTCCTGGACAAGGGAATTACCTATCTGGAATTCCGTAACTTCGACCTCAATCCCTTTGAGCGTATCGGTATTAGCCAGACTACTATGGACACTGTACACTTGCTCATTTTAGCCTTCCTTTGGCTTGATAGCCCTGAAAATGTTGATCAAGTTCTAGCTCAAGGTCACGCACTAAATGAGAAAATTGCTCTTTCTCATCCGCTAGAACCACTACCTGATCAAGCTATGGCCGAAACTAAGGATATTATTAAAGCCCTAGACCAATTGGTTCAACACTTTGGACTTGGTGACTATCATCAAGATTTGGTTAAGCAAGTCAAGGCAACCTTTGCGGATCCAAAACAGACGCTCTCTGCTCAACTCTTACCTTATATCAAAGACAAGTCCCTAGCTGACTTTGCTTTGAACAAGGCGCTGGCCTATCAGGACTATGATTGGACCGCTCATTATGCCCTCAAGGGCTATGAAGAGATGGAGCTCTCTACACAGATGTTGCTTTTTGATGCTATCCAAAAGGGAATCAATTTCGACATTTTGGATGAACAGGACCAATTCCTCAAACTCTGGCACAAAGACCATGTCGAATACGTCAAGAACGGTAATATGACTTCAAAAGACAACTACGTGGTCCCTCTTGCCATGGCCAATAAAACTGTGACTAAGAAGATTCTGGCAGATGCTGGCTTTCCAGTTCCTACTGGTGACGAATTTACCAGCCTTGAGCAAGGACTTGCCTATTACCCTCTAATCAAGAACAAACAAATCGTGGTCAAACCAAAATCAACCAACTTTGGTTTGGGAATCTCCATTTTCCAAGAACCTGCCAGTCTTGAAAACTATCAAAAAGCCCTTGAAATTGCCTTCGCAGAAGATACCGCAGTCCTGGTTGAAGAATTTATACCGGGTACTGAATACCGTTTCTTCATCTTGGACGGGCATTGTGAGGCTGTCCTCCTTCGTGTTGCTGCAAATGTCGTTGGGGATGGCAAACACACTATCCGTGAATTGGTTGCTCAGAAAAATGCCAATCCATTGCGTGGCCACGACCACCGCTCACCGCTTGAAATTATTGCCTTAGGAGACATCGAACAACTAATGTTGGCCCAACAAGGCTACACACCTGACGATGTCCTTCCTGATGGGAAAAAGGTTAACCTACGCCGTAACTCTAACATCTCTACAGGTGGCGACTCTATTGATGTCACTGAGATTATGGATTCCTCTTACCAAGAATTGGCCGCAGCCATGGCAACTAGCATGGGAGCCTGGGCTTGTGGGGTTGACCTGATAATTCCAGATGAAACGCAAATTGCCATCAAGGAAAATCCGCATTGCACCTGCATTGAGCTTAACTTTAACCCTTCCATGTATATGCACACCTACTGTGCCGAAGGACCGGGTCAAGCTATCACTCCAAAAATCCTGGACAAGCTTTTCCCAGAATTAGTAGCCCTTAAACATCAAAACTAAACTGTCATAAAGCAAAGCACCTTTATCAACATGTGATAAAGGCGCTTTTTCTATGCAAGTACTAGTCACCTGTCTCCTCTTTGGGGTGAGCTTCCAAGTACTGAATATTTTGAATATAGACGTCTTGAGCCTGTTCAAAGGCCACCTGATTGGCATAGGGATAGTCAATGTAAAATAAGTCCTGCCAGCCGTTAAGCTTTTGACTATTGTAAAAGCCTTGAATCTTAGTTGGAAGGAAATCCTTGTTATAACTAATGCGCAACTTGAGCAAAGTCTTGTCCTGAAACTGCGAAATAATACTGTTAGAGGTTTCTTGATCCTTAAGATCAGACCAAACCCGATTCAAGCGGATGTCCTGGGTATAGTGGTCGGCTTTAATGCGAGCCTTATCCACAGGGAGCTTTTGAGTCGCCCCTAAGAGGTAGGACAACTCCCCTTGAAAATAATCCTCAATCGTCAAATCACCAAGACTAGACCCATACAAGATACCATCCTTAATGGCAATGTTTGATCCAAAGAGTCTTTGATTAGCAACATCAAAGGACATTCCCTCATCCTGTCCATAAAGTTTGATGGCGTAGGCATCTCTGACCCGATAGAAATTTTTAGATACGAGAACCTTATCAAGGGTTTCCGTTTGCTTGGCTTCCTCCTTGACCTTGGAACTTATAGGTTTCTTGGTAAAAGCTGTCAAAACCATCAAGCACAAAAGTAGAACGAATATGATCCAGATAGGCATTGTAGACCTGAAGGCGGTCTTCAGCTTTAACGTGTCTCCATGTTTCAAGATCTTTCAAGCCTCCTTTTTTAACAATATCGGTATAGTTTCCACCGTTTAGCACATTCCTCGGATTTTTCCACTTCTTAACCATTTTCCGTCTGATGGCATTATCAGCAGGATGATGAACATCCAGATAGGTGTGGCTGTTATTGAGGTAAGCCGGTAAATCGGCATTGAGGCCCTTAGACAGACCATAGTTAGCCGAGTCTGTATCGGCAATATCAGCCCCATCCTCTATCTTATAATGCTTAGGATTAGAGTCGATGCTACCATCTTTCTTTTCTTGTAAACATTCCATTCGGATACAAATTTTCCTGTATCCATATTGACAATGAATTCAATAAAACGGGCATTACTAACACCGTAGGGCCCCATAATGCTGGTCTGAGGCAACTGAATTTTCATATTATGCGGATAGGTGAAATCACCTAAAGTTCGATTATGGAAGGAAGCACCTGTGGTGTAATCCAGATTAATCTTCTTGTCCTTGCTATAGGCCAAAAGCTTATCCAAATCCGTCTTGCCCTTGTAGTTGGTCCTAACATAGTCCATAGACTGCTTATCAATCCAAGATCTGAATAGATGGAGCTTGATGCCTAACTCATCCACACCCAAGCCCTGATCTGTCTGATAGGTTTCCATGATAGCTTCACGGAAGTAGCTATAAAAAGGACTGGTTGGCTCAAGTTGTTTGGAAAATTTATAACCCGACTTCCCAAGTTGGAGAAACTGGTACTTATCCACATAAACCTGCATATGGTTCATAACCAAATTAAGCTTGTCATGGTTAGGTAATTGAGAAGCTTGGAAAAAGGCTGCATAAGTATCAGAACCAACTTCCTTACTTTCTTGATCAATGTCATTCAAGATGTTGTCAAAGTGGTCCAGAGAAGTCTTTTTCATTTTACTTCTTACCTGAGCCACATAGGCCGGCTTAATCGCCTGATCCCAGTGGTCACGGGCTATAATCGCATCAGCTTTTTGCGAAATCACAGCCAAGCGTTTCTGATAGGCCTCATCTGTCAAAGCTAGCTTCAAGGCATCCGACAGCGTCGCTTGAACTACTGACAAATCACCATAAGCATCCGACTTTAGGACAAGATTGACCTGTTTATCATAGGAATGATTGATATGGAGGGATAGACGAATCTTTCCATCCTCCTTACGCACCGACATCGGATCAATTTGATAAGATTGGATGACCCCAGCCTGACTCAAAGCCAGTCTGTCTAAATTTTCCAAAGAAGCCTGATAAATGTAGGAAATTTCTGGGTCTTTGACCCTCTTGACCAGATATTGGTTTCGACGACGGTCGAAAACCACAAGACCAAGTATAAGGATTACAGCCAAGGCACTTGCCAAATACTGTAAAATTGCTTTCTTCATAGTACTTCCATTATATCATAGGACGGCAAATTATACTGAAAACGGTTGACAATCCTGAAAATAGATGAAAAGCAGGTCGTATCTAACCTGCTTCCCTACCTTATAAATCACTCAAGTGACGATGTTTAATCTTAAAGTCAAAATAAGCATTTTCCTGAAGTTTATGGAAAATCTCTCTGTAAGCTGCTTCATCAAAATGATCTCCACGATAGAGAATCTCAAAACTCAAGCCCTCATATTCCAGAAAGGCATTTGACGTCTTAAAACCATTACGCTTGTAGAAATCCCAACGAGCCGCACGTTGCTCTGGATTATCATTAGGCTCATCCAAACGCTCCACCTCTAAAACCATGGATCGTGTTGGCCCATAAAACTCCACTAATTTATCAATGATTTCACTACCATAGCCATGACTCCTCATTTGAGGAACAATAGCAAAAAAGCTAACATAAAAAACCTTAGCATTATAGAGAACTGAGGCAAAGCCAATAAAATCATCTTCGTCATAAAAGGCAAAGAAATGATAATCCTCACGACCATCCAGTTGTAAGAACTCACTCAAAGGAATACGTTCTTCCTCCGGAAAGGCCTCATTGTTCAAGCGCTCTACCCTATCTAAATCTGGAAACTCCTTGGTAATTAATTGGCTACGTAAAGCCATAACATTTCCCCCTTTTCTGATGCCTATATCTATAGGCCATTATATCATCTTAGCGAACAGTTGCAAACTTTAAGGAAGGATGACTAAAAGATTCCGAAGACTTCAGAAACAGCTAGCATCGAAAAATGTTGCGTCTACACTACAAAAAAGATAAAATTGATGTATAAACGCAACAAAAGGAGGGATAATATGTCAAATAAAGAAAGAATGCTGCACCATCTTGCACATCATAATGGCATCATTACTTATAAAGACTGTAAAACTCTTGGCATACCCACTGTCTATCTAACTAGGTTAGAACAGGAAGGAACTATTTTTCGAGTTGAAAAAGGAATTTATCTAGATGCTAACGGGGACTATGACGACTATTACTTTTTTCAATATAGATTTTCAAAGGCTATCTACTCTTACACATCTGCATTATATCTATTAGGCGTTACTGACGAGATTCCTCAATATTTTGAGATAACTGTACCTAGAGGTTATCGCTTTAACACCCCTCTTTCCAATCTCCTAATTCATACGACAACTAAGAATTTTATCGAGATTGGGGTTACATGCATTAAAACTCCAATGGGAAACTACGTTCAGGCTTATGACCTAGAGCGAACTATTTGCGATTTAATTACTAACCGAAATCACATTGATACAGAACTTTTTGTGAAAACACTTCAGAGTTTTGCTAAAAATCCGAATAAGAATATAGGTAAACTTTATGACTATGCTACTAAAATGCAGGCCATAAAAGATATCAAGCAAACTCTGGAGGTTCTTATGTGAACAAAGCAACATTAACCCTACTCTGCCACAAAATCTCTAAGCAAACTGGCTTAACCTTTAACTCCGTGATGACCTATTATTTTCTTGAAATGATCCTAAAAAAGTTAAGCCAGAGTTCATACTCAAGAAACTATATCTTTAAAGGAGGCTTTCTTCTTTCGAATGTCATTGGCGTTGAATCACGTAGTACTGTCGATATTGACTTTCTATTCCAGAACATCACACTATCATTTGAAAATGTTGAGAAGCAACTCAAGGATATTCTTGCGATTCCAATAGAGGGTATCAATTTTACGATTCAATCTATAGTTTCTATTAAAGAAAGCGACCTTTACAGTGGGTACCGGGCCAGCATTCTTTGCCAGCTAGAAAACATCAAACAAATGGTTCATTTAGATATCGCAACAGGGGATATTGTAACGCCACACCCTATTCATTACGACTATAAATCTCTTTTTGAAGATGACCACTTCCCAATCATTGCTTATCCCATTGAAACCATTATTGCTGAAAAGCTACAAACGATATACTCTAGAAACTTTTTGAATAGCCGTAGCAAAGACTTTTATGACATTTATATTCTTTCAAAATTGAAGAGGGAAGAAATTGACACCTTACAGCTCCAATTAGCCATAAAAAGAACATTTGCATTTCGTGGTACCACATTTGATTACAATAAAAATATTGAACTTCTTAAATCATTTAAAAATGATGAAACCCAAAACCAACAATGGCAAAACTACGCAAGAAAATACAGTTATACTAATGGTATCTCATTTAAAGAAGTTCTTGATGAAATAATCATGTTGTTAACTCAGCTTCCTTTTAGTAGGGACTGATAAAGTCATTTGATTGGTTTTATTCACAATATATACAAAGTTATTTTTTCAGAATGAAACCTAGAAACCTACATATATTGAGACTTTGTGGCTCTATAATTTCTGTAGTGGGTAAAATCACTATAGAGATTATAGAGCTTTTTGAATGCAGACAAAAAGTCCCATAAGAACTATAATGAAAAGCAACCAAACCATCATTAGGAAGAACTTATGAGACTTATTAAGAATACCACAGAATTAATCGGAATTAAAGACCCAAATATCATTATTTCTCTTGTTTTTGAAAAAGATACCTACATCGAGGTTCAAGCAACACTTGATTATCCTGCACCATCATGTCCTCACTGCCAAGGAAAGATGATCAAATATGACTTTCAAAAGCCTTCTAAAATTCCTCTCCTTGAACAAGCTGGAACACCTACACTATTACGTCTT
>NZ_CM002130.1:1759170-1808618 GCF_000448605.1 Streptococcus sp. HSISS3
CCTACCGAGCCTTGAAAAATCACTGGAGACTCTTCCAAAAGGACAGCCGTAAGTTATCTTGTAAGTCATTTCACTCGAAGACCTTTGGTCAAACCTTAAGTCCACATGAAGTCGTTAAGAAGACACTGAATTTCTCAGAAGAACTCGCTAATTATTATAACCTCTATCAGCTGTTGCTGTTTCACTTTCAGGAGAAGAGGGTAGATGAGTTTTTTGAGCTCATAGAGGAGAATATAAGCAAGGTTAATCATTACTTCAAAACTGTCTTTAGGACCTTCCTTAGACACAAACCATACATCAAAAATGCGCTAGAAACACATTACTCAAATGCAAAATTGGAGGGCACCAATAAGCTTATCAAAGATATTAAACGTCTGGGCTTCGGTTTTAGAAACTTTATTAACTTTAGGAAGCGTGTTTTCATCACTCTGAACATACAAAAAGAGAAAACCTATCAGGTTCTCTCTAGATGTTAGCTTTTCGTCACCCACTACAGTTGACAAAGAGCCGACTTTGTCTGCAATCAAAAACAACGACCATTTCTAGCCGTTGTTTTTTTGATGTATTAGCTTTCGCTTATTTTTCAATTCCCAAATTTCTTTAGCGTATTCTGTGATAGTATCATCAGAAGTAAACTTATGAGATTTAGCAATATTAGCCAAGCTCATGCGTGCCCACTTGTCATGGTCACGATAAAGCGCATCGATTTTCTCTTGAGCTTCTACATAAGCTGCAAAGTCTTCCAAGAGGAAGTACTCATCGTTATGTGTGATAAGCGCTTCATAGATTTCAGTACCTTCTGATTGAGCATTTGGAATAGTACCATTGACAAAAGTATCCACAACACGACGAATCACAGGGTTGTTTTCATAAACTGCACGAGAATAATAATCGTGACGAGCATAGTGTTCGTAAACTTCGTCTTTGTTCATACCGAAGATGACAACATTTTCATCACCAACTTCGTCTTTGATTTCAATGTTGGCACCGTCAAGTGTTGCCAAAGTAATGGCACCGGTCATCATGAATTTCATGTTTGATGTACCAGATGCTTCTTTAGAAGCCAATGAGATTTGTTCAGAGACATCAGCTGCTGGGATAATAATTTCAGCCAAGCTTACACGGTAGTTTTCAAGGAAAACAACCTTAAGTTTGCCTTGGAGGCTTTCATCATTATTGACAAGGTTAGCCACTTCATTGATAAGTTTGATAACTGATTTAGCGAAGTGATATCCAGGAGCAGCTTTAGCACCAAAGATGAAGACACGTGGTACCATGTCTTTATCTGGATTATCTTTAAGATCCCAGTAAAGTTTGATAATGTGAAGGAGATTAAGCAATTGACGTTTGTAAGCGTGAAGACGTTTAACTTGAACGTCGAAGATAGCATCTGTAGATACTTCAATGCCTGTACTTTCCTTGATGTAGTCTGCCAAACGTTGTTTAGCTGCTGTCTTAACTTGATAGAATTGGTTCAAGACTGCTTTATCATCCAAGTAAGTTGTCAGATTTTCAAGCTCATGGATGTCTTTACGCCAACCGTTACCAATCACATCATCAATAGCTGCAGAAAGTTCTGGTGCTGCAATTTGTGTCCAACGACGTTGAACAATACCATTAGTCTTGTTATTGAATTTTTCAGGATAAATAGTATAGAAATCGTGGAGAGTATCTTCTTTAAGAAGCTCTGTGTGAAGTTTAGCAACCCCGTTGACTGAGTGACCACCAATGATTGAAAGGTTAGCCATGTGCACTTGGTTGTCTTTCACAATACGTGTGCGTTCGATAACATCCGCAGCAACACCACGTCCAGCCATTTCAGCTACATAACGGTTATCGATTTCCAAAATAATTTGGTAAACACGTGGAAGAACACGTTTGAAGAGTTCTTGATCCCATTTTTCAAGGGCTTCTTGAAGAATAGTGTGGTTAGTGTAACTCATGGTCTTAACAGTGGCATTCCAAGCATCAATCCATGAAAGTCCGTATTCGTCAAGAAGGAGACGCATAAATTCAGCTGGCGCAACCGCTGGGTGAGTATCATTGATATGGACAGAGACTTTTTTATGGATATCTTTCAATGGCAAGCCCATCTTGAGATAAGATTTAATGATTGTTTGGAGACCTGCACTTGTCATGAAGTACTCTTGAACCAAACGCAATTCTTTTCCTTCGACAGTTGAATCATCTGGATAAAGAATAGCTGTGATATTTTTCACACGACGGCGATCTTCCAATGTTCTGTAGTCCAATTCGTATTCTTCAGGAATTTCAACATCCCAAAGACGAAGGTTGTTAATGACGTCGTTTTGGAAACCAATTTGTGGCACATCGTAAGGAACAGCACGAAGAACTTGAGCGTTCTTATAAGTTGGAACAATACGGCCTTCTTCGTTAGCTTCAAGGTAAACATCACCATAAAGTTTAACATTTACAATATCATGGTCTTTACGAGTTTCCCAAACATTTCCTGTTGAACCAAACCAACCATCTGGCAGTTCCACTTGGTAACCATCAACGATACGTTGTTTAAAGAGTCCATAACGGTAACGAAGACCATTACCGAAACCTGGGTAACCAGTAGTCGCAAGTGAATCCATGAAAGCAGCTGCCAAACGACCAAGACCACCATTACCAAGAGCCATGTCATGCTCTGCTTCTACAACTTCACGGAAGTCAATGCCAAGTTCCGCAAAACCTTCTTTAACAACATCAAGAATACCAAGGTTAAGAAGGTTAGTTTCCAACATACGACCTGGAAGAAACTCAATTGAGAAGTAGTAAGCAATCTTTTCTTGTTTTTCTGAAAGTTCATGATTACGTGTAATCCATGTGTTCGTGTAATACTTACGAATCAAACCAGCCAAGGCTGTAAAAATTTCAGTTGGTGTTGCTTTGGCAACCTTGATGAGTTGTTCTTGGTGGAGTGTGTCTTTAAAGTCACGAATAAATTGTTCTGGAGTTAAATTTTCAAGTTGCATAGAAATCCTTTCTTAATTGCCATTATCTCAAATGCAATTTAAAGCAGTAAATCACAAGACATCCCCTAAATAGGACATCCTATTTCGAGAGTTACCATAATTAATGGCACAGACGAAAGGGGAAATCTTTTTCTGATAAAACACCAATCATAGACAGCAGAGAGGACTAAGATCACATTGCCCCTTTTAAAGGCGTTATTAGATAAGACCTATCATCCCAATCACAAAGTAATATGAGGAGAATGTCATCACTTATTTTTAGGAGAATATCTCTTCGTATTCTAGTATGTTCAAGCAGACTACATACTAGTTATGTAGATTATACCACATCAAAGCAAATCCTTGTAGGTTAAAAAATGAACTTTGTGAAGAAGTTCTAGAACTTCATTCGCCTTTACAAGACATTCCCTGTCATGGTTAAAATGTGAGTAATCTTTCTCATGACACGAAATAACTTTTCTCAAATTGAGAAAAGTTATCATCGTTTTAAACTAATTGCTTATATAAATCAACATATGCCAAGCTTGCAGTATCCCATGAGAAGTCACGAGTCATTGCATTATCTTGCAATTTTCTCCAAGCCTTAGGATCATCTTCATAAAGATCAAGCGCTTTTTCAAGGGTTTGTACCATCCAGTAACCAGAGAAGTTACCAAATGAGAAACCTGTACCCTCACCAGTAACAGCGTTGTAGGGTTCAACCGTATCGCGCAAGCCACCGACTTCGCTAACTACTGGCAAAGTACCGTAACGCATAGACATCATTTGAGAAAGTCCACATGGTTCAAAAGCAGAAGGCATTAGGAAAATGTCACAGCCTGCATAAATTTGTTGTGCCAATTCAAGGTTAAATGTGATATTGGCTGACATTTTTTGAGGATAGGCTTGTCCAAACCAAGAGAAAGAATGTTCATAATCGCCATAACCTGTTCCCAAAAGAACAACCTGAACATCATGTTGCAAAATGTTATGCAATTCATTAACAACCAAGTCAAATCCTTTTTGGTCAGTCAAACGTGAAACCATACCAATCAAAGGGACGTCTTTGCGTACCGGCAAGCCAACACGTTCTTGAAGGGCAGCTTTATCTTTGGCCTTACCAGACAAATCTTTAACGGAAAAATGATAAGGAATATGAGTATCTGTTTCTGGGTCAAGGAGGTCTGTATCGATACCATTAACAATACCAGATAACTTACCTGATTCCATACGCATAATTTGGTCTAGGCCTTTACCAAATTCAGGTGTTTTAATTTCTTCTGCATATGATGGTGAAACAGTTGTTACACGATCGGCATAAAGCACAGCAGCTTTCATCCAGTTGAGACAGTTGTTCCAACGAAGTGTTCCATCTTCATAACGTTCATAGCCCACGCCGAAAAGATCGCCCAACATGCCACTATCAAATTGACCTTGGAATTCAATATTATGAATGGTAAAGACAGTCCTGATATTTTTATAGGCTTTAATCCAGTGGTATTTTTCCTTAAGCAAGAAAGGAATCATGGCTGTGTGGTAATCATGCACATGAAGAACATCTGGAATGAAGTCAATTTTTTCCATTAACTCCAAGGCTGCCAATTGGAAATAAGCAAAACGTTCGCCGTCATCCCATTCACCATAAACTGTTCCACGATTGAAGTATTGTTCGTTATCCACGAAGTAGAAGTCAACACCTTCATGGGTGGTTTTCTTCATGCCAACATATTGCCAACGCCATCCCAATTTCGTGTAGAAGTAGCCTAAATCTTCCATTTGATCACCAAATTTTGCGGCAATCATATTGTAGTAAGGAAGAATAACAGCAACTTCATTTCCATCTTTAACTAATGATTTAGGAAGAGCACCGATTACATCACCAAGACCACCTGTTTTAGCAAAAGGTGCACCTTCAGCTGCTACAAATAAAACTTTCATCGTACAATATCCTCTGTTACAACGCTTCCTTTTGTAATAACAACAGGGTTGTTTTCAGTTCCTCGAATGGTTACACCATCAGCAATTGTAACACCTTTATCAACGATAGCGTAATCAACAGTTGCATTTTTACCAATTTCAACACGAGGGAAAACAACAGAGTGCGTCACACTAGAACCTTCTTGCAAGTCTACATTACGAGACACTACTGAATCTTCAACATGACCACGTACAATAGAACCAGATGCAAACTGAGAACGTTTAACATCAGAACTATTTGAGTAGTAAGTTGGCTCTTCGTTTTTCACTTTTGTATACACTTTTTGATTTGGAGCAAAGAGTGAATAGAATTTTTGAGTATCCAACATATCCAAGTTAGCGTCAAAGTAAGATTTTACAGAATGGATATTTGAAAGATAGCCAGTATATTCATAGGCGAATCCACCCTCAGCAGCTGCCAAATCACGAAGAACATAGCGTAGTTTACGAGGTTCTTCCTTAGCAGCTTCTTCTTCCAATTTTTCAATCAAGTAAGGAGTGTCAACTACAAAGATATCTGTTGACATGTTATAAATTTCTTTACCATTGTCTTGGAAGAGTTCATGCGAAACAATCTTATCAGTTTCATCGATTTCAAACACACTGTTAACTGATGAAATCTGTTCTTTTGGCAATTTCTTATAAACTACTGTAATTTTTTGGTCTGTAGTATTATGAAGGTGGAAAACTTGATTAAGGTCAATGTTAACCAATACATCACTGTTAAGTGCTACAGTCTGATCTGATCCTGAACGTTTCAAATAAGTCAAAATTTGACGGTAGTATTCCTCATCAACAGTTGAGCTTTCAACAGGAGTATTGTAAATACCAAGGTAGTAGTGACTCAAGAGAGTAGACAAGCCCCACTCACGACCAGAACGAATGTGGTCAAAAACTGAGCTAATGTTTTCGTTTTGGAAGATACCAAAGACGCTACGAATACCAGCATTAGCCAAATTAGAGAGAGGGAAGTCGATGAGGCGATATTTTCCACCAAATGGTAGGCTGGCAATAGGACGGTGTGCCGTCAAACCATCCATGTCATGATACCCTACGGTATTTCCTAGAATTGCAGAATATTTATCAATCTTCATCTTTTGGTACCCCCACTACTTCATTGTATCCTACGACTTGCACTTCTTCTGTTCCGTCAATTTCAACGCCTTCAGAAATGTGTGCTCCTTCACCGATAATGGCACGTTTAATTTTTGCACCTTTAGCAATGACTGCACCACTCATGATTACTGAATCTTCAACCACAGCACCTTCACGAATTTGAGCATTGGTTGAAAGGACAGAATGTTTAACTGTTCCATCAACTAATGAACCGTCGACTACAAGGGAATCCTCAACATGGGCATGTTCACCAAAGAAGTTTGGTGGAGCAATCATGTTACGTGAGTAAATCTTCCATTGGCGGTTACGGCTATCCAAAGCATTTTCTGGTGAAATGTATTCCATATTTGCTTCCCAAAGGGATTCGATAGTACCGACATCTTTCCAATAACCTGAAAATTCATAGGCATAAACGCTTTCCCCAGTTTCCAAGTAAGCAGGAATAACATGTTTACCAAAGTCTGACATTTCAATGCCACCTTTTTCTGCTGATACCAACATGTTGCGTAGACGTTTCCAGTCAAAGATGTAAATACCCATTGATGCTTTCGTAGATTTTGGATGTTCTGGTTTTTCTTCAAATTCTACAATGCGATTATTTGCATCAGTATTCATGATACCAAAGCGACTTGCTTCTTTAAGTGGTACATCTAATACAGCTACCGTAAGACTAGCATTATGATCCTTATGTGATTCTAGCATTTCATCATAGTCCATTTTGTAGATATGGTCACCAGACAAGATAAGGACATACTCAGGATTAATAGTGTCGATATAATCAATGTTTTGGTAGATGGCATGGCTAGTTCCTTCAAACCATCGGTTTCCTTCACTTGCAGAATATGGTTGAAGAATTGAAACACCAGAATTTACACCATCCAAGCCCCAACTTGAACCATTACCAATATGGCTGTTCAAAGCCAATGGTTGGTACTGAGTAATGACACCAACATTGTTAATGCCAGAGTTGGCACAGTTAGACAAACCGAAGTCAATGATACGGTAGCGACCACCAAATTGTACCGCAGGTTTGGCAATGCTTTGGGTCAATTTCCCAAGACGAGTTCCTTGCCCACCGGCAAGAATCAAAGCCAACATTTCATTTTTCATGTAAATTCCTCCAATTAGTTTTAGCCTCTAATCGTTTGAAGAGAAAGACGGTGATGGATAAGACTCCTTATTAACGTTTTTCTTTCACGAAGTTGAGTATGACAAATTATAAATATAAAGCTATTGTTACGTTCCACGATAATAGCAAAACTAAATCGTTACTAAAAATGTTATTTTAGACGACGTTTCACACGCCAGATACTTGCACCAAGTGCAGGCAAAGTGAAGGTAAGGGTATTTTCATAATCCTTCCACTTAGATTTTTTCGTCTTCGTATTAGGATTTCCTTCTTTCCAAACACCACCAAATTCTTCCATTTCAGTGTTAAGAACTTCTTGGTAGATACCCGCTACTGGTAATCCAATGGTGAAGTTTCTACGCTCTACTGGTGCCAAGTTGAAGACACATACCAAGAACTCACCCTTTTCACTCCAACGAATGAATGACAGAACACTTTCAGCACGGTTATCAGCATCAATGATTTCCAAACCGCTGTACGAATCATCTATCTGCCACAATGCTCGATGGTCTTTATAGAAACCATTAGCAAAGCTAGTAAATTCTTGCATTTGTTGGTTCAATTTATCTTCAAGGTTCACCCATTCCAATTGGTAGTCATACTTCCATTCTAGGAATTGGCCAAATTCAGAACCCATGAACAACAACTTTTTACCTGGGTGGCAAAGCTGATAAGTATAGAGATTACGTAGGCCGGCAAATTGATTGTAGCGATCGCCCCACATCTTATGCATCATGCTCTTTTTACCGTGTACTACTTCGTCATGTGAGAATGGTAAGACATAATGCTCATTGAAACAGTACATGAAGCTGAAGGTCATAAGATTGAAATCATACTGACGATAAACTGGATCTTCTTCGTAGAACTTAAGAATATCATTCATCCAACCCATGTTCCATTTGAAGTCGAAGCCTAAACCGCCTTCTTCAATAGGCTGAGTAATGGGTGTTGCTGCCGTTGATTCTTCAGCAATCATCATAACACCTGGATGACGTTCTTTAACGACTCGGTTCAATTTTTGTAGGAAGCCATAGCCTTCTAAGTTTCGATTTCCACCTTCCCTATTTGGTAGCCATGGACCTTCATCGTAGTCCAAATAGAGCATATTAGATACAGCATCTACACGGATACCATCGATATGATAATTTTCAATCCAATAAAGTGCACTTGAGATAAGGAAAGACTGTACTTGATTTTTTCCTAAATCAAAATTCAAGGCTCCCCAACGATAATTGTGGGCACGGTCATGATCTTGATACTCAAATGTTGGCGTTCCATCAAAGTATGCCAAGGCATCATCGTTTTGAGTAAAATGCCCTGGAACCCAGTCTACCAGAACACCAATGTTATTTTGGTGACAAGCTTCAACGAAGTCTTGGAATTCTTCTGGTGTACCATAGGTGTGTTCAAAAGCGAAATACCCCATCAGTTGATAACCCCAACTCATTCCTAGAGGGTGAGCCATCAAAGGAAGAAACTCAACATGTGTGTATTTCATCTCAACCAAGTATGGAATCAACTCTTCTTTGAGTTCTTTAAAGGTGTATGGTTGACCGTCTTCTTTTAACTTCCAAGAAGAGGCGTGAACTTCATAAATATTAACGGGACGTTTTTGAAAACCTAAACGCTTACGACGGCCCATCCAAAGGCCATCTTTCCATTTTTTGTCAACTTTTTTACGAATCACAGCTCCTGTTCCTGGTCTAGGTTCCAAGTAAGTGGCAAAAGGATCCATTTTTTCGACCACTTGACCACCCTTGCGCTTAACCAAAAACTTATAAAGCTGACCTTCTTCTGGGAGGTCTGACGTTACCTCCCAAACACCAATATGATTTTTAACCATGTCTAAGGGTTCGTCAAACCATCCTGTAAAGTCACCAATCACCTGAACATTTTCAGCATGGGGTGCCCAGACACGGAAAACATAGCCCTCTTCACTACCATCTATCTCATGTGAACCTAGATAATTTTGTAAATGGAAATTCTCACCTATTCCAAATGTATACATAGCTTCATCATGTTTCATATCATCTCTCCTTCCTGAAAATTGATAATTCTACTACACTAAAACTTTTCTAGATAATGCGTGAGCTATCAAAGCCTCTATGTAAGCGTTTACTAAATTATATCATATTTTCTATGCCCTGTCAGAAAATATCTAAACTTTTTTTCACATTGTTAAAAACAAATGCTTTATTTAGATGACCAGAAACATGTAATTCCACAATACCTGAGTCATACTCCGCTTTAAATACAAAAAGATTATCATAAATTTCTGCGAAACTATGGTATGAAAATTCAGGACTTGTTTTTTTCTTTCAATCAACTTAGCAACCTTGGCAATCAAAGTTTTTTTAAGCGTAACTTGGTTCCAGTCCACCTGACTAACTTCATCTGGCGCATTATAGCTATTCATAGCACGTTGTTCATCTTCATTGGTAATGGCACCATCAGGTCCAGTTCCCACCATCTTAGTCCGTTGAAACTCCTGACCAAGTTGCATGAAGCACATTCCCTGCATGCTCAGATTTAAAGCATTAGCTAAGTAAATACGATTTTCAATATCTTCTTCAGAATCTTCAGGATGTAAGTGATTCATGAGATCGTTAAGATTATAATTATCATGAGCCTCAATATAATTTAATACTTGTCCTGGCATCAAGTAATTGACAAAGCCACGACTTCCCAAGAGACTCTTAGCAATTTTATCTTCTGTTGGAGCACCTGAAACAAAACCTTTACTGATATGGCCATATACTTCTGCCCCTTTAACGGCATCACGTGAATTGTCATTAAAGAAACCTATACGAGGAAGGAGGGCTGCATTATCCTTCTTAGCCTTTTGTTCACTGGCTAAACCTATTCCCATATCCCATCCTTCACCATAGAGTAAAATACGGGAATCAATAGCATCCATGGCTGAGCGGACAGCATTCATTGTTTCAACATCATGCAATCCCATTAGGTCAAAACGAAAACCATCAACACCAAATTCTTCAACCCAGTAAGTCAAGGAATCAATCATATACTTACGAAACATTTCCTTTTCACTCGCTGTTTCATTTCCACAACCAGAACCATCTTGAAACGAACCATTGTCATGCATACGGTAATAATAAGCTGGTACAGACAATTGGAAGGGTGAACTGTAAGAAGAGTAGGTGTGATTATAAACAACGTCCATAATAACTCCAATATCTGCCTTATGATAGGCCTGAATCATATTCTTCAGTTCTAAAATAGGGGCTAAAGGATTCTTTTGGTCAGCGGCAAACTGGCGATCGGGAACATTATAGTTTTCAGGATCGTATCCCCAGTTGTATAGGATATTGCCCTTTTCGTCATAGGTCTTATGGTGGTCAAAAACAGGTTGCAATTGTATGTAATTGTATCCCATACCCTTGATGTAATCAAATCCAGTCACATCACCATGAGCATTCTTTGTTCCCTCTTGACAAGCACCGAGGTAGGTTCCTCTGTATTTTTCTTTGACTCCTGAAGTCTTTGACTTAGAGAAGTCACGGATATGCATTTCACAAATGACTGCAGAACAAGGATTTTTTGTTCGCCAGTGGGCATTGGCTTTTGTGACTTTTTGATAGCCCTTTGGAATCATTCGTTCTGGATTGACGACCAGACTCTTTTTGTTATCTAAGCTAAGTGCCAGGCTGTAAGGATCTCGTGTGTCTTGGTAGAATCTTTCTTCATGATACACACGATATTGGTAAGCCACTCCATCTAAGTTTTGTTTGATTTTAGCTGTCCACACACCCTGATTATTTAACTGATGGTGATCCTTGTTGATACTTGTCCCTCTTTTCATTTTAATGATGCGAGGACGTTTTCCATCTTTTCTATAGATGAGGACCTGAACACGATGAGCCAAAGGAGCCCACAAACGAAATTCTGTTTCTTTGGCATGATATTTGTGACCTAACCAGCCTTGAAAGCCCCATTTTTGATCGAATTCTTTCTTACGAATGGCCATGTCAAAGGCATGATGGTCACGTTCAGTAAAGCAACTGCTAGTTAAAGCAGCTGGCTTTGAATAGTAAACTTCAGGATCTCCCTCTACCAACCAAATCTCATTGGGAGCATCCCCCAAAAAACGACGAATATGATAATCATGTGTTTGACTAGACCAGTTCCCGCTTTTTACCAACAAATTTACAGAATCAATAAAACGGGATGCTGGAAATGATACTTCTCCAATTAAGCCAAAGTCATCTTGGCCTGAAAAAAACGCATCCTTTCCCCAGTAGCCATCTAGCCACCTCCACATGCTATATTTTGAATATTCACCGTTCATACTGTGAAAATGAACGATTACCCTGTTGTCCATTTTTTCTCCTTTTCTATCTAAGTAATACATACACTCATTATAACACAAAATAAAGGTGAATTTGAAAGCGTTTTTTTCTAAAGTAAGAACTATTCTCCCTACCAATAAAAAAAGGATATGAGAAATCCACTAAACGCAGTTATTTCTCATATCCTTTAGTCATTTTAGAATATTATAGGCTACAGGCCACTTTAAATCATTATTCTTGAGTCATCAAAACCTTACGAGGTTTGGTACCTTCGGCTGGTCCGATAACACCTGCTTCTTCCAATTCTTCCATCAAACGAGTGGCACGGTTGAAACCAACTGATAGACGACGTTGAATCATGGATGCACTTGCTTTTTGCGTTTCCAATACCAAAGCCTTAGCTTCCTCAAAAAGCGGATCGCCTTCTGACCCCCCACCATTGGCAGATGAAGTTCCTCCAAAATCATTTTCAGAAACATCACCAGGGTCGAAGCTCTCATCGTAGTCAGCTGAGGCTTGTTCCTTGATAAAGGTCACAATGCGTTCCACATCATCATCAGAAATGAAAGACCCTTGCAAACGAACGGGATGGTTTTCATCAATAGGTTTGAAAAGCATGTCCCCACGTCCGAGTAATTTTTCAGCTCCATTTTCATCCAAAATGGTACGACTATCTGTTCCAGAAGACACGGCAAAGGCCACACGAGAAGGTACATTGGCCTTAATTAAGCCAGAGATAACATCAACTGATGGACGTTGGGTGGCAAGAATCATGTGGATACCTGCTGCACGCGCCTTTTGTCCCAGACGGATGATAGCATCTTCCACTTCCTTGCTGGCCACCATCATCAAGTCAGCTAACTCATCGACAATAACCACAATCAAAGGCAAAGGAATCTGTTTCTCTTGCGATTGGGCATTCCAGTCTTCAACTTTGGCATTGTAGCCAGCGATGTTACGTACACCAAACTTACTAAAGAGTTCGTAACGATTTTCCATCTCATCCACCACTTTTTGTAGGGCTTTAGCCGCCTTACGTGGGTTGGTCACTACAGGGATGAGAAGATGTGGAATATCGTTGTAAACAGAGAGCTCAACCATCTTAGGATCAACCATAAGGAACTTAACCTGATCTGGGCGAGCCTTCATCAGAATACTTGAGATGATTCCGTTAACCGCAACTGATTTACCAGAACCTGTTGACCCAGCCACTAACAAGTGAGGCATGCGAGCTAAATCAAAGCTACGAGCCGAACCGTCAACCGCCTTACCAAGAGGAACTTCCAAGAGTTTATTAGGATCTGTCTTAGCCTGCTCCCAAAGTTCACGGAAAGACACCGTCGCAATCTCAGAGTTAGGAACTTCGATACCAACCAAAGATTTTCCAGGAATAGGCGCCTCAATACGGACATCTTTTGCGGCAAGAGCCAAAGCCAAGTCATCCGCTAGATTGGATATACGATTGACCCGAACCCCAACAGCAGGTTTGACCTCGTACTTGGTCACAGATGGCCCAATTTCGGCCCGCTCAACCTTGACATCAATGTTGAAACTCTTGAAGGTATCCTCAAGGATACGTATGTTCTTACGAACAATGTTTTTCTCTTTAGACTGACTTTTAGGTTTGTCTGGTGCAAAAAGATCGATAGTAGGGAGTTTGTACTGCAAGAGCTCCTTAGGTGTAAAATCTACCTCAACAGGAGCATCATCGCCCTCAACCACCATAGATGGTGGAAACTCTTCGGTTGGCAAATCCTCTGGATAAGGAGGGAAGTTCGCTTGAAAATCCTCATAATCCTCTGGAGGAAAATTGTCATCGTAGACCTCAGAGGCATAATCACTGATTTCTGGTTCGGGAGTATAAATCTCGGCCTCTTGCGGTAATTCCTCTGCCTCGTCCTCTAAAATTTCGCCAGTCTCTTCATCAACGGTCAAATCAGCCAGACGTTCTTCCTCAGCACGTTCTTGCGCTTCACGCTCTTTCTGGGCCTGACGCTCTGCCTTCTTCTCCTGCCGTAGAGCTGTTCGTTCCAAACGCTTTTCAGCACCTCGTTGCCATACTGCTTTAGCATAATCAATGACATCCAAAACATCCCAGGGACTCATAATAAAAGCACCCAAGAGAATGAACAAGCCACCAATCATGAAACTACCAAGATTTGAAAAGAGGAAGTAACTAGGCTTATACAAGAGAGCACCTACCAAACCTCCCCCTGTGAAGCGAGCTACCTGCACACTCACAAATTCCCCAAAAAGCAAATCCATCGTTCCAGGGAAAATATCTAGACCATCCATACGATCTAAGGTAAAGAGATAGGCATGAAACTCTATCAAGAGGCCTACAAAAGCCATCCAAAATCCCGTCACATAATTGCTATGTTTACGCAACCATTTAAACCCAAAAAGATAGACATAGATGGCAAAAATCAATGGATAAGCCAGACTGCCTACAAACACACGAAAGAAATTGTAGAGTGTTATCCCAAAGAAACCCAATCGAAAGACTGGGAAAATTAAGACAAAGGCAAAAAAGAAGGTCCATAGCATCCGCTTAATCGCCTTCTGTCTGTCTAATTCTGCTTTTGTGGGCCGCTTCTTACTGCTCTTAGAATCCGTCCCCTTTTTGTTTTTTTCGTTCTAGCCATAGCTGTATTATACCACGTTTTTAAACATGAAAAAAGAGAGACAAGTCTCTCTTGAAATTGAAAGCAAAGTCTTCTTTTAAAATTATTCTTCAATCAAAGACGTTGAGTGAACTGGGCGGTTCTTACCATCTGGATTAATATATTGGATAGCTTGGTTAATAGCGATAGGGGCTTCACCCATACCAACCGCAATCAAATCAATCTTGCCTTCATATTCTGCTGCATCACCGATAGCGTAAACCCCTTCTTGTGAGGTTTCAAACTGAGCGTTAACAGTAACACTAGAGCGTTTGTAATCGACATTCCAATTGCGAAGATTTTTGTTATTAGTTGAAAAACCAAAGCTGACAATCAGGGAATCCAGTGGCAATTCCTCAACCTCGTCTGACTTCACTTTTTGAACCGTCAAACTCTGAGCGAGACCATTTTCGCCTTTAATTTCAAGCGGTACATAAGGCGTCATCACGTTAACTGACGATTGATGAAGTAACTCAACACTGTGCTCATGGGCACGGAAGGCATCACGGCGGTGAATCAAGGTCACACTCTCAGCAATACCATCCAAGTGATTGGCCCAGTCAACGGCTGAATCACCGCCACCAGCAATCACAACCTTCTTGCCAGCAAATTGGTCCAGACTATGCACATTATAGAACAAGTTATTATCTGCATAATCTTCTTCATTGTCCACACCCAAAGGACGTGGAGCGAAAGCACCATTTCCACAAGCAATGACGATAGCCTTAGACAAGTGTTGACCCTTACTAGTCGTTATCGTGAAGACACCATCCGTCTTCTCAAAGGTTTGTACTTCCTCTTTCAAATGAATATCGACACGGTCTTCAAAACGCTTGAGCTGAATCAAAAGGTTCTCTGTCAATTCCGCACCTGTCGTTTGAGGAAAGGCCGGAATATCGTAGATTTTCTTTTCTGGGTAGAGAATGGCAGGCTGACCACCAAGCTCTGACAAACTCTCAATAATATTAACAGTCATGCCACGTAGGCCAGCATAAAAAGCTGCCCAAAGACCGACTGGTCCACCACCAATAATGGTGATATCGTAAATCATTTCTTCTGACATTTTATTTTCCTTCTGCTTTTATCTCTTCTAAAATCTGACGTTCTTCATCTGTAAAATCATAGTTTTCCAAAAGATCTGGTCGACGCTCTAAGGTCTTACGCAAACTTTGCTCCATCCGCCAGCGTCGAATATTGACATGATGTCCTGACAAGAGAACATCAGGTACCTTCATACCACGAAATTCAGCTGGACGAGTATACTGTGGAAACTCCAAAAGTCCTGATGAAAAACTATCATCCTTATGACTAGCTTCCTTACCCAAAACCTCTGGAATCAAGCGGACAGTCGCATCTACGATGGTCATAGCAGCCAACTCTCCACCTGTTAAGACAAAGTCCCCTAGCGAGATTTCGTCCGTCACTAAGGTTTTGATGCGTTCGTCATAGCCCTCATAGTGGCCACAGATAAAGACCAACTCCTCTTCTTGAGCCAATTCTTCTGCGTAGGCCTGGTCAAAGGTACGTCCTGCAGGATCTAAGAGAATGACACGAGGTTTAGTCACCTGCAGCTTGTCAAAGGTATCAAAAATAGGTTGAGCACGAAGTAACATGCCTTGTCCGCCACCGTAGGGTTCATCATCCACATGACGAGCCTTTTCTGCATTCTCACGGAAATTATGATAGTTAATTTCCAAGAGACCTTTTTCCTGGGCCTTGCCTACGATGGAGTGCTCTAAGGGAGCAAACATATCTGGAAATAGCGTCAAGATATCAATCTTCATCGTCTAATCCTTCCATAAGCTCAACCTCAATACGGCCAGCCGCAACATCAACATCGAGAACCACTGGAGGAATATAAGGCAGGAGCAAGTCTTTCTTGCCTTTGCGTTTCACTACCCAAACGTCGTTGGCCCCCGGTTGGAGAATCTCTTTAACCTGACCGATGAGGGTATCCCCTTCATAAACATCAAGACCAATGATTTCATGGTAGTAAAACTCCCCATCATCAAGGTCTGTTAGATTTTCCTCAGCAACTTTGAGGCTGTACCCCTTGTACTTTTCGACATCATTGATATGATAGAGTCCCTTAAACTTAACAATATCAAAGTTCTTGTGTTTACGGTGACTAGCAACTTCAACATCCATGATGTAGTTGTCTTTGTCATCAAAAAGGGCTAGGAGACTCTTCTTTTTAAAACGTTCATCCGCAAAATCCGTTACAGACAAAACACGGAGTTCCCCCTGTAAGCCCTGTGTGTTTACAATCTTTCCAACGTTATAGTATGTCATTTAAATTCCTTATTTATTTTTCTCAATCAAAGTAAGCAGTAACTTAAACTCTTCCTTGCTAGAAAGGTGAAAGACTTCAGTGAATCGCTTGGGCATTCTTATTTTAAGGCAAGGCGAACCTATGTCTGTCATCATCACATGAGTCTTTTTAGTCACGTCAGATGCTTCTATTGACTTTAATTTTAGAGTAGCATGAATGGTCTTGTTTTGGCCAATTAGCTTCTCTATTCTATCAAAAAGGATACAAAAAACCAGCTTTCTCTAGCTGGTACTAATAGTCCGTACGGGATTCGAACCCGTGTTACCGCCGTGAAAAGGCGGTGTCTTAACCCCTTGACCAACGGACCATAGTTTATCTTTTTACCCTCAGATAAAACTGGGGTAGCTGGATTCGAACCAACGCATGAGGGAGTCAAAGTCCCTTGCCTTACCGCTTGGCTATACCCCAAAAGACTCTTACTATTTTACAGAAAGATAGGATGACTGTCAACACTTTTTAACATTTTTTCACAAAAAAACAACCGGTTAACCGATTGCTTTGAATTAGGAGATTTCATCATCTAAGAGCACTTAGATGGATGATACGAGGTTGAGTGACCTCATATGAAAAAAGAAAAGTTTTAGGATAATTCTATTGTATGTCTTGCTAGACATAAAGTCAATATATTTGACTGACAAAATCAGAAAAAATTTTCTTTAAGCAAATACTCTTGGTCTTTTTTTACAGTCGAGTTGACATGAGCCACCTTAATCATCGTTTTGTGAAACTAGATGATGTCTAAAAGCATAGACTACTGCTTGAGTACGATCATCTACGTTGAGTTTACCCAAGATATTCGAAACGTGCGTTTTGACAGTCTTCAACGAAATAAAGAGTTCATTAGCAATGGTTTGATTGTCATAGCCTTTAGCCAAAAGCGCCAAGATATCACGTTCACGTGCTGTCAAGTCATCGTGTAAATCCGGATGACTATCGTGGTACTTAATCTTATTGTCTACCTCAGTCTCGATAGCTTCCTCACCACGGTAAACCTTACGGATACTATTGAGAATTTCTGCCGCACTGCTAGTTTTGAGCATGTAACCTTTAGCACCCGCTTCAATGACCGGATAAATTTTTTCATTGTCCAAATAACTGGTCAAAACCAAAATTTTAGCTTCAGGCCATTCTTTGAGCAATTCTAAAGTGGCTTGTACGCCATCTAACTCAGGCATGACAAGGTCCATTACAACCACATCTGGACGTAATTCCAAAGACAGGTCGACACCTTCACGGCCATTACCTGCCTCTCCAACCACTTCTACGTCTCCTTGAAGATTCAAGAAACTCTTGAGGCCCAAACGGACCATTTCATGGTCATCGACCAAAATCACACTTATCTTATTCGACATTATTTTCTCCTCTCAATATTGGCACACGAACATCAATGGAGGTTCCTTTACCTTTAGCAGATAGGAACTGTACGGTTCCAGCCATTTCATCGACACGTTCTTGGATATTTTTCAATCCGTAACTCATTTCGTCAGTCGAGGCATTCAAATCATAACCAACACCATTATCCAGCATTTTCAACTGAATCTCCTGACTATTTTGGTAGAGATAAACCTCTATTTGACTAGCCTTGGCGTGTTTTAGGGTATTAGAGATAAACTCTTGGGCAATCCTAAAGAGATTATTTTCAATCCGCTTAGGCACTTTCTTAACCATATCCTTGTAAATCACACGAATATTGGATTTATCGGTTAGCTCCTTAAGAATCATCTGCAAACCTTCTTGCAAGGTCTTGTTTTCAAGCTCAGTCGGGCGAAGATGCAAGAGTAAAACACGCATGTCATTCTGAGCGTCAGTAAGCATGGCTTCCACCGCCTGTATCTGATTATGGAGGTCCTCCTTAGTCAGCTGATCCACCATTTGAGAGACCCCAGACAGAATCATACTAGCCGCAAAGAGTTCCTGACTCACCGTATCATGAAGATCACGAGCAATACGACCTCGCTCCTTCTTGATAATATCACGGCTTTGAAGGGCCTGAGCATTCTCAGTCTTTTGCAGGTCTTCAGTCAATTTGCGCATCTTATGAGACAGGCGCATCATATTCTTGTCTAACTCAATATCTCCCTGGCGCTTAACAGATTGGTTATTGATAATCCGACGCAAATCCTGATTGACCGACCGCATACTATTATCATTAGCAATAGCCCACAGGATATAGAGCAGAATGAGCAAACTCAGAACCACAAAGAACATGTTAAAAAGAAAGTGAAACGCTTGGGAAAGACTGCCAAAAACCAATGAAAAATTGAGATTGAAACTGTCCATCACAACCAAGGTGACACCGACCAGGACAACAACCGAGTAAATAAGGATTAAAAATAGGTACTGTTTCTTCATTTGCGACGTACCTCCACTGGCCCGGCTCCCACATTGAGAATCAATTTGACTGTTCTATAGGCATGCTCATACTCCGCACCTTGCAAGGTCAAACTTTCATAACGAAGGTCATATTCATCTTCATTGAAGAAGGTAACAGAGCTATAAATAGCAGAAATGTTAAGTTTAACAGAGACATCAATGGGCACCAAGACCGTTGTTGGCCCATACAGTTTCTGAAGAATCACAACATTGTCTCTACCTGAAACAATAACCTGAGTCAAATCAATCACATCTGTCCCAAAGAAACGGATAATATTGATGTCATCAAAATCATAGCGATCACTCACTGGCTCCATACGGGTCCCAATCCACTGATTTCGCACAGCCCGAGGATCTAAATCGTCTTCTTTGAACTTGATGAGGGCATAGCGATTCTTTTTCTTAACCTGTGAAAAATGGTTAATCATGACATAGGCTACACCCACCAAGATAGCAAGTACCACATAGACATTCCACATGGAAACCAAAAAAAGTGAAATTAAACTAATGGTCAAGACAAAATCACTCTTAGACTCTTTATTAAAGAAACGGATAGCCAAGAGAGTCAAGACTAAAATAAAAATAAAACTGGTAATATCATTGTTAAAGATAGTGATTAACCCTAAAGTCAAAAGTAAGGCTTCCACTACCAAGAAAAATTAAATTTGGTCATAAGGACCTCTCACATAAAAGTATACAGGCTTCATTCTATCAAATTTTAGGCCAATTGACAAAAAGTGTAGAAAAAGAGAGGTCTCACAACCTCTCTTTGATATTAATTCTGTTGAGACTTTCCTTAGATAAAGACAAACGTCAGCGAAACCCTTTGGAGTCTCATGACTACAATCATGAAGCTTCCGAACGTCTGAAACTCTAAAGTTCAGGCATAGTTATCGTAGTCAAAAGTCTCGGTTTATGCTTGCTTCGTTCGCATACATAAAACCATTCCTATCTTTTCAGAGCGTCTCAATGACAAGCAGTCTATTGTTGTTCTGTGTGGGTAGCTTCTGTAGATGTTTCTGTACTTGAAGATGTACTTTCAGTGCTTGAGCTGGTAGATGACGAATGAGTCGTACTTGTTGAGCTTGATTGAAGACTTGAACTTGCTGTTGTGATAGAAACGTAGAGAATCACCGTACCATCAACGGCAGTACCAACTTGTGGATCTTGATAAAGAACTTCAGTACTACTAGGAACCTTATCCTTATCCAACTTGGCGCCTGTATTATAGTCGTGATATTCAATATTACTACTTGAAATATCTTTACGGTTCAAGGTCTGCACTGCTGTTGAAACTGTCAAGCCTGTTACATCAGGCATAGTGATGGTCTTAGGTGTTGCCACACGGAACTTGATCTTAGCCTTAGAATCTTTAGGATTAAAGGTCTTATTCTTACCAGGGCTCTGTGACAAGATTTCACCTTCATCGGCACTATCATCTTCGACATTTTGAATATCAATTTGATCTTCAGATACCCCATAATTTGAGGTTAAGTCTTTGACAGCATCCTTGTAGTTTTTGCCCTTGTAATCTTTCAGAGTGAATCCTTTGTCGCCGGAAGAAACATAGACATCAATGCTTGTTCCTTCTTTACGAGTCGTTCCAGCTGTAGGATCTGTCTTGATAACCTTGCCCTTGTCGACAGAATCATCCTCGACTTCTTTGACATCACCGACCTTAAAGCCTGCACTTTCAAGTTTCGTCTGAGCCGTTGACAACTCTTGTCCGACCACATTAGGCACCTGAACATTATCAGGATTGGTAAATACCAAATAGGCAAAGATGATAATACCAATAAAGACCAGTCCTAGGAAAACCTTGAGCAAGGTTGAGAAGAAGTTTTTCTTCTTTTTCTTCTTAGCTGGTGTCGTTTTTTTCCTTGGTTGTTTACTTGGAGCAGGTGTAGGCTCTGATGGCTCAGTAGCAACGGCTTTTTTCTCAAGACTTGCTGATGGAACTGGATCAACCTTCGGCAAGGTCTTGGTATCCGTCATATCATCAAAGACTACCTTGGCATCGCGTCGATGACTAGGATGCAAACTCGTTACCAAGTCACGGCTCATTTCCAAAGTACTATTGTAACGATTTTCTAGTTTTTTGGCTGTTGCTCGAATAACCACGTTTTCCAAAGCTTGGGGAACGTTACGGTTCTCTGCCAAAATCGATGGTAGTGGTTTTTGGAAATGTTGGAGTGCAATGGTTACTGCACTATCGCCATCATAAGGAATATGACCTGTCAACATTTCAAAAAGCATAATACCCATAGCATAGATGTCACTTTGGATAGTCGCTTTAGATCCACGAGCCTGCTCTGGTGACAGGTAGTGGACAGAACCCAACATAGAGTTGGTTTGAGTTAGACTAGTCTCTGCAAAGGCAACCGCAATTCCGAAGTCTGTGACCTTGGCTGTACCGTCCTTAGTTAAAAGAACGTTTTGTGGCTTAAGGTCACGGTGGATAATGCCCTTTTGATGGGCAAGAGTCATGGCGGAAAGGACCTCCCCCATGATACGCACAACATCTTGGTTAGAAAGTGGCGCATGGTCTTGAATGTATTTCTTCAAGTCCGAACCGTCCACATACTCCATCACCAAGAACTGCTGGCCGTCTTCTTCGCCAATATCTCGGATAGCAACGATATTAGGATGACTGAGTTCTGCCATGGCACGCGCTTCACGTTGGAAACGGGCCACAGCCACCTGATCAGTTTGGTAATTGGTACGAAGCACCTTAATGGCCACTTCTTCATTATCCAGAATCAGGTCATTAGCCAGATAAACATCCGCCATACCACCACGTCCGATAGATTTAAGGATTCGATAACGTCCAGCAAACAATTTGCCAACTTGGATCATTATCCTTCCTCACTTTCTATCTTAATGAGAGCAACGGTAATATTATCAAGACCACCTGCCTCATTGGCTGCAGCTACCAAACGACTCGTTTTTTCTTCGACGAAACCAGGGCTATTGACAATATGTACAATCTGTTCAACTGAAATCATATTGGTCAAACCATCTGAATTGGCCAAAATATAGTCTCCTGGTTCCAATTGTTGGACACCAAGGTCAGCCTCAATCGGAGCAGCTTGCCCAATAGATTGCGTAATGATATTACGTTGTGGGTGAACCGCTGCTTCTTCTTCAGTCAACTGACCAGCCTTGATAAGAGCATTGACCAAAGAGTGGTCGTTCGTCAATTGCTTATACTCACCATTACGGATAAGGGCAATACGTGAATCCCCGACATGGGCGAAAATCACAGCATTATCAACAAAGGCAAGAACCTCGATAGTTGTTCCCATTCCCTTATATTCTTCGTTTTGGCCAAGCTCATAGATTTTACGATTTTCTGCATCAATAGCAGCAATCATCCAATCACGAATTTGACTCAACTCACGAAAATCAGTGTTAATCCAGTCACGACCAAGGTCAGTTACTGACATCTCACTGGCAATATTTCCAGCACGGTGTCCACCCATTCCGTCTGCAACAACGACAAGGGTAACACCAGCTTGGTTGACAAATTTATTAACAAAATCTTGGTTGTTTGACCGTTTTTGGCCAATGTCCGTTAATAATGATATTTCCATAGTTTTCTTTCTGACTTGCGTCAGCATTTCCTCCTCTGTAACCCTAAGCTTTTTTACGCAACTGTGCGATGAAAAAACCATCAGTTAAATACTGTTCGGGGGTAATTGCCAAACAGCCATTGACCACGATGTCTTTACATGGATGGTCTAAGGCAACTTGCTCAAAATCAGGATGGCTCTCAAGAAAGGCTTGAATCACCTCTTGATTTTCTTCTGCTATGATGGTGCAAGTACTATATGTTATTATACCACCTTTTCGTAGGGTTTGACAAACGCTGGATAGGATATCCAACTGCACAGCCTTAAGGGACTCAAAGTCTTGGAGGTCCTTGTTATATTTGATATCAGGTTTCCGACGAATAAGTCCAATCCCTGAACAAGGAGCATCCACTAAAATCTTGTCAAAACTATCAGCCGGAAAGACTTGATGTACCTGACTAGCATCCAGTTTCTGTGTCTTAACCTTATCAGCTAGACCAAGACGTTGGGCATTTTCTTCGATAAGGGCAAGCTTATGATCATAGAGGTCAAGCGCCGTCACATGTCCACTCGTCAAATAAGAGGCCATATGAACCGTCTTACCACCAGGTGCCGCACAGGCATCCAGGATTTCTTCCTCGCCTTGAATCCCTAAAGTTGGTGCAACCAGTTGACTAGTCTCATCCTGAATGGTCAATAAGCCCTCTTTAAAATACTCTGTCCCAGCAAAGTAACCTGAAGACTTAACAAGCCCGACTGGTGATAGGACTGAACGATCAGCCCCAGTGGTCTCCGCTATCTCTTTCAAACGTGACGCATCCGTTACACGGACACTAGCCTTATTTCTCACAAAGAGACTTTGGAAAATAGCAAGGGCACGGTCTTCCCCGTACTGGTCGATAAGTTTTTTAACCAACCATACAGGTAGAGAATACTGAACGGAATAACGTTTATTGACACGTTTGATTGTGCTTGGATCTGGCAAAGGCTGACTAGATAGTTTACGAAGAACCGCATTGACCAGCTTCTCAGCTCCCTTTTTATTGCCACGATTTTTAGCAATAGAAACGGCATCATTAACCACCGCATGGGCTGGAATCTTATCTAAATAGGCCAACTGATAGAGGCTCAAAAGTAATAAGTCATAGACCCAAGGTTCAAGCTTGTCACGGTCCTTGATGACATGGGCTAGGATCCACTCCAACGTAATCTTACGAGCCACGGTCCCATAGACAATTTCCGTCACCAAGGCCTTGTCCTTATCTGTCAGATGCGACTTGCTCAGATGGGCATTGAGAGCAATATTTGAGTAAGCTCCTTCCTGGAAGACTTCTTCTAAGACTTCAAGTGCCTGTCCACGGGCTGTTTTTTTCCAATCATTGGCCAAATGCATCACCTACTTCAAGATTGCGTCCGACCCCATTAAGGAAATCAGTAATAGCCATACGAGGCTTTCCTGCAGGCTGAACTGTCTTAAGTGAAATGGCTCCCTGACCAGTAGCAACGACCAAGCTCTTCTTGGTTTTTTCAATGATATGACCAGCCTGTCCTTGACCTTCTACCAAGTCTGCTTCATAAATCTTGAAACGTTTGCCATCAAGCAAAGTATGGGCCACAGGCCATGGGTACATACCTCGGATTTGATTGAAGATGTCACGTGCTGACTTGTTCCAATCAAGGCGTTCTTCTTCTGGGCTAATGTTTGGTGAAAAGGTTACCTGACTGGCATCTTGAGGAACAGGTTTAACTTCTCCTGCAATATAGGCAGGCAAGGTCTCGAGCAAAAGGTCACGACCCAAGACGGCCAATTTTTCAAACATGGTACCAACATTATCCTCGTCAAGAATTGGCAAGGCCTTTTGGCTAACCATGTCACCAGCGTCCATCTCCTTGACCATTTCCATAATTGTCACACCTGCTTCTGCGTCACCATTGATAATGGCATAGTGAATCGGTGCCCCACCACGGTATTTTGGCAAGAGAGAAGCGTGAACATTCACCGCAAAATCCATGCTATTAAGCAACTTGCTTGGCAAAAATTGTCCATAAGCCGCAGTCACAATCCCATCAGCACCTAGTGCCATTACTTGAGCCATCTCTTCTGAACCCGACAATTTTTCAGGTTGATAAATAGGCAAATCATGCGCCAAGGCCACTTCCTTAACTGGTGTCATGCGGATTTCTTTTTTACGGCCGACAGCACGGTCTGGCTGTGTGACAACAGCGACAATTTCGTAACGCTCATCTGTCAAAATTCCTTCCAGCACTGTCGCTGAAAATGCAGGCGTTCCCATAAATACTAATTTTGTCATATTTTTCCTTTTCTAGATTAAGTAAAACTCTGAGGTTCGTGATCAATAATCAGACGCAGGTCCTTATTTTCAGGTTCCTGGGTCATATCAAGGACCCCATTAAGCGTCTCTTCCAAGTTATCTTCAAAACGGTATTTGATAATAATCTGATAATGATAAAGGTTATGTGTTCGAGCAATAGGCTTAGGCGTTGGTCCCAGAAAAGTCACCATGTCCGACAAGTGCTCTTTCAAATAAGCCATAACCTCATAGCTCTTGCGGACTACAAACTCTTCATCCTTGTGAGAAAGCGTGATTCCTACCGTATAGAAATAGGGCGGGTAGGCCAGCTGGTGGCGAATCCCCATCTCATAGGCATAAAAACCTTCGTAATCCTGTTGCTGGGCAAACCGAATGGCATAATGGCTAGGATTATAGGTCTGAATAATAACCTCCCCTTCCTTGTCCGCACGACCAGCACGACCAGCCACCTGAGTCAAGAGTTGGAAGGTACGCTCAGCCGAACGAAAATCCGGTAAATTCAAGGACGTATCCGCATTCAAGACCCCTACCAAGGTAACATTTGGAAAATCCAAACCCTTGGCAATCATTTGGGTCCCAAGCAAAATGTCAGCCTTACCACTTCCAAAAGCCTCCAAGAGTTTCTCGTGAGCCCCTTTTTTACGTGTCGTATCAACATCCATCCGAATCACTCTGGCTTCAGGCAAGAGTTCTGTCAACTGGTCATAAGCTTTCTGTGTTCCAGTCCCATAATAGCGAATCTGACGACTCTGACAGTTAGGGCAGACGTGTGGTATTGCTTTTTGAAAATCACAATAGTGACAATTCATGGTCTTGGTATCCATGTGCAAGGTCAATGAAATATCACAGTTGGGACAATCATCCACATAGCCACAGTCACGACACATGACAAAAGAGGAATACCCACGACGGTTCAACATTAATACGACTTGTTCCTTACGTGCCAAGCGTTCTCTGATTTTTTCCAAAAGAGGTGGCGTAAAATCACTCGCCTCTTGACGGCCCACAAAATCCTTAAAATCCACCACTTCTACCTGCGGAATTTTAGCCTTAGGATTGGCCCTCTCCGTCAACTCAAGAAAATGGTAAACCCCTTTCTGAGCCCTCGCTCGTGTCTCAATAGAAGGCGTCGCTGAGCCAAGGACAAGAATAGCGCCATGACTCTTAGCCCTAAGCAAGGCCACATCTCTAGCATGGTAGCGAGGATTGGACTCTTGTTTGTAAGTAGCCTCATGTTCCTCATCAATAATGATTGCTCCGATATTGTCCAAGGGAGCAAAGATAGCCGAACGTGCCCCTACAACAACTTTGGCTTGACCAGACCTAACCTTACGCCACTCATCAAATTTTTCACCGTCTGACAAGCCTGAATGCATAATGGCTACCAAGTCTCCAAAACGAGAGATGAAACGATTAGTCATTTGGGGTGTCAGGGAAATCTCTGGAACCAAGACAATGGCTGTTTTCCCCATGGCCAAGGTCCGCTCAATAAGATGAAGATAGACTTCCGTCTTACCCGAACCCGTCACTCCTTCCAACAAGAACGGTTTGCCACCACGACCAATCTGACCTGTCATGACTTCAACAGCATGCGCCTGTTGCGCATTAAGCTCCAGAAAATCTGTCCTTGCTACCTTTTCAAAGTAGCTATCGGCACGATTGACCTCAACCTCAGTGATGACCAAAGCTCCAGCTTCAATGAAAAACTTAACCACATCTCGAGAAAACAATTTATAGAGGGCAGCCAACTTCCCAGATTCACTTTTTCCTAGCAAGAAGTCCCTTAACTCTAACCGTTTCTTGGCTCGTTGCGAAATGTCCAAAGTCTCTAAAATGCCCTTTTGAACACTATAATGCTTCTCCGTTTTTATATTTTGCTTATCCTTGGCAATGTAATCAACCGTTACGCAACCAGATTGCACCAGACGAGGAATAGCTTGACCTTGTTTCTCTGATAATTGGGAGAAAAGAATGTGGTCTCGCCCCTGAAGAAAAGTGACCCTCTCCTCTTCACTCAGCTTATCAGTCGCCATGATAACTTTGTCATACTGAGAATTAAGAAGACCTGGAAGCATAGACTTCAAGATGGAAATCTTATAGGAAAAAACCGTGTGTCGCATTTGGTCAGCCAGGTCCAGCTGATCCTGATTTAGGACCGGTTCATAATCCAAAAGCTCCGCAATAGGCTTCAACTCTGGAAGATTGTCTCCATTTTCCTGCTCTTCCAAACCAAGGATAAAGCCTTGCAAAAGACGATTTCCCTTACCAAAAGGGACATGAACCCGCATACCGATGGCAATTTGACCTTGCATTGATTCGGGTACAAGGTAACTATAAGGCCTGTCCGTCTGCATCAGAGGAACATCTACAATTATTTGTGCAACTAAAACCATATATCTCCTCCCATCACTGCCTTAAGACCAGTATTTTGTAGTGCTCAGGACCTCCTGAGTTGGATTATCATCATAAAGAAGGAAGCTGAGGCACTATGCCTCAGCTCCCCCTGTCCTCATAAACCAAAGCTAGACTTTGATTTTAGATTTTATCGCCTTCTTCTTTTTCTTTAGCGATTTGTTCTTTGATTTTACGTTCTTCTTCCTCAGCAGCTAGACGTGCTTGGATAACTTTCAAACGTGCCAATTCACGTTTACCTTCTGGATCTGGGTGGATTGTGACATTTCCAGATTCAATTTCTTCAAGGGCTTGAAGCGTAGATTTGACAGCTGAAAATTCTTGAGTTGGTTCGGCACCAGCTGCCAATTCATGAGCACGTTTGGCTTGCAAAATAACCAATGAATATTTTGAAGGTACTTTATCCAAAAGCTTATCAATAGAGGGTTTCAACATCATAATTCTATACCTATTTCTAATTTATTTATCTGATAATTTCTTTTCTGAAATCATATTACGATAGCGGCCAATCACACGATCTACTCGGAAATGTTCTGCTTCAATGACACGTTTGACACGTTCAGCAGCCAAAGGCACCTCGTCATTGACGATAGCATAATCGTACTCGCTCATAAGAGCAATCTCTTCACGGGCACGCTCAATACGTTTAGCAATCACTTCCTCAGAATCTGTTCCACGACCAACCAAACGTTCTTGAAGTTCGTTCAAATCTGGTGGTGTTAAAAAGATAAAGACAGCATCTGGAACTTTTTTCTTAACCTGGAGGGCTCCTTGTACCTCGATTTCAAGAAACACATCAATGCCCTTATCCAAGGTCTCATTAACATAAGTCAATGGTGTTCCATAGTAGTTACCAACATACTCAGCATATTCCAACATTTGGCCGTTGCGAATAAGCTCCTCAAATTCCTCACGAGAACGGAAGAAATAATCCTTTCCATCAACCTCACCAGGACGCTGGGCACGTGTAGTCATTGAGACTGAGTATTCAAATTTGTGGTCAGGTGTTGAAAAAATTTCCTGACGGACAGTTCCTTTTCCGACACCAGAAGGCCCTGAAAAAACAATTAAAAGTCCACGATCAGACATGTCTTCTCCTTAAACTAAGATTAAAAATCTCTTTAAACTTGCCGTAAAAACAGAAAAGCAGATGCTCATTTCTACAGCTTGGGGGTTGTTGATTGATTCCGTGACAGCTCACTCACCGGAGCATGCCTTTTACCTTACTATTCTACCAATAAAAGCGACTTTTTTCAAGGTGAGGGAACCATTAAAAAAGTGAATCCTATTTTCCTAGCACTCACTCTTTTATTCTTATCTTTTAAACCAAGCCAGTCAAGAGACCTTGCATAAATTCTTCCGAATGGAATTCACCAATATCATCAATTTTTTCACCAAAACCAATCAATTTTACTGGGATATCCAATTCTTGGCGGATGGCTAGAACTACCCCACCCTTGGCACTACCGTCCAATTTAGTCAAGATAAGACCAGTCAAGGGTGTGATTTTTGAAAATTCCTTAGCCTGACTAAGCGCATTTTGACCTGTTGAAGCATCCAAAGCCAAGAGGGTTTCATGAGGAGCTTCTGGGACCACACGTTTGATAATACGGCCAATCTTTTCAAGCTCTGCCATGAGGTTGTCTTTATTTTGCAAGCGACCTGCTGTATCAATCATGAGAACATCAACGTCCTCAGCAAGAGCCTTTTCCATACCATCAAAGACTACTGAAGCAGGGTCAGCCTTCTCAGCGCCAGTCACCACTGGAACATCTACACGACGCCCCCACTCGACCAACTGGGCAACAGCCCCTGCACGGAAGGTATCAGCAGCAACCAGCATGACTTTTTTACCTTCTTGTTTGTATTTGTGTGCCAACTTACCGATAGATGTCGTCTTACCTACACCATTGACCCCAACAAAAAGCATAACAGTCAAGCCATCCTGAAAGTTAATTTGCTCATTGTAAACATCGTCCTTCTCATAGATATCCACAAGCTTTTCGATAATCAAGCGTTGCAAATCCTCAGTCTTTTTGACATTTTCAAGGCGAGCTTCATAGCGTAAGTCTTCCGTTAATTGTGTCGCAACATTGACCCCAACGTCAGAGAGAATTAGCATTTCTTCCAATTCTTCGAAAAACTCTTCATCAACACGACGGAAATTAGCGAAAAATTCATTCAGACGGGCAGCAAAACCAGTACGGGTCTTTTTGAGTGTTCGATCATACTTTTCTTGTTCTGTTTCTACTTGAGAAGGAGCAACTTCTTCAGGTTTTTCCTCAACTTGACGGGTTTGAACCGCTTCAAAAGTAACTGTCTCACCTTTTTCGGCAGCAGCAGCTACTTGTGCTTTCTTGGCATAATAGTCAGCCATGACATCAGCAAAATGGTTATCCACAGCAGCTTGACTTTCTTCAGGCTCTTGACCTACTTCTGACTCACTAGAAGCAATACTATCCTCAGAAAAATCTTCAACCGTTTCTTCTTCAGATACTTCTTCGCTGCTCACGTCTACAGCGTCAGCCACTTCATCAACAGATTCTGTGGATAAAGCTTCTTCTGGATTTTCTGACTGACTTACCTGCTCAGTTTGACTCTCACTAGCTGACTCGCTTGTTGATAAATCTTGATGATCCAGGAACTCGACTTCTGAGTCAAAGTTTTGCAAGTCTTGATTGTCAAGAGACTCTGTTTCTGAAATGTCATCTGTTAAATCATTGCTGGCAACAGTTTCTGCAGCTTCCTGTGACTGTTCGTTTTTCTGTCCAAATAATCGATCAAATAGACCCATTTGGTTCTCCTTATTTCTCTAAAATATAGTTATGGATGGCCTCAGCCACACCAGATTCTTCATTCGTTTTGGTTGTTACAGCATCTGCGACAGACTTGACTTTATCAACACCATTAGCCATAGCCACACCGAGACCAGCCCATTTCAACATGGTCAAATCGTTTTCTTCATCACCCATGGCCATGACTTGACTTTGGTCAATGCCCAGATAATCTGACAATAGTTTCAAGCCCTCAGCCTTATGAACACCCTTAGGCATCACTTCAAGGATAATTTCTCGAGACTTAAAAACTTCAAAGTCTTCGGAAAGCTGTTTAGGCAATTTGGGAATTTGTGCATCCAAAAACGCCTCCTCACAGACCGTAACAATCTTATTATAGACGATATTCTTCGGAATGTCATCAATGCTATTCACATCAACAAAGGTCAGGGCTGGATTAGCCTGGCGGTAGAGAGAGTGGTTTCCTTTACTTGGCACACCATAGACGATGCCATCACTGAGAACATCCATGGGAAGTCCCAGAGGTTCAAAAGCAGCATAAACCTGCTCTATATCCTCTCGACTCATCTCCTTCTTTACGAGGATATCACCGTTATTGCGCTGAACCAAGCCACCATTAAAAGTCACGCTGTAATGCTTGTCGTCCAACAAGCCCAAATCTTTCAAAATATGGTCGATTGCAGGAAGAGGACGACCAGTCGTAATGACCACGTGAACCCCCTTAGCCTCTGCCGCTTTTAGAGCCTCTCTATTTTCAACAGTAACCTGCTTATCCTTGGTAAAAAGCGTCCCATCCAAATCCAAGGCCAGTAGTTTAATCTCAGACATCTGAACCTACCAACCCTTCCATATAGTCAAAGACGGCACCATCTTTATGGTGACCAATCACTTCATCAGCTACAGCCTTAATCTCATCACGCGCATTTCCCATCGCAATGGCACGACCCGCAAAGGTCAGCATCTCCATATCATTGAGATTATCACCAAAAGCCACAACATCAGAAGCCTGACGCCCTAACTCTTGACAGAGATGGTAGAGGCCAAAGCCCTTATCCACACCCTTAAGAATAATATCCATAGAGTCAAAGCCAGTTGTCACAGCCGTCATATCCTCAAAAATCGTGTTGAGATAGTCACCACGCTCCATGATGGTATCCCCTTGGAACTTAGCAGTCACCTTAAAAATATCATCCGTCACTGATTCAAGGTCTGTCGCCACGACATTTTTATAATAACGTTCCATAGCCTTAAGATAGGCAGGGGCAGCGTCGTTAGGTGCGTAAGCTCCCTGGCGGCCTGACAGAAGTATTCCTTCACAGGTTGGCAAGGCTAAAGTCGTGTCTGCAATTTCCAAATAATCTTTAGGTTCTAGTTTTGACTCAAACAAGACCTGACCCTTATACTGAACCAAGGCTCCGTTTTCCGCAATGATAGCAATACGGTCCACAAACCCGTCAAAAAGCTCCTCCAAGGCTAAAAGAGCCCGTCCAGAGGCAACTGTAAAAACATAGTCCTTGGTCTCACAAGCATCCAACAGGCTATCCAAACGTGCTTTATCATAAGTACCATGATGATCCAAAAAAGTACCATCCATATCTGTTGCTAAAATTTTCAAAATAATCTCCCTTCAGGTCGAATACACTTGCTCCTATTGTACCAAAAATAGAAACATAAGTTAGGGAAAAGCCACAGTTATGAGAGAAAATATAGTATTTCACTTGCAAATTATGTTTTTAAGTTGTATCGTTACTGTAGTACAAAAATAATGTAATGATATTTCCTAGAAAGGAGTCTCTTATGGTTTGGACATTTGATGAAAAATCACCCATTTATCTTCAAATCGCCTATCGTGTCAAACTTAAAATTGCTTCTAAAGAATTAAGCATGGGGCAACAACTTTTACCCGTTCGAGAATTCGCTCAAGAAGCCGGTGTTAATCCAAACACCGTACAAAGGGCCTTCCAAGAACTGGAAAAAGAAGGTTTGGTTTACTCTGCCCGTACTTCTGGTCGCTTTGTCACCGAAGACGAGAAACTCATTAACCAAAAACGACACGAAATTGCTCAAAACCTGATTAAGAACTTTGTCACTGAAATGTCGGCTATTGGCTTCAGTTCACCTGAAATTAAAACCATTATCACCGACTACATTGAACAAAGAGGAAAGGAGTTATAGACTGATGACTGATATTGTAACTTTAACAAATCTCACCAAAACCTACAATGGTATCCCAGCCCTAAGAGATGTGACTATGACTATCCCTTCAGGAAAGATTGTTGGTCTCCTAGGACCAAATGGAAGTGGTAAAACGACCCTCATTAAAATTTTAAATGGCCTCCTTCAGCCAACTTCTGGTCTTGTAACGATTAACGGATTTGAGCCATCACCTATCACCAAGTCACAAGTGGCTTATCTGCCTGACACGACCTATTTAGATGAAAGTAAGACCATCCAATACTACTTGGACTTCTTCCAAGATTTCTATGCCGACTTTCGCTATCCTCTTGCCTTGCAACTTCTGGAAGATCTAAACCTTCAACCTAATCTTCGTCTCAAAGACCTCTCAAAAGGAAACAAGGAAAAAGTTCAGTTGATTTTGGTTATGAGCCGAGAGGCCAAGCTCTATCTTCTTGATGAGCCTATTGGTGGCGTTGACCCTGCATCTCGTGACTATATCCTCAGGACCATCATCAACCAATACTCGGAAGAAGCTTCTGTTATCATCTCAACTCATTTGATTTCAGATGTTGAATCTATTTTAGACGAGGTTGTTTTCTTAAAATACGGTCAGATTGAACTTCAAGGAGATGCCGATAATATCCGCCAAGCCCATGGCAAGTCTATTGACAAGCTCTTCAGAGAGATGTTCCACAACTAGGAGGTATGAGCATGTTTTGGAAATTAGTTAAGTATGAATTACAATCAGTCCGCAAGTGGTACCTTGGCATCTATGGGATTGCCATCCTACTGTCCATACCTTTGGGCTTAATGCTTCAAAAATTAATAGTCACTTTTGAACATAGCCATAAGGAACCAAGCCTACTTTTTATGGCCTTCTTTACACTGATTGTTATTGCTACCATTGTTGTTTGGGGAACCATCTACATCGCAACTATTGTCCTCATCATCAAACGCTTTGCGACCAGCGTCTTTGGACGAGAAGGCTACCTAAGCAACACGCTTCCTGTTTCAGCGCACCAGCTTGTCTTGTCTAAACTCTTTGTAGCCTTTATTTTAGATACGATTTCATCTCTCGTTGTACTCGCTTCAATTGGCATTATAGCCGCTTTCAACCTTGATATGAAAGATATCCTCCTGACTACCAGCTACTTTGGTCAAATCTTAAAAGAAATGGGGGCCCTCTACCTCTTCATCCCTGCTACAATTTTAGGAACAATTGCCGGTATTCTACTTTATTACCTCTGTATTAGCATCGGAAATCTCTTCAACACTAACAAAATTCTTATGGGATTTGTCGCTTATTTCGCTATTCAGTCCATCCTATTCTTTATTGGTTTCTTCTTTGGATTTAGCGCTGCTTTGACTTCAAATGTCACAAGTAATTCAATGAACAATTTGACATATATTTTGGGTATCATTCAGTCTATCATTATTATCGCTGCAAGCTACTTTGGTACCTACTATATCATGACCAAGCGCTTGAATTTAGACTAAAATAAAAACCGTGGTCCTTTTGGAACACGATTTTTTTTGCATTGAAAAGACTTATTTACTTTGTTCTTTACGGTAAGTCTCGATTTCGGCCTTGTTACCCCAAACGAAGTGCCCTGGGCGTACTTCAGCCATTTCTGGTTTATCAACAGAATAGTCGTGTTGGTTTGGATCATAAACCTTCAAAACTTTCTTACGTTCCAAGATTGGGTCTGGAATAGGAACAGCAGACAAGAGTGACTTTGTGTAAGGGTGAATAGGATTGTTGTAGAGTTCTTCCGTTTCTGCAACTTCCACAATTGTTCCCTTATAGATAACAGCGATACGATCAGAAATGAAACGGACCACTGACAAGTCATGAGCAATAAAGAGGTAGGTCAATCCCAACTCTTTTTGGAATTTCTTAAGCAAGTTCAAGACTTGGGCACGGACTGACACGTCAAGGGCTGAAATCGGTTCATCGGCAATAACCAAATCAGGTTGCATAACCAAGGAACGCGCAATCCCGATACGTTGACGTTGTCCCCCAGAAAATTCGTGAGGATAACGTGTCAAGTGCTCTTCGAGAAGCCCTACTTCTTTGATGATTTCCTTGATTTTAGCCTTACGGTCCTCTTCATCCTTATAAAGATGGAAGTTATACAAACCCTCAGACAAGATATAGTCAACCGTCGCACGTTCATTCAAACTCGCTGCAGGGTCTTGGAAAATCATCTGAATACGACGGATAAGGTCATTTTTCTCAGAGTGAGATAAGTGACCATTAATTTTCTTACCGTCAAATATAATGTCGCCATTACTTGTATCATTTAGACCAATAATGGCACGCCCGATAGTCGTTTTACCACTACCAGACTCACCAACGAGGGAAAAGGTTTCACCCTTGTTGATGAAAAAATTAGCATTGTGGACCGCAACGAATTTCTTGCTTCCCTCACCGAAGGAAATCTCCACATCTTTTACTTCAACTAACTTCTCAGGCATTGCCTTCCTCCTCATCTTCTAAATGTGCAAATCCCATATTGGCACGGATTTTTTCATGTAGATTTTGGATGACCTCAGGTTTTTCAACTTTTGGCGCATCCTCATGTAAGAGCCAGGTCTTAGCCCAGTGAGTATCTGAAACTTGGAATTGTGGCGCTTTTTCCTCGAAGTCAATCTGCATAGCATAGTCTGAACGCAAGGCAAAGGCATCCCCAACAACCGGTGTATAAAGTGACGGTGGTGTCCCTGGAATTGAGAAGAGTTCACCCTTATCAGCAGCCAACTGTGGCAAGCTTGACAGCAAGCTCCAAGTATAGGGATGGCAAGGTTCATAGAAAATTTCCTCAACCGTAGCAAACTCAATGATTTCACCAGCATACATAACCGCAACCTTATCAGCGATACTGGCTACGACACCAAGGTCATGGGTAATGAAAATGACTGAGAAACCGTACTCCTCTTTGAGCGATTTCAAGAGGTCAATGATTTGAGCCTGAATCGTCACGTCAAGAGCCGTTGTTGGCTCGTCACAGATAAGAATATCAGGACGACAAGCTAGGGCAATGGCAATAACGATACGTTGACGCATCCCACCAGAATATTGGAAAGGATATTCATTGAAACGTTCCTCCGCATCAGGAATACCGACCTTGTCCATGTAGTCAATAGCCATTTTCTTAGCTTCCTTAGGCGATTTACCTTGGTGCTTGACAATGACTTCAACAATTTGACTACCGATAGTCTTAATAGGGTCCAGACTGGTCATAGGATCCTGGAAGATTGTTGCAATCTTAGCTCCACGAATTGGTGCCCAATCTTGGTGACTCTTAAGTTTTGTTAAATCTTGACCACGATAATTAATAGATCCACTGGCTACACGGCCATTTTCTTCAAGCATCCCTGTGAAAGTTTTAGTCAAGACTGATTTACCTGAACCAGACTCACCAACCAAGGCCAAAACCTCACCTTCAACCAAGTCAAGGGAAACCCCTCGAATAGCTGTCAAAACACGGTCACGAACGTCAAATTCCACGACGATATCGCGAGCCGATAATATTACATTTTTATTTTCTGTCATATTGGACTCCTATCTATGCGTACGTGGGTCACTAGCATCCGCTAAGTTTTGACCAACAATAAAGAGGGCAAGAGAAACGAGAATCAAGGTTGTCAATGGAATCCAGAAGAGATAAGCATTGACCGTAACGTTTTGAGCATAGTCTGAAATCAAACGACCCAGACTAGGCGTTGTAACGGGAAGCCCCAAACCAAAGTAGGAAAGGAAGGCCTCATAAGAGATGAATCCTGGCAAGAGCTGACTAGCCATGGTCACGATAACTGACACCAACTGAGGCATGATATTTTTAACCACAATCTTTGCCGTTGGTGTTCCCAGTGTACGGGAAGCCAAGTTATACTCCAAATCACGGTAACGCATGATTTGAATACGGATACTATAGGCAATCCCAATCCAACCCGTCACAGTCATGGCAAAAATCATATTCCAGAAACCAGCACCCAATGAATAAGTCAAGACAATAACCACAAGGAGGTCAGGAATATTTGAGATGATGTTGTAGATTTCCATCATAACCATATCGAAGGTCTTAGAAATCCCCCAAACAGCACCCACAAGCAAACCAATAACAACATTAAAGAAGGTAGCAATGACAGCGATAAGAATTGAATTACGCGCACCAAACCAAACACTGTCGAATAGAGACTTACCATTACTATCGGTACCAAACCAGTATTGAGCATTAGGATGGACATAACGTAAACTAAAATCATTAACTTTTGAGACATCATTGAAATCAAATTTTGAAAACATCGGGTAGATAAAACTCATCAAAACAATGGCAATCAAGATACCCAACATGACTACTGTTGATTTCTTTTTAAGGAACTGACGCATCACCGATTTCCAATAAGAATAAGCCGGTGCATCAATTGTTTCAGAGGCAAAATCATCGCGCTTTACAAATTGGAACTTACTTTTATCAATTGAAGCCATTATTTACCTCCTTTAGATGTCAATTTGATACGTGGGTCAATCACTGTCATAAGGATATCACCCACAAGCAATGAGAAGATGGTGAGGGCTGTGAAAATAAACACCAGACCCACAACCATAGCATTATTTGAAGCACGAACAGAGTCAATCAACATTTTACCCATACCAGGATAGGCAAAAATAGTTTCTGTCAAGGTAGCTCCGGTGATAACACTTACGATAGATGCTGGAATTCCTGAAACCAAGGATACCATCGCATTTTTGAAAATGTGTTTGTTTGAAATTTCTTTTTCTGACAACCCTTTGGCGCGTGCAAAACGAACGAAGTCTTGAGATTGTAAATCAATCATATAACGACGAATCCAAATGGCAAGTCCTGGCGTTGACAAGAGTCCAAGAATAACAGATGGCAAGACATAAGAACGCCAGTCACCTGCACCCAAGATTGGGAAGGAATCCGGAAGCCCAATTTCAGAACCAATCAATCGAATGATATAAACCAAGGCAATAGTTGGTAGAGAAAGCAAGAAGGTCAAAATACCTGTTGACACACTATCAAAGAGGGTGTTCTTTAAGCGGGCCATGTATGACCCTAATGGAATCGCCAAAGCATAAGACAAGACTAGTCCAATCAATCCAGCAATAGCAGAGCTTGTCACCATTGATGGATACTGGTAATGACTTTTCGTTGCTGTATAAGGATCATTGCCAAACAAAGAACGGTCTCTTTCGTCAGCCTGACTTGGTGATTTATAGGTACGAGAGTAAATATCCACTGAAGATGGCTTTTTACCCGTTGGGAAATTCACATCAGTTGTTAAGGTTTGTCCTTGGCCCTGCGTAATGACATCAAGGACACCCTGATCAGCATAGGTTGGGTAAGACGTACCAAGGTTCATCTTCACAAAGTTTTGGTGAACAAATGGGAACTGACCATTAAAGTAAAGCAGATATTTATGCTTAGTCCCTGAACCAACCACTGACCAACCAATAGCGGGATCATTTTCAATTCGAATGTAACGTTTCAAGTTAGGATTTGTTTTATCTTTCACCCATCCAGTATTGTCAAATTCAAAGAGGTGCTTATAGAAGCCAAATACACGTTCAAGTACTGGCACATCACGTGTCGCATAAAATTGCTTACTTTCCTTAAACTGCTGCAAATGCCAGCCACGTCCCAAACTATCCACATATTTTTGGTAGATAGCCTTATTGGCCTTGGTTGGTTTAGTCGTTACAGACTTATCAAGCGAGCTTGCTTTTTCCTGCAATTCCTTGGTGTCATAGTAATCAATATAACCCATTCGCTCATAGATTGTATTTTCATAGTTAGCCTTCGAATCGGCTGTCTTTGCAATCTTGTTGTAGTTAGGGTCCTGTCTGAAAATCAGACGCCTCGGCACCATGGTATAAATAATGGTGTAGGTCAAGGCCGTCACGACAAATATTGACAATAGAGAACGAAGGGTTCTCAATAAAATGTATTTTTCATGTCTCTTCCTTTAACTCCAAAAGAACTTTCCCAATCAAATGAGAAAGTTCTATCGTCCTTTTATTTAACGTCATTCTCATGATTTTTTGAGCGTGTTCGTTGGACTTAGACTTTTCTTTAAACCAGTTTTCACGGGCTTTATCATCATTTTTCTTAGTGACAACAGCTTTTTTAGGTTCAAGATGCGTGAACATCTGCCAGAACCCTCAGCTCCTACTTGAGTAGTCACCAGAGTCTGTTATCAATCAAGCATGCGCTGGTAGGACACTCTGATTCACCAAAGTAGCCTGAGGATGACCTCCCCACAACCTTGCTTGTCTTTCTGTTTAGCATTCGTAACGCACTATCTTCTTTTTTTCATAAGCATTCTCCAAAAAATCATAGTTATGTCACCATTATACCATAAAAATCGAAATAACAGCAATTTTCAGAATATTTTGTCTTATGCCTTCTTTCTCACAATTGATAGCTACTTTCAAAGGTATTTTGATAGATCTTTGGCCAAAAGAAAAAGGCTTGCGCCTCTTTCCATTGCATTATTTAACGTGTTTGGCAAGATCTTTTTGAGCTTTTTCGTTAGATACTTTCTTTTCTTTAAGCCATTTTTCACGACTTTGTTCATATTCTTTCTTAGTAACTACTTTTTCTTGCGGTTTAACATATTTGAAGTAGTCACCTGAACTCTTATCACCCACTTGAGTATATGAACCTGTAAATGGTGTCAAACGTGAGACAACTGGAGCTGCACCGTTACCAACCGTCAAAGGAATAACAAGTGAACTATCTTCTAACCAAGCTTGAGCTTGAGCATAACGATCATAACGTACATTGAGATCTGTTGTTTCAGAATCTGCTGAGTCAAGCAAGGCATCATAATCTTTAAGTCCTACTTGGGCTGCTGCCGCATTATTTGGGTTATCATATCCCATGAAGGTCTTAGTGTTTTCATTTGATGTTGTCTTAAAGATATTAAGATAAGTGGATGGGTCTTGATAGTCTGGACTCCAAACAACACCATTTGAAATATCCCAATCTTCTGCAGCCGCATTTGGCGCATTAAGGGTTGCATTTTGCATATCATCAGATGACAATTGGTTGATATCAATCACCACATTGTCACTTCCCAATGATTTTTCAATGGTTTGTTTCAAAGATTGCGCTTGGGCAACATTAAGTTTAGAACTTTGGTCAACTGGAAGGTCCAAGTGGATTGGGAATTGAACACCTTCTCCTTGGAGAGCTTCTTTAGCCTTACTAAACTCAGTTTTAGCTTTTTCAGCATTGTAGAGACCATCTTGACCATCAGCAAAGTTGACGCCTGACCACTCATCACCATATGAACTCATCTTTTCAGTAACAAGATCTCCAAAGGTCTTATCACCTGCACTCACAAAATCAGAAGGAACAAAGAGATTTCGAATGGCTTTAGCTGCTCCATCCTTACCATTGACTTGTGATTGATATACCGTACGGTCAATAGCGAAGTTAATTGCTTGACGGAAGTCTTTATTCAAAAGAGCTTTTTTCGTAGAGGTCTTTTCAGCGTCAGTCTTTTTAGAAGTGTATTTGTAACTTTGACGGTCAATATTAACACTCATAGCTGACGTTGACGCACCAGCTGCTGTATAGTAGATATTATCTTTATATTTCTTTTCGACAGATGCATAGTTAGAGCTCATTGGGTAGACACGAGCAATACTATAAGCACCATCAGTGAAACTACGTTCCAAAGATTCTGGATCAGAACCATCATCATACGTCAATTTGATAGCATCAAAGTGAACGTTCTTCTTATCCCAGTAGTTTTCATTCTTAGTCAACTCAATTGATGATTTAGCTGTCAAAGATTTGAGAAGGAATGGACCGTTGTATAGGATAGAGGTTGGGTCTGTTGACTTACCGAAATCTTTTCCTTTAGTCTTAAGGAAGTCTGCATTGACTGGGAAAAGCAAACCATAAGTTGTCTTAGAGTTCCAGTATGGCTCTGGTCGTTTAAGTGTATATTGCAAGGTATGGTCATCAATTGCCTTAACACCAACCTTTGAGAAATCTTTATCAGCACCTGATAAGTAATCAGACAAACCAGCAATAGAATCTTGAACCAAATAGAGAGCACCGGCTTTCGAGTCTGCCGCATGCTTAAGACCAGTTACAAAGTCTTTAGCTGTAACATCAGCGTACTCTTCACCATCAGAGGTATACCATTTAACCCCTTTACGGATTTTATAAGTGTAGGTTAGACCATCTTGAGAGACAGACCAATCTTCAGCCACTGAAGGTACAAGATTACCATATTTATCTGTTTCCATAAGACCATCAACACCATTTGTCACAGCAGTTGTTGTAGGTCCTGTATTTGAGGTAATGTAATCCAAAGTTTCAGGGTCTGAACTGTAAACGTAACCATAAGTAGTACCACTAGTACTAGACTTAGATGAACAAGCCGCCAAAATACCAACACTAAGGACGGCAACGCCTGCTAAGGCTAACCATTTACTTTTTTTCATAAGATTTCTCCAAAATATAAAATTTTTTACAGCTTCATTATAGTATAAATAATCAAAAAGAACAGTTATTATCAGAATCTTTTGTACAATTCGATAATATCTGTAAACATGAAAACCACTGCGATTCCTTATCAATAAAGGATTTCCTTTAGTTTAAGTTGATTTATTTTTAATCACAAAAGTTGCATAAAAAGGCCCAGCCACTCGGCCAGACCTCCTTTTATCATTACTTTTAATTATTAAGTGCTTGAGCAGCTGTGATAATCGCTAGATTGTAAATGTCTTCGGCACTAGCACCACGAGAAAGGTCGTTAACTGGTTTATTGAGACCTTGCAAGATTGGCCCAATAGCTTCGAACATTCCCAAACGTTGGGCAATCTTATAGCCAATATTACCAGCCTGCAAACCTGGGAAGACAAAGACATTAGCTTGTCCTGCTACGTCACTGTCTGGTGCCTTAATAGCTGCTGTTGCTGGAACAAAGGCTGCATCAAACTGCAACTCACCATCAATAGCCAAGTCAGGACGCATCTCCTTAGCAAGAGCTGTTGCTTCAACAACCTTATCCACTTTTGGTGATTTGGCAGAACCTTTTGTTGAGAAGCTAAGCATGGCCACTTTAGGATCAAGCCCGAAAATGGCAGCTGTATCAGCAGTATTAACAGCAATTTCTGCCAGTTCTTGAGCGTTTGGATCAATGTTAATAGCACAGTCAGCAAAAACCAAACGTTGGTTAGTGTTTTCACGGTTCATAAGGAAAACACCTGAAGTACGTGAAATGCCTGGTTTTGTCTTGATAACTTGAAGGGCAGGACGTACTGTATCGGCTGTTGAGTGAATAGCACCTGAAACCATACCATCAGCAAGACCAAGTTTCACTAACATAACACCAAAATAGTTAACATCACGAAGCAACTTGTCCGCATCTTCAATTGTCGCTTTTCCTTTACGGATTTCAACAAATTTTTCCTTCATTTCCTCAAGACCTTCATAGGTTTCAGGATTAATAATCGTATAGTTAAAATCTGCAAAACCAAGATCATTCAAGATTTTGTGAACCTCAGCTGGGTCTCCCAAGATAATAGGATCCACCAATCCTTCAAATTTCAAACGGGCGGCTGCACGAACCACACGGTCGTCATTACCCTCAGGAAAAACAATCTTAATGTTCTTTCCTAAAATACGTTCACGAAGTTCACCAAATAGACTACGCATAAATACTCCTCAATCAATCTTTTTAGTTTGTAAGTCCATGATAACGGTTTCAAAGTCATCTGTCAAGGAAGACGCAAAGACCATCTCTTTCTTGGTAAAGGGATTGACAAAAGCAAGACGGTGACAATGCAAGGCCTGACGTTCAATCCCATAATCTAGAGAGCCCCCATAAAGGTCATCTCCCAAAAGAGGAAGGCCCAAATGAGCAAAATGCACACGAATCTGGTGCGTCCGTCCAGTATGAAGGTTAATATCAACCAACTTAACTCGCCCATAATCACCTACCAAACGATAACTGGTATGAGCATATTTCCCTGATTTATGGACCCGACGTGTGATGATGGAATCCACATCACGCGCAATGGGTGCAATGATTTCTCCCTGTTCCTCAAGTTTAGTATCACCCTCCACCAAGGCATAGTAGTGCTTCTTAATGGACTTCTGCTGCAACTGCTTATCCATACGTGCATGGGCATAACCATGCTTGACAAAAAGCATAAGTCCAGACGTGTCCTTGTCCAGACGTGTCACAATATGCACTCGCTGATTGGGATAATCATTGCTAACAAAGTGATATTTAACAAAATTAGCCATGGTGTTGTCATGATTGACACTTGGAATACTAGCATAACCATATGGCTTGTTCACCACCAAGAAGTTATCATCTTCATAGACAATATCCAAGTCAAACGGGATGGGAGTTAAGGTATCATGTGGTTCCTCATCAGGAATCTCTATAGCGACCACATCTCCCTCATGAACAGGGTAGGTCGCAAACTGCTCCTCACCATTGACCCAGATATGACCGCCCTCAAACTTAATCTTAGCCAAAAGTCCTTTGGAAACATCATGCTCCTTCAAAAAAGTCTTTACTCGGCAGGAACGTCCCACAGTAAATTCATATCTCATTCTTCCATGTCTCCGATAAAGGAATCACGTACACGCTCCCAGAAACTGGTATGACTGGCACTAGCCACAAAGGAAATCTTACGCTGGTCAATTGAGAACTCTACCTTTTGCACATTACGATTAGTGTAGGTTTTATTATCGACCGAAAGCGTGTAGCTCCCCATTCGGGTAGGATAAACGGTAATTTTCTCATTCTTAGGAACAATAAGTGGACTGCCCAAGGTACGGTAAACACGGTTATTAAGACTGGCAATCTCAGTCAATTGCAGGGCCTCAATAGTGGGATGAAGAACTGCACCACCCAAGGATTTATTGTAGGCAGTCGAACCTGTCGGTGTTGCTACAGACAGTCCATCCCCACGGAAGCTCTCAAATAAGATGTCATTTAGGCAGACATCAGCTGCCATAGTTTTTCATTACGTTTAATAGCTGCTTCATTGAGGGCAATTGATGTAAAGGAACGGCCATCAGCCAGGGTTAGCTTGACATTTAAGAGCGGGTAAGAAATCTTGTCGCCACGATCTTTACGCAAGGTCTCAATCAACTGCTCAACCTCACCATCTAAATAATCTGTATAAAATCCCAAATGCCCCGTATGAATGCCAACAAAACGGACACGAGCAAGCTCTTTTTCATACATATGAAAGGCTGATAGCAACATGCCATCACCACCGATAGAGATAACCACATCAGGATTTTTCTTGGTTAAATAAAAATCAGGATCGTCTCGAAAGGCATTAAAAAGTTTTGAGGCAACACGCCTACTCTGGGGCTTGCCATTAGCAATAATAGCCACCTTCATCTCATCCGAAAAGGTCTTCATCTGTGTCATCACTATTTCCTACACTATCTTTCAAAGTTCTGTTGATTGGATCAAAGAGCAACTGAGCATCTCGAATATCATCACGTATCTTACGCATCTCTTCATCAAGCTGATAGGCCATGCGTGCCGTATTTTCCAAGCGGAGTTTAATCTCCTCTGGAAAATTTCCCTGATACTTATAATTAAGGGAATGTTCAATAGTGGCCCAAAAGTTCATGGCCAAAGTCCGAATTTGAATTTCGGCAAGGATTTCCTTACGACCATCAATGGTATCAACAGGATAAGACACGATAACATGATAAGAGCGATAACCCGAATGTTTACGGTTTCTGATATAGTCTCGCTCTGAAACAATAGTCATATCACTACGATGACGAAGCAAAGCCAAAACCTCATCCACATCATCGACAAATTGGACCATAATACGCAGTCCAGCAATATCTTGCATTTCCTTGGCCAAATTCTCAATAGACAGGCCACGTAGGGCAATTTTTTCCTCAATGGAAGCCACTGACTTCACACGGCCCGTCACAAATTCAATGGGCGAATGACGATTTTTCTTACGAAATTGTTTACGAATGCCTCGGAGCTTAATTTTGAGCTCACCTACGGCCTGAATATAGGGGTCTAAAAATTCTTCCCAATCCATGGTCAAGATAGGACTCCTCCTTGTCAAAAGCTTTAGTTTTTATAAAATAAAAACAATCTGTTATATTATACCATATTTAAAGGACGAGGGAGGGACACACATGAACCATTTAGAGATAGAGTACAAAACTCTACTCACCAAAGATGAGTATAATCGTTTGGCTATGCTTTTCTCCCATGTAACACCTGTTACACAAACAAACTATTACATTGACACCATTCAGGGTGATATGAAGAGCAAAAAGTTGTCTTTACGCATCCGAACGCTCTCGACTCACGGAGAACTGACTCTGAAAATTCCTGAGAAGGTTGGAAACATGGAGTACAACGTCACCATGGATTGTGCAGAGGCTAAGGCTATGACCAAGTCACTAGACTTTCCCGATTGCCAAATCAAGTCCATTCTTCTGGAGCGTGGGGTTAAGTTAGAGGACTTGACCGTTCTCGGGCATTTAACCACAACTCGTCGTGAATACCAGACCAACATTGGGCTTATGGCCCTTGATGTCAATGTTTACGCTGACAAGAAAGACTATGAACTGGAGTTGGAAGTTTTGGATGCCGAAAAAGGCAAAGATGACTTCGATGCCTTTCTTAAAGAAAATAACATTAACTTTAAATATGCCAAAAGTAAGGTAGCACGCTTTGTAGCTACTCTCAAGCGCGACAAAGACTAATTAACAATAGCTGATAAAAATCTGCTCATTAGTTACGATGTAAGTCTATAAAAAATTCATTCCATTTCTGAGACAAGGTTTGTGCCTTGTCTTTTTTGATAACCAAAGGAGTAGCCAGAAATACCATTACTGTTTGGTCTAAAAACGCATACAAGAGACAATTTTTCTCCAAAGGTTCGTCATTTTCGTTCATATCATAGTTTGATGGCTGAAATTTCTGCTGCTTTTTGCTAAAATAGAACTATCTGTAGTTTAATTTATAATAGCCCTAACTGGGCTTAGCACTTATTTATTAAAGGAGTCACCATTATCATGGTACATCAAAAAGCAAACCCACAATTGAAATTGTTCTCTCTCAGCTCAAATCCCGAAATTGCTGAAAAAATTGCTGAGGCTACCGGATTGCCACTTGGTAAAGTTTCTTCACGCCAATTCTCTGATGGAGAAATCATGATTAACATCGAAGAGTCTGTTCGTGGGGACGATATCTATATCATCCAATCTACTAATAAACCTGTCAACGACTACCTCTGGGAATTACTAATCATGATTGATGCCTGCAAACGTGCCAGTGCAAACTCTGTCAACGTGGTTATGCCTTATTTTGGTTACGCACGTCAAGACCGTATCGCTGCTTCACGTGAACCAATCACTGCTAAATTGATTGCCAACATGCTTGTTAAAGCTGGCGTTAACCGCATTTTGACTCTTGATCTTCACGCTGTCCAAGTCCAAGGTTTCTTTGACATTCCAGTGGATAATCTCTTCACGATGCCTTTATTTGCGGCATACTACAACGAAAAAGGATTCACAGGTAGTGATATTGTCGTTGTTAGTCCTAAAAACTCTGGTGTCAAACGTGCACGTGGTTTGGCAGAATACCTTGATGCCCCAATCGCTATCATCGACTACGCCCAAGATGATGCTGAACGTGAAGAAGGCTATATCATCGGTGAAGTTGAAGGCAAAACAGCCATCATTGTTGATGATATTCTTAATACTGGTAAAACTTTTGCTGAAGCTGCCAAAATCCTTGAACGTGCTGGTGTGAAAGACATCTATGCCGTAGCTAGCCACGGTCTCTTCGGAGGTGGAGCTGCTGAAATCCTCAACGTTGCACCAGTCAAAGAAATTTTGGTGACAGACTCCGTTGCAACTAAAGAAAAAGTTCCTACAAACGTTAAATACATTTCGGCAAGTAAGCTCATTGCCAACGCTATTACTCGTATCTTTGAACGCCAACCACTTAGCCCACTCTTTGCTTATAAATCTAACGAGGACTAAGCTATGGTTTATTTGGACAATGCAGCGACAACACCATTGAATGCCACTGCTATCTCTGCTATGACCCATGTCATGACTGAAACCTTTGGAAATCCATCGAGTCTTCATGCTTATGGGCGCCAAGCTTCCAAAGAACTCCGTGAAGCACGTGAGGAAATGGCCAAACAGTTCGACGTTCCTGCCCGCAAGCTTATCTTCACTTCTGGTGGGACTGAGGGCAACAATACAGCAATCAAAGGTTACGCCCTCGCCAATCAAGCTAAGGGGAAACATTTGATTACGACGGCCATTGAACACCACTCGGTACTTCACACCATGGCCTATCTGGAAGAACGCTTTGGTTTTGAAGTAACCTATATTCAACCGAAAAATCAGGTTATCACAGCACAACAAATCGCTGATGCTCTACGTGACGATACCATTCTCGTTTCTGTCATGTATGCCAATAACGAAACTGGCCAACTGCTTCCTGTCAAGGAAATTGGGAACTTACTCGCTGACCACCAGGCTGCCTTCCATGTGGATGCCGTTCAGGTTGCAGGGAAACTTCCTATTCACCCTGAGGAACTCGGTGCCGATTTCGTCTCTATCAGCGCCCACAAATTCCATGGACCTAAAGGTGTCGGCATGCTCTATCATAATGACTTGCACTTTGACAACCTTCTCCATGGTGGTGAACAAGAGGAAAAACGCCGTGCCAGTACTGAAAATCTAGTCGGAATTGCAGGAATGACCGCAGCTTACAAGCATGCTAGCGAGAATTACCAAGCCAATTACCAACATGTGGAAACAATTCGTCAGACTTTCCTAGACGCTCTTACCGTTCCTTACGAGATTAATAGCGCTGGTCCTAGCCTACCTCACGTTATCAACATCAGTTTTCCTGGTAAGGAAAATGGTCCTCTCTTAACTCTGTTAGATTTGGCTGGTTTCGCTGTCTCAACAGGCTCTGCTTGTACTGCTGGAACCGTTGATCCCAGCCATGTCATTCAATCCCTCTATGGCAAGGATTCTGACAAGCTAAAAACAGCCATTCGCATTAGTTTATCAGAGGAAAATACCGCTGAAGAACTCCAGGCCCTAGCAGAAAAACTTAATCAAATCATAGGAGACTAACATGGCATTTGAAAAAAGCATTCATTTGACTGACTGTAAGTACCGTTACACTATCAGTCCTAATGTCAAAAAATTCACTCTACGTGATACGACTTTTGTGCAAAATAAAATCGGAAACTACGAGTTGCACCGCCTTCTCGAAAAAGTGCCTAACTCAGGCGAAGGTTTCCCACTCAAAATCACTATTAACAAAGACTTGACAGGCTTCAAATTGTCTATCACAGACAAATCTGGCCTTCGTAACGTTAATATCTTTAAAAATGAAGATCACCACATCTTGCAAGAAAAATTCTACTTCTTGATGCAGAGTTTGGTTGATCGTAACGTTTTTGAGCAAGAAGAAGTCTAAATTTTTTCTTACTACATAGAAATAGCCTATCCATGTGATAGGTTTTTTATATCGCCTCATCTACTCTATTTTGTTGCAATCTTCACAAACTTTTCTTAAAATATAAGAGAATCATACTAATTAAAGAAAGGAAAGCGATCAATGACATTTGAGAAAAACATCCCAAACGCCACTGCCAAACGTCTCTCTCTCTACTATCGTATTTTCAAACGATTCCATCGTGAAAATATCGACAAAGCAAGCTCTAAACAAATTGCTGAAGCGATTGGGATTGACCCTGCTACTGTTCGTCGTGACTTCTCCTATTTTGGTGAGCTAGGTCGCCGTGGTTTTGGTTATGACGTAAACAAGCTAATGACATTTTTCGCTGAACTCCTAAATGACAATGCGACTACCAAGGTACTCCTCGTAGGTGTTGGGAATGTTGGGCGTGCCCTCCTCCACTACCGTTTTCAAGAGCGTAACCGCATGCAGCTGGTCATGGCTTTTGATACAGACGATAACGAATTGGTTGGAACTCAAACCGAGGACAGGATTCCTATCTATGGGATTTCCCAGATTAAGGACAAGATTGCCCAAGAAGATATCAAAACAGCCATCCTGACAGTGCCATCAGTTAAGGCCCAGGAGGTGGCTGATCTTTTGGTTGATGCTGGAATTGAAGGCATTCTCTGTTTCTCTCCGGTCAACCTCAATCTTCCACGCCATGTGGTAGTCCAATACGTAGACTTGACTAGCGAACTACAAACCCTACTCTATTTCATGAAAGAAGAAGAAAAATCAAGGAGAAACAATGACTAAACCAATTATCGGAATCACTGCCAATGTAAGGCCTAATCCAGCCCATGAAGACATCAACTGGTCCTATGCCCCATCAGGCTTTGTAGAAGGAGTTCAAAGAGCCGGTGGCCTAGCAATCCTACTACCAGTATCCGATCCTTCGGAAGCCAAGACCTACATCTCCATGATTGATAAGCTTATCCTGATCGGTGGGCAAAACGTTGACCCTAAATTCTACAACGAAGAGAACCATGCCAGTGAAGATGACTTCTTCCTCGAACGGGATATCTTTGAAATGGCACTCATCGAGGAAGCCACTAAGCAGAAGAAACCCATCTTTTCAATCTGTCGTGGAACCCAACTCATGAACGTCGCACTAGGTGGTAGCCTCCATCAAGATATTGAAAATCACTGGCAGGACAAGCCTTCTGATTACCTCTACCATGAGATGATTGTTGATGAGAACAGCAAGTTGGCAGAAATCTACGGATGTGGAACCTCTATCAACTCCTTCCACCATCAAAGTATCAAACACTTGGCCTCTGACCTTCGTGTCATTGCGCGTGATCCTGAGGACAACACAGTCGAAGCTGTTGAGTCAAATAGTCCAGACCTTCGCTTTCTTGGTGTACAGTGGCATCCAGAGCTTCTCCTAGACAAACGCGAAGAAGACCTCAAACTCTTTGAATACGTCGTTAACGAACTTTAAAAGCAACTGAGACTGATATAGTCCTACTTAAGTAGACAGTAAAAATACATAAAGTACTGTTTACGAAAGTAGGATTTTTATTATGTCTAGAAAAAGTAAGGTTTCTTTTGAAGGCAAGCTGAGGGCTGTTACCTGGTATCTTGAAGGTAAAGCCTCCTGTTCTCAACTAGCTCGTCAGTTTGGGGTCAATCCTTGTACTATTAAAGACTGGGCTACAGCCTATCAATATCAAGGGCACGAGGGGCTAAAGTCTCTAAAGCATAACCAAAATTATTCTACAGAGTTTAAGCTAAAAT
>NZ_CM002130.1:1810808-1843472 GCF_000448605.1 Streptococcus sp. HSISS3
AATTTACACGGCGATCTTTTACCTACATGTTGAAAGCGCAGGGCATGACACAGTCAATGTCTAGAGTCAGTCGTTGTATCGATAATGGGCCAATGGAGAGCTGGCAGGGAATTATAAAGGAAATGAGAGCAGTTCTTTATCCTAATGTGTCAAGTTTTGAAGAGATGAAAGAGGCTTACGAAAAGACCATTCACTATTACCTATATCATGATCCCCAAGAGAGATTCAATGGGAAAACACCAGCTCAAGTGAGAGCTGAAGCACAAGAAAATCCAGAACAAGCTCCATATTATCCAATTAAACAATCTAAAAAATATAGAGATTACTGGAAAACTATTGCCGATAAGAAAAACCAGACTGCTTAACCCAAAGCAACCTGGTTCCTCACATTTTATTTATTTCAATTGTCTACTTGACACGGTACGTATCAGACTGCACTCAGTTGCTTTTTCTTGTCTTTATTCCATCGGCTCAATCTAAAGCTCAAAATCCTCCCTCTCCTCACGAAAGGAATAATAGGTTGATTTTCCAACAATCAGATGATCAAGCAGACAAATCCCTAAGTCATCACAGGACCGCTTAATCTTTTGAGTAAAATCAATATCATTACGACTAGGATAGGCTTCCCCCGAAGGATGATTGTGAACCACAATCAAAGACGTTGCCATCAGATGACAGGCATAATGTAAAATCTCACGTGGCTCAGCAATCGAACGACGGACCCCACCAATAAAAACCGTCTTTTGCTGAATAATACGATTCTGCGTATCCAAATAGATAGCCACCAGATGCTCCTGAGGCTTGTCCCCAATATCCAACATCATACGACGAGCCACCTGCTGACTGGACATAATCTGCTCAGAACGAGACAACTCAGCCTTCTCAATCCGCTTAGCCAACTCCACCATAGCCTTCAGTTCAATAGACTTCACACGCCCAATACCAGGAATCTCCTGAAGCTCATTCAAGGACAAACGAGACAAATCCGCCAAACTCGTCATCCCTTTCAAAATACGGTTAGCCATAGATAGGACCGACTCAGACCTAGTCCCCGTTCGTAGCACTATCGCCAACAGTTCCTGGTCAGACAACACCTCTGCTCCCTTCTGTAAGAGACGCTCACGAGGCAAAAGCCCCGACTCCTCAGCTACAATACTATACATAAGAAAAAACCTCCTACTTACCTATTCGTAAGTGGGAGGGGGAAGTTAATTCAAATATTCAAAGATTCTATTATTATCATTATCCTGATAAATCTCTGTAAATGACGAACCAAATTCTTTATTTAAGTCTCTAGTTGTCAAAATATATTTTACATTTAAGTCTTTTAACTCATTTATATTTAAGTTAATATTTACATTATCGGGAACTGGTGTAGTCATAGATGTATTCTCGTTCGTTAATGAATATTTTAAGTGTGCATATCTATTCCATACATCTTCATATTGATTTTGCTTATCAATTTTAGACATAAGTTGTCTATCGGGATAAAATCTAACACCATCTATACTTTTAGCACCAAACATTTGAACAAAGTGATAGAGATTTGTAGAATCAGACATCCAAATCGCATTAGGATTTTTTCCTACAATGCTTTCAACTTCATGAGATAGTAATTTATTTTCAATAGCACCTATGCCATGTGTGAGTGGATTAACAGTCAATCCACTCACAGTTATAATGACTAACATAATAGGATAGAATACACGTTTTTTTCTATAAAGAATACAAATAAAAGCAATTAACATAATCACAATTAAAATAACGGATGTAAACCTTCCTAAATAATTCTTATAGATATCATCTGTTAGTCCTCTGTATAAGTAGAGTATAGTGACAATGAATAAAGATGGTAAAATTTTAGTTAACTTTACTCTCTCTAATTTATCCCATATAAAAGATATAAACCATATCGAAGCAAAAACTGCAATTACTGACATCGATTGCCACGACCTAGAAAATGGTACATAGCTAAACAATGTTAATTTAGATAGTACGGTTGGTATACCAACTATACTATAAAGCATCAGCATTAGTGAATAAACTACTAAGACAATCCCAAAGATGTTTTTATTGATATCTTTCCTTTTAATAACAAAAGGCAATATTAGGAGTATGTAAAGTAAGAAATTAAATGAACTTGATAGTTCAACTTGGTTACTTACTTGAGGAGCATTAAATGGCAGAACGATATTAAATAAGAAATCACTTAAATTTTTCCAAGTATATTCCCCACCAACAGAAATTCTTTTTCCCGGATATACAGTATGAAGAGTTGCTGATATTGCATCCCAACTCTGATAAATGGTCAATGCATCTATCGTAAGCGAAACAAATAAAGTTAATGTAATCACAATCACATCAAATAGTGTAACCTTTTTATTTCTTAATGCCTTGAAAAACTGTATTACTGTAAGTAATAGAATAATATAAGCAAATGGGACTTGGAATGCTGGATATATAATTAATGGGAACCCAATAAGAGCAATTATCAAATTTATTGCCATTAATATTTTGAACACTTTCTTTTCAGAGTTAAAATAATGATATATAGACACCATTATCAATAATGAAAAGAATACCACATCGCCAAGATGTTGCATGAACCACCATTGTACTGTTGGTGTGAAAGTTATCCAAAAACTTGATACAGCTGATAATAGCTTACGCCTAGAGGTTAAAATCATAGCAAATTCATAAGCTAATAGTAGCATTGCTATAATTTTAAAACTCCAATACCAAGATAACCCTCTAGAGGCTCCTAAGAAAAGAAATCCCCAGTTAAATGGTTTCCCTATCGTTGAAATATGCCAGGATGAAACATTATAAGCAAGCATCATATTCTGACCTGTAACTTGATAGGATTTATTTGTAAAATGATTTCCTGTTTTTACCTGAGATAAGTAAAAAGGTGTTTGGACTAACCATTCATCAGATCTGATTGGTCTAGGACTACCTATGATAGTATCATCCGTACGATACAGTGATGGAACCCATAACTTTAATTTTTGAAAGCCTTGATAATCGTCAACTGTCTTTGTTTCAGACTGAACACCTGACACGGTTTCTCTAACACCAAAGTTATTCCAATTAGCAATTGAACTACCATTAAGATTCAGACTTACTGAACAAATAAGAGCAAATAGAGCGATTACGTAACGCCACTTGATAAAAGATATCCCCAAACTACGAGCTTTTTTCATAAAATTATTTTCCATTTCTAGAGTTGATTAAAAAGAATTAACCAGTAAGAAATCGCTGGTAAAATTGCCAATAACGAAATTATAGTCAGGTATAATCCAGATGATATTTTTCGTTTAGGAATTATGCTTAATAAAATGAAGTAAATTGGGATAAAATATCGTTCTTGAACTCCATCAATGGTATGACTACCAATTTCTGAGAACTGTAAGTAAAGTATGATAAATACCGAAACAATAAAAGCAAAAGAAATTAAATACTTTGAAATCTCAAACAACTTAAAATAAATATTTCTTGGTGCTTTCAGATAGTTTTGACTATTGTATTTAGCAAATACTGATAACACCAGTGCTGTAGCACTCAAGTAGGTAAACAACTTTGGAATTGCATGTACAGCTAAATCATTCGTATACCCAATAGTATATACAAAAAAATTATAGCCCAATAATGTACGAACAAGTAAGGTTAAAAAACTTGGAATATCTGATAAGATAAAACTCAACTGCTTGAACGTATCTACATTTCTACCAAAATAAGCACCTGTATTAATGTTCTTAACAATCAGTACCCACCATATAGTTACCAAAAAACTAAGACCAAAAAGAAGCAATAAATAAAAGTATGCCTTATGTTCAAAATTTGATCTTTTTTTAAGTAAGAACGCAAGCGGTAATAGCAAAAATAAATATAGGAATATTGGAATTTTTCCCATTGATAATAAAATCGTTACAATCGAGACAGCTAGTACATCATTTAAAGTAATGTTTTTCCTTGCTTTAAGGAATAAACCACTCTCAATATTACAGCAAAGAATAAAGCTGAGATTGCAACCATATAACCATCAGCAGAAATATTAGTCCAACTAACTATTACAGTCGGAATAGTAGAAATAAATGCTAAAGTAAACTTCCCAACTGGTGTAATTTTGATAGCTAATATAAACAAAAGAAAATAGGTTAAGAAACCAATAAGTCTCATTAACAAATACTCTGTAACAGGCTTTATTCCAATCATTTTTGACAAATAAGCTGTGAAAACATATGGTAAGTATGAAAAAGGTGTATAGGGAACAGTATTTGTATTCACATAAAACCTTTTCTGATTAGTATAAGGAAGTGAAGAAAATTTATGATACCAATCTTTATCTGTCGCTTTATACTTAGTAGAATTACCCGATTGAACTTGCTTAGCTTCTTCTATAAATTCATATTGTGTATTTGAAATTTTTCCTCCAGCAAGTGCAGGATTCCCATCTTGTAAACTAAGTAAGTTACCATTTGAAAGTTCAATACTTCTAGCATAATGTCCCATTTCATCTAATCCCACCATTGGGCTTCTCAACGAAATAGTCATCAATCCCGTAAACAAAGTAATCATCAAAACTAGTATAAGCACAACATTACTATAACCTTTTTTACTAAATAAAATATCTTTTATAATTTCCATAATAGATCCTATCAATCCTTATAAAAGTCATAGATTTTCAGCTCGTACTGCATTCTATTTTGTCTAACTAATGTATCCAAGATAAAGCCTGAAACAAAAGATAAGGCAGCGAGAATCATAAGCCCTGTAGCTAATATAGCTGATGGCATTTTATCAATAAATCCAGTCCTAGCAAATTCTGTAACCACAGGAATTCCTACACATAGACCTAAAATAAATAATATGAGACTAACTAAACTGAAAAACAAAAGTGGCTTATAATCTTTAAAAAGATTAAAAATCATTTTAAGTACTTTAAATCCATCTGAAAAAGTGTTTAACTTAGACTCGCTTCCTTCTGGTCTGTCCTGATATGTAATAGGAACTTCTACTAATTTAAAACGCTTATCTAAAGAGTGAATAGAGAGTTCTGTCTCAATTTCAAATCCTGGTGAAAGCACAGGAAAAGTTTTAACAAAAAGTCGATTAAAACCACGATAACCTGTCATAATATCTTGATAATTACCTTTATATAATTTATTCACTAAAAGTTTGACAAGATTGTTACCAAAACCATGAAAACCTCGTTTATTTTCTTCAGCATAAGTACCATTTGATAATCTGTCCCCAATAGTCATATCGGCCATGCCAGAACGCAACGGAGCTAAAAGTTTTTCAACTTCATCAGCTGGATATGTATCATCGGCATCAACCATAATATAGTAGTCGGCATCAATTTCACGGAACATTGAACGAACTACATTTCCCTTACCTTGTCTTGGTTCAAAGCGTACAATTGCTCCTGCTTCTCTTGCTATTTCATTTGTTTTATCTTTAGAATTGTTATCATAAACATAAATTTCAGCATCTGGAAGTACTCTTTGAAAATCAGTAATAACTTTTTTAATTGTCACTTCTTCATTGTAAGCTGGCAAAAGTACTGCTATTTTTTCTGTCATTATATCTCCTTTTTATTTTGAGACTTAAATTTTCTCTTTATCCTTCTTAAAATATACTTCACGGCGGTTCCTGGTCCTACAATAATATATTTGATAGCACCTTTAATACCACCAATATTATCAAAATTAATATAAGTATTTGGTAACGTGTCAGGTCGGATATTTAATACAACATTATCCACAAATGGAGTGATATAGATATCATTTTTTGCAATACCATAATCATAACGTCTTGCCCATGCTAGATATACTAGAATACGCTCAATTGAATGCAAAATAGTATGTTGTGGAATCGGCTCTGCTGGAATTTCTTCATCCTGTAAGTCCAAATCGAACAACGGTTTCAAAGCATCGTACTTGAACCAAATGAATGTCCCATAACTCATGATAAAAGTATTCATTTTATCAAAGTCAATATCTCGACCAAGATCCATCCGCTCCCATAAATCATTCATACCTTCAGCAAAACGATTCTCATTCCAAGGATCCACAATTTTAGTATAGCGGAAGAAACTTGGAATATCAGCAATTACTAATCCTAATCTATCATCATGTTCTAGATTTGCAATGATATTATCAGCAGGCTGAATCAACATTGAGAAAAGTTCATTTCGCCATGAATCTCCAACCCAATAAGGATATTCTGGTGATTTTTTGTATGGAAATGCCCAATATAATCGTAAGCGGAAAGCTCATCCTTCAGCTTGAGCATTGGAATAACATCACGACCACGGTTACCAGTAATAAAAATTCGTGCTTCTTTGCCATTCTTATCAAGAATGGACTGAATCTCTTTCTTCTTTTCTTCCGAATCCGTCGTCAGGAAGAGATCATAAGTAAAATGAAAATTCTCAAATTGTCGTAAAAAATCTTCAAGCAGATCTACATAATAGGTATGGAGATGCACAGCAATCTTTTTAGTGTCTGAATAATCCTGTGGACTGTCCTGAATAACTTTACGGTCAAGTAAGTAAGGTGGAGTCGGTAAACTCATATCCGACATGTGAGATAAGATAAATTCTACTGGATAGTCCGTTCTATTCTCAATCTCCTTGAGCAGATAAGGGGCAAGGTGTTGAGTTAAATCAAATGTTTTAACCTTAATAAACGGAACCCCTGCATCAAGTAAAACATGAGGATAATGAATTGTGAAATTACTATGGAAGAACTTATCTTTTAGTGGAATCGTATTAAGAATTGATTCATACTTAAATCCAGCATCCATAAACTTCTTGGTATAAAGAGTTTCATAATTATCAATTACCTTTTGAACATCTTCGAAACTCTCAACTGATTTCCAGAACTTTTGGAAAACACTAGATTCAACTAAACGTTTTTTAAATGAAATAAAGTAAGATTGCAAATGTTCATGAATATAAATATCACCAGCTTTGATTCCTTGATGATTAGTCATACCCCAAAAATCTACATTGGGGTTTGATTCATATTTATCATAGATTGGTACCATATCCCATAGAGGACCAAAACAGGTATCATTCATAACGGTGACAGAATCATACTGTTCCAAGTTATCGAATCCAATAAATTCCATACCATCATGCCAAGCAGCAAAATCGTAACCTTTATTCTCACGTTGGATAAAATCATCAATCAAGTGTTTATCACGAAGTTTTTGTACTTCACTTTCACTAAGACGACTATTTGAAATAAAAACTAATTTATCAAATAATGGTCTCATATGTTCAAGTTGATAAAATACATGTCGACTAATATGATCATATTTATTGAAATGAACATAAAGCAATAAACGTTTCATTTACTTCTCCTAAAGAAATTAATAATTTTAGTTGGTATTGTCCATCTTCTCGAAGTAACAACACTGTTATATTGAATTTGTAAGTTGTCATATAAAGTCTGTATACGATTCAACTCACTAGTCATATTTGTAAGTAATTCTTCTTTCTCTTTTTTCAATACTTCAATATACTCATTTTGATTCTGAGAAATATGTGATACTTGATTGAGTCTGGAATCTAAATCTTCTATCTGACGATCTTTTTTAAAGATTAAGATATCCAAATCACGATCTTTAACAAGTGCTAGGTGCGATATCCTTTTAATATCCTGATCTGGATACTTGTTAAGATATTTAATTTGAGAATTTAAAATACCCGTAAACCGGTTTTCAGCAGTGTCCAGTGTCATAGGCTTTGAATCTGACCCTAAATTCATACGGTATACTGTAGTAGAATCACTTAAAAAGAAATCTTAGTGCGTTTGAATAATTCAAGTTGTAACTCAAATGTATCGTCTGCGGCTGTATCGCTAATTTGAGCAGATACATCTTGCATAAGAGCGGTATCAACCAGCCAGGTTGAAGCCATTGTCATTCCTTTCATGACAAGCATCTCTTCGTAAGAATCAATCAAAGGAAGTGCCTTATTAGCAAAGGCATCTTTTTGGATAATATTTCCGTCTAGGTCTACCATGTCAAATTCGGTATTTGACCATAGTGAATCTGTTGAAGAATCTAGCAAATCAACTTGCTTTTGAAGTTTTAATGGGTCCGTCCAAAAATCGTCACTATCACATCTTGCGATGTACTGCCCTTTAGCTTCTCGGCAAATTTTTTTCCAAGTTTTAGTAATGCCAAGATTCACTTCATTACGAAAAGTTCTAACTTTTTCAGGAAACTTATTTTGATATTCTTGAATAATCTCATACGAATGATCTGTTGAAGCATCATCAATGATAATAATCTCGAAATCAAAATTCGTTCTCTGATTGAGAAAGCTATCCATAGCCTCTCGTACCCAATCCCCTTTATTATAATTGGTACAAATAATCGATACTTTCATTCAAACTTTCCTTTTTCTCTTAAGAAAAACTCCACTTCCCATTTCTTTGAATAATACCAGTTGCAGAATCTTTAGCTGACTCATCATCTTCATCGATATCATCCCTATTTAGAACAATAACTGGGATCTCATCAGCTGGAAGAAAGGCTAGAACTTGGTTATTCGCATCCCTCACAGTAATTTCGAGTTTTAACTTAATATCATTTAGTCCTGCTAGTGAACACTGATAGTTTACTTTAATATCACCCTTACCACTGGTTAAATTATCCATCGTATTATCGTTATAAATCCAAATATTACGATCAATATCTGTAAATGAGATAGCAATATAAGTAGGCACATCCTCAAGCAAAGTATATGTCAAATCAAATGAAATTGGTTCATTTGGAGTCGCCCTCTTAGGAGACAATAGTGACAACTTCAGGTTTTCGACAACCGATCCACCTCTCCCAATTTCCGGTTGATCTGAAGTAATCACTTGTTCAGTATTATCAAAGCTATATTGGTTAGCAACATCGCGAGGCTCACCTTTAGCTTTGATATAACCATTTTCAATCAAGATAGCCTTATTACAGTACTTTTTAACGGCACCCATATCATGGGTTACAAGAATAGTTGTCTTTCCTGATTTTTTACGTTCCATAAAGTAATCGTTACACTTACGTTGGAAAGCTTCATCACCTACTGCAAGAACTTCATCAAGGATAAGAACATCCCCCTGTGCCTTAATAGCCACAGAGAATGCCAAGCGGACCTGCATACCAGATGAGTAGTTCTTGAGTTTTTGGTTCATGAAATCTTCAAGCTCAGCAAACTCAACAATCTCATCATACATGGCGTCCACTTCTGCTGTCGTAAAGCCAAGCATAGCTCCATTCATATAAACGTTCTCACGCCCAGTTAGTTCAGGATTAAATCCAACACCAAGTTCGATAAATGAAACCATTTTACCATTCACAGTAACAGTCCCTTGCTCAGAAACATAAATCTGAGAAATAATCTTCAATAATGTCGATTTCCCTGAACCATTTCTTCCCACGATTCCAAAGAAATCTCCTTCCTCAACTTCGAAGTCAATGTCCTTCAAAACATGTTGCTCTTTATAGCCTTTGATTCCTTTAAATCTATTTACCAAGGCAGTTCTAAGACTTTGAGTGGACTCAACCGGTAATTTGAAAAACTTACTTACATGGTCCACTTTAACTGCAATTTTCTTTTCTGTCATTAGAGAATCTCCGCGAATTTTTTAGCTTGATGATGGAAAATGTAGTAACCAATAGCAAAGATGACAAATGGTAGGAAATATGGAATAACAGCAATAGCCTTATGCCCAATTAAATCCCAACCTCGTAAGCTACCGGAGAAGACAATAAAGTGTCGCAAGTCCTGAATAATTTGTGCTAAAGGATTCAACATCATCAGTTTTGCAATCTTAACCTGTCCACGTTGCAAAATAAATGTCAACGAATAGATAATAGGTGTCGCATACATACCAGCTTGCATAACTACCTCCCAAATCGGACCGATATCACGGTACTTAACAAAGAGAGTTGCTAAGACAAAGGCAATACCTGCTGAGAAAAGAAAGAGTTCAGCAAACAATGGAATAACTGTCAGCCAGCCAAATGAAAAATTGACACCATTGACTAAGGCAAAAACAAAGACAACAAGTAGGTTAATAATATAGTTAATTGAGGCCCCAACAACAGATGAAATGACGATAATCTCTTTTGAAAAATTCAATTTTCGTAACAAGTCACCCCTTGATACAATTGACATCATCCCCATACTAGTCGCTTCCGAAAAGAAACTCCATGTAACCATACCAATTAAGAGTCCAATAGCGTAATGCGGTGTTCCGTCGTCAAAACGCAAGAAGCGAACAAACACTAGGTACATGATTGTAAAGAGCATAAGTGGTTTCAAAATAGACCACAAATGACCGATTAAACTACCTTGATAGCGCAATTTAAAATCGGTTTTTACCATTTCTCGTAACAAAATACGATTTTTCTGACTAAAAAAGTCTAACATCTTTTTCTCCTCTATATGCAAACTTTGTAAGAATCAATGTCGTAAATACAGTTGTATGAAATGCTCTATTTTTTCGATAACCATATTTTCGGATACGTTCAAAGCGCTCTCTAAATGGAGCATCCATAATTGTCACAAAGTTTTCAATGATTTCCTTATTCGTTGAACTTAACGGGAGTTCTAGTAAATTTCTAGCCTGATCTTGACTAGCTTTAATAAGACTCCAATATTTGGCAAATAGGATATGGGGTCTAACCCAATTCTTCATCCTTTTTCGCAAAGTTCGGGCTCCAAGGACATTACTGCTATGCTGACGATAAAGTTCAGTTGGCTCATCAATATAGACTAGATTCCCAAATGCAGAAGCTAGCAAACCCAGATACCAGTCATGCATCAGCAAATCATATTTTTCCTCACCAGTCCATAAGTCCGCTAAAGCATGGTTAATCATAACAACACCGCCAGTAACTGTGTTTTCAGTCAACTCTTGAATCAGCTCAGTATTAGCATGGTCGGACTGAGTACGAATCATACTCTCATGGAGGACTGATAGATTTTCGTCTACTACCTTTAAATCAGTATAAATCAGTAAAGGCTTATCTTGAGAATACTTTTTTGCTTCTGCCACTTGAAGTGAGATTTTGTCAGGAAGCCAAAAATCATCCTGATCACTAAAACAATAAAGGTCTGCATCCCCATACTTGAGTAGAGTGTGAAAACTTTTGATAACACCAACATTTTCGACTTGATTCTCATTGATAAAGTGAATACGTGGGTCTTTAGCAACCAATTGTTTAATAACTTCTACTGTTCCATCAGACGAACCATCATCACGAATGAGAAGTTGCCATTCCTGATAGGTTTGCTCTTGGATACTCTTTACTTGTTCCTCTAAAAACTGTTCACCATTGTAGGTAGACAGTAAGATATTTACTTTCATGATAAAAATAACTCCTCGTATTCACCTACAATTTTTTTCCAAGTAAAGTTCTGTTTCATATTTTCTTTAGCTAACTTACCTAGTTCAGAATAATCTTCAACTTCATCTACTTGCTCAATCAAATGCGACAGGTTCCCTTCTTCTTTTTTCCAGTAACGAGCTGTATCTTGAGCTACTGACTGGTTAAACGGGACACCTAAAACTAAATTCAAATCAGTTTGTGCTAGAGCTTCCAATAAGCCAGGATTGGTTCCTCCAACCTCATGACCATGGATATAAGCAAAGGCTTCTTTACGAATATATTTTAATAGGTCTTGATCATAAACAGTTCCAACAAACTTAACACGTGAATCCTTATCAAACTGAGTTTTGGAACGTAATTCCTCAAAGTAAGCATTACCCTCATGATTACAAATAATAATTAGATCACGTTTCGTTGAGGAACTCATAAACTCACGAATAGCCGTTTCATAGTTGTTTTCTGGAACAAAACGACCAAGAATCAAATAATAATTTTTCTCGTTAGTGCTCCACGTCTTGTAAATATCTCTAACTTTAGCATCCTGATTTGTAAGTGTGGTCGGTGACAGGTCCGTTCCATAGGCAATATAAGTTGTCTTAGACCACGGATAGGCATCCTGAATATAGGTTTCAATTCCTGGATTATCCGAGATAACCAAGTCAGCATATCTTGTCATCACTTTCTCAGAATACTTTAGATAAGCTTGTACTGGCTTGGACCACTTAGCTCTTTTCCACTCTAAACCATCTGGATTAATATAGAATTTACCACCAATTTTATGAATCTTGTTGGCAAAGGGAGCTACAAAAGCACCTATAGTATTTCCTAGAACATAAAAAATCGGTTCTTTTATATTTTCATCACGGATTATCTTTAAAGCGTAGTTAATAGCCATCATATCGTAGGCAATCACACGAGCTGGACCTAATTTGGGTGCCTTGATTGTGAAACAATCTACACCCTTATACTCGAAATGCTCATAGGCCTTTTCATCAGAAAGGCAGGCAACATGGTATTTAACTTGGGATGAAACTTGGTTGGAGACCAGTTGCTCTACAAATGTCTCAAAACCACCGTATTTTGCAGGAAGTCCACGACTTCCGATAATGAATACGTGTTGCATAAATCCCCTTTCTAACAAGTCTATAATCTAATCAATTATACCATTTTACAAGGCTTTTGCCTAATGCAAACAGAAAAGCAGTCACAGGGGACTGCTCTCTTATTATCTCTATTATTTCGATTATTTCACTTCCTGTTTGTAAAACTCTTTCAAAGCATCTTGCCATGTTGGAATGACAAATCCTGTAGCCTTAGCTTTTGCCAGACTCATTGTAGAGTTAAGTGGGCGTTTTGCTTTAGCCGGGAATTGGCTTGAATCAACAGGTTTCACTTCAACATCAGTGTCTTTGAGGATTTCAACCGCAAAGTCATACCAAGTTGTATCTTCTGCTGCATCATTTGACAAATGATAGTAACCATATTCCTTACGGTTTTCAGCCAAATAAGTCATAAACTCTGCCAAAGTTCGTGTCCAAGTTGGACGGCCATGTTGATCATTAACGACAGTAAGCGTCTTGTGAGTTTTAGCAAGGTTTTGCATAGTGAAGACAAAGTTCTTACCATAGTTACCAAATACCCACGCAGTACGAATGATGTAAAAGTTAGAAACATATTTTTCAACAAGTTCTTCACCCATACGTTTTGTACGTCCATACTCTGTTTGTGGGTCTGGTTTATCATCAACTTCCCACTCTTGACCGACTGGTTTTTCACCATCAAAAACGTAGTCTGTTGAAATATAAACAAGCGTTGCACCATACTTTTCTGAAGCTTTAGCTACATTTTCAGTTCCTGTCACGTTAATAGCATAGTCAAGTTCTTCACCCTCATCTTCAGCAGCATCCACTGCAGTATAAGCTGCACAGTGGTAGACCAAACTTGGTTTCACTTCTGCGAACACTTCGTCTACTTTCTCAGCATTTGTGATGTCCATCTCTGCTACGTCTACTGCTACATACTCTTCGTTGCGTTCGTCAAGAAGGTGACGAAGTTCAGTTCCGAGTTGGCCATTTGCACCTGTTACTAGAATCATAATTTTCTCCTTGAAATATTCATTAATAGCAATTTCATTTTAACAAAAAAGCAGAAAAAATCTGCTTTTACTCAATATTATTCTCTACTTTCGATACTATCAATACCAAAATATACCGCCATCCATCTATTAAACCATTCATCTCTTGACTCCCCTAAATTACTCGTACCATTATATGCATTAAATAAAGTTTTAGGTTTAGGATAACGTTTCAAAATAATAGTGGATTGTCCGTTCTCTTTAGCTTGATAAATCTCGCGATATTGCATACTCACAACTTTGTAGGTACTATTTATATCACTAAACACCTTAGTATAAGAAAATCCAAATTTAATCACTAGTAGTAATAAAAATACCAAGGCCAATTTCTTAAGAAATAATACCTCTTCCAAAATTAAACGTAACAAAATTAGTAATGCTAAGCAAAGTAATACACTTGCCCCAAAAAATACTCTGTCAGGAAGCTCATTTGTTGCTACTAAACTGTATATACAAGCAAAGTGAGCACACATTATAAACAAGAAATAAAAAAATTGCTTTCTGTTCAAATAAGATTTAACAAGAGAATAAATTAAAAGTACTAATATAGCAATATACAATATCGAATATTTTTGCCAACTCATTTGAAATAAATTAACTAATTTATTGCTGAGATCGTAAAACAAGGAAATATCACCTGCTCTCTTTTGAGACCCAGGAGATGCTAGCATTAAAAGAAAACCAATACAAGCAGCTACAATTTCTAAAACTCTTGAAACACCTACTCTCTTTTCAGAAACAGCATCATATAATATTATTAAACTAATCAACAGAATAAATGCTGGAGAGGTGTTTTCATTCCCTGCACCTGAAAAAAAAGCCAATGGAATTGTCCATAATATATTATATGGAGATTGGTTTCGTTTCAATACAACCTTCAACCATAGTAAGTCTAGGACAGCTGTCCATAAATAATTGCCTGATCCTGAAATCCATAATACAGTTTTTCCGATTTCTGGAAGAAACCACCATAAAATCAAAAAGATTATCGCTAAATATAAAACTTGGTGTTTCCTATGCTTATTTGAAACTATCTCAAAGCTTAAACTATCTATTAATATTCCCAATGACAAAAATACAAAGGAATTAAATACATTGAAAACTTCCTTATTATATTGCATAAATATCTGAACGATAGAATGTCCAGTAAACCTACCATTCCAAACTTTCCAATGATTTATTTGAGAAGTAATCAAATCAAATAATGATCTTACTGGTTGTTCATTAGCTGATGGGAATGGTTCCTTATAAATAAATCTATATACAAAATCATCAGATGTATAGAGAGTAAAGTGATTTAATAAATAAATTAAAGTGACTACAACGAGGCATACAAGGAGATAAACTATCTCTTTGTTGTTTTTTCTTTCATTTTTTCTCCCAAATATAGATTTTAGATTTATTATAACAAAAAAGCAGGAAAAATCTGCTTTCATTTATAATCCTATTCAACTAATTCATTTGTATAAACAGTTGGCTTTCTTCACCCTTTTTCTTTAATAACATACACTGGTCGTTTCTTAGTTTCTAAGAAAATCTTGGAAATGTAGTGACCGATGATACCAAGCGCTAAGAGCTGAATACCTCCGATAAAGAGGATAATAGAGACAAGACTCGCCCAACCAGCTACGCTTCCACCGATGGTTAACTTTCTGATAATGACGAAAACAATTCCAACCAAAGAAATCAAGAATGAGAAGGTTCCTGCCCATGTAGCTAGTTTCAAAGGAACTTCTGAAAAGTTGATAAAACCATCTAAAGAGTAATTCAATAGTTTCCAGAAAGACCAAGAGGTTTCTCCAGCTACACGTTCACGATTTTCATAAGAAACATAGGCCACATCAAAACCAACCCAAGAAAAGAGTCCCTTTGAAAAACGATTGACCTCTTTGAGTTCTAGGATAGCATCAACAACCTGGCGAGTCATCAAACGAAAATCACGTGCGCCATCAACCATCTCGGTGTCAGAAACTTTGTTAATTAGCCAATAGAAAGTCTTGGCAAAGATGGAACGAATCGGAGGCTCTCCCTTACGGTCAGCACGACGAGTCCCAACAACATCATAACCTTCTTGAATTTTGGCATACATCTCAATAAGCAGTTCAGGCGGATCCTGAAGGTCAGCATCCATAACTGTCACATAGTCACCCTGAGCTGCTTCAAGACCTGCAAGCAAGCCAGCTTCCTTACCAAAATTACGTGAGAAAGATAGATAGTGAACATTTTCAAATTGCTTTGAAACCTGTCTCAATACCTCTAAAGTTTTATCTTTAGAACCATCATTCACAAAGTAATAGTTAAACGCTAGTTGATTGGCTATCTGCTTTTCAACAGCCTGACAAGCTTCTAAAAATGGATGAATAGTCTCTTCTTCGTTATAACAGGGGACAACGATAGCCAGTGTTTTCATAAACGCTCTCCTAACGAATACCTAGAGCGATACGGGCATAACGGCTCATTTTTTCTACAGACCAAGCTGGTGTCCAGACCAACTTCACTTCAGTCTTAGTGACTTCTGGCACCTCTTTCATGGCATCATGAATTTGGTCTGTCAAAAGATCTGCCAAGGGACAACCTATCGTTGTCAAGGTCATATCAATCTCAGTGGAACCATCCTGCTCAAAACGGATGTCGTATATGAGGCCTAAGTTAACAATATCAATCCCTAGCTCTGGGTCGATAACCATTTCCAGGGCTTCCAAGATACGGTCTTTGATTTTTTCAATTTCTGCTTCAGTATAGGTCACTTCAGACATAGTTTTTCCTCCAAAATCAGGGCCCTACATCAGGCCCTACTCCATTTTACTCTCTTAGTCTTCAATAAAGTCTTTAAGCTGTTTACTGCGGCTTGGATGGCGCAATTTACGAAGGGCTTTCGCTTCAATCTGACGAATACGTTCACGAGTAACGTTAAAGACTTTACCAACATCTTCTAAAGTACGCATTTTCCCATCATCAAGACCAAAACGGAGACGAAGAACGTTTTCTTCACGGTCTGTCAAAGTATCAAGGACTTCATCCAATTGTTCACGAAGAACGACACGAGTCGTGTAATCGACTGGATTTTCAATAACTTCATCTTCGATAAAGTCACCCAAATGACTGTCATCTTCTTCACCAATAGGTGTTTCAAGTGAGACTGGTTCTTGAGCAATCTTGAGGATTTCACGGACCTTATCTGGTGTCATATCCATGCGCTCTGCAATTTGTTCAGGTGTAGGGTCTTGGCCCAACTCTTGCAAAAGATTACGTTGCTCACGGACCAATTTATTGATGGTTTCAACCATGTGAACTGGGATACGGATGGTACGTGCTTGGTCTGCGATGGCACGTGTGATAGCTTGACGGATCCACCATGTCGCATAAGTTGAGAATTTGAAACCTTTAGAGTAGTCAAATTTATCAACAGCTTTCATAAGCCCCATGTTACCTTCTTGAATCAAGTCCAAGAATTGCATACCACGTCCCACATAACGTTTAGCGATTGAAACGACCAAACGAAGGTTGGCTTCTGCCAAACGTTGTTTAGCTTCCAAGTCACCATTTTCGACAGCGATAGCCAATTCTTTTTCCTCCTCATTACTCAAAAGAGGGACTACCCCAATTTCTTTGAGGTACATACGAACAGGGTCATTGACCTTAGCTGAGTTTGAACCAAGAAGCTCCTCGTCTGTCAATTCCTCTGGCTTTGGTGCTTCAACAACATATTTAGATGAAGGGTTTCCATCCTTATCAGTGATAGAGATACCACCGTCTGTCAAACGTTCCAAAAGGTCATCAATACCGTCAGCATCAAGAACAAATGGGATAACCAGTTTTTCTGTGACTTCATCATCAATTGCTGTACCTGCTTTTTTGTGGTTACGAATGAAATCAGCGACTTGAACGTTAAATGCTGTATTTTGTTTTTTCTTTGCCATGTGTTACTCCATATCTCGTTTTTGGGCGATAAGCATCTGCAGGGCTTCCACCGCTGCATCCACATCACCATGGTTACTTGATTCTCTTATTTGTTTACTTTGCTTACGAAAGTCCAGTTCCCTCAGAAAATGATTTCTACGCTCCTCAATAGCCTGGACTTCTTCTAAACTGGTTTCAGGTGGCAAAATCTCCTCTAAAACCTGATAATAGGCTGTTTGTACCTCTTGAGGAAGCACAGACAAAGCTACCGTATCAATCTGGCCGTCCTGCTTAAGAAGCTGATAAAGCTCCTCTAGCTCGGCTGTCTGGAAGAAAAAATCATCCCGCATCCGGTAATCATTCAAGATCATAGGATGATTAAGCATGCGATGGAAGAGTTGATTTTCCGCCCGACGGAGGCCTGTAATCTTAGGCGTAGATGGTAGCTTAACCGTTCCTCTAAATCCTGACGCAGAAGACTCATAACTACTATTGCCGGCAGCCGATAATTGAGCCGTCTGCTGATTTCTCAAGGTCAGGCGCTCGTTGTTAACTGCTTGCTCAACTTGGAAAAAGTCAAAGTCAGGCAGTAAGTCAGCCACCTTAGAAATGTAAGAATTTTGCGCCGTCACAGATGGTGACTTGGCAATAATCTTAGCAATCTGCTCAACATAAGAAATCTCTGCTTGAAGATTATCTACATTAGCAGGTTTAAGTTGGCCAATCCAAAATTCCACATCTGAGATGCGAGACTCGACCAAGAGTTTGCCCAAAGCCTCTTCAGATGTTTTTTGAAGGTACTCATCAGGATCCATATTGTCTGGTATTTTAACAATATCGACCTGGAAGTCCGACAAAAGCTCCAGAGACTTGGCGATAGCATTTTGCCCAGCCTTATCGCCATCATAAGTCAAAACAATCTTCTTGGTTAGTTTGCGCAGACGATTGACATGTTCGGGCGTCAGAGCCGTTCCCATAGAAGCTACCGCATTGACCTGCCCAGCCCTATAAGCAGCAATAACATCCATGAAGCCCTCCATCAAATAGACTTCATGAGTCTTCTGAATCACTGGCTTAGCCTGATCTAAGTGGTAGAGTTCATAGGATTTATTGAAAATGCGAGTAGCTCTGGTATTTTTGTACTTAGCTTGCCCTTGTTCAATAGCTTCCTTAGTCCAAACACGACCTGAAAAACCTATTGTCTTACCGAATTCATTTTTGAGCGGAAACATGATTCGATTTTTAAAGGTATCGAAAAGACGATTACTTTCAGAAAGATTAAAAAGACCTGATTCTGTCAGCACCTCTTCGTCGTATTTTTTGGAAACAGACTGATAGAGATAATCTGGTTCGTCAGGGGATAGACCAATCTGAAAGGCCTTAAGTAAATCGTCAGTCATGCCACGCTCATAAAGATAAGCACGCGCCGTCTCTCCTATCTTAGTCGTCATCAGTACGGCATGATAGAATTTGAGAGCATCCTCATGAAGATCGTAAAAAGCTTGATTTGGAGAATGCTGCTGTTGGGATTGCCTTGGCGCATCTATCGTAACTGCGATACCTAAGCGATCTGCCAGAACCTTGACACTTTCTTGGAAAGAAATCTGACGGTATTCTTCTAAAAATTTAAAGACATCCCCAGACTTTCCACAACCAAAGCAATGGTAAAACTGCCTGTCCTCAATAACGTTAAAAGAGGGGGTTTTCTCCTTATGGAAGGGACAAAGTCCGAGGTAATTGCGACCTGCTCGATTTAGACTGACAACTTCACCAATCACGTCAACGATATTGGTGCTGCTCTTAATATCTTCTATTAAAGCTTTGTCAATTGCCATCTACTCGCCTCCCTATCTTACCATAATTGCATTACCCTTAATTATAGCATGATGAAAAATGAAAGTAAAATAAAAATGATTTTTCTGAGCAAATCCCTTGTCAAGATATACAAAATCGGATAAACTATTAAAAGTAAATAAAAGAAAGGAATCATTGTCAAAATGATTAAAGAACTTAAAGACTTTTTGTTCAAGGGGAATGTCCTTGACCTTGCTGTAGCCGTTGTTATGGGGGCTGCTTTCAACGCTATCATTACTTCACTTGTTGGTGATATCATCACACCACTTATCCTTAACCCAGTTGTTAAGGCTGCTAACGTTGAAAACCTTTCTAAATTGTCATGGAACGGTATCGCATACGGTAGCTTCTTGAGCGCAGTCATCAACTTCATCATCGTTGGTACTACTCTCTTCTTCGTTGTTAAAGCTGCTGGTAAAGCAACTGCTCTTAGCAATAAAGCCGCTAAAGAAGCTGCTGAAGAAGCTGCTGAAAATGCTGGTCCATCACAAGAAGAATTGCTCGCTGAAATCCGCGACCTTCTTGCAAACAAATAATCTCTATTTGTTTAACTAAAAGCATATGAAACTAAGATGTCTGATAATTATTAGACATCTTTTTCGTTTTAGTAAAACCAACTGTCTTATCTATTCGCTAAAACAGAAAAAAACTTGAGAAAATACTCAAGCTTTTTTGCTATAGAATCATTCTTAATTAGAATTTTTTACGTTTGCGAGCTGCTTCTGATTTACGTTTACGTTTTACAGAAGGTTTTTCGTAATGTTCACGTTTACGAGCCTCTTGAAGAGTACCAGCTTTAGTCACAGAACGTTTGAAACGACGAAGAGCGTCGTCAAGTGATTCGTTTTTACGAACAACTGTTTTTGACATTGAATTCACCTCCTCAAGATAATGTAACATTTTACACGTTCTATTCAAGTATACAAAACTCATCTTTGTCTGTCAAGAAATATCTTTTAGGTTTCCACCTTTTGAAATTCTAGATAGGTTTTTACTTCCTTAGGCATAATAAAAATTTCTCTAGTCAATACATATACAGAGCATTTTAAATAGTGAGATGACCTAAGTATCACTTCAAAAACCTTGGTGTACTCCTTTCTCCAATAAGGAGATTATTAACACAACTTTCTGCCACGATAAAACGCCTGAAACTTCTATAGTTTCAGGCGCTGGTAGTTTTGAGATTCTAGGTTTGAAACCTCCTTAGGAAAGGATAAGTCCCAACTTCACCTAAGGAAAGTCTCAAAAAGAAGACTTGGTCTTCAAGCTAACTAGAGAAATCATCTCCAGTTCCTATTTTAGTCAACTGCTGTGTATTTAGAAGCATCCTTGATGTACTCGTCGTAAGTACCATTATCTTTCAATTTCTTGATAACTTTATTAACAGCTTTTTTCAACTTATCATTACCTTTAGTCATGGCAACAGCTTTCGCATCGCCATCATTAACTTTAAGAGCAACGCTTGCCAAAGTTAAATCTGAATTTTGGGCAACATAGCCTTCTGCTACTGGTTTTTCAAGGTCAACAGCATCAACTTGGCCAGATTTGACTTCGTTAATAGCTTCACCCATAGCTGTCAGTGATACGACTGTTGAATCTTTCAATTGTTTCTTAGAAAGTCCTTCTTCAATAGCTCCTTTTTGAACGGCTACTTTTTTACCCTTGAAAGCATCTAGACTTGAGTAATCAGAAGCTTGATCTTTACGTACGATGATAGCATTTTGTGTTTCGTAGTAAGGATCTGAGAAATCAAAGGTTTTCTTACGTTCAGCTGTCACTGAGATACCTGAAATGGCAATATCAGCCTTACCAGCTTGAAGACTAGAGAGGACATTGTCAAAACTCATTGTCGCCACTTCAAGTTTAACCCCGAGTTCATCGGCGATAGCTTGTGCCAATTTGATATCTGAACCAACCACTTGGTCCTTGCCATCAATCAAAGTTTTGAACTCAAATGGTGCGTAGTCTGGGCTCACAGCTACAACAAGCTTTTTATTTTCTTTAATGGATTCGTAAGCATCCTTTTTTGACCCACAAGCTACTAAAGTCACAGTAGCAAGGAGAGCCATAGCCCCAAGGAAAAGTTTTTTCATTTTCATAAGAAACTCCTGTATAAATATAATTTTTCGCTTGTTATTTTACTTGAAATTAGTGATAATGTCAACATTTATGCAAAAATTGCGAAAGTTTTTCCAAGCCCTTCTGGAGAACTTCCTTGTCACAACAATAGCCAATGCGGACATGGGATTCCTTGTCAAAACGGTTACCTGGAACAACGAGAACACCATAGTCCTGTAGGAGTTCAAGAGCAAAGTCTTCAATGGGACGAGGAACCTCTAACTTGACAAAGGAAGTCGACACACTAGCTGGGCGAATCCAAGAAGCCTTAGGCTCATCAGCAATCCAAGCATCCATAAGAGCTATATTTTCCGTCACAATCTTACGGTTACGCTCCAAGATGGCTTCCTTATTTTTGAGGACAAGGGTCGCTACCATGTCATCAAAAACACCGGCGCAAATCATTGTGTAATCACGATAATCTCGCAGAATAGAAGCCACCTCTGCATTAGAAGCTACCCAACCTACTCGGATGCCAGGTATTGAATAGGTTTTCGACAGACTATTGACGGTAATACCTTTGTCATACAAGTCAACGATGGATGGTGCAGGATGATCAAAACTGCGATAAACCTCATCTGAGAAAATATAGGCGCCCACTTCCTTAGCAATGGCCACCAACTCCTTGAGGTAGGAAGCATTCATAAGAGCACCGGTAGGATTATTAGCATTGTTAATACAAATCATCTTGGTATTAGGACGAATCAGCTGACGCAGTTGATCCAAATCAGGCAACCAGCCCTTATCTTCCTGAACTTCCCAGAAATCCACTTCTGCTCCTAGGGATTTAGGAATATCATAAAGTTGTTGATAGGTGGGATACATGGAGATAACGTGATCCTTTGTCTCAATCAGAGCATAGAGGGCAAGCATAGTCGCACCTGTAGCACCATTGGTTTGGAGGATATTGTCAACTGGCATATTCTTGTACAAACTTGACACCTGAGCCTTAAACTCTGGTGACCCTTCAATCCAGCCGTAATCCATCTTTTTCCTTAAAAGTTGGTTAAAAAAAGTGTCCTTATCAATACCTGAGAGGTCAAATAATTCCTCTAGGGTTAGGGCCTTAATCGAAACACCTGCAATATCATAAATGGCGGATTTTTCATGGACATTAAGCCATTCTTCAACACCAAAACGTGGTAGCTTCATTATCTCTCCTTGCTAATCTCAAGCTCTGCTTTACTACATTATTTATTGTCATTTATGACAGACTTACATTGATAATACCTGTTTTTAACATAGAATTCAATAAAAAATGGGGTATTCCCCATTTTAGATTTAAGAATATTTTTGAAAACTCTCTTAAGTTAGCAAAGTAAGCATCAAATGAGACTTTCCACCGTGATGAAAGCACCTGAAACGTGTTCGTTTCAGGTGCCTGGAATTTTGAGATCTTAGGTACAAAACCTAGTCATGGAACTTCAAAGAAGTTGGCTGACGTTCGGCATCACCTAAGGAAAGTTTCTAAAAGAACTTTTATTCAATTCATCATAGAAACTCTTTTCATTTTACTTACTTTGTTTGTAAGTCGATGCTTCTTTTAGCCATTGGTCAAATTTGCCTGAGTTTTTAGTCTCTTTGATGACGGCGTTAATTTCTTTAAGTAAGTCATCTGAGCCTTTACGTGTTGCAACTGCATAGGCATCTGAACCGTCTGACTTGAGGTTAAAGTTGGCAAGGGTCAAATCATCATTTTGAGAGATATACCCCTCAGCAATAGCCTTTTCAAGTACAACGGCCTGAATTTGTCCTGACTTGAGTTCATTAATCATTTCACCATTTGAAGCCAGTGAAACCACGCTAGCTTTCGGAATTTGTTTCTTAGCGACTGTTTCTTGAACGGATCCTTTTTGAGTACCGACGGTTTGTTTAGCTAGACTATCAGTGCTTGTAAAGTCATTGACCTTATCTTTCTTAACAATAACCACATTTTCAGCGGTGTAATAGCTATCAGAAAAATCATAGACTTTCTTACGCTCGTTTGTTACCGAGATTCCTGCAATGGCAATATCTGCTTTACCAGACTGAACGCTGGCTAGGACATTGTCAAAGGACATAACGGAAAATTCGACCTTGACACCTAATTTCTTTCCGATGGCCTTGGCCAACTCGATATCTGCTCCGACCAGAGTGTCCTTGCCATTAATGAGCGTTTTGAATTCAAAAGGCGCAAACTCTGATTCAGTGGCGACAACAATTTTCTTCTTGTCCTTAATCGTTTGAGGTTTCACCCCCTGACTTCCGCTACAGGCGACCAGGACGCAAGTTGCGACTAAGGCCGTGAGTACAAACCAAAATTTCTTCATTGTTTACTCCTTATTTAGTAGGACTCTTTAGCGAGAGAGCGTAGGCATCTTGTACAAAGCTATCAATTTTACCTTCTTTTTTGAGTTTAGTAATCACCTTGTTGACTTTAGCTTTTAGTTTATCGCTTCCCTTAGGCATGGCTACAGCATAAGCATCATTTGAATCTGACTTGAGCTTAATGTCTGACACAGCCAAGTCACTATTTTGTTCCACGTAACCTTGAGCGATAGCTTTTTCAAGAACGACACCATTAACTTGACCAGACTTCAATTCATTGATGGCTTCGCCAGGTTGTGACAAAGCGACGACATTAGCATCTGACAAATTAGATTTAGCAATTTTTTCTTGGATGGAACCTTTTTGAACAGCTACAGATTTCTTAGCAAAGTCGCTGGTTTGTTTATAAGCTCCTGCGTCGTCTTTTTTAACGACAAGAACTGTTTCAGACTCATAGTAAGTATCTGAGAAATCGAAGGTTTTCTGACGTTCTTTCGTTGCCGAAATACCAGAAATGGCAATATCTGCTTTACCAGACTGAACGCTGGCTAGGACATTGTCAAAGGACATTTCAGAGAATTTGACTTTCACACCAAGTTCATCAGCAATAGCCTTAGCAATTTCAACATCTGCCCCAACGACAGTATCTTTACCATCTTGGAGGGTTTTAAATTCAAAGGGAGCAAAGTGGGGATTAAGAGCAACTGTCAAAGTTCCCTTATCCTTGACCTTGTCCAAGGTATTATTTGATGACGAACAAGCAGCTAAAGCCGTCAAAGCAAAGACTCCAGTAAGTCCCAACAAAAGTTTTTTCCATGTTTTCATAATCAATCTCTTTTCTATATTTATTAACTATATAAGTATAATAATGTATTATTATTCATTTGTCAATGGGAAAATGGACTTTTATTGATTATAATTTTTATTTTTATTAATTTTTTGCTTGTTAATCACTAGGAATTTCCTTTATTTTAAAGCTCTCCATATCGTTTTAGAAATAATAAAAAAACTATTCATTCATTTGAATAAATAGTTAGTTCATTTTATTACCAAAATTCTCGGATGAAGTCATCTTCAAGGCGCTCCCGATAGAAGAGTTCTGAGAGCTGGTCTTCCTCAAAGACACGTAACAGATTGAGCATGTCATAGGCCAAGTCCATCTTAGGCACATCCTCCCTAGCAACCCAGCGAACTTCGCCCTCCTCTGTTGAATGGATTTCTCCTTCAAAGTCTGAAGTTTTATAGAGGAAAACCAGGTAACGCTCGTCATCTGTCGTGTACCAATGCTTCATACCAACTAATTTAGGATTTTTGATGGTCAGACCAGTTTCTTCCTTAACCTCACGGATAGCTGATTCTACCAGACCTTCGTGTGCTTCGATATGACCACCGGGCAGGGCTGCTCCCGACCAGGAATAACGTTTTGGATCACGGATTTGCATGACAATATTTCCATGACCATCTTCAATGAGGCACATATTGGTCAAAATAGTTGCTTGTGAACGTGACATAAATTTCCCTTTCTTTCATATACAGTAGATTGCTTAAATAATGGCTAAGTCTGAAATGTCAATTAATCCATACTCTTTAACTCTAGCACCATATCACGGATTTGAGCTGCCAATTCAAAGTCAAGCAATTCTGCTGCTTCGTGCATTTGTTTTTGAAGTTTCTTGACGGCTTCTTGGCGTTCTTTCTTATTCATGGCACTGTAGTCCACCGTATCCTCTGCCACTTCTGCTTCATTAGCCTTGGTAATCGAAATAAGATCTCGAATTTCTTTCTTGATGGTTTGTGGAACAATGCCGTGTTCCTTATTATAGGCCATTTGGATTTCACGACGACGAGCCGTTTCATCCATGGCTTTCTGCATAGACTCCGTAATCTTATCCGCATACATGATTACGTGTCCTTCGCTATTTCGGGCAGCACGTCCAATTGTTTGGATAAGTCCACGTTCGTTACGAAGGAAGCCTTCCTTATCCGCATCCAAAATAGCAACCAGACTAACTTCAGGAACGTCAATCCCCTCACGGAGAAGGTTAATTCCGATAAGGACATCAAAGACACCTAGACGCAGGTCACGGATAATCTCCGTACGCTCTAGAGTCTTAATGTCAGAGTGCATGTATTTGACCTTGACACCCATTTCCTTGAGGTAGTCCGTCAAGTCCTCAGCCATCTTCTTAGTCAAAGTTGTGACGAAGACACGCTCACCTTTTTCAGTACGGACATTAATTTCACCAAGAAGGTCATCCATTTGACCCATAGTTGGACGAACTTCGACTTCTGGATCAAGAAGCCCTGTTGGACGGATGATTTGCTCAACCACAGTCTCGGTCTGTTCCATCTCATAGTCGCCCGGTGTAGCAGACACATAGACAATCTGATGCACATGACTCTCGAATTCTTCACGTCGGAGGGGACGGTTATCAAGAGCCGATAGCAAACGGAAACCGTAATCAACCAACATCTTCTTACGGGCTTGGTCTCCGTTATACATTCCTTTAATCTGTCCCATTGTCATGTGGCTTTCATCAATCATAATGAGGAAATCTTCTGGGAAGAAATCAAGTAGAGTAAATGGTGGCTCGCCTTCTTTACGACCATCCATGTGGCGTGAGTAGTTTTCGACACCGTTGGTGTAACCCATCTCACGAAGCATTTCGACATCGTATTCTGTCCGTTGACGGATACGTTGAGCCTCGATGAGTTTTCCCTCGGCTTCAAATTGCTTAACCTGAGCTTCCATCTCTGCCATAATATTCTTGATGGCTTCTTCCATATGCTCTTCATTGGTCATAAAGTGAGTAGCCGGGAAAAGAACAAGGTGCTCAACTTCACCGAGATTACGTCCGGTCAGACTCTCAATCCCACATATGCGGTCAATCTCATCACCGAAAAATTCCACTCGAAAAGCATGTTCGTCACGGCTGGCAGGAAAAATTTCGACCACATCGCCACGTACACGGAATTTCCCACGTTGAAAATCAATATCGTTTCGCTCAAATTGAATATCAACCAAGTCATTGAGCAACTTGTCTCGAGAAATCTCTTGGCCAGGACGCAGGCTGACAGCTGAATCCGCATATTCTTTGGGCGAACCCAAACCGTAAATACAAGAGACGGAAGCCACAACGATCACATCATTGCGCTCCAATAGGGCTGATGTTGCTGAGTGACGGAGCTTATCAATTTCGTCATTGACAGAGCTATCTTTTTCAATATAGGTATCTGATGATGGCACATAGGCCTCTGGCTGATAGAAATCGTAGTAGGAAACGAAGTATTCTACAGCATTGTCTGGGAAAAATTCTTTGAACTCACCATAAAGCTGACCTGCCAAAGTTTTATTGTGGGCGATAACCAAGGTTGGTTTATTCACGCGCTGGATGACCTGACTCATGGTATAGGTCTTACCTGTCCCTGTTGCTCCCTTTAGGATTTGAGCCTTCTCCCCACCTTCAATATTATCAACCAAGGTTTCGATGGCCTGAGGTTGGTCCCCGGAAGGTTCGTATTTAGAAACCAAATGAAATTGGTTGTCTTCTTTTCTATCTATCATGGTTTTTCCTTTCATTTATGTAATCATTCATCTCTTGGTCGGAGAAAATTTCCCCACTTGTAAGCGGAATTTGAATCATTCGCATTTTAGCGACATAGGCACGTTTCTTCCGTGATTGATGACCAAGCTTTTTATCATAGGTAACAGCTGTCTCACCATTTTTGAAGAAGACAAGCAAAACCTGGTACCTCTTTTTATCATCAACTTCGGCATCATAGTCGAAGACATGCTCAATGCGTTTCAAAGAATATCTCACCGTCGAAGAGCGTTCAATATCCTCCATCCGTGTTGTCCAAGCTTTCTTGACAAATTCAATCTCGGATAAGGGAATGTCAAAAGTTTTCCGTCCAAATGCTTGGCCGTAGTAGGTCAAGAAATTGTCATCAAGTTCCAAGAGGTTACCATGACCTTTGAGATTTACGATACCATCTATGAGAAGAATAATGGAAAATAAAAGCCAAAATAAAACAATGACAGCAAGGAACTGCTTGACTGGATTTTCACGGAGAGAACCTCTAATGAGCTCAGGACAAAGAATCCATAAAGACAAAACGGAAAATATAAGGCCAACCACTATTTTCAATTTCAACATGACCCTATCAAGCTTAACTATCATATTGTCCCCTCCAAGTGTTTCTTCTATTTTAACATAGAAGTAAAAAGACCGAGTCTTTAGAACTCAGCCTTAAAAATTTTCTTTTTTCAATTGTAATCGGAGGATGACGATACCTACCAGAAGAACGAGACAGGTAACGATATTTCCTTCTAGACCAAAGGCTCCACCTGACAACCAATCAGGAACGCCTGACCTGGCCTGAAAATGCAATAAGCTACCGCCTGCATCCCGTCCACTAACTGCCACGCCAACTAGATTTCCTTGCGCAAAGTTCCAAGCACCGTGAAGGGCAGCGACACCCCAGATATTATCTGTCTTGAGCATGTAAAGGGCCATGAGAACCCCTACTAAAACAATACTGATAAGAGACAAGGCGGTAACCCCTTGATTTCCCATGTGTAGCATTGAAAAGAGAGAACTTGAAATAGCAATTCCCCAAGAAAGGTTCAATTTATTAGTAACTGTCTGAAGCAACCAACCACGAGTCACTAGCTCCTCGGTTCCACCTTGGATAAACCAGAAAGGTATTAGGGATAGTATATATAGGAGGGTTCTCTGAGAAAAATCTACTCTTACAAATTCTAAACCACCAAGTAAATAAGTCCCGAGGAAACTCACTAACAAGAGTAGAGTCCCAAATCCCCAGCCCTTGAGCATATGGCACCAAATAGAGCCTCTAAAGAATCCAAGGGAACGAATGGAGCGTTTTTCAACAACTTTGACCCAGAAAAAGACGATCAGAGCAGTAAAGGCAAAAACACCCAGTTCAAAATACTCAGATGAGAATAACTTAAAGGCGATTGCATTAATATCCTGCGGTTGCACACTACCATTTAGCATCATGACAAAGAGGACAAGGGCTACCGGAATTCCTACAACAAAACCTGCTAACAGTCCACCTATAAGGACAAAACCAGTAGCAATAAGGCAAGAGAGCATAATCATCAGCCAACTTGGGACTTTATCATATAGTCTAGTATCTTTCTCAAGCATACGTTTTTTCATTTAAATAACTCCTGTTACAAACCTTACTTGTGTTAGATTCCAGTGTAACGAATTGACATAGGCTTGTCAACTTCTTCTTAAATAGCTCTCATAATTGACGAATCTTGTTATATTTTCTAACATCAAACCTCTCAAAGTTTGATAACAAAGGCTTTTTTTGATAAAATAGGAAGGTATTTTATAAAGGAGAACTTTTTATAATGAAGAAAAAACTTCTGACACTCTTTTTGAGTGCCATGTCAGTTTTCTTTGTTTTCGGAGCTAAAGCATCTGCTAGCACGATTTCAGTTGTTTCAGATACAGCCTATGCCCCATTTGAATTCAAAGACTCTGATCAGACCTACAAGGGTATCGACGTTGATATTATCAACGAAGTTGCCAAACGTGAAAAATGGGATGTTAACCAAACCTACCCTGGTTTTGATGCAGCCGTTAATGCGGTACAAGCAGGACAGGCCGATGCCCTTATGGCCGGTACGACTGTTACCGATGCCCGTAAGAAAGTCTTCACTTTCTCAGACACTTATTACGACACATCCATTGTTATCTACACACGTAGTAGTGATAAAATCAGTGACTACAAACAATTGAAGGGTAAAACAGTCGGTGTTAAAAACGGTACTGCTGCCCAATCATGGCTTGATAAAAACGCAAGCAAGTATGGCTTCACTGTTAAAACATTTGATACCAGTGATTTGATGAACAATAGTTTGGATTCTGGTTCCGTTGATGCAGCCATGGACGACACACCTGTTGTTCAATACGCTATTGGTCAAGGTAAAGACTATGCCATCAATATTAAGCCTGAATCTATCGGTAGCTTTGCCTTCGCTGTGAAAAAAGGGGGCAAATACGAATACCTCATCAAGGAATTCAACGAAGCTCTTAAAGCTATGAAGAAAGATGGTACCTACGACAAAATCATGAAAAAATGGTTGGGTAACTCATCAAAATCTTCTTCAAAACCTTCAGCAGATCTTAAATTGACTGGTGATGCTAATGCAAAAGCAACTCCTGCCAAGGAAACTTACACCATCTCAATGGACTCATCATTTGCACCATTTGAATATCAAAATGGTTCTGGTAAGTATGTTGGTATTGACGTTGACATCATCAATGCTATTGCTAAAAACCAAGGCTTCAATGTCAAATTAACCAACCCTGGTTTCGATGCATCCCTTAATGCCGTTCAATCTAGCCAAGCCGATGCGGTATTGGCTGGTATGACCATCACGGATGCCCGTAAACAAATCTTTGATTTCTCAGATCCTTACTACACTTCAAACATTCGTTTGGCTGTGAAAAAAGGCTCTAACGTTAAGAAATACGAAGACCTCAAAGGTAAGACTATTGGTGCCAAAAACGGAACATCTTCTTACTCTTGGTTAGAAGAAAATGCCGATAAGTATGGCTTCACGCTTCGTGCATACGATGAAGCTTCTACTATGTATGACAGCTTGAACTCTGGTTCAATCGATGCCCTTATGGATGACGAAGCTGTTCTTCTTTACGCTATCCAACAAGGACGTAACTTTGAAACACCTATTAAGGGAATCTCTACTGGTGAAGTTGGGTTTGCTGTTAAAAAAGGGACTAACCCTGAATTGATTACAATGTTCAACAATGGTTTAGCTGCTATTGTTAAAGACGGTACTTACGATAAGATTATCAACAAATACCTTGACAATAACAAATCTAAAGAAAAGAGCTCAACCAAAGCTGTTGATGAAACAACAATTGTTGGCTTAATTAAAAATAACTACCACCAACTTCTTCAAGGTCTTGGTATCACTATTGGATTGACCCTTCTTTCATTTGCGATTGCCATGATTATCGGTGTCATCTTCGGTATGATGGCAGTTGCACCAAACAAGACCCTTCGTGTGATTTCACAAGTCTTCGTTGACGTTGTCCGTGGTATCCCATTGATGATCGTTGCAGCCTTCATCTATTGGGGTATTCCAAACTTGATTGAAAATATCACTGGTCACCAATCACCAATCAATGACTTTGTGGCAGCGACTATCGCCCTCTCACTTAATGGTGGTGCTTACATTGCTGAAATTGTGCGTGGTGGTATTGAAGCTGTGCCAATTGGTCAAATGGAAGCCAGTCGAAGCTTGGGTGTTCCTTACAATACAACCATGCGTAAGGTTATTTTGCCACAGGCTGTCCGCTTGATGTTGCCAAACTTCATCAACCAATTTGTTATCTCATTGAAGGATACGACTATCGTATCAGCTATCGGTTTGGTCGAACTCTTCCAAACTGGTAAAATCATTATTGCTCGTAACTACCAATCATTCCGTATGTATGCTATCTTGGCCATCCTTTACTTGGTCATCATCACATTCTTAACGAAATTGGCTAAACGACTAGAAAAGAGACTTAAATAATGGCTGAATTGAAAATCGATGTGCAGGACTTGCACAAATCATATGGCGACAATGAAGTCCTTAAAGGCATTGACGCCAAATTCTACGAGGGAGATGTTGTTTGTATCATCGGACCTTCAGGTTCTGGTAAATCAACCTTCCTTCGTACCCTCAATCTACTTGAAACAATTACATCAGGTAAAGTAATTGTGGATGGTTTTGAATTATCAGATCCTAAGACAAATGTTGACAAAGCCCGTGAAAACATCGGGATGGTCTTCCAACACTTCAACCTCTTCCCACACATGTCAGTACTTGAAAATGTGACATTCGCACCGGTTGAACTTGGACGTATGACTAAGGAAGAAGCTGATAAATTAGCGATGGATTTGTTGAAGCGTGTTGGTCTTGAAGACAAGGCTGAAGCGACACCAGATAGCTTGTCAGGTGGACAAAAACAACGTGTGGCAATTGCCCGTGGTTTGGCCATGAATCCTGACATCATGCTCTTTGACGAACCGACTTCTGCTCTTGACCCTGAAATGGTCGGAGACGTTCTTGACGTTATGAAAGAGTTAGCACAACAAGGAATGACCATGCTTATCGTTACTCACGAAATGGGATTTGCCCGTCAAGTTGCTAACCGAGTAATCTTTACTGCGGATGGTGAGTTCCTCGAAGATGGCACACCAGATCAAATCTTCGATAACCCTCAACATCCACGTTTGAAAGAATTCTTGGACAAGGTTCTAAACGCCTAATCATCACAACAGTTACTCTTACTAGAGTAGCTGTTTTTGATTGCCACAATTTGAAAAGACAAAAACAGAGCAAGTGCTAGACTTGCTCTGTTTCTTCATTTAATTCAGGGTGTTTCGCTGCTTCTTCTTTTGCCAGACGCTCACGTTCAAGACGGAGCTTACGGTTTGGATTTAAGCGGGTGAAGAGCTCTTCAAGCTTCTTTGGATTCCATACATCGGCCGCAGAAACGAAGTTTCCATCTTTGTCCCTGAATGATATCGGTTTATCTCCCATTGTAAACCTCTTTTTTCAATAGTTTTTTGTTTTCAGCAACATTTCCTTCGTATTGACCACACCTCAAAAAGCCATTCGATTTTTACCGACTTAACGTAGTTAGTGAGGTTGATAGGCAGTTCGCCATAGCGACTGCCGTAGACTATCAAGTGCTTGGCACTTAGAGAGTCTTGCACGGTCACGACACGAAGGTTAGTCGGTCGATTTTTACCGACTTAACTCAGTTAGTGAGGTTGATAGGCAGTTCGCCATAGCGACTGCCGTAGACTATCAAGTGCTTGGCACTTAGAGAGTCTTGACACGGTCACGACACGAAGGTTAGTCGGTCGATTTTACCGACTTAACGTAGTTAGTG
>NZ_CM002130.1:1844661-1892718 GCF_000448605.1 Streptococcus sp. HSISS3
GAAGGTTAGTCGGTCGATTTTACCGACTTAACGTAGTTAGTGAGGTTGATAGGCAGTTCGCCATAGCGACTGCCGTAGACTATCAAGTGCTTTAGCACTTAGAGAGTCTTTCAACGTCAATCCACAAACTCAAATTCGAAGTTACCAATACGAACAATGTCGCCATCCTTAGCCCCACGTTCACGGAGTGCTTCGTCAACTCCCATTCCACGCAATTGACGTGCAAATTTCATAATTGATTCGTCACGTTCCATGTTTGTCATGATAAAGAGTTTTTCAAGTTTTTCACCAGAAAGTACCCATGAAGCATCGTCATCGCGGCTAATTTCAAATGGACGTTCATCCTCGTTAAAGCCATAGTATACTTCTTCTTGTTCCATATCTTCTTCACTATAAAGTAAGAATTCATCTGTTTGATCAAGAAGTTCTGCGGTCGCTTCCAAAAGGTTCTCTAGACCTTGATGAGCCAAACTTGAAATTGGGAAAATTTGTGGTAACTCTTCGAATTCATCGTAATTAGCAGCCAATTTTTCCTTAAACTCTTTCAAGTTTTCCTCAGCCTCAGGCATGTCCATCTTATTAGCAACAATAATTTGCGGACGTTCCATCAAGCGCAGGTTGTAAGTTTCCAATTCCTTGTTAATTTGAAGGTAATCTTCGTAAGGATCACGCCCCTCACTTCCCGACATATCAATCACATGAAGGATAACACGGGTACGCTCAATGTGGCGAAGGAACTGTGTCCCCAATCCAACACCCTGACTAGCCCCTTCAATCAAGCCCGGAAGGTCAGCCATGGCAAAGCTCTCACCTGACTTAGTACGAACCATTCCCAAGTTAGGAACAATCGTCGTAAAGTGGTAGGCACCAATCTTTGGCTTGGCTGCCGTTACCACACTAAGAATTGTTGATTTACCAACAGATGGAAAACCAACCAAACCAACATCAGCCAAAATCTTCAGTTCCAACTGAAGTTCACGTTCTTCACCTGGTTCACCATTCTCAGCGATTTCAGGTGCAGGATTACGAGGCGTCGCAAAACGGATATTTCCACGACCGCCACGACCGCCATGAGCAATGACAAACTCTTGACCTTCTTCGACTAGGTCAGTAATAACCTTGCCCGTTTCAGCATCACGCACTGTTGTACCTGGCGGAATACTCACAATCAGGTCTTCGGCACCACGACCATGCATTCCCTTGGTCATCCCTTTTTCACCGTTCTTGGCCTTGAACTTACGGTTATAACGGAAATCCATAAGGGTACGCAAGCCTTCGTCAACCTTGAAAATGACTGAGCCACCCTTTCCGCCGTCACCGCCCCAAGGACCGCCATTCGGCACATATTTTTCACGACGGAAGGCAACCATCCCATCGCCACCACGACCAGCTTTGACGCTGATCTTGGCCGTATCTAAAAACATACTCATCTATTATTTTCTCTCTTTCTGACACATGTTGCATGCCCTCATTTCATCTTAAAGCAATGAGTTTCCGACATACACAAAAAAACGCTTAATAGCGTCTTAAAGGACAGCTGCGACTGCTTGGAAAATCAATGCCCCAACTGTTACTAATAACATAATTAAAACGACAACTATTGTCAGACGTTCAAAGAATGATTTCTTACGTGGTCCGTTATCTCCAAATGCCACTTGAATTTACCTCTTTTTTCTTCTAGTATATCATTTTAATGGTAACAAAAATCTACCTATTTCGCAACTGTTTGTTAAGCTTAAGCCAAAGGAATTCCAAAAACGCTTAATCCGTCTAACTCCTCTTGAGTCAATCGACGCCAAGTGCCAATTTCTAAATCATCTGGCAAAACTAAAGATCCCATACTCAAACGTTGCAAGTCTGTCACTTCCTTACCACAAGCAGCTACCATGCGCTTGACTTGGTGGAATTTACCTTCGGCAATGGTAACCTGAACTGTACTCGTTTTAACTGCCTGATCTACTGACAAAATCTCTAATTTAGCTGGTTGGCAAGTGTGGTCTTTTAGCTCAATTCCCTTTTCAAAAGCTTGCATATCTGCTTCGTCCATGACACCTGCTACCTTAGCTTGATAAATCTTGTCCACATGTTTTCTAGGTGATAACATAGCGTGAGCCAAATCACCATTGTTGGTCAATAGAAGCAGGCCATGAGTATCAATATCCAACCGACCAACCGGAAAAACCTGCTTGTGACGAGCTGTCTCATCCAGTAAATCTAAAACCGTCTTATGACGAGCATCTTCTGTTGCCGAAATCACACCTTTTGGCTTATTCAAGAGATAGTAAACAAAGGTCTCATGTGTTAGTTCCTGACTTTGATAAGCAATCTGGTCCTTCTTCTCATCAATCTGAGTCTTAGGAGACGTTTCCACCTGACCATTGACGGTCACCTGCTTTTTCTTAAGATAGATCTTGACTTGACTACGACTGCCAAGACCACAGTCAACCAAAAACTTGTCCAGACGCATCTACACATCCTCCTTTATCGGAATCCAAACTTCCATCTCATAATCTTCTGCCTGACGATTACCTGGTGGATAGACCTCTACCATGGGCTGGTTAATAATGTCAAAATGTTTCTTAGCATGCTGAAAACTCTCCCAGACCGCTGCTGTCGCCGGCCCCTTAAGTTTAAAAACTGCATAATTCGCCGGTGCAAGGGCAATCATCTCCAAGGCATCGTCCTCACCAGCCAAGGCAGTGACATAAGTTTTTCGACTTCCGTCAGTGATGCGAATCCCATAAGTAGTAAGGGACTGATCATCTCGCTCTGCAAGAAAAGGAATCCAGAGAGGCTCTGTCGGCTTGCCAATTTCTCCACCCTCAAAAGTCAGACCTGAAAACGTCAAAAAGCCTTTTTTAACAATTTCCATATCATAACGAACAGTCACCAGATGAAGTTTTTGAATAACCTGTTTCATCTCTGTTGGCTGAATCGGTGTCTCATCAGCTAAGGCATAGGAGATTTTTTCCACAAAGGCTTGCTTTTCCTTATTACCAGAACCTATAGGAACAAGCACCCAATCCTCTACCTCCACGCTTTTATCTTCACAAAGATAAGTGTAACGCTGACCGCCTTGGTTAAAAGATACTTCAGCCAAACGATAGAGGGGATCTGGGTAATCGACAACCACCATTTCCAGTGCACTTGCTTGGAACAAGAGTTCCTGATCCTTGAGACGTACCTTCATCGCCAAGCTATTCGCATCAATGAAAAAACCGTTATCAGAATCCATCATAGACTGAAAGAAGGCCTGGTGTAAGCCAGAGAAGGTCCAAACAACATGCCAACGACACATCATCTCATAGTCATCAATAGTCACGAGAAGAGACAGTTCTTGCTGATCAGCAGCATAAGAATAAGCTTGTACAATCACTTGTTCTGGTGTCAGGTAGTCATTGACAAAGACCGCAAAATCGTCCATGGTTTGAAAATCTGACATAAGCTCTTCCTCTCTAATCTTCTACTGCACCTGTCACATACATGGTAAATGTTGCCCTAGTTAGGATTTTCTCCTCCTGGTTAGTGACGAGGACATCCACCACCTTGGTAGACTTACCATTATGGACACAAAGCCCTTCAATCTTTAGGTCATCAGACAGATGTCCAGCCTTTAGATAATTGATATTAGACTGAAGTGTCACTGCATAATCACCTGTTGAGATGGCCACCAGTCCAGCCACCTGATCACAAAGCGTGAATAAATAACCACCATGTGCGTTGCCAAAATAATTTAGAGACTTCTCAACCACCTTTGTCGTCACGATGACATGACCAGTTTCAAACAGTTCTTCTCGAAAATTCTCAAATACTCGAATTTCATGTAGTTTGTCTTGCATAGCAAGCCCTCCTATCATTGTCTATTCCACTTTAAAGCAAATAGCTTATCTTTACTTACTAGTATAACACGAACTTGGTAAAGGATAATCAGCTTATGGAGCTAAGCTGATATCAACCACTATATCTTCACGAAAGAGCTTCTTGACACGACAAAACTCATCCACAAAAGCCAGCAATTTATCCTCATTTTCGATAACCAAGTTCTCAGGCAAATGTATCTTCAGCTTGAAAAGCCCCTCTTCATAGCTAGAATCAACCCGAATAGCAAGCTCCTCCTTTCCCTGAAACTTTGCAAAATAACTCTGTAAACACATGGTTACACAAGAAGCCAAAGCAATATTCACCAAACTCATGGGTGTTTCCCCGTCCTCAGTGTAGCCAAAAAGTTCCACAGGTGCCCCGTAACCCTCTGAAAGGGAATGATAAGGTTTGTCACCCTTAATAGTTGTTTGATACATCTTAGTCACCTCATTACGTTTTACTCTTATTATAACAAAGAGAAGCTGACCTACCGAGCTTAACGACTTGAACTGTCTGTCATTATGATGGAAAGCGTTAAGGAGCTAACCTCTTATTTTCCAATAGATTAGCCTAGCACAACACCACTATTACTGAGGAATTACAGTTAGATAAAATCGTTTGAGAGCGCTTTCGAATTTCCAATTTTTCCTTTACAATGGATGTATTAAGAAAAAAGGGAGACTATTATGAAAACATTTTCTAAACTAACTTTAGCCTCTGTCTCAGTTCTTGCCTTGTTGACCTTAGCAGCATGTGGCAACCCTAAAGACAAAACTGACTCGTCATCTTCAGCACCATCATCAAGCAAGGTGACCAAAGAATCTTCTTCAACTGATTCAAATGCTTCAGTAAAAGTCAACAAAGATGGATCAACTGAAGTCAGCGACGGAAACGATAACTCAGCAAAAACAAACGGCAATAACACTGTAGAAGCCAACGATAGCGAAGGTAACAGCGAAACAGTTGGTCAAGATGTTTCAGTCGAAGTTAATAGCCAAGACGGTACAAACGTCAAAGTCGGATCAGACGGAACTGTCTCAATTGGTAACTAAATAAGATAAAAAAGGCTAGCTATTCTGCTAGTCTATTTTTTAGATTCAGATTGATGTAAACGCTTCCTGAAAGTGTTATAATAGGCGTGGTAATCCAAATTCAGGAGGTGAGACAATGAAAAATAAAATCATCTTGGGATGTTTGGCTGCAGCGACTTGTGAGATTCTCTTTGGGCTCAGTTTTATCTTTACCAAATCTATTACAGCACAGGTCAGTGACCTGGCTTTAATCTCTTGGCGTTTTGTCACAGCCTTCCTTTTTATTAACCTCTATTTTCTCATCAGTCGACGTCGGATAAACATTAACGGTAGGAATCTTAAACCTCTGACACGTATTGCTATCCTCAATCCGATAATCTATTTTATCTGTGAAACAATTGGTATTCGTATGACGACAGCTTCTGAAAGTGGAGCCTTTCTTGCCTGCATCCCAGTTGTTGCCCTTATCATGTCTAGCCTTATTTTAAAAGAATGGCCCAGCCGTTGGCAGGTGGTCGGTGTCATCACAACCCTCGTCGGTATCATCATGGCTGTCTTTGCTGCTGGCGGTTCTACTCACTTCTCCCTGGTGGGCTACTTGATTCTAGGTCTAGCAGTTGTCTCCTACGCCCTGTATTGCGTTGATGTTGAAAGGGCTAGTCAATTCAGTAGTCTTGAGATTACTTATTTTATGCTTGCCAGTGGTTGCCTGACATTTGGACTCTTTGCACTCAGCCAAGGCTTTCTAGCAGGCGATTTGAAAGAGCTCTTGCTAATCCCTGTGACCAATCCAAAATTCACTATCACCATCCTTTATCAAGGCTTGGGATGCAGTGTTCTGGGCTATCTTCTATCAAATTTTGCCATCGCAAATATCGGGGTTAACCGAACAGCATCCTTTATTGGGATTTCGACAATTATCTCAATTCTAGCGGCTGTCGTCGTCTTAGGAGAACCCTTCTCGTATTTACAAATTTTTGCAGGAATTTTAGTCGTCTTGGGCGTCTATGTGGCCAATAAAACCTAAAACTCTCGGGAATTAATTTTCCGAGAGTTTTTAGTCTTAATCAAGCTCTGTTTGGATTAACACGACGAGTTCTTCCTCATTAGGAATGCTACTTACCGCAGTCGGCTCAGGTAAAGCCTTATCTCCATACCCCTTAATAATATGTGATAAGAACACAGACGCTTTTGTCATGGCAAGAGGTAAAGAATCTGCCCTAATGCTACGACCAAAATCAGGAAAACTAATTTGATAACCTTCCTCAATCGTGTGAAAAATCGCTGGATATTCGTATAACATGTCTCTTCCCCCATTTCAATACTATACTCCTCTATGATAAGATGCGTTTGAAGAGAAGTCAACCAAAAATCATTACAATGGGGTTTGAAACCATTCGAAACAACACAGCTCTAAAACGCCAAGAACGCTGACAATTCTGCGTTAAATGTTTTGGAACCATTCGAAACAACACAGCTCTAAAACTAGTATTAAGGTAGCTGAGAAAGAGTATAAGTTTTGGAACCATTCGAAACAACACAGCTCTAAAACACTTGTCCAAGACATACCGATTACAGATAGGTTTTGGAACCATTCGAAACAACACAGCTCTAAAACAATTTGTCTTAAACGGAATCAAAAACATTAGTTTTGGAACCATTCGAAACAACACAGCTCTAAAACACAAGCCCATTAAAGACCGTCATAGCAGACGTTTTGGAACCATTCGAAACAACACAGCTCTAAAACACCTAGTCTATACTCGATATCACTATTAATGTTTTGGAACCATTCGAAACAACACAGCTCTAAAACAAGGCTTGCATCTATGTCTTCCGTTAATTTGTTTTGGAACCATTCGAAACAACACAGCTCTAAAACTGTACCAGCATCGTAAGTCCCATTTCCACTGTTTTGGAACCATTCGAAACAACACAGCTCTAAAACTTCCCAGCAGAAACAAAACCTGTGATAAAAGTTTTGGAACCATTCGAAACAACACAGCTCTAAAACCTCGTATATCGTTTTTCTCTACCAGATTTCGTAATCGCGCTATTCATCTCAGCATGACTTCAGTTTCAAAATGATTCCATTTTATATTTATTATACCTTAAAAAACCTTATATATCAACGTTTTAGACAAGATGTGACTGTAACCATATTGGATTATTTCTTAATAATCATATGTAAAGCAACTTAACTCCTCCTCTATCAAAGCCTTATAATCTACTCTCTAACAAAATAATTATTCCATTCAACTTCATACAGAAACTACTAAATACTAAAAGATAGTCTTGAAATAACTCAAGACTATCTATACTTATTACCAAATTACTAGTTATTATAGGGCATCAAAATATAATCCTTGTCTAAAATAAATTGTTGAATCCCTTTAATCTGTCTAGGTTCCAAAAATAATACATCAGCTTGTAATAACTTTATATATTCCAAGATTTGATAAATTTCATCTTTAGAAAAATACGACAAGCTATTGACGAATACTAAAATTTTCTTTTTAACTAAATATTTGAAAATCTGTAAGATCTCAAATATTTTTTCAAAAACCGTACAAGACTTAGTTTCGATTCTGATACCTAATACTTTAACTAGTTCTAAAAGTGTAATCTCATCATACTCTATATCTAGTTCATTTTCTAAACACTCTGCCATTATAATATCAGTAATTAATGATACCAAAGAATCTATTTCTGATCTAACTTCAGGTTTATCATTCAACTGGTTTACAATATCTGTGTGAAGCAACTTTAATACCTGAGAAGTATTAATATCGTAACCTAAAATATCTGTTATTAAAAGTAATTCAGAGGACCTTATACTCCTTATTTTACTATCAAATATTGTTAAATTCGATTGTTCATCATACTGATAGAATTCCTTGACTAATTGAGCAAACACACTCACATCCTCAATTACGAGAACTGTCCCCTGGTTAACCTCCATAGGCTCACCCAAAAGCGAAAAATTAATCTTCATCAAAATAATTTTCTCCTAAGAACACTAACCTTTCGTCTGAATTGGCAATACTAGTGTTTTTATCTCCGTACAAATAAATCATACGGGCAAATTGCTTTTCAGTAACTGTTAGTATTGTTATATTTCCTTTTTTAGGATTATTAGCTTTAAGTCGTCCAACCATTGCTGTATTGGCGGTATTATTTAATAAAAGTTTACTATATACCGAAAACTGGTGCATGATGAAACCTTCACTTAAAAGAAACTTTCTAAACCTACGATACGCTTTCCTATCTTCAGCAGTATCTGTTGGCATATCAAACATTAATATCATTCGCATATATCTATAACTCATATTCTAAATTCAGGAATTTCCTCATCTAACTGATTTAACGCTTTTATAACTTTTTTTGTATAATCACTAACAATGTTTGATAAATACATCTCTTTTCCATTATAGGGATAGGTTTCTGAAAAAATCGAAAAGAGTTCTTTTTTGATTTTGACGAAATTATTATGACGATTTTGATAAACAATTCTATCTATAATTGGTCTAAATGGCTCCATAATATCACTAGCAAGGTTAAATTGATTAAACTGATTAGCATGCTTTAAACCAATTTGTGTCATACAACCACAGATGACAACCTCACGTGCAAACATACTCAATAATAAGGTATATCCATAATCCAATGCTGCATTGATATCATTATCACTTTCCCTAGTAAAGTCATTACCGAAAAGTGTATTAAAATAAATTCTGGCAGAGTGACCCTCACGATTACTAGGATCAAACTGTTCTAAACCATGATATAACTCCATAATTGATTGAGATTTCTCAAAGAAGGAACATTCTCCCAAATAGTAGGACTGATTCAATATCTTTTGTGCAATAATAGCCGTCCATACTTCACATTTAACATCTTCTTTCCAAGAAATTTGTCTAGCTATTTGTAGACTAGAATCATGACGTGCATAATACGGTGTAAGAAAAGCTGTCGGCAATCGTTTATCATCACAGAAAATAACAAGAATATTTTCATCAACTAATCTCTTTACTAACATAGTGGTTAGTACAATATCAGTAGTTTCCAATAAAAGTATATCAATCTCAGAAAGATGAATCATCTCAGTTTTATATGAGTTTCTAAAAATAAGGTGATTATTCTTATATGACAGTTTAGAATGTGTGTTTACGACTACTGTTCTCCAACCCGCCATTAATCCTCTCCTAGTTTGCCAAGGTCTATTCGTGTTTCATAGAGGCCTGTAACAGATTGGTGAATAAGTGTGGCATCTTTTAATAGGGATGATGGGGTATAGTCTCTATACCTTGAAATTTTAACACCTAAAAATTCAAAATCAGCAGCACCTCCGCGAGAGGTTAATTCAAATAGTCCCTTTCTTTCACTTCCGGTAGGTCCTATAAAACTACTACAGAGTTCATCTATACTATGATTTTGCCATGATTGAAAGGCAGATTTTAAGAGTTCACCATTCTTTTTAGCTCCAACATAATTCTCATTAAACTCAAGAATATAGTAAAATAATTCTTCAAACTCTTTTTTATGATTTTCAACATATTTTCTATGATTCTCATTAAATGTGCTACTTATTCTTTTAGCATGATAAAGTAATTTCACAAACTTCTGTGAAATAAAAATCTGATTCCCTTTGTGAATCTCTCCCCTCTTATTATTCGTTGACAAAATACTAGCCAACATCCGACGTGAACCATCTGAAAGTTCAAATAAACTATATTTAGGTAATTCAATAATTAACTCAATATCTTTATAACCTTTTTCAAGTAAAAAATTAAGTTTATCTTTTCTATAATAAATCCTATCTAAAATAGAAATTCCTTGAAATTCTAGTACATTTGTTATTTTTTCTTAGCACCTTTTTCAATTGTACCTTTAACAAGAATAGCAAATGAATTAGAAATTCCAGCATACCCTCCGTACTTTTTGGGGTCAAGGTACTCTTTAGCACCTACTAAATTTTCTTTACTATTTTGTTTTGGTTTCGAAGAAAGATTTGCATTAAACAATCCCTTTGGTTTTCCTCTATCCAATCCGTGATTCTGTTCCTCAACTTTTTTGACAACATTAACTTGTGAATATGAAAGAACTTTTCTAACAGTACTTAGGTCTGCTACTTTATTCCAAACGGATTCACCGGTCTCCTCATTTACCTCAATAAGTGGTCTTTCAATAACTGTACCATCAGCTAAAGAAATAGATTTTTTAAAGATATTCATGATATTTGAATAGAAATATACCTTTTCTGTAGCTGACTTTCTTTCTCTAAAACTATTGTATTTTGGATAGTCACCGTACACAAATTCTGGCTCTAGTTTAGGGTATTTCTTAAGTAAAGCACTTGCTACAACGGCATTCAAATAGGCATCATGAGCATGATGAAAATCATTGATTTCACGAACTTTATAAAGTTCAAAATCCTTACGAAATTGAGAAACTAAGCTAGATTTCAAGGTAATAATTTTTACTGTTCGTACCGCTCTATTATTTTCATCTTTTTTATTATTAAATTTCTCATCAAGTAAACGAGCTACATGTTTTGTTATTTGACGTGTTTCAACCAACTGGCGTTGAATAAACCCAGCTTTCTCCTCTTGTGACAAACCTCCTCGCTCAGCTTTTGTCAGATTATCAAATTTTCGTTGAGAAATTAATTTTGATTTCAATAATTGATACCAAAGTGTCTTTCTTTTTTTAACAACCTCTAAACTTGGAACATCATCTGATTTACCACGGTTGCTAGCAGATGAAACAAGTACTTTATTGTCAATAGAATCATCTTTCAAAAAAGCTTGAGGAATAATATGATCAATATCATAATTACTTAATCTATCAATATCTAATTCTTCTCCGGTATACATATCTTTTCCGTTTTGAAGATAATACAAATAAAGTCGATCATTTTGAAGTGCGTTATTGTCTATTTTAGAAAGTCTTGTAGGAACATTTTCCTTAAGTATCTTACTACCTAAGCCTTTGAGAGATTCTTCTAAACGTTTCAAGCGTTGTTGGGAATTAGACTTACCTTGATTGGTATATTGATTTTCACGAGCCATCTCAACAACAATTGACTCAGGTTCCCTTCCCATTACTTTAACCAATTCATCTACAATTTTTATACTTTGTAAAATACCTTTTTTAATCGCAGGACTTCCTGGCAAAGACTTAACAACTTGTTTAATATTATCTTTGTCACCAATAATTTGTGCTTTCTTTATCTTCTTTTTAAAAGAAAGAGCATCATCGTGAATAAGTTGCATGAAATTACGGTTAGAAACACCATCATCAATTAAGTAATCAAGAATAGTATTACCAGATTTTTCATCACGAATACCATTAATAAGCTTAGCAGATAACTTACCCCAGCCAGTGTAATGTCTACGAGATAACTTTTTCAAAACGGATTTATCGAATATATTCTCAAATTTTGAAAGACGTTGTTTTATCATCTCTCTATCTTCAAAAATTGTCAAAGTATGGATAATTTCTTCGATAATCGTTTCATTTGAACTATCATCCAAAAACTCTTTATCTTTAATAATATTTAAAAGATCGTGATAAGTAGATAAACTAGAATTAAACTGTTTCTCTATGCCTTTTAATTCAATTCCATCATATCCATCAATTGCATGTAAATATTCAATAATATCCTTATCAGTAACTTTCCTTTTATTTTTAAAATAAAGTCGGACAATATCTTTCTTCTGCTTACTATCTAAAAATTGATAATCTCTCATACTTTCGGCAATAAATCTAACTTTTGTTAATTCATTATATACAGTAAAAGTTTCGTATAAGAGACTATGCTTTGGAAGCACCTTCTCTTCTGGCAAATACAAATCAAAACTAGTCATTCGATTAATGAAAGCTTCTGCCGAAGATTCTTTGTCAATAACGTCCTCAAAATTCCAAGGTGTAATTTTTTCATTTCGTTTTCTTATTGACCAAGCGAAGTCACTATTCCCTCTCGCAAGTGGACCTACATAATAAGGAATTCGGAAGGTTAAAATCTTCTCAATTTTTTCTTTATTTTTAGCCAAGAAAGGATAAAATTTAGCTTGCTTATCAATAATAGCTCTCATTTCTTGAAGATGAATCTGATATGGTATCGAACCGTTATCAAATGTACGTTGCTTTCTTAAAAAGTCTTCTCGATTAATTTTTTCAAGAAAATAGTCCGCACCTTCAAGACCCGTCAATAGTTTTTTTAGATAAACGTAGAAATCTTCCTGATTTGTTTTTCCATCAATATAACCAGCATAACCATTCTTAGTGTCGTCTTTAAATACTTCGTTATAGGTTTCTAGCGAAATATTTCTTATATATGCCTTTAGTAAAGCCAAATCTCCTTCGTGTTCCTTATATCGCATTATCATGGCAGAAGAAAGAGGTGCTTCTGTCTCGTTATCAGTTACAGTCAGAATACCTGATAAAAGAATTGCGTCATAAAGTTTTTTGGCTTTGAGAAAGACATCACTGTAATCATCTCCAATGTGACCTAACAACGTCTCTAAATCTTCGTCATAGCTTTCTTTAGAAAAATGTAAGGAAGTTTTTTCGTCTAAATTAAAATATTTCCTAAAGTCAGCTTGATTTCCTACAATCAACTTCAGAAACTCTGAAAAAATCCCTGAATTCTTTTCCCCAGGAAATAGTTTTAATAAACGATCTTTCTTAGCTGATTTGCTAATTTTATCTTTAACAATTTCCTCAAGCTGTTTACTATTCTCAAGTGATAAATCCGATTCAAAAATAGCATTATAACTGTCCAAAAAATCTTGAAAATTCTTCTTAATATCATTATTTCTAGAATTAAAATCTCCTTCAATTAAGAAGTGACCTCTATACTTAATCATATGAGCCAATGCAAGATAAACTAGACGTAAATCTGCTTTTTTAGAACTATCTGCTAAATATTTCCTTAAATGATAGATAGTTGGAAATTCATCATGGTAGGTTTTTCTTTTACTAGGTTCCCAAAAATCGGATACTTACTGTCACGCTTTTCATCAGGAACTAAAAATGAGTCATCTAGTCTTTGAAAGAAAGATTCATCTATCTTAGCCATCTCTGTGCTAAAAATTTCCTGTAAATAAAGAATACGATTTCGACGTCTAGTATAACGGCGTCTTGCAGTACGCTTTAATCTTCTTCCTTCTGCTGTGATTCCGGATTCAAAGAGCAATGCCCCCAACAGGTTCTTTCTAACATATTTTTTACTGGTATTTCCTAAGACTTTCATTTTTTTAGACGGAACCTTGTAACTATCAGTTATAACGGCCCATCCAACACTATTCGTTCCAATATCAAGTCCAATTGAGTATGGCTTAGTCATACATTTCTCCTTATTTGAAAAATCTAAATTTATAGAAAATATTATACACTTATTAAATAACATTTCAATATCTGATAGAATTACTGATTAAATAGTATGACGTTAAAATCTTGTAATCAAGAATAAAATATTTTATACTTTACCCTGTAGTAATTGACATATTAGTTACAAAACTATATAATAATAGTGGTTTGAAACCATTCGAAACAAGACAGCGAGTTAAAATAAGGCTTAGTCCGTATTCAACTTGAAAAAGTGGCGCCGATTCGGTGCTTTTTTTATGCACAAAGAGTCCCTTGAAATCATCCAAAGGACTCTTTTTATCTCTACTATTTTCCAACCTCATCCAAGATCTCAATGACCTTATACAAATCTGGTTCTGAGATTTGGTATGGAGCTTGTTCACGGACGATTGGCTTGGCACAAAAAGCGATACCGATGCCAGCTGTCTTAATCATCGGCAAATCATTGGCACCGTCACCCATAGCAATAGTTTGCGAGAGGTCGAGGCCATTTTCTGCTGCCCAATCCTTGAGTTTGGCTACCTTGACATCTTTGGTGACGATTTCACCATAAACCTTACCCGTCAAAACACCATCTACCACCTCTAGATGGTTAGCCATAACATAGTCAATGCCTGCCTCCGAGGCTAGTCTGTCAACCGTCTCGTGGAAGCCTCCAGAAACCAAACCTACCTTGTAGCCACGTGCATGAAGTTCATCCACTAGTTCCTTAGCTCCCTTATTAAAATGAATGCGAGCATAGACCTTGTCAAAGATACTTTCTGGTAATCCTTTTAAGGTTGCTACACGCTCATTGAGAGCCTGTCTAAAATCCAGTTCACCACGCATGGCACGCTCTGTGATTTCAGCGACTTGTTGACCGACACCTGCCTCTTCTCCCAGTAAATCAATGACTTCTTCTTGGACAAGAGTTGAGTCTACGTCCATGACCAATAACCCTTTAACTTGTGACATAATTACCTCTCTTTTTTAAATACCTATTTTATTTTTAACTAGGTTGGCGTTTAACTGTAAAATAATAAATGCTTCTTACAAAAAATCCTGGACCAAGGTCCAGAATCTTTTACTTACATACGAATAAGTTCTCGTGTTTTCTCATAAGATGATACAAAACGCTCTGTTACACCAGGTTCTACTGTTTCCAAGGCGTAAGAAATTTCTTCTAAAGATGCATCATAATCGTGGTCAACTTCGAACAATTTTAGGGCGTGTTCAAAGCTACTTTGAACAGCAGGTTCGAAAGAACGGTAACGGTTTGAGTACTGCAAAAGCTGTTCTGTCAAGGTTGCATTTTGAACAACCAAGTAAGCTGTCTCTTCCAAATGATCGATGGCATTTTTAGAGGTTTCAGTCAAGCGCATTACCGCATCAATATTAATACGTCCACGGCTAAGCTCATCCATGAGAGCCTCAATCTGAGCGCTTGTTGAGAAGAAAACACTCAAGAAGGACTGAGGAATTCCTGGAAGGTTACGTTTTTCCATGAAACGCTTGATAACATGCAATTTATTAACATACACATCAAGTGCTTCACGTGCCTTAGCTTCATTTTTCTCAATAGCCTGAAGGTTTCCAAAGACCTCTACCTGTCCATTTTCAACAGCAGACAGGGTGTTGAGACTCTTTTCAAATGTTTTCTCGAGCTCTGAGAAAGGTTTAACCTGAGTATCAAAGTTTTCAAGAGTTGGGAGAACAGCTGTTTCCACACCTGAAATATCAGAAGCAAAGCTACGAACATCCGCAGCATAAGTTTCATCGAAGATGTAGGTTAACATGAGACGTTCAAGTTCTTCTTGAAGTTGCTTATTATTATTCTTAGCATGCTTGAGATAGTCTGGCAAGACTTTCTTGTGACGCATAACAACTTTGTAAGATGCAATTTCACGTTCAAAAATGCTATACAAGTTGTTAATCTTATCTTGAATCTCAACATTTTCTTCTTCCGCACGATCCAAGTCAAGAGAAACCAACTCACTTGAATTTGAACGGATAGCTTCACGAATCTCTTGGAAACGACGTTCGATATTTTTTTCAGGGAAGTGATAATTTTGCTCAATCAGCTTACGATAGCCAGATTCCAAATCATCCAACTGATCTGGGAAGTCGTCTTCCAACTTAGCGACAATGGCTGGAATCTTCTCTGAAATTTGACCCAAAGCAATCGTGTGCTCTTCTGCACGATCCAAAATACTTGATGCTTCAACAGGGTCACCCGATGAGTTGAGAGTCACGAATTCTGAAAACTCAGCTTCAATATTTTTAAGCTGTTTATTGATTTCGCTCATGGTAGAGCCAAAGTTATCAGAATTTTCTTCAATAGAGTTTTGCAACTCTTCATACAAGTCAAGAGCATGCTTCACACGAGCACTGTTCTTTTCTTCTTGTTTTTTCAAGGTTGAGAGAGCCTCACGGATAGACTTAATGTCTTCTTCCACAAGATCTAACTGACTCTCGATATTATTAATTTCACCACTAGCCTTGAAAAAATGGAAGGTATCGTTCATATTTTCAGCTTCGAAAATATGATTTTCAATATCTGCAAATGAATTTGTCGAGATATCTACCCATTTCTGATTCCATTCACGGAAGGTTGTCTGACTTTGCCCAATCAAGTGAAGCTTTTTGACTTCTTCAATTTCTTCATTTATCGGCAAGTCAAACAAGCCTTGCTTGCGTTCTTCAAGATTTGCAATCCGCGAATCATTTCGTTTTCTAATAAGAATACCGACTAAGTAAGCGACAATTACAAGTATAACTACCACTACAATCAGTAAAACAATTCCGCTAGACATAGTTTCTCCTTAATCGTCTATTATGTTCATAAATGTAGAATAACATTACGATTATATCATAGTTATCCTAGCATTGCACCCTTTTCTAAAAGAATATTAGATATCTAGAGTACTGTAAACGGCATTTTCTTCGATAAATTCGCGGCGAGGTTCAACCTTGTCCCCCATCAACATATCAAAAATCTTATCTGCTTCTGCAGCATCATCCACAGAAACTCGTGCCATCAAACGATTTGCAGGATCCATGGTTGTTTCCCAAAGTTGGTGATCATCCATTTCACCTAAACCTTTGTAACGTTGTACTGTAGGTTTTGAACGTCCCACACTGTAATTTTCAAGAGCAGCACGTAATTTTTCTTCCTGATTTACACCTGGTTGGATGTACTCTTTGATTTCAGAGCCAACCTTAACCCCATAAATTGGAGGTTGAGCAATGTAAACATAACCCGCTTCCAAGATTGGACGCATAAAGCGATAAATCAAGGTCAAGAGCAAAGTACGAATGTGAGCTCCATCAACATCGGCATCGGTCATGATAACCAATTTGTGGTAACGAGCCTTGCTGACATCAAACTCTGCACCAAATCCTGTACCCATAGCTGTGAACAGGGAACGAATTTCTTCATTAGCCAGAATCTTATCCATGCTTGCCTTTTCAACATTCAAAATCTTACCACGAATAGGTAGGATGGCTTGGAATTCACGGTTACGACCTGACTTAGCAGAACCACCAGCTGAATCCCCTTCGACAATGAAGAGCTCATTCATTTCGGCATTGTTTGACGAACAATCCGCCAACTTACCTGGAAGGTTAGAGATTTCAAGGCCTGACTTCTTACGGGTCACTTCACGCGCACGCTTGGCTGCAATACGAGCCTTAGAAGCCAAAATTCCTTTTTCAACAATCTTTTTAGCGATAGCTGGATTTTCCAAAAGGAAACGACTAAGGGCTTCGCTGAAAAGACGGTTAGTAATCTTAACCACTTCAGAGTTCCCTAGCTTGGTCTTGGTTTGACCTTCAAATTGTGGGTTGGGATGCTTAACAGAGATAATGGCTGTAAGACCTTCACGAACATCGTCCCCAGTCAAATTATCATCTTTATCCTTAAGAATCTTATTTTGACGTGCATAATCATTAATGACACGTGTTAAGGCCGTACGGAAACCTTGCTCGTGAGTACCACCTTCATGGGTGTGGATGTTGTTGGCAAAACTCATGACAGTTTCATGGTAGCCAGTCGTATACTGCATAGCAACTTCGACTGAAATACCATCCATTTCACCATCCGTGTAAATAGGCTCATCAAAGATAACATCCTTGTTTTCATTGATGTATTTGACATAAGAGGTGATACCACCCTCATAGTGATAATGTTTCTCTTGCTCAAGACCCTCACGTTTATCAGTGATCGAAATGCGTAACCCCTTGTTCAAGAAGGCCAATTCTTGGATACGTTTAGCTAATTTTCCAAAATCAAACTCCGTTGTTTCTTGGAAAATTTCTGGATCCGGAGTAAAGTGAACGGTTGTTCCGTGTTTCTCTGTATCACCAATAATCGCTAAATCGTCTACCACAACACCACGTTTATACTCTTGGAAGTGAATATGGCCATTTTTATAGACCTTAACATCCAGTTGGGTTGAGAGGGCATTGACGACCGAAGAACCAACTCCGTGCAAACCACCAGAGACCTTGTAGCCGCCACCGCCAAATTTACCACCAGCGTGAAGGACCGTAAAGACTGTTTCAACCGCTGGACGACCTGTTTTCTCTTGGATGCCTACTGGGATACCACGACCGTCATCGACAACCGTAATGGAATTGTCAGGCTCAATAAAAACTTGAATATGAGTGGCAAAACCAGCCAGCGCCTCATCAATAGAGTTATCAACTATTTCCCATACCAAATGATGCAAGCCCTCTTTAGAGGTTGAGCCAATATACATCCCTGGGCGCATACGCACCGCTTCAAGTCCTTCTAGAACTTGAATCTGACTAGCATCATATTCTTGTGCTTTTTCTTCGAAATTTTTTAATTCATCAGTCATCTATGTCACTATCTCCAATAATGATTTATGGCCATCAACAAGTAAGGTGTCCATACCTGCCGCTTTTCCAGCCTCAATATCTATCTGGCGGTCACCAATGACCAAGCCGTGTTTAATATCGTATTTTTTTATTAAATAAAGGAAACTCTCAGGACTAGGCTTTCTCGCAAAACCATTTTCCGAAGTTACAATCTCTGTAAAGTAAGGAGTTATCTCTGCTTTATCCAGGATGTCTAGCACTAGATGGTTACGGTGGCTAACCAAAAAGTTACGCCCACCTTCAGCTACAATCTTAGCCAGAATCGCCTTAGCTCCTTCAAAAAGCACAGGTTCTTGCAAATGCTTAGCCTCTTCCTGCTTATATAGGGTGCGAAAATCAGCTATATCAGGTGCAAACATTCCAATAGCAGTACTGGTTGACACCTTAAGAGCATCATAGACTGCTTGAAATTCCGCCGTACGGTTAAATTGTTTCAAAGTTGCTTGAAAGGCTTGGGTTGACACCTGATAATTATCTAGTAAGGTACCACCCAAATCCCAGATATAATCTCCATAATTCATAACCTTAATTATAACATAAAAGGTCAGATTTTGCTTGTTTTTCACAGCTAAAAAGGCTTGGAAAACCAGTCCAAGCCTTAATTTTTTAGCTTAAAATCAAACTAGCCACAATAGGGCTAATAAAGACGTATAAAATCCCTGTCACAGCTATAGATAATCCACCCATGGCACCTGCTACTTGGCCATATCTAAAGGCAGCTCCAGTACCTACGGCATGTCCAGTTCCTCCGAGAGCAAGCCCAATAGCTACCGGGTCCTTGATCCCCATTATTTTGAGAAAAACAGGACCTAGGACAGAGGTTAAAATTCCCGTAATAACAACGACTACTAGGGTAACGGTCGTAATCCCTTGCATTTTTTCAGAAATCCCCACAGCCATGGCCGTCGTTACAGACTTTGGAAAGAGGGAAATCGCTAGGAAATAATCCATCCCAAAAAGCTTAGCAATCAAGGCCGTGTAACTTGTATTGAGAACACAGGCCAAAGTCGAACCAATCAAGATACTCTTATAATGGTGACGCATGAGGTGAAGATTTTTATAAAAAGGAACAGCTAGGGCAACCGTTGACGGAATAATCAAGCTATTAAGGTATGACCCACCCACATAGTAATCCTTATATGAAATTCCTGTATAGTGCAAAATCAAGATAATCAAGGCAGTAGATACAAGAAGAGGTGTTGTCAATGGATTAGGAAAACGACGGTAAATCAAAAGCCCGATTGTATAGGCCAACACAGAAAGGGTTAAGCCAAACAAGGGTGTGTTATAAAAATTAGCCACGTTTAACCTCCTTGTAGTCACCTTCGAAGTGTTTCTTGATAAAGCCAACAACTACTGCAATCACTACAATATTAAGAACCAAGGCACCCATAATAATCAAAATAATAGGGACAATGTTATCAGAAATAGCATCCCATCGTTCCATAATACCGACACCTGCTGGCAAAAATAGAATGGTCATATTAGCTATTAAAAATTCTGCGACTGCATGAATATGACGCAAACGAATCCACTTGAGCTGCAGAGCAATCAAAAGCAAGAATAGACCAATAATGCTTCCAGGTATGGGTAGTTTAAAAAAAGTTGAAATGGCTTCGCCGATAACGGCAAACAAACAAATCAACATGAATTGAACGTAGTATTTCACGAGTTGCCTCCTAGGTTTAATCACCTAATAGTCTACTCCTTTTTTCTTGGATTTCAAGAGTTTTCAGTAAATTCTTTTGAAAAATCCCTACCGTCCACGGGCTCCCTTTGAACAAGAAAAAACTCCAGCTCTAAGCTGGAGTAAATCACAGATGCCACCACCGAGAATTGAACTCGGAACGGAGCATTACCATTGCTCTATTATACCATTTAACTATAGCGGCAACTGTTTCTATCTTACCATATCACTGTTTACCGTGGCAAGACATTTTGCTTATTTTTTATAAATTTAAGTCTTGGTAAGGCGTACGGTAGCCAATTTGTAAAACCTTACCATCCTTAATCAAGATAGGACGTTTAATCAGCATACCATCTGAAGCTAAGAGTTTTACAGCTTCATCTACCGATAAGGTTGGAAGCTTGTCCTTCAATCCTAAAGAACGGTAGGATTGTCCACTCGTATTAAAGAATTTCTTGAGCTCTAAATCTGACCCCTCTAGAAGCTCTTTTAGAAATTGAGCTGAAGGTGGATTTTCCTTAATGTTGATGGACTCAACCTCAATACCTAATTGATTGAGTTCAGCTTTAGCCTTACGACAAGTGCTGCATTTTGGATATTCATAAAAAGTATACATGTTTTTCTCCTTTTCTATAGCATAAGCATGTTTCTACATCTTGTCAAACCTAAGCCCTTCCAAATGGAGTAAGAAACGCTTGGCAGCCTCTCCAGCAGCATAATTTCCTATATGACCGGTGTTAGGTAGGACACGGTGACAAGGAATAAGTATCAACCAGGGATTCTTCCCAACAGCGGTTCCAACAGCCTGAGCTGAATGACAAGAAAGCTGCTTACCAATCTGACCATATGATCTGCTTTGTCCATACGGAATCGCTCTTAAAGCCGACCAAACTTTTTGTTGGAAGTCTGTTCCTCGTTCAGCTAATGGAAGGATATTTGGGCTTGGATTTTCACCTTCAAAATAGGCCTGCAACCACTTCTTTGTCACTTCTAAAATAGGATTTGAGGTGTCTACTAACTTTTCTTCCTCAAGACCAGCTTGAAAATGATTTTGTCCTTCTAACCATATACCATAGAGGGCTTCCTCACTAGCCACCAAGGACAGGCGACCAAGGGGAGATACATAATACTGACGATAAAACATAGGTTCATTATAACAAAAAGACAGGAAACACATGTCCCTGTCAGCTTATTTTGAATTATTTACCTTTAATCAAACGTACTCGTACGATATTGTCACTAGCCTCGAACTTAGCGACCAATTCATCAATCTTAGACTTGTCTGTTTCATCAAGGTCAAGAAGGGTATAAGCATACTCTCCCTTTGAACGGTTGATGATATTGTCAATATTGATATTAAAATCAGAGACCGCTGTTGAGATACGAGCCACAATGTTAGGCACGTTTTTATTAATCAAGGTGATACGATATGGAGCGCTCAAAGCTTGTTGTACACGTGGGAAGTTAACAGAATTGACAATTTCACCTGTTTCCATGAAGCGACGGATGGTTTGACCAGCCATAATCGCACAGTTGAGTTCTGCTTCACCTGTTGAACCACCCACATGCGGGAAGACTGTCACATTAGGCTTGTTAAGCAGTTCTTCTGTCCCAAAGTCCGTGATATAACGTTTTACTACACCTGTTTCCAAAGCATCAAAGAGCGCATCATTCTCTACCAATTCTGCACGGGCAAAGTTGATGATTGTTGTTCCTTTTTGCATGAGGTTAAAGGCGTCCGCATTGAAAGTACCTTTCGTATCAGGTGTCAACGGAACGTGAACGGTGATATAGTCACAGTTTTCAAAGATTTCTTTGAGATCAGAAACACGTCTGACATGGTGAGAGATATTCCAGGCAGCTTCAATAGAAACATATGGGTCATAACCATAGACCTTCATTCCCAAACGGTAAGCATCATTGGCAATACGGGCACCAATGGCACCAAGTCCGATAACACCAAGTGTTTTACCAGCAATCTCACTACCTGCAAACTGTTTCTTACCTGCTTCGATTTGTTTAGGCACATCGTCACCACTAAGCGTATTAACCCAAGCATTGGCCGCAATATAGTCACGTGCTGAGAGCAAGATAGAAGCCAAAACAGCTTCTTTAACTGCATTAGCATTAGCTCCTGGAGTATTGAAGACAACAATTCCTTTTTGAGTGGCTTCAGCAACTGGGATATTGTTAGTACCGGCACCGGCACGAGCAATGGCTTTCAAATTTTCAGGGAAAACTGTATCATGGAGATTTTGACTACGAATGATGTAAGCATCCGGATTTTTCGCTAAATCACCATCGATTTGAAAATGATTTCCAAGTTCCTTCAAACCAATCTGGTTAATATTGTTATACGTTTTTACACTAAATACCATAATTTTATTCCTCTTAAATCAATGTATACCATGATGGGTTGCCTCATCAACTTCTTGATAGAAGGCCTTTTCCCTCTTGGTTTTGATTTTCTGATAGGCAAATCGTTCCCCGTCAATAGGAACCTTGCCACAATAGACATAACCTAGTTTCTCCAAAATATGCTACATGACAAGGTTCTTTTCATGCGTGTCGCAACGAAAATCATGAGCGTCAGTTCCCTCGATAAGACCTTGAATAAAGGTTTGAGCGACCCTTTGACCTGTAACCTCAGTCAAAACGGCAATCCTATGAAAAGTAATGTATCGCTTATTGTGATGCTTCCAATCACCGTCATAGATTTTGTCGTAAGCAGGGTCTCCATCAGTAACCACCGCAGCATAAGAAACAATTTGACCGTCAATGATACCGACATAGGCTTGTCCTTTGAGGACATCATCAAAGATGGTTTCTTCAGTAGGGTAACCATCAGCCCCTTGCCATTGGGAACTGCCAGCTTCTGCTAGAGCAGCTCTGGCACTCTCAATAACCGTCATGATGGGCTTAATTTCATTTGGAAAGGCTTGTCTAATTTCCATCTCTTTACCTAATTACTTATTTTCAGCTTCAAATTTCTTCATAAAGTCGATCAAATCAAGGACACCTTGGCGTGGAAAGGCGTTATAAACACTGGCACGCATACCACCAACTGAACGGTGACCCTTGATATTCTTGAAACCAAGAGCATCTGCTTCTGCTACAAATTTAGCATCCAAGTCTTTACTTGGCGTGACAAATGGAATGTTGCAGACAGAACGATCCTTGGCATCTTTAACAGGATTGGTGTAAAAATCAGATGACTCGATATAATCATAAAGAAGACCTGATTTTTCACGTTGAATTTCCGCCATCTTATCTACGCCACCAATTTCATTTTTAACCCAGTCAAAGACGAGTTTTGAAATATAAATACTGAAACATGGTGGTGTATTGTAAAGTGATCCTGCTTCAGCTTGAATACGGTAGTCCAACATAGCAGACAATTGTGGTTGGTCGTTAAGGAAGTCTTCACGGACGATAACCACTGTCACACCAGCAGGTCCAATATTTTTCTGAGCACCAGCATAGATAAGGGCAAAATCTTCAACGTTATAGCGAGCAGCCAAAATATTTGAAGACATATCAGCTACAATTGGCACACCATTGGTATCAGGCAAATCATAGATAGCTGTTCCTTCAATGGTATTGTTAGTAGTCAAGTGAACATAGGCAGCTTCTGGATCAATCGTTGAAGGATCAAAACTTGGAATATGATCGTAAACAGTATCCTCAGATGACGCCAAAAGAATTGGTTCAAAAGGAATGGTTTTTGAAAGTTTAACAGCTTCTGTATAAGCTTTTTTACCCCATGAACCACCTACAAGGTAGTAAGCTTTCTTACCTTGAGCGAGGTTCAGTGGTAGCATTGAGAATTGTGTAGAGCCGCCACCTTGCAAGAAAATAACCTTATAGTTATCAGGAATAGCCATAAGCTCACGAAGTGTCGCTTCCGCATCTTTAACGATTTTGTCAAATTCTGGAGAACGGTGGGACATTTCTAGCACGGACATACCGGAATCTTGGTAGTTAAGCAATTCAGCTTGCGCTTTTTCAAGCACTGGTTTTGGTAATGTAGCAGGTCCTGCTGAGAAATTATAAATTGTCATAAAGACACCTCCAAAATTTTAATGGTCCCATTATAGCGAATTTTCTGAATATTGTAAAGTCCTAAGAGCAAAAAACGAACGGAATTGCCCGCTCGTCACAAAAAAGTTAGGTATTTTATGTATATTTTTGCTGCCATTTTATTTTAGTATCCGTTATCTCTGTTTAAGGAAATAAGCCGCACCAATCAAATTAGCACCATTATGGTGATGGCAGGCGACAATTTTAGGTCGTTTAATAATTTTTCCGATAAAGTCTATCTCATGGCGAACCTTATCAAACTGGCGGTTGACCTCCTCAATCAGAACCGGCTGAGCTGAAATACCACCTCCAAGAACAAAGATTTCCATATCAAAGATGGATTGAAGATTTAGAATAGTAATGGCTAAGCTTCGACAATAGGCCTCAAAAATTGGATAAACAGCTTCATCTCTAGCATTGATTGCCTTAAAAGCTTCACGACCATCTTTTAAATCAGCATTACCCAGCACTTCATTAACCCTAGTAATGAAACCAACAGCTGAAAGAGTTGTTCCTCGCATTTGTGAAGGATTAACTTTTTCCATTTGAACTGGAAGAAGAAATGTTAACTCAGCCGCTTGAAAGTGACTTCCTTGAAAAAGTTTACCATTAATAATAAGACCACCACCTAGACCTGAACCCAAAACAAGGGCTGCACCGTTGGTCACTCCCTGTAAATGCCCCATCGCCAGCTCGCCTAAAGCTGCTGCTTTCCCATCATTAAGAGCCGTGACTGGTAAATGATACTTGGCTTCAAGGATGTCTTTGATACGAAAACCGTGGAAGAATCGCAACAAGCCTCCGTGATAAATAACACCCTCATCAGTATCTACTGTCCCAGGAACACTGATAGCAATGCCCGTTAAGGCTACTTTAACCGACGTTACCAAATAGTCAATCACATCAAGGGTTTGATTCAAGGTTTGTGGAGATGATTGCGTTGGTAGACTCTTTTCAAGGGCAAACTCCTCCGAAACAAGGGCAGACTTGACCTGAGTTCCGCCAAAATCAATCGCTAAAATAGTCATAGATACCTCCTCAGATTCTTTTTCGCCATTATATCACATGTAGCTAAGACTAGAAAAAACGGTCCCAAAATGCTACTATGAGAATACAAAATTAGATAAAAGGAGTCTCTCACATGACTAAATTCCTACACACTTGTGTTCGTGTTAAGGACCTAGAAGCTTCACTAAACTTTTACCAAGACGCTCTTGGTTTCAAAGAAGTCCGTCGTAATGATTTTCCAGAATATAAATTCACGCTTGTCTACATGCAACTCGAAGACGATCCTGATTACGAGTTGGAATTAACATACAATTACGATCATGAAGCTTACGACCTTGGAAATGGCTATGGACACATCGCTGTTGGTGTTGATGACCTAGAAGCTACACACCAAGCCCACAAAGAAGCTGGCTACACTGTCACTGATCTCTCAGGTCTTCCTGGTAAACCAAAAATGTACTATTTTATCACTGATCCAGATGGCTATAAGATTGAAGTTATCCGCTTGGCTCAGTTCTTAGAAAAATAAACAAAAAAGTCAGATTATCTCAAATCTGGCTTCTTTGTTTGCTTACTATTTATCTGTCTTCAAGGCTGACAAAATTTGGGTACGAATATCATCTACTCCATTTGGATTATTCGGTAAGAATAAGGTTTGATTACCTTTAACAGCAAAGGTATTAAGGGTATCTAAATATTGGTTGGTCAAGAGAATAGACATAATCTGCTCTTCAGACATACCCACATTAGCTTCTTTCAATTCAGCAATAGATTCAGCCAAACCATCAACGATGGCCTTACGTTGTTGGGCAATACCTACCCCATGAAGGCGGTCTTTTTCAGCTTCGGCTTCGGCTGCTGTGACAATCTTGATTTTATCCGCTTCTGCCAATTCTTGGGCTGCTACACGCTTACGTTGGGCAGCATTGATTTCATTCATAGACTGTTTAACTTCAGCATCAGGTTCAACCTTAGTAATCAAAGTCTTCACAATGATATAACCGTAGGTTGTCATTTCTTCAGCCACTTGGTGTTGTACTTCAAGGGCAATTTCATCTTTCTTCTCAAAAAGCTCATCAAGTGTCAATTTAGGAACGGATGAACGGAGGGCATCCTCAATATATGACTTAATTTGAGCCTCTGGACGCATGAGTTTGTAGTATGCATCGGTCACATTTTGCTCATTAACACGGTACTGTGTAGCAACATTCATCATGACAAAGACATTGTCTTTGGTCTTAGTTTCCACTACAATCTCGCTTTGAAGCAAGCGTAATTGAATACGTGCGGCAATTTTATCGATACCAAATGGCAGACGCATATGGATACCACTCGTTGCAATTTTTTGATAGCGTCCAAAACGTTCAACAATAGCTACTGACTGCTGACGAACGACATAAAGCATACTGATGAGAATTCCCATGAGAATTAGGAAGGAGATCAGTAAAAAGAGAAGTGCTGCTTGCATGTTAAGTCCTCCAAAATAAACATTATAAATTCCTTTGCTTTATTATAGCACAGCAATACAATTATTCAAGAAAAACAAATCTTCTTTTTGCTCCCTTCATAGACATTAGCCAAAGCCCCTATGATTCTTATGGAAATGAGGATTAATAAGCGATATTTATTGGCATTAGTAAAAAGGCTGAAACGATAGTGTTTCAGCCTCTCATTATTTTTGAAATAAAAGCATTTGAAGAATTGTTTTACTTTGAATCTAGCACTTAAACTTAGAAGGCTTATTTACGATACATCTTAACTTGAAGGTAAATATCGTTATAGATGCCTAACCATTTTTGGCCTAGATTATCATAGACTTCTAGGTTTTTGATCGTTGATTCTGATGGATAGAAGGCTTTATCATCAGTAATCCGCTTTGGAAGCAAGGCTTTGGCTGCATCGTTAGGTGTTGCATAACCGATGTATTCGGCATTTTGAGCTGCATTTTCTGGCTTAAGCATGAAATTGATAAAGGCATAAGCCTCTTTTTTGTGCTTAACTGTCTTCGGGATAACCAGATTATCAAACCAAAGATTTGAGCCCTCAGAAGGAACAACATAACGAAGATTCTCATTTTTATCAAGCATCTCACTAGCTTCCCCTGAGAAGGTTACTCCGATAGCAGCATCACCTTGAATCATGTAGCCCTTCATTTCATCGCCTACAATAGCTTTGATATTAGGGGTTAAACTATTGAGCTTGGTCTCCGCCAAACGCAACTCCGTCATGTTCTTGGTGTTCAGACTGTATCCCAAGCTATTAAGTGAAAAGCCAATGACTTCACGTGCCCCATCAACTAGCATAATTTGGTCTTTGTAATCAGGCGACCAGAGATCATTCCAATGCTGAGGAGCTTTTTTTACCAATTTTGTATTATAGACAATGCCGACAGTCCCCCAGAAATAAGGAATGGAATAATCATTGTGAGGGTCGAAACTAAGTCCCTTGAAGCTTGAGCCAATTTGATCAAAGCCATGGATTTTAGATTTATCCAATTTCACCAACAGGTTTTCCTTAACCATTTTATCAATGGTATAGTCTGACGGTACAGCAATGTCGTAGGTTGTCCCCCCCTGCTTAATCTTGGTATACATGGCCTCATTGGAATCAAAAGTTTCATACTGAACTTTGATGCCTGTTTCCTTAGTGAACTTGGTCAAGAGATCAGGATCAATATAGTCCCCCCAGTTATAAATCACTAATTTATCAGAGGCACTTCCTGTGTGACTTTGCATATAGGCAGAAATTCCCCAAAGGACAAGTATAATGGCCACAATCCCTAGTAAAAATTCATAGAGTCTACGCATCTTGCTCCTCCTTTTTCTCCTTGGTAATCAAGTAATAGCCAATAACCAAAAGGATAGAGAATAGGAAAACAACGGTTGAGAGGGCATTGATTTCCAAAGAAATTCCCTTACGAGCACGTGAGTAAATCTCCACAGCAAGTGTTGAAAAACCATTACCCGTAACGAAGAAGGTCACGGCAAAGTCATCCAAAGAATAAGTAAAGGCCATAAAATAACCAGCGATAATTCCAGGTGTCAAGTATGGTAGCATTACCTCTTGCAACATCTGCCACTGGGTCGCACCCAAGTCATAGGCCGCATTTACCATATCACGATTCATTTCCTTGAGACGTGGTAAAACCATGAGAACCACAATTGGAATTGAAAAGGCGATGTGGCTTAGCAAAACAGAGACGAAACCGAGCTGAAAGCCAATTAAGGTAAATAGAATTAAGAAACTAGCACCAATCATAACGTCGGGTGCAACCATGAGTACGTTATTTAGAGATAAAATCCCCGTTTGCTGCCTCTGTTTGCTCTCATAGATAAAGATAGACCCGAAGGTACCAATGAGTGTCGCCAAGAGAGCACTAAGAAAGGCTAAGAAGAAGGTTTGAGCCAAAATCAACATGAGTCGACTATCTGAAAACATGCTATGATAATTATCCAACGTAAAGCCTTTGAATTGATTCATATCGCCACCACTATTGAAAGAATAGGCGATTAAATAAAAGATAGGCAAATAGAGGATAACAAAGACAAAAACGAGATAGAGATTTGCAAATTTTTTCATTGACGTCTCTCCTTCGTTAACCACATAGTCGCAATCATAGCAGCAATGAGAACAACCCCAATGGTTGCCCCCATCCCCCAATTTTGCGTTGTAAGGAAGTGCTGTTCAATAGCCGTTCCTAGTGTAATCACTCGGTTACCACCAATCAAGCGTGTCAACATAAAGAGACTGAGACTAGGGATGAAGACTGATTGCACACCTGAACGAACCCCGTTAAGCGACAAAGGAAAGATAACCTTAGTAAAGGTCTGCCAATCATTAGCACCCAAATCCTTGCTCGCATTAACGATATTTTCATCCAAATCATCTAGGGCATTATAAATCGGCAGAATCATAAATGGTATTTCGATGTAGCTGGCTACAAAAATAAAGGAGAAATCCGTAAAAAGGATTTGCATAGGTGCAATACCAAAGAAACCAAGAAAGGCGTTAATCCCACCTTGTTGACCAAAAATCCCCATAAAGGCATAAGCTTTAAGAAGGAGATTGACCCAGGTCGGCAAAATGACAAGCATTAACCAAAGCTGTTTATGCTTGAGTCTCGTCAAAAGATAAGCCGTAGGATAGGAAATGAGGAGAGTGACTATAGTAATAATAGCCGCATAAAGAACCGAGTTGAAGCTCATCCTCAAGTAGGTCCAACTGGAAAAGAAGGTCCCGTAATTATCTAAAGTAAAGTTGCCACTGATATCAAAGAAAGACTGATACAAGAGCATGAGCACTGGAGCGACCACAAAAAGCAGAAGCCAAAGCAGGTAGGGTACCGAAAAGAGGCTAGCTGTTTTCTTCATGGCGCTCCTCCTCAATGGCATTAATCAAGCCATCTTCATGCTCTTCCATTTCCACATATTCTTCAATACGAGCATCAAATTCTTCTTCTGTCTCATTGAGACGCATGATGTGAATATCTTCAGGCGTAAAATCAAGACCAATAATCTCACCCTCAATAGCCTTACGGGTCGAGTGGATCATCCATTCATTGCCAAGATTATCATGAGCAATAATTTCATAGTGAACCCCACGGAAGAGTTGCGTTTCCACTCGAACTTGCAGCTTCCCTTCTTCAGGAAGCGTGATTTGTAAATCTTCAGGACGGATAACCACTTCAACAGGTTCGTTAGGACGCATTCCTCCATCAACAGATTCGAAGCGTTTCCCATTGAACTCAACCAGATAATCCTCAATCATCACGCCAGGAAGAATGTTGGATTCTCCAATAAAAGTAGCTACAAAGTGGTTGATAGGCTCATCATAGATATCAACAGGGGTTCCTGACTGAACAATTTCCCCATCATTCATAACAAAAATCCAATCCGACATAGCCAGGGCTTCTTCTTGGTCGTGGGTAACAAAGACAAAGGTAATCCCTAGTCGCTGCTGCAATTCACGCAACTCGTATTGCATTTCAGTACGTAGCTTCAAATCCAGTGCTGACAGAGGCTCATCTAAAAGGACCACTCGTGGTTGGTTGATAATCGCACGGGCAATGGCCACCCGTTGACGTTGTCCACCAGATAATTTTTGAATTGAGCGCTTTTGATAACCATCTAGTTGAACCATTTTCAAGGCTTCTTCTACACGCTCTTCAATCTCCTTTTTAGGGACCTTTTTTAACTTAAGCGCAAAGGCCACATTGTCAAAGACATTCATATGTGGGAAGAGGGCATAAGATTGGAAAACGGTGTGGACATCCCTTTTATTGATAGGGATATCATTGATACGTTTTCCATCTAAAAGGACGTCACCACTGGTCGCATCCAAGAGGCCAGCAATGATATTCAAAATGGTTGATTTCCCAGAGCCAGAAGCTCCAAGAAGAGTATAGAATTTTCCTTCTTCTAGTTCGAAGTTGATGTCTTTTAAAACTTGTGTGCCACTGTCTTCAAACACTTTTGAGACGTTTTGAAAGGCAATAATCGGATTAGTCAATTGTCATAAGTCCTCCATAAAAATTAAATATAAGATAGGGGTTGATTTAGTTAAGCTTATCACCAATGATACGAACTTCAGGTTCTAAGGTAACTCCAGAATTTTCCTTAACCTTGGCAATGACATCGGCGATAAGATCCTCATAATCTTTAGCTGTTCCTTGATCCACATTGACCATGAAACCAGCATGCTTGGTTGAAACTTCAACACCACCGATACGATGTCCTTTAAGATTAGCTTCCGTAATAAGCTGACCAGCAAAGTGGCCTGGTGGGCGTTTAAAAACAGAACCACATGAAGGGTATTCGAGAGGTTGCTTAAGTTCACGTAAGTGATTGAGGCGATTCATTTCATTCTTAATTTGATGATAGTCACCTGGATGGAGATTAAACTTAGCTGAAATAACAACTTCACCAGTCTCCTGAAGAACCGAGCGACGGTAACCAAAACGCATGTCACGTGCCGCAATGGTACGAATATCACCGTCTTTTGTCAAAACCTGAGCAGAAACCAAGATATGAGCAATCTCTCCGCCATAGGCCCCAGCATTCATGAATACAGCACCACCAACACTACCTGGGATGCCTGCTGCAAATTCAAAACCAGTCAAGCTTTGGAAACGAGCCACCTTTGTTGTCGCAATCAAATTAGCACCCGCTTCTGCTTCAATTTGATAACCGTTTACTGCAATACCGTTAAGCTTGTCAAACATAATCACAAAGCCTCGGATACCGCCATCACGGACAATCAAATTACTAGCATTTCCAAGAACCATCCAGGGAATCCCTTGCTTATTAGCAAATTTGACAATACGAGAAAGCTCATAACGATTACGTGGAAAGGCCAAATAATCTGCTGGTCCACCAACCTTGGTATAGGTGTAACGTTTTAAGGGTTCATTGAAACGAATATCAATTCCCACTAAATCTTTTTTAATTCATCAAGCATATTTTTTCCATACTTTTCTATTCTTTTTATTTCTTCGTAGGCATTGTGATAGGCTTCCCTATCATTAAAGGCAGAACCTACAAATGTGTTACTATTTTCCCCTCGAACATCGAGGAAAAATACAGCAAAAGCCAAGATTAATTATAGCAAAAAATCCCCATCTTGACGACAAGGAATTTTAGTAAAAACTAGTCCGAAGTCACGAATTTGTGAACATCATTAGTGTCTAATTGACTCAAATAATTTTCGTAGGTTTGACCAGTTTGAGGCTCAACTAAGTCCTTTGCAATTTCTAGCAGAGGAACCAAAACAAAGGCTCTCTGAGTCATGAAAGGATGTGGTACTATCAGATGCTCAGTCTCCCAAATTTCCTGTCCATAGAGAAGAATATCAATATCCACGGTCCGGGGTCCCCAATGCTCATGGCGAACGCGATCCAAGTCTTTCTCAATGGCCTGACAAGCACTGAGTAGGCTTTCAGCTGGCAACTGCGTTTCTAATGCCAAGGCGAGGTTTAAAAAATCAGCCTGATCTGTTAGCCCCCAAGCGGCTGTTTCATAATAAGAGGACACGGTTTCAACCTCAGTATCAGTCAACTGCTTCAAGGCTTCCACAGCTCTTTGGAGATAGCCTTGGCGGTCGCCCATGTTAGACCCCAAACTCAAGTAAACTTTTGTCATCGGCTACGCTCCAACTCAATTCCCACACTCTTGTAATGTCCGTTAATAGGTGGATTCTCCTTATAAATACGAATCTTAATGGCTTGGATAGGGCCAAATTGAGCAAATAAATCTTCGCAAATAGCACCAGCTAAACGCTCAATTAAGCTATACTTTACTTCTTCCACCTGTCTCTTCACAGCCTCAAAAACCAAGCCATAATGAACCGTATCTGCTAGTTCATCACTTCGTGAGGCCTTGACCAAATCAACTGCCAATTCCAAATCCACCACAAAAATCTGTCCTAGGGTTTGTTCCTCAGCAAAAGCACCATGATAGCCATAGAAACGGCAACCATTCAAAATTATTTTATCCATTTACTCTCCTTTAGACGACTAAACTTACCCTTATTCTAGCATAAAACAGCTAAAAAGTTACGCTCTAATTCGTATGATTTTTTAGACAAAACAGAGACTTTTGTCACTTTATTCAATGCAAACGCTTGCACAATTATTCTTATTTGATAAAATAAAGGTGCAGAGGTTAAATAACCTACTGCTACAACATCAATGACTTTCTCAATGAACAAGGAATTAACTATGACAAATCAAACTGTAATGCAATATTTTGAATGGTATCTTCCAAGCGATGGACAACATTGGAATCACTTGGCTGAAGATGCCCAACACCTCTCAGACCTTGGTATTAGCCATGTTTGGATGCCACCTGCTTTTAAAGGCACTAATAAAGATGATGTCGGTTACGGAGTCTATGACCTCTTTGACCTAGGCGAATTCGATCAAAAAGGTACTATTCGCACTAAGTACGGTTTCAAAGATGAATATCTCAATGCTATTAATCGCCTCAAAGACGTTGGTATTGTACCCATGGCTGACGTCGTCCTTAATCACAAGGCGGCAGCGGATAAACTCGAGACCTTCGAAGTGGTCGAAGTTGACCCAGAGGATCGTACAAAAGAAATCAGCAAGCCTTTTGAAATTGAAGGGTGGACACATTTCACATTTGATGGTCGTCAAAAGGCCTACAACGATTTTGAATGGCACTGGTACCACTTTAACGGGACGGACTTCGATGCCAAACGTAATAAAAGTGGTATCTATCTTATCCAAGGTGACAACAAAGGTTGGGCTGAAAACGACTTGGTAGACAACGAAAACGGTAACTTTGACTACCTTATGTATGCCAATCTAGACTATAAGCATCCTGAAGTCATTGAAAATATCTACAGTTGGGTCGACTGGTTCGTACAAACAACTGGAGTCCTCGGTTTCCGCATGGATGCTGTCAAACATATAGACTCTTTCTTTATGCGTAATTTCATACGTGACGTCAAAGAAAAACAAGGACAAGACTTCTATGTCTTTGGGGAATTTTGGAATGCCAAGGAAGAAGATAATAATACTTATCTCGAAAAAACTGAAAACCGCTTTGACCTTGTGGATGTTCGCCTTCATAACAACTTATACGATGCCAGCCTGGAAGGGGCCGATTACGATTTGACGACTATTTTCGATCAAACATTAGTCAAAAATCACCCAGAGCATGCGGTAACCTTCGTAGAGAACCACGATACCCAACGTGGACAGGCTCTAGAATCAACTGTTGAAGAATGGTTTAAGCCAGCTGCTTACGCTCTTATTCTACTTCGTGAAGATGGTCTTCCTTGCCTGTTTTATGGGGACTACTATGGTATCGAAGGGGAGTTTGCTCAGGAAAGTTTCCAAGAGGTCTTAGACACCCTACTTTACGCTCGTAAAGAATTAGCTTACGGAGAGCAAAAAGACTACTTTGACGACCCTAACTGTATCGGATGGACACGCTCTGGCAACGAAGGCGGTACTCCATTAGCCGTAACCATTTCTAATGATGTTGCTAACAGCAAAACTATGGAAATTGGCAGTGATTGGGCTGGACAAACCTTCCATGACATCCTTGGAAACTGCTCTGATACTGTAACTATTGATGAAGACGGATGGGGAGACTTCCCAGTTTCTGAAAAATCTGTCAGCGTTTGGACAATTCAAGACTAAGAAAAAAGCTCGATTTGAGCTTTTTTTTCGTTTCATAAAATTCCTGCGATAGTCTTGACAATATCACGATTGGCTTCAACATTATGGACACGAACAATTTGACATCCCTTGCTAACAGCATAACCAGATAGAGCAGCTGTCCCTTGATCACGGTCCTTGGCAGGAATATTTCCACCTAGGAGATAATCCACAACACGCTTACGAGAAATCCCAAAAAGAACAGGATACCCAAGCTCAACAACCTTGTCCAAGCCTTTAAGCAGATCTATATTGTGTTGGACATTTTTAGCAAAACCAAAGCCAGGATCAATCCAGATATTTTCCTTGGCTACACCAGCTTCCAAGGCAGCTTGCGCACGTTGATTGAGAAAGGCACAGACATCTTCAGTGACGTCATTGTAAATTTCTTCCTTTTGATTGTGCATTAGGATGATTGGCACGTCTTTCTCAGCAGCTAAAGCTAACATCTGACCATCATAAAGACCTGTCCAAACATCATTAAGAATATCCGCACCTGCTTCAAGAGCAACTCTAGCAGTAGCTGTCTTGTAGGTATCAATACTGACGAGAACGTCATAATTTGCCTTAATAGCTTGTATAATTGGCACAATACGAGCAATCTCTTCTTCCTCGGTAACAAATTCTGCTCCGGGTCTTGTAGACTCACCACCCACGTCAATAATACTAGCCCCTTGAGCAATCATACGCTCAACCTGAGCTAGCGCATCTTCTATTGTGTCAAAATCACCACCGTCTGAAAAAGAATCTGGGGTGACATTCAAGATTCCCATAATGCAGGCCTTACCTGCAATCTCATGTTTACCAATAAACATTTTAACTCCTAAAAATCACGCATCAAAGAAAGAATTTCCTTACGTTCTTCACGGTCTTCTTTATAAAGGCCTTTAGCAACTGTTGTGATGGTCTTACTTCCTGGTTTCTTAATACCACGCATGGTCATACACATGTGTTCTGCTTCCACCATGACAAAAACACCTCGAGGATTAAGGGCTTCTTCAAGCGCTGTAGCGACTTGATCTGTCAGACGTTCTTGCAATTGTGGACGACGGGCCGCCACTTCAACAGCACGTGCTAATTTTGACAGTCCAGTCACCTTATCCCCACTTGGCAGATAAGCTACATGAGCCTTTCCATAAAAGGGAACCAAATGATGCTCACACATAGAGTAAAAAGGAATATCCTTGACAAGGACAACTTCGTCATGTACTTCTGAAAAGACTGCTGTAAACTGATCTTTAGGGTCTTCATTTAAGCCTGAAAACATCTCAGCATACATCTTAGCCACACGTTTTGGCGTATCCAAAAGACCTTCACGCTCAGGATTTTCACCCAGAGCTTCCAATAATTGATAGACTGCTTGTTCTACTTTTTCTTGATTTGCCATAATTTCCTCTTGAAACGTTATAGTACTATCTATTATAACTCATTTTGCTCGATTTTTCTTGCAAAAAATAAAATTGCCTAGCTGAATTCCAGCTAAAAAAGCGAAGACTCCCCGTCACATGGGGACTGTCCTCGCTTGTCTTTATTTAATCTTTTAAGTGGTAAGAATATGATGAAATGACAATATTCTCACGCCATTTGAGATAATATTTCAATCGTAAACTCATCTGGTTGTGAAGCATGGTTTGCCATGATTTTTTCGGAACAAACTGTGGAATCATAACAGTCAGAGTCGCATTCTCTTTTTCAGCCTGAGTAGCTACTTCGTCTACATATTGAATAGTTGACTGCGTAATTGAACTGTAAGGTGATTGGATATGAACCATCTCGATTTCTGGGAAATATTTTTTAAACTCTTGTTCGGTTTCCTTGTCCTTATTCTCTGTATCTTTAGTAGACACATGCATAGCGATAACCTTATCACCAATAGAACGTGCATAAGAAATAGCACCAATATTAGCCTTTGTAACATTCCCCACCAAGATAAGGACAATATTGCCTTGATAATGATGTTCTTTGACTTGACCATCAATACGCAATTGTTGAGCAACCCCATTGTAATGTTTCTTAATCTTAAGGAACATCCACATCAAAATCGCAATAATAGGGAAGAATGGCCAAATATCTCCTAGACGGAAAAGGAAGAGAATGAGGACGATAGCATAACAAATTAGGGCACCTAAAATATTAGCTAAAGAGTGTTTCCAGAATCCCTTACCATATTCACGAATCCAATGGACAACCATCCCTGTTTGAGAAAGTGCAAAAGGAATGAACACCCCAATAGTATAAAGCGGAATCAACCGTTCCGTATTTCCTCGGAAAATGAATAAGAGGGTAATGGCCCCAATAGCCAGCGTCAAGATACCGTTAGAGTATCCCATACGTGCACCTTTTTCAAGATACATGTGAGGCATGTATTTATTCTTAGCCATATTAAAGGACAACATCGGAAAGGCTGAAAAACCAGTATTTGCTGCTACTGCAAGAATCATAGCAGTTGAGAATTGGAAGATATAAAATAAGATACTACCAATCCATGAATAGCCAAGAATTTCTCTAGCCATCTGTGCCAAAATTGTCACACCTGAATGAGGTGTAATGCCAGTCCACCAGTTTAGGAAGGTAATCCCGGCAAACATAATCCCCAAGATGCTTGACATGATAAAGAGGGTTGATGCAGCGTTTTTAGGCTTAGGTTTCTTAAAGAAAGGCACTGCATTAGAAATAGCTTCCACCCCTGTCAATGAAGCCGAACCTGATGTAAAAGCCCTTAAAATAAGAATCACTGACACACCTGTAATCGGTTGGCCTAAATGGGCCGTAGCCGCATAAGGCATATGCCCCGTTAAGATCTGTAAGAAACCAAATCCTAATAAGAACATCGTTGAGACAATAAAGAGATAAACAGGAATCATCAGAGATTTTGCCGATTCACGCATTCCCCTGAGGTTCATCACCATCAAAACAAGCACCAAAATCATTGAGATTTCCAGATTATAGGGATGAAGTAAAGGAATAGCTGAAGTAATGGCATCCGCACCTGAGGCAACTGAAACGGCTACTGTCAACATATAGTCGACTAAGAGGCTACCACCAGCTATCAAACCAAATTTAGGTGACAGATTTTCCGAAGTTACCATGTAGGCACCACCACCTTGTGGATAGGCCTTAATTACCTGTCTGTAAGAAATAGTAAGGCTAGCCAAAAGGACTAAAACCAAAACCCCAATAGGGATAGACCACCAAATAGCAGCGCTTGATACAGCCATCAAGACCAATACGACCTGTTCAGGACCATATGCGATAGATGATAGAGCATCACTCGACAACATGGCTAACGCTTGAACCTTAGATAATAAGTGATCATCACTGCTATTATCCTGGGTCAAGGGTTCACCTATTAAAATGTTTTTCAGACGTTGAAGCATTTTTTCTCCTTACTTTTAAAACATATGGGGTATTATACGCCCCTAAGTCTTATCTTTCAAGTCTAAACGTTACTTTTTCGCTCTAAAAGCCATTTTCGAACTTGAGAAATAAAATAAAGAGATCCTGTAATCACATATAATTTGTCTTTATCCGCTGATACATGATTCTTGATCCAAGTTTGGAAGCCTGGGACCTTTTTGTAAGCAGCTGGGTACTTGTCCAATTTGACACTATTTGGATACTCAAAGCTGGTTACTGTCAAATCACCGACCGACTCTAACTGAGCCAACATACTATCAATAGGCTTGGTATCAATAGCTGCAAAAAGCAATTCAATATCCTTATCCGCATATTCTGATTTTAACAAATCAATCAAGACCTTAACACTCTCGTTATTATGAGCACCATCTATCATGAGATTAGGCATCAAAAACTCTGTTCGACCTAGCCAACTAGCATGAGCTAAGGCAGCCTTAATGAGGTCAGGAGTCACTTCTGGATAATCTTTTTGAAGCAGCAAAGAAGTCATGATGGCCAAACTAGCATTAGCCACCTGATGCTGACCAGCCATAGCCAATGAGATATTTTCTAGCTTTTGTCCCTCGTAAGCAAAATCAAAGGAATGACTTGTTCCGTTAGCTGTGAAATCTTTTCCTAACTCGTAGGTCTTAGCCCCTTCTTCATGTGCTTTCTTTTCAAAGACTGCTCGAACATCATCTCGCTCAGTCGCAAAAATAAAGGGAGCTCCATTTTTCAAAACACCAGCCTTTTCTGCCGCAATTTCAGCATGAGTATTTCCCAAAACCGCCTGATGATCCAGACCAATAGATGGACAGATGACCGCTAGAGGACTAAATAGATTAGTCGAATCATGCAAGCCGCCCATTCCAGCCTCTATAAATGCAATATCCACAGGATGGACTTGTCCAAAGTAGAGAAACATCAAGACTGTGATAATCTCAAACTCTGTCGCATTTTCATGCTCTGTCTCTTTTGGTAGACGATCAACTACAGGCTTAACACGTTCAACCAAGTCCAACAACGCCTCTTCTGAAATCATACGACCATTGACAGAAATCCGTTCCTTAAAATCAATAATGTAAGGCGAGGTAAAGGTTCCAACTTCATAACCTGCTTGACTAAAAATCGTTTGTAGGGCATTTACCGTAGACCCTTTTCCATTAGTCCCAACGATATGCACAGCCTTCAAATTGTCTTGTGGGTTTCCTAGTTCTTCAAGCATCCAGGCCATACGTTCCAAACCTGGCTTAATGCCAAACTTCAACTGACCGTGAATCCACTCTAACGCTTCTTGATAAGTCATTCTTGCTCCTTCTTTCAGATTAATCTTTGACTTAGGTATTATGTTTAACCCTCATATTATACCAAAGACTAAGAGGGTTAACCAAAAAATGCAAAAAAGACAACCCTAAGGTCGCCTCTTAAGCATTCTCTTTTTCGTCAATAACAAGACGAACCTTCTTACCTTGAGTAGGTACCGAATAGACAATCGCTCTTATCGCCGTAATAGTACGTCCTTTTTTCCCGATAACACGCCCAATGTCTGCTGGGTCGAGGTCAAGATGGTACTCCAAAAACTCAGAGCCATCAACAATTTTAATGGTCAACTGATCTGGTGAAGCAATTAAAGGTTTAACGATAGCGATAATAAGATTTTCAATGGTATCCATAGGCTAAAAAATTATTTTGAGAATTTTGATTCGTGGAATTTCTTCATAACGCCTTCTTTTGAAAGGATGTTACGAACTGTATCTGAAGGTTGTGCACCTTTAGACAACCATTCAAGAATACGATCTTCTTTGATTGTTACTTGGTTTTCTTCAACGAGTGGGTTGTAAGTACCAACTGTTTCGATGAAACGTCCATCACGTGGAGCACGTGAATCTGCAACGTTAATACGGTAGAAAGGTTTTTTCTTAGAACCCATACGAGTCAAACGGATTTTTACTGCCATTTTGTAATATCTCTTTTCTTTAGTTTTTTATTATGGTGGAGGCATTAATCACCTCTCGACCTTATCTAGTATACCATAACATTTTTATGTGTCAAGAAAAAAACTTGACAGACTCAAATTTTCAACAAAAAAAGTTAGAGACAACCTCTAACTCACTTTTTACCTATTTTTTGCTTGTAGTCTTATGATTTTTTCGTAAGCCACTTTTGCTTCAGCATATTCAGCTTCTAAGCCTTTAGCTGTCGCTTTTGAGACCTTCTCATAAGTATCACGGCTAGTCAGTTTACCATCTTCATTATAGGTAGAAACAACCAAGGTATCCTTATTAACAGTATACGACTTGGTTCGTTTTCCTTTGCGATAAAGTCTATAGTTATCTACATTATCCGAAATATAGTAATCCACTAAGTTCTTATCGGCATTTGGATAAAGTTCTGAGACCACCCGAGTCAACTCACGCTTAAATTCTGAGACTTCCTTGGTATAGGTAATAGACTTATTCCACTGATCAACAACTTGATACTCCTTCAGATAATCTGAAGCCGTAAAAGTAGGGTGGTCCTCCTTACCCTTAGTATAGAAGTAAGAATGTGTCTGTAGATTATTGGAATGGTCAACCTTAAGGAAAGAGACATAAATTTCATTATTGTTTTCATGCTCCTTAAGAGCATTGGTTAACTTGCCAGAATTTTCATCCAAGACTTTTGACGTTTTTAATTCCCAAGTCCCCTCAATGTTACCTGAAGCGTTACGCCAAAAGCCATAAACACCACCAATCAACAGCATCAAAACAACGGCAATAAGGCTAGAAATCAAGGCCCCTTTACCCCAACTTTTTGCCTTCTGTGATTTTTTGTCAATGTTCTGAACACTTTCTAGAAGACGAATCTGACTTTCCAATTTCTTTTCTAGTTTGATTACAGTCTGATCTTCTTTGGACTTGACTTTATCAGCAAGCTTTTCGGCCTTTTTCTTATCACGAGCAGCCTGACGAGCAATTTTCTTGGCCTCTTTTTCTTCTTTTCGGTTGGCTTTTTTCAAGTCCTCAGAACTGTCATGATATTGTGATTCATTGCTGAACACTGGAATATCCTGAATAGTTGCACTCGCAGCACTTGCTGAATGGCTTACTGAATCCAGACGTGTTGGCGCATAACTAGCCAACCGTTCTTTAGCTTCAGCGACACGTTGACGCTGTTCTTCTTCCTTTTGAAGAACCTCAGCTTCACGACCTGATTGAAGCGTCTTCACTTGGAGAGCACTTTCTTGGGATAGCGCTTTTCTCTTTTCTTGAGCCGCATTAGCTAGGGCCTCTTGTGCGCCGTTACGCTCTTTTTGAGACTGGGCTAGTGCTTTTGCGGTTGCAGTTTCTCCATCTAATGATTGATCAGGCGATGCTTGTCCTTGATCAGACGGTGCTTGATTAGTTACTTGGCTTGAGTCTGACTCCTCAGAGAGGATAAACTCTCCTCTTTCTAGAGCCTCTTTAAAATCAATAGGCCTCGGCTTTCGCCCATTGACAGCTTCAAAGTATTCTAACCATTCGTCTTTCAACATAATAAATCCCCCTAAATTAAAAAACACATGATTAACGTTACTATTTTAACATATTTCAAAACATAAAAATAGGGACTAACAAGAATTCTAAAAACTCTTATTAAATCCCCAATTAATCTTGTTTTGGTGTAACGGACAATAACTGCACAAAACGGTGCTGTGCTGACTCCGTTTCGAGTGACACATTGTCATATCTGAAGAGAATTTCTTCAATATTTGCTAAGCCTAAACCACGACCTGTTCCCTTGGTCGAAAATCCTCTTTGCTTCAAAGGAGCTATGTCAATAGAAGCTTCCTTAGTGGAATTTTCAACAGCAATTACAGACTGCCCCTCCATCTTAAAGATAGCAATAGACAACTTTGGTGTTTCTGACAGAACAGCTGCCTCAATCGCATTATCGCAGAGGATTGATGTAATAGTAATCAAGTCCAAGACACGCATATCTGTGAAGAAAACACCTTCTTCGACCTCAACATGACAATGAATTCCCTTATCAAACGCCTCAGCCAGTTTAGAAGATAACAGGCTCTTGAGTGGCATATTGGTTACATGTGTTAGTTTCGCCAAATCAAATTTTTGTTGCCTCAAATCTGATGCTGAATCTTTAAGGACAGTGTCATAAATCATCTTGATCTGGTCAATATCTCTCATCTGTATCGCCTCACTAAGCGAAATCAGAACATTGGTATAATCATGACGAAAACCACGTAGTGTTTCATAAAGGCTCTCAACTTGCTCAGAATACTTTTCTAAATCATCCAAGTGACGACGATTTTCTTTCCGACGCTGATTTTCAAAGTACTCATCTGCATACTTATTGACACTATATACAGCAAAAAGGATAGATGCAAAACCAACTAAGGTTACGATAGGACCAGCATAGTAGAGTGAAAAGAATTGCGAAGCTACAACCACAGCATAGTTAAAAATCACATAACTAATCAAGATAAAGTTAGTGAAAAACATAATTCGACTAAACTTACGGTCTCTCTCCAAGACCCTTAAAGATTTAAAGTCAATATTAAGGAGCTTGGAAAGAGCAACAAAGGTTGGAACAATTAGAAGGTCAAAGAAAATAAAATAAAGATAACTCTTGTTGAGAAAATCTGAAGTGATATTAAAGGCTGGCATCAAGAAATAAGAATAACCATTAAATATCAACAGATAAATGACTAAAGGGTAGAAGGCATAGAAGGCCAACATATTGGCCGTTCTTTCCTTGCCAAAGAAATAGGCATAGAAAAGAAGATAGAAAGGCGTCATAAAGGACAAGCCGACCCCGAAAGAGGAACCGAGTAATCCTCCTAGGAATTCTACTAAGAAAGCCAAGGGGAGAATCAGTCGGGGAACCCTAACCAAACTGGTCTGTTCGTAAATCCATTGTATGACGATAAAATGCAAAAGATACTCTAATGCAATTTGAAAATCAATCATCATATGATAGTTAGCCACCTCCTTCTAGTCATGATAGGTATATGATAAAAGCCACGCTACTATTTTATCACAATTCCCGTCAATAGATGAGATAAAACTGAATAATCATCTCGGTTTTCAGAAAATTTTTAATAACTATTAGAGAAGAAGGATAGGCTAGATACTTTAACGATTTTTCAATCGTTCCAAAAGTTCTTTTTTACGTGTTCGCGAAAGGAGGCAAGACTCATCGTCATCAAAGAAAACCATATTAGCGGTACGATCCACACTTGTCACATTGCTGACATTAACGACGAAAGAGCGGTGGGGTTGGAAGAATATATCATCCAGTTTTGCCACCTCTGCAATTTTCCCATAAAATTCAACCAAGTTTGTCTTGGTATGGGCAATCAACTTATGTGGAACAGGAGCTGTCTCAATATACAAAATGTCATTATAAGGAATACTGACATCATTTTTATCCGTTTTAACAGTGAGACTCTGTGTCTTCGTTTCTTGCTCAACCTGCGACTGGGCAAAATCCAAAAGCTCTACCAAAGCTCTCTTGAGATCCACATCTTCCATGGATTTATCCACAAAATCAAGGGCTTGAATCTTATAACGAAAAGTCAAAGGCATAAACTCCGAGTAGGCTGTTACAAAAGCAATTTGTGCCTTCAAGTCTTCTTTTCGAATCTCCAAACCAATATCTAGTCCCTGCTTGGTCTGATTTTTGAGGTCAATATCCAGAAGGTAAATCATGGATTTACCTGAACCTCTGTCAGCATCTAACAATTCCTGACCATTCTCAAAGAATGTGATGTCATTAACAACAGCCTTAGACTCCTCGACCGCTTCGTCCAATAAGCGACCAACACGGTGACGCTGTAAGGCATCATCTTCCAGGATGATAATAGAAAGCATCTTATTTCCCTCTTTCTTTCTAATGCACTTAGCATACCTACTTGTCATTTTATCATATTTAAGCGGATATTATTCTTTTTTCTGTATAAAGTCTTTTTTTAACGACCAAGTTTTTATTTATATAACAATTGTTATATTGTTGTCACTTTATATTCATTTTCAGATGGTATTATTAGGACTGTTTTTGTTTTATATTAAAAAGGAGAAAGTTATGTTACGTTTTACTGAAAGACAAGGATTCCATTCAAGGACCTTGTTAACCCTTGCAACTGTTGGTATCATGAGTGTTTTTCTTTTGGGACATTCTCAGACAGCTTCTGCTGATCAGACTTATGTCTCAGATTCCACTCAGGCACTGACTTTTGCCGAACTTGAGACAAGTACAAATACTGGCACTCAAACACATGCTGCTATTGCTTCTGAAGCACCTGCTGCCGTCACCACAATCTCACACACCTCTGTGGATGACCAACATACACATGAAAATGATTTTAATCAATCTACCTCAACTACTCCAACTTTTGACGAATTAGCTCAAAATAGTCAAACAGCAAGTAGCACTGTTAATCGTCAGACCGGAGTCATAACCTATGAGACTAAGATTCCGACAAGTTCAGAAAGTCATTCTCAATCTCAAGAAAATAAAGCAACATCAAAGACCGAAACTGTCGCACAAGCGCAAACTTGGTCAAAAGATGGTGCTACATGGGTTTCAACGACAATTGACAATGGCAATGTTCATAAAATTTTGTCTACCTATTTTCCAAAACCATTAACAGACACGACAAAACCAGCGACTACTGGAACTTCTAAACCTAAAACATCAAGTTCTACGGCTAACCAACCCAAGAAACCAGCTACAGTTGCAAACAAGCCTTCAACAACTGCAACTATTCAGCCTAAGAAGCCTGTGACTACCGAAAATAAGCCCACAGCTTCAGGCCAAGCTACTAAACCAGTTGACCGAGTGGCGCAAGTATGGCAAAAGAACAACGTTCTTGTCAAAAAAAATTACAATACACCTCATTGGTCAAGTAATGAAGCAACCATCTTCATCAAAGCTAAAACTCCAGAGATAGTGACTGCTTACAAAGAAGCTATTACCTCTTGGAACAATACTGGAGCCTTTAACTTCCTACTTACCGACGATAAACTAAAAGCTAACATTATTGCTGATGAACGTTATGAAGAAAATGTAGCATCTCCTCTTGGAGTTACCTACTCTACTTATTATGTCCCAACCAAGCAATATAACAATGCTACCGTTTACCTGAATAGCTTCCATGTTAAAAACAACTACTACCAAAAAAATGGTGGTAAACTCCTTAACACTGCCCAACACGAACTGGGACATGCGATTGGACTTGACCATAATAGTGCAGTTGCCTCTGTAATGGAACCTAAGGGTGGAAAAACAAGTATCCAACCTGTTGATATTAACAATGTTAAGAAGCTCTATGGTAAGATTGTTTAAGGTATCAAATCATTACTATCATTTACAAGCAGAACCTGAGGGATCTGCTTTTTTAATAAAGTGAGATGACCATTCAAGACTATTAATTGACTGTTCATGATTTTTTCTTACACTTTTTAAAAATATGTAAAGTTATATTCCATATTTCTGGTAAAATAGAAAATGTAAAGAGAGACCGGATGAGGCAAAAAGTTATTTTTATAAGTTTTTACTCACTATTCTCATAAACAGAATAAAATATAGTCTAGGAACCCTTCTTAACATTTATACCTATCTTCCCCAAACACTTTTCCCCCATTCCTAGATTTCCAGATCTCTCCTATAATTAACGTCTAGCTGCTTTAGTTAGACGTTTTTTCTTTTATCTACTTTCTATAAATACATTTCTTAGGATACTGTAATAGTAATCACTCAAAATAGATTGTACAAAGTTACCATTCAAGACCATTAATTGACTGTTCGTGATTTTTTCTTACGCTTTTTAATATTATGTAAGCATTTTGCTGATTTTTTTGGTAGAATAGATAGTGTAAAGAGAGAACGAATGAGTTCAAGATAAATATTTTATCATTTGAAACTTATTGTTCTCATGAACGTTTTTGATAGTCTAGGACCCCTTCTTAACATTTATACCTATCTTCCCCAAACACTTTTCCCCCATTCCTAGATTATCAGTTCTCTCACAATAAAAGCGTCTAGCCCCCCAGCTAGACTTTTTTCTTTTCCAAACTTTTGCTATAATAGAACCATACCTATTGAAAGGAACTCACAAAATGACTATAGATCAGCAACTTCTTTGCTATAAACGTCTCCCAAACTGGACAGCCACTACTCTTCCAGAAATGGTGACTCAAAAACATAATACAAAGGTAGGAACATGGGCTAAACTGACCATCCTGTCTGGGGCTCTTTATTTTTACGAATTAGATGAAGAAGGACAGGTTACTGCGGAACATCTCTTCACACCTGAAACAGATATTCCTTTTGTAGAACCTCAGGCTTGGCACCGCATCGCTGCTGCTTCAGAGGATTTAGAATGCTATCTGTCTTTTTATTGCAAACCTGAGGACTACATGGCTAAAAAGTATGATACTAAGGCCCACTCTGAGGTTCTTGAGGCCGTGCAATCTGGCTATATCAAACCTGGTCGCACTCTAGACCTTGGTTGTGGTCATGGTCGTAACGCTCTTTATTTAGCATCACTTGGACATGATGTCACTGCTGTTGACATTAATAATGAAGCTACCCAACGTATCCAGATGATCGCTGATGAGGAAAATTACAATGTTAGAGCTGGTTACTACGATATCAACCTTGCTGCTCTTCCAGAATCAGAAACCTTTGATTTTATTCTCTCAACTGTGGTCTTCATGTTCCTTGATCCTGACCAAATTCCGGCTATCATCAAGAATATGCAAGAGCGTACTGTCCTTGGTGGTTACAATTTAATTGTCTGTGCCATGAATACTGAGGAGCACCCTTGTACCATGCCTTTCCCATTTACCTTTGAAGAAGGCGAATTGAAAAACTACTATAGCGACTGGGAGCTTGTCAAATACAATGAAAATATTGGTCACCTTCACCGCTTAGATGAATATGGCAATCCAATTGCCCTTCAATTTGCGACTATGTTGGCTAAAAAGGTTAAATAACACACTACTTAGAAAAGTGAATATCAAAGAATGTAACTCTAACTAGGCAGGTGGTACTTAGAGTTTTCTCATCTTGCCTTTCTTCACACTAAAAAACTAGGTTTCCAATTGGAAATCTAGTTTTTAGTTGCTGACAATATCGGCGTATGCTGACTTGAGATTTTCATTTCCTGTTTCTTTGACATAGTAAATGCTACCATTAGTGGTTGATGAATAAAGAACAACTGGTGTTCCATCTCTTTTTATGGAGAAGAAATAACGGTGAACGGTCGTACCCTGCCAACGCTCATATACTGAAACAATAGTGTACTCAGAACTGCTATTCCCATTTGCAGCATAGGTTGCGTCCACAACCTGATCACGGTCTGACCCCCAATGGATAGGAATAGTGGAGGCTTCTTTGGTAATTTCCTGATAACCAGGTTGATTCATCTGGTTACCCCAAGAAACCATTAAATTAGCAAGACGACTTCCTTTATCATTGGTCCAACGTGGATTTTCACTCGCCGAAGCACTAGAATTGTCACTTGATATTCCCGTTGATGCGAAAAGCGTGCTAGCCATTGTAGAAGGTCCCTCAGACTGTTGATGTGTTGTCCCTGAAATCAGACTAATTCCTATGGCAACAACGATTGCTAATAGAGAGCCCAGAAGAATATAGATATAATTGTAATTTTTCGAGACTTCAATAAGTCCAGACTGATAAGCCAGTTGTAGTTCATCAGGTTTTGGCTTACGTCCCTGAACTTGCTCAAAACGACTTATCCATTCTGCTTCTGACAGCTTTCGCATGATTTTCCTCTTCTCTTTATCATTTCACCTTTCATCCTATCATAGAATGCCTTTGATGACAATAGTGTTAAGGATATGAAACTTGCTGTTAACAAGACGATTAAGGATTTAGAAGAGCGAACAGATTCAGACAAAAGAGGAAAATCAAAACACCCATGACTAGTAGGATACTAATCTTATAGCCTAGTGGATTCCTAGGATTTAAACTGGTCCCAAGGCCAATCCTACGGAGGACAAATAAGGGTTCTGAAGGAGACTGATTAAGGCTGTAGCCTAAGAGGTACCTTAAATAAAGGGCTCTATAATTTCTGTAGTGGGTAAAATCACTATAGAGATTATAGAGCTTTTTGAATGCAGACAAAAAGTCCCATAAGAACTATAATGAAAAGCAACCAAACCATCATTAGGAAGAACTTATGAGACTTATTAAGAATACCACAGAATTAATCGGAATTAAAGACCCAAATATCATTATTTCTCTTGTTTTTGAAAAAGATACCTACATCGAGGTTCAAGCAACACTTGATTATCCTGCACCATCATGTCCTCACTGCCAAGGAAAGATGATCAAATATGACTTTCAAAAGCCTTCTAAAATTCCTCTCCTTGAACAAGCTGGAACACCTACACTATTACGTCTAAAAAAGCGTCGTTTCCAGTGTAAAAGTTGTAGGAGAGTCACGGTAGCTAAGACATCAATCGTTGAGAAAAACTGCCAAATCTCCAATCTAGTCCGGCAAAAAGTTGCACAGCTCCTTACTGAAAAGGTGTCACTAACAGATATTG
>NZ_CM002130.1:1894407-1929669 GCF_000448605.1 Streptococcus sp. HSISS3
AGGAGGAGAGGGAAGATGAGTTTTTTTGGTAAATAGAGGAGAATATAAGCAAGGTTAATCATTACTTCAAAACTGTCTTTAGGACCTTCCTTAGACACAAACCATACATCAAAAATGCGCTAGAAACACATTACTCAAATGCAAAATTGGAGGGCACCAATAAGCTTATCAAAGATATTAAACGTCTGGGCTTCGGTTTTAGAAACTTTATTAACTTTAGGAAGCGTGTTTTCATCACTCTGAACATACAAAAAGAGAAAACCTATCAGGTTCTCTCTAGATGTTAGCTTTTCGTCACCCACTACAGTTGACAAAGAGCCAAATAAAGCAGGAAGCAGAAACTCACCCCCGGAAAAACGACCAGAGGAAGCACTAGCCCCTGTGACCACCAAATTATGATTGTAAGGATGATTTGCAGCAAAAAGAGAACCCAAAATAAATCATAAATGCGTGTTTGTTTTTTCATTGATTATCACCTCTCAATATAAGATAAATTATACTCCTCCAAGTTGTTCTTAACAATCCCATAACTCGCCTGACATCTTATTTTCTGCTACAATAGATAAGAAAAATCCAAAGAAGGAAACTGTACACATGAAATTAATTTCTTGGAATATTGATTCCCTAAATGCCGCTCTTACTAGTGATTCTGCACGCGCTCAATTATCACGCACAGTCATCGATACCTTGGTCGCTGAAAATGCAGACGTCATTGCTATTCAAGAGACAAAATTATCTGCTAAAGGTCCTACCAAAAAGCATCTGCAAATCTTGGAAGACTACTTCCCTGACTATGTCAATACTTGGCGTTCATCTGTTGAACCCGCCCGTAAAGGTTATGCTGGAACCATGTTCTTGTATAAAAAAGAATTGACACCAGTCATTACTTATCCTGAAATTGGGGCGCCTTCAACTATGGACTGTGAAGGGCGCATCATCACTCTCGAATTTGACAATTTCTTTGTGACACAGGTCTACACACCAAATGCTGGTGATGGTCTCAAACGTCTGCTTGAACGTCAAATCTGGGATGAAAAATATGCGGATTACCTAGCCGAATTGGACGCCCAGAAACCAGTCCTTGCGACTGGCGACTATAATGTTGCCCACAAGGAAATCGACTTGGCCAATCCTTCAAGTAATCGTCGTTCACCAGGCTTTACAGATGAAGAACGTGCTGGCTTCACCAACCTCCTTGCCAAAGGTTTCACAGATACCTACCGTCATCTCAATGGCGATGTTACAGGTGCCTACACATGGTGGGCCCAACGTAGCAAAACATCTAAAATCAATAATACAGGCTGGAGAATTGACTACTGGTTAACTTCAAACCGTATTGCCGATAAGGTCACAAAATCAGACATGATTGACTCTGGTGATCGCCAAGACCACACACCTATTGTCTTGGAGATTGACTTATAAAACAACTCTAGACCTAAATCCCTAAAAAGAGTAGAACTACTACTCTTTTACTATGCCCAATTAAGGAGAACTAATGAAAACTAAACTGAATACCACTCAAAAACTCGTTCTGTCAGCTATTATCATGGCTCTTTACATCGCTATTCTCTTTGTGTCACAAGCCATTTCCTTTGGTGCTGTCCAAATGCGTCTGGCCACTGCTCTATATGGATTAACCTATATTTTCCCATTTTTGGTTGTTCCCCTCAGTCTCGCAAATGCTATTGCTAACTCTTTTGGTGGTCTAGGATTGATTGATGTTGTCGGTGGATTCTGTGCCAGCTTTCTGGCAACTGGTAGCATCTATCTCATCCGTAAAGCTAAGCTGTCTAGCTGGTTTATCATTCTCCCAATCCTACTCGTTCCATCCTTAGTAGTACCTATCTGGCTTAGTGCCTTACTTAAACTTCCTTATCTTGCTCTCGTTTTCAATCTCCTCCTAGGACAATTAGTACCGTCAATCTTGGGAGCTGTCCTTGTAAGAGAGTTATCCAAACGTGGATACAAAGACTAACAAAAATATCTCTGCACATTGCAGAGATATTTTTGTTTAGTAATGATATGCTCTTTCGTAAGCTTCTTTTGGTGTGAGTTTGTCGCCAAAGATAAGTAAACGGTAGTCAACATTAGTCGGGTCTTTTTGATAGTCATCAACCCAATCTTGGTCCATTTCGAGATAAAGATTATAGGTTCCCAACTTAGTTGTAACAGTCCCTACCTCATAAAAATTTTTGTAACGCTTTTGGTTATCCGATTTTTTCAATTTTTCATACTTATAATAGGTTCTGCCAAAGTCCATGAATTGGAATTCTTTTTTAGCCTTTCCAGAACCCGTTGTTACCTTAATTGTCCCCTTGTTATTGGCTAGGTGTAAATCATAGATATAGTCGCCATGATTATTTTCATAGAAAAAACCTGAGGTTTTACTCTCATTAGCAGATAAAATCACAGTATTTACAAACTTAGCAGCCTGCCAAGACAGAGGCACACCTTCATACTCACCATCATCCTGCAATCCTAGAAGTGACCAATAATAGCCAACATAAAAGGTATTGGACTTATTACGATCTGTCACCAATTCACCCACCATCTTAAGATTTTCAGCACCAAGTCGGTAAGGGTTAGAGAGATATCCAAAGACTGGGAAGAAATAAATGACAACCGTAAAGGTTAAGAGGGTCTTCATATTAATCTTATTGATTGCCCAGAAGAAATAAGCAGCTGAGAACAAGAGAGCGTAAGCAGCACCGTAGCTAAACTTATGAGCGTGAGCAATCAAGAGCAGAATGAAGAAAATAGGTTGGATAGGACGAATCTTGTGGTAGATGATAGAGAAAACATCCTCCTTGTCTTCCTCTGATTTGAAAATCAAAGACAAGACAATAGTCAAGAGAACAAAGAAAGCACCAAAACCGAAACCAACATCATTTGGACGGAAGAAGTAAGCCAAGATGGACATGTCCATTACCAATAGCCAAACAGAAGCGAATTTGATCATGTTACTACCAAATTTTTCAGCTGTTTGACTAGGAGCCTTCAGAGGTACCTCAAAAGCCCTTGCAAGAGCTCTCTCTTTGGCCAAACGTTCAGCTTCTATTGCTGCCTTCATTTCCCTCGTACGGCGCTCCTTCTGAAAATAATGCGCAATCTTAGTCGGTTCGTCCTGCCGTGACTTAGTGATACTTATAAAAAGCAAATATTGCATGGCAAAGATAAGGGCTGTGTTCCCACCATATTCCAAGAAAGAACCATTCCAAATACTAGAGACAACCGCAAAGACAATATAGCCTCCAATCGACACTAAAATAGTGAGAAGCAGGTGAATCCAACGAAAACGGTAGGTGTACTTATCCGTTATATCCCGTCCAAGAAAACTGTCACGTGGGTAAAGATACCAAATAATGAAAATAAGCTCGATAGCCTGAACGGCTGTTAGAAAACCAACATAATTGAAACCAAAAATAGCCGCAACAACATTGATGAGATAGGAAATAATGGCCAAAACTCGCAGGCTGGTGCGCTTAGACAATAGTCCGATGCTCATCAGGGTAATGGTTGAAAAGGCAGAAAATCCAGCGCCCATCTTATCATCAAAGATAAACACATTGACAAAGGCAAAAATCAAAATCCCCAAGAGAGTCATAACCTGTCTTTGCATTTCTTTTTCTTTTCTTTCATACTTTCCCTCCTTATGAAAATGATAACGTTTCCACAAATCTATTTTAACATAAATAGAACCTCCTTGTCCGAAACAAAAAGGCATTCAGTCGCCTGAAAACCTTTTTCACTTGTTATCTATTGTTTCAATCTTTAGAAAAACGAAATCTCCATCAAAACGTTGGATATACTTTTGGAAACCCAATAAACTAAAGGTTTCAATCTCATAGCGAGCCTTGTCAACACCGTCATTAATCGTCTCTTCAAGAAGATTTAGTTTGGGAATATCAGACTCCAAGACATCACGGTAGAGACCCGTATATTCAAAAGTAATGCGAACCCATTCATTTCCCGAAAGCATTGAGAAAGCCTGATAGCGCACTTGCTCGTCTGTAATCAAACGATCCTCTTGCTCTGGACTGAGCGTGAAGGCAACCTTATTTTCAGATTTATGAATGGTCTGGAAACGATCAACACGGAAATAACGGATTTCAGAGAACTGATAATCACAGGTAAAGTTATCATCCAATTTATAGGAAATACAGTAAAAATAGTGGTTGTCGAAGATAACAGAAATCGGAAAGACCTTATATTCCTCCACTTTTTCTCCAGGTTTACGATAACTGAAAGCCAAAGGCCGTTGGTCCACAATGGCATCAAAAATCGCTGAAATAGCTGGTAAGAGTGACTTATCTTGATTTTGATAAATCTTCAATTCTTGATAACTATCTAGCTCTAACTCAGTCAATTGTTTGATGCGTCTGCGTTCCTTGTCGTCTACAGCCCTCTCAACAAAGATGTTAATAATTTCTGATACCTCATCTTTTCGAAGGGCACGACTCTCCAAAAGAATTTTAGACAAGATAACTGCTTGATTATATTTCAGATTACCATATCCTTGCTCATATTGGGCATGGTAGGAACCATATTTCCTAGAATATTTTACTTTCATATTAGGACGTAGCTCTGACAAATTGTCCTTAAGTTCGCTAACATCCTCTTTAAGTGTACGCTCGCTAATGCCAAAGCGAGCCAGATAGTCCGTTTTTGAAATGTCATTTCCCTTTTCCAATTCGGACATAAAATACAAGAGACGTTTGGTTTTTGATGCTGTCATTATAAAATCCCCCTTTATAATTGAATCTCTTATTACTAAAAAAATTGCTGTCTAATGAATAATTATTTCATTATCATAAGTCCTTCACCAAGAGTAACGAGAAGCAGAATTATAACTCAGATAATAATCCTTCTTCTCCTCATTGTACTCAAAAGATAGTCTTAAAAATTTTGCTTTCTTAATAGAGCTATTCTGAACAGTATAATCAAGATCAACTGTCTTATGCATAGCTCCTGAAGAATGCACGCTTATGCGCCTCTGAGCGCTGTCTGCCTGAGGGTGTTCCCTCACTACCTCAGACAAGGGTGTTGCTGGCCCAAAAATTTCTTGGTCTTTAGTACGTAACCGATTAAGCTGTTCTTTTGTCCAGTCACTACTATAATTATCAACTACCGTGACGCCATCAGGTGGATAAGTCGCTGTTCCACCATCATAAACAAATTGACCTTCTTTATTTTTGACAAAAGTGAGATCAATATACTCTTTTTCATCTCCCCGGCTATATTCTACCTTTAAACCACTGGACTCCAGCTCGACATATTTTGCCTTACCGTGGCGTTTAATAATTGAGCACAGTGTATCTTTCTTAGGCTTCAAATTCTCAAAGTCTTCTTCAGTCCAGTTATAAGCCGCAGACGCATCTTCGTAATCCTGAGGATCATCACTATCAGCTTTATTCTCCGACTGAGATGCCTGCTGAATCATCCTGTATTTTTTCATGGTTTCTCAATAAATAGAACCGCCCAAAGTGGCAATGAATGTTAGCCCAATCAATGCAAGAACAATGGACGCCCAGAGAAACCTTCTCATTTTTAGCCCTAGCCTGAGGATAATGATAGAAAGCACGAAGCAGGCAATAATCACAGCTAAATACAAGATTACTGGCTGATGCTTTCAAGATAAAATAGCTGATACCAAGCTTACGAGTAAAAGTATCATTGGAGAAACAAAAGTGAGAAAGACATACCGCTTTTCAGCTTTTTCCTCCTGAAAAGCAGACTCGAGCTCAGGTCCTTTATCACTAAAAGCCGACTCAAAAGAATTCTCACTCTTTATTATGTCATTATCATTGAAATGACTGTCCTTTTCCTTATTAAGCTTCTCACCCCTCCCCAAGATACACTCCAGAAAATTTTACTGGTTTTTACTATTGTAACAAATGAAAACGTTATTTTCTATAGAAATACTAAAAAAGCAACCTGAAGCAGGTTGCTTTAGAAGGTAGACAGACGATTTAAATGTGTCAAAAACTAAGAAGGCGACACATGATTGGCAATAAATCCTTGCTTTACAATCGAAGTTAGCATAAACCGAAATTCTGTCTGTCATTTAATCATTTTCAATTTTTTCAGCTTCACTACTGAATTTTTGTGCGATGGCTTCGAGAGCCAATTCATCGGTGTCAGGAAGCGTGATGGCATCGTCAGAGATTTCATCAATATTTGCATAGAATTCAATGTGATTCTTAAGATTTTGCAGATGAATAGGGGCGTCTCCACCATATTCTCCATCGAGATTAATCATCATACGATCTTCACCTAAGGGCTCGATATCTAGCGAACTGGTTTTGATATAAGCAACTCTCTTATCATAGATGTGTTTCCCACCTTGAAGAACCTGTCGAATAAGGTCAACCAGCTCAAAAAGGTTGGCTGTTTTAACCATGATTAGGGTAAATTTACCATCGTCCAGTTTAGCATCCGGAGCAATCGTTTCAAAACCACCGACCGAATTGGTCAGGGCAACGAAAATCATAGAAATGCCACCTTCAAAGACGCCCTCATCATGTGTAATGCGAACTGGAACCTTCTTAACTTGAGGCAACAGCTCAGCTCCTTTAACCAGATAAGCCAAGTAACCAAGGACCGTCTTCAATCGACTAGGAACACTATAGGTTAATTCGGTAAAGGAACCTGCAGCCGCAATGTTGATGAAGTATTTATCATCATAGGCACGACCAATGTCCATCTGCAGGGTTTGTTTTTTGGCAATGACTTTGGCTGCTTCAACAGGATTCCCTCTTGGAATCTTCAAAGCACGCGCAAAGTCATTCGTTGTTCCTGTTGGAATCACTGCCATTTGTGGGCGTATTTTGAGCGGAGCAATCCCAGAAACCACTTCGTTAATCGTTCCATCACCACCGGCAGCAATGACCAAGTCAAAACCTGCTTTAGCGGCACGAGTGGCCTCATTTTTGGCTGAGTTTTCATCTGGTGTTGTTTGAAAAGCTGACGTTTCAAAACCAGCACCTTCCAAAATATCCAATACCTCAGCAACATTTTTCTTCATAATTTCTTGCCCAGATGTTGGATTATAAATTAAGCGGGCACGTTTTTGTTTCATATTGAACTCCTATAAATTCAGCAACCAAGCCTCATCCACTACATCAATGCCTAGGCTTTGTGCTTTTTCCAACTTACTTCCAGCATCACTACCGGCAACCACTAAATCTGTTTTCTTAGAGACAGATCCTGTCACCTTGGCACCTAAGGCCTCTAGTTTTGCTTTTGCTTCGCTACGTTTAAGATGTTCCAATTTACCTGTCAAAACTACCGTCTTTCCAGACAAAATGGCATTGTCTGCAACTTTTTGCCCAAGATAGGCCATATTAATGCCATAGGATTCTAGTTCTTTCAAAAGAACTTTAACCTCCTCCTTGACGAAATAACGTTGAATAGACTTGGCGATAACCTCCCCTAATCCATCGACAGCTGCAATGGCCTCAACATCAGCGCTTGCCAAATCCTTGATCGTTTCAAAAGCTTCCAGCAACTGCTTGCTTACTTTAGCACCGACATGACGAATGCCCAAGCCATAGAGTAATTTCTCAGCAGAGTTTTCTTTTGACGTTTGAATGGCAGCATAAAGTTTCTCGGCAGATTTTTCCTTGAAGCCTTCTAGCTGGAGGAAATCCTGGCTGTTCAATCCATAGATATCAGCCACATCCTTTACCAATTCAGCTTGAAAGAGCTTTTCAACCACTGAAGGTCCCATACCTGCGATGTTCATGGCATCACGGGAGGCGAAATGAATCAGGCCTTCTTTGATCTGAGCAGGACAAGAAGGATTGATACAACGTAGGGCAACTTCATCTTCAAAATGCAAGAGATCACTGCCACACGATGGACATTGCGTCGGCACTTGCATTGGTTCTTGTGTTGTACGCTTACTTTCTACTACACGGAGTACAGCAGGGATAATATCACCTGCCTTGTAGACAATAACAGTATCACCAATGCGAATATCTTTTTCAGCAATATAATCCACATTGTGAAGGGTGGCTCGGCTAACTGTGGTCCCTGCCAATTGTACCGGCGTCAAATTAGCCGTCGGCGTTACCACACCCGTTCGACCCACTTGCCAGTCCACAGAAAGAAGCTCGGCTTCCTTTTCCTCAGCCGGGAATTTATAAGCAATAGCCCAACGTGGTGCCTTAACTGTAAAGCCTAGTTCTTCTTGCATGGCCAAACTATTGACCTTAATGACAACACCATCAATGTCGTAGGCCAAGTGATCACGATCCTGACCGACAGCTTGAATAAAGTCCCAAATCTCATCCATCGATGAAGTGACAATACGACGTGGATTAACTGAAAATCCAAGTTCTGTCACCTCATTCAAGACATCATTTTGCGTCAAGCGTTCCGTCGGACTGGCTTCCTGATAAAGGAAAGTCGCCAAACGACGCTCAGCCACCACTTTAGTATCCAATTGACGAAGGGTCCCTGCAGCAGCGTTACGAGGATTGGCAAATTCTGCCTCACCATTTTCTTGGCGTTGGGTATTGATGCGTTCGAATTCAGCACGTGGCAAATAACATTCCCCACGCACAGTAATGTTAAGCGGTTGATCCAACTTCAGTGGAATATCTGAGATACGCTTGACATTTTCAGTGATATTTTCACCAACTGAACCATCACCACGTGTCGCACCGACTTGTAGAATACCATTCACATAGGTCAACGAGATAGAAAGACCATCGATTTTGAGTTCAGCCATATAATCAGCATTAGGAAATTCGTCCTTAACTCTCTTATCAAAGGTATCCAGTTCTTCTCGAGAAAAAGCATCCTGCAAACTATAAAGGGGATACTCATGTTGGTATTTCTCAAAACCATCAAGGACCAAACCTCCCACACGATGAGTCGGACTATCTGCTTGAACAAGCTCGGGGTGCTCAGCCTCTAAAGCTACAAGTTCACGATAGAGCTTATCATACTCGGCATCTGATACCGAGGGATCATCTTCAGTATAATACTCTTTTGCATACTGGTTAAGTTTGGCAACCAGCTCTTTCATTCGTTTTTCCATAGGAACATTTTATCATAAAAGCAACAAAAAACGCCTTTACAGACGTTAATTTAGGAAACAAAATCAATCACTTTGGCTAATTTTTTGATAAGAATGGCACCGACCAAGAGTGAAGCCAATTCTCCCATAGCTACAGAGAACCAAGTTGCCCAAAACGGAGCATGAGCCACCAAGGTCAACTCAGCAGCAATAGTCACCATGAAGAATGAAAAATAAAGGGCAAAATAGACCTGGGCCTTGTCAAAAAGACCTCCAAAAATATCTTGATTCTTAAAGCGGTCAAAGAAATGAACACCTGAGCCGACAAAAACCAAGGTTGAGAGACTACCAACGACCACATCAATCATGTTAAAACTAAAGAAGTTGGCAATCAAACATCCCAAGGTCACAGCAATGATATACTTGCGATTATAAAATCCCAAAAGATTAAACATTTCTGCAATTCGAAACTGGTATGGACCATACGAAATCAGATTAAAAGGTGGCACAATGGTCAAGACCACATAAAGTGCTGCCACAATAGCAATATGAGTTAAATCACGAATAGTTTGATTTTTCATTTTTTCCTCTACAATCTCTCTATTTTTTCTTTGACAAGAACTCATTCCCGCCAAAAGAGCCTGGACCTCGCCAAGCTCTCTTTAGCATCTAAGAATTGTCCTCGTCTTTTTTGTGTTTTGTGCTATCATTACCATCTCCTGAAAAACTATGAATAATGGTAAGCACATCTCCTCTTCGGCTGTGTAGTTCACCTTGTTTAAGTTCCTGATAGGTTGCGTTAAAAATAGCCCCCAGAATCAAAATCCTTGCTAAAAAGATAAACCAAAGCATGAAGACGAAGATCATAATTGACCCGAATAACTTGATATCAACCAATCGACTCAGCGTACGAATCACATAGGTCCCAAACAAATTGCTCAAATACCCAATCACCAAGGTTGTAAAAATAGTCCCAGGCATGATATAACGAATTTTTCGAATCTTCACATTTGGAAGAATGAAATAAAGTACCATTACTCCCAGAAATACCACTGCAACGCTCAAGGGCTGAATACTATTCAAAATCAGTTGAGTCAGGTTAGACCCAATAGGATAGGTCTGATTGATAACTCGAAGGACCGACTGAACAATTGTGGATAACATAAGCGCAAAGGTCAGCAAAAACAAGATAACCAAACTCAAGAGTCCACCAATGATATGACTGATAAAGACATCTCGGTGTTCTGAGGCACCATATACCTTATTAATGGCCTTTTGAAGTGATGATAAGGACTTAATCATGGTCCAAAATCCTGTCAAAGAGGCCACTCCCAATAATTGTCCAGAAGGTGTGGAGAAGACATCCTTGACAACATTGGCTGCAGGAGCATAAAACTGCTTGGGAAGATGCTCACTCATAAAATTCAAGAGATCAGTGGTATCAATATTCAGATAGGGAAAGACATTGGCTGCAATGACAATGAGCGGAAAGACCGTCAAAATCAAATAATAAGCCACGGCAATAGTAGAAATATCTATCTCTGCACTACGATAATGTCTAAGGTAAACCTGCAAAGGTCGCCATTGAAGCCTATCTAGGAGACGGGCCATTATGCCTTGTCGTTTCATACTAATAAGTTCTTTCTTGGCCTTGAGAAGTCAAAATGACTGGACCATCTTTGGTAATCACAAATTGGTGTTCGTATTGGCAGGAAAGACCGCCATCAAGCGTTTTATGTGCCCAACCCGTTTTAAGGTCTGTATCAATTTCCCAAGTTCCTGTGTTAATCATTGGCTCGATGGTCAAGACCATTCCTTCTTTAAGGCGGAGACCACGTCCAGCTACCCCATAGTTAGGAACCATTGGTTCTTCGTGCATTGTTGGTCCAACACCATGTCCAACCAAATCACGAACAACCCCGTAACCACGACTTTCAGCATATTCTTGAATAGCTGCACCGATATCACCGATACGGTTACCAACTACCGCTTGTTCAATACCAAGGTACATAGCCTCACGAGTTACTTCCATAAGGTTTTTAACTTCATCAGAAGGTGTCCCAATCGCATAAGCCCAACATGAGTCAGCCAAACCACCAGTGTAAGATTCTGTGTACTTTTTAACTTGAGCAACATTGTCAAAGTTCAATTTTGATACATCAAGAATGGATTTGTCAAGAGGTTCTGACAAGACCATATCAACTTTCAAAAGGTCGCCATCTTTCAAAGTATAGTGACGTGGAAAGGCGTGTGCTACTTCATCATTAAGGGAACAACAAGTAGCATAAGGATAATCTATAACGCTTCCTTCAACTCCAATTTGAAGAGGAAGAACATTTTCTTCTTTACAGCGACGACGCACATACTCTTCTACTTCCCACATATCCACTCCTGGTTTCAAGAGGTCACGTAGACCAATGTGGATGCTGGCAAGAAAATCTCCTGCCTTATCCATTGCTTCAATTTCACGTGCTGATTTTAATGTAATCATTGTTTTCTCCGTTTTCTTTATATCTTTTATTTTTATTCATTACTATGTTTTCTTAACCACAACAACTGATTTGCAGACGGTATGATTCCCATGAGTAACCATAAGGTCCAGATGGGCTCTACGTCTGGTCTCAGCAATAATACTCGGGGTAATCGTTACCTTATCATCAATCTGAGCCGCTTGAAGAAAGTAAAACATCATCTCTTCAATCACTAAGCCCTTCTGCGCCTGTTTTTCCATGATTCGATAAACTACTTCCTTAACCATCTCCGCAAGAACACCTTGGGTAAGGTTACCAGAATTATCAATCATGGTTGGTTCCACCTCAAAGTTAAAGGCATGCTTGTCTTGGTTCAGATTAGCTATCATTTGATCGCTAAAGGTGTGCAAATCGCCACGATTATTGTCTTGAAGTTCCTCTAAAACCTGTCGACGGGTGATCGTCCCTAGATAATGTTTTTCGTCATCCACAACAGGAATCATATCATAGTCTTCGAAAATCATCTTTTGAGCCACGGTCGCTAAACTAGTCTCAAGTCTGGTAACCGTAGGTTTTGTCATAATAGCTTTAAGCATGGTCGTTGGATGCTGGTTAGCCACATCACGCATGGTCACAATTCCAACAACCTGATTGTCATCAGACACAATCGGGAAACGAACGAGATTAGTCCGCTTAACCACATTCTGATAATCCCTAACAGTCATTTCAGGAGTCATGTAAGTGTAATCTTCTCGTCTTGTATAAACCTGAGCGACTGGCTTGATATCTGTTTTAATCCGTACATTTGACAGGGCCTGGTTAATCATCGTTGCCACAGTAAAGGTATCATAGGTTGTAACCATGACTGGAAATTGTCTCAAACGAGAAAGTTCCTTAACCCGCTCAGAAACTTGAAATCCCCCTGTTACTAGGATAGCATTATTATGCTCAAGGGCCAATAATTGAATATCTTCACGGTCCCCAACAATAAGCAAATCTCCCTTTGTTAAATAACGCGTGATATTTTCAATAGTCATGGCACCAATGTAAAACTTACTGAAAACACGGTCCAAACCTTCGTGACCAGAAATAACTTCAGACTCTGTAATCTCAGCAATCTCTGCAAAAGTTAACTTGTCAAGACGTACTTGAACTTTCTTTTCAATGCGAACAGTACCGCTACGAGGCCGAGTCTCTACCAATCCTCGATTTTCAGCCTCTTTAATGGCTCGGTAGGCTGTTCCATCAGACACCTGCAAGTGGTTAGAAATACTACGTACACTGACACGCTTACCGATAGGCAGAGCCTCTAAATAATCTAGAATTTCTTGATGTTTACTCACTATTCTCCTCCTTCTCAAAGCGGAGATAATCACGCATGGCACGGGTGTATCTATCGGCTCCCTTAAAGCGAGACACGAGTTTAAAACCAGACTTTTCTGCCACACGAATAGATGCTTTATTTTCCAAATGGGCTATAAGAATGATACGTTCCATTCCCATAGCTGATAAGGCTAAATCCGTTAGACAAGTGACTGCCTCCGTCATTAGACCTCGTTCCCAGAAAGAGACATTCAAAAAATAACCAAGTTCGGCAGTCCGTTTCTGGACATCTATCTTTTCAAAACGAATAACACCAATCATCTTACTCGACTCTTTATCCAAAATGGCCCAAACACCCAAAGGTTCTTTCATGAAATAATGGACCAAAAGGCAATCCGTCTCCAGCTGAGTTTTGGTTGATGGAAAGAAAAAGCGTAGGTTCTGTGGATTTGACACTATTTCGTGCAAATCAAATCGATCTGAAAAGATGAGTGGCCTAAAAGAAAGGCGTTCTGACTCAAAGAAGGCAAAAGCCCCCAGACTAGTCCATATATCCATGAAAGTATTATAACACAGTTTTAAGAATGGAAAAAGGCTCAACCACAAGGGATTGAACCTTAGACTTAATCTTCGATCAAAGTAATATCTGCACCCAGATCAGAAAGTTTTTCGATGATATTTGAATACCCACGAAGGATATACTCAATATTCGTGATTTCAGTCTGACCGTCCGCCATTAGGCCTGCTGTAACAAGTGCTGCACCTGCACGCAAATCACTCGCCTTGACTTGGGCACCAGAAAATTGTGTCGGACCATTATAAACAATTTGACCACCAAGCACCTGAATATCTGCTCCCATACGAGCAAGTTCAGGAACGTGATTCACACGCTTTTCATAAATGGTATCAATGATTTTTCCTCGGCCTCCCGCTTTCAACAATAAGGGAGTCATGGGTTGTTGTAAATCAGTCGCAAAGCCTGGATAAGGTGATGTCTTAATATCCACTGGTTTTAAATCAAATTGTTCTTCGACAAAGATAGAATCCTCTTCAACTGTCATACGAACACCCATTGACTCAAGCTTAGCAATGAAACTCTCGAGATGCTCATAAAGAACATTTTTAATCTTAATTCCCTTACCAATTGCTGCTGCCATAGCAATGTATGAACCTGCTTCGATGCGGTCTGGAATAACTTGGTGACGAGTACCGTGCAAGCTATCAACGCCATCAATCGTGATAACCTCAGTACCAGCACCACGGACATGTGCTCCCATATTATTGAGCAAGGTTGCGACGTCAATAATCTCAGGTTCACGCGCTGCATTTTCAATAACAGTACGTCCTTGAGCCTTAGACGCAGCCAACATGGTATTAATGGTCGCTCCGACACTCACGGTGTCCATATAGACATGAGCTCCTCTAATACGTTGACCTTCCTCAGTGGCAATACGCATAGACTCGGCTTCATAGGAAATCGTAGCGCCCATAGCTTCAAAAGCCTTTAGGTGAAGGTCAATAGGACGTGGACCTAAGTCACATCCTCCAGGAAGTCCCACTGTAGCTTGACCATAACGACCAATCAAGCTGCCATAGAAATAATAAGAAGCACGGAGTCTACTAATCTTACCAAATGGCATCGGCATATCTTTGACGCCTCGAGGATCAATCTCAAGTGTTTCGCCATCACGCTTAACCGAACCACCCATTAACTCGATAATTTCAATTAGATTATCGACATCACTAATCGCTGGAACACCGTCCAAAGTCACTACCCCATCCGATAAAATGATGGCCGGGATTAAAGCAACAACCGAATTTTTAGCCCCAGATACTGTAACTTCTCCTTGAAGTTTCTTACCCCCATTGATAATAATTTTACGCATACTGTTCAATCTTTCTTATACTGGAATATTAGCCTTTTAATTCTACCATAGATTGAGGGGCATGACAAATTAAGAAGTAAAACAATTATCGGACAGTTTCACTTGATAGTTTGAACCATCCCTTAAACCGTATAGCACCATCCTGGTCTGTTCGTAAAACTCTAATGTTTCGCTCCTTAAAACGCTCTAGTGTTTCCTCATTAGGATGCTTATAGCGATTATGTTCGCCAGCTGAAATAAGAGCGATTGAGGGCTGTATCTGGTTCAAAAACATTTCAGACGAAGACCCTTTTGATCCGTGGTGTCCAGCCTTAAGCACACTTACTTTTAAATTAGGATAGCTATCTATCAACTCCTTCTCACCCTCTTTTTCCAAATCACCTGTAAAAAGAAAGCTAGTCCCTAATAATTTTCCATAGAGGACAATGGAGTCATTATTGCCACCATCACCGACTTTTTGAGGATACAGAACCTGTAAATGATTTCCCATTATGGGCAATTTATCACCAGCCTTTAGAGGACGGACTGGCCGCTTCAGTTCCTGAAGGCGTTTAACAAAACTAGTCTTAGTCAAGAATCCCTGACTAACACAGACTTCCTTAATCTTAAACCGCTTAACCACTTCCTCCAAATCGCCAATATGATCTGTATCCGTATGAGTAAGAACCAAATGATCGATACTAGACACTCCTCTAGCCTGCAGGTAGGGAATCAAGGTTTTCTCAGCATTGCTCATCTGGCTACCCTCTTGCCACTTTTCCTTAGAGCCAAAAGTCACCTTACCACCTACATCAATCAGAACTGTCTCACCTTTTACACTTCTCAAAAAAATACTATCTCCCTGACCAACATCTACCACAGTTACCTCATTAGTCAAGGGATGTTTGACCCAAATCATCAAAAGACTAAAAGCGATTAAAAGACAAATCCTTATCTGAGGCTTTTTCCAAAAATCAAAGAGAAAAATTAAGACGGCTATCATCAAGCCGAACTGAAAGAGACTGGGTTTCCCTAAAACCAATGGCTGACCAAGCCAAGATTGTATCCAAATTAAAAGGGATTCCATCCATTCAAAAAGCGGATTGAGCTGAGTCAGGACAAGAAAGCCCGAGAGTGCAAAGAAAACCGTCAAGACAGGTAAGAGAAAGCTATCAAAAAGTATGGAGAATAGGGCCGTCAAGACTAAACTAAGGGGTTGAAAGGTCCCGTAATAGTAAGTTAGAAATGGCAAGATTCCTAGACTCAATACTAGACTCGTATAGACTGACTTCTTCAGAGAGGACAACTCCTCAAAATCAAATAAGCACAACAAGAAAGCGTAAGAACAACTTAATATACCTCCCACTGTTAAAAGAAAATGGGGTAAAAAGAGAAATAAAAGAAGTAGAGTCATTCCCATATTATCAAGCTTTTTAAAACCTAACTCAGCCAAAAGACTTTGTATTAAGGACCTTAGTACCGAAGCTGTCCATCCTGTCATTAGCCCATAAAAAAGTGAAAATGGCACTAAGATGATAAAAAGATAGTCTTTAGGAAGACCAAGACGTAAAAGACCATAGCGAAACCATCCTAGGAAAAAGCCCACCTGCATGCCTGAAAGTGCAAAAAGATGAATAATCCCCAAGCTAGTATAGAGCTGGCTCTGCTCGTCAAACTCTTTGTCCAAATACCCAAAGAGTAGGCCTGTCATATAGTGTCTCATCGGATTAGGAAAATGTGTCTGAATATGAACCAGGGCCTTCCTTCGCAGTTGATGAAAAAAGGTTAGTGGAGAAATGGATTTCAGGGGCGCCACACTGTCCAAGCGCTCAATCTTAGCAATACGATAAATACCCTGACTAGCTAGGTAAGACTGATAATTAAACCCTTGAAAATTCCGCTGATCCGTTGCTGGTGATAACTTCATTTTCCCCCTTAAGACAAGTGTCCGACTAACCGTCTTAAAGTAATGTTGCTCCCTTTCTGACTTAAGTCGATAAAAAATCTGATAGGTTTGCCCTTTTGCCTTACCAATGGCTGATAATTGCTCACCATTCACCGAGATTGTATCTGCAACCAATACTACCTGTTTGATTTCACTAGGAGCTTGTTTATCTTGTATAGCAGCTCTATGATGCAGGAATAGAAAGTAAGCTAGAAAGAAAGCACCTATAATGCAAACAAATTTAAGAGATACTGTGTTCTTCCAATGATGCTTAAAGAAGCACAGCAATAGAAAGACAAAAGCCCCAATCGCATAGGGATTAGTGGCAAAAATTGTAAAATAAAGGGCGGCAATCAAAAGAGCCAAGGAAAAAAGATTGACTGGAGCCTTTTTAAGCCACATAAATCGATTCTCTGATTTTTTCTAAAGTTTTATCGCCAATTCCTGAGACATTTTTTAAATCATCCACAGATTGGAAGCCACCATGACTTTCACGATAGGCAATAATGTCTTCTGCTCGTTTGGCACCAATTCCTGAAATGGTTTGTAGCTCCTCTGATGTCGCAGTATTGAGGTTAATCTTGCCATCTTTTTGACTCGTTTTCCCTCCCTTATCAGAAGCCGCCCCTGAGTCAGATTGGCCTACCACTGATACATTTTCGTCCTTGCTCGCCACATAAATGACTTCTTCATCTAACAAACTTGCGGCCAAATTGACACTCTTAGTGTCTGCATCCTCAGTCATTCCTCCAGCTGCCTTGATAGCATCCGTCACCCGAGAACTTGCTTTTAGCGTATACACACCTGGCTTTGTCACCGCCCCCTTGACATCTACAGTTACTTGCTCACGTTGTGTATCTGTTGCCTCAGTCTTTGACTGAGCAGGTCTTTCAGAAAGATCTTTTGAACTTTTCTGTGAAGACGAGGTTGATAGAGCAGAAATATCTGTGTAAGACGTTTCCGCCTCCATGCTATTTCCAGCGCCACAAGTCAGCCACAGGAAGAGACAAAAAATGACCAAGAGTACACTGATGATCCCCACAAAAAGACGATTGTCTTTGACATAAGCTAGAATTTTTTCTTCACGCTACTCTCCTTAATTGATATCTTTTCTTTTTATTCGTAAAAATCTAGAAAAAATATCATAAGGATAAAAAAACTCCATCAGATTGACATCAGATAGAGTCCTTTGCTTATTTTTGTGTCTCTTTGGCACGGTGTTTTTCAGGATTCCAAACAAAGCTAGCCACGTATGAGAAAGCCATTGTTAAAATCACCGCAACGATAGCCACAAGGCCAAGTGGTACACGGTAGATATAGGTCAATGGGTTTGGTTTCTTACCTGTTTGATAGCTCAAAGCTTCTTCATCAAGGCGATCAAATTCAGACTGGATGCGACGGGCAACCTCTTGAATATTCTCATCATTCAAACGCTTCAAATCCGAAATATCAATAGGATTTCCGTAGTTCATATCTACACGTTCACCTGTCAAGAGACCCTTAAGCTCACGAGGTCCTTGATAAACAACTGGCATAATTTTAACTTTTGCCATTTTAGCGATAACCGCAACCCCACCCTTAACATCAGAAGAATGACGGCTACCACTTGGGAACATAATCAAACTACGCTTGCTCTTTTTAAGCATATTAACAGGGTACTTAATAGCCTCCTGACCAGGATTTTCACGGTCAATCGGGAAAGCCCCACACATACGAATCCACCAACCAAAGATGCGACTCTTGAAGAGTTCTTTCTTAGCCATGAAAATAAACTGCTTTGGGCGAGCTGAAAATGCCATATAAACAGGGTCCCACCAAGTCCTGTGAGGAGCAACCAAAATGTAGTTCTCATCCTTGTTCAATAACTTGTCACGATTGTGATAATGGGCATTACCATTAATAATCCAAAGAAGGAAGACAACAAGCCCACGTAAATAAGCGTAAAACACGTTTTTACCTCTTTTTCTACAATTTTTTATATTATACTAGAAAAACGCATTTTTTTCAGTAAAATACCAGTAAAAAAATTATGCAAAAATACATGAAAACATTATGGCACTTTCTCTTAGTTTGAGATATAATGTAATCATGAAAAGAAGTAATGATATTTTAGGGAATAATCGAAAGACACTTAATATATGTCTTATTATAGCTAACCTTGCTGTACTTGTTGTTTTAGGTTTTGTCCTATTCCAGCACCAAAACTCTAAGGTTAATCGTATGGTTAAGACACCAAAAAACGAACAAGTGTCTAAGGGTTCAAGTAGCTCTTCAAAAAAAGCTAAAAAAGAGGATAAAACACAACTCAAAAAAGGAAGCAACCACAGCATTGAGGCGTCTGACTACGCCTATGATGTCACTGCCGTTAATAACACTATCCGAGGAAAGTCTCAAGATGTTAAGGGTAAGGTGGTCTTTTTAACCTTTGATGATGGGATTGATCCTACTTTGACACCACAAGTCATGGATATTCTGAAAGAGTATGGCGTTCACGCAACCTTCTTCCACATCGGCTATACCATCACCCCTGAAAATGGGGACATCCTCAAACGCCAAATTACTGAAGGACATGCCATTGCCAACCACAGTCTTAGCCATAACTTCAATCTGCTTTATCCAGGACGTGTTCCTAACCAAAGTCAGATTACTACTGAGGTCGACCAAACTATGGCTAATTTCAAGGCAATCTTAGGTAAGGATTTCAAAACAAGAATTTTCCGTTACCCTGGTGGTCATATGTCATGGCAAGGCCTAGAGGGAACCGACCAAGCTCTTGCTAAACAAGGTGTCCAGTGGATTGACTGGAACATGCTCTGTGGAGATGCAGAACCACTCTCTGTTCGTCCAACCACATCTGAAAGCATGATGGCTTATATGGATGGTTCACAGAAATATTTCCCTGAAACTACTGTTAAAGTTGTACTAATGCACGATACAGCTGGTAAGGAGCTGACTGTTCAGACCCTTCCACAAATTATCGAATATTTCAAAAATCAAGGATATACCTTCGGTGTCCTAGAGTAATCACTCGCAACAGTTCCTTTGGGAGCTGTTTTTTGTTACAATAAAAACTATGACAAATCCAATTTTAAAAGATGGAGAACGCATTGACCAGCTCTTCTCCACAGATGTGAAAATCATTCAAAATAAGGAGGTCTTCAGCTACTCTATTGATAGCGTCCTCCTCTCTCGGTTCCCAAAAATTCCAAAGAAAGGATTAATCGTTGACCTCTGTTCGGGAAATGGTGCCGTTGGGCTCTTTGCCAGCACGCGCACCGAGGCACCGATTACCTTAGTTGAGTTGCAAGAACGTCTGGCTGATATGGCCAAACGTTCCGTCACTCTCAACCAACTAGAGGACCAGGTGACTGTAGTCAATGACGACCTGAAAAATTTGCTTGACCATGCCCCACGATCTCAGGTGGACCTTATCCTCTGTAACCCTCCCTACTTTAAGGCGACAGAAACTTCCAAGAAAAATCTGTCAGAGCACTACCTCTTGGCCCGTCATGAAATCACGACAAATTTAGAAGAAATTTGCCGGGTCGCTCGTCATGCCCTCAAATCTAATGGACGCATTGCCATGGTGCATCGCCCTGACCGCTTTTTGGATATCATCGACACCATGCGCCAGTATAATCTAGCTCCTAAACGCATCCAGTTTATCTATCCTAAAATGGGACGTGAGGCTAATATGCTCCTGATTGAAGCCATAAAAGACGGATCGACAGATGGCTTGAAAATCCTCCCACCTCTCTTTGTGCACAAGGAAAATGGTGATTATACCGACGAAATCTTTGAGATTTACTTTGGGAAAAAGGCTGAGGGTGAGTCCTAAACGATGACAGAAAAGGATAGCAAGGCCTACATGTATGTGGTTGAGTGTGCCGACGGCACCCTCTATACAGGCTACACCACAGACGTCGAACGCCGCCTCAAAACCCATAACTCAGGCAAGGGCGCTAAGTATACCAGAGCTCGCCTACCAGTTAAACTCCTCTACTCAGAAGCCTTCGCCAGCAAGCCTGAAGCCATGAGCGCCGAAGCACTCTTTAAGAAAAAAGCCGAGAGAAAAAACTAGCTTATATCAAAGAACACACGGAAAAATAACCGTGTGTTTTTGAATTACTAATTTGATTCTGATTGATTTGCCTCTTCAGATTTCGCATTTACTTGAGATGAGAGTTCATTCAATCTTTCCTGTAAATTTTAAACAAAATCTTCTACTTCTTTTTGCTTTTTTTCTTTTTGCTTTTTTTTCTTTTTCTTTTTGATTTGCCTCTTCAGATTTCGCATTTACTTGAGGTGAGAGTTCATTCAATCTTTCCCGTAAATTTGTAATAAAATCATCTACTTCTTTTTGCTTTTCTTTCAATTCATCAATAGAAGTTTCTTCAAATTCAAGGAGTTTTTCTAGTCCTTTTATAGGATTAATTTTTTCAATTAAATCATTGTTTTTGATGTCTCTTTCAATTCTACATCCTGTTTTATAAACCTGATAGCAATAGAATGTTAACGACACCGCTAGAATCAACCAGAACCATTCATTTTCCAAAGGATTATCATAAAATAACCCAACCAGATGGGTCTTATTCTTAGTTACATTATTATGAAAGCTCTCTGTTAATATTGCATAAATTAAATCCTGAACAGCAAAAACAACAAAAAATTGACATAGTAATTTACTGATTAGCTTAGTTCTTTCTATAAAAGAAACTATTTTTTTCCACAAAAAGATATAACCAAGTATTATAAGTATTCCAATTCCAATTCCAATTACAACTTTAAGCCACATATTTAAATACCTTTCACAATTCCATCCCGTAAATAAAATAATTCTTTAAATGTTTCTCTAACCAAGTCATTCTCTTGATTATTTCTTTTTTCTTTCCTAGAATAAGTTGATTAGGTCCCATTTCACTCTGATACTCATAATGGTACTTAAGTAAAAAATTAGCAAATAACCTAACGACTTTTATATCATCTGATTTCAGAAAATACTCTTTACTACATTTTTTACACTTTTGAGAGCATTTTTGAGAGGGTTCTGACAATATCCTTTCCAACTCAACAATCATGATATTTGTAAACCAATCAAATGAGAAAACAACTATATCTTTATTATCATGCTTAAACATTCTCAAAGAAGATCTAACCCTCTGAGCATCATCTTTTGTCAACTGATACTTTGAAGCAACATTTAGCAATCCCTCACGCCATTTGGAACTACTATCTAGGCTAGAATTTCTACCAAGAAGCGATACATAAATTGCTATCAAGGCCGATAGAATGGCACCAACTAAACCGGATACTATTACCATATCTGAAATATAATCCTCCTACATAAGTTTTTCTAATTCCTAATAAACTCTACCTCATGATAATTCATCCACTTAAGTATAGCAAAAAACACCCTATTTTCATAGAGCGTTTTCATCCTTACTTATCACCCTTGTTACGGATAACAAAGCCGTTTTTCTTTTCACTTGAAGTACGGTGTGGGCGTTTGTTGCCATGGTTTTCGAAGTCACGGCTATTCTTCTTAGACTTGCGTTTGAAGTCACGACGGCCACCGTCTCGGTCATCGCGGTTACGGTCGCCACGGTATCCACCACGACGGTTGTTATCGCGACCGCGGTTGCCACGGCCACCTTTGCCGCCTTTACCGCCAAAGCCACCACCTGATGGTTTGAATGGCAATGGTTTTTCACGCGCAATTTCTACTTCTGGCATTGTCTCTGGATCTTGAACGGTCAAGCTCAAGATGTAAAGGGCCAATTCTTCAGGTGTGAATTCTTGAGCCAATTTAACCGCATCACCCTTGAACTTGTCAAAGTTAGAACGGATAGCTTCATCCGCAAAGTCACGTTCAATTTTCTTAAGGGCAACTTTCTTCTTAGCCTGGAAGGCTTCTTGAGCTGTTGGTGGCTTAAGACCTTTCATGCGTTTCTTAGTCAAGTTTTCGATGATTCCCAAGTAACCCATTTCGTTTGGAGCAACGAAAGTAATCGATTGACCTGATTGGCCTGCACGGCCTGTACGTCCAATACGGTGAACGTAGCTTTCTGGGTCTTGTGGGATATCGTAGTTGTAGACGTGAGTAACACCGGAAATGTCAAGACCACGTGCCGCAACGTCTGTGGCAACCAAGATATCGATTTGGTCGTTCTTGAAGTCACGGATAACACGAAGACGTTTGTTTTGGTCAAGGTCACCGTGGATACCTTCTGCACGGAAACCTCGAAGTTTCAAACCACGTGTCAACTCATCCACACGACGTTTGGTACGTCCAAAGACGATTGACAATTCAGGTTGGTCAACATCCATAAGACGAGTCATGGTATCGAACTTCTCTTGTTCCTTCACTCGGATAAAGTATTGGTCAACGTTAACATTGGTCAATTCTTTAGCCTTGATTTTCACATGCTCAGGATCTTTCATGAACTGAACGCCAATACGTTTGATGGCATCAGGCATAGTTGCTGAGAAGAGAAGGGTTTGACGTTCTTCTGGTACTCGGCTAATGATAGCTTCAATGTCTTCAAGGAAGCCCATGTTAAGCATTTCATCAGCTTCATCCAAAATCAAAGTCTCGATATTATTGAGTTTAAGAGCCTTACGTTTGATAAGGTCAAGGAGACGACCTGGTGTCCCTACTACAATGTGGGCACCTGAACGGAGGGCCTTGATTTGTTTCTCAATGCTAGAGCCACCGTAGACTGAGCGAACCTTAACGCCCTTATCACGGCCAAAACGGAAAAGCTCTTCTTGAGATTGCACTGCCAACTCACGTGTTGGGGCAATCACAAGGGCTTGGATTGTATTTTCTTCTGTACGAATTTTATCTAGGGTAGGCAAACCAAAGGCAGCTGTTTTACCAGTACCAGTTTGGGCCTGACCGATAACATCCTTACCTTCAAGAGCGAGTGGAATCGTCAACTCTTGGATAGGTGATGGCTTTTCAAAACCGGCAGCTACAACAGCTGATTGGATGTCTTCTGATAGGTTTAAATCTGTAAATTTCAAAGTATTCTTCTTTCTATTTGAAGGCGGTGCGAAGCCACCTTATGAGACTTGGTTGTGTAGTATGTTAACTACCTGTATTTAATAGTCGTTTATTTTAACAACTCATCTAGTCTATCATATTTAAGAATAAAAAGACAGTGAATAACGTTTTAAAACCGCCTCCAATTTTAGAAGACGGTTTCACTCACTAATTATTATTTATGGACCAACCAACGCAAGTAGCGGGCCAAGACCAAACAAAGAATCGCACTACCGATAATGATGAAAATCCAGGCTGGACTGACAGTCATAAACGGTAGAGGAACATTCATCCCAAAGAAACCGGTAATAACGGCAAGAACTCCCAAGAGTACCTCAATAATGGTCAGATTGCTCAAGTTGTTGTTCAGATTGTTGTTTAGGATATTGTTATAAGAACCTGATAGTTGCTGTAAGACCTTAGAAATGAGGTCCGTCATGGCTACTAACTGTCTAGCTTCAATCATGGCATCGTCAAACTGTTCTTTTTCGACCTCATTGAGACGACGATAAATGGCGTGCCCCTTGATGTGTTCCAATAGAAGACGGTTTTGTGTGGCTGCAGCCACCAAATAGACCATGCCTATTTCCAAATCTGAAAGATCGTAAAGATTCTTACTCGTCGTTGTCTGTCTTAGGCGTCGACTAACCTCATCTTTTTGCTGATCCAAACATTCAATGACGGGATAGTAGGCATTTGAAATCATCTCAAGTCCTGCAAAGAGCAATTTGTAGATAGACAAATCCTCATGGTTATCCACATAATCTTGCATCTTGCTTATCACATAAGCGTTATCCTCGTTACTAATGGTCACCAAACGCGTATCTTGAACAATAAAGGTCAGAGGAATGGTTTCATAGTATTCCTTGTCCTTTTCAAGTGCCAGAACGTTATAGATAAAGGTGATTGTCCCATTCTCACGATTGTAGTCCATGTGAGCTCGTTCATTTTTATCCAAAGCATACTCTATGGTTTCCTGATCAATATCATACTTGGTATAAAGATAGGATTGCTCAGAAATAATATCTGAGTCGATATTAATCCAGTGACGCTTATAACCCAGTTCTTTTTCAATAAACATTTTTCTTCCTCATTACTCTAGCACTGCTGCTGCCAAAGCTTGTTGGATTTCAAAGACATTATTATCACTCTTAAATTGAAGGACCTCTGCAGGCTCAAGTGCTGATGAAATCCAAATCTTAAGTTCAGCATCTAGGTCAAAGTGCCCCGAACTTTCTACAGTAAAACGAGAAATCGAGTGATAAGGGATAGACTTGTAAGAAGTCTTCTTCCCTGTAACACCTTGTTTATCGACTAAAATCAAGCGTTTCTCTGTAAAAACAATCAGGTCACGAACAAGGACATAGGCTAACTCCACTTGTTCACCTGGAATTAAGATACCCTCCAATTGACGCTCAACCTTATCATTATCTTTCTTAGACGCATTGCCAAGCAGTCCTGAAAAAAGTCCCATAGTTATTTCTCCTTTTTTATTGTAAAGATAATCCTTGCTTTAACTATACCACAATTTTAGGATTTCAGACACTTGCAGAAATGGGTTTCTAGTAGTACAATTAAGGAGTCACAAGAGGAGCAATTGCTGAGAATGGCTAGCTTGAATTTTTTCTTCAAGACTTGCCTAAACTCTTACCACCTGATCAGGTTAGGACCTGCGTAGGGATGTGTCTCAAAATAGATTGAAATAGAAGAACTTCTATGACAACGTTTTGATGTGGCAAAAATAGCCAATCAAGACGATTGGTATAGGAGGTTTTTTTATGTCGAAAACAAGTATTCGACCAATGATTGAGGTTGCACTCTTTGCAACCATTGCTTATATCCTGGACCTAGTTACTCAACCCATGTCACTAGGCCCTTGGATTTCCCTTTCCTTTAAGATGGTGCCCATCTTTCTCCTCAGTTTTCGCTGGGGGCTTAAAGCCGGTGCAATGGGAGGCCTTATCTGGGGGCTACTTCAAGTTGTTACAGGGCAAGCCGCCGGTGGTTGGCTGACCTTGACACAAGGTTTTCTGGAGTATTTTGTCGCCTTTAGTCTGATTGGTATCAGTGGTGTAGTCAAACCAGCCCTTGATAAAGCCATTAAACAAGGCCATAAAGTTAAGTCTCTGATGCTTATCACTTGGGGGATTCTGCTTGGTAGCTTTGCTCGTTACCTCATTCACTTTATAGCCGGTGTCATCTTTTGGGGAAGCTATGCCCCTAAGGGACAAAGCCCTTATCTCTATTCACTCATTGTCAATAGCTCATCTTTCCTAGGAGAAACATTGGCAAGCCTTATTGTTTTCTTCGCCCTGCAACGATTCCTAGGCAGATTACTCAATACAGAAAAATAAAAGAAACCATAGGACAGTCTTAAGTGGCAGTCCTATGGTTTTTTGTGTGTTTATAAAAAACAGCAATCATTGCCTATTCACAGTAATAACCTCACTTTTGTTTTCCTGTATTTTATGTTAAGATACAAAAAATATATATTCCCATATATGCAAACTGGAGGCTTCCATGAAAAAATTTGGAGCAATTTTTAAAAAATTTCGTAAATCAAGAGGGATACGATTAAAAGATGTCGCAAAAGCTGGTATCTCGACATCTCAACTGTCTCGTTTTGAAAAAGGACAGACAGACTTAACCATTACAAAGTTTATGTTAATATTAGACGAGATTAATATGCCTATTGACGAATTCATGTATGCTGTCCATGATTTTCATCGTGATGATCTGAATGAGCTATTGTCAAAAATTCGACTTTTTGTATCAACTCATGATATCGATGGATTAAAGAAGTTACTTAATTCTCAATTAGAATCAGAACCTAAACGAGAGAAGTTTCATCACATTAATACTATTTTATTAAAAATTCGCTTGCAGGATTTATCGGGAGAAAGCTATTATACACAGCAAGACCTAACCGATTTAACCGATTATCTATTTAGTGTTGAGTACTGGGGTTATTATGAATTATTGATTTTTGCAAATACCTTAGATGTGTTGAACCATGAGACTCTTATGGTTTTGGCAAAGGAGATGTCTAGAAGGTCTGATTTTTACAAAGAGATTCCTAATAATCGACGCATGATATCAACCATGTTATTAAATGTTTATATTACATGTATAGAAAGAGGAGAGCTCATTGATGCACTGTATTTCGAAAAACAATTAAACCAATGCTTTTTTATCGAGACTGAAATTTATGAACGATTGGTTTTTCAATATGCACAAAATTATTATCAATATAAAAAAGAAGGAAATAATCAGTCCATTATCGAAATGAAAAAATATATTGGGGCCATGAAATTGGCAGGGAGCGAGCATATTGCAAAGACTTATGAAGCACATTTGAAAAAATTGAAAGAGGAAAATAGTTAGAAAGCATATATAGGAATTTATTAAATAAGATTATTATTCTTGTAAAATTATTTTGTTTAATAAATATATGAATCCAATTTCATTTCCAGATTTGGTAACCGATATGGAGAAACGATATGTCTAAATCCTTTCTGAAATTACTTCTCTCTCAATTATTTGCTAACTTAGCTGACATTTTTCTCAGGGTATCTCTCATTGCAAATATCTACGTCATTACAAAACCCGTTATTGCAACCTCAATGGTTCCCATTCTAATCGGATTATCAGCTTTCGTGGCAAGCCTTCTAGTGCCATTGGTGACTAAAAAACTAGCCCTAAATAGAGTTCTTTCATTCACTCAATGTGGAAAGACTTTTCTATTAGCAATACTCCTTGTAATGCTCTTTAAGGCTCAATTTGTTCCAGCCTTAGGAATGTATATCTTTGTTGTCGCTATTTCTGTCTTAGATGGCTTTGCGTCGCCCGTATCTTTTGCCATGATTCCTAGATATGCCACAAATTTGGGAAAGGCAAATGCTGCCTTATCAATGAGTGGTGAGGGAGTGCAATTGATTGGTTGGGGACTAGGAGGACTCCTTTACGCTTCGGTTGGCCTATTTTCTACAATGTTGATAGTCCTATTTCTTTATCTTCTTTCTACTTCTGTGATGCTCTTTCTCCCACAGGCTAAAATAGAGCAGTTAGAGGCGGAGACTAATCTGGATACTCTAGTAAAAGGATGGAAGTTAGTTGCAAAAAATCCTAAATTAAAGTTATTTGTCCAAGCAAATTTATTAGAGGACTTCTCCAATACAATCTGGGTGTCATCTGTAATCCTTGTTTTTGTAACCGAGGTGTTAAAACAAACTGAAAGTTACTGGGGCTACTCAAATACAGCCTATTCCCTTGGTATCATTTTAGGTGGAATAATTGTCTACAAACTATCCGAAAAGTTTTTAGCTCATAAGTGGAAAAGTATTCTCTTTCCACTCTTAGCAATGGCGACCATCACAGCCAGTATCCTCTTTTTCTCAAACACACAAACATTTTTAATTTTCTCAAGTTTAATCGGCTTCTTTTCTCAGTTAAAAGAAGTCCCTGAAAGTGTCTTTCTTCAAGAAACTGTGGATGAAAATCAGTTAGTACATGTTTATTCTGTATTTGAAGTCATTTCAACCCTTGCTTTTTCAGTTTTCGTCTTTCTGATGAGTTCTATTACTGAAAGTTTTGGAATTATAACAAGTTTCTGGCTATCAACAATTTGCATACTTTTGGAAGCTGGCTTGATTTATCATAATCGTGATTATCTAAAGTAATTAATCATAGCTATACTTGATAACTATTAGGGTTATAAAAAATATAGGACTATCTGATTAGATAGTCCTATATTTTGTGTTATTTTAGAGATGTGGCGTAGATATCATTATTAAGATATTACGACACGAAGTCAGACGAATCGATATTATTCGTCTGACGTAGTTAGTGAGACGACTAGCTAGCCACAAGATAGGGGCTAGCGTCAAAAGATGAACGATTTACATAAACTATACATAGCATTACGACATGAGAAAACGGAAACGATATTTTTCCGTTTTCGAGTTAGTAAGGGACTTAGCCACGCTCTCATAGTATGTAGTGTAGATATCATTATTAAGATGTTACGACACGAAGTCAGACGAATCGATATTATTCGTCTGACGTAGTTAGTGAGACGGCTAGCTAGCCACAAGATAGTGGCTAGCGTCAAAAGATGAACGATTTAAAATCGTCATCTTTTGTGCCGTATTACATCTTCTCTTCCAATGTTACATCTGGATATTTGTCCGCAAACCAACGGAGGGCAAAGTCATTTTCAAAGAGGAAGACTGGTTGGTCAAAGCGGTCTTTGGCCAAGATATTTCGGCTTGATGACATGCGTTCATCGAGGTCCTCAGGTTGAATCCAACGCACAGTCTTTTTACCCATTGGTGTCATAACGACTTCGGCATTGTATTCATTTTCCATACGGTGTTTGAAGACTTCAAACTGAAGTTGACCAACGGCACCAAGCATGTATTCACCTGTTTGGTAATTGGTGTAGAGCTGGATGGCTCCTTCTTGCACCAATTGTTCAATTCCCTTGTGGAAAGACTTCTGTTTCATGACGTTTTTAGCAGAAACTTTCATGAACAATTCTGGTGTAAAGGTTGGTAGTGGCTCAAATTCAAATTTGTTTTTTCCAACAGTAAGAGTATCACCAACCTGGTAGGTTCCTGTATCGTAAACCCCGATGATATCTCCAGCCACGGCATTTTCAACATTTTCACGAGATTCAGCCATGAACTGAGTGACGTTAGAGAGCTTAGCTCCTTTACCAGTACGTGTTAGATTAACACTCATACCACGCTCAAATTCACCAGAAACGATACGAACAAAGGCAATACGGTCACGGTGACGTGGGTCCATATTGGCTTGGATTTTGAAAACAAAACCAGAGAAATCCTTGTTAAGAGGATCAATCTCATCACCATCTACGGTCTTGTGGCCATGTGGTTCTGGCGCGAATTTAAGGAAGGTATCGAGGAAGGTTTGAACCCCGAAGTTAGTGAGGGCAGAACCGAAGAAGACCGGTGTCAATTCACCTGCTAAAATAGCCTCTTCAGAGAATTCATTTCCTGCTTCTGTCAAGAGTTCAATATCTTCTTTAGCTTGCTCATAGAATGGGTTGTTGGCAAATAGAGTATCACCATCTTCAATCTTGGCAAAGCGCTCGTCACCTTTATAGAGCTCCAAGCGTTCGTTATAAAGGTCGTAAAGTCCTTCAAAAGCTTTACCCATACCGATAGGCCAGTTCATTGGATAGCTGGCAATACCAAGCACTTCTTCCAACTCTTCCAAGAGGTCAAGTGGCTCACGTCCATCACGGTCCAATTTGTTCATGAAGGTGAAGACAGGAATACCACGGTGTTTGACAACTTCGAAAAGTTTTTTGGTTTGGGCCTCAATACCTTTGGCTGAGTCAACGACCATTACGGCAGCATCAACCGCCATAAGGGTACGGTAGGTATCTTCTGAAAAGTCCTCGTGCCCTGGAGTATCAAGGATATTGACACGTTTGCCGGCATAGTCAAACTGCATCACAGATGAGGTTACTGAGATACCACGTTGTTTCTCAATATCCATCCAGTCTGATTTAGCAAAGTTTCCGGTTTTCTTACCTTTTACGGTACCAGCTTCACGGATTTCACCCCCAAAGTAAAGCAATTGTTCAGTGATTGTTGTTTTACCAGCATCGGGGTGAGAGATGATGGCAAAAGTACGGCGTTTTTTGATTTCGTCTTGAATACTCATAGTTTTCTTTCTTCTTTAAAAATAATCTTTTTGATACTTTTCCTTAGTGGCATGGATGTCAGCAGCTTCTTTGTAAATCTCAAAAATCCCATGTCCCAGAGCTACTAATAGCAATAGGGTTTTACCAGAACGAAAAGCAAGATCGTTGTAGCACTTCTTTCAGAAAATTTCTGTCTTTTGAAAGCTACATTTGTTGTCAAGGCTTGCGATAATTCTCGCAGGCACAGCTCTTTTATTATATCCAAATTACAGTGTGAAAGCAATTTTGAAAGCGTTTTGTGTTAGAATAAAACAAATAAAATAAAAAAACACGCTATCAACTTTCTGATGGCGTGTTCCTTCATTTATTCAATACTTTTCTTCAAAATATTCCAGACCTTTTTTCATAATTATCATAAGAAAAATCAAAGCTCCTGAAACAGCAAGGTATTTGATAGGTAACCAGGCCTCTGGGATAAAAGGGGTATGTCTTAACAAGCCATAGTTTCCGTTAACAAAATGATTAACAACTACAAGTCCGAGATTCAATAGCAAGGTAAGTGTCACAATCATATTCTTTGAAATAGGGTGAGTCTTATAGGTCCTCAAAAGATAATTGAGACTATTGACCAATAAGGCATAATGCCCAATGATAAAGGAAATACTGGAGATATGCGGAAAATCATAAGGATCAAATATGGGATGAATAATCGCACAAGAGCCTCCAACCAAGCCCATAAGTGCAAAATAAGTTTTGACCTTACTATCTTTTAGGAGCAAGAGGGCGAGCATGGCCAAGCGGCAATGGTAAAGAGGGAGACTATCATCTAAAGGAAATCCCTGCCAAATATACCAAATGTAAAGGCTAATCAGTTGAACGGCTTGAACTCCTAGAAAAGTCAGACGCCAACTTTTTTAGCATGCCAAGACCAACTCAGGTAAGCCAGCAGCACCAATACCATTAGCATCACCAGATAATAGGGCAAAGGTATCTGTGGTGGCCGGGTTTGGGTCGTTGTAAAAAAATCCTTCATTCTCTTCTCCTGATAAAATTGCTATTCTCGTTATTATATCAAATTTCAGGTAAATCAAAAACCTGCTTTAACGAGCAGGCTTTTGATTTAAGGCAATCTTATTTTGTGACTTTCCTTAAGTTAGTTCGGTCACCACTTCTTCAAAGTTCCATAAACAGCTCTTTAATGCAGGTTTTAGAGCTTAATCCTTAGCTTGGAGTTCTTCAACAACTCTAGCTAGGTTCATAGAGTTGGAGCCCTTGAGCAAGATTTGATCGTGCTCGCCTAGGCTTTCTTTGATGCGTTTAACCATAGCGTCAAACTGATCCTCGTCAGCTGTCTTCTTGAAATAATAGACATGACCAATCGGGAACATCTGGCTAGCAAGTTGCGACAAGTCCGCAATGTCTTCACCGTAGAAAATTACCGTATCAATAGCATCTGGTGCTAGACTAAGAATCATCTGCGTGTGAAGTTGGACAGACTGTTCACCGAGTTCTTTCATATCGGCTAAGACAGCAATTTTCTTGCCTCCTTCATTCTTAGGAATGGCTGAGAAGGTCTCCAAAATGAGCTTCATGGCTGTTGGATTGGCATTGTAAACATCTGAAAGAATATCTGCGCCATTGGCTGCTTTTTTCCATTCGGTACGATTCTTTGTCAGTTGCAAGTTAGCCAAAGCTGAGAAGATATTTTCCTCAGTCACACCCCAGTGTTTAGCGACATAAGCCGCAACCATAGCATTTGTGGCATTGTATTTTCCAGTGACTGGCAAGGTAACTTGTCCATCTAGGAAGTTGGTTGAGAAGGTGAGGTGATCCTTGTATTCCGTCAAGTCAGAGATTGTTAGATCAGAGCCCTCACCAAATCGTACCACTTCAAGATTGCTTGGCAAGAATGGATCTACGATAGGATCACTTGGCACAAGTAAGAGGCTGCCATCAGGCATACCGTCTTGCATTTGCATCTTACCTTGGGCAATCTTGTCACGGCTACCGAAGAACTCCAAGTGAGCCTCTCCGATTAAGGTAACAACAGCTGTTTTTGGCTTCGCCAAGGTTGACAAGAGGTGAATATCACCCATGTGGTCTTGTCCCATCTCAAGGACGATTTTTTCAGTATCATCAGGCATGTGAAGGGCGGTATAGGGAAGACCAATCTCGTTATTGTAGTTACCTTGGGTCTTGTAGGTGCGGTAGGTCGTTGCCAAAATATCATGAATCATGTCCTTGGTAGTTGTCTTACCGTTAGAACCAGTCACCGCAATGACATCAACACCAGTCTTTTCAAGATAGTAGGCAGCTAGTTTTTGGAAGGCCTCAAGAGCATCCTCAACTAGGATGTGGGCTTGATCAGCTGGTAAGTCTTTTTCTGTGAATGTCGCTAGAGCACCATTTTCAAAGGCTGTTTGGATAAACTCGTGCCCATCACGCACACCCTTAAGTGGCAAAAAGAGATCGCCCGCTGTAATCTTACGGCTATCAAACTCAATCTGGTTAATAGCGACATCTTCATAGGCAGTGACATCATTTTTAGCGCCAACAACCTTGGCAATTTCATGGAGTGTCAGTTTCATCTTAAAATCCTCTGTTTTATTTTTTACAAATCTGACAAAAAATAGGCTTTCTTGTCTCTCAATATACCCTCCAATTATATCACAAATCGGCCTAGCTTTTGCTTGGGAGATGAATTTGTTACAATGGTTGATGAAAGGATTAGGCATGACAAAGAAAAAATCAATTCGTCCCTCTAACAAAGAGAAAAACAGAAAAAGTGACTGACAAAGTATTGAAGAACCCAAAAGGTGGCACTTTAATTGGAGAAAGCTAGTTCTACTAGAGCCAACATCTGAATTGATCATCTTAATAATACTAGCACTGCTGTATGGTGGTTTTTATTATTACGATCATTATACAGTCAACAAAGATAACATTTATGGTCTCTGGCAGTCTGATCATCATAAGTTAGCGATTTCCTATAAGCATCTCCGGAAAAGAGGAAATATCGACTGGCAAGTCGTACAGGATGGTAAGTATATTATCTATGCTGCTAGAACTCGCCCTATCAAGCGCTTCAATGACGGCACCCTATACTTGGAGCTTTATACAGTGGAAGGCTACCTGACTGACCTCCCGACCAAGGATGGTTTCAGCTACATGGATTTTTATCTTCGCAAAGACAATTATCTCACTTACGACGGTGACTCCTATAAGCGCATAGACTCTGGGAACAAGACTGTCACTTGGAAAGATGGTTCTACCAGCCCTTATGACGAACGGAAAACTACTATAGACGAGGTTTTTGAAGCCTTCTATTTGATACTTATGGGTATTTGCTCATTTCTTATCGTGATAGAGGCTCGGCAAAAGAGGATAGAGAAGCTCAATGAGACACCAAACAAAAAGAAAATACGCTGACCGAAAGAATCTCAACCGAAAGTATCAGTCACAAAAAGCATATCGGAAAGAACAAAAACGTAAAACGGGGTGGCGAGCACGCTGGGATAACTTTACAGACCGTTTAGCCAACATTTTTGGGATAGGTTTCCTAATCCTCTTACCTATACTCATTATCTATGGTATTTTCTTTGATCATAACGTGTATAAAGACAGTATCTATGGTCTTTGGCAATCTGAAAGTCATCAGATTGCCATATCCTACGAAAGAGGTAGCAAGGGAAGTAAGATTGATTGGGAGATTGTTCAAGATGGAAATGTCCTCATTAAAAATGCACGCATCGATGACATTAAACGCTTTAATGACGGTACCCTCTACATCGAAGTTTATGCCAAGGAGCGCCTGCTTTCAGTCCTTCCCGCTAAGAACGGCTACAACTATTTAAATATGTATGTCCGTAAAGACAATTATCTGACCTATAATGGCGAATCCTACAAACGGATTGATGATGAAAACAAGAGCATTACCTGGAAAGATGGCTCTAAATCCCCTTACGGTCAACGAATAACCTTGTTTGATCGTCTGGAACCCTATCTCCTATTTGGTATGTTTGGAGGCTTGTTTAGCTATGTCCTTTTCGTTGAATGGAAGATCAAAAGAAAAATAAAAACAAATAAAACCACTCCTGCTTAAATCTAGTCTAGCTAGAAGCAGGAGTGGTTGTTTTATTCTTATTAAGCAAGACTTGCCTCTAACGAAGACTGCCAGTCTTATTTCACTTCGCCACCTTCAACCACAAGGTCATCAGCTTTAGCTGAATCACCGTAAGTTGGGTGAAGTGTTTTTTCATAATCTTTGTGGAAGAAATTCTCTTCGCCAAGTTTCTTAATGTCTTTATTGATAAAGTCGAGGAGTTCTTTGTTACCTTTTTGAACAGCTGGAGCAATCGTATCCGGGTCACCAAGAGATGTGATTCCGACTTCATAACCTTTATTTTCTAGAGCCCAAGCAAGAACTTCGGTATTATCAGTTGAGAAGGCATCACCACGACCGTCAAGGAGGGCTTGATAAGCATCGCTGTATTGGTCATACTTTTGCAATTTGATATTTGGATAGTTCTTTTCAAAGTAAGTTTCAGCAGTTGTCCCTTTAGTAACAATCAAAGTCTTACCTTCAAGTTCTTTAACGTCCTTGATGACCTTGTCTTTAGGTGATACCACACCGATTGAGACTTTCATGTAAGGAAGGGCGAAGTCCACTTGTTTCTTACGTTCATCAGTCACTGTAAAGTTGGCAAGTGTAATATCTACCTTGTTTGAAATCAAGAATTCGGCACGGTTGGCCGCATCTACTGAGACGTATTTAGGTTTTACACCCAAGTCTTTAGCCAAACGGTTACCAAGTTCAATATCGTAACCTTGGTAAGCACCCTTGCTATCTACATAACCGAAAGGCTTCTTGTCCGCAAAGACGGCGATACGAAGCTCACCACTCTTCTTAATTTCT
>NZ_CM002130.1:1930427-2050190 GCF_000448605.1 Streptococcus sp. HSISS3
GTCTTACCTTCAAGTTCTTTAACGTCCTTGATGACCTTGTCTTTAGGTGATACCACACCGATTGAGACTTTCATGTAAGGAAGGGCGAAGTCCACTTGTTTCTTACGTTCATCAGTCACTGTAAAGTTGGCAAGTGTAATATCTACCTTGTTTGAAATCAAGAATTCGGCACGGTTGGCCGCATCTACTGAGACGTATTTAGGTTTTACACCCAAGTCTTTAGCCAAACGGTTACCAAGTTCAATATCGTAACCTTGGTAAGCACCCTTGCTATCTACATAACCGAAAGGCTTCTTGTCCGCAAAGACGGCGATACGAAGCTCACCACTCTTCTTAATTTCTGCAATGGTACGTGCTTTGGCTGTTGATTTACCAGAGCTACTGTTGCTTGAGCAAGCCGTCACTGCAACCAAGGCAAAGACGAGGGCTAATAGGGCAAAAATTTTCTTTGTTAGTTTCATAATTCTCTCCTAAAATAATTTATTTTCACTAAAAACAATGGGTTACAAATAGGCACCAAACTGACTGAAGTCAAAGACATTGAGGAACTCCTGAGCTCGTTTAGTCTTTGGATGATTGAAGAATTCTTCAGCAGTACCTTCCTCAGCTATGACTCCCTGATCCATAAAGATAATACGGTCAGCGATGGCACGCGCAAACTGAAGCTCATGGGTTACAATCAACATGGTGCGCCCTTCCTGAGCGAGGTCATTGATCAATTCCAGAACCTCACGAACCATCTCAGGGTCAAGCGAGGCCGTCACCTCGTCAAAGAGGATAACTTCAGGATGCATGAGCAGGGAACGGACAATGGCCACACGTTGCTTTTGACCACCCGATAGTTGTCGCGCGAAGCTATGCTTCTTGTCCAGAAGTCCCACACGCTCCAAAAGTTTCTCAGCCTCGGCGATGACTTCTTCCTTGTTACGCCCTTGGGCTTTGACCGGCCCCAAAATCAGATTTTGTAGGATATCCAAATGTGGAAAGAGGTCATAACTTTGAAAGACCATGCCGATTTTCTGACGAATCAGATGGAAATCCTTCTTACTACCAGTGATAGACTTACCGTCTAGGAGAATATCGCCTCCTTGGATGGTCTCTAAGCCATTGATACAACGTAGGAGTGTCGATTTCCCACAACCTGAGGAACCCAGGATAACAACGACTTCACCTTGTTTAAGGTCCAAGGAGATACCTTTGAGAATTTCATTGTCCCCAAAGGACTTTTTCAAATCCTTGATTTGTAAAATGCTTTCGGTCATCTTAATTCCTCCAACGATTTTCAAGATAAGTAGACAGCTTAGAAACTGGATAACAAATGGCAAAATAAAGAATCAAAATCGTACCATAGATCCAGAAAGAAGCTGTTGGGATAGTCAAGCGGTTACTATCGATAATCTGCTGACCAACCTTGGTCACCTCAACCACACCAATCAACACCACCAAAGAGGTAGTTTTAATCATCCGGGTCACCAGGTTAATGGCCTGAGGCAACAAGCGACGCAAGACTTGTGGAATAATCACATAGGTGTAAAGCTGACTGTTGGTCAAGCCAAGGGCCCTTCCGCTCTCAAACTGGTGTCTAGGGAGCGACGTGATTGACCCACGCACCAAATCACCCATCTCAGCCGTTCCCCAAAGAGTAAAGACGATAATAGCCGATAACTCACCTGAGATATTGATGTTAAAGTTCCTAGCCAGACCAAAATAGACAATAAAGAGCAAAACCAATTGGGGCATGATACGAATAAATTCCAGATAAATACGTGACAAAAAACGAATAATCTTAGATTTCGACGTCATGACAATTCCCAAAAGGGTCCCCAATAAAAGGGAAAGAAGCACCGAAACGATGGAAATCCAAATAGTTACGCCTAGACCTTGTATGATACGTAGGAAATTATTCCCCTGAAGAAGAACTTGAAAGCCCGAATCCTGCATAGCGTAACCTCCTTTCAATCCAACTAAAGACTAGGGAAATCGGTAGCAGCATTAAGAGATAAGCCACCACCAACATACCTAAAGCCACATCGGTCTCGTAGTAAAGACCAATCAAATCTTTGGCCACATACATCAAATCCGCCAAGGCTACCGCTGAGAATACTGACGTTTCCTTGATAAGGAAAATGACGTTAGCACTAAATGACGGCAACGCCACAGCTACTGCCTGAGGAAGGACCACATAGCGAAAGACTTGGAAGGGCGTCAAACCAATAGACAAGCCCACTTCATGCTGGGTCTGACTAACGGCCTCTAGACCACTTCGGAAGGACTCCGCCATATAGGAACCACCCAAGAAAATCAAACCTACCACAGCACAAGCCTCTGAGGATAGAACCAAACCTATACGAGGCAAGCCAAAGTAGAGAAAGAAGAGCTGAATCAAGAGCGGCGTATTACGAGATAGCTCAATATAAGCCGTCGAAAGCTGACTCAAAATTGGCACTCGGTAATGACGAATAACACTCACCACCAAGCCCAAAAGGAAGGAACCAATAATCCCCAGAACGGCAATATGTAAAGTTAAAAAGAATGCCTTCTGGTAAAAGGGCAAATACTGTTGAACAATGGACCAGTCCAAAACTTACCTCCTCAAAACAAGATACAAAAGGCGTATAGAATTCCGTAAGCAAATAGGAAACTGACGACGGGTGCTAGCACACTAGGAAGTTTATCTTTTGCTCTAGGAATTTAGCCTGTGTTCAATTCCATAAGATACAAAGGGCGTAGAAAATTCCATAAGCATTCACTGCCATCAACTTCTAGCCCTCTGACCCTTCTCTCGCATTTGAAAAGTACGGCTTCACAAAATACGAATGAATAGCTTTATGTCATTTTGAAACGTTAGCTTTATTCTACCACCTGTTAGATTATTTGGATAATATGTATTTTTTATCAGCGTGATAAAGAAAAGATATAGATAAACTGACACATTTTGTAAAGAAAAAAACACCCCAGTCTCAGAGATTTCTCCAAGACTAAGATGTCTGCTTTCTAAATCATATTTCTTAAATCAAATGGCTTTCACGTTTCTCGAACATTTCTTGTCCTAACGCTACCAACTCCTTGATAAGGTCTGTATAAGAGAGTCCCATATTTTCCCAAAGCAATGGATACATTGACCATTGGGTGAAACCTGGCATTGTATTGAGCTCATTAAGATAAATGGTTCCATCCTCAGCCAAGAAGAAATCACAGCGAGCAAGACCACAACCACCAAGAGCACGGAAGGCCTTGGCCGCATAGGCACGCATTTGCGTCATGACTTCTGCAGGCACGTGAGCTGGGATGTCCATGGTAATCTTATTGTCGATATACTTGGCCTGATAATCATAGAAGGCAACGTCTTTAACAACTTCACCTGGTTCTGTTGTTTTGACAGTCGTGTTACCAAGGATACCAACCTCGATTTCACGGGCAACCACACCTTGCTCAATCAAGATACGGCTATCATATTTGAGGGCCAAATCAATCGCTTCACGAAGCTCTGCTTCATTTTCAGCCTTAGAAATCCCAACAGATGACCCCATATTAGCTGGTTTTACAAAAACTGGGAAGGTCAATTTTTGCACAGTTCTAGCCACTGCTGCTTCCAAATCTTCACCCTCGATGAAGACAGTGTAGGCAACCTGGGGTACACCCACAACCTCGAGAATGTGCTTAGTCGTAATCTTGTCCATGGCAAGGCTTGATGAAAGGACATTGGTACCCACGTATGGCAACTTGAGAGTTTCAAGGAAACCTTGGATAGATCCATCCTCACCCATAGGTCCATGAAGGACTGGGAAGACCACAGCACCTTCTTCGTAGATGTCACTTGGTTTGATAGCCTGACTCGCCACAACTGTATCATTAGTCATGAGCTTCTCGTCATCACCTGGTGTTTCCGTAAACTCTTGTGTTTTGATAAAATCGCCAGACTGAGTGATAAAGTAGGTTTTAACCTCAAATGCGCTATAATCCACCGCACGCATGACACTCTCAGCTGAAAGAACAGACACTTCACGTTCTGCAGAACGTCCACCGTATAGAAGGATAAGGGTTTGTTTAGACATAGGTATACCATTTTCTTTTCTTAATTTTGTGATCTCCATCAAAAGGGAACTCATACCCTTTTAGAGAACATAATTACACTAATCATATCACAAAAAAATGGGTTTTTCAAAAGTATTGTGGATAGAAAAAAACAGCCCAAGAGCTGTTTTATTTCTGTCTTAAACTATATGGTTTATCATTTACAAGTTACACTTATTCATTGGTATTTTTACGGTGTTTACCAGTATACAGTAAACCAAATAGAGACATTATTGTGATACCCATAGTAGTGAGAATTGAAGACTCATCTCCAGTTGATGGTAATTGGGTCTGTCTGTTAACACTCATAGAATTTATACTTCCAGATTCACATTTTGGACTAGTTGAAGTTTGATCTTTGTAAGCTTTAAGTTCAGAAGATTGAACTGAGTTGCTTGAGCTATACAACAAATTGGAATCCCCATAATATTTTATGTTAACAAACTGGGAACCAGATTTAGATTTTGCTACTGGTTTTGGCGTAAACTTAAGAACATCGGCTTGGGCTTTCACATAAGCTGATGTCAATTCATCAACTTTAGATTTAGCAACATTGTAAGCAGACTTAGCTTCAGCAACCTTAGCTTTAGCGGTTGCAACAGCTTTATCGAGTCCTTCTTGCTTAGCTACTAGTCCATCACGAATTTCAGTCAAAACTTTCACATCAGATTCAAGTGTTTTAACTTTTTCTTGAAGGGATTTAACTTTATTGATGGCCTCAGTGTATTTATCACGAGCATCAGTTAAAACTTTATTTTTAGCTTGAACTTCAGCAAGTTTTGCATCAGCATTTTCTTTGTCAATGTTCGCAGCATTTACATCTGCAGTAGCCTCAACAAGTTTTGATTTCAAATTATTTAAAATTGCGTATGAGTTTGAGAGCTCAGCTGTAAGAGCATCAAGTATTGTTTGATGAGATGTCAATTCAGCATTAGATTTAGCTAACTGGCCATCAATATCAACAGATTTAGTTTTAGTTTCATCAACTTTGGATTGAGCATCTTTCAATTCTTGTGTAGCCTGTGACTTGTATAGGTCAAGTTTAGCTTGAGCATCTAATTTGGCTTTTGATGGAGTTACAATTTTCTTGTTTGACACATAGTTAAATGTAGTTTCGGGCAAGAATTTCACACGTTGACCACGGAAGTACATCACCAAACGGCCATCCTCATTAACGTATGTGACATCTTTGAGTGCTTCGGATTTAGAGCCTTGTCCTGGATAAGCAAACACATCCAATGATGAATAGCCGTCAATTTCGTTGGCTTCGCTGTCAGGTTTACTTGTTGCTCCGAATCCAACATTACCTACTGAGAAGAGCAAAGTAAGGCGGTGTCCATATTGTACGCTTCCGCTACCAGTCATTGCATTACGGTATTCGGTAAACCAGTGAGCCAATTCTTCGTACGCTAATTGTTGGTCAGACAATACAATGTGAGGATTATAGAAGTAATCACTGTTAGTGTTGTAAATAACCCCAGAAATAGCTTCCCATGAATGTGGATGACCAAGAGCGCTTCGGTGAGACAACACATCATTTTTTGTCATTTCGTCCGCACGAGCTTGAGCAAAGGCTTGAGCAACATCGTCAGTTGTCACTTTGTCAGTGATACCATTGATTTCGCGAAGACGATTAATGTAAGCAACCAAATATTTGTTCACTTCAGCCATATTTGGTGTGTAAGTGAATGCACCATTTGATTGGTAATCCAATTGTTGTTCAGGTGTCAAATCGATATTGACTGTTTCTTTACCGTCAGTGATAACAGCTTCTTTAGTCTTACCGGCACCTTCATTTTCGCCACCACGGTCCGTGTCAAATCCGTTAAGCGTTTTTGCATCAGTACGTTCATATGTGATAATGTCAGGCTGTTTGTCAACATTACTTTGTAATTCATTGATTTTTGAATCAACTTCATTTTGTTTTTCAGCTAATTTACTTTCCGCATTGGTTTGATTTGAATGTGCGTCGGTTGATGCCTTTGTCAAATCTTTAACGTTTTTAGTCAATTTATCTACTGTATTTTGCTCAGTAGATAAATTATTTTTCAAATTAGTTGCAGACTTATCAGCACTTTCAAGTTCCTTTTGTACATCAGATTCATGATTTTCGGCTGCGATTTTAGCTTGGTTTGCTTTTTGTGCATCAGTTTCCGCTTTAAACAAATCAGCCTCAGCTGTTGGATTTTTGGCAACCTCTTGGTCGAGTGCTTGACTATCTTTGTTAGCTTCGACTTGGGCATTAGCCACATTATTCTTAGCACTGTTAAGTTCGGCGACTTTTGCTTCAAGTTGTGCATTAGCATTGTTAGTGGCTTTAATATTTCGGTTTGAAGCTTCGACAGCTTGATTTTGAGCAGAGGTAGCCTCATTCATATTAGTCTGAGCATTTGTTAATTCAGCTGTAGCCTCTTGATAAGAGTGCTCGACTTGTTTTAAATTTGCATTTGCTTCTGCGAGGTTTGTTGGTTCAGCATGAATTGTTGAGTTTTGATTAGTACCTGCATTTACAACAGGTGTTTCTAAACTATCAGCTGATGCTGTTGTTTGGGTGAACGTTGTTCCTACGCCTAGTGCAGCAGTTGCTACAATCCCGACGAAAGCAGTTTGTTTCAAATCTGATGTTTTCATTTTCATGTCTCCTGTACTGAAAATAAATAACTATCCTCTTTGACTTTTTATCGGTCGAAACGGATTAAATCCCAATAGAGATTCAATTTGTTTCACCTCTAATTATTCAATAACTATTTACTAATTTAACCCACTTGACAAATTTATAAATTTTATAATATACCTGCTATCAAAAATTGTCAATCCTATTTTTATATTTTCTATATTTTCTAACTAAATCATTTAATGAAAACTCTTATTCACACTTGTTATTATGCATTTTTCAATATTTGATTATATAACACTATTTTTAATATAATTATTATTTTATGACAATATTAATTATTTTATTTAGAGCTATATAAACAAATATTAATATCTATATATCGAATGATTTAATACAACATTACTCTAACACTAAATTGTAAACCAAGAATGACTTGTCACAGATATCCAATATTTTAGATTCGGTTCTAAAACTAAAAAAGAGAGAACTTTTCAATTCTCTCTAGATATTAACCTCATTATAATTAACAAAAATCCTCTTAAATTTCGTCACCAAGTTCGAACTTAGTACCTTTGAGGGCATGTTTGAGAGACCACTTCCATGGTTTCCCTTCAATAGTGACTTGTTTGTTTTTGAGGTCAACTTGAACCTTATCAACGCCTTTAACAGCGGAGAGTTTTTCAGTAACGGTGTTGACACATCCTTGGCATTTCATTCCTGCAATCTTATATGTTTTTGTCATTTTTCTTTCTTCCTTTTCTTTAATTATTTTGATACACAGCTTAAGTCGCAGAGGTCACAAGCAATCAATGCTTAGACTTTACGACGTTTGAGCCGGAGAGCATTGAGGACGACTGAGACAGAACTGAAGCTCATGGCAAGTCCTGCTATCATTGGGTCAAGGAGCGGGCCTCCAAAGAGGTGGAGGACACCCATAGCTACTGGGATAGACAAGATATTGTAGATAAAGGCCCAAAAGAGGTTCTCTTTAATTGTCGTGATCGTCGCCTGACTAATTTTCAGGGCCTTAACGACATCCATGAGGTTGGGTTTCATAAGGACCATATCGGCACTTTCCATGGCAATATCTGTCCCTGATCCCATGGCAATACCGATATCAGCAGTCGCAAGGGCTGGGGCATCATTGATACCATCACCAACCATGATGACTGATTTTCCTTCTGCTTGCAGGTCACTAATCACCCTAGATTTCTCTTGCGGAAGGACTTGACTGATGACACGCTTGATGCCAACCTTTTGAGCGATAGCTTGAGCTGTTTGGTCATTATCCCCAGTCAACATGATGACTTCCTTACCCATTTGATGAAGAGCTACCACCATATCTGCACTGTCTTCTTTAACCTGATCAGCTACACCAAAGAGTCCGATTAACTTACCATCTTCAGCTAGAAAAATCGGTGTTTGACCATCAGCTGTCAAGTCTTGAAAATCAGCTTGTGCTGAAGTCAAGTCGACTTTTTCCTCCGTCATAAGGGTTTGATTCCCAGCTAAATAAGTTTTGCCTGCATAGCTGGCAGTAAGTCCTCGTCCTGTCAAACTTGAAAAGTTATCCATCTCTAACAAGTCCAAGTTAGCATTTTCTGCTGCCACAAGAATTGCTTGACCTAATGGGTGTTCGGACTTGGCTTCCAAGGATGCTAAATGCTGTAAGGCTGCTCCACTATTGCCATAGGTATAGCTAGAAACCAACTGAGGTTTCCCCTGAGTAATAGTTCCTGTCTTGTCAAAGACGAGGACATCAGCCTTGTGCGCTAGCTCGAGCACATCCCCACGCTTGTAGAGAATACCGTGTCCTGCACCAAGCCCTGTACCAACCATGATGGCTGTCGGTGTCGCAAGGCCCAAGGCACATGGACAAGCAATAACTAAGACACTGACTGCTACTGTCATGGCAAAAGTAAAGGTTTGTCCCATGACAAAGTACCAGAAGAGGCCTGAAACAAGGGCGATAGCCATGACAACAGGAACAAAGACCGCTGATACCTGATCGGCAATCTTGGCAATAGGGGCCTTGGTTTGTTGAGCATCTTCAACCAATTTAATGATTTGGGAAAGCAGGGTGTCCTTACCAATCTTTTCAGCCTCATAAATCAAGCTACCTTGACCATTAATAGAACCTGCAAAAACTGGCTTACCCGCAGTTTTTTCAATAGGAAGGGACTCACCTGTTAGCATGCTCTCATCAATCGCAGAGCTACCAGAAATCACCTGACCATCTACGGCTATCTTTTCCCCAGGTTTGACCACAATATGGTCACCAAGAACAACCTTATCCACAGGAAGCTTGACTTCCTTACCATCCCGAAGGACGGTTGCCTCCTTGGCTGATAAGTGCATGAGTTTCTTGATAGCTTCTGAAGTTCGACCTTTAGACAGGGTTTCAAAGTATTTTCCTAGAGTAATCAAGGTCAAAATAACAGCCACTGACTCAAAATAAAGTTGGTGGGCGTGATGGGCATGCCCCAATGAAATATGGTAAGTACCATAGAGACTATAAAGAAAGGCTGCCGATGTTGCCAGGGCTACCAAGGCATCCATGTTAGGATGACCCTTGGCCAAAGTACGAAAACCATTACTATAGAAGGAACGACCCAACCACATGACTGGAACTGTCAAAACTAGCAGCACCAAGGCATAAGTCAAGGCTGCATGGTGAGGAGACAAGAAGTTTGGCACAGGTAGACCGACCATTGGCCCCATAGCTAGATAAAAGAGAGGAATGGTGAAGACCGACGACCAAATAAGTCGCTCACGCACCTTGTGAATCTTGTCTTCTTCACGCTCTTCCTGGCTTTTGGCTGTGTCTGGATTGTAGACTTCAGCTTCATAACCAGCGTCAGCCACAGCTTTTTCAATCGCTTCTGGACTAACCTTATCCCCAGCGTAATCCACAGACATTTTTTCAGTGGTTAGGTTAACCACAGCCTTGTCCACGCCATCCAACTTATTAACAGCATTTTCAACATTGGCTACACAGGATGCACAGGTCATCCCATTAACCACAAAGGTTTCTTTTGCCATTTCCTATATCACCTCTATATGATGCCCACAAGCACATTGGCCAGGCACACAGTCACAAACCACCTGATCCACAGGTTCTTTTGCTACAAGTAAGGCCTGTAACTTATCCACATCAGCTTGAGTCATCGGCGTCTTTGCCATGAGTTGACCTAACAAATCGCTGTGTTTGGTCAAACAAATCTTGTCAAAAACAGCTTCTAAAGCCTGAAAATTCGCCTCATCTTCCCCCAAGCTAGCTTGATAGATAAAGCCTCGTCCTTGACGCTGACTGGTTAGGTACCCCTTGTCCGCCAAACGTCCAATCAAGGTCTTTACTGTCGAAGCCGACCAGTCTAGCTTCTTAGCTAGAATCGCTATAATTTCTGAAGAAGTCGCCTGTCCCTTAGCCCAGAGCACTCGCATGACTTCCCATTCCGCAGGTGAAATTGTCAGCATGATAGTTCCTTTCTGAATTTGTTGTTCGTTTACGTTTGTAGATTTATTTTAACGTTATCATGAAAAAGTGTCAAGAGTTTTATTTACATTTGTAGTTTTTTTTGATGAAAAAAACTCCCCATTTCTGGAGAGTATCATCTTCTATTTTTCGAAATGTGAACCGAACTTAACAAATTCAGTGACGTCTTCTTCCTTACCGTCGTGAAGGTCACGGACGATTTTTGATCCTACGATAACACCGTCTGATACAGCGTTAAAGCGTTTGATGTCTTCTTCTGTTGACACACCGAAACCTGTGAGAACTGGAATGTCTGCATGGGCAGTCAAGTTAGCTAAGTGTTTATCAAGGTCATCACGGTAATTACCAGTCTTACCTGTAACACCATTGATGGCAACGGCGTAGATAAAGCCTTCTGCCCCATCAATCAACTGTTTCTGACGCTCAATTCCTGTCGTCAAGCTTACCAAAGGAACAAGAGCAATATCACTATCTTTCAAATATGGTGTGATAAAGTCAGCATGTTCATTTGGCAAATCAGGAATGATGAGCCCCTTGACAGAAGTTTCTGCTAAATCTTTAACAAAGGCTTCAATACCATATTGATAAACTGGGTTGATGTAGGTCATGATAACCAAAGGCACCTGTGTTTTTGTTCTTGAAGCTTCTTGATGATAGCCGTTAAGGTCACACCTTTAGCTAAACTACGTTGTCCTGCCAGTTCAATAACGGGACCGTCAGCCACTGGGTCAGACCATGGAATACCGACCTCAATAGCTGAAACGCCACTATTTTCCAAGAGAGCGATAGTCTCAAAGAGTCCGTCTAGGCCTTTAGCGTGGTCACCCGCCATGATATAAGGCACGAAAATACCGCGTTTACTGTCTTTGATAGCTTGTAGGTGTTTTGTTAGTGTTTTTGTCATGGTTTATTTCCCTTCTGCTTCAGCTTCGAAACGTTCTTTAACCTGCATAACGTCCTTGTCTCCACGACCTGAGAGGCAGACGATGAGACTTTGGTCTGGCGACATCTTAGCTGCCACTTTTTGCGCAAGCGCAATGGCATGGCTAGACTCAAGGGCTGGGATAATACCTTCCAAACGTGATAGAAGTTTGAAGCCTTCGAGAGCTTCTTCATCTGTGATAGAGTCGTAAGTCGCACGGCCGATTTCGTTGAAATAACAGTGCTCAGGACCAACCCCTGGGTAGTCCAGACCAGCTGAGATAGAGAAGGCTTCCATGATTTGTCCATGAGCATCTTGGAGAACATCCATAAGCGCTCCATGAAGAATACCTGGACGACCTTTGGCAAAGGTTGCGGCATGTTTATCGGTATCAAGCCCCAAACCAGAAGCCTCAGCACCATACATAGCTACTGACTCGTCATTGACAAATGGGTAGAACATACCGATAGCATTTGAACCACCACCGATACAAGCCATGACGGCATCAGGTAATTTACCGCCAGAAATCTCTGCATATTGACGTTTGGCTTCACGACCGATAACAGATTGGAAGTCACGAACAATTTCTGGGAATGGTGCAGGACCAAGGGCAGAGCCCATAATGTAGTGGGTATCATCAATACCAGCTACCCAAGCACGGAGGGCTGCATTTACAGCGTCCTTAAGCACGCGCGAACCATCGGTAACACTGAAAACTTTGGCACCAAGCAACTCCATACGGAAAACATTAAGCGCCTGACGTTTAACATCTTCTTCACCCATATAAATAGTACAGTCCATGTCGAAAAGGGCTGCGGCTGTCGCTGTTGCAACACCGTGTTGACCTGCACCTGTTTCGGCGATGATTTTCTTCTTGCCCATACGTTTGGCAAGCAAAACTTGACCAAGGGCATTGTTAATCTTGTGGGCACCTGTGTGGTTAAGATCCTCACGTTTAAGGTAAATTTGCGCCCCACCAATATGGTCAGTCAAACGTTTGGCGTGGTAAAGAGGCGTCTCACGGCCCACATAGTTTTTGAGGAGATCATCCAATTCCGCTTGGAAACTTGGATCTTCCTTGGCTTCACGGTAAGCCTTGTCCAATTCAATAACAGCTGTCATCAGCGTTTCGGGAACGAACTGACCACCGAATTTTCCGTAAAATCCTTTTGCATCAGGTTGTTGATATGTCATGCTTTCACTCTTTCTATAAATGCTTTAATCTTGTCTAAATCTTTGTGACCATCTGTCTCGACACCCGAGGACACATCTAAGGCATAGGGATGAAAAGTTTCCTTGGCCTCTGCCACATTGTCCACAGTCAAACCACCAGCGATGAAATAGTCCTGTTCAATCTGTTTGTCCGCCAAGAGTTGCCAGTCAAAGGTCTGACCACTGCCAGCAATGGGAGCATCAAAGAGAAGATAATCTGCCTGGCTCTTGACTTGAGACTCACTATCTGAAATCTGAATAGCTTGAATCACTGGTACTGAAATCTGAGAAATCAGAGTTTCATCAAAAGTTCCATGAATCTGAACGATATCTAAGGGAACCTGACCAATCGCTTCTTCCAGTTCCTCAAGACTTGGTGAAACAAAGACACCGACGATTTTTGTCTGGCCAGTCACTCCTTTAGCTAGCTCGTGAGCTTGTTCAATACTCACTTGACGCTTGCTCTTGGCAAAGACAAAGCCGATGTAGTCAGCTTCTGCTTCAACCGCAGTCGCCACTGCTTCTGGTGTTGACAGACCACAAATTTTAACCTTTGTCAATTTGCAACTCCTTGACCTTCTCAGCCACATTGTCAGCCGTCATAAGGGCAGTTCCTACCAGAATCCCATTAAAATATGGGGCAACTAAGGCAGCATCCTGACCTGTGAAAATAGCCGACTCAGAAATATAAACAGGTTTATCCTTGAAATGAGCTGACATTTCAAGACTGGTATTGATATCCGTCTCAAAGGTGACCAAATTACGGTTGTTAACGCCGATGATTTCAGCACCAATACGATGAGCCACTTCCAATTCTGGTAGATTATGCGTTTCAACCAAGACCTCCAAGCCAAGGCTAGTCGCAAAATCATAGAGCTCCTTGAGACGAGCTTCTGGCAAGGCCGCTACAATCAAGAGAATGACTGTCGCTCCCGCATTACGGCTACGCACAATCTGTTTTTCATCAATAATAAAGTCCTTAGCCAAGGTTGGAATAGCTACCTCTGACGAAATTTCTTTCAAATAGGAAATATCACCCTTGAAGAAAACCTCGTCCGTCAAAACAGAAATCATGGCTGCCCCATTTTCCTCATAGGTCTTGGCCTGAGCCACAATATCCACATCTAGGTTAATATCACCCATACTTGGACTAGCTTTTTTCACTTCAGAAATAATTTGCAGCTTGTTTTGATTTGACTTGAGAAACTCATAAAGACGATAGGTCTGGCGCAAGGGCTGCAAGTCTTCCATGACCAACTGAGCCACTTCTTTTTCTTTTTGTTCTAAGATTGTCGGAAGAAAGGTTTTACTCATACTTGTACCTCTTGGAGTTGACGAAGTTTAGCTAAGGCTGAGCCGTCCGCAATCAATTGACGAGCAAGCTCAACACCTTCTTTAATAGTCGCAACCTTACCATTAGCAAAGAATCCGAGACCTGCATTAAGCACTGTTGTTTCAAGATAAGGACTGGCTTCATTTTTCAAGACACTAAGGAGAATCTCTGCATTTTCCTTGGCATCGCCACCTGTGATATCAGACAACTCAACCTTTTCCATACCCAAATCTTCATAAGTGAAAGTGTGCTGGCTGATATGACCATCTTCCAAAAGGGTGTAGGTGTTAGTGCCATAGAGAGCAGCTTCGTCCATATTATCAGGACCTGTGATAATAACCGCACGTTTACGTCCCAACTGTTGGATAGCATTAGCAACAATTTCTTGCAATTCCACACGATAAAGCCCCATGAGTTGCGTCTCAAGGTCAAGCGGATTAGCAAGTGGTCCGACCAAGTTCATAATCGTTGGAATCCCAAGAGCTTGGCGAGCTGGACCGATAAAGCGCATAGCAGGATGCATGGTTTGGGCAAAGATAAAGGCCAAACCAACCTCATCAAGTGCTTTAGATAGGGTTTCTGGTGATGCCGCAACGTTGATTCCAAGGGCTTCAAGGACGTCTGCCGAACCAGATTTAGAGGAAATCGAACGGTTGCCAGCCTTGGCCATACGAATACCACCTGCTGCTAGGACAAAGCAAACAGTTGTCGAAATGTTGAAGCTATAAGACTGGTCCCCACCAGTCCCACAGTTACACATAGCATCTGTGAAGGTCTCAGGCAATACCGTCGCATGTGATTTGAGGGCACGCACGATACCTGTAATTTCATCTGCTGTTTCTCCCTTAGTTTTGAGCCCCATAAGGAAGGCAGCGATTTGACTTTCTGAGACTTCATTTTTGAGAATGCGGTCAAAGACTGCTTGGACTTGGTCTTGAGACAAGTCTTGTCGGTTTGAGATTTGTAGGAATATTTCTTTCATATCTGTTTTCCTTTTAAAAACGGTTCAAAGTTTTCTGATGCACGAGGAGATGTTTTGAGCGTAGACCAATCTAGTCAAAAGACTGTCTAACTAGTCTGCAACAATTTTTACAAAATTTTCAACCATCTTGAGCCCATCTGGACTTCCGATGCTTTCTGGGTGATATTGCAAACCATAAATTGGTAGCTCCTTATGTTGAATGGCCATGATTTCCTGGTCATCCGTTGTGATAGCTGTCACATCGAAACCCTCTGGCATTCGGTCAACAACAATGGAATGGTAACGCATGATGGGGACATCATTGTCAATATCCTTGAAAATTGGCGATGGCGTTTCAAAAGTAATATTGCTTTGTTTGCCATGCATAACATTCTTAGCCAAGCCAAGTTTACCACCAAAAGTTTCCGCAATAGCCTGATGCCCCAAGCAAATTCCCATCATCGGTTTTTTACCAGCGAAATCCTTGATTAAGGCTTCCATTTTACCCGCATCAGCTGGCCAACCTGGACCTGGTGAAAAGACTAGCCCGTCAGCATTTTCTGCCTCTTCATAGAGCTTGTCATCATCGTTACGCAAAACCTTTACCTCTGTAAATGTCCCTAGGTATTGTGCCAAATTATAGGTAAAAGAATCATAGTTATCAACTAATAAAATCATTGGGCATCTCCTATTCTTGTCATAGCTTTCGCCTTGTTAATCGTTTCGTAAAATTCATTTTCAGGAATACTGTCGTAAACAACACCTGCACCTGCCTGAACATAGGCTTTTTGATTTTTGAGAATCATAGTGCGGATAGCAATGGCAAAGTCCATATCCCCTGTCGCAGACAGATAACCAATAGCTCCCGCATAAATACCACGTTTTTCCTGCTCCAGCTCATAGATACGACGCATGGCACGAATCTTAGGTGCTCCTGACACGGTTCCAGCTGGTAGGGTTGATTTTAGAGCATCTAGTGCTGTCAATTCAGGCAAGAGTTGCCCCTTAACTACGCTAGTAAGGTGCATCACATAGCGGAAATACTCAACCTCCATATACTTGGTCACCTTGACCGTACCATTTTTGGCAATCTTACCAATATCATTACGACCCAAATCAACCAACATACGGTGTTCCGCAGTTTCTTTGATGTCATGTGAGAGTTCATCCGCCAAGGCAGCATCTTCAGCCTCATTGGTACCACGAGGACGCGTTCCAGCAATCGGATTGGTTACCACCTCTCCATTTTTCACTGAAACCAAGCTCTCTGGGCTGGCACCAATCACCTGATAATCTCCAAAATCATAGAAATAAAGGTAGTTTGATGGATTAGTCACACGCAAGTTACGGTAGTAATCCAAAGGATCTCCCTCAAAGTCCGCTGAAAAGCGTTGACTAAGCACACATTGGAACATATCTCCCTCACGAATAAGTTTCTTGGCCTTAGCCACCATATCCATGAAGACTTCTTTTTCGATATGATTTGAAAATTGCAAAGCTTGCAAGGCTTGAGGTGTAAACTCGTTTGGCGCCTGAGTCTGTAGGCTCGTTACCACCTGCCCAAGAGCTTGACGCACCGCATCGTTGTCACGACCAGAGTAGATATTGTCCTCAACCACATAAACCTTTTCCTTCTTGTGGTCAAAAATCAAATAAGACTCATAGATAAAGAAATGCATATCAGGTGTTCCAATCGTATCTTCGGGAATCTCACCGATATTTTCATAGAGACCAATCATATCATAGCCTGCAAACCCGATAGCACCGCCTGCAAAAGGGAGGTCAGACTTGATACCTTTGACGGTAACTTGGTCCAAGTATTCGAAAGGATCCTGATCAATCGCCTTACCATTTTCATAAAGAACACCATCCTTGAAGGTTACTTCAAAGACCGGATTATAGGCAACAATCGAAAAACGTGCATTTTCCTTCTCACGAGGAATGGATTCAAGGATAACCTTGTGTTCCCCCTGAACACGCATATAAGCCAAGATTGGTGTTAAGGTATCGGCTGGTAAAATTTTTCTCATAGTATTTCCTTTCAAACTGGTTTATCAAGAATAGTAAGTCGGATACAAGACCCTGTTACTGGTTCAATTGGTCTAAAATCAAATCATTTATTGTTCTTTATTCACATTTTCTTCCAAAGCAATAAAGGCTTGAATCATGCTTCGCCAAACACTTTCAGCCACATCTGGTGATAAGCCAAGCTCTAGTGCCTCCTTACGACGGTTAGCTATGACTTGAGCAACTCGATCACTAGCCTGGACAGCAACCTTGTCTCCTTTTGGCTTCAGCCGCCCTGCCTTTTCCACAAGTATTTGACGTTGGGCCAGTAGTCGAATTAACTGACTATCAATATTATCAATATCACTTCGAATATCGCTTAATGCATCCATAATACCCAACCTTTCATTGAATAAAGATCATAACACTTTTTTAACGTGAGTAAGTCCAATCTCAAGGGATAACCATAAACAAAAAACCTCACAGAGAAAAACTCTGTGAGGGCATTAAATCTAGTTTAACACGGTACCACCTCAGTTAATGGTCTCCAAAAAAACGACCATCATCTCTATCTCCTCTAACAAGGAGCTGCACGGTAAGGGGTGCCAACCGAGAAGAATATGTATTACCTTCTCATTATCATCCAATCAGCCCAATGTTCGCTCATCTCGATTACCTACTCACAATCACCGCAGGCTCCCTGAAAATCTAAGACCAGTTACTTTCTGATATACTAACTATTTTACTCCTTTTTAGAGATATGTCAAGAATTTTCTGTTAATTTTGACAATTGCTACTCTAAGCCCAATTCAATAGGTCAAACTGGCATTTTAAGATTAACCAGAACTCTTATTGACCTTTCAAGTCCCACAATTCCTAACTCTGCAGCATCAAAAAACTCAAGCCTGTTACCAAGCTCGAGTTCTGTTTTATGCTTTTTGAAAGGCACCTTGTTTGTAGCTAATCCAGAAGAAAAGCGGTGTACATATTGCCATTGCCACCAAGTAAATCGGCAAAGTAATCGCATTAAGCGTTGTAATTTCAATCACATCACTTAGATAGTAAGAACTAATCAAGAAGCCAAAGACTGAGTAAATAATCAAGGCCACACGCCCCTTATTCAAGGGGATACAAGCACGAATAACAGCAAGAACACCCGTTGATCCCATCATGTAATACGATAGCGTCAGCATGTCCGTATTGCTCATGCCAAGATAGACCTGAGACAGATGGAATATGAGAACACTGATAACCAGCATCAAGGCATTAGGAATAGACAACTGGAGCGAACGTCTGAGGAAATGTTTCTCAACAGGTCGAATATTACGCTCGAAGGTCAAAACAAATGGTGGAAGACCCTCAATAAACTGACCGGCCAAAGTCATCTGAACCTGAATGAATGGGAAGACCAAGAGGTACTCTGCCTTTCCAAAAACAATACTGGCAATACAGATAAGCCCCAAAAGGAAGGAATAGACCGTTTTGATGAGGAAAATAGGTGCAATGTGGGCAATATTATTAACCACACGGCGTCCCTCAAACAGAATTTCAGGAATGTCCTTAAACTCAGAATCCATAAGGACCAAGTTGGCAATCTGACGTGTTGCAGGATCTCCCTCTGCCATAACAATCGAACAATCCGCTTCACGCAGTGCCAAGATATCATTGACACCATCACCAGTCATGGCTGTGGTATGTCCATTAGCATTAAGGGTTTGGATTAACAACTTCTTCTGATGCGGAGATACCCGTCCAAAGATTGCTGTCTCCTCAGCCAAGGCCTCCAACTCCTCATCACTGACCTTAGAACAGTCAATATAACTTTGATAATCAACAAAGCCAGCCTGATGGGCAATATGAGAAACCGTTACTGGATTGTCTCCAGAAATAATCTTAAGGGTAACATCCTGCGAACGCAAGTATTCTAATGTATCAGCCGCATCTTCACGAATTGGATCGGCAATTTCAAGCAAGGTCAAGGCTTCCAAATCATGAGGTAAGACCATGGTCTCTGTATCAATACCCGATTGACTCAAGGCTAAAATCAAGACACGAGAACCACGTGCCTGCGCCTGTTCTACTGCTTGAGGGTTTTCCTTAAGTAGCATCTCAGGTGCACCTAAAAAGAGAGTTCCAACCCCTTCAATAACCATAGCACCCCATTTACGATCACTTGAAAATGGAATAATATCGCCAACCTGATAGTTGTTTTCCAGACCTTCATAGGCATTACGAATAGCCTGGGCCGTTGAGTTGTTATCCTTGCTATGCTGCATGTAAGCCGCCAGCAAACCTTCCAACTCCTCCTTTGTGAAACGCTTAGACAAGAGCTCTAGACCTTTAACGGTCATCTTTCCTTGCGTAATCGTCCCTGTCTTATCCAGGCAAAGCACATCCACACGCGCTAGAGTTTCAACAGAGTACATCTCCTGCACCAAGACATGCTTCATCCCAAGCTTAATGACAGCCGTCAACAGAGAGGTTATGGTCAAAAGGGCAATTCCCTTAGGCAACATACCCAAAAGCGCTGTCGAACTCGTAACGACCGACTCTTGAAGAGAGAGTTGCTTAATCATGTAAGCCTCGAAAAAGAGAGCCAGACCAAACGGTATAACAATCTTTCCTGTAAACTTGGCAATCTTATCCATGTTATAGAGGATACGAGACACGATTGGCTTGTGCGTTTTGGCTTCTAGCATGAGCTTATTGGCGTAATTGTCCTCAGCTACATGAATGACTCTAGCATAGACCTGACCGCTCACAAGGTAAGAACCTGATAGCAGCTCCTTCCCATCCTTTTTGAGAATGAGATCACTCTCACCAGTCAACATAGCCTCGTTCAGCTCAGCCATTCCATCAACAACCTTAGCATCACTGGGCACTTGTTCACCCGCAGATAGAAGCATCAGGTCATCCAAGACAATATCTTGAGGATCAATAGCAGAAACCTGACCATCACGAACCACACGTATCTGATCCTTATTCATGAGATTGAGCTTATCAATCATGCGACGGGCACGCAATTCCGTCATCATCCCCGTAAAAGCATTAAGCACAATAATCCCGAAGAAAAAGAGATTGGACCAGGCCTGCACAGCAATCAAGGCCACAAAAATCGCAAAATTGAGCATATTAAAGGAGTTAAAGACATTACGCCTAAAAATCTCCCAATTACTGGAGCCAGTTTTTGCTTTAAAATGATTTGTTTTTCCGGCATCTATCCGCCGCTTGACCTCCATCTGAGTCAAGCCTTGTAACTGTCTGTTCATAACTTTCATAGTAGCATAAAAACGAGGTGTTTTCAAAAGTTAGCCGTCATAAATCCCAAGGAAATAGGCCCATTAAATCGCATACTTTTTCCACTTTGTCCTTCAGGCCAATAAACCCCAAAGTACCCTGTAGGATTAGCGTTTCTAATTAAACCTACTTTGATAAAGTAAATTAAACAACCATTGAAGATTGATGAAGGGTTTTGGTTGAACCTTCATAATTGGGGAAAAATCTTCCCTAATCTCTCGTTTAATTTTCGATTCATTAACTTGAATTCTTTTTGCTTCTTCTGAAAAATAACTGACGTGATCAAATCTAAACGTACTGTCAAAACCGACAGTCATATTATCCTTATCATATAAAAAGCTTCCTAAGGATTTTGTTAGAAAAGATTTACTTTTAGTATTTATAATAGCGTTTGTTCCATCATTGTCGTATCGAATACCATCAATCTCCGGTGTATAAATCCAGTCCATATTCTCTATCAACATAACGAGATCCGGCTCTGTTCCCTCCTTATGAGGGATGTGCTGAGCATAATAAACAGAGTTAAATTTTAAATTACAATAAGTATAGAGACTCATACACAAGACTGTAAGTAGTCCCACAAAAATCCCTAAAATAATTCTTTTTTGCATTGTCATCTTCTCTTTCTTTTTCTATCTCCAATCGAATTTTTGACCGAATTAACAATAAACCATTTTACATTATTCATCACAAGTCTTACAATTTAAAAATTTCTTTCTTTTGTAATTGGTCCAATAGTTTTTTGCTAAAACCTCTTGATAACTTTGTTCTAAACAGACTGAGTGCACCTATAATGCCAGGTTCTCTTCAGTACCTCTCCTTACTTTGTCAATCAAACCAAACATGGTATAATAGTTGAGGTTTTGACTGCCTCTTCTATTAGGCAAAATAAGGCATCATATTTAACAAACAGGGGCTAAACCCTTGGTATGAAAGGAATCTAGAAAATATTATGATGAACATGCAAAACTTGTTCCAAGAATTTTTTAGGCTTGTTATCATCATAAATACTGATTTTAAGGGATTTAACTACTAGTAAACTTAACAACTTTTATATATTTTACACAATATAGGACAGTAAATGGACAGTGACAGCATAATTAAAGAGTGAACAAAAAGAGGTATAAAAATACCTCTTTCAGATTGAAGACAAAGTCCTCAGAAGTTATACTTCTGGGGACTTTTCTTGCTTCGAAGGAGTATAATAAAAGAAAAGGTATTTGATGAGGTACTCCTAGTTAGCGATTTGTACTGAAAGTCGCCAGCACCAAAAAGTTGTTGTGCGTCATATTTGGAAAGATGCCTTAGACATCTGTGAAGATATCCGTCATCAAAGTGGGATGAAGGAACGGTACCAACACCGGAAAGAAACGATAGAACGTTTATTCGGAACAGCTAAAGAATATCATAACTTGCGTTATACCAGAGAAAAAGGAAAGTCCAAAATGGAAGATAAGGTTGGGCTTACTTTGGCATATCTAAATATCAAAAAATTGGTAAAAATGATGGTAGGGAAGACCTGTTATTTTATCCAAATACCTCAATATTATTGGATTATGGGAGAATTAAGTGTGAATATAAAAAAAGACAAACATCAAAAACGATGTTTGTCTTCATTCTGAATCAGAATTTTAATAGGAATTCTGATTTTTTTTTATGCAAATCCATTTAAAAGCCAAAGGGTGTTTAATTATTATTTATTAAAATATAGATAAATATCATTTGATTAGTATTTGTTAAGTAGGAACGTTTAATTCAAACGACTTCATTATAATGGTTGTCACATACATTAAAATTATAAAAAATTGAAAAAAGGTTGAAAAATAAAAATAACATGTTATAATTATAGCGTCTATATGAATAGGGAATATTGGTAGTAGTAACTTGAAGCCAACTTGATTGTAATCTTTCAACTCTTTTGGGGAGAGTTTTATACGATTACGTGTTGGTGCTTGGTACTATATAGTATTGGGATAGGGTTATCATACCGATATTTTGATTTGTAAGATAGGGGTAGAGCGTAAGTAAAGGGGACGCTCTTTAAAATGGGGAGAAGTTTTTATGAAATATATGTAAATTAGCAATACTGCTGGATTCAAAAACACTTTTATTAGCAAAGCGTTTTTTCTCCTGCAGTTTTTTTATTTATTAACTAGTGTATTTTTAAATTCGAGGGAGAAGACTAAATAGCTCAAAACCATTGATATCCTTGGATGATATGACTTAGTTTTCTTGTCTTACTTCTTGAATTTTATACGTAATGATAGTCTTTTTATTGAGACCTTTTTCTTTATCTACTTTACATCATTTGCAAAACAAGACCAATAGCGAGGGCATTCCCTTTAATGCTTTTAGAGAAAGGATAACTCATTTTCCTTTTTATTGGGGATAATAAAGTGATAATGTAGAGTCTTATTTGTCAATATTATATTGATTTCGTATAGGTCATAGGGGGATCTTATGGGAAAATTAAATATTATGGTTGTCTTTGGGACAAGACCAGAGGCAATTAAGATGGCGCCGTTAATTCTTGAGTTGAAAAAACATCAAGAAACCATTAATACTATTACAGGACGTTTTGTTACAGACAGTTTGGATGCTGAAGGTATTAAAACTACTTAGAATGGTGAGGCTGTAATGGTATTAGGAAAAGTAAGTGATTTTTTAATCAAGTATCAAAGATTGTTAACGTACTTAAGTATTTTTGCTGCGTTAATGTTATTAATGCGCTTAGTGTATGATGATGTTTTGATTGACCGTGATAATCCCATCGTTTTAGCAATCTATATAGGAATACTAGTTCTTTGGACCCTAGCATCTTACCTTAATCGAGGACAGCATATGCTATCCCACTTTATCTTACAGAGTTCGAAACTTATTAACGTCTATGCTGTAGACTTAGATTATCGTTTTATTGCGGTTAATAAGAATGATATTCGGCTCATGGAAGAAATCTTTTATTTCACTCCCAAAATTGGTGACTTTCCAATGAATTATCTTAATAGTGAAGATGCTGCGCGTTTAAAAGCAAATGTTGATCGTGCGAAAAAGGGTGAAACATTTATATTTATGGATACTATTAAGACAGGCGACAAAACGCTTTACTGGCAAAATATGTATTCTCCCATTTATAACAATCGCCAAAAAGTGATTGGTGTTTCTTGTTTTGTTCTTGATGTTACAGAGCAGAGACTTCATGAACTTGAAATACAGAGGATGGCATACGAAGATGTTTTAACACGGGTTCATAATCGACGATATATTGAGCTTGCTTTTGAGGAATGTCTGACACGTAAAGAAGAACAAATTACGGTTATTATATCTGATTTGGATAAATTCAAGAAAGCAAATGATACCTTTGGACATGCTACGGGAGATAAGATTCTAATTGAATTTGGTGATATTTTAACGAAGATAATGCCTGAAAGTGCTGTAATAGCAAGGTTAGGTGGAGATGAATTTGCGGTTTTACTCCCCGGAGTTTCTGAAAATCAAGCTGAATTTTTAATAAAACTTGTTCAAGCAGAAATGACTCTCAAAGATATGGGGATTACAGCATCTTTAGGTGCTTATACGAACTCTTATCAATCACATAAAAACTTCGTTGATTTTTTTGCAATAGCTGATAAGAAAATGTACGAAAATAAAAGTCAAAAAGGAGAACGTCGATGATGTTTCAAGATGTTGTTATTGTCATTCCTGCCTACGAACCTGATGACCGTTTGTTGGAACTTTTGAAAAATATTCGGGATAAGGAAAATCAAATGTTTGACATTATTCTAGTCGATGACGGTAGTGGAGCTGATTTTGCACCGTTATTTGCAATAGCGCAGAGTAACTATGCTTGTCATTTGCAAAGACATGCTGATAATAAAGGAAAAGGTCGTGCTTTAAAAACGGCTATTTCATATATTTTGGACAATTTTCCTAATGCCAAAGGAATTGTGACGATTGATTCTGATGGTCAACACACCTACGAAGACATGATGAAATGTTTGGCTGAATTTTTGCAACATCCTGATAGTTTGGTGCTGGGTGTTAGAACATTTGAAAAATCTGTTCCTTTACGTAGTAAATTTGGAAATTTATTGACAAGAGACGTCTTGGGGGCTATGACAGGTGTGAACGTTTCTGATACGCAAACGGGACTTCGTGTGATTCCTATGTCATGGTTGCCAAAACTCTTAACCGTGGAGGGTGAACGGTATGATTTTGAGATGAATATGTTACTTGAGGCAAAAGAGGACAATATTCTGATTCGTGAAGTTGGCATTGCAACGATTTATTTGGATGAAAATCAGTCGTCGCATTTTGATGTAATTCGTGACTCGATTAGAATTTACAAGGTTTTCTTCAAGTACATTTTTTCATCATTGTTTTCCTTCTTGGTTGATATTGTTGCTTTTACGATTTTAATTTCTTTGTTTAATGGATTGAGTTTTAGTGCGGTAACGTTAGCTTCGATTTTAGCGCGTGTGATATCATCTGTTGTTAATTTCACCTTGAATAATAAGGTGGTCTTTAAACGAGGTCAATCAAATAGTGCGATAAAATACTTCACTTTGGTGGTAGTACAGATTGTTTTCTCAAGTTTATTGGTAACAGTTCTAGGAAATGCCTTGACGACGCTGCCAATTTCATTGGTGAAGATTTTAGTTGACGGTGCACTTTTCATTGCCAGTTATTTTGTGCAAAAACATTTGATTTTTAGTGGAGGTGAGAATGAAGACTAGTAAGAGGATACTCTATTTCGTTGCATTTGTAACGACTGCCTTTTATTTAACTTGGCGTTTGGTGGCGACTATTCCGTGGCATGATTCATGGTTTGCGCTGATCTTTGGGATTTTATTGTGGGGAAGTGAGGTAGTTTCAGCCATTACAGGCTACATTCTCATTTGGAATAAGCAAAAGGACTTTGAGCTTGAAAAGCCTGAGATTGCTAAGGAGCGTTACCCAGATGTGGATGTTTTGATTGCAACGCATAATGAGGATCCAGAGTTGCTTTATAAGACGATTAATGCCTGCACTTTTATGGAATATCCTGATAAGTCTAAGGTGCATATCTACGTCTGTGATGATACCAATCGTCTAGAAGTTGCCAAATTGGCTGATGAGCTTGGTGTTGGTTATTTTGGTTTGGCGGATAATAAAGATGCCAAATCAGGAAACTACAATAATGCTTTACGTCAGACGTCATCACCTTTGGTGGCGACATTTGATGCGGATATGATTCCTTATCGTGAATTCCTGTTGGAAACTGTGCCTTATTTTGTTGAACAAGTTGAGGCTTATGAAAATGGTGACGATTATGATAAGTCAAAAGTTGGTTTGATTCAAACGCCACAAAGTTTTTACAATGCTGATATTTTCCAATTTAACTTGTTTTCAGAATCAACCTTACCAAACGAACAAGATTTCTTTTCCAAAGAAATTAATGTTTTCAATAATTCGCACGGTGCAGCGCTTTATACGGGGTCTAATACGCTTATTTTCCGCAAGGCGATTGAAGATGTTGGTGGTTTTCCGACAGATACCATTACGGAGGATTTCGAGCTAGGTGTTCGGATAAATGCGGCTGGTTATGTAAATTATTCGACGAAAAGTCCAATGGCTAGCGGGTTAACGCCAACAGATTTGAAGAGTGTCATCAAACAGCGCGTGCGCTGGGGACGTGGCGTTATTCGCAGTAGCTACAATATGAATATCTTCTTTAATCCCAAATTGACAATGGGGCAAAGAATTGTTTATATTAATGGCTATCTTTATTGGTGGTCTTTCTTTAGACGGTTATTGTTTATCTTGGCACCGATTTTATATACGGTTTTCCATGTGCGTGTGGTGGTGTCAAATATCTGGCTACTGTTCCTATTCTGGTTGCCAAGTTTCGCCTTGACACGCTTGTCAATGCGAGAAGTCTCAAAACAATACCAAACACAGGTTTGGGGAGAAATTGTGGAAACGATTTTTGCTCCGTATTTGTTTATTCCCATGATGTTGGAGTCCTTTGGCATTAGCAATACAAAATTTAAGGTGACACGTAAGGGAAATTATACGTCGTGGACGTTGTACCTTTATGCGATTCCTTATCTTGTTTTATGGGTATTAGCCGTTTATGGTTTGGTGACTTTTAACTATGGAAAATTTGGTTCAGAGCTTTTTTATGGAAGTATTATCAGTTTTTGGTTGATTTATCATATCATCAATTTGACCTTTGCGATTTTCTGTGCGCTTGGTCGTCCGATTTATCGCTCAAGTGAGCGTTTTACTGTTGATGAAGCTATGGTTATTGAGGTTGATGATGATTCTTACCAAGTGAGAGTCTGTGATATTTCAGAAACGGGGATTTCATTCTATACGGATTTACCATTGTATTTGCCGAAAGAAAAAGAACTGACGCTTAATTTGCAATCACGTGATTACCATGCGAGGGTAAAAGGTCATGTTGTTCGTGTTTTTGCGATTGATAATGGTTGGCGCTACGGCGTTCAATTTTCAGAAGTTCCTGAAGCTGATAAGCGCGAATTTTATCAGTACATTTATGACCGCATTAATCACAATCTTCCGAAGAAAAAAGACCCTTGGATGACAACATGGGATGATTTATTTGAGAACTTTAGTCAACGTTTCCAAAATAATGAACGTCCTGTTTCAGCCTATGACCAAGTAGCTTTTCCGAAAGTTCGTGTCAATGAAGAGGTTCAGGTTGCTGGAAAAAAATGCCAGCTTAGAAAGACAGATTATTATTACATGACATTTTCTGGAAAATTGACAAATCCTAAAAAAGAACCGAATGTCGCATTTACCTACAAAGATTTGCCAATTCAGTTGACTTTTGTGTCCTATGATACTGATAGAGACGAATCGCTTTATCGAGTTACCAATTTAGCGGATTTGGATAGCTTACCTGCTTTTAAAGCCTTAGCAAATGAATGGAGAGGGAGAGTATGATTAGTATTGCTAGATTACTGTTGTTCTTTGTGATTACCATGGGGTACAATGCCTTTTTCCGTAATACTGTGAAGATGAATCGCCGTCTGACATGGGTGTTTACATTTTCAGTCATTACATTGGTATTGTACCTTGGTAGTTTGTTAGGCTTTATGTTGCAGACCGTGTATGCCATTTCTGTTTTGGGCTGTCTTTTGAGTCTTTATTATCTTTGGGCGGTATGGAAAAAGAAATATCGCTTTAGGAGACTTGATTATATTGCGCTTGGAATGATGGCTTATTTGCTTTTGTTTGGAATAACGCTCTGGCATTCACCGCTTTTACATTATGATAATTTTACGCATTGGGCAACGATTGTAAAATTTTTCCATATCAATAATGCTTTGCCAACACAGCAGGATACGATTATTAGTTATTATACCTATCCTGTTGGAAGTTCACTTTTCATTTATTTTTTCACGACTATCGTAGGCTTTTCAGAAGGTAGTATGTTGGTCGGGCAATTCTTCTTGATTGCTTCCAGTCTTTATGCCATGTTTGCGGCACTTCGTGATGATCGACGTGTCTTAATGGTTAGCATGATTTTTGCTTCGTTTGCTGTTTTTAATACGTTCAACGTTGCTATTCGATTAAATAATTTGCTGGTTGATTTTCTGCTTCCGGCCTTGGCCTTGGCAGCCATAGCAGGTTGTTTTGTCTATCGTAATCGTTTCTGGTTTTTGTCGCTAAATACGGCGGTAATTCTTGGATTATTAAGTATCGTCAAAGTAAGTGGATTTTTCTTTGTCGCTCTCGTTTTAGTAGTTTATGTGGTTTGTATTGTGCGTTTACTTGTTCGTAAAAGAGCACGTTTAAAAGCACTAGTGCTGCTCATAATGACCTTGCTAGTCAGCTGTCTTCCTTTTGTTATTTGGCAAAAGCATGTAACGGATAATTTCCCAAATGCCTCAAGTGCCAAGCATGCGGTGTCCATGTCAGAACTTGGTCAGGTATTGACTGGAAATCTGTCAGGCGTCCCACAAAAAATTATCACTCTTTTTGTCAAATCGGTGTTTACGTTTGACAGTTTGGCAAGCAATGGAATTTTGATAATCAATCTGATTATGCTGATTGCCTTTATTGTGATTGGCATTCGTTTGAAATATAAGAAATTTGTCTTGTTGACTTGGGGATTTGTTGATATTTCGATTGTGACTTACTATATTGGCATTTTACTCATGTATCTGACAGCAATGCCGACTGATGAAGCGTTAGAATTAGCAGGATTTGAGCGCTATGCTTCGAGCATCGTTATCTTTGCTTTTGGTTGTTTGACCATGGCTTTAGCATGGGTAATGGACAAGGGCCTGTATGAAAAAATCATTAGTAAACGTAATGCTAGGTCTTACAAGAGCTTATTTAATAAACGCTTGTACCAATACGCGAGCCTTGTTTTGACAGTTTATGCCATTGGAATGTTCTTGTCAGAAAATAATGGCATTGTTTACAATAACAATCAGGAAACAAACGAGGTCGCAAAAGAAATTCGTCAGTTTACTGGAAGTCAGAGTAATTCGTCAACGGATAGAATTTTGGTTGTAACAGCAGATAAGAAGAATGTAGATAATTATTTTGCCCAATATGCTAGTCGTTATTATCTGTGGGATGTCAATGTTGATGCCAGAGAAAATTTTGTGTCGGTTGACCAAAAATTTTTAGATTTAATGGCATCATACAGCGACAGCGCAACAAGTTATTACCTCAGCAATAAAAATATCGATACTAGAGATAATTCCAATTTAACAGACGATGACTTTATTGCACTCTTAAAAACGTATGACGAAGTCTTGATTTTAGATGACCATTATACGTTTAATACCTTGACGAAAAAACTATTTGGTCGGACATATTCCCCAGGATTCTATAAAGTATCAGATATTCTTGCTAGAAAAGGGTAAGTTTTCTAGCTTTATCAAGCATAAGTCTTGATATTTCAAATAAAATATGTAGAAGGAGGCGGAGTTTGTGACTTCGCCTCTTGTGGTGCTCAAAAGACTTTCTTGAACATTGGAGAGGAAGCTAAGATAAATCCGTTTGGATTATCTGCTCTAATCATCACACAAAGCGAGGTCCTTAAAGGATGCAATCCACGTTCCACACACTCAACACTAGTATAGAAAGATCTCATATCCGCAAAAGCAATATCAGATTTTGGTTCCCGTGAACAATCAAAATAGCCCATTATCTATCTCTTTTATAGTTGTTTTCCCAATATTCCCTTTCACCTTTTCCTATGCCTTCTGGTAATTGCTTCAAACATTGTCCCATACTTTGATATTTAACAATTTCAGTTATTTCAGCCAAAGAAAGTCGATGAGATGCTCTGCTAAAGTCCGTATCGAAGTAATCAACCTCTTCTATTTCAACTAAAATCTCATAATTTTGATCAAGATAATATTTAATTTCAGATGGTACTAACTTATCTGATTCTTTAAAAAACAAATGAATATGGCCGTTTGAAGACAACAATCGTTCTCTGATATTAGTTGATTTTCCAATATAAAAACAGACTTTTTCATCTTCTAAAATGGCAAAAAACTTATATACTCCCACAATATCTTTTCCCAAAATTTCTGAGGGGATAGTGATATTCCTCATTTTAGCTTTTTCTAATTTTGCTTTATACGTCATTCCCATGGTATTCTCCTAACTTACACCTCTAATGGCATAAAGTCTCCTACAATTTTACCCACAATACGAGGGTTTTCATCATAAGGAATATAGATGTCCTTATAAGCCTTGTTAATAGAAACTAGGCGTAGCCCCTCTTTCTCACGGTAGACTTTCTTGATAAAGGTCTGAGAGTTCCACACTACCGCATAGACTGCCCCATCATAATCAAAACCTGTTTCACGGATAAGAGCTACTGAATCGTTATGATATTTGGGTTCCATTGAATCTTCTGAAACCCATGAGGCAAAATCATGAGCTAGTTCTTCATTGAAATAAACAGTGTCGTAGTTGCGATTGTCATAAACGGATGCACCAATACCAGCAGACATTTTTTCGTATACATGGTACTCATAGAGATTTTCTGAAACTGATATTACTTGTTGAATTTTCTCTTTTTGTACCAAGTCACGAGCATATTCTACTACTTGATTTTTACCTTTATTCGACAATGTATTATACAGACGAACAATTTCAATTTCTGTAAAGTAACCTTTTGGTACTCTTAGTATTTGTTCTAATCGTTGTACTTTCTCCTCGGATGGTTCTTTTACTCCTCGCTCCCATGCTGAATAGGCTTGATAGCTAATTCCTAATTGATCTGCAATGTCTTTTTGAGTCATTTTTAGCTCTTTTCTACGAGCTTTTAATTTATCTGGTTGATACATAAGTTCTCCTCACATTAATAGTAACTGTAATTCTGCTTTTTTCTTTGCCTCTTCATCTGAGAATCGTTCTTTATCCCAAACATAAGCAATTGACTTTCCTTTATTATAAATAAGCCAGGTTTTTAAATTAATACTTTCTTCCTTGATTGCTTTCCAGTTATCTTGATTTAATAAATCTGGGTATTCTAGACTCGTTGTAAACCCTACTTTTCTAACTCTCTGCTTAACCTGGTTTATAAGAGAAGGTTGAAACTGATGGAACTCCTCGATAATTTGTTCTCTAATATCATGAAACAACCGAAAAATAGAACTGTTCTTCCCTTCAATATAGGTCTCAACTGCTTGTTTGATTTCACTATCTTTACCAAGATAATATTCCCGTAGAAAGTCTAAAAGACGAAAAAATAAAGCCTGTTTTGAAACTTCGAGACTATTTTGTACTTGATGTAAGGTCTTGCAACTATAGTATATTTTTGATAAAAGAACAATATCTGGCATCAATACCACTGCAGAAAAGATATTTGCTTCTCGCTCTAGCAAGTTCTCTTGATTATCAATCAATTCTGCAAAATAATTTCCTTCATGTTTAAGAATAAAATGACCTAATTCATGGCAGAGTGTAAAACTCTGTTTTACTTTTAGATCATCTCTTTCATAAGAGAAACTAGTACCTAGTTCATCAACTACTGTCAAACCTTCTATCTTATGGTTAGAAAAGTGGTGACTAATCACTTGAATTTGGTACTTTTGGATACAATACTGAAAAAATAATTGAAACTATAATTCAATAATGAGATATTATTATCCTTAATGTACTGGTATAACACTTGTTTTGTTGCACTATATTTTACAATTTATCATTTATAATAGCGTTTGTTCTATCATCGTCGTATCGAATACTATCAATCTCCGGTGTATAAATCCAGCCATTATTCTCCATCAACATAACAATGTCCGGCCTGTCCCCTCCTTATGAGGGATGTGCTGAGCATAATAAACAGAGTTAAATTTTAAATTACAATAAGTATAGAGACTCATACACAAGACTGTAAGTAGTCCCACAAAAAGCCCTAAAATAATTCTTTTTTGCATTCCTGTCTTCTCTTTCTTTTTCTATCTCCAATCAAATGTTGACTGGATTGACAATAAACCATTGTACATTATTTATCACAAGTCTTACAATTTAAAAATTTCTTTCTTTTGTAATTGGTCCAATAGTTTTTTGCTAAAACCTCTTGATAACTTTGTTCTAAACAGACTGAGTGCACCTATAATGCCAGATTCTCTTCAGTATGCCTCCTTACTTTGTCAATCAAGCCAAACATGGTATAATAGTTGAGGTTTTGACTGCCTCTTCTATTAGGCAAAATAAGGCATCAAATTTTAACAAACAGGGGCTAAACCCTTGATATGAAAGGAATCTGAAAAATATTATGATGAACATGCAAAACATGATGAAGCAAGCTCAAAAGCTTCAGAAACAAATGGAAAAAAGCCAAGCTGAGTTGGCTGCTACAACTTTCACTGGAAAATCAGCCCAAGACTTAGTCGTTGCTGAATTAACTGGTGACAAAAAAGTGGTCAACATCACTTTTGCTGATGCTGTTGTGGACCCTGATGATGTAGAAACACTCCAAGATATGACTGTTCAAGCCCTTAATGATGCTCTCGGACAAATTGACGAAGCGACTAAAAAATCAATGGGTGCCTTTGCAGGTAAATTGCCATTCTAAAGAATTTAAAGGAATCTTGCAATTCCTTTTTCTATGCACTTATTTCGCAAATCAATCATAAAACAAAAGGCTTGGACAAATCACGTCCAAGTCTTTTTGTCGTCATTAATTAAAACTGTCACTCCTCAACCAGACCAAGGCCTGACTGAGCATCTTCTTCGTTTGCTTCTTTAGAACGATTCTTTTGACCTAAGTAAATGCTAGCTGAATCTAATGAGCTTTCCAAAGTAGGATAATTCACATCATCATTCACCGTTTTTGAAGGCACAGGTCCAGAGATTAATAGCTCATCATCATTCTTCACATAAATTTTATATTCACCAACTTCACTCGTCTGAGCCAAAATCTCATCCAATAAGTTTGAGTCGCTAGATTGAGCTGCTCCTTCAACAACTTGATTTTCATCCTGCTTTTGCTCTGATGAATCCACTACTTCTGTAATAACAATATAGTCAGGTGCTTCCTCACTAGATGGCTTATCAGCTTCCTTATCTTGTTCTGGTTGACTAGGAGACTCCTGACCCTTGCTATCTTGAGTAGAAGCTTCATGTTTGCTTTCTGCCTCATCACTAAGCAGTTTCGTCTTAGTCTGATTGGTGTCCGAATTAACCTGAGAGGCCCCTTTTGCATCAGCCGATGCGATACTGGTACCCATGAATAGAACAAAAATCCCTAAAGTCGAGACCAAGCCAATCATTAGTTTACGAAATAGACTATTATCTTTTTTCTTAATCATAACTCCCTCACTATGTTTTTGTTAGCTCCGATTAACTAACATGAGTCCTAGATGCTGCTGTTGATCGAATGAAGGTCATACTGAACTCATCTTATAAACCTTCATTATGCTATCTATCTTAACACTCAAAAGCTTTCGTTTCAAGCGATTCCTTAATTTTTAAGCATTTTAAATAAATAAAAAATTCATGTCCTAAAATTGATGAAAATCTATTATCAGATTAAGCTTTTAAGCCTAGACAAATGGTAAATTCTTTAAGCAATGCTCAGTAAACCAAAGATTTGTCGGCTAAAGTGCCAATAAAAGAGCTACTTTGCACCAAACGTCTATCGGATACCTTCATAGTGTCCAAACACTTTCAAAGCAACTATAAAAAGATAGCCCTAAAAGAAAAAGCTAACCTTCTATTAATTAAACAAACGATTATAAAAAGATTAGTGATATACACCTCTAAAACTCTATTTTAAAGGGTCTTGATAGATTTAATGAATACCGATCCTTCAGAAAATCTCATATAGTTTACATCTAAAGTTTATTTATAGTTATCTTTATTAGCGTTCCTTTATTTAATGAAAACAAAGGAAACTACTAAAGATGATGCTAAGGATCAACTCTCTCATATACTACTCATCCCATAACATTTGTATCTTATCAGCTCTAACGTGCTAAATACACCGACCTTAACTCCTCTATTACGACAAACAAGTGTTAAAATTGGAGAAAATACCTGGTAAAACACTAAAAATAGCCTAACTTTATAACCAAATGACCAAATCGGAGACTCACAAAAAGCTCATTTACTAAACTATTTTCTCATATGTAAACGCTTCACACACATCTCTATCACATGTAAGAAAAACTTGCTATGTTTTAGTATTTTTTTAGCATAAACGCTAGATATTTCAAGGAAAATCCGTTACAATGAGATAAGGAAAGATAGGTAATTAACAGCATCATTATTTCATATGAAAGGGAAATTCATGGCTTATATTCAAATGAAGCATAGCTATAAACGCTATAAAACCGGTGATCTGGAAATTATCGCAAATAATGACGTAAGCTTTGAAATTGAAAAAGGGGAGCTTGTCGTCGTTCTCGGTGCCTCCGGTGCCGGAAAATCAACCGTTCTTAACATCTTAGGTGGTATGGACACCAATGACGAAGGCCGCGTCATTATTGATGGTAAGGATATCTCTGAATACTCAGCTAGGGAACTTACGACTTATCGTCGTGAGGACGTTGGTTTTGTATTCCAATTTTACAACTTAGTTTCAAACCTTACGGCCAGGGAGAACGTTGAGTTAGCATCTGAAATCGTTCCAAACGCTAAAGATGCCTCACAAACACTTGTCGAAGTCGGTTTAGGGGACCGCTTGGACAACTTCCCATCACAACTATCTGGTGGGGAACAACAACGTGTCGCTATTGCACGTGCCGTTGCCAAAAATCCAAAGATTCTTCTTTGTGATGAACCGACGGGGGCTCTGGATTATCAAACAGGGAAACAAATCCTAACCCTCCTTCAAGACATGGCGCGCAAACAGGGAACAACTGTTATTATTGTTACCCACAATGCTTCTCTAGCTCCAATTGCTGATCGTGTGATCCAAATGCACGATGCCAAGATTAAGAGTGTGGAAACTAATCCCAACCCACAAAAAATCGAGGACTTGGAGTACTAGAAAGGAGCACCGTCATGAAAAAACAACTTATTGGAAAGATGTTTGGCGAACCTTTGTAGCTTCTAAAGGGCGTATGCTCTCTATTGCCTTGCTTATGGCACTCGGATCCTTTGCTTTGATTGGTCTTAAGGTCACTTCTCCTAATATGAAAACAACAGGAGAACACTTCTTCAAGGCCCATCAGACAGCTGACTTGAGCTTAATTAGTACTTACGGTATTAACAAAACCGATCAAGACCTTCTTAATACAGTCAAAAAGAAGAATGTTGACATTGAGTATGGTTATTTCAAAGATGCTGTTATCAAGGGCACAAATACGACATTTCGTATCTTCTCAAAACCTAAAAAAATCTCTACCTATGACCTTGTTGAGGGGAAGCTTCCTAATAAGGATGGGGAGATTGCTCTTTCTTCAACCTATAAAGAAGAATACAGTGTAGGAGATAAGATTAATTTTTCTGAGCCAGTAGATAGCTCTGGGCAAAAACAGTTAAAGGAACAAACATATACCATTACTGGTTTTGTCAATTCCTCTGAACTCCTCTCCAAGAATCGTCTTGGTAATGCCAGTGCAGGTACCGGAAAACTAGACGGCTATGCCGTTGTGCCGAAGACAGATTTCAACGCTAATAACTACATGATTGCTCGAATCCGTTACCAGGATTTGGCAAATGTGAGTCCTTTTAGTAAGAAATATGCGGATAAAATTTCAGAAAGAAAAGCTGAACTCAAGGACCTTTTTAAAGACGAGCCTGAGAAACGCTTAACTGAAATCAGGTCCCAAGCTCAAGCTCAAATTACGCAAGGAAAACAAGAGCTTGAAGCAGCACGCACCCAGACTCAGCAGATGACAACAACCAACGCTGCTGAGGCAGCAAGTGTAAAAGAGGCTACTACCAAGATTGAAGCTAAGCAAAAAGAACTCGAAGAAAGTCAAGCAATGCTGGACAATATGCCAGCCCCTAGCTACAAGTTCTACTCTCGTCGAGAGATTCCGGGTTCAGATGGGTATGTTGCTTACGAGAGTAACATCAACATCATCCACGATGTCAGCAACATCTTCCCTATAGCCCTCTACTTTATGGCAGCCTTAGTTACCTTTGTAACCATGGGACGCTTTGTTGAAGAAGAACGAGGAAAAGCCGGTATCCTTAATGCACTGGGGTATAACAATTCACGTATTATCCACAAATTCGTCATCTATGGATTAATTACTAGTATTGCTGGCACAGCTGCAGGGGTTATTACAGGACATACTCTACTTCCAATACTCATTCACAACACTTATAAGAACGATTTGCAACTGCCTGCTTTTGAGTTGCACTTCTACTTAGGGCTTACCCTAATCGCCTTTCTTTTAGGGCTCCTATCCGCTGTACTTCCTGCCTATGCGGTTGCTAAGAAAGAACTCTGGGAAAAACCTTCTCAACTGCTTCTTCCAAAGCCACCTCGTGCAGGAGCTAAGATTGTCCTAGAGCGCATTACACCTCTTTGGAGACGTCTTAGTTTCAAAGAAAAAGTTACCATGCGTAATATTTTCCGCTATAAACAACGGATGTTTATGACTCTCTTTGGAGTCGCAGGCTCTATCGCTCTGCTCTTCGCAGGTTTAGGAATTCGTTCTTCCGTATCTAATCTTAACCAGCAACAGTTTGAAGACATCATTCACTATGATATGATTGTCGCCAAACAACCGAATACATCAAGTGCCTTTGATAAGCAACTCACAAAGCTTCTTGATAGCAAAGACGTCAAAGAATACTTGAATATTCATTTTGAAACCTTACAAAAAATTGCTGGTAACAATAAGGATACCCAAGAAATCTCGACGATTGTCTTTAATGATCATGATGAGAAAATCATTAATAGTTACGTTAGCTTGAGAGACCGAGCACATAACAAAACGCTTAAATTATCTAATGATGGAGCTATTATCTCTGAAAAAATGGCCAAACTCCTCAACCTCAAGGTTGGCGATACCATCACTGTGCAAAACAGTCAGGAAGAATCCGTCAAGATTAAAATTGCTGGTATCACAGAAATGTACATGGGACATTTCCTCTTTATGAATGCTAGCTACTATCAAAAAGCCTTTGGTACACCTTCGGTGAATAATGCCAATCTCGTCAGTCTGGCTGAGCCTACCAAGCAAAATGTGGAAAACATGGCAGCTAAATTCATCAACTTGCCAAATGTTTACGGCGTTGTTCAAAACAACAACCTCAAGTTGCAAATCAGCACCATGGTCAATTCCTTAACGCAAGTTATTGGTATCTTGATTACCGTTTCCATTCTTCTTGCTGTGGTTGTCCTTTACAATCTGACCAACATCAATGTCTCTGAACGTATCCACGAGCTCTCAACCGTTAAGGTTCTTGGTTTCTACAATAATGAAGTATCCCTCTACATCTATCGTGAAACCATTTATCTATCTATTATCGGTATCTTCGTTGGATTTGGTCTTGGACAGGCACTTCACCAATATATGGTAAGCATTATCCCACCAGATCGTATCATGTTTGATCCATCTATTGGACTTGCTACCTACCTTTTACCAGCTGTTCTCATTGTCTTAATCCTTATTATCCTCGGCTTCGTTGTTAATAACCGCCTAGCCAAGCTTAATATGCTCGAAGCTCTAAGTTCAGTTGAATAAGCTAAAAACGCCTGAGAAGTCATTCTCAAGCGTTTTTTTATATTTGATAAATTTATTTCGTTTTAGTCTTAGCCAACTCCAAACAGTAGGTCTTAACATGACAATGAGGACAAGTCAGCCTACGAGTCCTAGGTGTATGTCCAGAAATGGCAAACTCTTTAAAACTTGGATCAAAGGTCCTATGACAATTAGGACAGAGGTATTCAAACTGCTTTCTATAGTGAGACACCACTAAATTCATTACTATAATAGAAGCAGGACAGACAATAAAGATACCTCTGGGATCCTTAAAATAATAAATGACAACCAGTAGGCTCATCAGATAAAGAAGGAAGATTAAAACGCAACTCCCCCATAGTTTCCATTGCAAATGACGCCATGATTTTTGATTTTCCATAAGACGTGAAATGTCTGACAAATCTTCCAGCGAAAGTTGATGTCGTTTAGCAGTTGCTTTTTGCAAGTGACGGGCACGTTTTAGTTTGACCTCTATTTCCTCTGAAGACTTTTCCAAGCTCTCGATTTGATTTGTCAACAAAAGCTCTAAAACCTGTTCCCTATTTTCCTCTTGCAAGAGTTTTTTGATTTGATTAATTGAGAAATCCAAATCTCTTAAGAAACAAATGACTTGCAGGCGTTCCAAATCTGAGTTGTGGTAGATTCTCCGACCACCTTCTGTGACTTCAGATGGCGTCAAAATACCACGTTGGTCATAGTACTGGACAGTCCTAACAGACACTTCTGCTGCCTTAGCCAACTCTCCTGTTGAAAACTGCGACATCTCAGTCACCTCCTTTTAAGATTTTCTATCAAAGGAGGACCTTGGCCACCCTTGATACCTAGATTCTACCTTATAACGCAAGGTGACGAGCAAGCCCTAACCCTAAAGGATTTTCACTTCTTACAGAAAAAGTTAGCCATCACTCTTTACAGCCTTTACAGCTCCTGTAAAGCTTTAGTCGAAGAGACCGCCTAAACCTAGTGCAGCAAAAGGATTGTTACTGACTTCTTCCTGTTGCTCCAGAAGTTTGGCATTCTCATCTAATTCGAGAAACTTCTCGTAAATCTGTGCGGTCATCCGAGCATCCTCCAAACTATTGTGACCATGTCCCTTGATTCCAAAGAAATCTGCCACACTAGTCAACTTGAGGTTAACAATACCGTTCAAATCAGAAGCACGACGGTCAAAGGCCTCATCGAAAACATCTAAAGCATATTGCTCTTCCAAGTCCAAACCATTTTCAGCTAAAATAGGCAAATCTGATTTAAGTGCATTGTAGCCGATAAGTGGTGTATCACCAACAAATGCCTTAAAATCCGCTAGAACGGACTCTAACTTCGGTGCCCTGGCAATCTTATCAGCTGTAATCCCCGTCAAACCATTGATAAAGGACTGCAAAGGAACATCCGAATAGACGAAAGAGTCAAACTGGCCCACTTCCTCATGCCGGTCCATCTTAACAGCTGACACCTGGATGATATGGCTAATGCCATCCACCGTGTTGAATTCCATATCAAAGGCAATATAAGTTTCTACATTTTCCATCTTTATCTCCTACAATAGTTAAAGCTGAGACTGAGTCCCAGCTTCTTTTTTATTTTCCAAATAGTCGTCCAAAGAACCCTTTTTTAGAAGCTTCTTCTTGTTTGGTTTGGATTTCTTCCACTTGAGCTTTGGCTTCATCAACCTCTACCTTAGCCTCATCAAGCTCCAATTTAAGCTCTTCTTTGTCTTTCATAGCAGTCAAGGTCAATTGTTGCTGTTGATCGATTTGCTTGTCTTTCTCGGCGATTTGAACGTCTTTGACACGCAATTGGTCATCCATGTTAGACAACTGCTCATCCTTAGCCTTCAACTGGGCATAGAGACGGGCAATCTCAGAGTTTTTCTCGTCTACAAGAATCTCTAACAGCTCACGTTGCTTGGTTTCTTCATCAATAGGCTCATCGTCAAAGATAGTCTTCTTGTAGATTTCCTCCAACTTAATCAAGCCACTACGCTTAACGACAGTAACCCCTTTTGCATTTTTTTCAGTATCTTCTTCTGGAAGTTGTTTGACACGATTATTGACTGCTTGACGACTAACGCCAAGGATTTCAGCAATCTCGCTGACGGTCTTTTCAATACTCATAATAGCCTCATTTTCTCTTGAAATGTCTTACTATGAGAATATCATAATCACACCTTTCTGTCAATTTGACAAGACAATTCCCCGTCCCTAACATGGGTTTTCAGCGCCATTATGTTAACCCTAAATTCCTGAGCATTTTGCTTGATAGGCCAAAAGTATTTTGATAGACTATTGCTCGGGTATAAATGTATTTTGAAGGATTTTTGCTTAAACAATCAGTACATAAAGGCTTATCTTTATTAGTACCAGATCTGTTGTATCTAGGAATGGTGGAGTCCTATTTCGCAAGACTTTGGATTTTTATTCTCTCTCCAATTGTCTGTAGTGCTCTTGCAACTATCGTTGCGAAGAATTTGCTTGATACAAAAGCACAAGTCACATTATCTCCAACGAAGGGTTTGTTGGGGATTTTTTGATGTTACGGCGTATTCCCATTACAAACTATTATGACTAAAGCAGATTGAAAAAAGCCCTAAAGTATGACATAATAAACAAAAGTAAAATAGAAAGAAAAGGTCCTATGAAAAACTTCCGTGATGATATCAAAGTCAACGATCTAGTCCAACCTTATTTAGAACCTATCGTTGAACAAATGACCACCGTGTTTGATCCTGAGATCGAGCTAGACATCTATAACCTTGGCTTAATCTATGAAATCACCCTTGATGAAACTGGCCACTGCTACTTTCTCATGACTTTTACAGATACTGGCTGCGGTTGCGAAGAGACGATGCCTTACGAAATTGCTGAAAAACTCAAATCAATTGATGGTATCAAGTCTGTCAAGGTCGAGACTACTTACTCGCCTGTCTGGAAGATGACCCGTATCAGTCGATATGGTCGCATTGCCCTTGGTATTTCGCCTCGAGGTGGAAAATAATATTAAAACTGGTTGGATAGTTCCAACCAGTTTTTTGCTCTATTTTTACTGAGGGTGACCAACTGATCCAAATCACAATGCTTTCAGCGACTACCTTCGACTTCCTAACTCAAAAAATCACACCGCACATATATCCGGTGTGATTTCTTTCATGTCAGTAAATTAGGCTTTACCTGATTTATCCATGTTCCAGAAGTCGGTAACAGCACCACGTGAGGCTGAAGAAACGATGTGAGCGTATTTACCGAGGACACCACGACTATAAAGTGGTGGCAACTCAGTTTCAGCTTTACGTTTCGCCAACTCTTCGTCTGAAACGTGCATAGTGATTTCTTTGGTATCCTGGTCAACTGTAACCATGTCCCCTGTGTGAAGATAAGCAATTGGACCACCAACCTGAGCTTCAGGTGCAATGTGACCAACAACAAGGCCGTAAGTACCACCTGAGAAACGTCCATCTGTCAAAAGGGCAACCTTGTCCCCTTGACCCTTACCAACGATCATTGATGACAAGGACAACATTTCTGGCATACCAGGACCACCCTTAGGACCTACGAAACGAACAACAACAACGTCTCCGTCAACGATTTCGTCAGAAAGAACTGCTTCGATAGCATCTTCTTCTGAGTCAAAGACCTTAGCAGGACCCGTGATATTACGAACTTTAACCCCTGATACTTTGGCAACCGCACCTTCTGGAGCCAAGTTACCTTTCAAGATAATCAACGGACCATCGGCACGTTTAGGATGCTCAAGCGGCATGATAACTTTTTGACCTGGTGTCAAATCGTCGAAGGCTTCCAAGTTTTCCGCAACAGTCTTACCAGTACATGTGATACGGTCTCCGTGAAGGAAGCCATTCTTCAACAAGTACTTCATAACAGCTGGCACACCACCAACATTGTAAAGGTCTTGGAAGACATATTGACCTGAAGGTTTCAAGTCCGCCAAGTGAGGCACGCGCTCTTGGAAATCATTGAAATCTTCAAGCGTCAAATCAACGTTAGCTGCGTGAGCAATAGCGAGCAAGTGAAGAGTGGCATTTGTTGAACCACCAAGTGCCATTGTGACAGTGATGGCATCTTCAAAGGCTTCACGTGTCAAGATATCTGATGGCTTAAGACCTAGCTCAAGCATCTTAACAACCGCACGACCTGCTTCTTCGATATCTGCTTTCTTCTCAGCTGATTCGGCAGGGTGAGATGATGAGCCAGGAAGACTCATCCCCATTACTTCGATTGCTGTTGCCATTGTATTGGCGGTATACATACCACCACAACCACCAGGGCCAGGGCAGGCATTACATTCAAGCTCTTTAACCTCTTCGGCTGTCATATCACCGTGGTTCCATTTCCCGATTCCTTCGAAAACAGAAACCAAGTCGATGTCCTTACCGTTAAGGTTACCCGGTGCAATGGTACCACCGTAGGCAAAAATCGCTGGAATATCCATGTTAGCAATAGCAATCATAGAACCAGGCATGTTCTTATCACAACCACCGATAGCTACAAAGGCATCAACATTGTGACCACCCATAGCTGCTTCGATAGAGTCAGCAATAATATCACGAGACGTCAAAGAGAAACGCATCCCTGGTGTTCCCATAGCAATCCCGTCGGCAACAGTAATGGTCCCAAATTGAACAGGCCAAGCACCTGCATCTTTCACGCCTTCTTTTGCGATTTGTCCAAAACCGTGCAAGTGGATATTACATGGTGTATTTTCCGCCCAAGTTGAGATAACCCCAACAATTGGCTTTTCAAAACTTTCATCCGTCATTCCTGTCGCACGAAGCATGGCACGGTTAGGTGATTTAACCATACTATCGTAGACAGATGAACGGTGTTTCATGTGATTTTCAGACACGATATTCCCTCCTTAGTTAGTAATCATTTTAATCAAAATGTCTATTTCTATTCTAACATAATTTACCTAAAAATACTGGTCCTTTGACAACTATTCTCCCACTTTAAATTATGCTAAAATAAAGGCATGAAACATTTTGATACTATCGTTATTGGGGGTGGACCTGCTGGCATGATGGCGACCATTGCCTCAGCCTTTTATGGCCAACAAACCCTTCTGATTGAAAAAAATAAAAGACTTGGCAAGAAACTTGCTGGAACCGGAGGCGGACGTTGCAATGTCACTAACAATGGAAGTCTTGACGACCTCCTAGCAGGTATTCCAGGTAATGGGCGTTTCCTCTATAGCGTCTTTTCCCAATTTGATAACCATGACATCATTGCTTTTTTCGAGGACAATGGTGTCAAACTCAAGGTCGAGGATCACGGACGTGTCTTCCCTAAGACAAACAAATCAAGGACCATTATCCAGGCTCTGGAGGATAAAATTCAGGAACTAGGTGCTACTATCCTCACCAATACAGAAGTTGTCTCCGTCAAAAAGGTCGATGAGCAATTCCAAGTTAAATCTTCAGACCATATTTTTACCAGTGACAAACTCATCGTCACAACTGGTGGAAAATCCTACCCATCAACAGGTTCGACTGGTTTTGGACATGATATTGCCCGTCATTTCAAACTCCATGTTACTGACCTTGAAGCTGCAGAAAGTCCACTCCTAACCGACTTTCCACACAAGGCTTTACAGGGAATTTCTCTTGACGATGTCACTCTGTCCTATGGCAAGCACAAGATTACCCATGACCTGCTCTTCACCCACTTTGGCCTATCTGGACCAGCTGCCCTTCGCCTTTCTAGCTTTGTTAAGGGTGGTGAGATAGCACATCTGGACTTTCTTCCCAACCAAAACCAAGAAAATCTCAAGATCTACTTTGAAGAAAATCGCGAGAAATCAGTTAAAAACTCCCTCAAAGCCCTTGTACCTGAGCGTGTCGCTGAATTCCTAGCAAAAGATATGACCGATAATAAGGTCAAACAGCTACATCCCAAAGACTTGGAAAATCTTATCAGTCAGCTTAAGGACATGGAAATCCCGATCACGGGTAAAATGTCACTTGCCAAATCTTTCGTAACCAAAGGTGGCGTTGACCTTAAGGAAATCAATCCCAAAACCCTCGAAAGTAAAAAAGTCCCTCACCTACACTTTGCAGGAGAGGTCCTTGACATCAATGCCCATACTGGTGGCTTTAACATTACTAGCGCCCTCTGTACCGGTTGGGTAGCAGGTATTCAGAGCCCTTGGGACTAAAAGATTACATATTCTTTTGATGACTATACCTAAAAATGTCCCTTTCAATTCAGAAGGGACATTTTCTCTATTTCCAAAAAGGAGAGGAGGGGATTCGAACCCCCGAGCCCCGTTAAGGACTACACGCTTTCCAAGCGTGCGCACTCGGCCTCTATGCGACCTCTCCATATTAAACGATTAGCCTATTTGTGGCTAATCGCTATTTTTTCATCCTATTTACCAAAGAATTAGTCTTTAAACTGAGCCTCTACTCGATAGATGACTTGACCTTTTTCTGAGAATTTACGCTCGTACTCAGTCATAACGTTACCCTCGTAATCACTAGCATGAAGGTCCAACCAAACTTTGTTGAGAACCATTCCATACTGTGAAAAGCTAGTCAAACTATACTCGAAAAGTCCACGGTTATCGGTCTTAAAGTGAATTTCTCCGTTTTCTGGCAGGATTTGTTTATAAGTATCTAGGAAAGTCTTGTAAGTCAAACGGCGTTTCTCGTGACGACTTTTAGGCCATGGATCTGAAAAATTCAGATACATCATGTCCACTTCACCGTCCGCAAAATAATTAGTCAAGGCTGAGCCATCCACTCGCAAAAGCTTAACATTTTCAGCACCTGAGTCCAAGACCTTATCCAGAGCATAACTCAAGACAGATAACTGGATATCAATACCAATGTAGTTGATATCAGGGTTTTGTTGGGCCATTCCAGTGATAAAGGCTCCCTTACCAGATCCCACCTCAATATGGATAGGATTGTCATTACCAAAAAGCTCGTGCCACTTACCTTTAGCAGCCTCCGGCTCAAGGATAACGTATTGAGGATGATTCGCTAGGTGTTCCTCTGCACCCTTACGTTTTCTAACTCGCATGTTTACTTTCTAATACCTGTGCAGGGTTTCTCTGAACTTACGCAATTCATAAATTTCTCGGTTGGCGTGTTCCATATCACGGTTATCAAAGAATTTTGAAATTTGTGTTAAGTATGAGAATTGCCCATACCAATAAATTTTGTCCATCACAAGGTCATTATTCTTATAGCCATAATATGACAACCACTGAGGCCAATGTGCCAAAGGAATGTAATGGCTAAGAATCTGTGCGACATCATACATACGGTCTGTCAAACGTACAGAATCCCAATCAACCAAATAAATCAATCCTGAGGTTGTAATAACAAAGTTACTATGACGGGCATCCCCGTGGACAATTGTCGCAATATCTGCACGAAATTCTGGAAGATGACGTTTCAAATCTCTAACGACATCTTGAAGATAACCATTCTCACGTAATTGATAGGCAGCGTTTTCCTCCCATTCGTGTAGAAGGTCAAAGGGATTTTCAATGTGATAATCCAACTGCAAGAGCTGATTTACCAAGTGTTTTGAACGGTGCAAATTACCAAGAATTTGGATAATCTGTTTGCTATTCATGTCATGTTTGGTCAAGATGCGACCATCAAGCCATTCCTGTGCACTCATCATATCACCATTTCCCAGACGCTTAGCCCACAAGAGCTGTGGTGCAATCTGTTCCTTGGCAAGAGCTGCCAAGATTGGTGTTGTATTCATCTTCACAAAGACGCGATCTCCATTTGGGTAGGTCCCCATATAGGCCTTACCACTGTTTCCTTTGAGAGGAGTCAGGCTCAAATCTTTATCTGTTGATGTCACCTAGGCATCTCCTTTTTCTTTAGTCTTTTGCTTCTATTTTAACTTATTTAATAGGTGTTAGTCAATCATCTTCTTAAGCTTGGCTGGTAGGTAGACAAGGCTCAAAACAAGCATCACTCCAACTAAAATGAGGCTAAACTTCAAATCCAAGATACAAACAGCCTGAATCAGCGTCATCACAAGGATGATTTGGCTAATCAAACGTTTCAGATTGTCCACCTGCATGTCCTTACCTAATGGCATAAGATTAGCCATTCTTTGATACGCAAAGTGGAATTTTAGTGCTGTCAGTTGGAAGAGCAAGAGGTAATCGAAAATAGCCACAAGTATCATAGCCAACCATTTTTCAGGAACTAAAAAGATAACCAGTAGAGATAAGGCAAAGAGACGACAACTCAAAGCAAAGTAATCTCCAGAGCGTAAGAAAGCCCTTAGGTAAAGATTGTACCAAGTATGGTTTTTGTCCTTCTTTGTACGTTTGAGAATACCATCCAAATAAGCACGGCGTTTTACACTCGACGTAATCCCCTTAACATTGGTAAAGAGGGAGAAGAACTTCAAAATTGATTGTTGCCGTTTATTTTCTGCCACAATAACCTCAGCCCAATTAAGTCCAGATTGCTTATAAAAAGGTTGAGCCTTTTTCTGGAAAATAAAATACTTAAGAATAGCCATAGCCACTGCTACAAGGACAACTCCCCAAACTGGAAGCCCCAAGGCTAAAAAGAGTGGGACGACCAAGATAAAAATAAGGGTCTGGATAAGCACCCAAAATTTAAAAGCACGTCCTGTTGCCTTCTTAACATGGGTTCGTACCTCTTCTTCCTTCACCAAGAGATAGTGCTTGTCAGCAGGCTCTAAATAGGTGGCAATGTTCCCCCAGAAAGGAAGGAAGAGACACAGCACAAGCAAGCCCAGGACAATAGCCCATGGATTTTTTGGAAAATGTCGGAGCAACTGGCTATACTGAACCAAAACGAAGCCCAACAAAAAGAGAAAAACCAAGATAAAGTGGTCATTAAAGACGTAGCGACTATACTTAGCACAACGGGTATTGAATCGCTTGCTACGCTCCTTAAAAAGCTCAGCTATCATGACAATTCTCCCTTAGTTAACTGCATGTAAATATCGTTAAGACTGGCACTACTGTCACCAAAGGTCTGACGAAGTTCATCAAGCGTTCCCTGTGCCAAGACTTGACCGTGATGCAAGATGACAAAGCGATCGCACATTTTCTCAGCCGAATCCAAAACGTGAGTCGACATGAGAATAGCCTTACCATTCGCTTTTTCCTCAGCCAAAAGCTCAATCAAGTCCGAAATTGCCAAGGGATCCAAACCTAGGAAGGGCTCATCAACAATGAGAAGACTTGGACCAACAATAAAGGCACAGATAATCATAACCTTCTGCTTCATTCCCTTTGAAAACCGAGTCGGGAACCAGTCCAATTTTTCATCTAAGCGAAAGGGCTTGAGGTATTTATCCGCACGTGCCATCCCCTCAGTCACATCAAGCCCATAGGCCATCAACACCGTTTCCAAATGTTCACGTAGCGTCAATTCCTCATACAAACTTGGCGTCTCAGGGATGTAACCAATCTTTTGACGATAACTAGCCGTATCTTGCTGTATGGTTAAACCATCAATAGCAATCTGTCCCCCATAGGGTGTTAAAAGGCCAATAATCTCGTTGATTGTTGTTGATTTCCCAGCACCATTAAGACCAATGAGGCCAACTAATTCACCATCAGCCACCTCAAAAGTGACATCTTTTAGGACGGGAATATTGGCATAGCCACCCGTCACCTTTTCTAATTTAAGCATTATCTTTTCTCTCTTTGGTATGATATAATCTATTATAACAAAAACTCATGGAAAGGTCGTTATTATGGATAATTGTATTTTCTGTAAAATTATATCTGGAGAAATCCCATCATCAAAAGTCTACGAGGATGACAAGGTTCTAGCCTTCCTCGACATCTCACAAGCTACAAAAGGACATACCTTGGTCATCCCTAAAGAACACGTTCGCAACATCTTAGAAATGTCTGCTGAAACCGCAGAGACTGTCTTTAGCCGTGTCCCTAAAATTGCCCGTGCCGTCCAAAAAGCAACAAAAGCTATCGGAATGAATGTCCTTAACAACAACGAAGAAGTTGCTGGACAAACCGTCTTCCACGCTCATATTCATCTCGTTCCTCGTTACGGTGCAGACGATGGTATCCACATGGGCTTTGACGAACACGAACCAGACTTCGCTGCCTTGGCCGACCTTGCTGACAGCATTGCTAAAGAGGTAACAGAATGAAACTCGGACGCTTTCTAGCTCTTGGAACCCTTGCCTATGGTGCCTACTACGCCTATAAACGACGTGAAGACATCAAAGAGGAAATCCTAGACCTCAACCAATCACGAGAAAATATCTCTCACGATCTGGACAGAATCAAACGCAATCTTGACATCATCAAGGAACAAAACCTTGTGCTTGATGACATCAAACAAGACCTCAGCTATAAAACACGTGTCTTCCAAAAAGACCTAGAACCTCGACTTAGCATCATCCAAGAACATTTGAAAAAATATCAAAGTGATGATAAAGAATAAAGGTAAGTAGCCTCGTCGCTACTTACCTTTTTGTGTTGCTTTCCACTTTTTAAATTCCTGATATTCTCTAAAGCTCTCTTCATCAGACAAATTATGCTCTTCATCTGATTCATAAGATGGCGAGACAAACTCTTCAAAATCGTCTAAAAATCCGTTATTACAATGTTTTCGACTTTTCCTCCAAGTTCTACCTTGCTTTATAGCAGTGTCTGAATTGATTTTATTATTTATTACATTTCCTGCTATCGCTCCTAAACCGAGCCATTTTGCCATATTACCTAATTTATTGATTACTTCTGAAATTGTAGCAAAAATCATGATAATTACCACGAATGCCATAAAGAAAAACATTGGCCAAAATAAATCCATTTTACCCTCCTTGAAATGATTTTCTCATATTGAACTATTAAAATTTTTTCAGGCTCGCTAGATACAATGAACCACCGATTATTCCTAAGATTCCGCCAATCCATCCCAAGAAAGGAATAAGAGAAATCGCTCCTCCAACAATCAAAAGTACACTAGGAGCAGTTCCTACCGGAGTATCCCCTTTATAATATACAGCACCAACTATTCCAAGTACTAGTAGTGCTAGCTTTACAAGATATACAAACAAAGTCATTAATCCAGTCGCAGCCTCTGATCCCGAAGATGCTACACCTAAAATAAACCAGATTGCAAAAAGAAGAAAGATTCCTCCGATTAGTCCTACTACTCCATTTGTCACAGCTAATGTTTTTGTTTTCATTTGTTCTCCTTAATTATATTATTGAATTTGGGTTGAAATATTATCTGTATATTCTTTCAACCCATTACGGTAATTTTTCAAGAATTCAACTAGACTATCTTTACCAACAATCTTAGTATTTCCCATCGGACCGTATTCTTTTTTCTGTTCTTCCAAAGACTTTAATGACTCTTGTTTCATTTGCTCAATTGTATTTGCGTCATCAAGTACTGTACCAGCAACAGCATTTTGATAATTCGTTAGATATTCATCAACAATTTTCGAATACATCGTTAGATAGTCGTTATAGGTTGAAATATTCTCAATTGTGGCATCAGATGTGTCCTGAGGGTTAAAATTACTTGAACTTACAGAACCTGAAGAGCTTGACGTTGTTGAAGAACTTGAAGATTTACTTGTAACTCTTCCTGAAACATTTTTTGCAGTATTTATTAAGTTCTTACTGACCGAACAACCTGTTAATGCTATAGATAGTAAAATCACAGCAAAAGTAAATAAACAATTTTTCTTTTTCATAAGGATTCCTCACCTAAATTTAATTTTCTGTAAACATTATATATATATATATACGTTGTCAACGTTTTCTTGAAAATAGAATATATTTTTAACTATTTATCAGATTATTATAATTTAAATAATTTTATCTCATTTTATATTTAAGAATAAATATATAAGACTTTCCGCTGTGCTAAAGGTGAGAGAAGCACTATTTGCTTCTCTCACTCGGAAGATTTGAGACTTAGGCTCAAATCTTAGGAATGGAATTCCGTTAGGAAGTCGCTTCCGTCCGTAGCACCCAAGGAAAGTCTTAAATAAAAAGAAAAAAGCAGAGATGTCTACTAACATCTCTGCTTCATAATAGGATTAGGAGGTTTTATGCTTTTTATTTAGCATCTTTTTCTTTGATAACCAAGACACCATCTTCCATATCAGCTTCTAGGTGTTTAGCATCAAGGTTATCCAAGTGGAAGTCTGTGACTTTATCACGGATTTGTTGTTCAACCACACGACGGAGTGGACGAACACCCATGACTTCATCGTAGCCTTCTTCAGTCATATATTCTTTAGCAGCTTCGCTAACTGCCAAGTCGATTTCTTTCTTAGAAAGGGTCTTATTGACATCTACCAACATCAAATCAACAATCTTAGAAAGGTTTTCCTTGCTCAAGTGTGAGAATTCAATCACAGCATTGAAACGGTTCAAGAATTCAGGACGGAAGTAAGGTTTCAAACGATCCAAGAGTTCTGGTTTTTCCGCATCTTCTGTCAAGTTAGCTTCATAACCAAAACCAGCGTTTGAAGTTGCGATAATGACAGTGTTCTTGAAGTTTACAGTGTTACCTTGACCATCGGTCAAACGACCATCATCCAAAACTTGGAGGAGAAGGGTGATGACTTGAGGGTCAGCCTTTTCAATTTCATCAAGAAGGATGATTGAATAAGGGTTACGACGAACACGTTCTGTCAAGGTATTGCTATTGTCATCATAACCAACATAACCAGCTGTTGTACCAATCAATTTAGAAACGGCTGTGCGGTCGCTGTATTCTGACATGTCCAAACGGATGATAGCATCTTTGGTACCGAACATATCAAGGGCCAATTGTTTAGCCAACTCAGTTTTACCAACACCAGTTGGTCCTACAAAGAGGAAGCTACCAATTGGGCGGTTACCTTCGTCGAATCCTGCACGATTACGACGGATGGCACGTGCTACTGCTTCAACGGCCTTATCTTGACCGATAACCTTAGTTTGCAAACGGTTACCCATATCTTTCAAACGTTCGATATCAGTTGCACCCATTTGAGATACTGGAATACCAGTCATACGTTCTACAGATTCAGCCACATCATTTACAGTCGCAGTCACCTTGTGATCTTCTGCATGGTTAGCAATTTTCTTTTCAAGTTTTTCAATACGAACCTTAGCATTTAGGGCTGCTTCGTAATCTTCTTTAGCGGCTGCGGCTTCTTGTTTAGCTTTTTCTTCTTCGATTTCACGTTCAACAGCATTGACATCAGTTACTGGATGTTGTGCTGCCAAGTGAGCTGCTGTCACGTCCACAAGGTCAATAGCCTTATCTGGCAAGCTACGTTGTGGAATGTATTGTACTGAGAAATCAACCGCTGCTTTCAAGACATCATCTGGCAAGATAACATTGTGGTGTTTTTCATAAAGATCACGGATACCTTGGAGAATCTTGAAAGTATCTTCAGCAGAAGGAGCATTGACCTTAACTTCGTTGAAACGACGAGCTAGGGCAGCGTTCTTCAAGATAGTGTTACGGTATTCATCTTGAGTTGTTGCACCAATCACTGTCAATTCACCACGTGAAAGGGCTGGTTTCAAGATGTCAGCAAGACCTTTAGATCCTTGACCATCGCCAGTGCTTCCGGCACCAAGAATTTGGTGGATTTCATCGAAGAAGAGGATAATGTTTCCAGCTTCTTTGACTTCGTTTACCAAGTTTTGAATGTTTTCTTCAAAGCTACCGCGGTATTGAGTACCAGCTTCAAGTCCAGAAATGTCAATTGAAATGATTTCTTTATTCTTGATGGCAGCTGGGACATCACCATTAACGATGGCTTGTGCCAAACCTTCAACTACAGCTGTTTTACCAACACCAGCATCCCCGACAAGGACTGGGTTGTTCTTGGTACGGCGAGCCAAGATTTCGCAAGCTTCTTGGATTTCTTTGTTACGTCCAATAACAGGATCCAATTTACCTTCACGAGCTTCTTCAGTCAAGTTACGACCAAGCTTAGCAAGGATACCATCTTGTTTAGGTCCTTTGGCTTGTTGTTGAGTTGGGTTCACTGCTTCACCTTCATTACCAGGCAATTGACCTGTTTGACGGTAAATCGCAAATTCTTCAGGTGTCACTTCACGACCGTTAATCATGTAGCGACGGTTTTCTGAACGGTAACCACCCATGTTACCCATCAATTGATTGAAAAGATCATCCATATTATTAAAGTTGTTGTTCATATAATTACCTCATACTGTGTTTTCTTGTGATTTTTTAAGTGTTATTTTTTAGTTCATGTGTAAATTTTGACTTTTACTGACCAAAACCCTAAAAATTTTTAGTAGCCTCAACTACTCTTCTAATAATTTCAGGTTTTGCTCTTGGTAGAAGACTGAGAACTTTCACAGTCTTGAATAAATTATCATTTAGCATAAGAGCCACCTTCTTTCTGTGAATCTCTCAAAATAGCTAACTTCCAAGCTTCTTTTAGAAAGAAACTTGTAGATTAAGGAAACCTTTTTCCTTATAGCTTTATCATATACCTTTCATCTGCTTGGGTCAAGAATTTAGTTTTGACTTTTACTGACCTTTTTAATGAAAATTTAAGCAGACAAGCTGCAATCTTTTCATATCGGTATATGGACTGTTTTGACAGCCTTCATAAGGATTTCATTTCCTTATGTTTATATTGTACAATATTGGTCAGTATTAGTCAATATCTTTTTTGACTTTTTTTGACCTTTATTGTAAATATTTTTGCAGGCAAGCTATAATTACCTTTTTACAAGGATTTAGGCTAGTCCTGCAATCTCATAAGGAAGCTATTCCTTATGAGATTATAATACACCATTAGTCAGTAAAGGTCAATAGTTTTGTTTGACCTTTTTGAGAAAAGTTTACAAAAAGTAAAAAAGCCTACCATAGGTAGACCTTCTACAAAGCTATTTTACTCTAATCGGTATGCGTCCAAAGTTCTGTTCGGAAAGCTCGGGGTTGCCTAATTGATAAACCTGATCTGCTTGCTGTGTAAGCATATCCCAAGGCTCCCTTCCAATACGAGCCACTACATCCACAGACTTTTTCACAGATTTGAGATGAGACTGCCCTTTTTGAGAAAATCCAAGCACATGAATGGATTCAGGCAGAGGGTTGTCCACAGCTCCGACCAGGATATAGGTCAAAATACGACGTACACGAGCCTTTGTATAGCGTTTGGTTGCTACCTTATCCACTAGTTCCTCCACAGAAGAAACTTCACGAATAGCAGCTTTTAAACGACTGGCAATCTCTTCATTCACCTGGAAAACACTGGTCAAATCAGGGTTTGTAAGAATCTGATAAACCAACAATTGGAAATAATTATCCCAAGTAACCTGTGGAGAAGTCTGAAAAAGTTTGCTATTAGGCATGAACTTATCCACAAAATCACTATCTTGCTTGTGGAGTCGTAGACTGGTCGCTGAGGCAAAAGATACTTTCTTATCTGAGGAATGATAGCCGGCTCCTTGTCTCTGGATAGGATTCAGCTTAATACCCTTACCAGCACAAGCTTTGGCATAGGCTAATCCTAGGATATGGTTGGGTGTATTACCAGTAAAGTCCACACCAGCAAATTTCTCCCACATTTTTTGTGTCTTTTGTGGATAAGATAGGTCACTCGGCAAATTTTCCACAAAGGCTTCCATTTCCTCAGACTTTTCAGCATAGACATCTGCTATTGCCTGATAGTCTAGGACTTCTTCCGTGCCAAAAGTAAGACTATCAATCTCCAGTCGAGACAAGATATCGACGGCTCCAGCAGCAAAATAATCGGCAGACTGAACTGCCGTCAAGAAGGGCAACTCAACCACAAGATCTGCCCCATTTTCCAAAGCCATCTGAGCCCTAGTCCACTTATCCACAATAGCTGGCTCGCCTCGCTGGACAAAATTCCCAGACATGGCAACGATTTTCACGCCTTCAGCCTGATCAAAGAGATACTTGTGGCCGTTATGAAAAGGATTGAACTCAGCAATAATACCTGTAACTGTCATAGACTCTTACTTTTGGGCCACAAAGAACCAACGAGCACTAGTTTCAGTCGGTTCCTTGTCCTCGAAATCGGCGTAAAGTTTGAAGGATTTGAAGCCAGCCTGCTCCAGCAGAATGTCATAAGTCAAGATCTCATAGGTGCGTTCCTCATGAACCTCATCATGACGGCTAAAGCTCCCATCTTCCTCTTGGACAAAGAAAGTTAATTCATGGACAATTGAATGCGGTGCCGCATCCTCATAAGTATCCCAGAGCATAGCAAAATTTTCCGCATTTTCATGGTAGGAATAGCCAGGGAAAACTTCATCCGTCTGATAGGTTGAGTGCACATCAAAGATAAAGACGCCATCTTCATTCAGTGCATTATAAACCTCCTTGAAGACGTCCCCAACCTCTACTTCATCCTGCATATAGCAGATTGAGTCCGAATAACAGGTCACAAAATCATACTTGCCAGCTTGCGATAAATCCAACATGTTTCCTTCAATAAAGTCGATTTTCTGCTTGGCGGAAGACGCACGCTTTTCCGCAATCTTCAACATATCAGCACTCAAATCAAGTCCAGTTACATCAAAACCAGCTTGAGAAAAACGTACAGATTGAATCCCAGTTCCACAAGCCAATTCGAGCAATTTCTTTTTGTCCTTAGTCTTTGGCAAATGACGGAGGGAGAAATCCGTCCACAAATCGTAAAGACTATCATCCATAACAGCGTCGTAGACCGCCGCAAAAGTTTCATAAGTAGCCATAAATCAAGATACAAAGAGCGTCAAAAGCACAGAGAAAATAGGAAAATTTCTGCCGTATCGTCAGATACAAAGAAAATTTATCTTTTTCTCACAGCTTTTAGCTCGTGTTCAGTTGAAAAATTAACTAAACACGAGGCCCTATCCTTTCTATTCTATAATGAGTCCGTCCGTAATCGGAATGAAAATTAGGAGCTTGGACTTGGAGGAATCTCCAAGACAAAGCTGTCTATTTTCCGACGATTACAGGACGGGTTCGAATCCTTTCTAAGATACAAAGAGCGTCAAAAGCACAGAGAAAATAGGAAACATTCTGTCGTATCGTCAGATACAAAGGAAGTTTATCTTTTCTCTTATCTTTTAGCTCGTGTTCAGTTAACAAACCAACCAAACACAAGGCTCCATCCTTCCTATTAAATCTTTAGTTTAACCAACAAAACCCAGTTGTCGCCAACTGAGTTCAATTTTTATGACAAATAAGCTGACACATCCACCATTGGTGCTTCATGCCAGAGTTTTTCAAGGTTATAGTGAGCACGCTCGTCTTCTGTAAAGATGTGAACAACGATGTCGTTAAGATCCAAAAGAATCCATCCACCCTTGTTGTCTCCTTCCATGTGGCTAGCGTCCACACCAGCTGCTTTCACTTTCTCACGAATGTTGTCGGCAATAGCTTCCAACTGACGGCTGTTCATGGCACTCAAAATAACAAAGTAATCTGTTAGGCTTGTGAGACCATACAAATCAAGGGCAACGATGTCTTCAGCTCGCTTTTCATCAGCAGCTTTGACAACCAGTTCAAGTAATTCTTCTTTCATTTAATCCTCTTTCATTAAAAAATCGTTTTGTAATCTAAGACATCTGCAAAACGTTCATCCCAAATGTTCTCGTAAAATTCATTAATCGTTTCTGCTGGAATGTCGTCTCCATCAAAGGTTGTAACAGTACCTTCGGGAACGACTAGCTTGTAGCCATGTTCGAAAGCAACTTTAACGGATGTATCAACACAATACTCCGTCTGCATACCGCATAAGACTAGTTTCTCAATTCCTTGTTGATCCAAGTATTCCTTTAATCCAGTCTCTTTAAACATGCTATTGTATCGCTTCTGAAAAACCTTTTCATCAGACTGTCTCTTTAATAGTGGCGATAATTTCCAATCTTCCGGGGTTAGAGCCTCTTCCGTTTCAATATGCTGAATATAGATAATTTCAATCTGCTGTTTTCTAGCCTGATCTTGTAAATAAGAGATTTTCTCTAACAGCTTTTGTGTTTCAAAACCTGTTTCTACTAAGATATTTTGTACATCAATAATAATAAAAGCTGTTTTCACTTACTAATCCTCTTTCAAGCAATGCACAAAAGCGTTATAGGTTTCCAAGGTTTGTGGGAAAATCGGCAAGGCCTGGTGAGCCAAGTGTTCGACCGTATGGACGGTTTCAAAAGCAACTGCCTTGTCCAAGGATTGCTCTGCTACTTGTCTAGCTTCCTCTACCAAAGGGAAATTACGGTTATGCTCAATATAATCAGCCACATAGACAATCTTATCTAGGGTTGACATTTCATGGCTTCCGACGGTATGGATCTCAATACTGCGTAGAATCTCAGAATCAGTCAAACCCAAATCTTCTTGGATTTTGTAAATTCCGACCATGCCATGCCAGACATTATTTCCCCATTTTTTCAATTCAGGGTCAAGCTCGTACTTATCAATAAGATTCAAGAATTCTTGATCTGGAAGCTCTTTGGCATAGTCGTGTAAAAGGCCAGCCAAACCAGCTTTTTCAGTATCGTAGCCATTCTTTTCAGCAAGATGAATAGCAGCTCGCTCGACACCCAAAACATGATTGAAGCGTTTGGGACTCATCACGGCTTGCACTTTTTCAAGAAGTGCTTCACGAGAATAGCCCAGGTATTTTTCATAGGTCATTTATAAAGTCCTACTTTCTTGATATAGGCGAGTACAGATTGAGGCACCATAAAGTTAGGTGTACGATCTTTCTTGATATAATCACGAACAGCGCTTGAACTGATATCCATCAAAGGAACATCAACCCAAATGACTGGATAAGACGTTCCTGCCTTATACTTAGGACGTTGAACACCCACAAATTGCACCATCTCAATAAGTTCGTCAATGCGATGCCATTTAGGCAGGTATTCGACCATATCAGCACCGATAATGAAGTAATAATCCGTATCAGGATTGGCCTCTGTCAAGAGTTTCATGGTGTCATAAGTATAACTGATTCCCTTGCGTTCCAACTCGATGGTTTCAATATCCAAACCCTCGATACCGTTAATAGCCAACATGAGCATATTTAGGCGATGTTGTTCATCAATAGTCTCTTTTTTATCAACATGAGGGGGCTCAAATTCAGGCATGAGAAGAACTTCATCAAGGCCTAACTGCTGACGCACCTGGTCTGCAACAACTAGGTGGGCATTATGAACAGGATTGAAATTTCCACCTAATATTCCAACCTGCCTGCGACCAGTATCTTTGATTTCTTCTTCTAGTTGAACCTTTGTAAATGGGGTTACGAGATCCAGTGCCATGTACGCCTCCTCTTACTCAAACATCATCTAAATAACTTTTCTTTTGCCTTTAAGGTTTCAAAAGTCATCAACTATTTTTGGATGGCTTTAACCTTTGGTGATAACTTACGATTTTCTTTTTTAGCTGATTCTTTGTAGAGAATCAAGATACGTCCAATCTTAAGGACTGTATCACAGCCAATTTCTTCTTCCAAAATTTCAGCCACTTCATGGATGTCTTCCATGGTATTTTGAAGTAGGGTTACCTTAATCAACTCACGAGCATCGAGAGCGTTGCGAACACTCGTTTTGATATGGTCGTTAAGACCGTTTTTCCCGATTTGTACAATAGGTTTGAGAGTGTGTGCTTCCGATTTGAGGAAAGCACGTTGTTTTGATGTTAATGACATGTTTATTCCTTTTATTTGTTGTTTTACTTGGGTGATACGGACGCTAGCAAACCACCGGTTTCATAGCTAATTTTTGAGCCTAAGGTCTCAAAAATTCTGAATCCAAGTAACATAAAATGTTACTTAGATTACTATCACAGCGAAAAACACATCGTTTGCTCATGACGTAAATCTAGGCAAACTTCATGTTCATTGAAAAGACTCTTTTTATACTTTTCTAAGATAGTGACGGACGTCATTGACCTCCTTACGAAGTTCCATGACTACAAATCGAGCCCTAGGTCTCAATTTTTTCTTGCCTCATTCTTCAACTATAGGAATGAGGCTTTCACTTCTACAAAAAGCATGGCCTAAAAGCTCGTAATGATTGCTTCTTTATCTAGCCTTTCCTTTCTTATTCCTTATAATTACTTTATTAAGTTTAAATAATCGCTTTTCGGACGACGACGCCAACGCCTTCTGGTGCCCAAGCGGCAACGATGGTTGGTTGGTCGGCCTTTCCTTGAACACGAATCCAGCCTAGTCCCGAGAAGACAATGTCCGTCTTATCTTTGACAGTGAACTCGTGACGGACAAGTTTTGGAAAATCGGTAAGATCCTTTGGCCCAGGCGGCATGAGGAGACTGCCAACATGCTTGTCATAAAAGGCATCTGCACCTTCAAGTTTGGTACGATGAAGCTTTAGATTATTGTCAAAGAAAGCTGTAAAACCTTGTTTATCACCATCAATGAAGTCAAATCGTCCAAGTCCACCTAGGAATAGGGTTTGGTCTGCATTTAACTGATAAGTTTTTGGCTTAATTTCCTTCTTAGGACTAACGTATTTGAGGTCCTTAGCTGACAAGTAATGAGCCATTTGGTGGCGATGAATAATTCCTGGAGTATCGAAAATGTAAGTACCATCATCCAGCGGAATCTCAATCTTATCAAGGGTCGTGCCTGGGAAACGAGAGGTAGTGATGACATCTTTATCACCAGTAATTTCCTTGATAATGGCATTGATTAAGGTTGATTTACCAACATTCGTCACACCAACAACATAGACATCACGACCCTTACGGAGTTTTTCAATACGTTTAATCAACTCTTTGATGGCATGATGATTTTGAGCAGACGTCAACATGACATCCACTGGACGCATGCCTTCTTCGTAGGCACGTTCTGTCAACCACTGGGTTACCTTACCATCTTTAACGGATTTAGGTAGAATATCCTTTTTATTGCCAACCAAGAGCACATCATTACCAGAAACAAAGCGTGACAAGCCTGGGATGATTGATCCGTTAAAATCGAAAATATCAACGACATTGACAACGAGGGCATCGCTATCACCAACTTCATGTAAAAGCTTTAAAAACTCGTCATCTGTGATATGGACATCCACAATTTCATTGTAATGACGAAGGCGGAAACAGCGTTGGCAGTACAAGTCTCCCGTTTCTTCAGCCTTTTTGATAGAGCTAGCAGGTGTGTAGCCAGCTTTTTCTTTATCTTCTGTTTGAATTTGGGCTCCACACCCAATACAAAATAATTCTTCCATTAAATTCCTTTGTCGAAGGTCATAGGACCATACGCTTTTTCAATCTTTTTCCACATGCGACGTTCACGCCAACGGTTAAACTTGGTCACCCAAGAATCGGACTTCACCAAAGGCTTAACCAAAATCGAGCGAATACCTGCTCGGTGACTGGCCCTAATGTCAGTCATGAGCTGGTCGCCCACCATTACAACCTCTTCACGGTTAAAGTGATAGCGCTCAATCGCTTCATTAATTCCCTTGGTAAAAGGTTTCATGGCGCGGCTCACAAAGTCCACATGAAAATTAGCAACCGCACGTTCGACACGGTCGTGTTTGTTATTAGAGACCACAACCACTGGGATGTCAGCCTCCGTCATCTCATCCAACCAAGCACGTAGCTCAAGCGTTCCATCAGGATTGTTCCAAGCAATCAAGGTATTATCCAAATCAACCAAGACGGCACGAATACCGTGTTCACGTAGCTGGTCAGGTTTCAAATCATAAACAGCCTCCACCATAAAATGGGGCCTGTAATCGTCTATACTCATTTTTTCTCCAAAATGTTAGTTTACCTCTTATTTTACCATATTTTTAAGGTTTATGTGTGGGACTTAAGTCCTATTTTTAAGAACAGAGCATACAAGACAATAAGGAAAGAGAGCCAGCAATCACTGAACTCTCTCCTTATCTTTGAATTTTTTCTTGTTTTTTAAGGGCAACTAAATTCTTAAGCGATATGATGATAACAGCAAGAACAATTAAAAACATTCCAAGCACATCAATGGCAAAGAAGTGGTCCCCCATAATTAATACGGTTAAAATGACCGATGCTACGGGTTCTACCGAAGCCAAGAGACTCCCTTTGACAGCTCCAACCATGGTTGTCCCCTTAAGGAAAACGGTGTAAGCAAAGACTGTCCCAATGAAGACCAATCCAAAAAGTGCTAGGAGATTTCCACCAGTCAAAGAAAGCTTATACTTCCAGGCTTGGATAGCAATCGGAAAGATTAAACCACCGAGCAACAGGCCTAAACCAATGACAATCAAACTGCCCCATTTTTCAATAGCCTTAGCAGGCAATAAGATATAAATTGCATAGGTCACCGCCGAAAAGAGACCCCAGAACAAGCCCAGAGGTGTAATCGCCAGCTCCCTTATCTGACCATGCGTTGCGATGGTAAAGGTTCCCACAATAGCCATGATAATAGCCACTAGCTCTGCTGCTGTTGGGAACCTACGATATTTTGCACATACAAAAGCCAGGATGATAACTGGGGTGACATACTGCAAGACCGTCGCTGTCCCAGCATTAGTGTATTGAATAGCACTAAGATAGGCGTACTGATTTAGTACCAGACCAAAGAGAGCAAATAAGGCGATACTTACTAAGGTTTTTCTATCTTTAAGAGCTTGAACCAATTTGTCTCGCTGCCTAAAAAAGACCGAAGCCGTTAGTAAAATACCAGACAGAAGCAAACGTAAACTCGTCAAAAGATTGACATTAACACCATGAGCCATTAGGTATTGACCAGAAACTCCTGAAAATCCCCAGGCAATTCCTGCTGTCAATACCATCAAGCTCCCTTTTAGTTGTTTAGACATGTGTTTTCCTCGATTATGATAATGCTTAATTATTATATCACAGAGTGGATAAGGTAAGCGGTTACTCCATAAAACTTAAGCGGTTTTTCTTGAGGAATTTTCAAGCCACCAACCGACAATCCAGCCAAAGACTAAAAGATAATTTTCAAGAGCACCTATGGCGTTGACTGAGTGATGATGTTGAAGATAGCTAAGGAAATGATTGGTCCCAATTCCAAGACCTCCAATAATCAAAGCTATCAGTACAGCTCTCAGATAAAACCAATCGTACTTGAGATTCACGGCAAGAAGAATGATCAGAACTGCCACATTCCAGATACCAATCTCCCTCTGCCAACCAACTGAAATGCCATACCCCGAGTGACTTCCCATATAGGTTGGGAAAAATAGCTGAAAAATAATGGCACCAGTCATGGCCAGGATGACGAGGATAAATAGGACTCTTAAAAATTTGTTCATAGGGTTGCTCCTGTTTAAAAGATGCTTTATTGGATATCACTAGTATAACAAAAAAGACCTAAGTATAACCTAGGTCTTTGAAGTTGATTATAATCTGTCGAAAAAAACTTTACTTTAAATTTGTTCGTTAATTATTAGGACAATAGTTTCCAACATAATTCAATATTTTAGATTTCCATGGATCTTTAATTGCTTTTTTAACATCTTTTGTTTTCACTCCCATAGATTTTACAAAAAATTATTATATACATTTTTAGGTGTAGTAGAATACAATAAGTGTGGTTCAACTTCTCCATTAATAAATGGTTTAAAAATAAGACAATCCTTTAAGACATCTAATTTCTCCTCTTTCTCTATTCCATATAATTTGTTACAATAGACGACTCCTTGAAATTGGATACTATTGTCAGACTTATTTACCTTAAATATAAAGTCAAAATCTTTAAGATTTTTGTTCGTCTTGATTATATATTTGTTGATATTCTTGGTAACAAAAACATATTCATATAACATCTGCATTACGAAAAACAAAAATATTGATAGTCCAAATGCAATTAAGGAAGGAATAATAAAATCTAATAAATTATTTGGATGATCTAATTTAAACTCAAGATTCTTATTCAAAAGCTTGAATTTAAAAGGATCTTCCTTAGATAATAAAATATAATAGACTCTAATTGCTATTAGGTAGATAAACCATATTATTTTAAAACATGTTTCAAAATAATCATAAACTGGTGTTGTTTCTATTTTAGATCCATAAAGAAATTGGTTTTGAGTTACAACAAATTCTTTTAAATATGGCAAAAGTAATGGAAGAAACCAAACTAGGATAGTTATTGCACTTTCTGATATTTTTCCGGTAGTCGAATCAAGAGAAATATAAAAGACAAATAAATCAAAAACTAAGAAAATCGCTACAAAAAATATCAACCCTAAAATAAATCCATCTAACACAAATTTGGATAATAGTTTATCCATTTTTTGGGAAATTGTTTTTCTCTTATAGAGAGAACTAAATCCAAACATAGTTCCTAAAAACAAAACTAACGATAGAATCCCACTGAAACTGCTTTTCCAAAAATAAAAGAGAACTAAAAAAATAGTAGCAAAAACTTCAAAGAAAAACAAAATCTCGATAAATAAAAACAAGGTCCTAAATAAAACTATAAAACATTTTTCTGCTTTATTTTTATTAGCTAGAAACTGTTTTTTTTTATGACACTTCTGATAAAAGAATGAAACTATTTGTATCAAAAGACTTATAACAAACCACAGCAATAAAATTAAATTAAAGTTTAATCCAAAATAATAAACTCCAATACTTAAAAATAATAAGATAGTGACCAACCCAATTTCAGGGTCTAAATTTTCTACAAACTTTTTCATATAAAAACCCTCCATTCCCGAGTATACCAAAAAAACTAGCCTACATTCTATGTTCAACAAAGAATGAGACTAGTTTTTATATTAGAAAAAATCTATTATTCTTCTTTCAACTTCGCCAATTCTTGGGCAAGTAGCTTGAGGGCTACTTGTGGGTTGGCTTGGCCTTTGGTTGCTTTCATAAGGAAGCCTGTAAAGGCCTTGTCAGCGTTACGTTTACCTGACTTGAAGTCGGCCACGGCTGCTTCGTTGTCTGCAAAGACTTGGTGGATGATTGGAATCAAGACTTCAGGGTCTGAAATCTGTACCAAGCCAGCTTTTTCGACGTATTCACGCGCACCGCCACCGTTTTTCGCCAAATGAACGAAGACTTTCTTGGCAATCTTAGAGGAGATCGTTCCATCTTCGATGATGGCAATCATTTCGACCAAGTTTTCTGGTGTCAATTGGATTTCTTCCAGCGTCTTACCTTCCGCGTTCAAGAATTGAGCGACCTCACCTTGGAGCCAGTTAGAGACTTGTTTGGCATCTCCACCAAGGGCTACGGCTGCTTCAAAGAAGTCAGAAGTGACTTTCGTCGCTGTCAATTGGTTTGCATCATAGTCAGACAAGCCAAGCTCTGCCACATAGCGAGCACGGCGATCTTTTGGAAACTCTGGCAGCTCAGTACGCATTTCCTCAATCCACTCATCTGAGATTTCAAACAAGGGAAGGTCTGGTTCTGGGAAGTATCGGTAATCCGCTGCTCCTTCTTTAACACGCATGAGAATGGTGCTCTTGTGGGCTTCATCATAACGGCGTGTTTCTTGACGAATGACACCACCTGAACGCAAGATTTTTGCTTGGCGTTGCACTTCATACTCAAGACCTTTACGGACGTTTGAGAAAGAGTTCAAGTTCTTCAACTCCGTCTTGGTACCAAATTCCTCTTGACCGTATGGGCGAAGGGAAATGTTGGCATCCACACGCATTGATCCTTCTTCCATCTTGACATCAGAAATGCCTGTGTATTGGATGACTTCTTTCAAAGCTGTCAAATAGGCATAGGCTTCTTCAGGAGAACGCATATCTGCTTCAGATACGATTTCAATCAATGGCACCCCTTGACGGTTAAGGTCCACATAAGAGAAACCGTCTGGGCTGTGGGTATTCTTACCGGCATCTTCTTCCAAGTGGGCACGTTCAATCCCGATTTTCTTAGTTGAGCCGTCTTCCAATTGCACTTCAATCCAACCCTTGTAGCCGATAGGCTCATCAAATTGCGAAATTTGGTAGGCCTTTGGATTATCAGGGTAGAAATAGTTCTTACGGTCAAAGTGCATGTGTTGGTGGATATCCATATTCAGCGCCAAAGCAGCCTTAATACCAGCGTCTACAACACCCTTGTTCAAGACAGGAAGCACCCCTGGGAAAGACCAGTCAATCACATTGGTATTGGCATTTTGCTCGTTCCCAAAGTGAGCAGAGGTTGGTGAGAAAATTTTTGAATTTGTATTCAATTCAACGTGGACTTCAAGTCCGATGACTGTTTCAAAGTTCATTAATTGTCACCTCCAAAAATCACGGGTTGTTGCTTGTGGTAATCTGTCGTTGCTTCAAAGGCAGCTGCAGCTTGGTAGATAGTCTCTTCAGAATACTTAGGACCGATCAACTGCAAACCAACTGGTAGCCCTTGCGCAAAACCTGCAGGAATCGAAATCCCTGGAAGACCTGCCAAGTTGACTGGGATGGTCAAGAGGTCTGCTAAGTACATGGCAACCGGATCATGGTTGAGCGAATCCAAATCAAAGGCCACGCTTGGAGCTGTTGGACCAAGGATGAGGTCGTAATCCGCAAAGACTTTTTCGAAGTCTTGGATAATGAGGGTACGGACTTGACCGGCTTTCTTGTAGTAAGCATCGTAGTAACCAGATGACAAACTAAAAGTACCCAGCATGATCCGGCGTTTGACTTCATCACCAAAGCCTTGACTACGAGTGTTCACATAGATGTCATCCAAGTTCTTGGCATCTTCCGCACGGAAACCATAGCGAATCCCGTCGAAACGTTGCAAGTTTGATGAAGCTTCAGATGAAGCAATGATGTAGTAAACGGCAACCCCGTATTTAGAATGAGGCAAGCTAACTTCTTCGACAGTTGCTCCCAATTTTTCAAAATGTTTGGCCGCATTGAGGATGGTTTCTTTAACTTCAGGGTCAATCCCTTCACCAAGGTATTCCTTAGGAAGAGCAATCTTCATGCCTTTGATGTCTTGACCAATCTTAGAAGTAAAGTCAGCTACACGAACAGGTGCAGATGTTGAATCCTTGGCATCTTCACTGGCAATAACATTAAGCAATTGGGCATTTTCCTTAACGGTTTGTGAGAAGGTACCAATTTGGTCGAGTGAGCTACCGAAGGCAATGAGACCGAAACGAGAAACCGTTCCGTAGGTTGGCTTAAGACCAACAATCCCGTTAAAAGCTGCTGGTTGGCGGATAGAACCACCTGTATCTGAACCAAGAGACAAGCGGACTTGTCCTGAGGCTACAGAAGCTGCTGAACCACTTGATGATCCACCAGGAACCTTGCTGTGGTCCCAAGCATTCTTGGTTGGTCCATAGTATGAAGTTTCACCAGATCCACCCATAGCAAATTCATCCATGTTGGTCTTCCCGATGACAATCATATCTTTGGCTTTTGCATTGGCAACAGCTGTCGCATCAAAGATGGGCTCATAGTTATAGAGCATTTTTGAAGCTGCAGTCGTCAAGATGCCATCTGTTGAGATATTATCTTTGACAGCAAGCGGAATCCCTGACAGGAGGTTATCTGCATCGATTCCTTTTTCGTCAATAGCCTTAGCTTGGTCAAGTGCTGCTTCTTCAGCCACCGTCACAAAGGCATTGACCGCTTCTTCACGCGCCTTGATATCGTCAAGTGTCGCTTGGGTCAATTCCGTTGCTGAGATTTCCTTAGAGACAAGGAGGTCGTGCAACTCTTCAATGGTTTTATTGTTGAATGACATTAGGCATCTCCTCCATCTTCTAGGATAGCTGGTACCTTGATGTAGTAGTTGTCTTTTTCAGGTACATTTTTAAACAAGCGGTCACGGTCAGTCCCTTTTTCAGCAACATCCGGACGCAATACGGTCTTACGATCAGCCATAGTCGTTGTTGGGGCCACACCAGTTGTGTCCACTTCTTCCAACAATTCCACCATGTCGACAATTTTAGACAAGGTTGTCGCAAACTCAGCTGTCTCTTCTGGAGAGAATTTCAATTTTGAAAGATTGGCAACGTGGGTTACCTCTTCTTGCGTAATTTTCATCTTGCTTCCTTTCGTGAAATGATGATTTTTCAATACGTTCTATTTTACCATAATTAGGCCTATTTTGCTTGGAGGATAAAAAAACTGTAGTAACTTTTTTGTCACTACAGATACCATAGGTTTAGCTTAAACCACAATATTTGAAAGATAGTTAGTCTATGGCTACCAAGAGCTTTCTCCAAGCTTCTAGGATTTCTGGCTTCAAGTATTTTTTCGCCAAATCATACGAAGCTTGATGCATAGACTCAAGATTGCCTTCTAAGACTGCTACAAGCTTATCCGCCATATCAGAAACAAGCAAATCCTCATCCATGGTCTCATCATACGGAACCAAATAACCGTTCTTTCCGTCTTTGATAAAGGTCGGATTACCATAGCGAGCATCAAAACCAACCAAGGCCAGACCTGCTCCAGCTGCTTCCATCAGGGTCAAACCAAAGGTCTCCCACTGAGAGGTGGTCACATAAAGTTCATACTGTGGGTAAATCTTCTGCAAGTTCGCATGACCTCTTAGATGGATATAACTACCTGCTCCAAGGTCATCAATCAGTTGTTCCAGATTTTCTTGTTCAACACCCTTACCATAGATATCAAAGTGAAGATTAGGCACTTTGTCATGGGTCAGGGCAACCGCTCTTATGGCTAGATCCAGCCGTTTGCGTGGGTCTAATCGAGAGGCCGTTATCAAACTAAGGGGCTTTCTCTGACCATCTGGATAACTAAGATTATCCAAGTGACCTACAGGTAGGGCATAAATAGTAGCATTGTTTAGCCCTTGTTTCTGAAGGGTAGTCTCTAGTACTGCTTTTTGTGCTTCAGTCGCTGTGATAAAAAAATCAAACCGCTGGGCATACTTAAAGATATAGTAATACTCATAGTAGAGTCCACCATTTTCAAACTCATGCTCTGAATGGAAAACAAAACCTAATTTTGCAGGTGATTGAAGCTCTAAAATTGGTCGTGCAAATGCAATCAAGGCAGCCCTATCTAATAATAGGGTGTCTTCTTGTGTCAAGGAAAGGCAATCCAAAAAGCGACGCATGACTTCCGTTTGTGACACTAAAATCTCATTTTCCAACCTGTACAACCAAGTAGTTCCCTGCTTGAGTTCTTCAAAAGCAATATGACCATCTTGGTTATGGAAACTTCTTCTGATGAGGATACCCTTTTCAAAGTATTCTGTAACCAGTTTACGGGTTCCATACCACTCACGCTTCAACAAAATACCATTAGTAAGGTAATCGACATATCGGACACACCCCTTTTTATAAGGGTCCATTGTAAAGATGAGTCTACTTCCATATGAAAACTCATAAAGGAACTCTGTTTCATCTTGCTTCTTCAAATCCAGTCGCGTTAACTGGAACTGCTGTTGCAAGGCTCCCACTGTCAACGACGGAATATAACCATCTTGGTCGGTAAAACAGACATAGGCATGTAGGAATTCTTCATAGCGATGTCCCAGAGAAAGATAATAATCCAATTTATAGGGTTGAGGCCAAGTTGTGAAAACAAATTTAGCAGGCGCATTTAATTCACGCAGCATTAAGGCTCTAGATGCTTGGGCTACATCAACACCATTAGGCTCATAGCCTACCAGTAGGTTAAAGGTGTAAATCGTCATCTTTGTCCCCCTTCCAATTGATTAAAGAAAGCCATGATTTCTGCCCTATCAGCCAGTTTTAAAGCCTCTTTTTGAGCCTTAAGCGCTCTAGGATAGACATCTGGTTCCTGCAAAAGTTGGCGGATACTTTGACCCACTTCCTCCACCGAAGCAAAAACAGTTGATAGGGCCTTATAGTATTGACGGTGGACCGTTGATTCCAAACCATACAATAGTTGCTCATTTTAAATAGCCTCAAGCGTCACATCAGTAACCTCACTGCCATAATTCAAGTCTAAATAAATAGAGCACTCTCTTAGTAATTCTTGATATTTATCACGATTAATTCCAGGATAAAGATGGACATTCGTCTTTTCCTCCAAGCAAGTCAATTTAGGTCCCATACTAGTCTGAGCCGAAATATGAAAATCGAGATTAGGAAAGGCATCAACCAAACTAGCTAGTCCCTCAATATTTTCCGAAGCAGTCATAACCATTGCCTGGGCAACAAAAGTCTGATTCCCTTCTTGTTCTGCACCAGCGAGATAAATCAATCCCGACCTACGCTCCTCTTGAGGATAATAATTAGCAATCAACGTATGACTTACCTGATTTTGAATGTGCTCAAGACCATCGTGACTAGCAGAACAATAGACCAGTCGTTCAGCTTGTAACAGTGGAAGCAAATTAGGATCCATACAAATGATAGCTTCGTCTGACTTTAGGACCTGCCCAAGAACAAACTTGATTACATCCTCCTTACCTGAGAAAATCTTATCTCTTCCCACAGAACCCTGATGAATCAAATAATCTTCTTGGATATAATGCAATAAGACTTCCTCTTGCGCACAATTAAAGTAAATATCCATGAGTGCTTGCCCCTCATCATCTAAAAGACGTTGCTTGGTCCGCCATCCATAACGGTTATAGTCATCAATAGCGACAATCTTTTCCCCTTGGCCGAACCACTCAACCTGCTTGACCGTGCGCTCTCTAACATTTTCACGAAAAATAATATTAGCTCGACGATCTTTGCCGTCAAAAAGATAAGTCGTAATTCCCAAAGTCCAAAGCTCCCAATAGAGAGGAACTGACAAATCATTAAAAAAGAGAGGTTTGCCTTGATAATCATCCTCAGAGGAATAACTAAATGACGATGCTAAACTTATAGTGTTTCCATCTACATCCGTTTCAAAATTAGTGTAGAACACTCGTGATTTCATCCCCAAAGAGTCTAGCAACCTTCTCAGTTTATCCGTCGCTTGACTGGGTTCTTGTGCAATAATGAGCATAGTTATCCTTTCTAACTATTTCAAGCAATAAATAGCTTTAACCTATCCCTTTATTGCTCCAAAAATCTCAAGTTGACCTTTGCTGTCTGATAGGTCTCCGTATCTTGAAGATTGGCTTCTTCCAATTTTTCAATGGCACGCTTCAAACGAGTCTTATAAATGTAACGATGCCATGTTAAATCATAGCCCAACATCCCTAGCAGTGCTAGTTTTTCATTTTTAGCTTCCATCTCATCTAAGACACGCTTTTCCGTCCAGACCTGCGACAAGGTATCCTTGCGCCCTACTCGATACCAGTAGATACATTTTTCAGTGTGAATCACACGATTGGCCTTTAACAAAAGCTTATACATAAGGAAGTTGTCTTCGACATTCTTTCCAACCGGAAAACGCAGGTCCTCAAATAAGGAGATTTTATAGAGCTTCATCATGGCACATGCCCAAGCCATATCTCTTGTCTCCTGGATAGCATCATGATCAATAATATCTCTTCCCTCATAAAGGGTTTCAGAATAATCATCCTCTGTCAGCTTAATCAAAAACTTACTCGTACTATCATTAAACAAATTATAATTGCCAGTAGAAACATCTGCCTCATACTTTTTCAGCTGATCATACAAGGTCTCCACATAATCTTCTGTCACCCAATCGTCTGGATCTACAAAAGTAATGTAATTACCTGTAGCCAAATCAATCCCCGTATTTCGAGCTGCAGATAAGCCACCATTAACTTGTCGGACATAGCGAATACGTGAATCTTGCTTGAAGAATTCCTTGCAAATGGCTTCTGACTGATCAGGAGAACCATCATTAACAAGAATGATTTCAAGATGAGGATAGGTCTGGTTGACTATCGTTTCCAAACACTTCCGTAAATAAGCTTCCACATTATAAATGGGAATAACAATACTAACTACTTCTTTATTTTCCATTGATTATCTCTCAATCGTCTCTAGATATTCTCGAACAGCCTTCACCATTTCATCCACTTGGTCATTCTTAAACACTTGATTCTTCCCAGTTTGGTCATGATTGGTCACTTCAAAAGAGAAAACAGGAAGCCCCAACTGATGAGCCGTTTCTGTAATATGATCAACCTCGTCAAATGGATTAATATCCAAATAAAAATCTATTTTTTCCAAAACCTTGCGACTGGTTAGAGGATCAAATGAGGGATAGAGGATAAGATTTGGATACTGCTCCAACTTCACCAAATTAAAACCAAAATGAGAGTGGGCCAAAATATGAAAAGCCACATCGGGAAGGGCTTGTAACAGACGTTCCAACTCAAAAATATCTGCCGTATTGGTATAAACAGCCGTATGATAAGAAAAATCTCCCACCATATCACTAAAGTTGAGCTTTACAGCTGGCTTTCTCAATAAGATATCTTCCCAAGATAGGGCGTAATAGAACCACCAAATATCCCTGAAACGATTAAAACGTTTAGCAGTCCAAGGCTTATTGTAAGAGGTGTAATGGATAACTGCAGGTACCCCTTTAAACGCATCATACCAATCCAGATCCCCGTATATATACTGGTCCTTATCAGAACCTACCTGAAGATTATAAGTCCAAGGAAGTCTGAGCCAAGCATCCTTAAAATACAAATTCAAGATTCCCTGATCACCATAGACTTCTTGGTGATGTTTCTGCGTTAAATCAAAGAGAGATTCTGTTACCTTATGTTGGCGCCACCAGGCAGTGTCAATAACCATCAAACCAGCATTGAAACCTTCCGTCGTCGTCGGACAATCCACTACTGCTCCAATACCAAGACCATTCAAATCAACCTCAAAAAGTGGTGACAAATCCTGTGTAAAAATCATATCACTATCTAAATAGAGAACACGATTTTCTTGAACAAACTCAGGTATCGCATAACGGAAAAAAGTCGCATAATGAATATGCGCACTCGGAAGCGAAAATTGTTTAAAGCTTTCTGCAGACACACGACAATTAAGAATTTCAGAATCAATAGCCTCTAAACGACGATTCATCAACGTAAACCATTCTGTTGGTAAATTCTCATTTAGCACATAAATTTTCCACTGCCCTTGATGTGCACACAAAGATTTAAGAGCTACCTCTAACTTTTCCATATAGGATAGCTCAGCTACAAATACAACTGATTTTTTACCCATGTTTTCTTCCTCTCAAACTCTAACAAGAATATCATTTTTTAGAAAACATTACAATTTCTATCCCTTACAAAAAAAGCCAACCCTAAGGCTGACTTTAAATGGAGATCAATTTTCTCTTAGTGCTCCTTATATGCGTAAAACAGGATTCAGACTAGCACATGGCTTAGAACACCCAACACCTCTCAACTCATAGATGTCATTAGTCGAGAACTCACACCCTATTCTACAGAGGCACCGTTACTTGCGATAACTTCTTTGTACCAGTTAAATGATTTCTTCTTAGAGCGTTTAAGACTACCATTACCATCGTTATCTCGGTCCACATAGATGAAGCCATAACGTTTCTTCATTTCACCAGTTCCAGCAGAAACAAGGTCGATACAGCCCCAGGTTGTGTAACCCCAAAGCTCTACACCATCTTCATTGATAGCATCACGCATAGCCTTGATGTGGGCTGCCAAGTAGTCGATACGATAATCGTCTTCAACATAGCCATTTTCATCTGGCGTATCCACAGCACCAAGACCATTCTCAACGATAAACATCGGTTTTTGGTAACGATCCCAAATAGCATTGAGGGTAATCCGAAGGCCTAGTGGGTCAATTTGCCAGCCCCACTCTGAGGCTTCCAAATAGGGATTTTTAATAGAGGCAAAGATATTTCCAGCAGTCTTTTCATTAACTTCTGGATCACCTGAAGCCACACGACTTGCATAGTAAGAGAAGGAAATAAAATCAACAGTATGCTCTTTAAGAAGGGCCAAATCTTCTTCCGTCATCTCAAGCTCAATGCCATCACGTTCCCACTGTTTCTTAGCATAATTTGGATACTCTCCACGAGCTTGAACATCAATAAAGAAATAGCTACTACGGTCTTCTTGCATGGCTGCCCAGTAGTCACGTGGATGGGCTGTATTTGGATAATATTGACCTGCTGCCAACATACAACCGACCTTATTTTCAGGGTCAATCTCATGAGCCAATTTCGTCGCCATAGCTGAGGCTACCAACTCATGGTGAGCAGCCTGATATTTAACCTGCTCCTCATTTTCACCCTCTTCAAAGCAAAGTCCTGCTCCCATAAATGGGGCATGGAGAATCATGTTAATTTCGTTGAAAGTGAGCCAGTACTTAACCAAACCCTTATAACGTGTGAAAAGGGTACGACAAAGATTTCCATAGAAACCAAGCATCTTACGATTACGCCATCCCCCATACTCGGTAATCAAGTGCATGGGACAATCAAAGTGTGTGATGGTCACCAAGGGTTCAATGCCATGTTTGTGACATTCCTTGAAGAGGTCCTCGTAAAAGGCAAGACCAGCTTCATTTGGCTCAGCCTCATCCCCCTTAGGAAAAATACGTGACCAGGCAATAGAGAGACGGTAGGTCTTAAAGCCCATTTCACCAAGGAGAGCAATATCTTCCTTATAACGGTGGTACATATCAATACTTTCCTTGGCAGGATAAAAATACCCATCCTCGAAATCAAACATCTTACGATGACCCGTGATAATAGACAGGCGGTCCTTACCAATCGGCACCACATCAACATTGGCTAAACCACGCCCATCGGCATCATAGGCTCCTTCACATTGGTTGGCTGCCGTCGCTCCACCCCACAAAAATCCGTCAGGAAACGTTAATTTTTTAGTCATTCTTTTACCCCTTCTGTATGTCAACTTTATCTAGTAATAGTATACAATACTTTGCAATCGTTTTCTTATAGTTCACAACAAAAAATCGAGAATAGGATAGATTCCTACTCTCGATGATGACTCATTTCCAATTGTCTTCTAAAAATTGGTGACGAATAGCGCTACTTTGCGCATAACGTTCGGGATTAGTCCTATAAAATCCCTGATGGTAAGCTTCGGCTTCGTAGAAAGTCTCCGCAGGTTCAATCTTTGTCACGATTGGACGGTCAAAACGTCCTGAGGCCTGAAGATTAGCCTTAGATTGTTCAGCAATTTCCTTTTGACGCTCATCAAAATAATAAATCACAGGACGATAGTTATCACCACGATCCTCAAATTGCCCAAAAGCATCCGTCGGATCGGTCTGAGCCCAATAAATTTCGACTAAATCAGCAAAAGAAATGATTTCTGGGTCAAAGATAATCTCCACAGCCTCAGTGTGGCCAGTCGTTTTACGACAAACCTCCTCGTAAGTTGGATTTGGCACATGTCCTCCAGTATAACCAGAGCGAACAGATAGAATACCTTCTTGCTCCTCAAAAGGTTGCACCATGCACCAGAAGCACCCTCCGGCAAAAATAGCTCTTTCCATAGCGTCCTCTCTTACCAAACTGGTTCATCCAAACCTTGAGATGATTTCTTGATGACCTCTTTGACTTCGTTAGTATGATAAGCCTTGATAACTTTCTTGATAGCATCAGCCTTATCTGATTTTTCCCAACCTTTTTGGGCTACAAGTAGGTTGTACCATTGCTTAGTATTTTTACTAGCAGGTTCTACGTAGATAGCTGTCTTAGGATCAATACCAGCCTCTGTAACGAAGTCATTATTAATAATGGCTGCATCAACAGAATCAAGGTTGGCAGCTGTCTGAGCAGCATCAACTTCTCTAATATTTAAATTCTTGCTATTTTCACTAACATCAGTCAACTTAGCCTTGTCATTTGCACCTACACTAAGCTTAATCAAGCCAGCAGACTGCAAGAGATTAAGGGCACGACTTTCATTAACGGCATCATTTGGAATGGCAATCGTAGCACCTTCTGGCAATTCTTTAATATCCTTATACTTGTTCTTACCACCCTCTGTTCCAGAATAGACACGGAAGGCTGTGAAATAAGTCTCAGCAATTGGGACCAAGTCAGTCTTATGATCCGCATTCCAGTTATCCAGGAAATTGTAGTGTTGGAAAGCATTAATATCAATGTCACCATTATTAAGGGCTACGTTTGGTTGAGAATAGTCCGTAAACTCGCTGAATTTAAGCGTAACTCCCTCTTTTTTCAAGATTTCTTCAACCTTATCCCAGCGTGCTTGTTCAGACTCACTCTTAGCCATGGTCCCTACTCGAACCACTGTCTTATCCTTAGCAGCATCCTTACCACAAGCTGCCAAAATACCTACAGAAGCAACAGCAATAGCTACAAAACCTAATAATCGTTTTATTTTCATCATTTTCTCTCCTCTCAGACAAATCAATACCTTTAGTCTAACACGAATACAGCCGCTTGACTAATTCATATTCTTAATCAGTTGATAGAGAGGGCTTATCAAAAAAAGAGTAAGAACTCAGTCTTACTCTACAATTGTTGCTCCAAGAACATTTTTAAAATGCCCAATCGCAAAATCATGTGCTTCAGGCGTCAAAGATGCTGTTGCACTTGCTACAACCTCGATATCATAACCTAGATTATAAGCATCAATAGCCGTATGTAGCACGCAAATATCTGTTAAAACTCCCGTCAAAACGACTGTTGTCACACGACGTTCACGTAGACGAATATCCAAATCAGTTCCTGAAAAGGCTGAGTAATGACGCTTATCCATCCAAAAGACACGACTATCATCCTTGATGGCGTCATACACTCCAGCTAATTTGCCATAAAGTTCTCGTCCAGATGTCCCTGCAATATTGTGCGGTGGAAAGAGCTTGGTTTCAGGATGGAAGGTATCCCCTTCATCATGTCGATCCATAGCGACAAAGATATAATCTCCATTATCATAGGCTTCCTGAGTCACCTGAGCAATGCGGTCTTCAATGGCCTGAGCTGGCTTTCCAGCCGTCAACTTCCCGTCATCCGCTACAAAGTCATAAGAGTAATCAATTGAAATCAATGCTTTTGTCATGTTACTTTCTCCTTTTTAAAAAAAGTGGGCAGTTACCACCTACCTCACTTTTATGTCAAAATTTTTCTTATTCGTATTCTTTCAATTTATCGTAAATACCTTCGTTAAGAACTTTAAGGTAAGTCCCTTTCATACCAAGTGAACGGCTTTCAATAATACCAGCTGATTCCAACTTACGAAGGGCATTAACGATAACTGAACGGGTGATACCAATACGGTCAGCGATAACAGAAGCTGTCAAACGACCTTCCAAACCGTCCAACTCATTCAAGATAGCTGAAACCGCCTTGATTTCTGAGTAAGACAAGGTATTAATAGCCATGTTAATAGCTGTTTGTTTACGAATAGTTTCTTCCAAGTTTTCTGTTTGAAGGTTCAACAATTGCAAACCAACTACTGTAGAGGCAATCTCAACCAAGATAAGATCTTCATCCACAAAGTCATGGTCATTACGCCAGATGATGAAAGATCCAAGACGCATACCACCACCATAAATAGGCGCAATAGTCGTCAAACCATCTGGAAAGTCATCCTTTGATTCCACTGGGAAAATAGTCAAGTCACTATCAATACCAATATTTTCTTGAGTGTCATAGACACGACTGATACCACGTGTGTATTCTTCTGGGAGTTGTTTGGCTTCAAAAAACTCTTCTACACGATCGTTATTGGTTTTATATTTCATGGCATAACCAAGGAGGGCCCCACCACCATTAACGATAGCAGCGTTACAATCGATGATGTCTGCCAACTGAGCAGCCATGTTATTGTATGGAAGATCTCCTTCCAAGCTATCTACTGAGCGTTGCAAGATAGATGTAATTTTACGAGTTTTAGCCAGCAAATTTGCCATATTTATTGTCTTCACTTTCTATTTGTAATCTTAATAATCTCAGGTCCTGTACCAAACATATCCGTCAAGACCCACTAGCCCTATCATTATAGCACACTTAACCTATAAATTGCAAACAATTGTCTGAAAATTATTTATTATTCTACTATTCATTATATTAAGTCAATTATGTCTTTTTCAGCTAAAACGTTCGGATTTTAGGCGAAATCTCTGCTTTTTAGGTATCAAGAAAACTGGACAAATCCTTTTGCCCAGTTGTTGACATATTAGCGCTTGTAATATGACAAGACACGTTCAATTTTATTTCCCAGATCAGCCAACTCTTCCACACGAGGAAGGTAAACGATACGGAAGTGATCTGGTTCATTCCAGTTAAAGCCTTTACCCGGAACCAAGAGAACCTTCTCCTTCTTCAAGAGACGAAGGCAGAACTCTTCATCATCGTCAATATCATACATATTACGATCAATTTTAGGGAAGATATAAAGCCCTGCATCTGGCTTCACAGCTGTAAGCCCTGGAATAGCATTAACGGTATTAGTGATGAATTCACGTTGTTCATAGATGCGACCACCAGGAATCAAGAGCTCATCTACAGACTGGTAGCCCCCAAGTGAGGTTTGGATAACGTGTTGAGAAAGCACGTTGGCACAAAGACGCATGTTAGCCAGCATGTTAAGACCTTCAATATAGCCTTTGACATTTCTCTTTGGTCCAGAAAGAACCATCCATCCCACACGGAAACCACAGATACGGTGTGACTTAGAAAGACCGTTCATAGAGACACAGAAAACGTCTGGTGCAAGACTAGCAATAGCAGTGTGCTTCTTACCATCCATCACCAAGCGGTCATAAATTTCATCCGCAAAGATAATCAAATCATTTTGGCGTGCAATATCGACAATCTGTTCAAGAATATCTTTAGGGTAAAGAGCACCTGTCGGATTATTCGGATTAATGACGACGATTGCCTTGGTATTTGAAGTAATCTTAGACTTGATGTCATCAATATCTGGATACCAGTTTGATTTTTCATCACAGACATAGTGCACAGCGTTACCGCCAGCTAGACTGACACAGGCTGTCCAAAGAGGATAGTCTGGCATTGGCACCAATACTTCGTCTCCATCATCAAGCAAGGCCTGCATAGACATAGAAATCATCTCTGAAACACCGTTACCAATATAGATATCGTCAATATCCACATTTGGGAAGCCCTTAAGCTGGCAATACTGCATAATAGCCTTACGAGCTGAGAAAATCCCCTTACTATCTGAATACCCTTCACTGTTACGAACATTCATAATCAAGTCACGAATGACTTCATCTGGTGCTGTAAGGCCAAATTCCGCAGGATTTCCCGTATTAAGACGAAGAATCTTTTCACCGTTAGCAATCAAGCGGTTGGCCTCATCCAAAACCGGTCCACGAATATCATAGGCAACGTGTTCCAACTTTGATGATTTATCAAATGTTTTCATAAGTTAATCCTTTCAAAAAATACTAAAAGTAGATACATCTAGTAGAAAATAAAAAATTCAACACCTGATGGGAAACTCTACTTTTATTGACACCATCTAAGGCTTAACCCATGGCATCAGTTAAGAAGACTCATTCTCTTCTCAATTATCACGTTTCTTACGAAGCTAATAACAGATTGTATTATACCTCTTTTTCAAGTAATCTTCAATTTTGGACAATATCAAAATCCCTTCACTGCGTAAAAGGCTCTTTTTAGGTAAAGATTTAAAAAAAGATTTCAGAAAACATATAATAACGCTTTCACTTTTTAAATTAAAAGAGTATAATAGGGCTAAAGATAGGAGGTAGAGCTTATGTCTCAACAATATGAACGTATTATGGTAGCTATCGATGGTTCTTACGAATCCGAACTAGCCTTTATCAAAGGTGTGCATGTTGCAAAACGTAACGATGCACAGTTACTTTTAGTACACGTTATCGATACACGCGCCCTTCAAAGCGTTGCGACTTTCGACTCTTACATCTATGAAAAACTAGAAGACGAAGCTAAAGCTGTTTTGGCCGATTTTGAACGTCAAGCCAAGGAAGCTGGATTAACCAAGATTCGTAAAGTCATTGAGTTCGGTAATCCTAAGAGTCTTTTGGCTGTTGACATTCCTGAAAAGGAAAACGTTGACCTCATCATGGTTGGTGCAACTGGTCTTAATACTTTCGAACGCTTGCTTATCGGTTCATCTTCTGAATACATTCTCCGTCACGCGAAAGTTGACTTGCTCATTGTTCGTGACTCAGAAAAAACACTTTAGTCGCCTCTCACAAGCACCTACGGTGCTTTTTTTCATACGAAAAAGAACTGGGACCCTTTTGTCTCAGTTCTTTTGCTTGTTCTATTTTTCAGACTTAGCCGATTCAGATACCTCTTCAGACTCTGAACTTGCTTGACTTTTTTCTTTTGACTCTTCACTAGCAGACTGGCTTGAAACACCTGCTTGCTCTAAAGCAAGGCTAGTTGAAAGGCTCGCATGCTCAGCTTCCTGACTAAGGCTAGCTTCAACAATCATCAATTCTTTTTGGCGCTCAGTCTCACGTTGGTATTCACGTTCTTCCAGTTCATCCTGACGTCGTCTTTCTTGCTCACGTCTTTGAGCTCTTTGACGCTCACGTTTAGCATGGCGTTTTTGCGTCTCATCAATTAAGACCTTCGTGTTGTCCTTAATACGCATCAACTTAACAAGGCGAACCAAAAGTCTCCAAAGGAAGACAACAATGGACTCTGCAAAAAGTAGAATCTCTACTATAATGACTCCCAACAAACTCCAAGCCATGAAGAGTGTAATCAACAACTGCGTGAAAATCTTCTTCAAATCACCTAAGTGATTATTGTGGATATTAAGGGTCTCAAGGAAAAGATCCAAAATACCTTGCAAGAGATTTGACTTAACAGACTTATCTCCGTCAAGACTCAAGTCTGTTTGGACTTCCGCCGGAGTAACCACGGTCAATTCGCCATCTTGGTAGACTTCTACACGGTCTCCCAAATTGATAGCAAAATCAAATAGGGCTTTATCTATTTTCTTTAAGCGCCCATCAGGATGACTAAGATAGACAAAATCATCATCAATTTTTAATATACGAAACATAATTTACCTGCTTTTTAGTACTTCATAAATAATAGCAAAGTTAAAAAGCTCTTGTCAAGAGCTTGTCGAATGGATACAAACAATTTTAAATACGTCATAGACTAAGAACTTCTGCAAAAAACGTGAAATAAGAACTTATTTCACAAGCAAAGTGAACATCGGTCTAGAATTTTTCTTATGATAAAAATGCTTAAAACAGTCTGTTTCAAGCACTCCATAATATTTAAAACCGTTAGGAAAACTGTTTTAGGCTGATCCTAAATCTCAAACAGTTATCATTTTAGTCCAAAGTTTTGACACCAACACGGTTCTTGTATTCTTGATAGGTTTCAGTATGCATGAGGGCCTTAGCATTTTTAACACGGTCCATAGTTGGTGGTTTGACCCCTTCCAAAGGATATGGAATACCCAGCTCACGCCACTTGAATTCGCCCATAGTATGATAAGGAAGAATCTCAAACTTATCAACATTTTTCAAGGTTTTAACAAATTCACCCAGCTTAATTAAGTGATCATCAAAGTCGGTCAATCCAGGTACCAAGACATGGCGAATCCAGACTGGCACTTGTTTATCAGACAGATATTTTGCAAAGGCCAAGATATTCGTATTAGGTTGGCGAGTTACAAATTTGTGTTGCTCTGGATTAATCTCTTTGATGTCAAGCAGAACCAAATCAGTCACAGCCAAGAGTTTGTCAACGACTTCATGATACTCAGGAGTATTACGGTAGGCAAAACCACAGGTATCAAGTGTACAGTGAATGCCTAACTTTTTAGCCTCTGTAAAGAGAGCCGTAACAAACTCAATCTGAAGCATGGCCTCACCACCGGATACAGTGATACCACCTTGCTCTCCCCAGAAATGACGGAAACGAAGAGCTTCTTCTAAGACATCCTCGACAGTACGCTCAACAGCCTTATTTGACTCCATAGCCCATGTATCTGGGTTATGGCAATATTGGCAACGCATCTTACAGCCTTGCATAAAAACAATAAAACGGATACCCGGACCATCTACGGATCCAAAACTTTCAGTCGAATGAACCAGTCCAGTCACCTGACTGTAATCAATTTCTGCCATGGCAGCCTCCTTGAAAACGCTTTTTACATAAACTCATTATACCTTTTTTACGAAAAACATGCTTCTTATCTGCCCGAATTAAAGCAAAGGTTATACTATAATACATCTCTAGTAAGGTGTAAACTATACTATACCAGAAAGAAAAATCGGAAATAAACCAGTCTTAGAACACAGACAAACGCATCTGAACATCCCATAAATAAGCATTTCTGTAAAGTCTTTAGTGTAAGCACAAAAAATATAAATTGAGACTCTCCGCTACGACAAAAACGCCTGAAACTTTTTAGTTTCAGGCGTTCATAATGTTGAGACTTAAAGCTTAAAAATGAGGCATGGAACTTCGAGAAAGTTCGCCTACGCCCATTATCACCTCAGGAAAATCTCAAAATAAGAGTTTATATTAAATCTAAAACCAGAAGATATCCAGTCTTTTCTGATAGGTTAAGCACGTTTTTTGAAGCCCAAAAAAGCTGCTGCTGCAAGGAAGAAAGTCCCTGCGATTGTCAAAAAGGTTGCTGCTTCTTCACCGGTCTTAGGAAGGGTTACTTCTTTCCCTTTAGCATCTTTACCTGTCAATGTTCCATCAGTGTTAACCTTAAATCCTACCGCTTCAGGAGCAACGACACTTGTTGTACCATCAGTATTTGCAATAACAACTTGGCTATTTTGTGTAGAAACAATTGTTTGGCCAGCTGCTGTCACAACTGGAGCTGCAGGTGTAACAGTCACAACAGGTTGTCCATTGACATTCACTGAAGGAACCTCAGGTGTTTGAGGGTTCTCTTTTGTTTCAGTATTAGCCGCTGGTGCTGCTGTATCAGGCTTATCAGCTGGTTTTTCAGCAGGTTTATCTGACGACTCAGTTGTTGGAGCTGGTGTTGCTGGCGTTTCTGGAGTCGCTGGCGCTGTTGGCGTCGTAGGAGTCTCAGGCGTCGCTGGTACTTCAGGGACAGCAGGAGCAGTTGGCGTTGTCGCTCCTGTATTTGAATCATTACTGCGAGCCAAATCGCCATCACTTGGCGCTGTAGAAGAGCCTGTTGTTCCACGCTCTGCTGTTGGTTGCGTGATTAAAGCATCATTTGTAGCAATGCCATCATCCGCAAAAGAAGTTACTGGTACTAAAGCTCCTAGGGTAAGGAAAAGCAATCCACTATAAATAGATTTTTTAGAAGCCATTAAAATTCTCCTTTTTTCATTTGTCAGTTAATTTATATTCTACCATAAAAAAGGTATAAAAGACTATTTTAATCAAAATCTTATCATTTTTTATTCTAAGCCTATCAAAAGAGCTAAATGTGTTTAAAATCCTTTAAACAAAAATGACAAGTCTGATAAAGATGTTTCTCCTCAAGTAAGTAAAAATGGCTTAATATCATGCTCTAAGGCAGTTTTCTCATTTTGTCATTTAGCTAAAGAAATTTAAAACGAAGATAAGAAAAAAGCGTCCTCTCATAAAGAGATGGAACGCTCAATTATCATTTTCTGTTCTAATAGCTCTAGGGTTTTCTAATCAAAATACTCTTAATGCTATTCTTCTACTTCCTCTGGAGCTTCTGTGATGATGACTTTCAGCTTGGTTACTCGACCATCCTTAACCTTGTCATTGATAAATTCAAGGTGTTTATCTTTATTAATCACTTCATAGTGTTCTTTGACCTCTTGGGTAGGAATAGCTCCTACACCAGTCAAATAGTAACCTGCGATAGTGTCAACATCATCACTCTCAAGTTCAGTGTCAAAGTATTCATTGAAGTCGTTAAGGGTCATAACTCCCTCAACAATATAGGTATTTTCTCCAATTTCACGAACTTCTACACTAGCTTTATCTGTTTCGTCATCAATCTCGCCGACGATTTCTTCCAACAAATCCTCGAAGGTCACTAGACCAGCCACACCGCCATATTCATCAAGCAAGATAGCCATTTGATTGTTGGTATTACGAAATGCCGTCAAAAGGTCGTTAACAAAGATTGTTTCTGGAACAAAGAGGGGGTCGTTCATGATGCGACGAAGCTTAACATTCTCAAAACCGAGCTCATAACCTGCTTGAAGGAGGTTTTTGGTATGGATAACACCGATAATCTTATCCTTATCATCTTCGTAGACAGGGATACGAGAGAAGCTTTGCTTAAGAATGGCTTGGATATTTTCCTGAGTGTTGTCTTCAATATCAATCATGAAGGCATCTGTACGAGGAACCATAACTTCACGCGCCATCAATTCATCAAGAGAGAAGACACCTTGAAGCATTTCGATTTCCTCAGCTTCAAGTGTTTCATCACTCTTGGTCAACATGTACTCAATCTCGTCACGTGTCATCTGCTCATCCGCATCATCAAAAGTCATAGGTGTCAAACGAGACAAAAGGTTGGTTGATGCCGAAAGGATCCATACAAAAGGACTGACAATCTTACCAGTTACGATAATGACAGGTGCTGAGTAGATGGCCAGATTCTCCTTAAGGTTCATGGCAATACGCTTAGGATAAAGCTCACCAAAAACGATAGAAATGTAGGTCAAGACTACCAAAGATACCACGCTACCTGCTGTTTTAGCCCAGGCTACATGACCAAACCAGGTCGCTATAACTGCTCCTAGCGAAGCAGAGAGACTGGCCCCTTGCAAAAGACTGATAAAAGTAATACCAACCTGAATAGTTGATAAGAAGTTATTGGGATTTTCAAGAACCTTGAGCAGGCGAATAAATTTCTTATCTCCCTCTTCTGCCTTTTGCTCGACACGAGAGCGATTGAGTGACACTAGGGCCATCTCAGACGCTGAGAAAAAGGCTGTAAGCAGGGTTAAAATGACTAGTAAAATAAATTGAAATAATAAGGACTGACCACTAGAGTCTTCCATTTTTTTCTTCTCCTCTAAAAAAATTCTGACTTTCATTATACCACAGTTTTCCAATAAAAGCCCTTATTTTATGCTATAATTAGAGTAATTTACCATCAAAGGAGAGACTTATGTCACTTATACGATTAGAAAATGTCAGTTTGACTCGCCAAGGAAAAACACTCTTGTCCAACTTAAACTGGACAGTGGAGAAAGGGCAAACCTGGGCCATTCTAGGTCTTAATGGTGCTGGAAAATCCACCCTCCTACGTCTTTTGACCGCTGATTTTTTCCCAAGTGAAGGTCAAGCTGAGATCCTTGGCTATAGCTTTGGTAATGGCGATATCACAGGCCTCCGCAAACAGATTGGTATTGTTAGTTCCTTTATCACCGAGCGTCTGCCCAAGCATATGACCTCTGAAAAGATCGTACTTACCGGTAAGTACAAGAGTTCAATCCTCTATAAGGCATACGGCGACAAAGAATTACAAGAAGCTAAGGACATGCTGATATCACTTGGAGCTGAGGAACTGATTGGCCGCCAATATCACGGCCTCTCTCAAGGGGAAAAACAAATTTGTTTGATTGCTCGTAGCCTTATGGAAGACCCTGACATCATTATCCTAGACGAAGCGACTGTTGGCTTAGACCTCTTTGCTCGTGAAAAACTCTTGCGTCAGATTGATCGCATCACTTCACTTCCTCATGCTCCACTAGTCCTTTATGTCACCCACCATGCTGAGGAAATCACTGAAAATATGGACCACATCCTTCTGCTCCGCCAAGGAAAAATTGTGGCTCAAGGGGCTAAAAATGACATCATCACACCGGAAGTCTTGGCTGATTTCTACCAAAATCCTGTTCAAATTATTCCCATTGATGACCATCGTTTTTACATTAACCCACTTCTCTAAGAATTAATCACTATTTATGAACAACATCATAGAAACAAGTCCCTCAGACCATAGACTGGGGGACTTGTTCTTTTATCACCACTACTCTTTTATTTGAGATACGCCATACAAAATTAAGGCTGGAACGATGAGCTGTACTATAGACGACTTTTGTCAAAAGATTTCACCATGTGATAAAATCTTTTGACTTTTACCGATTCAGTCAAAACTGTCCTTTTTGACCGAATAGATTCTAGAATGAACCACATAGACAAATAATATTGTCCGTAAGTTAACCTTTTGATAATTTAGTAGGTGTTAAAGCAAAATATCTTTCAGATATAGAAAACGAGGTAGAAACATGACTAAAGTAATAGGTATTGGATTAATCGGTACAGCAGTAACAGTTATCACTTACAGTATTCTCGGCTTCCCAAAATTGAGATGTCGCTTTGGCCACTCTTTCCAGTCGCTCTTTTTGCTTTCTTTGCAATAGAAAATCTTATCAAAAAAGATTATAAATCTAGCCTCATGAGTACTTTGATTGGTTTAATGATTGCTAATGCAATCTATGGCGTGCTCCCTATATCAAATAGCATCCTGATTGTTGCAGGAATTTTAACATGCCTTGGTCTAGGCTTTCTTTTTCCAAATCACGGTAATGAAAAAGAGAAACATTAAAAAGAAGTCAAGAAAAATCTTGGCTTCTTCACTTAAACTCGCCCTCGGGCTAGATTAATCATATCATAGGTCAAGGTATTGCTGGTCTCTTTGAGAGAATAATCCTCCAAAGTATTGACCTCCTTACGAAGCTGTTTGGCGTAGCGGCTAGAGATTAACTCATCTTGTTCATATTCGTTGATTACTTTACGTTCCAAATAGTAGCCTCGCAACATCTCGTCGATATTGTCAGGACTAAGGTGGGTAATAACCCGTTCAACAAAGGCTCCTGACTGGATAATCTCAGCCTCTTGTAAACGGCCACGCTTTAGATAAGACAAGAGGTCGGAGTGATAGACACCTTCCAGATTACTTAGAGCTTCCAATACTTGCTCAGTATTTGTCAAATAAAGCTCCGCCATGTGATCACGATTTTCCTCTGTTAAACGAGGAGCTCGTAACGTCTCCTCCTTGCCAAGATGAAATTTAAAGGTAAAGGCAAGGTGTAGGAGCCTACGTAGGCCTCGTACAAAGACAACGAAGGCATAGGAAAGGCTGGAGACGAAGCCACGGTTAATACGACGCTCCAATCCCTTGATATAACGCTGATAGAGATTGTATTCAAGTTCTGAAAGTTGCCCCTTCTTGTAGGCATACTCTAACCCTTCACTCTCAATTTCCATAATCATGACACGGATATTGGCTAGCTCTTCTTTGACATCATTGGACTCTTGCTCCAAGATGAGGTTTTCCAGACGTTGATTATAATTGTCAATAGTGGCGTAAACAGCACCCTGATGCTTAGACTGCTTCAGGTCCTTCCCAAGCTCTCCAACGACATCATTCAAAATAGCAATCTGCATATAGTGGTTGGTTGTATGGGCGGCCCCCGTTGCCAATTTTGGTAGGACTAAAATGCCTGTTAAAAAACTTAAGAGGGTGACACCCGCCACTGTAAAGAGGAGAAGGCTATGTTCTAACGTCGTCATATCGGCGAGAGGAAGCAAGAGAATCGTCGCAATGGACACTGTTCCCTTAACCCCAGAGAAGGTCAGAAGAGTGGCACTCTTCCAAATTCTTTTTAGGGATCTTTTGTTTTTCCAGGCTTTTTGGGCAAATACCGCACTAATCATGACAAATCGAATGGCAAACATGGTCGCTGTCAAAAGCACGATTGCTAACAACAACCAGAGATTATCGTAGGTGCTACTTTGCAGAACGGGCATGGCCAAGGTTGGTAATTCCGTCCCCAAAAGGAAGAAGACCATACCATTTAGCATAAAGGTAATGGTTCCCCAAATGGTATGCGAAATACTATCCAATTTGGCATCAAAAACCGTAATTTTTTTGAAACGGCTGGCTAGAGAAATACCAGCCACTACTACGGCAATAATGCCCGAGACATGAATCTCCTCCGCAACAAAGTAAGAGGCAATAGGGAGCACAAGTTCTAGTAGGAGTGCCCCAGTGACATCTGCTGCATCCATATTGTCCAGGATAGTCAAGAAGAGCCGATTAAGGAGGGCCGTGATTAGGCCGACCAGAAAGCCCCCCATAACGGAAAGGAACAAATTCCAACTAGCATCAAGGAGCGAAAAGGCTCCCGTTGTCAAGGCAGTCACCGCTACTTGAAAAGCGACCAGACCTGAAGCATCGTTCAAAAGCCCTTCACCCTGCAAAATATAACCTATCCACTTTGGAAAACTGAAGCGTTTGGCAATAGCTGAATAGGTCACAAAATCAGTCGGTCCAAGGGCCGCCCCGATAGCTAGACAGGCAGATAGAGGCACTGATACAGGCAGGATGGACTTAGCCAGATAACCGATTCCCAATGTCGATACGAAGATGACTGGAAAAATCAGAAATAGAATCAATTTCCAGTTACGTAGTATGCTGGTAATATCACTCTCTTCCCCCTCTCGGAAAAGCAAGGGAGCGATGATAAAAGCTAGAAAGAGTTCTGTTTCAAGCTCAAAAACACGACCTTTGAAAAGTAAACCAATGCCCACTCCAAAAATAATTTGAATCAAGGGCAGAGAAAGTCGTGGAAAGATACGGTTGATAACGTTCGATAAGATCAAGCTAAAAAGAAGAACCAGTAAAGCCGATGATAGATGCATAGCTCCTCCTAATCTTCTTTATGGCAACAGTTTGAGAATAATTCTTTTTGCTTACTGATTTTTTTATCAATAGCCGTCACATCTTCCTTGGCCAAAAGTTTATGGCAACGTTCGACCTCAAGACTAGCCAGCTTTTTCTTAATTTTTGCCGTTTTACGGTTTTCGACTTTTTTCAAGGTGTCCTCGGCACTTTGCTTATCGATATATTTGGCCTGCATCTCCGCCAATTTTTCTTTAATATCTGTAATCATTGTAATTTCTCCAGCATCACCAAAAATGGTGGCGTGTTAATTTGATTGAGGGGTTGGTAAAGCATGGCTGTGAAAACACGTTGGTCCAAACCAATGACATATTCAAGAACAGCATCTTTCTCCATATCACCACCATCATGACCGTAGTAAATCATAATCGCCAAGCGACCACCAACTTCTAAGCGGTCAAGAATTTTCTCAATAGCCTCAAGAGTCGTGTGGGGCTTGGTGATGACACTCTTGTCTGCAGATGGCAGATAGCCCAGATTGAAAATAGCAGCTCGAATAGGTTCCGTGACATATCGGTCCAGATTTTCATGCCCATCTAAAATGAGTTCTGCATTGTCAATTTTCAAATCTGACAAGCGTTGACTGGTCTTTTCAAGCGCCTGCTCCTGCACGTCAAAGGCATAGACCTTCTTGGCAAGACCAGCTAAAAAGGCGGTATCATTGCCATTTCCCATAGTCGCATCAACAGCGATACTCCCATCATCTAGCACTTGAGCTAGAAAATCATGAGACATCTGAATCGGACGTTTCATCATGCTTCTTTCTCCTTTTCCTTAGCTACTTTACAGCCTTGCCATGAGCCACGACGTTCCATCTCCTTGTCAATGGCATTAAGAACTTCCCACTTGTTGAGACTCCACATAGGACCAATCAGCATGTCTCGGGGCGCATCACCAGTGATTCGGTGAATGACGATATCCTTAGGAATGATTTCCAACTGGTCACAGATGATGGACACATATTCTTCCTGACTCAGCAATTTCAGACGCCCCTCGTGGTAGTCTCTTTGCATACGGGTATTGGTCATCAGGTGGAGGAGGTGGAGTTTAATCCCCTGAATGTCATTATCCGTCACACAACGGCGAACATTTTCCACCATCATCTCGTGGGTTTCTCCTGGCAAACCATTAATCAAATGCGATACAATCTCAGCCTTGGGCGCACGCTCACGCACACGCTTAACCGTCTCTACATAGAGATCATAGCTGTGTGCTCGGTTAATGAGCTCTGACGTTTCTTCATAAGTGGTCTGCAGTCCAAGTTCAACGGTCACGTACATACGTTCTGTGAGTTCGGCCAGATAATCAATCACATCGTCAGGCAAACAGTCTGGGCGGGTACCGATATTGATGCCAACAACACCAGGCTCATTGATAGCCTGTTCGTAGCGATCCTTGATAACCTCAAGCGGCGCGTGGGTATTGGTAAAGTTTTGAAAATAAACCAGATATTTCTGAACTTCTGGCCACTTGCGATGCATGAAGTCAATTTCATGGTAAAACTGCTCACGAATCGGTGCCTCAGGAGCTACAATGGCATCCCCAGATCCCGAAACCGTACAAAAGGTACAGCCACCGTGAGCCACCGTACCATCACGGTTGGGGCAATCAAAGCCCGCATCTATTGGTAGTTTGAAAATCTTTTCGCCAAAAAGCTCACGATAGTAATCATTAACTGTTCTATAACGTTTTTTCATAAGGACTATTATAACACTTTGACCTAAAAAAGAGGGTAAGACAGAGACAAAAATCAAGGATTTCTGCCTGTCCTACTCTCTCTTCTTATTTCGTCTTTTTCAAATAATCAATGGCTTCTTGAGCTGTTTTTACAGGAACGATTTTCATCTTGGTTCCCAGTTTCTCGGCAGCTTCCTTAGCCTCTTGATAGTTGGTTTTGGCATCCGGATCAGCCTTTTTCATTTCCTTGGTTACTGGGTTGTTTGGCACGAAGAAAATGTCTGCACCGCTATCGGCCGCTGATTTCACCTTAAGGTAGGCACCACCAATGTCACCGACAGAACCATCCTTTTCAATGGTTCCCGTTCCAGCAATCTTACGACCATCCTTGAGGTTTTGACCAGAAACCTGGTCGTAAATAGCCAAGGTAAACATAAGACCCGCACTTGGTCCACCGACACCATCAAGTTTAAACTTCACATTCTCAGAACTCTTGACCTCAGTATGGTCCGTCAAGCCGATACCAATACCATTCTTACCATTGGCGATCTTGATAATCTTACCTGTGGCCGACTTTGATTTGTCATCTGTCGTATAAGTGACCTTAACCTTTGAACCCAACTTAAGTCCCTGAACGTATTTAATCAAATCAGCCGAATTATTAAAGGTCTTGTCATTGACAGCCGTCACCGTATCCGCAATATTAAGAACGCCCTTGAAGCTGGAATCATCATTGACCTGAAGCACATAGACACCCATATAGTCCAAGCTCGCCTTTTTACCAGCCAGCGTCAAGCCTTGATAAATGGCTTGGTTTTGGGAAGTCTCCATGTAAAATTGGTTGATACGCATGTAATCTTCATCAGAGTAATTACCCGTTGCCTCTTCAGCCGTTTGAAGCTTAGCGAAATTATTGAGCTGAGCATAGAGCATGAGGGCCAAGGTCGCCTTGGTTTGGGCCACCGCCACAAAATTGTAGGAACCTTTTGAATCATCGGCTTTCTTATCCACAGTCAAGACTTCCTTGGTATCAAAAGCACCACCCGGAAGCTCTACATAGTAATTATTGAGCGGGAAAAAGAGGGCAAAAAGGAGGAAAAGTACTGTAAAAATACCTAAGAGCCACCACTTAATCCGCCACATTTTCCCTAATAGCGATTTAGATTTTGTCTTGTTTGCCACGCTTGGCCTCCACTTCCTTAACAACTGCTTGAGGAACATAAGAACTAATGTCCCCCTCAAAATAAATCAACTCACGCACACGACTTGAGGAGACTGGTGTCACCTCATGACTAGCAATCAAATAAACCGTTTCAAGCTCAGGCGCCAGCCCCTTATTGAAATAGTCCATATTGGCCTCATAGTCAAAATCTGTCGCATTACGAAGGCCTCGAACCAAATAGGTCACGCCAAGGTCTCTGGCAACATCTACAGCCAGACTATCGTGAGCCGTTATGACCTTGACATTGGGAAAATCTGCCACAACCTCATCCAAGATACGCTTGCGAGTCGCAACATCCCAGAAGCCCTGCTTGTTTTATTATAAAAAAGGCCAATATAAAGCTCGTCAAAGAGCTTGCTGGCTCTGGCAATGATATCCATATGCCCATTGGTAATCGGATCAAAAGACCCCGTAAACATAGCAATTTGGGTCATCGCATTTCCTTTCTACACCCGCTACAGGTACCTAGCGCACGTAAACCGTCACCTTACTGATACCATAGGTTTTCTGCTTCCAAATCCCAAAGTTTGAAATTTCTTCAGGCAGGTCTACAGCCTTATCTGTCTCGCAAACCAACATCACTTCTTTAGCCAAGAGCCCTTGATCCTCTAACTGAGTAATATTAGCCACAATCTGCTCTTTGGCATAAGGCGGATCTAAAAGCACCAAGTCAAACTGACCTGTCAATTGGGTCAGTGCACGCGCCGCATCCATCTTCAAAAGCTGAAACTGTTTCTCACTCTTGGTCATCTTAATATTTTGCTGAATAATAGCTTGTGCCCGACGGTCTTTTTCCACGAGAACAGCAGACGACATGCCACGACTAATAGCCTCAATGGCCAGACTACCACTCCCAGAAAAAAGATCCAAAACACGCCCTCCATCAAAGAAAGGACCAATCATATTGAAAATGGCACCCTTGACCTTGTCCGTTGTTGGACGAGTCGTTTTGCCTTCTAACGTTTTAAGCGGACGCCCGCCAAAATCACCTGCTACAACACGCAAGTTGGTCACCTCATTTTTACTGATTTTAGTAAGACTTTTCTATTATACCAAAAAACCACACATAGATGTTGCTTCAAAGGATGCTAGACAAGCTGAAAACCATCAAGCAAACACAAAAAACTCGAGAGCCTCCCGAGTTTTCATTTATTTTACTTATCAGCAAGTGCAGTCACGTAGTTGTAAGCTTCGATACCAGCTGTGGCACCATCCCCTACGGCTGTTGTGATTTGGCGAAGGTCTTTCTGGCGGACATCCCCAATGGCAAAGATACCAGGAATACTTGTCGCCATCTTATCATCTGTAATAACCCAACCAGCTTGGTCAGTGATACCCAGACCTGTCACGTAATCTGAAACCGGATCAAGTCCGACATAAACAAAGACACCACCAAATTCGTGATTAGTCACTTCACCAGTTTTGACATTCTTGATATCAACACTGCGAACCTTGATGTCATCACCCTTGATTTCTTCAACGACAGAATCCCAGATAAACTTGACCTTTTCATTGGCGAAGGCACGGTCTTGAAGGACCTTTTGGGCACGCAACTCGTCACGACGGTGAACAATGGTTACGCTATTGGCAAAGCGTGTCAAATAAATTCCTTCTTCAACGGCAGAGTCACCACCACCAACGACCAAGAGGTCTTGATTACGGAAGAAAGCCCCATCACATACCGCACAGTAAGAAACCCCACGGCTGTTGTACTCTTCTTCACCAGCAACACCGATGTGGCGGTGCTTGGCCCCCGTCGCAATGATAACTGTCTTGGTTTGGTACTCCTCGTCACCAGTTTTGACGACTTTATAGTCACCCTTGTCCTCGATACCAGACACAATACCGTAAAGATTTTCAACGCCCAATTTTTCCAAAGGTTCGAACATCTTCATAGACAATTCTGGACCAGAGATATTTTCAAAGCCAGGGTAATTTTCAATCTCAGACGTGTTATTCATCTGTCCGCCAGGAGCACCTTGCTCCAAAGTTGCCACTTTAAGGTTGGCACGGGCTGCATATAGCGCTGCTGTCATCCCTGCAGGACCAGCTCCAATAATAATCGTATCGTACATGAGTCACTCCTTTTACGCATTTCTTGTAGAGATATCTTACACCTAATAGGCCATCAAAGCTAGTATTATGCATTCAGCACGATGAGGATTGCCATAAAAGCAAAAGCCAAGACAGGAATCGAAACCATCGACATCATGATAGCATCATAGAGGGCACCTTGACGCTCCTTAACCGTCTTGTCAGCACGACGTAGGGCACGCCATCCAAGCCAAAAGGCACCAATCACCAAGCACATAAAGAAAGCAATCACAAGGCCCAAAAGGTAAAATTTAAAAATATTTAATAACATAAATCATCCTAAAGTGAGAAATAGAAAAGGCTGAGACAACATTCTCCAACCTCTGAATCCGATTAGTAATAACTGCCGAAGGCAGTATCTGATTGGACTTTCGGGGCATCTTCAAAAATTCCAAAAGCTCCTAATCATCCTTACAGGATCCGACTACGGACTATAAATGGAGTCCTGTCGTATCACCTTTTTCTATTGTAACAAAAATCCCATCTTAAAGATATTGTTTTGAATAAGAAGCGAAAAATTCTTTCGTTCTTTCTTCTTTTGGGTGGTTGAAAAGTTCTTCAGGTGTTCCTTGTTCAAGGATATGCCCTTTCTCAAGGAAGAGCACCTTGTCAGCCACTTGATAAACAAAGTTCATGTCGTGACTAACCAAAATCATGGTCTGACCTGACTTAGCTGCATCAGCGATTGATTTTTCAACCTCACCAACCAACTCAGGGTCAAGGGCAGATGTCGGTTCGTCAAGCAAGAGCACATCAGGCTTCATGGCAAGGGCACGGGCCAAGGCCACACGTTGCTTTTGACCACCTGACAAATGACGTGGGTAGTGATTTTCACGATTAGACAGCCCAACCTTAGCGAGCTCTTCTTTCGCAATCTTGGTAGCTTCTTCGTCAGAAAGTTTCTTAACAATCTTAAGACCTTCCTTAACATTATCCAAGGCTGTGCGACGTTCAAAGAGGTTAAACTGTTGGAATACCATGGCCAACTTACGACGAAGGGTAAGGATTTGCTCCTTGGTAATTGCTTCGAAATCCACCTTAAAGTCATCAATGGCAATGGTGCCAGAATCAGGTTGTTCCAAATAGTTTAAGCTACGAAGGATGGTTGACTTACCTGCACCAGAGGCACCGACAAGCGCTACCACTTCGCCTTTTTCGATATCAAAGTTAATCCCATCAAGAACCTTTTGACCTGAAAATTCCTTGGTCAAATTTTTGATGCTAATCATTAGCGGTCACCTCCAATTCCAGAAATGTCAGTTACTTCAGGTGCCTTAATGGCCATATGATTTTCAACCGAACGACCAATATTTTCAATCAAGATTGAGATGCCCCAGTAAACGAGGGCTACTGAGATATAACGTTCAAAGTAACGGTAGTCAGCACCACCCAAGATTTGAGCCTGCGCATACATTTCGACGATACCTGCACTAAAGGCAAGTGATGTTCCCTTAGTCAAACCAATCAAACTGTTAATCAGACTTGGTGTCGCAATAACCGCCGCATTTGGAATAATGACACGACGGTAGACCTGTGCTGATGTCATCCCAAGAGAGCGGGCAGCTTCGATTTCTCCAGCATCCACAGCTTGAATCGCTGCACGAATGGTTTCACTCATGTAAGCCGCTTCGTTAAAGGCAAAGGCCGTAATAGCGAAGATAGCTGGCGGAATCTCATTAATGTTCCAGTCCAAACCAAACTCACCATTCAAGTAACGAAGGAAGAGTGGAATACCATAGTAAGTCAACATGAGTTGGACAAGAATTGGTGTCCCACGCAAGAAGCTCACAAAAACAGCTTGAATCGGATAAAGGATACGTACTCGGTTAATCTTAACCACCGCAAAGACGAGGGCCAAAATCAACCCAAAGAAGGCACCTGCAATGGTCAAGCCCAAGGTTAAAGGCAAGCGTTCTACAATCTTAGGAACCGCATCAAAGACAGCCTTCCATGAGAAGAGCTTACCAGCTGGCATCCAAGATGCAATCCATTTGAAGACAATTGCAACCAATTGCAAAATATAACCCCAAAGGATTTCCACTAACCATGATAAGGGAATAGCCAAAGCAACAACTACTGCTAAACCAATTAAGCCAAAGACAACTTGGAGATACCAAGGTGACCGATTAAATGCTTCTATACTCTTTTTCACAATGTCGCCCTTTCTTTCTAAAAAAGTCGGTTAGCCTAGTGCTAACCGTTCAAATATCTTATCATAAATTTTATAATATTCATTTTAGCACGACTCAGAAAGTCTGTGAAATAGTCTTTTCTTATCAAAGTGATAAGGAAATCATATCACTGATAATTCAGCTTTATTAACGTCAAAAAGCTGAGACAGCAGTCTCAACTTTTAACAGTCTTATTTCAAATCACTGACGTAATCGCCACCGAAGTATTCCTTGCTGAGTTTGGCAAGGGTTCCATCCTTCTTAAGCTCTTTGATACGTTTATTGACAAAAGTCTTGAGTTCCTTACCTTGCTTATCATTTGAGAAAAGAAGATATTCAAGACCATCAGTCTTCATACCGATATCGTCTTTGATCTTGTTTACAGCCAACTTATAGCCTTGATCTTTGACAATGTACTCAGACGAAATAGCATCATAAAGGATAAAATCAATTTTTCCTTCTTGAATATGTTGAACACGTGTTGAAAGACCAGTTGAGCTAGAAGCGTAGTTGATTGTAATTGGTGTCTTGTCCGCATTGGCATGATTCCAATTTTCAAGCAACTGAGCATAGTTAGAGCCAGGAAGTACTTCTGTCGTCTTACCAGACAAATCGTCTAGGCTGGTATACTTGGTCCCCTCAGCACTAGTGATGGCGTAGTTAGAACGTGAAATCGGATCTGAGAAACCATATTTTTGCGCACGCTCTTCATTGTAGTTGAAATCATTAGCCGCAATCTGATAACGTCCAGAATCCACCCCTGTCAAGATGGAATCAAAAGGTGTCGTCACAAACTTGACCTCATACTTGTCTGAATCCTTGAAAATAGCCTTGACCAAATCAATATCATACCCCTTGAAGTCGTCACCTTTTTTGAAAGTGAAGGGCGCCGTATCAGAGTCTGTCGCAACAGTAATCGTCTGCTTCTCACCAGATGCCTTACCGTCACTCTTGTTTCCACAAGCAGCCAAAGTCAGAACTGACAAGCCAAGAATTCCTAAACCTGCAAGCCATTTTTTCATATCTATATTCCTCGAAACTTTCATTAATAGTTAGTGATAACAGTTTACCATCTTCATCCTTAGTCGTCTAATAATAAAAACCTAAGTGGTGATAGAAAATGGTTATAGGGGTAAGGGTAGAAATAACAAGATAGAAAAGAGCTGCCACTCATGTGACAACTCTAAAAACCTAACTTTTCGGGTTGGTTCACTCTATTGAATTCTTACTTAGTTCTTTTTGAAAGGATTTTGGTCATCCATTTCTTTGAACTCCTGCACTGTAAATTTTGGATATTCAATCTTATCAACAAGCTCATCATAATTTGCGATGAGTTCTTGGAAATGCACATCCACATAGCCTAGATAAATAATCTGGTCGATGTCTTCTTTGTTAAAGAACATTAAATCCCTAGTAACAGCACCAAGAGGTAGAAGGACTGCTCCAAAATCAAAGTAGCCTTGCTCACCACCTTTTTCTGTTACTGGAAATAGACTGGTAATCATCATATTGTTGTCATTGCCATGGACTCGAACAACACTACCAATAGGCAAGTGTTGACGTTCCTGGGTCTCTGTTGCTTTAATCATGCTAATTCCTCCAAATACTTCTTAGCCTCTTTCACGTAAAACAAATCTGGATTTTCGTTGACGATTTCTTGGAAGCAGGCTTTGGCTTCTTCGGGTTGGCTTTGGTTGAGATAACTGAGACCATCATAATACTTAGCTTCAATTTGGTAAAGCTTATATTTTGGTGCTATCCTCTCAAAATAATCAGTCGATTGACCTGAAACAACCCTATAGATAGCTAACAATTTTGCAGAACGTTCTGGAACATTTTTCCCTTTCATTTTGCGATACAAGGCAAGGCTATCCTCAAAATCAGCAAAATCTTTTTGATTAATTTTGTTAAGTATACGATAGTAGGAAAGGCTTGTTAACAATACTTTGCGTCGCTTCCACCTCGCCTTTTTTATATTAATTTCATTCAGTGACTGCAAGGACTGATCAAATTCTCCTCGAAAATAGTGATACTGAGCATCTGCTAGGTAGGATTCTTGTAGTACTGCTTTTTTATCCTGTTTAAATGTATGACGATAAGCATATTCAAAATATTTTTGATACTTATCAAGTTCAGTCAGAGTAAATAGAATCTCCCTCATTTGAGAAGTAATCAAATAATTTGCATAAATCTTTAATGCCAAAAGAAAATACATCAACACAGCACAACAGCAGAGAAGCACTAAGTTATCAGCTAAGTAACTATATGTTGCAAGACAAAAAATAGCTATTCCTAAAATAAGTATAGTTAGCTTGAAAGCATAAACTCTCTTGAAAATATCTTCATGCTTAGTATTAGTTAAATTCATTATCAATATTGTCCTTATAAATTTTTTTCGTCTAGAGATGAGAGTTTTCTGTCACAACCTATCCTTTCCAAAATCTTCGCTAAATCATTTATCAAAATATTCTGAATACAGACTACAATATCCATTATACCATGGAAAATAAGCTTTCATGACATTATGAGAGGGACAAAATTATTAGGATTTGGGTATTAGAAAACCCCAGCGAGAGGCTGGGGTGGTGATGGATAAAATCAATTTGTGCTAAAACACTACTTATCCTTATCTGATGACTTACTGCTTGAGTCGCTACTGTCTTCAGGTTGATAGTCTGACAAATTCTTATGGATACGTTCGGCGTAAACGGCTCTGCTTCCTGATTCGTCATGGTCGACCAAGGCTTCGGCAAGCTCTTTATAATCTTCTACAGAAATAGTCCAGTTACCCCCATCATCTTTGGTAAGCTTGAAGGTCTTTTCCAGATCATCAGCACCGGTTAAAGGTGTATAGGACATTTCTTTATCAATATCCTTAAATTGCGTTAAATCACCGTTAAAGTTTTCACCATAAAGGAACTTCGTTGTGAGATCTTTGGCCTTACCCTTTTCATCGTCATTCTTGTCAGCTTGATTCCACTGTTTCAACTTATCAATATCGTTATCATAGAGGCTCATCAGGAGAGTACGAACGGCAGCTGCAGCTCCATAGGCACTGACAGATCGTGACGTAAAGGTAACCGTCGCCTCATTGCCCTTAACTTTGACATCCTTCAGTTTATAGTCCTGAATTTTCCCAATCATATTACGGCGAACCTTAAGAAACTTAGAGAGCACTTGGGTTGGTGTTTTGGCATCATAGCCCTCAATATACTTAAAGGTATAGTCAGCTTCAGGAGTATAGCCTTCCTTTTCAATAGTATCTGCGACCTGCTTCTCGAAGACATTCGATTCGGTCCAACTTTCGTAATTTTTTCCGTAGAGTTTTGAGAAACCATTACTTGATTTTCCAAGCATGGTATCAATCAAGACTGTCGCATCAGCCTTGGCACGCTCTGTTGGTGTTGGTGCGGCCTTTTTCTTTTCCGCTGGCTTGTTTGACGCACAGGCTACGAGAATCAAACATGCTGCTAGGACGAGTCCTAAGTAAGTAAACAGTTTTTTCATTAAGATTATTCCCTCATTTCTATTGGTTACTATTTAAGATAGCATAGGTCTGATGATTCTTCAAGGTCACTTTTCAGGGTATGAAGTAAAACTCTACCTATTAAATTGTTTTCAAATCATGACTCCAAATCATCCAAATCTAACTGCCTGCCCTCTTGGTCTTCCAAACCTGTCAGGGTAACACCTAAGAGGCGAACACCACTGCTATTTTCCTCCAGTTGATCGAAAATGGTGTGAGCAATCCTTTCAATGGTATCAAAGTCCTGGGTTGATTTGTCCAAGGTCATACGCTTGGTTAAGGTCGAAAAATCCGAATAGCGGACCTTGATGACAATGATACGTCCGACTTTCTTAGCCTTCTGGGCGCTATCAGCTACCCTCCTAGCATTTTTAGTCAACTCAGCCTTGATGTCATCTTCATTATAAAGCAGCTTGCCATAGGTTCGCTCACTTCCGATAGATTTACGGACACGGTTGGGCCTGACAGGGCTATTAGAAATCCCCCTAGCCTTGCGAAAGAGGTCAAATCCAAAGCGTCCAAAACGGTCAATCAAGTCCATCTCGGGAATCCTCAAAAGGTCTGCACCAGTGTAAATGTCCATATCATGGAGACGTTCCACAGATTTTTTACCTACCCCATGAAACTTTTCAATGGGTAGCTTTTCCAAAAAGTCCTGAGCTTCCTCTGGCAATACCACCGTCAAACCAGCAGGCTTATGAAAATCAGAGGCGAGTTTGGCAATGAATTTATTGTAGGAAACACCAGCTGAACAGGTCAGATGGAGTTCCTGCCAGATATCATACTGGATGAGTTTAGCGACCTTAACAGCCGACTTAATGCCAAGTTTATTGGTCGTCACATCGAGATAGGCTTCGTCAATAGACATAGGCTCAACCAAGTCAGTATAGCGCTTAAAAATCTCACGTATCTGCATCCCTACCTCACGGTAATGGCTATAATTGCCTGAGATAAAGACAGCATTTGGACAACGTTCGTAAGCTTCCTTAGAAGACATGGCTGAGTGGACACCGTATTTTCTAGCCTCATAATTACAAGTAGACACCACCCCACGACCTCCTGTTTTTCTAGGGTCATGACCGATAATAACCGGCTTATCCTTAAGGCTGGGATCATCCCTCATCTCGACCTGAGCAAAAAAGGCGTCCATGTCAATATGAATAATCTTTCGGCTCGTGTCGTTAATCAGAGGAAATTCTAACATGGCTTACCGCCTCCTTTCTCAGATGTGTCTCCTTGTAAAGCTCTTCACAGAAAACTTTGGGCCTACAAAGCATTCTCTTCTTATAATACCAAAATCTATCACAAAACAGAAATTTATAATACAGATTACGTATTTTCAAATCTGTATTATAAAAGAATGTCTCTAAAATCACAGTTTTAAAGTTGTGTAAGCGGTTACTGTGTGATAGAATACTTTTAGAGAATGTAACAGATGATTTGTTACTAGAATTATAGGAGTACAAACTATGGCAACCGTAAAAACTAACACTGATGTTTTCGAAAAAGCGTGGGAAGGCTTTAAGGGAACTGATTGGAAAGAAAAAGCAAGTGTGTCTCGCTTCGTTCAAGCAAACTACAAACCTTATGATGGTGATGAAAGCTTCCTTGCAGGACCAACTGAACGCTCTCTAAAAATTAAAAAATCGTAGATGAAACTAAAGCAGGATATGAAGCTGAAGGACGCTTCCCAATGGATACTCGTCCAACTTCAATCGCTGACATCCCTGCAGGTTACATTTCAAAAGAAGATGAACTTATCTATGGTATCCAAAATGATGAGCTCTTCAAATTGAACTTTATGCCTAAAGGTGGTATCCGTATGGCGGAAACTGCTTTGAAAGAACACGGTTATGAACCAGATCCAGCTGTACACGAAATTTTTACTAAATACGTAACTACAGTTAATGACGGTATCTTCCGTGCTTACACTTCAAACATCCGTCGTGCACGTCACGCTCACACAGTTACTGGTCTTCCAGATGCTTACTCACGTGGACGTATCATCGGGGTTTACGCTCGTCTTGCCCTTTATGGTGCTGACTACTTGATGCAAGAAAAAGTTAACGACTGGAATGCTATCAAAGAAATCGACGAAGAAACTATCCGTCTTCGTGAAGAAGTTAACCTTCAATATCAAGCACTTCAACAAGTCGTTGCTCTTGGTGACCTTTACGGAGTAGATGTTCGTCGTCCAGCCTTCGATACTAAAGAAGCTATCCAATGGACAAACATCGCCTTCATGGCAGTATGTCGTGTCATCAATGGTGCCGCTACTTCACTTGGACGTGTGCCAATCGTTCTTGACGTATACGCAGAACGTGACCTTGCTCGTGGTACTTACACTGAATCAGAAATCCAAGAATTCATTGACGATTTCGTTATGAAATTGCGTACAGTTAAGTTCGCTCGTACTAAAGCTTACGACGAATTGTACTCAGGTGACCCAACATTCATCACAACTTCAATGGCTGGTATGGGTGCTGATGGACGCCACCGTGTTACTAAGATGGACTTCCGTTTCTTGAACACTTTGGACAACATTGGTAACTCTCCAGAACCAAACTTGACTGTTCTTTGGACTGATAAATTGCCATACGCTTTCCGTCGTTATTGTATGTCAATGTCTCACAAACACTCTTCTATCCAATACGAAGGTGTGACTACTATGGCTAAAGACGGATACGGTGAAATGAGCTGTATCTCATGTTGTGTATCACCACTTGACCCAGAAAACGAAGAACAACGCCACAACATCCAATACTTCGGTGCTCGTGTTAACGTTCTTAAAGCCCTTCTTACTGGTTTGAACGGTGGTTACGACGATGTTCATAAAGACTACAAAGTATTTGACATCGATCCAATCCGTGACGAAGTTCTTGACTTTGATACTGTTAAAGCTAACTTCGAAAAATCTCTTGACTGGTTGACTGACACTTACGTAGATGCCCTTAACATCATCCACTACATGACTGATAAGTACAACTACGAAGCTGTTCAAATGGCCTTCTTGCCAACTAAACAACGTGCTAACATGGGATTCGGTATCTGTGGTTTCGCAAATACTGTTGATACATTGGCAGCTATCAAGTACGCTACTGTTAAACCAATCCGTGACGAAGATGGCTACATCTACGACTACGAAACAATCGGTGATTACCCACGTTGGGGTGAAGATGACCCACGTTCTAACGAATTGGCAGAATGGTTGATTGAAGCTTACACTACTCGTCTTCGTAGCCACAAACTTTACAAAGATGCAGAAGCTACAGTTTCACTTCTTACAATCACTTCAAACGTTGCCTACTCTAAACAAACTGGTAACTCTCCAGTTCACAAAGGGGTATACCTCAACGAAGATGGTTCAGTGAACTTGTCTAAACTTGAATTCTTCTCACCAGGTGCTAACCCATCTAACAAAGCTAAAGGTGGATGGTTGCAAAACTTGAACTCACTTGCTAGCCTTGACTTCGGTTATGCTGCTGACGGTATCTCATTGACAACTCAAGTATCACCTCGTGCTCTTGGTAAAACTCGTGACGAACAAGTCGACAACTTGGTAACAATCCTTGATGGTTACTTCGAAAACGGTGGACAACACGTTAACTTGAACGTTATGGACTTGTCAGACGTTTACGAAAAGATTATGAATGGTGAGGACGTTATCGTTCGTATCTCTGGTTACTGTGTAAACACTAAATACCTCACTCCAGAACAAAAAACTGAATTGACTCAACGTGTCTTCCACGAAGTTCTTTCAATGGACGATGCTTTGGGATAAGCTAAATAATAAGGAACTCGCTAGTGCGAGTTCTTTTATTTTTATAAAAAATCATGTTATTTTATCATATTATTATAACTAATTTATAATATATATTGACATTTTATTAGATAAGCTATAGAATATAAGCATTTCCGTTTGGAATTTCCAAACACTTCTTTCTCAGAAGAGCTATCATTACATCAGCCTTAATCACTGTCATAATAAAGAGACATTACTAATGACAAGTGTAGCTCTTTGTGATGGGACTAGGGACGACAAGGAGGAAAGATGACTAAGAAATGTTCAACCTTAACTGGAGTACTATCACTCATGGCTAGTGCCGTTCTACTCGTAGCCTGCCAATCCAAGACTGACACTGAAACCTCTAAATCCAAAGATGTTCCATGGGGGTATACTGGTGCAACTGGTCCTGAACATTGGGGTGACCTCTCCAAAGATTATGAACTCAGCAAAAATGGTAAAGAACAATCTCCAATCAATATCACAGGAGCTGAAGATGTTGATCTCCCAGAACTAAACCTTCATAATCAAGAATCAAAAGGCCAAGTTGAAAACAATGGTCATACGATTGAAGTCAGCTTTAAAAATCCTAAGAATAGCCTAACGATTGATGATGATGTCTATAAATTGCAACAGTTTCATTTTCACGCACCCAGTGAGAATGAAATTGACGGCAAAACCTATCCTCTTGAAGGACACTTCGTCTACAAAACCGATACTGGTAAAATCACTGTTGTCTCTGTTCTCTATAATTATGGGGATGAAAACCAAGCCTTGAAACAAATCTGGGATAAGATGCCTCAGGCTGCTAATACTGAAACTGAGTTGTCTCAGCCTATCTCACTAGATGATTTCTATCCTGAAGACAAAGGCTACTACAACTTTGAAGGCTCCTTAACAACCCCACCATGTACCGAAGGTGTTAATTGGATTGTCTTCAAAAACCAAGAAACTGTCAGCAAGGAACAGGTGGAAAAATTCACCCAAACCCTTGGATTTGAAAATAATCGTCCTATCCAAGAAACAAACGGTCGAAAAATCAAAGAATAAAGGCTTACAGAAAGCTTGATGTCCCCTCTTCTCATCAAGCTATTTTCCATTGACGATTAGCTATAAGCTTTGTTACAATGACCCTATGATCATTAAACATACAAGAGATACACTTTCAGAAACTTACCTAGATGCCGTAGCCATTCGAAACACTGTTTTTGTTAAGGGACAAGGAGTCCCACGCTCCATCGAAATTGATGCCAATGAAGCCTACTGCATTCACTTTGTCCTCTATGATGATAAGGGCCAGGCTGCTGCAACCGTGCGCTTACTGCCCAACAAGGATTTGACTCAGGTCACCCTCCAACGCATGGCTGTGCTTGATGCCTACCAAGGTCAAGGGCTAGGGAGCATCCTCCTAAAAGAGGCTGAAGATTTTGCCCAAGAACAGGGCTTTAAATCTATTTCTCTCCATGCTCAACTCGGGGCACTTAAGTTCTACCTTAATAATGGCTATCAAGAAGTCGGTCAAATCTTTGAAGAAGCTGGAATCCAACATATTACTGTTAAAAAATCCTTAATAAGTAAAAAGCTTAAGCAGTATAGCAACTGCTTAAGCTTCTTCTTTTGTCGCAAATATCGGATAACCATGCTCGACAGCAAGCACTGTCACATTTTCTCTTTTCTTTAAAGCCTCTACGATTTTTCTCCAGTATTTCTGCCCTGTAAAAAGAAGGACAAATACTCCCATGTAGACCAAAAAACCAAGAAATTGTTTATATTCAGAAGATGACAGTTTTGATTCTAGTTCTAGGAGCTCAAACAGTCCTCTCAATAGGACTGTACAGATGATCATTATAAGACTAAGTCCACTAAAGTATCCTAAACATATCAGCAAATACCCTATTTGAAGCTTCTTAGAACACTTCTTATACAGTAACCTATAGTCTTGACTGTACTTTTCAAATACAGGAAAGGAAATATCAAGCCCTCTTCTCATACGAATGACTTTCAAATCAGGTTGGGCACGATAACCAAGGTAATGAATCAGTTTGTATAGTAGCTCTCTTATCAAAATATAGGAAGAAGCGGTTACAGCGGACACTATACTTAAAAATAGAAAAGAAGATAAAGAAAAGGAATCTTTATCAAACGCTAACAAGCCTTCTATCACTACAAAAAACATACCACAGACAAAGAGATTACTCCCATTAAGTATGCAAAAGAGCAGACTCAGAAACCAAGAGACAAGCTTTCTTTCCTTGGAGTGCCTACTTGACCGCTTCACTGATCAACTCTTCCTTTATTATCTCAATCAAGGCATCTCTATCCTTAATCCATTGAGCTCTCTCATCCTTGTAGTAGGTACGATTACTTAGGAAAATCGCCGCACGTTGAGCTGGGATGTTAATCAGAACAAAGGTCCCTGTATAACCAGTATGAAGAATCCAATCTCCTTGAAGGTCCCAAGCGACACTACGTTCCTTCTTGGATTGGCTGATATTTTTTGTCAGATTCTTAGCGAAATCATCCGTTAAATAATGATTAACAAAAATTTCTAAGTCTTTAAGGGTTGAAAAGAGACCTGCTGAACCTGTGTGCTCTTTAAGAACACGAGCTTTGGGATCGTGAACAGTTCCGCCTGGAATGCCCTTAACCGTAGGAACAGCAACCCCAACTGGCCCAAACTGTGTTTCAGACATACCAAAGGGTTGAAAAACTTCGGAGTCAAAGAGCTTATCCAGACTTTGTCCAGATAGTTTCTCAAGCATCAGCCCTAAAAGAATAAAGTTAATATCGGTATACAAGAAAGGTTTATCATCCCTAACCTTGATGGCGTTTATAGCAGCAATCAAACCCTCCTGATCTAATTCATCACGATTAGGAATGAAAGGATCAATCCCACTACTATGAGACAAGAGCTGACGTAATGTTAACGTCTTATTTTCTACTGCGGGGTAGTAGGTTGACAGCTTCTCATCCAAGTCTAATTTATTGGTCTGCAGATAGAAAAGGCAGAGGGTCCCAACCCCGACCACCTTGGATACACTGGCTAGGTCATAGGTGAGACCTGAAACTACTGGAACATAGCCATCTTGAGTCCCTTGGTAGTACTCCTGCCAAGCCTTTCCATCATAAAGGGCAAGGCTGGCACCCGGAAAGATGTCAGCCTTGATGTAGTCTGTAATTGTTGCTAATGTTTGTTGAAAATCAGTCATTATTTTGTTAGCCAAACCTCAATATTACTCATATCAGTCAACGCAAGTAGGTGTCCTTTGCTATCCAAGTAACTTGAGAACTGTTCCTCTTCAAGTTTATCATGCAAGGCAACTAAGTCATAGTCTTCTGCCACCTTAAACTCGAGAATTTCCAAATCCCAAGTTTGATCAGGAGTTACTTGAAGGTCAGGGCCTTCTGCCTTTTCAAAGTGGATAGATAAAGGTAGTTCTTCACCAAAAAGATTGTCATAAAAGAAGGCTGCTTTAACCGTATCCACAACATTCAGAGTCAAGGATTGAACGGTAAAGTCTGAAACACCTTTAAAGTCTTCATTTTCTTCAACATCTGCATACTCGATTGTCTTGAGCGTTGACAAGTCATCCTCCGCGTGCATCAAAATAAGACCATTTTCCGGTGAAACTGTTTCAAAGGCATAACCATTTTCCCCTTGGAAAATAGCCTTGGCTTGGTGATCGTCACGCGCCAAAAGGTACTCAATCTCAAGTGGATCTGAAACCTTAATAACCACTTTATTAATTTTCTTAGGGCCTTCAACTGCACGGCAACGGTAAGCTGGAGACTCTTCAATCACAAAGAGTGATTGGTGGTCTGCCCAATCTGTGAAGACGGCAAGAGCATTTTCTTCTGTTAATAGTTTAAATCCTAGTGTATTTTGGTAAAACTCAATATTTTCTTGTCTGTTATTCACACGAAAGATTGGTGTGTGAAACTTAAAATTCCCTGATTGCGTCATGACAACCTCCATTCTTTTCTATTTTATCCAAAAAGAGGCTGTGTGACAAGGATTTTCCAAAGAAAAAATAGGATTGTAATTTTTTCACTTTCTTTCGCATAAATTGTGAAAAACATTATAGTTTATTCACTTTTTGAGTAGCTATTTCCTCATTTTAGGGTATAATTGAGAGTATGAAAATTCTCGTTAATCACATAGTATTTAGGCGGACCTATCAAGGTTTGTTTTTAATGCTAATGATTGTTATCCCAAACTTTGCTTTGAGTCTGATGACCTCCTACAATAGTCAGACTGGATTGACTTTTACGAACCCTGAAAGCTGGGGAATCATTGCTATCAATCTTATCATTTTTTACCTTACCTATCTCTGGGCTAAGAGTGAGGGTATGATTCACAACTTTAGCTTAAATCGAAAGGATATTAAAGCCATTATCTGGGGCTTTGCCATTATCTTCTTGATGGAACTCATCGGAAGTAACCTCATGTTACTGACCCATACCAACTACCATGCAGAACTTCAAAAGACGCTCACAACAATTCCTATCCTACCTGTAGCGATTGGTATGATGACGACAGCCTTCCTCCAAGAAATCCTCTTTCGCAAGTGGATTTTCACCTGGTTGGCCCCCTATTCGAAAACAGCTGTGCTAGTCAGCACTGGGCTCTTTTGTCTCTTTCATATGCCAACTAATCTTGCCTACCTCACTCTTTATATCGGAATGGGCTTGGCTCTCTCTATGGTCTACCAAAAAAGAGAGAACTTATCTGCAAGTATCACACTTCATGTTTTATGGAATCTTTACACCTTAGGTGCTACCATTCTAGTAATGACTAATCCGATGTGACTGAGAATATTTTCTCAGTTTTTTATTACTTTCAATATTTTAAGCATAAAAAAATCTGAAGCTTAAACTTCAGATTTTTAAGTATTATTAAAGGTAGAGTGATTTGAACAACCAGATAGCCAAAATCGCCGCAACAATTGGAGCTACAACTGGAACCCAAGCATACCACCATTTAGAATCACCTTTGTGTTCACCAAGAACTGATGTTGGCAAGAGGTGGTGAAGAAGACGTGGCATCAAGTCACGGGCTGGGTTAAGAGCTGGACCTGTTGCACCACCAAATGAAATAACCAAAGCTGCAACCAAGAAACCAACACCGATGTGGGCAACCGCAAGTGCCCCATTAGCCATTTGACCTGCGATAGCTTCTTTATCATAGCCAAGTTGTGTGGCTTGTGCAATCAACTTATGACCAAAATAGTTGTTTGTCATAGCAAGCGCACCGAAGAACAAGATAAATGAACCTGCAAACTCGTTGGCAAAACCATTAAGCCAAGCACGTTTGTGATTTTCTGGAGTTTCATCATCATTATCAACAGCAGAGATTGTAGAGAAAGTACCAAGGATGTTGTTAGGATTCTCAGTTTGAAGGTAATAAGGTTGGTGAACCCAAACCACGATAGCTTGACCAACGAAAGCTCCTAGAAGTTGAGCAATCAAGTAACCTGGAACGGCTACCCAAGAGAAGATACCTGCAACCGCAAGACCAATTGTGAAGGCTGGGTTGATGTGGTTACCAGAAACATCACCAAACATAAGTGCTGGCATCATTACCGCAAAACCATAACCAAAACCAATAACAAGCCATCCAGACTTATTACCCTTAGTCCCTTTAAGCTCAACATTGGCAACCGAACCATTACCAAGTGCAACCATCAAAGCTGTCCCAATAAACTCAGTGATGTACTTTATAATCCAATCATGACTGAGCGCTTCTTTTAGAAAATCATTCATTTGTCTCTTTATTTCCTTTCACATTTTACAATAATTTAGACATCTATCATTTTATCAAGTATAATGTCTGATGTAAAGATATTTCTGAAATGTTTACGTATTCTTTTTTTGAGGTTTTAAAGTATGAAATTTAATCAGTTTAGTTACATCCCAGTAAGTCCTGAAATGGCTTGTCAGGAACTCCGTTCTTTGGGCTTTGAAGTCTCTTTAAACGCTAGTGCCAAGGATAATTTTGAAGCCTTTGTTCGTAAGTCCTTCCTCTTCTTTGAAGACACCGACTTAGCTTTGAAAAATTGGATTGCTGATGGGGAGACTGACCTCCTAACCTTCTTCCAATCAGACCGTCCTTTGACTGCTGACGTCTTTGGTTTGGTAGCTCTTCAACTGCTAGGATTTGTCCCTAATGTAGACTTTACAGACAGTGCGGCTTTCCTAGAGAAAATGGCCTTCCCAATCACTTTTGATGGTAGTCTTAATAACCTGCATCAATTGTTGGCGACACGCACACAGTCTGGCAATACCTTAATTGATCAGTTGGTAGCCCAAGATTTAATCCCTGTAAGTAATGATTACGTCTTCTTTAATGGTAAGAGCTTGGCTACATTTGACACTAACCAACTTCACCGTGAGGTGGTTTATGTGGAAGCACCAGTAGATACCGACAAAGATGGGCAGCTAGACTTGGTCAAAGTAACTATCTTACGCCCTAATGTGAACTTCCCAGTTCCAGCCATGATGACCGCAAGTCCTTATCAACAAGGGACTAATGAACCTGCTTCAGATAAGCTCACCCACAAGATGGAGGGAGACTTGCTCGTCAAAACAGCTGGTGATATCTCTCTTAGCCACCCTGAAATCAAGGCACCTGAAGCAGACCTTACGCCTATCAATCCTGTCACAAAGGCTCAGGAGCGTTTTGCTCACACAGATACCTACACGCTCAATGATTACATGTTGGCTCGTGGCGTGGCTTCTATCTATGTATCGGGTGTCGGTACCTTCAATTCTGAAGGTTTCATGACCTCCGGAGACTATCAACAGGTTCTGGCCTATAAAGCTGTCATTGACTGGCTCAATGGTCGTGCACGCGCCTTTACTAGCCGCAACAGACAGCATACAATCACTGCAGATTGGGCTTCTGGTAAAGTGACTACTACTGGACTATCATACTTGGGTACCATGTCCAACGCCCTTGCTACAACTGGCGTTGACGGTTTGGAGATGGTAATCGCTGAAGCAGGTATTTCTTCCTGGTACGACTACTATCGTGAAAATGGGCTCCTCGTCAGCCCTGGAGGCTACCCTGGTGAGGATCTCGATACCTTGACTGAATTCACCTATTCTCGTGCCCTATTAGCTGGAGAATACCTACGCCACCAAAAAGATTATGAGACCTACCTTAAGGAGCTAAGCACGGCTATTGACCGTAAGCATGGTGATTATAGCCAGTTCTGGCATGACCGTAACTATGTGCAATTCGCAGATCGTGTCAAAGCCACTGTTGTCTTTACACACGGTAGCCAAGACTGGAACGTTAAACCGATTAACGTCTATCAAATGTTCAGAGCCCTTCCAGAATCTCTTGAAAAACACCTCTTCTTCCACAATGGTGCCCACGTTTACATGAACGCTTGGCAGTCTATTGACTTCCGAGAAAGTATGAATGCTTTAATTTGTCAAAAACTTCTCGGTTTAGATAACGGCTACACACTGCCTACTCTTATCTGGCAGAACAACCAGTCTGAACAGACCTGGGAAGTCCTCGATAACTTTGGACACGACAATGGGAAAAACATTCAGCTTGGTGAGGCTGAAGCTAACATCGCTAACCATTACGAAGAGGAAACCTTCACCAAATATGGTAAAGCTTACCAAAGCTTCAAGGATGACCTCTTTGCAGACAAAGCCAATGCCATTACCTTGGACTTTGAACTGGACCAAGATATCCAAATCAATGGTCGTGTCCACCTAGAGCTCAAGGTTAAGTCTAACACAAACCGTGGTCTCATTTCGGCCCAAGTTTTAGAAATGGGTGACAAGAAGTATCTCGCACCTATTCCCGCACTCAAACGCATGAATCTAGATAACGGCCGTCTCTTCAAGGAAGAAGTCTTACGTGAATTGCCATTCAAGCAGGCAAAATATCGTGTCATTACCAAAGGACACCTTAACCTGCAAAATCGCAAGAACCTCCTTAGCATTGAGAATGTCACTCCAAATGAATGGATGACTATCGGTTTGGACTTGCAACCAACCATCTACAAACTCAACAAGGGCGACAAACTCCGACTTGTTCTCTATACCACAGACTTTGAACACACTATTCGTGACAATAGTGACTATGAATTAACTGTGGACCTAAGCCAAAGTCAGATGACATTGCCTTATTAGTCTTTATCGCAAAAATCCCATAGGATGAGAACTCCCATGGGATTTTTTTATTGTGTGGAAATAAACAAGATTTAGTCTTCAATTTTTACGATTCATTTTAATGTTATTTAAACAAATGATGTAGCCAAGACAGTGGAACAACACAAAGATATGCCAGTAAAAATAGAGCATAAAGCTATCAGATTTGATTATCGTATAAAAAGAAAAATTGCAACTAATAAAATAGAGAACCACAGCGTCTTCTTAACGAATAACAAATATTGATGCCATATCTCTTTATCCCCCAAAGTAACTTTAGATTTTTTGCTTAGGAAAAGATGCATCAAGATCTCTACTAGACTGCTAAGTACTGTTAAAACCAGAATCTTACTTAGAGGAATACCTAAAAAGAATCCCATCCACTCAATAAGCAATTGGGACAAAACAATGGCCGTAAGAGCACGTAGACTTTTTGACATAAAACTGAAACCTCACACTTCTCTCAAACAGAAAGTTTTCACAACACCTAGAAAGTTACCAAAGCATAGATAAGTACTTACAGCCTCGCTATTTTTATAAGCGCATCTATCATAAACTGCTATTCTAACCTCGTTCACTTTGTTTAATGATTTTAAGCACTCTGGGCGTCAGAAAAGCTAGTAAACAAATATCCAAAACAATCACAACAATAATGATTAGGCGCCATTCGGCATCTCTCACCGTCAGCAAACGATAAATACCAGCTAAAATAATAGCCAAATGCGCCAAGCCCATACCAGCGTAAATTTGTTTAAGAGTAAACTGTCGTTCTTCAAGTGGACGACGGTCAAGCTCTCGCTTAATCAACAGGGGCAACACAAGTAAAAAGATTGATAGCAATGCCAAAGGTAGCCAAATCCAGATTGGATGCTGACTAGATAGAGGATTTAAAGCTATATTCCCAATGACTACCCCTTAGATTGCTGATAGGAAACGTAACTAACGTAACACAGCAGAACTAAATTTTTGTAATATCACCATTTTTACTCCTTTTCTACTAGAGCAATTTAAACAAGTTATAAGGGCATTATCATCGAAAGTATCGGCTATTCTTTCATCACAATCACTTGTCCGCTTGGCATAATCATAACTAGGACTTAAGGGTCTTTCTCTGCTCCTCAACAGGTTGGAAAAGAACCTTTTTGCCCCATTTTCCTTTTCTCAATGGACAACTCAACCTTAAAACCAAGAAATCCTCCCTAATGACATCAATAGCCATAACGAATCGCTAGCAATTTCCGCAACTCTGCCATTCGCTCCTCGATAAATGGAGACAAGGTTAGCTGGTCTTTTCTGACCACTTCGGATATTTCCAGTGACATCCTGCTTAAGATATAGGGAGTGGCTGAACGAGAGTCTGCAAGTTCCGTTCGGTAGGAATGCAGGACCTGCTTCAAATCAGCATAATCTGGCTTATCTCCAATAGTTTCAATTACTTCATCGATGATAGCTACTGCTTGTTCTCGTCTCTCTTTGCCTCCTGCAAACCATTTAAGTCCTGTCATTAAGAAAACCTCCTTATTTCTTTCAACTAATTTTTCAATCACATCTTTAGTATAGCACCCTGATAGTCATTTAAAAGCCAGCGTCCCAAAAAGTGGCTATACGTCCTGAATGGTCATTCATATACAAAATGAAAAAAATTGAGGGAGATACTCAATCTTTTTACTTATTTAATATAATATCTCAGTGCTAACATGAGTGAAGCTAAGATTGCTAATGCCCCCACAAAAGAGACAAGTGATTGCTCACCATCATTTGTTTTAGGAAGTTCTTTTGTGTCTGCTACTTTATCAGTCATTGGTGCCATTTGCCCTGTTTGAGCGTTCAGTTCCTTCTGAACCGTTGACATCGGCTGTGGTTGAACAGTTGGCAAAGATTTCTCTTTCGTACTCTCTTCGGTTACTCGTGTAGGACGAACAGTTTTAGTTTGAGGTTCAGAGATGGTTGTTTGTTCCTGATTCAAAGTCATAAAACGTGGACTAGAGCTGGCTAAATGGTCATAAACTGTTTGAGCAGGTCCACCACCAACCCATCCTGATAATAGCTGACCATTTTCCAGATAAAGTAGTGTAGGTGTACCTGGAATACCAATCTCACCAAACACATAGTTTCGGTCAAAATCCTCACGATCTGTATCGTAATACTCTAAACGACCATCCATCAGTTGGTTCAAGACCTTCAACTCTGGTGAAAATTGACGACAATAATAACAGGTTCCACGTCCAAAATAAATCGTATGTGCCTGACCATCCTCAGTGAAAGCATTACGCACATCATCTAAGCTTATCTTAGATAAATCTGCAACATTGGCCTCGTATTCCTCACGAGAGACCTCAGGAATATCATCTGCAGTCTCCTCCTCGGACTCAGCCAAGGCTACCGATTCAGTGGTAGGTAATGTCTGACTATCCTCAGGTTTTGACTGCTCCTGACTATCTGATGGTTGTTCTACTGGAGTAGGTTCAGTTGCTTCAACCTTTGGAGAATTATCAACTCCCGTTTCTACCACCTCATCCGCTAAAGCAGTTCCTACCGATAGATTCAGTAACAAGGCTGAACTCATCAGCCATAGCGTTAATGTCCGTTTTTTCATCATAAACTCCTTTCGATTACTTAGTCTAGTTTAACAATTTACAACTCTCATAGAAGCTAACGTCCCAAAAAGTGACTATACGTCCCGAATGGTAAGAATATAAAAAATCCCACTATCACCAGAAGGTTCGGGTAATAAGGGGACTTTTATATTCTTATCAAATAAGAGCCTTTAAATTAAAGTTCTTACATAATAGCACAGACAGGTAAATATACCATGGGATAGGCTTCACCGCTTCGATATCTAGGTGGTGATACCCAACCGTCTTTAAGGGGGTCACCCTCCTTGTTATTCACATTTGGCATAAGACAAACAGCACCACCTTGAATTACTTCAAGGTCGTTATGAGTTAATTTTGTAAACATTGCTTATACTCCTTATTTTGTCAATTACTTACTTCTCTATATTATGGTTGATATACTTGATGCCCCATAAAAATAGTACGAAACCCAATAATGAAAAAAAACCTACAAATATAGCGATAACTTTTTGATAATAGAAATCTGTTGTCAAAAAACGAAGGCAACTAAGTGTCAGTAACAAGAAACAAGCTAGGGAAGCTTTTAATTGATTTAACACAGTTGGTTCTTCTCTTCTTGTCATTATTTTTCGAATGAGCAATATATCAACCACAACCACTAAGAGGGCTGCTACGATGTAGACCAATTGGAATACGGATGATAAGTTATGAAGTAATTGACTAAAAAAAAGTACCAGTAAGGATATGCTAACTACTTGGGCAATGACAAATAGCACTATATCCCTTTTTGAAACTCTATGTGTCATTGTTGTTCTCCTTAACAGCCAAGTAAGGCTACTCCACCTCCAATAGCTGCACCTACTGCACCAGTTCCAATTGCATACGGTCCAATGAAGAAAGCCGTTCCACCTGCAGCTGCAGAGAATCCTTCTGAAGCACCTACGGCGACAGAGGCCCCACACACTCCCCATCGTTCCCAATTGACTCGTCCTCCTTCAACACTAGCAAGTGTTTCAAGGTCGAGGGTGTTAAAGTTTTCAATTGTTTGAGTTGCCATGGCAACTACCTCCTAAAATTTTTATCGTGTGATCTCTCAATCACATCTTTAGTATAGCATTCAAGTGTCTCTATCAGAGCTAGCGTCCCAAAAAGTGGCTATATGTCCCGAACGGTAAAAAAATATAAAAGACCACTTTAAGATGATAAAGTGATCTTAATAGTCATTATCGAATAAGAACCTTGATTTCAACTTCCTACATAAGAACACAGATAGGAAGATATACCATCGGATAGGCTTCGCCACTTCGATATCTAGGTGGCGATACCCTACCGTCTATAAAGGGGTCGTAGCTACCACCAGCTTTATTATTTGTTCTAGGCATAATACAAGATACTCCACCTTGGATGGTTTCAAGGTCGTTATATGTTAGTTCTGTAATCATTAGTTAACTCCCCATCTACATAAAAATAAACTATTTGTTCAAAGAAAATAACACTATCTTATAAACAAATTATTAAAAATTGTTATGAAAATACCCGTATATGTTCAAGATGATTATTTATGTTTATTTTTATTGACCTTGTTGAAAAAGATATTACCTAACAAAGCAACAACAAAACCTATAATAAAATATACCATAGATTAGCTCCACCAGCAGGTTGCTCCATAGGCAACAGTACCACCTACACCACCTAGAGCACCACCACCGACCCAACCAGGAACTGAGCCTACAACTGGTAAAACTACATTACCTCCAAACGCTCCTGCGATAGCTCCTCCGATAGCTCCTTGAGCAGCCGCTCCACCTGCGCCTCTCCAACTACATCCACCTCCTTCAACACTAGCAAGTGTTTCGAGGTCAAGGGTGTTAAAGTTTTCAATTGTTTGAGTTGCCATGGCAACTACCTCCTAAAATTTTTATCGTGTGATCTCTCAATCACATCTTTAGTATAGCATTCAAGTGTCTCTATCAGAGCTAGCGTCCCAAAAAGTGGCTATATGTCCCGAATGGTAATTCCTAATGTATATTGTTTCTAAAATTCAGAAAAAAGAAAAATCTCATTTTCCACTAATAAAAAATTGAAAAACCGTTTCTTTATGTTACAATTTTTCAATAAACAGTATTCGTCATGAAAGGGAGGACTCAACCTTGAGAATTTACCTATTAGAAGATAATCCTATTCAGATGGGTCGCTTGGAAGAGGCTGTGGCACATGAACTTAAATCCTTCGGAAAAAATCTATACAACCTCCTTTATAAATTTATTGTGATATCTCAACCACAATTGTAATATAACAATCTTATTAAAGAAAATTAAATATTGTCACAAACTACCAATATATGTCCTAAATGGTATTGATAGATAATGAATCACATTTATTTCTAATCTTTTTAAGAATAGTTGGATGGAATATGTAAATTATGGTATAATATTACATATTTATGAGTATAAAAACAACAGCATACAAAAATTTGGAGGGAACTACGATTGGATATATATATCTTAGAGGACAATCTCATTCAACAAGGAAGACTGGAGATGGTATTGTCTCAAGAGTTAAAAAAATACAACAAAGACTTATCTATTGTCCACACGTTTGATAAGCCTAAGCAACTTATAGAAGCGTTTGAGTCAACAACTTCTAACCAGCTCTTTTTTCTTGATATCGAAATTAAAGGAGAAAAATTAAAAGGGCTTGATATTGCTAAAATCATTAGGGAAAAAATCCCTATGCTACTATTATCTTTGTCACTACTCACTCAGAGTTCATGCCACTAGTTTTTGATTACCAAGTATCTGCCCTAGACTATATCGACAAAAGTCTCTCTGAAATAGAATTTAGGAAAAAGATAACCAGAGCTTTAGCTATAACTATGAAACCACTTGGAATAGAGAATGACGAGATTTTTGATTTTCAAACACAACATACAGCTATTCGCATCCCTTTAAACCAAGTTATTTATATTGAAACTTCTCCTCAAAAGCATTATGTAATACTTCATGGTACAAACAACCAAATGACCTTTCGTGCAAATCTAAAGGATCTTGAAAAAGCTAGTCCTTCACTCGTATCTTGCCATCGTTCGTATCTCATTAATCCTAAAAACATTTTAAGAATCAACAAATTAAAACGTGAAGTCGAAATGACTGATGGTAGTATCTGTCCTTTTTCACGTACCAAAGCTAAAATGCTGATAGATACTTTTAAAAGAAGGAACCTTCAATGATTATTTTTTTATTTTTGCTTACTGTTGTCTCTGAATGTTTCAATATTTGCCTGTTTCTTTACTTAATAAACAAAAGAGTTTCAATTAGGCATTTTCTTATTATCTTATTTTGTCGCATAGCATATACCAAAATATGTAACAGTCTATCCTGGAAATTCTTATTCTACTTTAACGAAGAAATATTCTATCTTTTATTATCTTTTTTTATATCACGAAAGCCCTACTTACAATCAAAGCTTAAAATATTCAATGCTCTTCTCCTCACAACTCTTAATAATATCAGTTTTAGAGTAATCATTTTCTTTATATTTCCTTTGTTTGGAATCAGTGTTGAAACAATAAAAGTTAATTATCTTATAGCTGTCTCATCTTCTTTCCTAACTATTTTACTATCCTTTCTTTTAATAAAATTATTCAAAGAAAGCTTTGGAGTTATACAAAAAAGACGATTAGCCCCTCTCATATCAAAGAGTATTATTGTTGCTGATTTCATTATGATTGGTTATACATTTACCCAGCAATATCTCGTCTACCTCGAAAACACTACTCATACATCCACTCTGATAATCAGAAAGTTAATTGTGGTTATTTATCTAGTCTTGTCCTTTATCATGCTTATCTTACTAGATAGAAATATCCGAGCAACAATACAAAGTCAATTGGACTTTCAAAAAGACATTCAACTATCGCATCTTAAGAATTATAACAAACAGATTGAAAACCTCTATCAGTCGGTTCGAAGTTTTCGTCATGATTATGCCAATATTTTAACAACACTCAAACTTGGTATCGAACAAAATGATATAGCTATTGTAAAAGAAGTCTACGACTCAGTTTTAAAAGATTCCGATAAGCATTTAAAATCGAAAACATTTGATTTAACTCGCTTAATAAACATAGAAGATAACACTATTAAAAGCCTACTTGCAGCTAAGTTCCTAGAGGCAGAAGAAAATAACATTGATGTCTCCTTAGATATTCCTAAAACTATCAAACTTGAGGGTATGGAGATGGTCGATTTTATTACTGTCATATCTATCTTTCTAGACAATGCGATGGAAGCATCGATTCAGTCTGACATACCAAAAATGCATATTGGCTACTTCAACCATGGTAATAAACAGCTCTTTATTGTCCAAAACTCGACCCGGGAAGAATTCATTTCGATCACCTCACTTTTTGAGAGAGGTGTCTCCAGTAAAGGGGATCATCGCGGTATAGGTTTGGCCAACGTTAGGAATATATTAGACAACTATCAAAATATTTCTTTAAAAACTGAAAGTATGACTTTTGCATTTACACAGGAACTTAATATATCGAAAAAAGCTTGACTAGTTTCAAGTTTTTAAAATTTTTAACTATAACAGATTTTTACTGCCATCTGAAAGAAAGTATTTATAATCCTCTTTTAAATATCTTGACAGATAATTTGCCCAACTGATTCCTCCATATACCTGTTCAAGCTCATGGTCACTGAGCTTTTGAAACTCAGTGACATTTCTTTGTTTTTTCATTTTCCACTCCTTGAATTTAATTAAGCTGATTAAATAACTTATCTTTAAGATAAGCAAAGTAGCTTTTTTTATCTATTATACTAGTTACTCGCCCTTGAAAACCATATTTAAGACTTCTAGATTCTTGAGCAGTTAGCTTTGCCTTTGCTTTAACTCGAAAGATATTTCCTTTCTCTGTTTCAATTGCTGAACTATCAATGCTCTCAATCTTACCTAAAACCATCATATTATGATTACCAACCTCATCAAGTGTTAGTCTAACTGACTGACCTTTTTTAATTTAAGGATATAATCTGAACTAACATAATAACTAATAAAAACTTCCTTAGTAGACTCTATTTTAGGATAAATCTGTGCTAGTTCCTTACCTGTTGAAACCGTTGACAGATTTTCATAAGATTGATTAAGATGTATTATTCCATCTTCAGGTGCCTTTATTGTTGTATTAGACAATAGTATATTCGCTTGGTTAAGTTTTCCCTCTACTTCAGACTTCTGTATTTGAACAGTTGCTAATTGTTGTCCAGCTTCCTTAAGATACTGAGCTTTCAATACCTCCCTTTGACTTGATAAATCAGTATCGTATTGACTATCCAATGTAAGTGGGATAGACTTATAACTATTTCTCTTAGAAGTCATCTTATGATTCTTATTTGTTTTTGATAATGTCTCAGATTGAACTGGAAATCCACTGATTTCAAAAGAACTAGCAGTATCTGTTTCATTACCCAAATTAGTTTGGGGACTTGATTCCCGATTAGAACTATTAACACCTTGACCAATAGAATCGTATTGGGCTAAGAAAGTAGTAAATGTGCTTTGATAGCCAAATTCATCATTTTCTTCCTGAAAAAGGCTAGTTCCTTGATTGATACTATCTTCTAAGGTTTTTAGCCCTGTCTCCTGACGACTTAAAAGATCAAATTGTTTTTGAAGACTCTCTTTCTGAGAGCTTTCCATTTTTTCGGAATATTGAATCAATAAATCACCTTTTTTGACTTCTTTATTGGACCTTAACTGATTCTTTATAATAGTATTGTCACTGGTTGACTGGATTGTTGCAACAATACTTGTAGGCTCTATCGTTCCTGTGACTTCAACTGTTACCTCTTTTTTTGCCCAAAGTAAAAACGAAAGAAGGAACATTATCAAAAGGACTAATGGAAATATAATAATTGTTGAGAAGTTTTGATACCTTTTCTGATAAAATTCCGTACTTTTAAATAATTGAGAATTCATTTTTCTTCTTTCTATTTCTTAAATAAACGATAGTAAAAACCATGCCTAGACATCAACTCACTATGTGAACCACTCTCTATTAAACGCCCCTGTTCTATTACTATTATCTTATCAGTCCTTTGAGCAATACTAAGTCTATGAGCTACAAAAATAATCGTCTTTTGAGTTAATTTCAATAAATTATCTATAACTTTCTTCTCCGTTAGGACATCTAATCCACTTGTAGCTTCATCTAAAATAAGAACTGGAGCTTTAGTTAATAGAGCACGCGCTAAAGCAATACGTTGCTTTTGTCCTCCAGATAACCCTGAACCATCAGAAAGCTCCGTTTGAAATCCCATTGGCATTTCTTCAATGTCCCTCCGAATTTCAGCGATATCACATGCTCTAAGAATATCTTCCTCTGTTACAGTTATATCGGCTCCCAAAGTCAGATTTTCCAAAATACTTCCACTAAAAATATAGGACTGTTGAGGGAGATAGTTAATCTTCCTACGAAGACTTTTTTTATCGATTAGATTGATATCTTGACTACCTAGGCTAACTTTGCCTTTATAAGGTTGGTAAAAATTCACTATCATCTTCGCTAATGTGGTTTTTCCCGAACCGCTGACTCCAACAAAACTTACCTTCTCACCTCGTCTAATAGTTAAGTCAATGTCAGATAATGTATCCTGTCCAAATCCATACTTGTAGGACAAGCCTGAAATAATAATATCTCCATTCATTGGCTGTTTTTGATATATATTACCATTAGTTTCTTTAAACTCCGATTCAACAAGGTAGACCTCATTGAGACGTGCATTAGCAACTTTTGCAGATTGGAGTTTGCTCTGAAGATTAATTATATTTTCTAACGGCTTTGTAAAATATGACAATAACGTATTGAAGGTTATAAGTTGCCCAACTGAGATTTTATTTGACATAACTAACTGAGCACCTGTCCAAAGAATGAGCACATTTAAAATCAACTGAGCTCCTTGTTTTAAAGATGTCTGTAAAATAGATAATTTTGACAAACGAAAAGAATTTTCTAAATAGTCTATAAACTCACCATCAAGCTTTTGGTAATGAATTTCCTCACTAGTTAAAGATTTAATCGTTTCAATGCCATTGATATCTTCAATAATAGCCGAGCTTACCATAGCATTACTTTGCATGACCTTATGATTCATTTTCTCAAAGGGCTTCATGAACACAAGCACTATTATTGTATAGATAGGAACTGAACAAAGAACTATCCAGAACAAACTAACATTTTGTAATAGTAATATACTACCAATAACAACAAGAACAGAGACATCTAAGAAGAGAGACAAAATAGTTGATGCTAGTGCGTCAATAATTGAGTTGGCATCACTAAAACGTGAGGTAACTTCACCGGTTTGCCTAGTCGCAAAAAAAGACATCGGAAGATCAAAAATATGTCGTACGTAAGACAAAATAACATCAATCGTAAAACGCTGACTGAGGATAGTCAGTAGATAATCCCTAGCATATGTCATCATCTGCTGTAAAACATAACTAACAACTAGGCCAATGGAAATAATTCCTAGTGTTGACCTCATCTGATGAGGAATATAGTCATCTAAAATACCCTGAAGATAATACGAACCAACAATATTTACCAAAGTAACCAAAAAACTAGCTAATACAATATTAGTAATTAATGATTTTTGCTTAAAAATGAGAGGAAGAAAAGCCAACAGACCGATTCCTTTTTCCTTATGTGGTTTGTAACTTGGTTCTGGTCCTATAAATAAAGCGACACCCGTCCACTCCTTTTTAAATTGCTTTTTAGACATTTTAGTTACTTTGATACTAGGATCAGGGTCACCAATAACTAGCTTATTTTTTCCATTTTTATAGACCACATAATAATGCTGAAGTTTACCTTCTTTGTTTACATGAGCGATGAAAGGATAAGGAACATCATCCATGTTAAATAGAGACATGTCAGCTTGAATAGCCTTTGTTTCAAATCCGATTTTCTTAGCAGCTTCAACAATTCCTAAAGCCGTCGTACCTTCTTTGGTTGTCTTTGCTAATTCTCGAAGATAAGCTAAAGAATAGTCCGACCCATAATACTTGGCAATTGAAGCCAGAGCTGCAACACCACAGTCTCTAATATCCATTTGGGGAACAAAGGTCCTACGATAAAGAAACATAAAATTCCCTTTCATTTAGTTTTTATTTATAGTATGACAAATTCTTATCTGTAAAATATCTCTTGTCACAAATGACCATTATATGTCCTAAATGGTAGGTTTTAAGTGATCTTTAAAGTCTTTTTCCTCAAGATAGTGACAAAACACAAGTAATCGAATTATCTAGAACCCGACATTATTTCTTAAACTGTGCCCCATTTTTTTAAAAGCAGACTATAAAGAAGCAAGGTTAGCCCCAGCAAGTTAATGGTATGGTGGACTACATCCAAACTTCTAAATAGATTAGCGAGGCCCATTCCTATGAGAATGGTAGCCAGTAAATACGGTTTTGAGTTTTTGAACATACTTTTCTCCTTAAAGTGTTTTTAGCTAGTCTGTGCACAAGCTATTCACAGACTAGCAATTGACAAGATATCTCAATTAGGATTTCTTTTTAATGGAATTGGTAGCTTTGTGTTTTTCAAGCAATGACATAATAGGCTTATCCAAAAAAGTCATCACAGCCATGAAAATCATCCCTAAAATATAACTTTTCAAATCAAACATAATCTATCACCACCTTCAACGTTTGCAAGTGACTCAAGGTCAAGGAGTTCAAAATTGTTATTTGTTTGCCTTGTCATAGCAACAACCTCCTAAACTATTTTTTAGCTTTTTTCTTTCAAGCTAGGATTTTATTATAAGTTGCAAGCCAACAAAAAAGTAGTGACATAAATGTCACTACTCGATTTTGATTTTTAGGAACTCTATATTTCGAATACTTCTATTTTTTGAGTCGCTCCCATTTACTAAAAATCAAACTAAAAGTGATTAATGTTAACCCTACCAAATTAATGACATGATGAACAAAATCTAAATTTCTAAAAAGGTTAGCAATGCCAAATCCTAAAAGGAAAATTGCTAGTAAATACAT
>NZ_CM002130.1:2051008-2070803 GCF_000448605.1 Streptococcus sp. HSISS3
AGCAACAACCTCCTAAACTATTTTTTAGCTTTTTTCTTTCAAGCTAGGATTTTATTATAAGTTGCAAGCCAACAAAAAAGTAGTGACATAAATGTCACTACTCGATTTTGATTTTTAGGAACTCTATATTTCGAATACTTCTATTTTTTGAGTCGCTCCCATTTACTAAAAATCAAACTAAAAGTGATTAATGTTAACCCTACCAAATTAATGACATGATGAACAAAATCTAAATTTCTAAAAAGGTTAGCAATGCCAAATCCTAAAAGGAAAATTGCTAGTAAATACATTTTTTTATCTTTAAGCATAGAGTCACCTAAATATTAGCAGAATGTAGCATAGCCAACTAAAGCTCCTCCCCAGTAACCTACTGGGCCTCCTGCTGATCCTACTAGAGCAGAGCCAATTGTGCCGGCATAACACTTAACCCATCCGCCACCTTCAACGTTTGCAAGTGTCTCGAGATCGAGTGTTTCAAAATTGTTCATTGTTTGTGTTGTCATTCTAACAACCTCCTAAAATATTATTTTTTAGCTTTTTCTCTCAAGCTATGGTTTTATTATAGGTTGTAGGCCAACAAAAAAGTAGTGACATAAATGTCACCACTCGATTTTGATTTTTAAGAAATCTTTTCGAATATAGAATCTATGCTCTAAACTATCTTACTCTCCTTCCATTGCACCTGCTTGTAGGCTGTACATCTTGTGGTAGGTACCGCCGAGGGCTAGGAGTTCCTCATGGCTACCGTGTTCGATGATGCGACCCTTGTCTAAGACATAGATGCAGTTGGCATCTTGGATCGTCGATAGGCGGTGGGCAATGGCAATAGTGGTGCGACCTTGACGCATTTTTGCTAGAGAATTTTGGACAATAGCCTCTGTCTCCGAATCAATATTGGCTGTCGCTTCATCCAGAATCAAAATCTTAGGTTGGCTAGCAACGGTCCTAGCAAAGGCTAGAAGCTGGCGTTGGCCAGTTGAAAAACTTGAACCTCGTTCAGAAACTGGAGCATCATAGCCTTCTGGAAGTTTGTCGATAAAGTGATTGGCATCCACAAACTCAGCGGCTGCTTTAATCTCTTCATCAGTTAAATCCTGATACATGGCAATATTGGATTTGACTGTACCATGATAGAGAAAGGGTTCCTGAAGGACGAGACCAATGTTCTTACGCAGCTCTGCCTGACTATAATCGCGAATATCCACACCGTCAAGAAGAACTCGCCCTGATTGGAACTCATAGAAACGCATAAACACGTTGATAATAGAGGATTTTCCGGAACCTGTAGAACCGACAAAGGCGATGGTCTCACCTTTATTGACAGAGAAGGATATGTTATCTAAAATCTGGTGTTTACCATCATAGGAGAAGGAAACATTTTCAAAACGAATGTTCCCCTCGGTAACCTTGGCATCTGTGTCTCTCTGCTCAGGCTCATAGGTGCGCTCGTCAATCAAGGCAAAGACCCGACCGGCTGAGACCATAGAAGTTTGCAAAGTTGAGAAGTTTTGTGTCACTTCAATTAAGGGATCAAAGAGGCGGTTAATGTACTGGATAAAGGCATACATGGTCCCTGCTGTGATGCCCAGATAGATACCTCGGTAGCCAAAGTAGGCCATGAGAACAGCATAGCCCAGGAGCTTCAGTAAGCTCATGGCTGGGCGTAGAAAGAGAGAATCTAGTGACATGGAACGGCTAGCATAAATCAGGTGTTCCTCATTAATAGCATCAAACTCTTTTTTGAGGCGTTTCTCTTGATTAAAGGCCTGAATGATGCGAATCCCTTCGATACTCTCTGACAGTTTGGCATTTATATCTGAAAGTAAGGCTCTGGTCTTTTCAATGATAACCACTGATTTTTTGCGGTAAAGGTTAACCAAAAGGACAATCAGAGGAAGAAAGAGCACAATAAGCCCAGTCAGACGAATGTCCAACATCATCATGGTATAAAGGGTAGTAACAAAGATAAAGATAGCCGAAATAAAGCTAGACAGAATCCCTGAGAACATCTCACTAATAGTCTCTGTATCATTGGTTAAGCGAGAAACGATAGAGCCTGCTGGAGTTTTGTCAAAGTAGGACATACCCAGTTTCTCCATATTAGCAAAGGCATCTCGGCGAATATCCCTGACAATACTGTAGGACACACGCGCAAAAAAGAGATTTCCCAAATACTGGACTAGCGTCTGCAAGAGATAAAGACCATAGTACCCAATCAGAATCAAGCTTGCCGCCTGATTCATATCATGAAGATAGTGGTCGATAAAATAAGAGGCCACAAGGGGAATGATACTCTTGATAACCGTTGTGGACAAGAGGAAGGTCAAAGCTAGAAAGGTCAAGAATTTGTAAGGCTTGAGATAAGTCAAGAGACGCTTAAACACAGACCATTGGTTTTGATTAGGCATCGACTTCTCCTCCTTCCATTTCTAACTGTTGAGACTCATAGGTCTTGGCATACCAACCGCCCTGGGCTAGCAAGTCCTCATGACGGCCACGTTCAATGATGCGACCATCCTGCATGACTAGGATGAGGTCAGCGTGCACAACCGCACTCAGACGATGGGCGGTAATAATCGTCGTCTTGTCCTTGCGGGTATGCTTGAGATTGTCAATAATAGCATGTTCTGTCTTGGCATCAACCGCAGATAGGGAGTCGTCCAAAATCAAAATGTCTGGATTCAAAATCATGGCTCGGCTCATAGCCAAACGTTGTTTTTGACCGCCTGATAAGCTGACACCCTTTTCACCAATAATCGTTTCAAATCCCTCAGGCATATCCTTGATATCATCATAAACTTGAGCCAACTTAGTCGCTTCTTCCACCTTGTCAATGGCGAGGTCAGGATTACCAAAACGGATATTGTCTAAAATAGAACTAGCAAAGAGAAACTGGTCTTGAGGAACATAACCCATCAAGCTACGCAAGTCTGATAGGCGATAGTCTCGGATGTCATGACCATTCAAATAGATGGCTCCTTGATTGACATCGTGCTCTCGCAAGAGCAACTTGACAAGAGCCGTCTTCCCTGAGCCAGTCTGTCCAACCAAACCAAGGGTTTGACCCTTGTCCAAGATGAAATGAATATCTAGCAAAGTATCCTCACCCTCAAAAGCAAAGTGGTCAATCGCATATTCTAAACGGCCATTTTCAATGTTTGGAAGAGGATGCGCAGGATCTTGAACATCTGATTCCTGTTCCAGAAGATTTTCAATACGTTGGTAGGACACATTTCCCCTCTGTGTGATATTAAAGAGGAAGCCAATAGCCATCAGGGGCCAAACCAGCATGTCCAAATAGGTAATGAAAGTTACCAAATTGCCGACTGTTATCTGACCAGCCTGAATCATAAAGGCCCCGACAAGGAGGGTCAAAACATAAGATGAGCCAACAAAGAGCAAGACTAAGGGATCAAAAAGGCTGTCATACTTCATGGTATGCATATTCTTTTTAAAAGTCATCTTATTGGTCTCTTGGAAGGACTGAAGCTCAGCCTCCTGATAGCCAAAAGACTTGGTTACCTTGATACCTGACACCGATTCTTGGACCTTATTATTTAGTTCTGAAAAGGCTGCCTGGGATTCTCCAAAAGCTTTATGGGTCTTACGTCCCAAACGACTGGTCGCAAAAGCCATGAAGGGGAGGGGTAAGACAGCCACCAGGGTCATCTGCCAGGAAATGCTGAAAAACATGGTGATTAAGGTTACCAAGGCTGTGATAGACGCATCCACGGCTGACATGACACCCCCACCAGCCAAACGGGTTAAAGAGTTAATATCATTGGTTGCATGAGCCATAAGGTCACCAGTTCGGTACTTTTGGTAAAAAGAAGGCGACATCTTGGTAAAATGCTCAAAAAGGCGTGACCTCATAATCTGACCCAAGCGATAAGAGGTCGCCAAGATATACATCCGCCAAACATAGCGCAAATAGTACATTCCCAAAGCTGCCAAAAGCAAATACACAAGATTCAAAAGCAAAATCTGATTGGTCAATTTTCCCGATGTAATAGCATCGATGACCCGCCCCATAACCATAGGAGGAATCAGATTGAGAACCGAAACCAGACTCAGTGCCAAAATCCCGACAATATACCGGCGTTTTTCTAACTTGAAAAACCACCAAAGTTTTGCAATGATTGATTGCTTAAAAAACAAATTACTCCTCCTATCTTTACAAATGGGTGATTATTAGTCTAACGACAGCTTACTTCCAATAACGGTAGATTGTCCCATCTTCTAGCTCAAAATAGCCAATATAAGTCAGTTTCCCAAAGTCAGTAGACTCTGGCAATTGATAGGCAAAGGAATCAAAATTATAGACCTTATGCCCACCATCCATAGAGTATCTTTCCTTGTCATGAATGACTGACTCATCCTTCTTAGGGCTCCAAATGCGTCTGATGTCATCAGACGTCTTATATTCTCTGACGAAATTGTACAATTCAAAGTTGGTTGCCTCACTGAGATAGCGACCATCGGTGTTATAATTAGCAACCTGACGCTCTCTCTTTATCTCAGGAAAATTCCAAACCTGCCCTCTTTCTCGCATAATATCGGAATCACGTCCGCTTTGATAAGCATCTGCTTTAACCGTTGGCATCGTTGCTCCTAGCGTTAATACGGTGACTAGTGTCATCATTAAGTGTTTCATTGTTTCTCCAAAAGTGTTTATTCATTTTTCCCTCTTTTGAATGTGTCGTATTTGTATGATAGAAAATAAGCGAAACCTGAGACGCGTAAGCTCCCAGGTTTTTTACTCTTTAAAATGCATTTGAATCAGTTTTACAAGGAGGCGGTAGACACCTAGTGCCACCAAACCTCCCAAAGTATTGGTCCATAAATCATCTAGCTCAAAGACACGATTAGCATCAATGAGAAGGTCAAGAATGACTTGTCCGACCTCAATCGTCAAAGACATAGCAAGCGTCGCTACAAGGACCTTTTGCCAAGACCTAAATCTTGGGTGCAAGGCTAGGAGCCCTAAAATCAGCGGACTCAGCAAGAAAATATTGGTCACATTTTGCCCAAGGACAAAGACAATTTCCTTAAGACTATCCAATTGATTAAAATTAGTCAGACTGTTGAAAGGTGTCAAGAGCACCACTACACGACCAAAATGTTGAATACCAGGAGTTTCAACACCTTCAACTAGCCCATACTGGGGTGTCCAACATAGGAACACTAAACAAAGGAGATAGGCACAAACCAACATTCGGCTTACCTGTCTTCCTTTTGGTGTTAGTTCTCCATCCTTATCTACCCAAGTCTTAAGCTGAAACATCTTACTTACCTTCTGATTTACCAGAAGCTTCTGCCACAGCCTTTTGACGGTCACGTTTCATGGTGTTTGAACGCAATTGTCCACAAGCAGCATCGATATCTGTACCGTGCTCTTGACGAACCACGCAGTTAACCCCATTTTTCTTAAGCACATCGTAGAAGGCTGCCACACGTTCCTTGGTTGAACGACTATATTGGTCGTGCTCTGATACTGGGTTATATGGAATCAAGTTGATGTATGACAACTTACGGATTTTCTTAGTCAAATCAGCCAACTCTTGAGCATTTTCAGGGTGGTCATTGACCTCATTAAGCATGATGTACTCAAAAGTAACACGACGGTTGGTTGTCTGGATGTAATACTCAATCGCTTCAAAGAGTTTTTCAAGTGGGAATGAGCGGTTAATGCGCATGATGCTTGAACGAAGGTCATTGTTTGGCGCGTGAAGTGATACCGCAAGGTTCACTTGAACTCCTTCCTTGGCAAATTCCTTGATTTTTGGTGCCAAACCAGATGTTGACACGGTAATGTGGCGAGCTCCAATAGCAAGACCATTGTCATTGTTAATAGTACGCAAGAAGCGAAGCACATTGTCATAGTTATCAAATGGCTCACCGATACCCATAACAACCACGTGGCTGACACGTTCACCATCGCCACGGTCATCAAAGTATTTTTGTACCAACATGATTTGGGCAACAATCTCACCAGCAGTCAAGTCACGTTGTTTCTTAATCAAACCACTGGCACAGAAAGTACAACCAATGTTACAGCCAACCTGAGTTGTCACACAGACAGACAAACCATAGTGTTGACGCATCAAAACGGTCTCAATCAACATACCGTCCGGCAATTCAAAGAGATACTTAACGGTACCATCTTTAGATTCTTGGACGATACGTTGTTTCAATGGGTTTACGCAGAAATTCTCATTCAATTTAGCAATGAAGTCCTTAGAAATGTTGGTCATTTCTTCAAAAGACTGCACACGCTTCTTGTAGAGCCAATCCCAAATTTGAGTGGCACGGAATTTCTTTTCACCATGTTCCATAGCCCAGTCAATCAACTCCTCACGAGTAAAACCATAGATAGATGGTTTGTAACCTTCCATATCTTCCAACTTCTGGCGTTTACGACGTTCTGGCTTTGCTTGTCTTGTTACTTCTGACATCCTTTAATTTCCTTTTTTTCTGATTGTAAAATGATGACCATCTGACTTGGTCTTGCTTGGTTTCTTCGATACGTTATTGGGGATTTTAGACTTTGAGGCCTGCTTCTGACTTTTCTTGAAGTTTGACTTGCGCTCACGGCCGCCATCCTCTGGTCTTGATTTAAACTTAGGACGTCGCTTGATTTTCTCAAAGCTTGGCCCCTCTTGATCCCTGTCTCTTCGTTTGGGCTTATCCGACTTTTGCTTGCCAGAAGCCTTCTGTCCTTTATTCTTTTGCGAAGCATTACGATCTTTCTCTCTAGCTTCTTGAGAAGAGTTGCGACGACTATTCGAACGACGACGCTTGCGTCGAGGCTCATTTTCCTCTTCAAAGACAATTAGCTGTGGTTCTTCATTTTTCAAAATAAAATAGGCACAACCAAAGGCACAGTACTCACGCAAATACTCTGACAAACGGCTAATACGCTCCGTCTTTCGAGTATTTGGGCGTTCGTCCTCGTAAAATCCCTTAAGGCGAAGCTGATCATTTGACCAATCTCCAACAATATAATCATACTTGAGCATGATTTCAGAAAAACGTTGCCCAAAACGGGTCGCGTCTAAGGCATCCTTATGATTTTCAAGAACCGTAAACTGACAGGCATCTGATTTCAGAAGGTCGGCCACATACACAAAGTCTGGCCCTGGATATTTATTATAATTAAACATTTCTGGCAAGATTTCTTTACGCATGTGCCATCCTTTCTGCTGACTCTTATTTTCTATCTTGATGCTGTGATAATGCTCTTATCCCAATTGGCACCATTTTTTCTCAAATATTTGGCCACAAGTTCCCTTAACAGGTCTGGAAAAAGAAGAGTCGCATCCTTTTCCTTGATGGTAGGGAAATAAGCAGCATAGTAGTACTGATCCACAAGGACCAAACTAAACTTTTCATGAGAATCTACAACCCTACCATTATACAATAAATTACCGTTTTTGTAAGCAAAATTCCCTGTGATTACCTGACCAAATGTTTTTCCACGGAAGCCCATGCCTTTAATGGTTTGATTTCTGAGGAGTTCTGCCTTGGTGAAAACTTCTTGACAAATTTCTTTGAGCTCTTGGCCGGTCACTACCAGACGGGCCATTCGCATTTGATGGGGCAGGGCTTCTTGTAGGTCTGCCATGGTCACTTGAGGACCTAGTGTTTTCATGATGAGTCCAGTATTTAAAACCGTTAACTGACTATCTGTCTCTTGACAAACAGCTTCTAGCACCACCTGACAAGTCTCATCAAAACTCAATTTTCGACCTAAATCGGCCACCTTTTCCTGAGCTAATCGACGATAGCCTTCCTCTCGCATGGCCTGAATAAAGACTTGGTCTTCCTTGTCCAAATCTAAAAGATAGGTTTTGGTAGGAATAGCTACAATCTGACACTCCCTTAATTGCCCGTCTTCCACAGTCAAGTCAATGCAGCCGATATAATAACCATACCTATCTGCAGCCGCCAAATAAGTCTCATTAATCAATTTACCCTCTTCAAACAGGTGGTGGGTATGGCTCCCGATAATAAGATTCACCTGAGGGTAAGTCTCTGCAATCTGCTCATCATAGCGTATTCCTAAATGACTAAGCAGCACGACTAGGTCTGCATCCTGAACCTCAGGACGAGCCAAATCCTCCTCTAACTGCGTAAGCGGATTCAAAACCTCCCAACCATTTGGAGCATAGGTGACATAATATGGAAACGTATAAGCTAGAAAAGCAATCTTTGTTCCCGCTTTAGTTTGATAAATCAAATAAGGCTTAGCCCAGTCAGGCTGTCGGCCCTTGTCCTTGAGATTTCCTATGATAGGCTGAAAATTAGCCTGCTCATAAAGACAGTCTAGCTCAGCCTTAGCCAGTCCAATCCCTTCATTATTTCCAATAGTCGCATAATCTATTCCCAACTCATTCATCAGGGCGACATTAAAACGCCCAGCTGTCGCATCGGATAAGGGGTGGGACTTATCCACATTGTCCCCAAGATCTACCTTAATCAGCTCTCTATCCGTCTGACTCAAATCATCCACAGCTCGCTTGAGTTGTGGATACTGTTCGAAATGAGAATGTAAATCGTTAATATGGAGAATTCGAATCGTGTCTTTCATGACTTCTATTTTAGCACTTTTACCATAAAAAACTTGACATTCAATCTGCCAAGCCTTTAACTATTTTTCAAACAGGAAGGTATTCCTAGTTAACTTTCTTTTTTAAATATTCTTCTGCGAGATGATAAACGTCATCTGCCAGGGATATACTGACATAGATGCACACAATTGAGAAAACACCTCCTCTAAAGTGTTGCCAAGCAAGGAATATAAGCCCATAAATCAGGAGCGCAAGTACTATTTGGCCAAAAAATTGACTCAGTAATCGCCTAATAACGACAAGTAAGCCCATAAGTAATCCCACCTTTAATACCATAACCAATACCCTTTAAGGCTGCACCTTGCCAAGTACCTGTTTGAATACCACCTTTAACGGCTCCTCCAACAGCCCCGACACCTACAGCAGCTGTAGCTCCCCAAAAACTACATGCTCCACCCACAATGGTAGAAAGATCTTTGAAATCAAGCATGTCAATCTTATCAATAGTTTGTATTGTCATTAAAGCAACCTCCTCAAAAAAATCAAATCATAGCTCTTTATTTCAAGCTTTGACTTGATTATAAGTCAGAAGCCAACAAAAAAATAGTGACATCAATGTCACTACTTTTTTGTTGGGGGGTGGATTCAGCTTTGGAATTACAATTTATTTTATTTTTACTGAGGTTAAGTAAGGGTTTCAGTACACACCAATAGACATCAAAATATTAATTTTAAGCGATTTTTGATTTTTTGAAACTCATTATATCGCACTACAAATCAATAAAAACTCTACCTTTTACTCTACCTTTTTTAGATAAATATATCATTTGGATATTGAAGTTAAGCCTTGCTATCATTTCGATGGCAGGGCTTTTTAATATTTGGTACACTAACTTCTTATCTATATTTTGGTGGAGTTGAAGTTGACATCTACAAAGTTTAATGTTAGAATACATTCAAAAATATATTTGAATGAGGTGTTTTATGATTCAAAATATTGTTACTTCAATAATCCTGTATTCTGGGACAGCCGTAGACTTACTTATTATCCTAATGTTATTTTTTGCCAAAAGAAAAAGCAGAAAAGACATTATTAACATCTATTTAGGACAATTTCTAGGCTCTGTTAGTCTAATATTCCTAAGTTTGCTTTTTGCATTTGTCTTAAATTATATTCCTAGTAAAGAGATTTTAGGTTTACTCGGTTTGATTCCAATTTTCCTAGGCCTCAAAGTTTTGTTTTTAGGAGATTCTGATGGAGAAGCTATTGCAAAAGATGGTTTGCGCAAAGACAATAAAAACCTGATTTTTCTAGTCGCTATGATTACTTTTGCAAGTTGTGGTGCTGACAATATTGGTGTTTTTGTCCCATATTTTATTACCTTAAATTTAGCGAATTTGATAGTGACTTTACTTACCTTTCTAGTCATGATTTATCTCTTGGTTTTTTCTGCCCAAAAATTAGCACAAGTCCCTTCTGTTGGAGAAACTTTGGAAAAATATAGCAGATGGTTTATTGCCGTTGTCTATTTAGGATTGGGGATGTATATCCTGATTGAAAATAACATTTTTGACATGCTATGGACTATGTTAGGCTAGGAGAAAAATTATGAAAAAAGATAGTATCTGTCAAGTGGATGTTATAAATCAACAAAATGTTACAACCGCAACGAACTACCTTGAAAAGGAAAAAGTCCAAAAATCACTTCGCATTTTATCAAAATTTACCGATAATAAACAGATAAATATCATCTTTTATCTCCTTGCCGTCGAAGAACTCTGTGTCTGCGATATAGCCTGTTTATTAAATCTCAGTATGGCATCTGCCTCCCACCATCTTCGTAAACTAGCCAATCAAAACATCTTGGACACTAGAAGAGAGGGGAAAATTATATATTATTTTATAAAAGATGAGGAAATCAGAGATTTTTTTAATCAACTAGGATAACAACTATTTTTACTACTTTTCCATGATTATAGGAGGCTTATCTATGAAATTTTTGATGAAAATTACTCACAAGAAATACCTACTCGTATCAAATGTTTAAGAAAAAGTATAATTTAAAGCAAAGTGACTTAGGTAATGCAGGTCAAGTTAGCCAAGTTGAAAAGGGAAAGCGACAAGTTACCGCTTCAATATTGCTTTATTTGAATACTCAAACCGACTTAGACTATAAAGAAATTATTTTTGGAGATATTGCCAAGTTTGTTGAAAATATGTTTTACCACTGCTTCAGCTCTATTTTATTTAGAGATTTGGAAACTGTAGATAAAAGAATGAATTCTTTGTCGGATGATGACTTAATTCAATACAATCTAAATGTCTTGGACTTTCCAAGACATTCGCAAATTTCAATATTCAAAGAAAAATGTTTTGGCTTCTGATGAAACTGAAATGGATACTTTTCACAAAAAAGACGACATTGACATTACTGTTGGTGAAAAAAGTTATAACCTCGCTAGAAGTTTTAGAACCAGTACCATCAATGAATTGACTGTCATTGATTTTGAAGAAATGTTTGATATTCTTTGGTTGATGTTAGGGGATAATTTAATTAAATCATTTGAAGTTAATGTCTGTGGTATACTAATTGAATCAGACGGAAATGGCATACCCTCAACATTTAGGCAAGAAAACATTGATCCCCTCATCAATAAATGGTGGTATGATAATGTTTCGACAGAAATTATCCCTAATCTAATAAAAAAACTCAAAGAAAATCCACTATTCAATATCAGATTCAGTTTAGCTTAAATTATCAAAATCAACTTTCTTTTGTATCATTTTGTTGGATTTTTTGTAGTAAATAGTAGAAAACTTTTTATCCTTCACATTTTCAGCCCATAAGTTATCCTTAATTATATTGCGAGCATATATGGAGACTTTCTCAAAAGTTAGATAATAATCAAAAAAGCTGAAACCTTATAGTTTCAACCTCTTGAATTTTTTGCAATCAAAATTTACTGTTACCTAAAAGCCAAACTTAGAAACTTTGCTTCTTAGCTTTACGCTCAGCACGGCCCTTAGCACGGTTGGCCGCACGGCGTTCACGTTTGCGTTTCTCGTCAACCTTCCACTGAATTTTCTTCTTGTAGCCAGGCTTGATTTTTTTCTTTTTCTTCTTAACCAGACCAATCATTTCTGTATCAAGTTTTTGATAGGCTTTTTCACGGTTGGCACGACGGTCACGGTCATAGGTATCTTGAAACTCACCATCCTTATAAACCTTAGGATTAAAGGTGATACCCATCTTTTCAAGCTCACGAATATCGGAATCGTCACTTGGTTGATAGAGGGTGATGGCTGTTCCTGACAAACCATTACGTCCTGTACGTCCCACACGGTGAACAAAGAAGGACAAATCTTGAGGGATGGCGTCATTGATAACATGGCTAACCCCTTCAATATCAATCCCACGCGCTGCAAGGTCAGTTGCTACAATATACTCAAAATCAAGCTTCTTGACTTGATTCATGATACGCTTACGTTCACGTGGTGGAATACCTCCATGAATTTTGGCAACCTTAAGACCATTTGACACCAAATAACTGTGTAAGTCATCCGCACGTTCCTTGGTATTGACGAAAATCATTGCCAGATATGGCTGCATACCCTTAAGCATCTCAAGAATCTGTTCATTCTTATTACGTCCCTTAGTAGATACCAACCAATTATCAATGGTATCCGCAATCACCGTTGAAGTCTTGATTTGTTCCATGACAGGATTAGTCAAGTATTTCTTCAAGAACGGTTGTAATTTTTGGGGAATCGTCGCAGAAAAGACCAAGATTTGAACTTCCTTAGGTAGGCTTGCCGCAATCTTATCTACAGTATCCAAGAACCCCATGTCCATAGTCATGTCAGCTTCGTCAACAACAAAGGTATGGGCCTTATGAATTGCCAAGTCACCAGACTTAATGAGGTCATAGATACGCCCAGGTGTCCCAATAACGATATGAGGTTGGGCTACCTTAAGTTTCTCAATCTGACGTTGCTTGTCCGTACCACCCACGTAATTAACAACACGAATTTCTGTCGCAGAGTGTTTGGCAATCTGTTTTGTCGCCTGGTAAATTTGTGTTGCCAATTCACGTGACGGCGCAGTAATCACTACTTGCACATCCCCACTCTCTGGGCTGAGCTTTTCAAAAATTGGCAAGAGGAAGGTATGAGTCTTCCCTGACCCCGTCTTTGATTCACCCACCAAATCACGACCTGAACGGACTACGGGAATCAATTTCTGCTGAACAGGCGTTGGCTCCTTAAACTTAATCTCGTCAAGGGCCTCCTGAATAAATGTTTTAAAATTAAAATCTTTAAATGACATCTTTACTTACTTCTTTTCTATCTAGTCTATCCTTATCATTATAACAGAAAAAGAGCATTTCTGCTCTTTTTCGTTTATTTCATCACGTTCCCGAGAACCATCCAAAGGGTAAGGGCACTTGCAAGAGCTCCAATAGTCCAAAGGAAAGCATCAACCTTCCATTCTGACCATTTCTCTCCATTACCTGAGAGACCACCCAATTCGAGATGATGGTGGAATGGTGTCATACGGAAAATACGACGACCTTCACCATACTTACGCTTAGTGTATTTGAAATAGCTGACCTGCAACATGACAGAAGCTGTCTCAAAGACATAAACCAAACCAATCAAAAGCAATGTCCACTCTACACGTAGGGCGATAGAGATAACGGCAAGCATGGCACCAAGTGACAAGGAACCGACATCTCCCATGAAGACCTTGGCTGGCTTGTGGTTAAAGACAAAGAAACCAAGAAGGGCCCCAATCATAGTGATGATGATTGTTAAAATAGCGAACTCACCCTTAACAAAAGCGATAATCCCATAGGCAATCAAGCTGATTACCACAGAGATAGAAGCCAAACCATCAATACCATCTGTCAAGTTGACCGCATTTGAAAAACCAACAATCCAGAAGAGGACAAAGATGATATAGAAAACACCTAAATGAATGGTCAAACCACCAATAGCTAGGCTATCTGTACCACTTGGAAGGACATGAATAAAGTAGAAAAGCAAACCAGCAATAATTTGCAAGGCCATCTTTTGCCAAGGTTTAAGCCCCTCATTGATTTGATGGAAAATCTTAAGGAAGTCATCCAGAAATCCAATGATACCATAAATCAAGAGTACAAAGAGTATCCCTACTGGGGCACCATAGGCTTGGTGTCCCTTACTAAAGACATGGAAATTAAAAATCAAACTAACCAAAATCGCAACTACAAGGAAGACAGTTCCTCCCATGGTTGGTGTTCCAGCCTTGGCCAAGTGCTGTTTCACATCTTCGTGCATCTGTTGGCCACCAATTTTTTTGATCTTGTAATAAGTAATAAAGTGAGGCATGGCTAGTACCGTTAACACAAAGGCAATCACGCCCGCTATCAGACTCATAGTCATCTTAATCTCCTAAAGTAATGGTAATCTTCTTAGTTTTAGACAGGGCTTTTCCTGCCGCAACGCTTTGTTTGGTAACAGTTCCTGACTTGCCACCCTTGTATGTAATCTTAATACCTTTCCATTTAGCAAAAGTTTCAACATTATCCTTGGTCCATCCATACATGTCTGGAAGTTCGGTGAAATCGTTGGTCATGATTAGGATTTGCTGATTAGCTTTAATATTTTCTTTCGCACCTACAGAAACCTTTTCAATCTTATCACCAACACCCAGAATAATGGGATGAGTCAAGTTTTGGCGAAGGGTATTGGCCGTCTCACCTGGGCGTTTTCCAATAATGTCACCCGTTTGATAGCTCGTTTCATCGGTCTTTCCACTACCTTCAGAAACAGAGCTATCAAGCGTATCACCCATGGACATGGCTTCTTCTAGGACAGGGTTAACCACCGTCGCATAAAAATTATTATCCCAGGTCTTAGGTTCCTGAACCGTTACATACATGACATATTGTGGATCATCAGAAGGAACCATAGCTACAACTGAGTTGAGCGTTTCGTTGGTCCCAACTTTATAGGTTCCTGTCTTTTCATCAGCCACTTGGGCTGTTCCTGACTTAACCGCAACATCATAGTTACCAACCTTAATGATTGGCGAACCTTCAGACTTGTTGTACAGGGTACCAAACTCTGGGTCTGTACCAACAGAAATCATATAATTACGGGTCTCAGAAGCAGCCTGCTTGGAAACTGGCTTACCAATAACTTCTTTCTTAGCCGTACGAACAGTGCCTTGGTTGACATCCGCAACTTGTTTGATAAATTGAGGTTCCAACATAACACCATTGTTAGAGATGGCTGAAAAAGCACGAAGCATCTGAACCTGAGTCACTGAAATCCCTTGTCCAAAGGATGATTGAGCAATATTCACAGAGTTTCTAGAGACAACCCCTGAAGATTCACCTACCATCCCAAAACGAGTTGGAAGTCCAAACTTATAGAGTGATAGGTAGTTTGACCAAACCTTGTCTCCCATCTCTTGTTCCAACATGGTCATCCCAACGTTACTTGAATAAGAGAAGCCTTGGGCAAATGACATGGTTCGACCTGACGAGATACCTTCATTAATAGACCAGTCATTGATTTCAACATCATCAACCTTGATACCATTAGCATTGCTATAGGTCGCATTAGGATTAAAACTTCCGTTATTGATAGCCGATGACAAGAGCATCACCTTCATGGTTGACCCTGGTTCATATTGGGCCTCATAAAGTCGGTTAACCCAGTCATAACTTTTCTTGGCTTGTCCTTCGAGGGTATCAGAGTTATAGGTAGGACGTTGTGTCGTCGCAAGAATTTCACCTGTTTTTGCATTGACAACTGTCGCTGAAGCATTAACCCCTTGGGTTTCCTCCATAAAGGTATCCATCTGCGTTTCCAAGAAGGTTTGAAGAGGCGCTGATAAGGTCGTATAGATGTTCTTACCATCAATAGCTTCCTTGGTAACAGTTTCCGTTCCAAGAAGAGTATTACCGTCCTTGTCCTTTTCGTAGATGGCTTCGCCGTCTTTCCCTGTCAAAAGGCTATTCAGCGAACGCTCTAAACCGGTTTGACCGACCAATGAATAAGAACCGTCTTTTTTGTTCTCAACAGCTTCGGCACGGCCAAGAAACTCTGAAGCAAAGGTTCCATTAGGATACATACGTGAGGTTGTCGCTTCAAAAGCCATACCCTTGATATCTGCATCCTTAAAAGCCTTTTCAAGTTCCTCTTTAACTGAGTAGGTGATACCCTTACCCTTTAGACCAAAGGAAACCTGATAGGCACCTTTAGTACGCAATTGAGCTAGAGCATCGCTTTTCTTAATTCCTAGCTTGTCCTTTAAAATATCGGCAACCTTATCAAACTGGCTTTCTTGAACGTAGAGTTTCTCCTGCGTTGCTGAGACATAGCTGGTTGACACAATAGCGTAAATGGCGTAACTGGTTGAATCTTCAGCCAAAACATTTCCATTTCGGTCGTAAATCGTCCCACGTTTGGCAGCCACTGTGGTTTTAGTGTTATATGACTTAGCAGCTTGTGTGGACAAATCAACACCAAACTTACTATCTGTCCCAATGATTACCACAAAGTTGATAATGAAGACGAAAAAGATAAAGATACTAAGAACCATAAGGTTCTGACCAACATGCTGTCGATTCTGGGCAGGTTTTCGCCTATCCTTTACGACATAATTTAGAAATAAATGTTTAAGTTTTCTTAGTCTGTTCATTGGCTATTTCACACTCTTAATACTATCGTTATTAATAGACAGGCCTGCTTTATTAGCAATCTCTTTGATACGATCAGAGTTAGTCAACTCATTCACTGCCTGTTTTGCATTGTTAAGCTCTGTCTTCTTATCACTGATCTTGCTATTAAGGTCTGTGATTTGTTGCTTGATGGCCTGATTACGTCCCTGTAAAAAGACAACCGAGATACTCATCACAACAGCTGTCAAAACAATTGCCGAATAGAAGGCCTTTTCCATACGTGTCATAAAACGAATATGGTTTCTAAGGGCTCTATTAACAACCTGATGTTCCTGATTTTCCATAGTTATTTCCTGATTTTTTTAGCCACACGCAATTTAGCAGAATGCGAGCGGTTGTTTGCTTCTAATTCTTCCTGGCTAGGCAGGATAGGCTTGCGATTTACTAATGCTACCTTAGGTTGGAGGTCTTCGGGAATAAAGGGTAAGCCTTTAGGCACATCTACCGTACTGGCTTCCTTAAAAAGCTGTTTGGTTAAACGATCCTCCAAAGAATGGAAGGTAATGACCGAGATACGACCATCCACAGCTAATAGGTCCAAAGCCTCCTGAATAGACTCATCCGCAGCACCAAGCTCATCGTTGACTTCGATTCGGATGGCTTGGAAAATTTGTTTGGCTGGATGGCCCTTTTTCTTTAGTTCCTTGGCAGGCTTAGCAGATTTAATAATTTCCGCCAGTTCCGTCGTCGTCTCGATAGGTTTGACCTGACGTGCTTGCTCAATCTTACGTGCAATCTGTTTAGAGAACTTGTCTTCACCATACTTGAAGAAAATACGCACCAAATCGTTGTAAGGATAAGTATTAACCACCTCATAGGCCGTTAAACTAGCTTCCTCATTCATACGCATATCCAGCTTGGCATCCTGTTTATAGGAGAAACCACGCTCACGCTCATCCAACTGTGGGCTAGACACACCCAAATCGTAGAGAATGCCATCAATTTCAGACACTCCCAGAGCTTCAAGGTTAGACCTGAGGTTACGGAAATTATCCTTAATGAAAGTCACCATTCCCTTGTCAATATAGTCTTTCAGACGTCCTTGGGCGTTATCAATAGCCTTTTGGTCTTGGTCGAAACAGTACAAATGCCCTTTTTCAGACAATTGTGACAATAGATAGGACGAATGTCCTGCGCCACCCAAAGTCGCATCGACATAGATGCCATCAGGCTTGATATCAAGCATATCAACAGTTTCGTGTAAAAGAACGGTTACATGGTGAAATTCATTAGTCATAACTTTTATTATAGCACAAGAATAGAGAAATTGTCTCGCCTTGAAAGTTGTTAGGACAGCAAAAAAACCAGACCCAAGGCCTGGCTTGATGAATGATAGATTGGTTATCCAAAATCAGTCTACTCTGTAGAAATAGCTTTCCTCAGATGGCACCCCATTCGTCGCCAAGATACGATCCTTACTGTTATCTCCCGCATCACTCGCATCACTAACTCCCTTAGGACATAGCTGAATTGGCGTATTACCTACTGGACTAGAATCAACATAAGTTAAAGTATATATCCCAGACACATACTGATTGGCTGAGACTTTGTCGATAGGGTAAGTATGTCCCCAGAAATCCAACTGTCCGTCCGAAGTAATTTTGATGGTCTTTCCATCTGAGGACTTCCACGTGCCTACAGCTGACTTGTAGTTACCATTTTTCAGTTCATCAGCCTTAAGTGAGGTCGAGCTTGTTTTATCTTCCAATGATGTTTTAGAACTACTATTACTTTCATCACTACTCAAGTCCTCCCAATCCCAACTAGAAAGATCTGCTTTTTCAGCACCTGTATCGCTATCGTCTTTGACAAGAGACTGGCCATCATCATTAAAGTGATAACCTGAACCACCGCCTGCCGTGGCACCGGCACTACCATAGTAGCTAAACGTCTTATCCTTGAGGTAAGTCAAGGTCATACGCTCACCCAACATGCCTAATTGCGAACCATCAGTCAGACGAATAACCTGTCCATCATCCTTAGAAATGGTGTAGATATCCGTAATCATATAGTCTTTAAAGAGTTTACCTGGCTTAAAAGCAAGAATCAACTCATCAACACCATTACCATCCAAATCACGGTAAGTATAGACCGTTGAGGCAGGACTTGTTTGAGAATTAGCATAGTTCACAACGAGAAAATTAAGTGAGGCATCCGTTTGGTTATTGGCCACAGCTGTTTGATACTTGCTGATGATGTCATCATAAGCAGAGGTATCTACTTTTTCCTCTTCACTTGAGCTTTCGCTACTATCTGATTGGGACTGCTCTACTGATGAGGATGAATTTGTCGATGATAAATGATTAGACTGATTTGAACAAGCCGCCAATAGAGCTAGGCTAGATAAGCCAGTTGCTAATAACAATAATTTCTTTTTCATAATAATCTTTCTATTCGGCTACAGTAGAGTTAACATCCCCGTTATAAATCGTAGATGTTGAAGCATCATTTTGTGATTCGGTATAAGTTGTTGGGGGAGCATAATTATACTGTGGCGCTTGGTAAGTCCCTTGGACTGAAGAAGGAGTCGTTGTGGCTGCCTGTGCCTGACTAGCTGCTACGGATGCGGTGCTAGAGCTTGATGACTCGCTAGACGTTGATGCTGATGATGAGCTAGAGCTAGATGATTTAGAGGAAGCCTTAGCTTTTGATGACGACTGTTTGGTGCTGACCCTCACTCCTACCTCGGCATGATGATGAGTAGGACGGAAAAAGACAATAGCCAAAGCCAATAAAAGAGCTGGTAGGGTAAATGCCAAAATAAGGTAACGTTTTTCTTTCAAGTGACGAAATAGTTTCATAAGTTATTCACATTTCTTAAATTATATTTTAGTATTGATTAGTCTCAGATAAGATTATATCAGAAATATTAAAATGTGCAACATTAACATAAAACTTTTTTGGCATCAGAAAAACCAACTCAAAGAGTTGGTTGATTTGCATTATTGCTGTGGGTTATTGAAGTTGCTAAATGGCACTTCTACTTTTGTTGGTTGGCATAGTAGAACAATGAAGATAATACCACCGACAAATGGAATCAAAGGAATAAAAATAAATGCCCAATTATAGCCAGCATCACGTAAACGGCGAACTGTTACAGCAATACCAGGTAAAAGCGCAGCAATACCAAAGGCAAAAAAGATAAATAGGATGATAAATGAAATAACAGCTAAAAAGCTTGATTCTGTCGCACCTGCAATGATACGTACCGTGTCAAGTAGACAATTGAAATAAATAAAATGTGAGGAACCAGGTTGCTTTGGGTTAAGCAGTCTGGTTTTTCTTATCGGCAATAGTTTTCCAGTAATCTCTATATTTTTTAGATTGTTTAATTGGATAATATGGAGCTTGTTCTGGATTTTCTTGTGCTTCAGCTCTCACTTGAGCTGGTGTTTTCCCATTGAATCTCTCTTGGGGATCATGATATAGGTAATAGTGAATGGTCTTTTCGTAAGCCTCTTTCATCTCTTCAAAACTTGACACATTAGGAT
>NZ_CM002130.1:2072962-2139459 GCF_000448605.1 Streptococcus sp. HSISS3
GTTGTTTTTCTGCTAGTCATATGATAAACCTCCGGAATAGGATTGTAATCCTTTAGTTCTTTATGACTATTATACCTGAAAACCCATTGTCTGATTTGTTCATGACTTCTTAGCCCAAATTTTCTAGCTAATTCTTGAAGGGAACCTTCTCCTGTTAAATAGGCTTCAATGCATTTTAGCTTAAACTCTGTAGAATAATTTTGGTTATGCTTTAGAGACTTTAGCCCCTCGTGCCCTTGATATTGATAGGCTGTAGCCCAGTCTTTAATAGTACAAGGATTGACCCCAAACTGACGAGCTAGTTGAGAACAGGAGGCTTTACCTTCAAGATACCAGGTAACAGCCCTCAGCTTGCCTTCAAAAGAAACCTTACTTTTTCTAGACATAATAAAAATCCTACTTTCGTAAACAGTACTTTATGTATTTTTACTGTCTACTTAAGTAGGACTATATCACAATGCCTCCAAAGATTGCTAGCAACACATAAAAAGCAATAACTGTTAACATATTTGCCAAATATGCAAACCAGTAATCTGAACGTGTTGAACGTCCCTCAAAATCTACGTAGCCTTTCCAAAACTTCTTATAAGCTTCGATCATAATAAAATCTCCTCATTTTTTGATACTTATAGTATAGCAATAAAAAAGAATTTGACAAATTGACTAAAAAGCAGCCTCGCAAGGCTGTTAAGTCATTATTATTGTTGTGGATTATTGAACTGGTTGAAAGGAAATTCTATTTTTGTGGGTTGACAAAACAAAACCAACAGAACGATATCGCCTATAACAGGCGCATAGCGTAAGAAAATCAATGCCCAGTGAAAACCGGCATCACGTAAGCGACGCACCTGAAGGGCAAAAGATGGAATATAGTTAGCAAAGAAATATACCATTGCAAGCCCATACAATAATTTAAAAATAATATGATAATGACTACCTGGACTATCAAATACAATGGCAACTATAACCACGGTAAATAAAATGATAGTTACAATCGCATTCGCTAAAACTGCCAACCAATAGTCTGAGCGGCTTGAACGTCCTGTAAAATCGACATAGCCCATCCAATACTTTTTATAAGCTTTAAACATGGCAAAATCTCCTCATTCTTGATACCACCAGTATATCAGAAGACCTGTCGTCTAGCAAACTAACTAAAAAAGCTCCTTCCTGGAGCTTGATGGGTTATTCTCTAATTTGTCCTTGGCCATTAATATAGAACTTGGTTGAGGTAAGGGCCTCCAGTCCCATTGGACCTCGGGCATGCATCTTCTGAGTTGAAATTCCGATTTCAGCACCTAGTCCAAAGACGAATCCATCTGTGAAGCGGGTTGAAACATTAACATAGACAGCTGCAGCGTCAACATCGTCTTGGAATTGCTCAGCACGACTAATATCTTGAGTCACGATAGCCTCTGAATGCGATGTCGTGTAAGTGTTAATCCAGCCAATAGCCTCGTCAAGGCTATCTACCACTTTAACAGACATTGTGTAGTCCAAAAACTCTGTCGCAAAGTCTTCTGGTAAGGCTGAAACAGCTTTGTCCATTACTTTCAAAGCACGCTCATCTGCACGAAATTCAACAGCATGAACTTTAGAAATAGCCTTTTCCAATTGAGGTAGGAAGTCTTCCGCAATATCAGCATGAACGACCAGCGATTCTGCAGCGTTACAAACGCTTGGTCGCTGCGTTTTGGCATTGATGACAATCTGTGTCGCCATATCCAAATTAGCATATTTATCCACATAAATATGACAGTTACCGACACCTGTTTCAATGACTGGAACCTTGGCTTTTTCTTTAACCGTTTGGATGAGACGGGCCCCACCTCTAGGGATGAGCAAGTCTACGTACTCAGTCGCCGCCATGAGTTCTTCTGCTACTTCGTGAGAGGTATCTTCAACTAACTGAACGGCATCTGCTGGAATTCCTGCAGTTTCCAAGGCCTTACGGGCTACTGTAACTAGAGCCTTATTCGAATTAATGGCATCACGTCCCCCACGGAGAATGATGGCATTATTGGTCTTGAAGGCTAAGCTAAAAGCATCAATTGAGACATTGGGACGGCTTTCAAAAATCATGGCGATAACTCCCATAGGGACACGCTTTTGTACGATTTTAAGGCCATCGAGATTCGTATAGCCACGCACCACTTGACCGATAGGATCTTGGAGGTCTGCGACCTGACGGACACCTTCTGCTATCCCTGCAATACGATCTTCCGTTAGGAGCAAGCGATCTTGCATGATTTCGGAGATACCATTTTCCTTGGCATTGGCCATATCCTTAGCATTTTCAGTGATAATATAGGCACTTTCAGCTACTAGAGCTTTAGCTACCTGATTTAGAAGGTCGTTTTTGGCTGCTGTTGATAATTTAGCAATCTGACGACCTGCTACTTTGGCCTGTTGGCCAAGTGTATCAATATATGTCATCTTAGTCTTCCTGTTTAAAGAGTGTACCGATTTTAGCTCCTTCAAGGACACGAAGGATGTCACGTGGATTTTCACCGTTCATCAAAACCATTTGGCTATGATTCTCAAAAACCATCTGGGCAGACTTAATCTTACTCATCATACCACCCGTACCAAACTTACTACCAGCACCACCAGCCGAGGCCAGAATTTCCTCTGTAATCTCTGGTACATAGCTACGAAGGGTTGCATCCTCATAGATATTAGGATTCTTATCAAAAAGCCCATCAATATCTGACAACATAATCAGAAGGTCTGCACCTACAATCTTAGCTACGATAGCTGACAAGCGGTCATTATCACCAAACTTAGTCGCATGATCCATCTCATCTACGCTGACAGCGTCATTTTCATTAACGACTGGAACCACTCCCAGTTCAAAAAGGCTGTCAAAAGCGTTAATGGCATTAGAGAGACTCTCAGGATACTCAACCACATCTCGAGTTAAAAGAAGCTGAGAAACCTTAGTCTGGTAATGTGCAAAAACCTGAGAGTAGAGGCTCATCATGGCAACCTGTCCAACACTTGAGACGGCCTGCTGCTTACCGACTTCTACCGGCCGCTTGTCAAGGTCTAGGACATTAAGACCGAAGCCCATAGCACCAGAAGATACCAAGACGACTTCAATCCCCTTATTATGCAGGCTGGAAATCACAAAAGCCAGTTGATCGATTTTTTCAAGATTAATTTTTCCTGATGGCAAAACCAGAGAGCTAGTCCCGATTTTGATAACCAGGCGTTTTACTGAGTCAAAATTTCGTTTCATATTTATGATTATACACTAAATTCAGGTATTTTAACATATTAATGTATAAGTTTGCATATAAGGAATTGTCATAAAAAGAGTCCCTCCTATTTGGAAAAACTCTTTAAACAATTTAGTCTAAGCAAAAAACATAGCTCTAATGCGTTTCCAACGCTTACGGTCTCCAAAAAGGTAAACCATTAGGGCAATTAAGGTTAGAACCACAGCTGTTATCGCATTAACTGCAAAGGCTATCCAAACCTTGCTGACAAAGAAGACAATACCTCCTAGCAAGGCAGCAACGATGAGGGTAAAAATGAAAATTCCCACAAAAAGCCACTGTCCACCACCTCGATTAAAGAGTTGGGTGACTTCCTGCCAATTCAATTCCAACAGTTTAAGGTCCCTCTCGAAGAAATAGCCTCCTAGCAGATAGGTCGAGACAAGGAATCCAAGGATGAAACTAAGGACTAAAACGGGATGAAGGTGAGCAAGGAAAAGCAAGCCAAGTCCTCCTAACAAGAGGGAAATACCAACTTGCAAGCTATAAAATAGCCAAAACTTCTGACGAAGGTAGTCACCCGTATTGATTGGCAAACTACGAATAAAATCAAAGTTTGTCCCCTCCAAGGAAGTCGCCACCCCTAGAAAACTGGTTGGTTGTGCTGAAAAGAAACCAAAGGCCATCCCGATTAAAAGCAGGAGTCCAAAATAATCCGGTCCTAAATCTTTCAAAAAGACTGCTCCACCACCCATCATAACCATATATAAGATTGGCACCATATAGGTATTAATAATAAGGGTTGGATTTCCCAAGGTAGATAAATGGTGACGAACCAGGACCTGTCGCTGGCTACGAGTCACAGTCTTGGTCTTTACCTTACTAGCTTTTTGACTATAGAGGGCCTCGTGGAAATAGCGAGGCATTCTGACCTTATAAAACCAATAGGCTAAGAGGAGCACCAAGGCAAGAGGAAGGTAAAGATTTAGGAGGGCCTCCATAGACAGCGGGGCAGTTACGAGATCATAGTAGCCTCGCAAGTAAGGGGATAAAGGAAAATCGGCATGTCCAGCACCCTTAATATAACCATTTATAAAACTAACCAACATAATAGGCAGCATGAGTAATAGGGTTGATAGGGTCATCAGGATAGTCGAATAGAGCTTTTGACGAGAGCTACGAACAATCAAAGTCCCAATGCTGTTGGCGAGAAGGACTGACAGAACGAGATTGACAAAAAGACAAAGGACAAAGGCAAATAGCCCTACAAGTATCCCCAGTGGACCAATAAATTGCCAGTAAGCTAAGATGAGCAAGCTAAGAAGTGGAACCATAAAAGTCATCCCAGTCATAAAACCTGATAAGGTCTTGGCCAAAAAGACTTCCGATGGTTTCAAAGGTAAGGGCAGATAGACCTTGCTATCCTTACTGTCATAAAAGGTGCTATAAAGGGCGGTGAAAGTCTGAACTAGTCCCATAACCGTAAAGGTCAAAAGATACAAGGTTAAGACACCAGGGTTGGCCTTGTAATCAACACCGATAAAAAGGTAGCTATAGAGCACCGTAAAAAGAATTAAAATCAAGAGTTGCTGCCTGAGCATGGCATTTACAATGGAGAAATTAGCTTTTTTCTTTTTCTCCTGACGTTTCTGAAGGCTAGTGACAGCTTGAGGATTCGCATAGAGGAGATTGATTTTAAAAAGCTCCCAAACGTGGTTCCAGTTCATGACTACACCTCCTCGACCTTGCGTCCAACCATTTCTAGATAGATGGATTCTAAATCCTTGTCAGGGTACTTAGCTTTCAGCTCAGCTAAGGAACCTTGGAAGATGAGTTTTCCTTTCTTCAAAATACCAATGCGCTCACAGAGTTGCTCAGCTACACTCAGGACATGGGTTGAGAAAAGGACGCTATTTCCCTCCTTGGCATGATGACGCATGGCTTCTTTCAAATCATAGGATGCCTGTGGGTCCAAACCTGTCAGAGGCTCATCCAAAACCCAAATCTGTGGATTAACCAAAAGAGCACCAATAACAACAACTTTCTGACGCATACCGTGTGAGAAGGAAGAAATGAGATTATAGCGATTTTCAGTCAAATCAAAGGTCGTCATAAGGGCTGTTAAACGTTCCTCAACCTGACTAGCTTCCAAATCATAGATACGTGTCAAAAAGTACCAGTAGTCATTGGCAGTCAAATTTAGAAATAGGTCCGGTGAATCTGGTACATAAGCGATTTTTTTCTTAATAGCATCTCGGTGCTGACTAAGAGCCATATCGTCAACATAAACCTCTCCGTAGCTGGCCTCAATGATAGATGTCAAAATAGAAATGGTCGTGGTCTTTCCAGCACCATTGTGGCCAATCAGGCCAAAAATTTCCCCATCACGAATCTCTAGATTAAGATCTGAGAGGGCATCCTTATCCTCATAACGCTTAGTCACTTGTTCAAATCGAATCATCTTTTATCCTTCCTTGAGCACTTATTTAATCATAATGCCATTTTGTTGTTTTTATTAGGGTTAAAATTAGATTTATAAGCTTATTTTTCATAAACAATAACTTAAAAACCGCTAAATAAAAGATTGGATAGCGTTTTCCACTAATTTCTCATTTATTGTATCATTTCAAAGGTACAATTTCAAGAAAGTCTTTGATATTACTTCCTGTTTTTGCATTCATCCTTTGATAATGATAGACTTATAGTATTTAGTATCAAGAGGGGTAAAGCACTAATGCCAACTGGAATTATCATCAATTCGCTATCAATTATATTAGGAGGAATCGCTGGAGGGCTCTTCGGCGACTATCTCAGAGAAGACTTCAAGGAAAACCTTAATCTCATCTTCGGTCTAGCCTCTATGGTTATGGGGATTAGTGCTATTATGAATATGGTTAACATGCCTGCCGTTATCTTTGCGGTAGTTATCGGTACTATTATTGGACTGGCCCTAAAGTTCGGAAACCTCATCAACAAGGGAGCTGGGCTTATGGAAAAAGGCTTGTCCAAAATTACGCCAAGTAAGCAAACCGGACTGGCTCACGATGAGTTTTATGCGCAACTCTTGACAGTAATCGTCCTCTTTTGTGCAAGTGGGACAGGGATTTACGGGAGCCTTGAGTCTGGGATGACAGGCGATGCTTCTATCTTAATTTCCAAGTCTATCCTAGATTTCTTCACGGCTATGATTTTCTCTTGTAGTCTGGGTTACATTGTTTCCATGATTGCCATTCCACAATTCATCATTTTTTTCCTCCTCTTTGTGAGTGCTGGTTTCATTCTCCCTTTGACGACAAAGGCTATGATTGGAGATTTTAAAGCTTGTGGAGGCTTCCTTATGATTGCGACTGGTTTTCGTATTATGAAACTTCGTCAATTTCCAACCGCCGATATGATTCCAGCCATGATACTGGTCATGCCGATTTCCTGGGCCTGGGTGAATTGGGTAGTGCCTTTGATTAGTTGATGTTACGATTAAAAGGAACAAATACCGTCAGTCTAGTACCGGCGGTTTTTGTCTGTATTTACTGTCATTATGGAGTTCATCTATTAAAAACTAGTAACACTTATGCTGTTTATTTCTAATTTTTCTAACCTTGTTTAGATTAAGATGAGTTTGTTATAATAACCTTCGTAGGTCTAAGCGACCTACAAGATACTTTTTTCATAACCGTTTCCATCCTCTAATATTTTAATGAACTTACAATACTGATGGAAATTTATCGGAAAGACTGGTGGAGACACCGGTCTTTTTTACTTGGTTTGGGAGACAAAAACCATTCTCTCACTATGAAAGAATGGTTATGCAATAACTTATACTTATACTTCTACTACTTCCAAGTCTTTGCCTCCTAGAAGAATAAGGTATTTATCGACCTTGTCCACCTGGTAGGCTTGACTGAGAGCCTTGGCATAGAGGCTCATTTGGCCTGTGTAGCGCTCTTTAATCTCACTTGGGTGAGTAAAGTAGTCCGTCTTGTAATCAAAGAGGACAATTCGATTTTCAAGAAGGAGGTAGCCATCGATGATACCACGGACAACAAAATCTTCTTTACTAGCGGGATCTTCTGCCAACATGGCAAATGGTGCTTCACGACGCAACTTACCACGGTTAGCTAGAATGAGCTTCCCAAGTTCGGTGTCAAAGAAGCCTAGTAGCTTTTCTAACTGCACACGCGCCTTGACTTGGTCATCAGCAGATACTCGCCCAAGAGCTTGAGTCAAGTCTTGGAGGGTCACAGTATCAGAAAGAATCAAGCGTTGCATGAGTTCATGGGTAGCAGAACCAACCGCAGCTCCTGTAACTTTCGTTTTTTGGCCAAAGTCTGGTAGCTCAAAAGTAGTGGATGTTTCAAGAGGTTGGACTTCCTCTTTCTTGTCCATGATATCTACACCTTCTGTATCCATAACTGTTTCGTAGAAAGTCTTCAGCTGACTTGGAGTACGCACCGATGGTAGGTCAATTGCTGGTGCATAGAGTTGGTTGAGTTTTTCAACGCTTTCTAAGACCGTTAGGGCACGCTTAATGTCTTCCGTCTGGCGATTGTTAGATAAATCATCAGCATTTACTGCTGCTTGAACTTCAACCTGTCCAATAGCTTCTGGGGTCAACTCCTCAGCCTCAACAAAGCTAACAGTAAACTTGAGGTCCTTTCTCATAAAAGCAGTATCCAGGGCCATAATCCAGTCCTGATAAGTAGATAGTTGGTCTCTCAGAACTACTGGTAGGCGATTATTTTCAACATCAGTGCCATATTGCTGGGTTAATTTTTCCTTACTACCCTTCCCAACTAGGTAGAGCTTTTGCTCTGCACGAGTCATTGCAACATAGAGCAGACGCATCTCTTCAGAGATACTTGCTCGGCGCTCTTCCTTACGATTTTCCTGAAAGGTTAGGGTCTCCAGAACAACATTTAACTTGGGCAAATTGGTGTTTATCTGGTCTTTAAGGTCAGCTAGGTACTTAATGCCAAGTCCTTTTTCACGGTTGATAATGTACTTACCACTCAGTCCATCCTTGCTGTGACCGATGAACTTGCGATTCATCTGCAAAACAAAAACATACTTAAACTCCAGTCCCTTAGCCTTGTGAATAGTCATGAGGCTAACGGCATTTTTAGGAACCAAGTCTGTCACTTCTTCTAGGTCGTTACCGCTAGAAATGATCTTATCAATCATACCGATAAAACGAGAAAGTCCCTTAAAGCCGGTCTTTTCATAGGCATTAGCACGCAAGGCAAGGGCGTAGAGATTAGCCTGACGTTGCTCGGCTCGTGGAAGGCTACCAACATAGTCGTAATAGAAACGGTCGTTGTAAATCTTCCAAATGAGGTCATAGAGCGAATGCCACTTACTGTAATCACGCCAATCTGCCAGAGTCTCAGTGAAAAGAGTCAACTTGGCATCAAGTCCTTGCGTCACGACTTCCGGATGAAGCCCTGTTTTAGTGCAAGCTACAAGAAGCTTGTCATAGAATTGTCCTTCGTCAGCCTGGACAGCAATACGAGCCAAATCATCCTCGTTGAAATGAAACATTGGTGAACGAAGGAGGGCAACCAAGGCATAATCGTTAAGAGGATTATTGATAGCACGAAGGGTGTCCAACATAATCATGACTTCTAGTGACTCAAGATAACTTGACTTGTACTCGTCAGGAACCAAGGGAATTCCGTGCTCCTCAAAGCTCGCCATCAAGTCCAGATAGGTGTTACGGGTTGGTGCTAGGAGGGTAATGTCCTCAAAACGGACTCCCTGCTCGTGAAGTTTAATGATTTCTTTGATAACCAAAGAAATCTCACCACTGCTGATAGGTTGATCAGGACCTTCCTCGTCAGGATTTGCACCGGTTTCATCACTATTGTAAATCAGAACCTCAGTCTCATTTTCAGGATGGGGCTCTTTTTGCTTCTCGCTACCCGCTACCAACATATGCGTCTTGTCATAAAGGATATCCCCGATTTCCTGGTCCATGAGGTGTCTGAAAACACCATTGGTCGCATCAAGAACTTCAGATTGGCTACGGAAGTTCTCTTTAAGGAGAATCAGCTTACCAGCATCTGGATTGTCAAGGAAGAGCTGAAACTTGCCATTAAAAATCTGAGGGTCTGCCTGACGGAAACGATAGATGGATTGCTTGATATCTCCCACCATGAATCGGTTGTGACCGTTAGAGAGGAGCCCCAACATGCGCTCTTGGGTATGGCTATTGTCCTGGTACTCATCCACCATCACTTCATGGTAACGGTCACGGTAGCTGGCTGCCACCTCAGGATTTTCCTCCAAAATACGGATGGCGAAGTGGGCAATATCTGAGAATTCAAAGGCATTTTCCTGAATCTTGGCCTGTAAATACTGGTCTGAAAAATCAAGTACAAAGGCCTGAAGCAGCTCTAACAGAGGCAGGATGTCATCATTATGCTTGGTCAAAACCTCGAGGACCGTTAGTTGGGTATCAATCTCACGCAACTGGGCCACAAACTCATTTTTGGTCTTGTTGTAAGCTTCCTTGTAGGCCTTGAGTTCCTCGTCTTTAGGACGGGTCATATTTGTCAAGCCAGTCCCTCCTGACAGAGTCAAGAGTTGTTTGAGCAAGTCCTCCATATCGGTTTGGTCATTGGCCAAGGCTCCCTCCAGAAGGCTAATGGCATCTGATACATTATTCAGATACTTGGCCTTGGCAAATTCACGCTGAGCTAGGCCTAGATGGTCACTCAAAAAAGCTAGAAAATCAGCAATCAAGCCATCTTTGAGACCCTCTAAAAGATCGGCTTTAGCTTGTTCTGGGTTAGCTTCTACTTGTCCTTTCAAGAGATTATGACGTAGCCATTTTTCAGGACCTGCAGTAGCCTGAGAAAAGCTATAGACATCGTAAACTAGCTCACGAAAGGCCTTACTGGTCTTGCCACTTCCAGCAAAGTTACGGACTAATTTTTGGAAAAGCTGGGCATCCTTTCCCTGCATGTAATCGTTGAAGAGATCGGCATAAACTTCATTTTTCATCAGTGTCTGCTCGGCAGGGTCCGTCATGATGCGGAAAATAGGTGACACACCGAGGAGATAGCCAAACTGATTGACCAACTTCTGGGTGAAGGCATCCATGGTTCCAATATCAGCCGTCCCAATCTTGGCAATCTGGTCTGAAAGAAAGGCACGTTCTTCATCTGTCTCTACCTGTCCCAGCTGCTCTGTCAAACGCTTTTCCAGACGCTCTTTCAACTCACCTGCAGCCTTTACCGTAAAGGTTGAGATAAAGAGCTGATCAATACCAACGCCACGTCCAATCATATCAAGGATACGTTCAACCATGACGAAGGTTTTTCCTGACCCAGCCGAAGCTGATACCAAAATATTAGTACCATTACTGTAAATGGCTTCAATCTGCTCAGGTGTTAACTTACGTTCCTTGTCAGAAGCTGCTTCTTGGGCAATACGTTCCTTAATCTCTGCTGGACTTAAAAAAGCTTTAGTCAACATGGTTGTCCTCCTGGTCTTTTTTGTCTGCTTTTACAGCTTTATCAGCGGCTGAAAAAAGGATGGTATTTTCAGCAACTTGCATCTGATTCTTATCCTCAGCTTTTGCCATCAACTCCAAATAGGCTTCCTTCTTACCCTTTTTTGGTAAACGTAAGAGCTTCCTAGCCTGTCCCATGTGGCGGTCAGCCTCAAAATGAGTAATAGCCTTAATCTGATCCCCTTGAACAGACTTGCCATCCTCAGTATAAGGATTGACTGCAAAATTCCCACTTCGGATAATCTTCGCAGCACCTGTAAAGAGTTTAAGATTATAATCCAACAAGGTCTCTAAGTCCTCCTTGTCATAGGTGACAGTCTTTTGTAAATCATAGTTTCCACCAGCCAGATGCTCTGTTTCTGAAGCTACAAAGAGCCCCTTATAGGTCAATTCCTTATGAGCCTGAGCTGCTAGCTTATCCAGACCAAACTGGGCCAGATTAAGCTGTGGATCCTGCATGTGAAGATACATGGCCCCAAAAAGCTGGTCAGCATCAACCTTATAGGTTTGGCGGAGAGCCTCCAGATAGGTCACCAATTGCGGACTAAGGCCATTGTAGAATTTCTGAATGTCAAAGACATTTTTACCTGATTTGTAGTCAACGACACCCAGAGCCCCATCCGTTAAACGGTCCACTCGGTCAATAATCCCTGTAATCTTGATGCTATTTGCTAAAAGCAAGTCAAACTTGGCTTCCTCACGCTCAACCTTAACCGCTGCATTGTCACGCAAAACACTGGCAGTTGAACGGGCGATATCTTCCAAAATCTGACGAGACAAGCGGCTCTCTTGATCCTCCGTATAGAGAATCTCAAAGGGTTGCTCCTGATTGGTCTGACTAATAGCCTTTTCCAGTTTCTCGTCGAAGTTTTCTGACGAAGAATCACCCATCACACGCTCAAAGACACGGTGTAAGTAAGTTCCGTGGTGTCGGGCGTCCGGATGGATAGATTCCAACTCTTCAAGTTCCAAAACATAGCGCAAGAAATAAAGATACTGGTTGTTATAGAAGGTCGTCAGAGCCGAAGCTGACAATTTAAGTGGTTCTTCTCCCGGAAAGACCAGCTGCATGACCTGATCATCGACCTTGGTTGTCGTCACATCGTCAATTACCTTTGGAATCAAAACCTGTTCCTTATCAAGTCGCTTACGGAGATAACGCACGGCAACTGACCAAAACGTCTGCGTTTCCTTGTCCAAATCAGTATCTAAATGACTACTGTTAAGGGCAATAACAGTCGATAGTAGGTCCTTATAGTTCCCAATCTGGTCACCCTTAGCTTCAAAACGGTTGCGTCCCTTCTCAAGCAACGGAAGACCAAGGTCAATGATTTCCTTCAAATAAACCGACATGTCATCCAGCGTCTCATTAAGAATTTGTGGCTGACTGAGCACCAATTGTTCACTAGCGGCATTGAAAAGCGACATGGCCACGAAATGCCCTCTCTGACTGTTGCTCTGCGTGACAATATCCAAACTCCTGTGCTCATCCGTTGCCTCATTGATACGACTGCGTTCCTCATCAGACAAGAGACTCTTATTTTGCCCGACCTTAGGAAAATGTGACTGAGTCATGCCTAAGGCAAAAACATAAGGAGCTGAATGTGGTTGAATCAAATCGTATTTCTTCACATTGACCACATCAACAGTGGCTGGAACCGTACGGTAATCACAGGCCAACATTCCCGAACACAAAATAGACAAAAAGTCGTCCACTGACAGTGTTTCTTCTCCAAAAATGGTCTCAACCTGCTCCAAGAGTTGGGTGAAAGCCTTCCAGACCTGTTCATTCTGTTCTTTTTCAGCCTCACTGGCCTTGGCGGTCAAAGCAGCCATCTGACTTGGCACTTGCACAGTCTCTAAAAAGGCCACAAGTTTCTTGAGTAGACTAGAACCCTTTTGTTTACGACTATTAAGCAACTTGTCCAGAGGCGCTACCAGTTGTGACCGCAAGGCATTGATACGATCCAAATCATACTTATCACGACTATTGGCCGTAAAATCAGACAAGAACTTGTGACGCCCCTTGATATCTGCAAAATTGACATAATATTCAAAAAGGTCCAAGTCCTCCTGAGTAAATCCACCATAAAGACCAGATTTTACAAGGTTAAGCAAATCCTCAGCACGATAATTATAGCGCTTGATACGCTCTAGCGAATCCACAAACTGCACCAAAGGATGGCTGGACATGGTTTCTTCCTTACCAAAATAATAGGGAATGTCAAATTTTCGGAAAATCTGACCCACTTGAAGCTTGTAACTCTCCTCATCACCAAGCAAGACTAAGATATCCTTGTAACGTTTGCCATCCGCTAGTAACTGACGAATACTCTTGGCAACCTGAGCCACTTCTTCCCTTTGATTGACCACTTCCCAAACTTGCAGAGCTTCTTTGTCCTGATCAGTCAGCTGTTCATCTATGGTACTAAAATCATGACGACTCTCCAAAAGGTGACTGATACGTGCAAAAGAAGGATTGCCCTCCTTGTCCGTCGTTACATAATCTGGTGTCACCTTATAGGTCTGAGCTAAAGTCCTCAAAAAATCCACTGAGGCCTGATAAACATTGCCATAGACAAAGTTAGCCTTATAGGCTTTTTGACTGGCATAAGTCCCAATAACAATCTGATGACACTTCTCATTCAAGAGGGCAATCAGAGCTTCCTCCTCAGCTGAGAAACGGGTAAAGCCATCAATGACCAAAACCATATGGCTCAATGCCTTATCTAAATGTCCCGAGTTAATTTCCTCAAAGAAGGAGCTAAGCTTGGATTGATTGTCAAAATCTCCTGCCAACAAAAGGTCTTGAGCCGCACTGAAAATCTTTACCAAATCCTCCTGCTTCTCTGCTTGGTCCAAATACTGCAAATCCAGAATCGTCATATTGGCCTGTTGCAACTCTTTGTAAAGATCCACCAATTGGTTAATAAAATTACTATCCTTACGCAAACGACCATAAACCTTGAGCTCATCATCACCCATGTGCGACAGCACCTTATAAAAAATCATGGCCAGACCGGTATCATCCAACTGGGTTTTAGGATTACTCGTATTGAGAATAAAATACCTAGCCATCTGTGTAAAACGAGTCACCGTAATCTCAAAGGATGCTGATTGAGGCAGGTACTCCAAGACCTTACGCTCCTTCTCAAATGACAGGGCATTAGGAGCAATATAAAAGACTCTCTTTCCCTTTTGAGCATGGCTGGTCGCCTGCTCCGTCAGAATTTCTGTTAAATCCTGAGACATATCCGTATAAAGTAATTTCATAAGACGTCCCTTTCTTATCTATCTGCCAGTCGTTGGGGCTAAGCAAAAATTATCATTTACTTAGCACTAACAACCATTAATCCTTGCTATTATAACACAGAATCAAGCAACAATCAGAACCCTCCCTTGTCACCTTTCTCCTCCAATGTCCTAAGCTTCAGACATAAGCACAAGCACGACAGCAAAGAGCCCTCCTTTATGATCCTATAGCCAAAAAAAGAGCCAAATCCTTTGATTTGACTCAAAATCTTTATTTAAAAATTAATTCCTGTTTAAAGAGGTAATCACCACTACTTGTTACCAAGTTGGCATCCCCATATTTCTTAAGAATATCCTTGGCCGAGTGGAGGTTAAGTCCAGAGGTCTTCTTCTGATTTTCCTCCTGCATAATAGCGTCAAGGTCAACTCTTTCTTCCTGCGTTCGATTTTCCATGACGAAGTGGTAGCTTCCATCCTTATCGTGTTGGTGAAAACTAAAACTGATTTGAGCGGTTGGTACTTGCTTGCTCTCGTCAATCGCATTACTAAAGAAAATAGACACTAGCAAGGTTAAATCAACCACATTCATAGCAAATCCCTTGATTTCCTCAGGAATGTCACAGGTCACTGGAATATTATTACGTTTAGCCTCCATCATACGAGCCGAAAGAAGGCTACGCAGAGGTAGAGAATGAATATTTTCCAGCTTAGGATTCTCAACGACACGGAAACGTTCAAACTCCTTGGCACTCTCTCTTAAAACATTTTGATAAACCTGTTCAGCAAGAGCCTCTTCCTGATCACGTACTTCTTCCGAAAATTGTTCCACAACCGTCTGATAAGACTGCCTGTATTGTAACAACTCATTATAGAGAACATCGATTTTCTGATTAGCCTTGGTCAAACTATTCAAATGCCTTTTTTCCTCCATAGCCAAGCTCTCTTCCAGATATTGCCTAGACAATTGATTGAGGTGGGCAATAAGAAAAATAAAGGCTATTGCTGACAAGAGAACCCAGAACATACGCAGCCGCAATTCCAACTCTGGAGAATAGAACGGAAACCAAACATCCAAATTCATGCAAAGATAGATGCCCAACAAATAAATCGCCATTGCCAAGGCAACACGTCGAGAAATCTGAATATTGTGGAGAGAATCATCGCTATAGACCTTCCAACGTTTCAAATCCAAGCCCAAAAAACGGTTAAAAATGAAATAGAGTGGCAGAATCATACTATAGGTCAAGAGATAAAAGAAAGCATTACTCCCCACCTCAGCTATAGGAATATTCAAGAGAAGCGGGAAAAAGAAAAGTCCCAATAAACGAAAGAGTAAATCCGATGTCACCACCGGAAACAAGGTATGAAAGGCATACTGCGTTAACGACCAGGTCTTCCCCTTGGCAAGAACTGCCAAAATCATCAGAAGAAAGACATCCACAACAGTCGTCAGATTCGTAATATTGTATTGAATAGCCACATCAAGCAGGGCCAAAGTCAAAAATACCGTCCAGGAGATACGAATATCCGTCATCCGCCTGAAAATGATACAGTTAATTGTCAGCGTCAGAATAATCTGGACAGCCAAAAAGGCATCTGTATCATAAAGATTTAAAAAATTAATTCCTAAAAACGATTCAAACATTTAATCTCTTCCCCAAAAAAATTTCCAATGACTCGTTTAGTATTCAAATTGCTGTCTATAAATCAACTTGTCATCCTTAAAACTAAACTTAGATTGAGGATAACGTTCCATAATATCCTCAAGTTGTTCATTCATTGACAAGCCTTCTTCACCTTCCTTATAAGCTCCCCTTGCTTCACCTTGACCAAGAGTCACCTCTACAGAGAGAACCTGCTCCTCACCTTTTTGAAAATACGACAGGCGAACTAAGCACTCTTCTTGACCATGCGCTTTTAGCAAGGCATTGTCCAAGAAAGTTGACAAAACCCCCGATAAATCCACCACATCAATATGAACTGGTGAGATAGGATCCGGAATTTCTAGGATAAACTCAAGTCCCACAGCGTGAAACTCCATATACTTACTCTCAATCACAGACCGTAGCAATTGAGAATGGATATTGGAAATATCTGGTATAACTTTTTTGAAAGGAACTTCCTCCTCAGATAGACTCTGAGAATCCCCTTCTTGACTAGTTGCCAGAACAGTCTTAACCTTTTTAGGCACAGCTACCTTTGGAACACCATCACGGTAAAGTTCCTGATAAAGGTGAAGGATATGCCTACTAGACTCCTGCAAACTTTGGAAATGACGTTCCTGTTCTTCCTTCAACTCTATAAAAAGTTCATCCTTAACCCATTGGTTGGCATAAGACACGACTAGGAAGAAGGCCCCTGTAGCTAATAAAACAACCAGCTTAGCATAATTGTTAACCACTTCCACAGGCCAGATAGTAGCGAAATAAGGCAAAAAATCATTTAAAAGGCCATATGACAGAAAAGCAAAGCTAACCCCGATAACAATCGGAGTAAAGTGCAAACGTAAGCGTTCCTTATCTTCAACTTGCAAATAGTCATAACCAATAAAACGGTGAATCAAAAGATAGAGTGGGTAGGTAGCTACCACACACATGAAGGTCGTTAGAGGCTCTGGAATACGACTGACCAAATCATCCCCTAAAAGCAGAGGGAGGATAAAAAACGAGAGTCCCCGCATGATGATGTTAGTCGTTCCCCAGGCATAGAAGCTGTTAAATACTGGCTCAATCCACGGCAAATCAGGACGTTTGTAATAACTAAAACAAAATAGAATGAGAGGATTAAGCAAAAATTTGAATCCTATAGGAAGAATTGGTGTCAGAACAACTGAAATAAGGCCACCAACTAAAAGTAGCCGCCAAGAAACCTTAACTCGACCGGCCACATTGAACATCAGGTAATTCACCAAGAAAACCAAGAGTGTATCAATAACTATCAACCATTGTAAGTCTTTTAAGACAGCAAGCAGCCCTTCTACAATAGAAGTCATTCTTTTTCCCCTTCCCTTAACATGAATTAAGAAGCTTTCTCAGAAAGCATCAATACAACACTACTCATTATATAGCTTTTTAGAAGTTTTCACAATAATTAATTTTTAAAGAAAGTCTATGAAACATCTAATAATCCAATTATTCATGTAAAAAGAGCTGGCTTATTAAATTAAAGTTACAAATGTAACATAAAAAGTTGAGATAATTTTATCTCAACCTGTTAATCCCTGACATATTCCTTTAGAAACTTTTTTAAATGAGTACGGACGTCTGCGACCTTCTTAGAAGTTCCAAGACTAATTTTTGAGCCTAAGATCTCAATAATTCCGAGTGGCTGAAAAAATCTAATTTCAGCCACTTTACTCACAGCAGAAAGTTTCTTAGAATGCTTGCTTTGCTGGCATAAACCATGATAATTGACGTTTTTTAATCATGTGCCATCGCCAATTGTAATTAATAGACAGTCAGTCTACGTTTTCAATCTTATCTCAAGCTTGTAGCTTTAATAGACCTAGTCAGCCTTATAGTAGAATTGTTTGGCATCTGATTGTGGTGAGGCTGACTGAGTAATCAAGATACGATCCTTAGTTTTGTCCGAACCATCCACAAATCCCTGTACTGTCGGTAGAGTTACCCCCTTAGGAACAAAAACAATTGCTGCGCCCGAGATTCCCATCCTCAAACTTGATGTCACATAGCCATTCTCAAGTTTAACATTCGTATTTTCAACAACATAACTTTCAGGAGCTGTTAAATTATCCTTCGAAAACGTTAAACTTTGTCCATTTCCATTCTTCCAAGTACCTTCAAGGCTTTGGAAGTTATTGTCCTTAATAGCAGTAACATCCATGCCAGTTTGCTCAGTCTTAGCGTCTGTCTTTGATTCTGTCTTAGCTTCTGAGGAGCTTGACGAAGTTGATGTTGATGATGTTGTTGAACTTTGTGAAGAACTTGATGACTCTGAGCTTTCAGACTTACCAGCGCTAGAATAATGCTTGAGCAACTCTTGGTAGGCCTCTTGCATATCATCTGGTGCTACCTTATAGGTCTGAACAGCCTTCTTATCGTAATTGCCAATCCAGTAATTAGTCACATAATAAACGGTACCATTAGAACCTAGAACAATTTGGTAAGAGTCCTTGTCTTGATCAACCAAATCCTTATAGAGCTTGTTATAGCCGTTATAATTGCCACCCGTCTTGTCATCAGCTGAAAAGTCCTTGAAGAGGGCTTTTTGTTCCGCATCATTGTCCTCATACATGGCATGTTTTTTATCCTTCAAGGTATAGAGACGGAAGGATGACGTTGGGCTATAGTCTGCAGTCTTACCACTATTTTCATTAATTCCAAGGGCAAAGGAATCAACCCTATTTTTATAGTCCTTGAAATCATAGTTTGAAGCTTCTTTACCATTGACGATACCACTAGGAACACCTGAGATATTTTCATAACCATCCGCATTAATGAGGTTGGCTAAAATAATGATGTTTTGGCTACTGCCTTCTTCTTTAGGTGCCTTAAACGAAAGGAAGGTCGGGCTACCATCGTTGACCTTGGTGATGCTATCAAAACTGCTTTGAACCAAGACGGCATCTTTAGCATAGTCAGACTGATAAAGCCATTTCCCAAAGGCTTCCGTGATGGACTTGATGTCCTCAGTCGAATAGTCCGCAACATAAGTGGTTTCCTTATCACCGTTGACATCAGTCTTGGTCTTGATATCTGCATCTGGCTTGCTGGTATCGTTCGAAGACGTACTTGAGCTGGCATCACTACCTGAAGAGGAACTGCTTGATTCCAAAATATCCTTAATGATACTCTTAACCTCACTACTTGAAGAAGTTGATGAAGCCTCGCTAGACTGAATGACTTCAGAGCCTCCTTCAACCTGAGTATAGGTATCTGAATCGGTCATTTCAACCTTAGCGTCACCCCCAGGCACCATACTTGGTGTGATACGGATAGTGCCGTCTGAGTTTCCGTCATTTCCGGCCAACTTAAAGCTCAAAGAACGGTCTTCGCCAGCTTGGGCATTAGCCTGATAGGTATCCCCAGTCTCCGTATTTTTGACTTCGTATTTGTCCCCCTTGACCTTGCGAACTTCAAAACGTATCTTATTTCCTGTCTTCTTGTCAACCACGGTTGTGGCATAAACCCTAGAAGAAGACGTAAAAGCCGTGCTCTGAGTGTATTTTCCAAGTACCATGAAGACCAAAAAGACAAGTAAGGCCAAACCGATAAACTTTTTATGTTTAAATTGTTTCATAAGGTCCTCCTAGATAAACAGATAGCCGACAACATAGCCAAAAAGAGCGATACAAATCAAAAGCAAAATTTCTAAAACTAAAAACCAACTAAACTTGAGATCCCCCAAACCAATCTTAGACAAGACTTGTCTGAATTTGGACTGTTTCTGTCTGCTCAAACCACTAGAGAGGGCAAAGCCAGACTTAGCAGCTTCTGCCACTTCCTTATCACTTGGCTTGCGACCATGCTGCACTTGGAAATCAATCAGCCATTCATCATATTGTTGCATTTATTTCTCCTTCTTCTGAAGTGTGACGAAAAAGAGTAGGGCATAAACCAGACAATGAAGCACCAAGGCCCACCATTGACCCCGGAAATCACCTGTAGACCCTTGAAAGGCCTCTAGCTGACTCTTGGATACAGGGACACCGTACTTAGCCAAGCTAGATGGTAGGTCTGACAAATCACTAGAAATCCCAAACAGCTTGTGGCCATAACCCAGATAGATAAATTTTTGCACCCAATCAATGGCTTTGGGCAATGATAGGATAGTCCCTGACAATGAAAATTGCATGATACCCACAACAACTGCTAGGATAACAGAGGTAATTTCAGATTTTCCAACTAAGGCTGAGATGAAGAGGGCAATAAAGTGCGAGGCCAAGAAAACCAGGAGCACTGTAATGCCAACTTCCCAACGATAGGAAGAAAAGATATGACCAGCATCTGGAAACTCCTTGTCAAAGTACTTACTAAAGATAGAGTAAGAAAGGATAAAGACAATGGTTTCCAAAACAGCAAAGAAAGCATGAATCCCCATGCTGGCTATGGCAAAGGCCGAACGACTCAGGCCTGAGAAAAAGTCACGGTTGAGAACCGATCGCTCCTTGGAAATATAAATACTGTTTTGAACCACAATCAAAAGACTGGTTGAAAAAAGTAAGAGAAAGAGCGTCATTCGAGTTGTTTCGAAATCTTTCAAGAATCCCTTATCTTGAATGTAGAGGATTAGCCCTTCAAAAGCAATGATGCCTAGAAGAACCTTAACAAAATCCATGTAGTGGTGTTTAAATTTATACCAACTTAATCGTAATGCTGCGTTCATAAGTCTCCCTAAATTTTGTAAATGCGTGTTGAAGCATTGAGCTCTTGATAGACATCTGCGATATTCATGTCCATGTATTTACGAATCATGTAAGGATCGCTGGTCTTATATTCCAAAAGCAACTCTTCATAAGTCCCTGCAAAAGTCGGACGTCCCTTAGACAAGAAAATAATTTTGTCAAAAATAGCCAAATTTTCCGTATTGTGGGTAATAACCACAATAGACTTGTGGGCTGATTTAGCCAAGATTTTCAAGGTCCGTAAGAGATTACGGTCACTAAGGGCATCCAAGCCGGAAGACGGCTCATCCAGAATAAAGTAAGGACTAGGGCTAAGAAGCTCGATACCAATGGATACACGGCGTTTTTGCCCACCAGAAAGCTCGGAAATTCTCTTGTTGGCAAATTCCGTTAAGCCCAAATCTTCCATGATGCCAGCGATGCGTTGCCTTTTAGTCGATTTACTGCTTCCTTTAAGATGGTGGGCCGCATAAAAATCAAAAGTCTCGGACACCTTAAGATATTCCCGAAGCAGATTCTGTTGGGGCACATAAGACCAGGAACGTGAGCCTGCTGTCACAGGTTTTCCATTTTCCAAGATACGAAATTGTTGACAAGTCGGTTTGAGCTGACCAAGGAGAATCTCCGTTAAAGTTGTCTTCCCAGAACCAGAGGCCCCAAGGATGCCGACAACTTGACCAGTCTCCATCGTAACATCCAAATCTGTAAAGAGCTGGTTATCATTTCCCTTATATTTAAAACAAATATGTTCAAATGTTAATTGATTGGTTTCCATTAAAATCTCCTAAGACATAAGTAACATCAGGGCCACAATAAGGACGGCTCCGATGATAAGAACGATAACATTGATGTTGAAGAAGAGAATCAAGCTTAATAGAATCACAAAAGATAGGGCCGCAAATAGGTAATTGTTTAAAGATGACTCTTTAGCCTGAGTCACCCTAACAGGTGCAAAAGGAATTTCCTTTTTAGCAGACACCTCTACCCTCTTAGGAATCGGCTTTTGCTCAACTTCTAAAACCTTTCTTCTAGCTTGTTTGAGTTTTCGATCGTATTGAAATTTCTCATAATCTGAGAAAAAGAGCTGGCGAATCGTGTAAAGTTCGTTGCGCAGACGTTCTCCCTCTTGGTCCAGAGTTCCATTGGTCCAAAGCTCCTCTAGTTCCTCACGTAGAAAGGATAGGGCCACGAAACAGTCTTGGGCCGACATTTCGGGAGAAATACGATTGCTGACCGCTCTCAAATAGGACAATTCTTGTCCTGTCTCTGTATCAATTGCTTTGTAATAGTCTATCATGAGATGAATTTAGCAAAAATAGCTTGAAGTTCTGACAAGTCTTCCTCAACCACTTCTTGGGTTTGACTGACTTGTGCGTTGACTGAGAAGCGTGCCACAACAGTCTTGCTTCTCGGATCAGACACTGTCACTGTAACAATTTGTTCTGAGTCAAAGGCATAAGTAACTTGAGCCAAGAGCTCACCTTTCTGACGTGGCTGTGCAACCTGGCCTTTCACTTCTCCTAAAATCTTAACGGCAAAAGGATTTTCATAATTACCTTCTGTGATACGTAGCTTGAACTTATTCTGTCCGTCTACAACCGCAAAGAGATCCTTAGTAACGGCCAAAGGCAAGACAGAGTTACGAGGAACCACGACACTATTGTAGTAGTCACCCACAAAACTATAGTTCCTGTTAGGGTTTTTCTTGAAGAGCAGACCGATTCCCTGAGAGGTCACATCCTTGACAACAACCCTATCTGTCTCAGTTGTCTTACCGTCCTGATGCTCAGAGAAACTAACCTCATTGTTGACAATAAGATCGGCTAGAATAGATGCTCCCTGTGCCACGATAGTATCTGGATTAAGGTCAAACTTAGGTTCCAAACCACTCATTAAGCGGATCATTTGACGAATCATTGGCATCCGTGTTGACCCACCCACAAGGAGAATATGGTCAATCTCTTCCCACTTCAAGCCGGACGCTTGAAGGGTAGACTGTACCTTAATTTCAGTATCTTTGAGGAGGTCCAAGGTAAGTTCATTGAAAATCGCCTGGGTAATCAAGACACCATAACCTTGACCATTGACATAGTGCTCATAGAGAGCTTGGTCATTAACAGATAGGCTAGTCTTAATTTGCTCAGCCTTATACTGAAGTTGGATTTTTTCCTTCTCAGAAAGGTTGGTCATATTGACCCCTTGTTTTTCCAACTCCTGCATGATGTAGCCAACAAGACGTTTGTCAAAGTCAATCCCACCAAGACGTGAATTCCCGTCAGTTGCCAAAATATCATAAGCATGATCAGCCACGCGCATGATGGTAACGTCAAAAGTTCCCCCACCAAGGTCGAAGACCAAGACATTTCCTTGAGCATTTTTAGTGTGAGCATAGGCAATAGCCGCAGCCGTAGGCTCATTGATAATACGCAAGACGTTAAATCCTGCAATACGACCAGCATTCTTAGTGGCCGCACGTTGGTCTGACGTAAAGTAGGCAGGAACTGTGATGACAGCATCCTTGATGCCGTCTGCTTGACCTATTTCTTGACCAACCACATAAGCACGTTTACGGAATTCATTCAAAACCAAGGCTGAAAGAATAATAGAATTAACACGTGTATGATCCGGTGTGTCACTGGCAATCGGACGACCAATATCACGTTTGAAGTCAAATTTAAAGTTTTCTGTACTTCCGATTTCTGTTCCACGCTCGATAGCTTCCTTACCAAAGGACACATGGTTTTTACCACCGATATTTGAGAAGTAGACCGCTGAACGCAAGACCTGATCGTCATTCGTTCCCATCGGAATAATCTCTGGTACATCTTCACGAACAACAGCCATGACCGAGTTGGTTGTTCCCAAATCAATACCAATTGCTTTTTTTCTCATAACAATTTCCCTTCTAGTCTCATCTTGAGTTTATCTGACTGTCAGTCTTAGCAGGTATTCGCCTAGATTTTTTAATGTCATTTTCGTCACATAAAACGCCAATAGAGTATAGTCATTCCAGTCTAGTTTTTCACTATACTATATTATCACAAATAAAGAGACTATAAAATAGGAAAAGGGGAGTGAGACCGAACAACTTTTCAAAAATTGTTCCTTGTCCCACTCCCCTTGAGTGTCAATTAATCTGATAGACTGGATGAAATTAGAAATATAGGAGATATTATCTCACTAATTGTCTTGCTTTATAGTTCGGAATGGTTTTACTAGTCGCAACTTCTCTCCTAACTTAATCAATCACATTCTCTCCAACATAGATGATTTCTAGATTACCTAAGGAAACATCTCCTTTGATATAGAAATCCTTGCTAGTCAAATTGCTTGGATTTTCCTGGTGTTGAATAGCCGAAAGCGAGTTGTCCACATTAACATGAACTCGCCAATCACTAGGCACATAGAGACTAAGACTTCCCAGAGAAACGTCCACATCAAACTGGGCAGACGGCCCTTCAATACGGCAGTTATCAAAATAGACCGATGCTTCTCCCAGACTTACATCCGCACTTCCATGAGTAAAGTGTTGGTCATTGAGATATTTGGTCACCGTTGAAAAAGTCACATCAATATCATTACCACCATTTTGAGCGTCTGAGCCGGCGGCATAAGAACCAAAACGGTTTTTCGCTTTACCTGAAGGTTTGAAGAGAATATTCAAGCCAATAACTGCAAGGATAGAAGAAAGGATAACGACAGAATTGGATACTGGAAGAAAATGAAACTGTCCATTGAGTGAAAAGAGGGCCAAAACACCATAGATGAAGCCCCAACCAAAGTGGCGTTTCAAAAAACTAGAAAGGGAAAGAACGGCCAACAAGACCACCCAAGCCAGCATCCAAATGCTAATTTCCCATTTTACAAAATAGCCCTGTAAAACTACCAAAGCTGCTAAAAGGATTAAGAAAACCCCAATTAATTTTTTCTCATCATGTTACCTCATTTCGTTTAATCGTTCTTTTAAGACCGGATAGTAGCGTCTTGATACATGAACCTGCTTATGGGTCTGATAGAAATTAACCGTGCTGGTCCCTGAAAAAGACTTCTCTAAAGAATAAATCTGCTTTACGTTGACAATGGTTGATTTGGAAATCCGACAAAAGGCAATCGGAAGCAGTTCTTCTAGCTCATAGAGCTTCTGCTTGACCTCATAGGCCTCGTCCCTGGTATGCCCATAAATCTTCTCCCCATCTGTTTCAAAAAAGAGAATCGTTTCCAAATCTAGAAAGTACTCACTACGATCCTTGTAAAAAGCTAAAGGGGTCAACTTTTGCTTTAAAATGGACTCCTGGAGCCGCGCTATTTCTTCTGTTAATTGAGGAGCTCGAATCAAGATTTCAGGCTCATCCATGGATGGGTCCAGTTCGATGCTAACTTTCATAATACTCCTTTCCTGTCCTTTTGATGGTTTCATTATAACAGCTGCTTTCAACAAAACAAGGCTTTTTAGGTAAGTGGCTCAGTTTTACCCCTAAGAGGTTAGTTAAGGCAAGCAAAAAGAACTTGGCAATAGCCAAGTTCTCCACTTGTTAGATTGAGGTTCGAACGCCTTAATCATTTTCTAGTTCACGGTTGACTAGTCAACCGCAAAAGAAGTTGCTATTTCACGGTATCTTCACGGCTCACATGTTGTGATTCGCCAGCCTTACCGTTGATACGATAATCACTGTAGTCAGAACTACTGCTGCTAGAATCACTATCATCATCGCCAACGTATTCCACATTACATGTCCAAGAGATTTTATCTTTAATATCTCCTGATGATTTGAATTTAGAATCATAGCCATAATAGAAATCATAGACTGCCGTGAAAGTTACTTTAAAGGTCTTTTCACCAGTCTGAACAACATCGGTCACATCAACATCTGAGAAGGTAATACTATCAGCGGAACGGTTTTTGGCTCCCGTAGTATTTTTATCAATATCAGCGATAACATCCTTATACATGGTATCATCAGTACCATTAAGGAAAATGTCGGAAACACCATCTGGAGTCGTGTTATGGTTTGAGGCATAACTGCCAAATTTACCGTAGGCTGCTGTCAAAAGACGGTCTGCCGTATCACGGTCAAGAACTCCATCAGCATCAAGAGTAACTGTTTGACCTTCAGAGATTTTCTTAATAGACAGTGTCTCAGTCTTGATAGAGCTACCATCGTCGAAATTCTTCTTAACGTAAACAGCTGAAGAGCCAGCTACTGCTACCTTGTTGACATCCAATTTTCCTGAGCTGAGGGTTCCAACCTTGGTACCACCAACATAAAGGTCCCCATCTTTAAGATTAGATTTAACAGTAAAACTGAGATACTTCACTGAAAGGTTAACTTCGGTCCTAGATGTGACATTTTCTTCAGATGACACCGTGATATCCTGATCATTGACCTTACCAGAAGCCACAAAATTGTAAGTTCCTGGATAGAGGTGTTTCAGCTCAGCGGTGTAGTTATTTCCATCTGTAGTACCATAAGAAACACCATTGATTGTCAGATTCAAATCAGCTGTATTAACCGTCAAATCAACTGTTCCAGGATCAACCACGACTCTCCACTTTGGAAAGATAAGGAACTGGCGTCCAACCTTTTGCATACGTTCACCAGACATGAGTTGGCTCTTGCTATAGGTTGTTGTGTTTTTGGTGTCTGTATACTTAACTTCAGATGTTTTAATTTCTTTTTTAGTATCAGACCACACCTGGTATTCCAAACTATCCTTAAAGCTCTTCTTAGCAGCTGTTTCATAACGCTCTGCTACTTGACCTCGTGAGTAATAATAAGATCCAAAGCTGTAGCCAGTAAGGGCCAAGACTGCAACAACAATACCAGCAATCATCAAGATTTTTTTACTCTTAGCCATGGCTGGCTTAGCTGGTTTGGCTGCCTTGCCATCTGAGATGAATTTATGGATGGTTGACACATCATATCCCGAAGACTTACCTAGAAGAAATTCCTCTGGAAGAGGCTGACGACCAACATAGGTCTTAAAAGCCTTCATCCAAATTGCTTGTGCTTCTTTAGAAGCAGACTCTGACTTTTCTTCAGATTGATTCTGACCTACTTGAGATACTGGTGTAAACTCTTCCGTTTCTGAAGGAGACGCTTCCTCTTGATCGTCAAGTGAGACATCATCAAACACTTCCTCAGCAACGTCGAACTCATCAACTTCTTCTGTTGGCTCGGGAGCGGCAACTTCTTGATTTAGACCCATAGCCGCAATGCCTTTAATAGCCTTTAAATCAAAGTCTGCTTTTTGACCTTCTTCAATTTCCAAAACATGAGGCGGACGACCAACTGCCTTTTCAAACAAATTAATCCACTTTTCTTTTGTTGCCATAAGGACTACTCCTATAAACTTGCTTTTTCAAAAAATGCTAAAGGTTTACTTAGAATAGAAGACCTACCGTAAATGAAGACATGATAGTAAATACGATTGCAAACAAGATAGACAAAATGACACCATTCAAAAGTGCTGCCAAGATCATTTGATAGAACTTATCAGCCTTCCACGCAGTTGTTACAGGAACAATTGTAAAGAGGTTAGCAAGTGCAAACAAGAAGTAAACAACATAGAACAAGAAGCCTGGGAAGACAACAAGTCCAATAGCTCCCAACAAGATAGTTACAAGCAATACTGGCAAGGCTAATGATGTCAAACGACCAAAACGGTCAAAGCTATTTAAGAAAGTTGTTGCAGGGTCACGGAAGATGGCCTTACGTGTCACAAATCCTGCCAAGATGAAGGCAAAGATAAAGAGGAAGGCAGCTAAAATACTTGCAAAGAAAGCCGCAAAACCAATACTAGAGGCATGACTTGAAACGGATGATGAGTAATCATTTGATCCGAAAGATCCAAAGACACTACTGAAGGCACTCGCTGTTGACTCTAAAGTGTTGACCACTTTACGTGCCATTGCGCTCAAAATTGCAAAGAATGCAAGTCCAGTCAAGAGTGACAAGAAGATGTAGTTAAGCCAACCATTGTGCTTACCATAATCTGTCATATCTGCTGGACGACGCCATGCATTAAGCAACCATGTCCAATAGTTTTTGAAAGTTGTTCCAAATGCTGATGGTTGGGCTGGAACAACTACTGCTTGACCATTAATGAATTGAACATTTTGACCTGGTTGAAGAGGTTGACCGTTAGCAAAGGCTGCTTGTTGACCAGCTTGCGCATTCGCAAAACCTGCTTGAGGTTGAAATGCTTGATTCGGTACAGCTTGTCCTGGGGTTGCTTGAGCACTTGCAAAACCTGGTTGAGCTGGAGCTCCTTGAACTGGAGCTTCCTGAGTGCCAGCAAATGCTGGTTGTGGTTGCGCTTCTTGAGCTGGAGTCTCTTGAGCAGCTGCAAAGACTGGTTGGGCTGGAGCTCCTTGAACTGGCGCTTCTTGTACATTGGCAAATGCTGGTTGCGCTGGAGCTCCCTGAGCTGGGGCATCGTCTTGGAATTCTCCAGCTGCAAGTGCTGCAGCAATTTCTTCTTCAGTCGCTGAACGACCATTGATGGCTTCAAAAAAATCTAACCAATCTGCTTTAGTCATAATAATCTCCTTAGAAATACATAGAATGATTCTATTTTATCACAAATAGCAACATTATTAAATGCCATTTTCATTAGAAAAAGGTTTGGTACAAGTTGTCCAAACCTTTATTAAATACGATATAAAATTCTTTATGTAACCTTATTAGCACAGGCAAAAATATCTGTAGACCTCTACTAAGACTCAATCATTTTACTTGTTTCTTTGGAGAGATTTTTGAATCTGACGATCCAGCTCCAGTTTAATATGTGGTTCTGGCGCAAAGCGTTCCTCCCAGTCATCTGGTTTCAGAATCTTGTGGGTCACTGGATCAAAATGAGCCTTACCATCTGGGAAAATTTTACCCATATTAGCCTCATGAACCGTATCAAAGAAAGGCTTAGGATCCACACCCATAAGGACAAAGGAGCCATAAGTCAAGTAAAGCAAATCCGTCAAAGCATCGACCTGACCAACCATCGTTGACTCTGAATGTTCTTTAGAGCTAACCTTGAGAGCTGCCTTATCAAGAGCAGCATGTAGGTCCAAAACAGCCTGTCCAAAGACACGCTTGTCCCCACCTGATGAAGCATAAAGGAATTCGACGATTTCTTCCAACTTGAAATCCGAACGATGACTAGCTTCCTCAATACTATAGACACGAGGCATATCATTGGTAGAGCCATCCATCAAGTGATGGAAATCCTTAACCTTGTTAAAGTTGTCATCATCACTGGTAAATGAATTTTCTGTTTCAAAGTGAATCAGGCCATAGTGTGATAGGGCTTTGGCAATCCCATTCTGGTTGTTGGTGTCCGTGACATGGGTCGCCTGATCCTTCAGTTCATCTTCACCATTTCCCATGGCAACACCGATACCGACACCAGACAACATTTCCAGGTCATTTTCCGAATCTCCAAAGGCCATAACCTCGCTGAGCTCGAAACCAAATACCTCACCTAAATGAGCAATCCCTTTGAGCTTAGATTGCCCAGCAGAAATAATATCCGCAGAATAAGGACTTGAGCGAGTAATCTTAACGTGTGGGAATTTCTCCTCAATAGCTTGAGTCTCACCCACTGTCGCTACCATAACTACTTGGTAGACCGGTTCACGCATAATGGTTTTGAGAGCTTCCATGCTCTGTGGTTTAAAACGACGAATGAGAGACTTAAAACTACGTTCCACCATCTTAGCCCAAGATTTGGGCACGATACGACTCACTATTTGACCAAACTTGCTAGTCCCCATACTGATGATGTTAGAACCGACAAGACCCGTACTTGTACCTAGAGAAATTTCTCTACGTTGCTTGGTCGCATAACGAATCAAGTTGTAAATCGTTGATTTAGGGAGTTGATTTTGATAGAGAATCTTGTCATGAGTAAGGATATACTGACCATTATACGTCACCGCAAAATCCAGACCTAGATTATCCATGAAAGGCTGAACAAATCCTGGCCCACGGCCTGTCGCCAAACCAACCAAAATGCCATCTTCCTTCATCTGACTGATAGCCTTTTTGGTTGAAGTTGACACACGTTTTCGGTCATTTAAAAAAGTCCCATCAATATCAAAAAAGACTGCTTTAATCGCCACTTGGCTCCCCCTCCGTCTAACATTTATGCTAAAATAAATTATAACATAAATATGATAGTGAGTAGTATCCAAATGACAAAAAAATTCTCGTCCTTCATACTGGAGGAACCATTTCCATGTCATCAGATGACGATGGCAAGGTCAGTCAAAACACTGATAATCCCATGAACCATGTTGGACTTGATTTGGACAACCTAGAACTGACCGTTCTGGATTTTCTTAACATTCCTAGTCCACATATCACCCCCTACCACATGCTTGATATTTATAAAAAAATCAAGGAAACAGCTGGACAATATGATGGTGTGGTCATTACCCACGGCACAGACACCCTTGAAGAGACAGCCTATTTTCTAGATACTATGGCTGTTCCTGAGATTCCAGTCGTCCTAACAGGTGCCATGCGTTCATCAAACGAACTGGGAAGCGATGGCGTTTACAACTATCTCTCAGCCCTTCGTGTCGCAAGCAATGACGAGGCTGCCGATAAAGGCGTCCTAGTCGTTATGAACGATGAAATCCATGCAGCCAAGTATGTGACCAAGACACATACCACAAACGTAGCAACCTTTCACACGCCCACTCATGGCCCTCTAGGAATCATCATGAAACACGACATTCTTTGGTTCAAGACGGCTGAACCTCGTGTTCGCTTTGACTTGCAACAAATTTCAGGAACTGTGCCAATCATTAAGGCCTACGCTGGTATGGGAATTGGCGATGGCATCATCAGCCTCCTAGATCCTGAAAAAATTGACGGGGTAGTCATTGAGGCACTAGGCGCCGGAAACCTACCACCACTAGCTGCAAGAGAAATTACGTCACTTATGAACAAGAGAGTGCCAGTTGTACTCGTATCCCGTTGCTTTAACGGTATCGCCGAACCTGTCTATGCCTATGAAGGTGGTGGCGTTAAACTCCAAGAAGCAGGCGTTATGTTTGTTAAGGAACTCAATGCACCAAAGGCTCGCCTCAAACTCCTCATTGCACTTAGTGCAGGACTAGAAGGCCAAGAATTGAAAGATTATATTGAGGGATAAGACATGAAACTTAGCATTGAAGCAACCGATAAATTGGAAAATAAAGATTTCCACTATGAACTAACCGTCTCACAGACACATGTCGCCATGGTCTGTGGTACTGTATTAGCCAGTCTAGCCCTGATTGCATGGATGAAGAAAAATAAAAAAGCTTGAAGCATGGTCACTAGAAAGGTGATTTAACTGCTTCAGGCTTTTAGTTTTCTTCGTCTGGTCTATATTCAAGAATATCCCCTGGTTGACAATTTAATTCCTTACAAATGGCATCCAGAGTCGTAAAACGGATTGCCTTGGCCTTGCCTGTTTTAAGAACCGAGAGATTGGCTGGGGTAATGCCAATGCGTTCTGCCAGCTCACCCGAGCGCATCTTCTTCTTGGCAAGTTCAACGTCTAAATTGACAATAATCATAAGCCCCTCCTAAATCGTGTACTCATTTTCCTCAGCAACGGCATTAGCCTTAGTCAAAATCATAGCGACAGCATAGAGGACAAAGCTAACTAGCAAATAACTGATGTTAAAGAAACTATAACTCTGGTTGCCAGTTCCAAATGTAAAGATACCATTATTGATAAAAGCCCCAAGAACTAGCAAATGCGCTGACCAACGAACCAACTTAGCATTTTTAGCGATGAAAATATCAGAACGATAAAGGTTAATCAGAAAGGCACGTAGGCACAACAAGAAACCTATGTTGACTACCATACGAAGGAAATCAATGGTTGCTGCAAAAAGCGTCAGACTAGGACCCTTGCTTTTCACGGTAACTCCCGACCCAAGAAGCATACGCAAACCTTGTTGTAAGAGTCCTTCGTGACCAATCAAAATAAAGGCGTCATTAAGAATGGTAATAACAAGACTTAAAAAGCCCGCAAAAAGGAGGACATTAACGAACAGAAGAACACTACGCAGACGTTTTTGTTCTTGCGTCTCCTGACGATTTTTAGCACTTTTAGCCGATTTCCAACCATAATAACTAGAGCCAGCCAAGGCTAGGACGATTAAAAAATAGAATAAGATAGTTGTCATGTGTTACCTCTATTGTAAAGACATTTTGATTTTTTAGGAGCATAGACTATAAAAAGCCAAGGTGCCTCTAGGAGCCCTTGACCTTATACTAAATCAGTAGCTAACTATTAACAGTATCAATTATATCGAATATCAATATAAAATACTAGTTTATAGATAAGATTTTACTACTTTTCAACTAAGATACATTCAATTATTTGACAGCTGTTTGTCCCTTACGAAGACGGATAGCATCACAAGCTAGAGAGACCAAGAAGAGCCAAACTGATGTACTAAAGTCCATTACTAGGTGATCTGTCGTTCCCAACTGCAAGAAGATATTCAAGGCTGATGGCACAAAAGTTAGAAGGGCAGACTTTTTCAAGAAAAGAGAGAAATCTTCTGTCCAAAGTGCCTTCCAAGTAAAGTCTTTAAGCTCTTTACGAAGGAGCCAAATCAAGGCAAGATAGAAGGCAAATTGTAGCTCTGCGACCAGCCAGTAACCCCAGCCAGAAAGGTATTGAACCTCTGCACCTGGGAAAAGATTGGCCACGTTCACAAAAGGAAGGATAAGTAAAGCAAGCATTGCAAGACCGTAGATTGCCATAAGAAGAATAAGAAGAGCGTTGATGATTGGTTTAAGTGTTTTCATGATAAGTATTTCCTTTGTTAAATAGTTTTAGTAAATAATTTCTCTTTTTCGCGAATAAGGTTATCTTTATCGAAAACTTATTATCGTTTTTCGATAATTATATATTACACTCTTTATTTCTCCTTGTCAACACATTTTTATCGTTTTTCGATATTTTTTAACCAAAATCCATAAAAACACTAAAACCAGTTAAGAAAATCTTAACTGGTTGCACTTCTTATTTTAGTCACCTAGACTGGTCGTTCATACGTCTAGGCTTTTTCGTTTTTAGGAAAAGGGATTCTACGTTTATGAAAAAAGAAAAAAGGGATTTTGGGAAACTGAGGAATGAAAGCCGTAGAATAGTGGAAAATATTGCCTCTTCCTAGCTCAATACTAGTCTTGATAAACCTTAAAGTCTTGAGGATGCTTTTGGAAATTTGGATTGTAGGTTACTTTAATTTTTACTGTCATGATGATGTCCTCCATTTTAGGAATGAGTTGGCTTAGCCAAAACCTTTTATTTTCAAAACCTATCTCGTTTTGATGGTTTTATTATAGGTTCCCTAACTTAAAAAAAGCTTTTAATAAGCTTGAAGGAAACTTAAAACTCTCAGTTGTTTACTGAGAGTTGATATGTCTATAACATCGATAAGATAATGCCCAGCACCAAAGCCACCCAGACAGCATAACGAATTGTCGCATGGTAGCGATAACCTTCGATAACCTTAGGTATTTTTGTAAAGAGGTAGGCAATGTAGGCAACTATGGAAAGAAAATAACCTTTAAAATTCAAAGTGGAACCTAGAAGACTAAATTCTTCAAAGACTGGCACTAGCACTAGGACAGCCGTAAGCATGCACCAAACCGGTAGAAGCGTTTTTTCCCTTTGATGACAAAGATGAATAATGAGTTGAGCTATGAAACCAGCTACATACATAATGAATAGTACTGAACACAGTAGAGAGATCAAAAGTGAATAAAAATATAAGGTATGAAAGTCCATCTTTCCTTGTATCATCTCTACCAATCCAGTAATAAACCAAATCAAGATGAAGGCGAACAAATAAAATAAGAGACCTAACATTATAAGAAACAAGGGATGCAAGATAACAAAAAAATCTAGTTTTAACCGTCTTTTGTTCATTAGTTTTCTCCTCAATCAAACTCTCCTTGGCTTCTCAAATAAGCTCCTAGCACCTGCCATTCAGGATTCTCTCGCCAGTTAGGGTCAGAGACAATTTGACTAGCCACCCGTCTGGCTTCCTCTAAGATATTGTAGTCTTCCACAATATCGGCCACTTGAAATTCAGGAATACCTGACTGACGTGTCCCAAAGATTTCACCTGAGCCACGCATTTTAAGATCCTCCTCAGCTAGAACAAAGCCATCCGTGGTCTCACACATGGCCTGCATGCGTTTTTTACCAGTATCATTTTTAGGATTAGCCACCAAAATACAGTAGGACTGCTTATCGCCACGACCTACACGTCCTCGAAGCTGGTGAAGCTGGCTAAGTCCAAAACGATCCGCATCCATAATAACCATAACTGTAGCATTTGGCACGTTAACACCTACTTCGATAACTGTGGTTGATACTAAAATCTGAGATTTTCTGTCCTTGAAATCTTGCATAATTTGGTCTTTTTCATCATTTTTCATGCGTCCGTGCATCAGAGCTACTGTAGCTGAATCCCCAAAGAACTCTGTGAGTTCCTGGTGAAGAGCAACGGCATTTTTCAAGTCAAGTGCCTCAGACTCTTCAATCAAAGGAGAAATAAAATAGACCTGAGCATCTTTTTCCAACTCACCCTTGATCCAAGTCAGTACGGTGTCCAGCTGCTCATGTTTAACCCAACGAGTAATGATGGGTTTACGACCAGCTGGCATCTGGTCAATGATAGATACATCCATCTCCCCAAAGGCAGTGATAGCCAAGGTCCTAGGGATAGGGGTCGCTGTCATCATGAGAACGTCGGGATTGTCTCCCTTCTCACGGAAAATACGACGTTGATTAACCCCAAAACGGTGTTGCTCATCGGTTATAACCAACCCAAGTTTATGATAAGTCACAGCATCCTGAATCAAGGAGTGAGTCCCTACAATCATCTGAGCCTCTCCAGATTCAATTTTGGAAAGAGCTACTTTCTTATCCGCTGCCTTCATCCCAGAAGTTAGGAGGACCACCTCTAGCTCAGGAAAAAGGCCTTGCAAACTCTGATAATGCTGCTCTGCTAAGATTTCCGTCGGTACCATAAGGGCAGACTGAAATCCTGCCGTGTAAGCCCCATACATGGCAAAGCTAGCGATAACTGTTTTCCCTGAACCCACATCTCCTTGTAAGAGACGGTTCATGTGAGCTCCAGATTGCATATCAGCTAGGATTTCCGATAAACTGCGCTGTTGGGCTTCTGTTAAGGGGAAAGGCAAGGCAGCAATCTTGGCTTTGATTTTACTTTCATCGTAAGCGATTGCTATACCATTAGTCTCCGATTTATTTTCAGCCTTTAACACCTGTAAGTTCATTTGAAAATAAAAGAGTTCCTCAAACTTTGTTCGGCGTAGGGCCTGCTTATATTCAGCTAAATCTTTCGGAAAATGCATGGCACGCACAGCCTCTTGACGTCCCATGAGACGATACTTGTCCATCAGCACCCGAGGAAGACTTTCCTTCAACAACTCAATAGCCCCACTTTCAAAAGCCGCCTTTATAGCCTTTATCAGCTGAGCTTGACTGACACCTTGAGCCACATGGTAAACCGGCTGCATATCGTCCTCAACTTGAGCCAAGACTTTCATACCAGTCACAGCCGACTTCTTCTGGTCCCACTTGCCAAAGATAGCCACTTCTGCCCCCATCTCAATCTTGTCCACAAGATAAGGCTGATTAAAGAAACTAATGGCAATCACAGCCTCACCCTGCTTGATTTTAAAGCTCAGACGATTACGTTTAAAGCCATAATACTGCACATTGGCAGGCGTCACCACTGTTCCCGTAATAACAGCCTTCTCGCCATCCATCAGTTCAAAAATAGATTTACTCTTAAAATCCTCATATCGGAAAGGAAAATAAAGCAAGAGGTCCCCAACCGTGTGCAAATCTAATTTGGTAAATTTTTCAGCGGACTTAGGCCCAAACCCTTTCAAATCCGCAATTGGTGAATCTAATTGAATCATATCCTCTATCATTTCTATCGTGTTCTGTCCCTCGTAAAAGAGGAAGTCTTACCAGCTATTATATCACATGGGATGAGTCTTCACGAAAAGCAAAAAATCCAGCCGAAAGCTGGATTCCTCTTTTTTACTCATAACTGCGAGGGACACGATCACTAAGTAAACAAAGAACTTCGTAGTTGATAGTACCACGTTTTTCAGCCACCTCTGTCGCAGTGATGCTTGCTCTCCCATTTTCGCCAATAAGCGTAACAGGAGTACCTAGGGGATAGACTTTAGGCAAGCGAATGGTAATTTGGTCCATAGACACGCGCCCAACAATCGGGCAAAATTGACCATCCACAATAACGTGAAAACCTTGTAAATCTCTAGTCCAACCATCCGCATATCCGATTGGAATCGTTCCAATAACCTCGTCAGTCGTCGTTGTGTAAGTGGCACCATAACCGACATCTTGACCTGCTGGTAAGGTTTTAACATGAACAAGAGCTGTTTCCAAACTTAGGGCAGGACGAATCTTATAAGGAAGATTCAAAGCACTACCACTAGGATTGAGACCATAGATGACAACACCCAAACGTACCGCATTAAAGACGGTTTCGGCATGCCAGATACTTGTCGCTGAGTTGCTTGCGTGTACCAGACGAGGACGGTCAGCCAAATTTTCCACCAAATTTGTGAAGAAGGCCAATTGGCACTTGAATTTACTATCGTCCGCCTCATCAGCCGTTGCAAAATGGGTAAAAATACCTTCAACATCGGCACCAAGTGATTTCAGACCAGCAATCAAGTTATCTGCGTCTTCTAGGCTACGTACCCCAATGCGACCCATACCTGAATCAACCTTAATATGGCAGGTCAAGCCTGTCAAATCAAGTCCTTGTTCCTTGGCTATTTCCAACCAATCAAGTGAAGCCACCGTTAGAGTAATATTTTCTTGAATAGCCAAGGGAACACCATCCGGCAAAACCACTCCCAAAATGAGTATTGGCTGCTCTAAGCCAGCTTGACGGAGTTCAAGCGCTTCGTCCAGATTGGACACACAAAAACCATCTACCTGTTCAGACACCTGCTTAGCCACTGCGACTGCTCCATGACCGTAAGCATTTGCCTTAACCACTGCAAAAGTCTTCACCTTTTTAGGAATATGACTAACCACTTGTTCAATATTTTCTGAAATTGCTGATAGATCAACCTTTGCCAAGGTTGGTCGATGTAAACTTGAAATCATAAGCTATCCTCTTACAACACCTATCTTTTAATTTTCTTCTAAAATGACACTTGCCTGAACAAAATCACCACTATGGGAAATCGAGATAAAGACTTTCCCCTCAAAAGGTGACTGGGTTACCACAGGAGCTCCTTTGTCATTGTTCAAAATTTCAATATCCTTAAAACCGACCGCTCCAATTCCAGTTCCCCAAGCTTTTGAAAAAGCTTCCTTACCGGCCCAACGTCCTGCTAAATAGGACATCTGACGACTCCCAGAAAGAGACTCAAAGCGCTCCCATTCTTTTGACGTCAAGACCTTCTTTGCAAAACGTGGATTGCGATCATAAGCCCTTTTCACAGCTGAAATTTCCTGCAAGTCTATACCATGTCCAATAATCATAGCTGCTTACTATAGTCGGTCGTGAATTTCACGAATAAGACTGTCTGTCTTAGCCCAACCAAGACACGGATCTGTGATTGATTTTCCGTAAATTTCAGGCGTATCTTGACGACCATCCTCAAGATAAGACTCAATCATGAAGCCACGCACAGTATCTGCAATACGCTCATCCCACTCACGGTTAAGAAGGACTTCACGCACAATTCGAACCTGCTCAATAAAGTTTTTACCAGAGTTATCATGGTTGGTATCAACAAGAATAAATGGATTTTCCAAACCAAAGGTACTGTATTTATCCAAAGCCTTAACCAAGTCCTCATAGTGGTAATTGACAAGATTCTGACCATTTTCATTGTTAGCCCCACGCAAAATAGCATGCGCCAATGGGTTCCCATCTGTCTTGACTTCAGCTCCATTAAAAATGAAATGCTGTTGGTTCTGCGCAGCATAGATACCATTAAACATCACATTCAAATTACCTGATGTTGGATTCTTAAAGCCGGTTGGTACGTCAATACCAGAAGCCACGAAACGGTGTTCTTGGTCTTCAACCGAACGTGCGCCAATAGCATGGTAGCTAAGTAAATCCTCAAAAAAGTCAAGGTTTGATGGGTAAAGCATCTCGTCTGCAATAGGCAAACCTGTTTCAATAATAATACGTGATTGCAGGTGACGAACAGCCTTAACTCCTGCAAGAAGGTCTACGTCACCTTCTGCATCTGGTTGGTGAATAAGACCTTTATAACCATCTCCATTAGTACGTGGTTTAGCTGTATAAACACGCATAACGATGAAAATCTTGTCTTTCACTTCTTCCTGAAGCTGAGCCAGACGATGGGCATAATCAAGAACAGCCTCTTCATTATCAGATGAACATGGACCGATAACCAAGAGGAGACGTTTGTCCTCCCCCTTGATAATTTTTGCCAAAGCCTCATCATTAGCTTGTTTGGCTGCTAAGGCATCTCCTGTAAGGGCATGCAATTTTCTAACTTCCGCCGCATCAATAAGCGGACTATTTTGGTGAATTCCCATTTAATTCCCTCTCTTTGCGAAAAGAGAGCGAACCGTTTGGTCACCCAAACGGCTCACTCCCCACATATGGTTTCTGTTATCTTATTTTTTTGACAAAGTGTCGTGAATTTCACGAACCAATTCTTCTGTCTTAGCCCAACCAAGACATGGGTCTGTAATTGATTTACCATAAACATCTGGTGCATCTTGACGACCATCTTCAAGGTAAGATTCAATCATGAAGCCACGTGCAACTTTGTTGATTTTTTCATTCCAATCACGGTTAATCAAGGTTTGACGAACGATACGGATTTGCTCCAAGTAACGTTTACCTGAATTATCATGGTTTGTGTCAATAACGATGAACGGATTTTCAAGACCCATTTTTTCATAATGTTCAATTGTATCAAGAACATCATCATAGTAGAAGTTAGGCACGTTTTTACCATATTCGTTCGTTGAACCACGAAGGATAACGTGTGCCAATGGGTTACCTGAAGTTTGCACTTCTTCACCGTTAAAGAGGAAATCTTGTTTGTTTTGTGCAGCATAAATACCGTTAAACATCACGTTAAGGTTACCTGATGTTGGATTCTTCATACCAGTTGGAACATCAATACCTGAAGCCACAAAACGGTGTTGTTGGTCTTCTACAGAACGTGCACCAACGGCAATGTAAGATACAAGATCATCTACCAATGTAAGGTTTTCTGGATAAAGCATTTCATCGGCAGTCGTAATGCCAGTTTCAGTGATAACACGGTAGTGAAGGTTACGCACAGCTTTAATTCCGTTAATAAGGTTTGGTTTTCCTTCAGCATCAGGTTGGTGCACAAGCCCTTTATAACCATCACCATTTGTACGAGGTTTAGCTGTATAAACACGCATCACCATAAAGACCTTGTCTTTAACTTCTTCTTGAAGTTTAGCCAAACGGTGAGCATAATCAAGAACGGCTTCTTCATTATCAGATGAACATGGACCGATAACCACTAGCGTACGATCATCTTCACCCTTAATGATTGCTTCAAGTTCTTTATCACGTGCTTGTTTCTTGGCAAGAGCTTCACCTGTCAATGTAGTTGATTCTTTAACTGCATCAAAATCAATTTTTTTACTTACTGCTTTAAAAACCATAATAATTACCTACTTCTTTTTTCCTAAAATTGCTTACGACCGTGACAATTTTTAAATTTCTTACCTGAGCCACATGGACAGAAATCATTACGACCAACTTTACTAAAGTCAATATCCTGACCATTCGCATCTGTCTGTTGTGCTTGGATATTACCTGTTGCTGTTGTTGAAACACGTTCATTCACATTTTCACGAGATTGTTCGTGGATTTGTGCTTTCATCATGGTACGTGTCACATCATATTCAATCGCTCCAACCATGTCTTGGAACATCTTGAACCCTTCAGATTGATACTCAACAATTGGATTGTTTTGCGCATAACCACGCAAACCAACAGCGTTACGTAATTGGTCAAGGGCATCAATGTGATCTGTCCACTTGTTATCAACAACCATCAAAATCAAAACTTTTTGGAACTCACGGATAGCTTCCTCTGAACGTAATTTCTTGATTTGGCGATCATAAACATCATCTGCTAATTCATTCAAGTAAACTTTAATAGCTTCATAATTAACACTACGTTTAGTGACTTCACCCACTTCTTTCAAGTCTTTAAGTGAGATGGCATTTTCAGGAACCAAGGCCTGACGGGCAAACGTCAAGATTGCCCTAAGAGCTTCATCTTGATCATTGCGACTGTGACCTTCAACCGTACGATTAATTGTACGCTTAATCATAGCCTTAATTTCAGGTTCAAGATCACGCTCTGCTGTGATAACATCATAACGCTCAGCGTAAATGATTTCACGTTGTTCACGCATAACGTCATCGTATTGAAGGACTTGTTTACGTGTATCGTAGTTATTCCCTTCAACACGTTTTTGAGCTGATTCCACTTGACGAGTCAACATACGTGATTTGATGACAATATCTTCATCATCAGCATTAAAGCGTTCCAAGACATGCTTGACACGATCAGAACCAAAACGACGCATCAATTCATCTTCAAGTGAGAGGTAGAATTGAGATTCACCTGGGTCCCCTTGACGTCCCGCACGACCACGCAACTGGTTATCAATACGGCGGCTTTCGTGACGCTCTGTACCAATGACACAAAGTCCACCAAGATCCAGAACACCTTCACCAAGTTTGATATCGGTACCACGACCGGCCATGTTGGTCGCAATCGTAACGGCACCACGTTGACCCGCATTCATGATGATATGGGCTTCTTTTTCGTGGTTCTTGGCATTAAGCACCTCGTGAGGAATACCTGCTTCAACCAACATTTTAGAAATCAAGTCAGATGTTTCAACGGCAACGGTACCAACAAGAACTGGTTGACCCTTTTCATAACGACGTTTGACATCTTGCACTACCGCACGGAATTTGGCATCCAAGGTTGGGTAAAGAAGGTCATCATGGTCAATACGTTGAATTGGACGGTTGGTTGGAATCGGAATGATTCGCATGTTATAGATTTCACGGAACTCATCTTCCTCAGTCTTACCTGTACCAGTCATACCTGACAATTTCTTGTACATACGGAACATATTTTGGTAAGTGATTGAGGCAGATGTCTTGGTTTCCTCTTGAACTGGTACGCCTTCTTTAGCTTCAATAGCTTGGTGAAGTCCATCAGAGAAACGACGACCTTCCATGGTACGACCAGTAAATTGGTCAACGATAAGGATTTCTTGCTCCGGACTTACCACATAGTCAATATCATGCAACATGATATAGTTGGCACGAAGAGCATTATCAATATAGTGAGTCAAGGCTACATGGTCAATATCGTACAAGTTGTCCAAGTTGAAGAATTCTTCGGCCTTATCAATACCAGAGTCATTCAAACCAATGGTTTTGGTTGGAACATCAATAGCATAATCATCTTCAGTCAATGTCTTAACAAAAGCATCTGAACGATGATACAACTGGTTAGTCTCTGAACTTACAGGACCTGATACAATCAATGGTGTACGAGCTTCATCAATAAGAACTGAGTCAACCTCATCGACCAAGGCATAGTTCAAAGGACGTTGTACCATGTTTTCCTTACGAACAACCATGTTATCACGGAGGTAGTCGAAACCGACCTCTGAGTTGGTTGAGTAAGTGATATCACAGTTATAGGCTTCACGCTTTTCAGCTGGTGATTTGGCAGAAAGGTTAATCCCTACTGACAAGCCAAGCCAACTATAAAGCTCACCCATTTCAGTTGCGTCACGCTCTGAAAGGTATTCGTTAACGGTAATAACGTGTACACCTTCACCTGAAATAGCGTTAAGGTAAACAGGCATTGTCGCCGTCAAGGTTTTCCCTTCCCCTGTACGCATTTCTGGTACGTCACCATGGTGAAGAACAATACCACCCATGATTTGCACACGGTATGGGAAAAGTCCAAGGACACGTTTTGCCCCTTCACGAACAACCGCAAATGCCTCTGGCAAGAGTTGGTCTAGGCTTTCTCCGTTTTGATATCGTTTTTTAAATTCATCTGTTTTTGCCTTAAGTTCTTCATCTGAAAGGGCTGCCATTGCATCTGCATAGCCCTCAACTTTCTTGGCAGTTTTTTCTAGTTTCTTAATTTCGCCTTTATCATTTTCAATGATTTTGCGTAATATATTTGCCATCTTATTTCCTTTCGACAGTCTTTATCTCCATATTTTACCACAAAAACACCCTTTAAACAAGAAATCACACAAGGATTGACAAAAGAAAAAAGCCCTAGTTTAAAGCCTTTCACAACGGATTGACAAATAAACTAAAACTTTTTTATTAGATTCACTGAAAATAACGACAATATCACTTTAGAATTTTTCCTCAGATAGTTCTTGCTTCTCTTGGATTTTCTGAAAATCCTGCAAGAGCTTATCAAAGGCTCGATCAAAGAAAGCTCGGTCAGAACTGCTATAAGCCGTCATAAGCATTGGACTAGCTTCAAAATCCACATAAAATTGATAGTCCAAAGCCCCATTTTCCCAGTGAAATTTAAGGCTGGGAGAGGCCGTCTTTTCACCACACATGCCTGGAACCGCTCGTTGCAAGCCATAAATGTGGTCGCCATAATCTTTCAAACGGTAATAAGCTCCTTCAAAATAATAGGTCTCTCCAACTTCGATGCCTTTAAAAAGGTCTGCTAAAACTTGTTCTCTACTCATATTTAAGCCTCTTTAGATGGATTGACAGCACCCTCCATTTGACCATCAATTCTCCAAACTGCAACATCATTATTAACCGATATAATCACTTAAAATATCATATACCACGGCCGTCTTCAGACGACCCTACCTAGATTTTCTAAACCCGGGCAAGTGTCAAACCACCGACCTTATAACTCTTCCTGAATAGCACAAAACGCCTTAAGATTATCTCTTAAAGCGATTCGACAATTCTTACTTGTTTGCTTGTTTATCAACCACATCTTTGGCAAGGGCAAAGTTACCAAGTGTCGCAGAGCCATTACCTGAAACAGCAGGGGTAACAATATACTCAGTCACATCTGGTACTGGGAGGTATCCATTCAAAAGAACTGTGAATTTTTCACGAACACGACGAAGCATATGCTCTTGACCCATTACCCCACCACCAAAGACGATAACTTCAGGACGGTAGAGAACAGTTGCCTGAACAGCAGCTTGAGCAATATAGTAAGCTTGAATATCCCACACTTCAGAATTTTGCTCAATCAATTCTCCACGAATACCTGTACGAGCTTCAAGCGATGGACCAGCAGCCAATCCTTCCAAACAACCACGGTGGAAAGGACAAGTTCCGTTAAATTCATTAGTAACATCATTAGGGTGAAGAGGCACATAAACGTGACCTGCTTCCGTGTGACCTACACCACCAATGAATTCACCATTTTGAATGGCACCAGCACCGATACCAGTTCCGATAGTGTAATAAACAAGACTCTTAACACCTTTACGAACAAGTGTCTCACCATAGGCAGATGAGTTAACATCCGTCGTAAAATAGAAAGGAATATTAAACTCTTTTGCAATCAAACCAAGAAGGTCAACGTTTGACCAGTGTGGTTTTGGCGTTGAGGTAACATAACCGTATGTTTCTGAGTTAGGATCAACATCAATGGGACCGAATGAACCAATGGCGATTCCAGCTAATTGGTCTTCATAACGTTTGAAGAAGGCAACGGTACGATCGATTGTTTCGTATGGTGTAGTGGTTGGGAATTGGGTCTTTTCAACGACTTGGAAATTTTCATCACCAACAGCACAAACGAATTTTGTACCACCAGCTTCCAAGCTTCCGTAAAGTTTAGCCATATGCAAGCTATCTCCTTTTGTGATCTATAAATTACTATCCTAATATAAAGAAAAGTGGCGCAAAAGACAATCTATATTCCGTTCGATTCACCAGTCTTAGACACCCGAACTTATCTCTTTTCTTTATCTGATATTTAACTAAAAAAGCCGAAATAGCTTCGACTTTTCTAGATTATTATTTAACTGCGATGAAGTCTGCACCTTCAGCAACTGATCCAGTTGCTACTGATGAAACATCTTCGAAGTCTGCAGTATTTGTAACGATTACCATAGTTGTATCGTCAAGTCCTGCACCTGTGATAACTGAGCTATCGAAGGTAGCCAAGACATCACCTTTTTTAACACGTTGATTTGCTTGAACTTTAGCATCAAATCCTTTACCGTCAAGTGAGACAGTGTCGATACCGATGTGGATAAGCACTTCAGCACCTTTATCAGATTTAAGACCGTAAGCGTGACCTGTTGGGAAGGCGATTTGCACTTCACCATCAAATGGTGCGACTACTTGGTTTCCTGAAGGTTTAATAGCGGCACCTTTACCCATAGCTCCTGATGAGAAGACTGGGTCATTAACATTTTCCAAAGCTACAACTTCACCTTTAAGTGGTGCAGCGATTGTTTCGGCTTGCAATGCAACTGGAGCTGATTCTGCAGATGCAATATCTTCAGCAACAACTTCTTTTTGAGCTTCAACTTCTTCCTCTTTGTAACCGAAGATCCAAGTAAGAGCAAAACCAAGAGCAAGTGTTACAAGTACCATGATCACATACTTAAGCACTTGACCGTTAAGGTAAAGAAGAGTACCAGGAACGATTGTTACACCAAATCCTGTACCAGCGAGGTTAAGGATTGAGGCCAACCAACCACCAGCAGCACCAGCGATAAGACCCATGATAAATGGTTTACCGAAACGAAGGTTAACCCCGAAGATAGCTGGTTCAGTGATACCAAGTACCGCTGAAAGAGTTGCAGGGAAAGCAAGTGCTTTCAATTTAGCATCTTTAGTTTTAACACCCACTGCAAGTGTCGCACCAGCTTGGGCAGTCATAGCAGCTGTGATGATAGCGTTAAGTGGGTCTTTACCAGTATTAGCAATGAGGTTAGCTTCAAGCAAGTTAAAGACGTGGTGAACCCCTGTAACGACGATAACTTGGTGAACTCCACCAAGAACAAGACCTGCAAGACCAAATGGCAAGTTAAGAATCCACTCTGTACCAGCAAGAACATAGCTTTCAACAGTATGGAAGACAGGACCAATGATAAAGAGGGCCAAAGCTGACATTACTGCGAAGACGATAAGTGGACGCAAGAGAAGGTCAAGAACGTCTGGAACCCATTTACGAACCCATTGCTCGAACTTAGCACCAAGCAAACCTACGAAGAAGGCTGGAAGCACTGAGTTTTGGTAACCTACTACTGGAATAAAATCAAAGAAGTAAATTGGTTTAGCAGCACCTGATGCAACATCCCAAGCGTTAGGAAGGGCGTTGTTAACCATCATCAAACCAAGAACCAAACCAAGAAGTGGTGAACCACCAAATACGTTAAAGGCTGACCAACAAATCAAGGCTGGGAAGAAGGCGAAGGCTGTATCTGTCAATACAACTGTGTAAGTATAGAAATCAGTAGCAGCAAAAGCTTTTGATGTTGTACCGAACAAACCAAGAACTGTATCGTTATTGATTGCTCCACGGATACCCATGAAAAGACCAGTCGCTACGATTGCTGGAAGCAATGGAACGAAAACGTCACCGAATGAACGGATAGCACGTTGGAACCAGTTCCCTTGTTTAGCAGCTTCTGCTTTTTGTTCGTCTTTAGATGCTGTTGGAAGACCTTGAGCAACGACTTCGTCGTAAATCTTGTTAACAGTACCTGTACCAAAAATCATTTGGTATTGACCTGAGTTAAAGAAAGCACCTTGAACTTTTTCAATGTTCTCAGCCTTTTCTTTATTGATTTTGTTTTCATCTTTGACCATCACACGTAGACGAGTCGCACAGTGAGCAACACTGTTGACGTTTTCACGTCCACCGAGGGCATCGATGACTTCTTTTGCAATTTGTTTGTTATCCATTTGCAAAATTCTCCTTAATAAAATTTGGTATGAAAGCGTTTAGCTTTTCTTTACGATAACTATTTTAGCATCTTTCTGCCATATGTCAACCGTTTAGCATATTTTTTATTTTTTGTTATAAATCGTTGATTTTTATAGGTAAAACGTTTACTATATTATTAACAAATAGATTAGGAGATTACTAAATATGAATCTACCAACAGAAGTTCGTTACCGTCCATACGCAGATTGGACAGACGAAGAAAAACAAAGATTAGAGAAAATGTCGCTAAATCACCTTGGCGTGCAAGTTACCATATCGAACCAGAAACAGGGCTTCTTAATGATCCAAACGGTTTTTCTTACTTTAATGGTAAGTTCCAACTTTTCTACCAAAGTTGGCCATTTGGAGCTGCTCATGGTTTGAAACAATGGGTGCATACTGAAACTGAAGATTTGGTTCACTTTACAGAAACTGGTGTCAAACTCTTGCCAGACCATGAAAATGATAGCCACGGTGCCTACTCAGGTTCTGCTTATCAAATCGGTGATAAACTCTTTATCTTCTATACTGGGAACGTTCGTGATGAAAACTGGATTCGTGACCCACGTCAAATCGGCGCTTGGATGGATAAAGACGGCAAAATCGAAAAATTCGACAAGGTTCTTATCAAACAACCTGCTGACGCTACTGGGCACTTCCGTGACCCTCAAATCTTCGATTACAAGGGACAATTCTACGCTATCGTAGGTGCTCAAAACCACGATAAACAAGGTTATATCAAACTTTACAAGGCAGTAGACAATGATGTCGAAAACTGGGTTGAGGTTGGTAATCTTGACTTTGGTGGCACTGGGTCAGAGTACATGATTGAGTGTCCTAACCTTGTCTTTGTAGATGGCAAACCTGTTCTTCTTTATAGCCCACAAGGTCTTGATAAAGAAGAACTTGACTATGGCAATATTTACCCTAATACTTATAAGATTTTCCAAGATTTCGACCCTGAGAAACCTGCCCTTGTTGATGGTACGTCAATTATTAACTTGGACTACGGGTTCGAAGCTTATGCTACTCAAGGATTTAACACTCCTGATGGTCGTGCCCTTATTGTTAGCTGGATTGGTCTCCCAGACGTGGACTATCCAACTGACAAATACGACTACCAAGGTGCTATGAGCTTGGTTAAAGAGTTGTCTATTAAAGATGGCAAACTTTACCAATACCCAGTAGAAGCTATTACAAGCTTACGTGCTAACCAAGAAGATTTCGCTGAAAAAACAGCTACAACTAATACTTACGAGCTTGAACTTAACTTCCAAGCTAATAGTCAAACCGAGCTTGTTCTTTTCGCAGACCAAGAAGGAAATGGCTTGTCACTTATCGTTGATACTGAAAACGGAAAAGTTATTCTTGACCGTTCTAAAGCTGGTGAACAGTATGCTACAGACTTTGGCACAAGCCGTGAATGTACTCTTGAGGCCGGTCAAGCTGCAACAGCAAACATCTTTGTAGATAATTCAATCATTGAAATCTTCTTTAACAAAGGTGAAAAGGTCTTCACCAGCCGTGTCTTCCCAAGTGCAGAACAAACTGGTATCAAAGTGGTATCAGGAAAGGTTTCTGGTCACTACTTCGATTTAAAATACTAAGGTGATTTATGGTCGCAAAGCTTACTGACGTTGCCGAACTTGCTGGTGTAAGCCCAACCACAGTTTCCCGCGTCATAAACAAAAAGGGCTACCTCTCACAAAAGACCATTGACAAGGTTCACGCTGCTATGCAAGAACTCAACTATAAACCTAATAATTTAGCTCGAGGTCTTCAAGGAAAGTCGGCCAAACTTGTTGGTTTGATTTTCCCAAATATTTCCAATATATTTTATGCTGAGCTTATCGAACGCCTTGAGGACGAACTCTTTAAACAAGGTTACAAAACAATCATCTGTAACAGTGAGCATGATCCTAACAAGGAAAAAGACTATTTGGAGATGCTTGCCGCCAACCAATGTGATGGCATCATCTCGTCCAGTCACAATCTTGGTATCGAAGATTATGAGAAGGTTGAAGCTCCTATTGTCGCCTTCGACCGTAATCTGGCTCCAAAGATCCCCATTATCTCATCCGATAACTTTGAAGGGGGAAAATTAGCCGCAAGAGCTCTGCTAAAGGCTGGCTGTCAGCGTATTGTCATGATTACAGGCTATGATAATTCTGACTCTCCAACGGGACTTCGACAGCTTGGTTTTAATTATAAATTGGACAAACAAGGTATTATCTGTCCTGTTCCAAATGATTTGTCGCTCATGCGTCGTGAGATGGAAATCAAATCGATTATTTCTCGTGAAAAACCAGATGGCATCTTTGTTTCTGATGATTTAACAGCTATCCTAGTTATGAAGGTGGCGAAGCATCTAGGACTTTCTATTCCAGATGATTTAAAAATCATTGGTTATGACGGTACTGCCTTTATCCGTCACTTCCACTCCGAACTGGCCACTATCCAGCAACCCTTGGAAGAAATCGCCAAGTTGTGTGTGGAAATTCTCCTAAAGAAAATTAAAGGCGAACCCGTTAATCGTGATTATGTACTACCAGTAAACCTCATTTCTGGTGGTAGTATATAAAGAAAAAATCGCAAGAAATCTCCACTTGCGATTTTTTTCTTGTCTAATTTGTAGAAAAAAGAAGTTGAAACAGTGCTTCAACTTCCTTGTCTTAGGCTTCATCTGTCACAAACTGGCTAAGCACACCGTTAATGAACTTAGCAGATGTTTCATCAGAGTATTTTTTAGCAATTTCAATAATTTCATTAATAGCCACACGTCCTGGTGTTTCTTCAAAAGACGTGATTTCATAGAGTCCCAAACGAAGAAGGGTACGGTCAGTCACAATCAGACGTGAGAGACTCCAACCTTCTTTCAATTTTGCTTCAATCTGACTGTCAAGTTGAGCCAAATCTCCTCGAACACCAGTAACCAAGTTAAGAAGAAAAGCTGGTACATCAACTTCAGTTTCTTCCCCAATTGGTTTGTCAAAGGTATAAGCAAAATGCGCTTGTTCTAGGACTTCACCACCAAATTCCAGAGCAAAGAGCGTTTGAAAAGCACGCTCACGAAGGTCACGACGTGAATCTTTAAAGATATTAGTCATTCAAAAAATCCTCGTTAAACAATTCAGCCAAGTCTGGTTTTTGTAATTTCTCAGTGACAATAGACTCAACGTGGACGTTAACATCTGAAATTGCCACTTCGGCCATATCATAGACAGCGGCTTTGACTGCTTTTTGAATCTCAATCGAAACCGCAGGAACATTAACGCCATACTGAAGAGAAACGTAGATATCAGCGTTTACTGTACCATCTTCCTCCGTTTGGAGGTAAACACCACGGCCCAAGCTTGTTTTGCTAAGACTGTCAGTGACATTTTTGTTTTGAAGGGCGTAAACACCTTCCACTTTAGTTGCAGCGATACCTGTAATCACTTCAAGCACACGAGGGGCAATAACGATTTCACCGATATTTTCTGTAGTCATCCCATGTTTCCTTTCCGTTAGTTTGGAAAATAAGGCCTTCAAACCAGTGATTTGAAAGACTTAGTTAGGCTTAGGCACGTGATACGTAAGTACCTTCAGCTGTGTTGATAACCAATTTTTGACCAGCTTCGATAAAGTCTGGAACGTTAACCACAAGACCAGTTTCAAGTGTTGCAGGTTTACCTGAACCTGTAACTGTCGCACCTTTGATTGAAGGTTGTGTTTCAGTAACAGTCAATTCAACAGTTGTTGGTACTTGAACACCGATAACTTCTGTTCCGTAGAATTGAATTTTGACGTCTGAGTTTTCAAGGACGTATTTCAATTCTTCTTGAACGTTAGCTACTGGAATTTCATATTGGTCATATGTTTCAGTATTCATGAAGTATGCAGTATCATCCATTTGGTACAAGTATTGTGCTGGTACTGTTTCGATGATTGCTTGTTCAAATTTTTCTTCTGGACGGTAGCTAGTGTCAAATGTTGACCCAGAACGCACATCACGCAATTTCATACGCATGATAGTATTACCTTTACCAGGTTTGTGGTGGCTAGCTTCAAGAACTTTGATCAATTTGCCATCATTAGTTACGAAAGTCATACCCGCACGGAGTTTACTTGCTTCAATCATTATTAAATACCTCTTTGTAAAAATTATTATCAGTTTATTCTACCATAAATGACAGTAGGGCTCAAATGTTTTATAGAATCAGGCCCTAGCCCTAAGCTCTTTACAAAGAAAAGAACTAGTCATCCATTCCCAAACGAACCTCTGGAACATCATGTTGGACATAAGAAACACCCTTTTGCTGCATCAGTTCCATAGCAAAGCCATGAGGACGATAGTTGGCCTTATAAGTAATCTTAACGATACCAGCCTGCAAGAGAGCTTTAGTACAGTTTATACAAGGAAAATGCGTCACATAAATCTCTGTATTTTTAGTTGAAATACCTTCTTTAGCGCACTGAATGAGGGCATTCATCTCTGCGTGAACCGTTCTGATACAGTGGCCATCTTCCATATAGTGACCTACTTCGTTACAGTTATCAGTCTCAGAAACCCCACCGTTATAACCAGTAGCAATAATACGATTATCCTTGACCAAAACAGCCCCAACATAAGCACGATCACAGGTAGAACGTTTAGAAATTAGCTCAGCATTAGCCATAAAATAGTCTTGCCAAGAAAGACGGTTTGGCATAAATCTTTCCTCCAAATCTTAGAGCACAATCAATTCCTTAGGTGCAAGTGTAATCAACTCACAACCATTCTCAGTGATAATAATGTCATCTTCAATACGAACACCATATTTATCAGCCAAATAGACACCTGGTTCATCCGTCAAGACCATACCAGCCTTAATGGTCTCATCAGAATTTCCAAAGTAAGGAATTTCGTGAATGTCAAGGCCAATACCGTGTCCGATACCATGTGTAAAGTGGGCACCATAGCCCGCTTCAACAATAACGTCACGCGCAACCTTATCATAGTCACGACGTGTCATACCAGCCTTAGCAGCATCAATCAAAGCCTGATTAGAACGTAAAACAATATCGTAAATCTCACGCTCCTCATCAGTCGTGTCCCCAATATGGATGGTACGAGTCATGTCACTAACATAGTGATTGTAGTAACAACCAAAGTCCATCGTCAAGGTCTCACCTGACTGAATAACCTTTTCTGAAGCTACACCGTGAGGCATGGCTGAACGATAGCCTGAAGCAATGATAGACTCAAAGGAAGTTCCAGAAGCCCCATACTCACGCATACGAAAATCAAGGAAGTTAGCCACTTGGAGTTCAGTCGTTTGACCCGGCTTAATAAAATCAAGAACATCTGTGAAAGCACGGTCTGAAATAGAACAAGCCTTACGTATAGTCGCCAATTCTTTATCATCCTTAATCATACGTAACTCTTCCATAAAGTTATTTTGTGGTGACAAAGTGTAACCTTCAAAAATAGCTTGGAGCCCTTGATAATAAGCGAATGACACCTGATTATCAAAACCGATTGTTTCAAGTTTGTCAGCTTCAATCAGTTTAACAATATCTTTAAGGGGGTCTTTACTTTCAATAATATCAAAACCATGCACAGATTGTTTAGCAATAAGCGTATAACGTGAATCTGTTAAAAAGAGACGACGATTTTTCGTAATGAAAACAGTCGCATTTGTTCCCCAGAAATTCGTCAAATAGTAAATATTATTTTGTCCTGTCACAAGCAAGGCATCAAGCCCTGATTGGGCAAGTTTAGCATCAAATCGTTCAAGTCTACGTTGCATTATGAATTACTCCTTTGGTATTTTAGGTTAATTATACCAAATTTTCAGATTTTAAAGGATTAAATTGACATTTTAGCTTGTTTTTTTGAGGTCATAAAGAAAAAGCCAGATCAAACTCTGACTTTATTAGCATTACACAAAGGCTCGCTTTTCGTAGATAGTTGGCATAAAAAGGAGCAAAACCAAAGTCCAAACAAACAAAACAAGGGCTTCGCGAAGATTAAAGAACTCTTGACCACTAGTAAAGACTGCTCGCATAAAACTAAATGGCACATAAGTCATCAGCTTAGTCATGGTATCCCCTAAACTAGCCAAATAGAGCGTGAAGAAAGTCATTCCTGTTACTCCAAAATAAGCCGTTACAAAGGCAGTTAAGGTATTCTTCACAAACAAAACAAGCAAAGAGGAAATCATATAAATAAAGGCTCCATAGAGTAGGAAATCAATATAGATGTTTCTAATATAATCCCACAAAGGAAAATCTACATGTTGCACAGAATATTTGTAGAAGGCCAACTCCAAAACCAAAATAGTAGCAGCAACTATAGACAACACAAGGAAACTTAAGAGTTTTCGAAGAATAACCTCGCGTCCAGATAAGGAAGACACACGAATCATATTAATTGTTCGATTCTGAAATTCTCGTCCAAGACTAGATACTGCTAGATAAGCAAAGACGATATCCACGATAAAGGAATAACTGGCTATAATCGCTGATGGCCCAAGGTAATCTCCCTTATAGCCATCACATAAGACTACAATTGCACCAATCAAGGCTACCAATCCAAGACAAATAAAGACACTCCTTGTCACACATTCCTGCTTTAAAAATACCGTTCTCAATTTACTTTTCATTGAATAGCACCTCACTTAATCCTTCTTTTTCATAAGTAAAAGGAATTCCCTCCCGATCCATAACCTGCTTAACAGCTGCTAATCCTTTGACTAAGATGTCATGCTTTTGTCGTTCAAAAGGTATACCATTTAATTTGAACAGAGATATTAATGACTTCAAACTTAAATCCTCAGTGTAAATTTTATATTTGGCATTTGCATCATCGTCCAAACAAGTCAATTTGTGATTCTTCAACAAATAGTTTTTTGTACAAACCTGTTCTAGATTGGATAGGATGTGGCTAGAAATGATAAAAGTTAGACCATGATTTTTAGCTAACCTTTCAATCAAGGCCAGAAGACTATTGATACCATTAGGGTCCAGACCGTTAGTAGGTTCATCAAGAAGGATAAATTCGTCTGATGCAATTAAAGTGATAAACAAACCTACACGTTGCTTCATCCCCAAGGACAACTTTGAAGCCTTACGCTTGAGATAGGTTGCTACCTCCAAATCTTCTTTATAGCAATCAATCAATGAATAATCTTTATGATAAAGTCTGCAATAAAACTTAAGGTTAGCTTCAACCGTCATGTTGGGATATAAGGCTGGAGCCTCAATCAAGGCACCCACAGTTTGGGTTTTTAAGTCAATAGTTCCATTAGTCCTCTCTAAGATACCCGAAATTAATTTCATTAAGGTCGTCTTTCCTGCACCATTATTGCCAATCAGCCCAGCAATATCCCCCTTTTCCAAGGTTAACGAGATATCATCCAAGACAGGTTGCTTCCCAAAACTATAGTTTAACCCTATCACCTCTAGTACTGTCATGTATTTACCTTTCTTTGTTTAAATATATTTCTAATATAAATCTTTAACATCCAAGTGAATAGTTCACTTGGACGATGAAAACTTATAACGCTAATTCTTTTTGACTCTCATGAAAATAAGAGTTATTTAATAACCTGCTATCTTATTTTTCTCAGTTTTAAAATCTCAACTGCAATATAACTTACTTGTCCAACTCCATAACCAATGTCATATGCTACATTTCCTCCAACAATTTCAGAAAGCTGATCAATAGACAAACAATCAAATCTATTCATTGTCATTACATCCATATAAAATTCCCCTTAACCTCTAAATCCATCTACAAATCCACGACCAAAATCATAAACCGTGTGAGTAACTACTCCGACTCCATATCCCACAGATGAGTAAATACTTCCACCAACTACAATTGCTAAATCTTTAATATCAATTTTTTGAAATGTATTTTTCATGTTTTCTCCTATTCTTTATTTAATTGACTTCGACTACCTACCACGCTTGACGAAAACCTTTTACAAATTCATTAATAACGTACTTGCCATATTTTACCGGATTAAAACCACCGGTAATTTGCTCCAAGTCGGCATCGGATAACACCTTAAATAATTGTTTTTCCTCTAACATTGCAAAACTCCTTTCTAATTTAAACCATAAAGTTAGCTCTTTCATCAAGGCCTTTACAACCTTGTTTAAGCTATGAATTCATTATATAAGCGAATCCAAAGAAAAAATAGTGACATAAATGTCACCATCCCACTAGAATAATGCAAGACACAAAAAAACTGAGCCAATGAGCTCAGTCTAAGCTTATAGAGGTAACTAGCGAAAATCATCTTTCTTTGTCCTTACTAGCTAGTCTAAGTGCAAACAAAGAGACAGCCAATGAAAGAGTTGCCCAGACAAGGCTATGGTCAATAAAAGCGATGCCTTCTGTAAAACTTAAAGTAGCGTTCATCATTACAATAAATAGCCATACAATCACAATAACAAGGGTCAACCCATTAATAAGATTTGCTTTTTGTTTATCCATATTTTTCTTCTCCATATCTGGTCCTTTCAAAGCTGGTCATTCTAACCCCTAATAACTCTAAAAACAGCTGTTCTTGAGCAATTTTTTAGATAAGATTTGAAGCCGAAAGATACGGCTACTCTCTTAATTTTCTAACCTTTAGCAGTTAGCTTTACAGGGCTTGCCTCTATTATAGAACCTCCTGTTTCAAAAAAATAGTGACATAAATGTCACCATAATCAGACATGATAAGGACCAGTCGCTATAAGACTTGTCCTAAAATGTGTTTACTTTTACGGTATCTCATAATAAGAAACAAAATCATCTCAAAAAGGAGGAAACTAACATAAATACCTATAACATAAAGTAAGGTTTCCCATTTATCCGTAGTTGATTGAAAATGACCATGATGATCCACTGTGCGAATACTGATTAAAAGACAAATATCCAAAAATAGAGCTAGAAGAATACCGTTAAACCCTATGAAAAAACGCTTTTTTACCATAGTCTGACTCCTGTATGTTTTTTTCTTAACAAGAGAATAGCAAACTCAACTTAAACCAGCCTAAAGCAAAAAAGACTCAGAGAGCCTTCTTCTTTTATTTCAATTTTTCTTTCAAATACTGTCCTGTGTAGCTTTCTGGAACAGCTGCTACTTCTTCGGGGGTACCTGTAGCTACGATGGTACCGCCACCAACACCACCTTCAGGACCTAAATCAATGATATGGTCTGCGGTCTTGATAACATCCAGATTATGCTCAATCACGAGAACTGTGTTACCATCGTCCGCAAAACGCTCAAGCACCTTCAAAAGACGTGCGATGTCATCGGTATGAAGACCAGTCGTAGGTTCATCTAAAATGTAGAAAGACTTCCCAGTAGAACGCTTGTGCAACTCACTAGCCAGCTTCATACGTTGGGCTTCACCACCTGATAGGGTTGTTGCGGGTTGTCCCAAGGTCACATAGCCAAGTCCCACGTCCTTGATAGTCTGCACCTTACGAGCAATCTTAGGAATAGCCGCAAAGAAATCAACCGCATCATCAACTGTCATATCCAGAATTTCAGCAATATTTTTTCCCTTATAACGAACCTCTAAAGTCTCAGAATTATAGCGTGTGCCATGACAAACCTCACAAGGCACATAAACATCGGGCAAGAAATGCATCTCAATCTTGATAATACCATCACCAGAGCAGGCTTCACAACGGCCACCCTTGACATTGAAAGAGAAACGCCCCTTCTTGTAACCACGAATCTTGGCCTCATTGGTTTGAGCAAAAAGGTCACGGATATCGTCAAAAACACCTGTATAAGTGGCTGGATTAGAACGAGGTGTACGGCCAATTGGACTTTGGTCAATGTCAATCAAGCGCTCGATATGCTCGATGCCAGTCACGGATTTGTGTTTTCCAGGTTTCTCACTATTTCGATTCAGCTCTTGGGCAATTTTTTTCTTGAGAATACCATTAACCAAAGTCGATTTTCCTGAACCAGAGACACCTGTCACTGAGATTAATTTCCCAAGTGGGAATTTGACCGACACATTTTTAAGGTTATTTTCACTGGCACCCTTAACTTCGATAAAACGACCATTCCCTACACGGCGTTCCGTCGGTACAGGAATTGATTTAGCACCTGACAGGTATTGACCAGTAATTGATTTTTTGTTTTTAGCCACTTCCTCTGGGGTTCCCGAGGCCATGATTTGCCCACCAAAGGCACCAGCACCAGGTCCCACGTCAATGAGCCAGTCAGCTTCACGCATGGTATCTTCATCGTGCTCTACCACAATCAAGGTATTGCCCAAGTCACGCATTTTCTTAAGACTTGAAATCAAGCGGTCATTATCACGCTGATGAAGCCCGATAGAAGGCTCATCCAAAACATATAGGACTCCAGAAAGGTTAGAACCAATCTGTGTCGCCAAACGGATACGTTGGCTCTCACCACCTGAGAGGGTACCAGCCATACGAGAAAGGGTCAAGTAATTAAGGCCGACATTATTTAGGAAGGTCAAACGATCCTTGATTTCCTTGATAATTGGACGGGCAATCATTCCTTCATTTTCACCCAATTCCAAGCTATCGATTTCCTCAAGATGATCTGAAATAGACAAATCAGAGATTTGACCAATATTTAGGCCATTCTCACCACCAACACGAACCGAGAGAGCCGCTTCGTTGAGACGATAGCCATGACAAGTTGGACATGACAGCTCATTCATATAACCTCGCATGACATTGCGAGTGAAATCACTATTGGTCTCGTGGTAGCGACGATTAATATTAGTCACAACCCCTTCAAAAGGAATGTCAATATCACGCACCCCACCAAAATCATTAACATAATGGAAATGGAATTCACGATCCCCAGATCCGTAGAGGACCAAATCTTGTTCTTCTTTTTTCAGTTTTTCAAATGGCGTATCCATATCCACGCCAAACTGCTCCATAGCCTGCTCAAGCATGGCTGGATAGTAGTTGGACGAAATAGGGTTCCAAGGCGCCAGAGCACCTTCACGTAAGGTCTTACTAGCATCAGGGATAACCAAATCCATATCAACTTCTAGTTTATTACCTAAACCATCACAGGTCGGACAAGAGCCAAATGGCGCATTGAATGAAAAGAGACGAGGCTCCAACTCAGGCACTGTGAAGCCACAAACCGGACAAGAATAATGTTCTGAGTAAAGCAACTCATTATCATCCATAGTATCCACAATCAAGTAGCCATCTGCTAAACGAAGGGCTGCTTCTACTGAATCAAAGAGTCGGCTACGGATACCATCCTTATTCACCAAGCGGTCTACAACCACCTCGATGTTGTGCATCTTAGACTTAGATAATTCAGGGACTTCCGTCACGTCATATATCTCACCGTCCACACGAACACGAACATACCCATCCTTTTGCACGCGCTCAAAAATAGACTTGTGTTGCCCCTTTCGGCGACGAACAATCGGCGCCAAAATCTGCATACGTGTCCGTTCAGGAAGGGCTAAAACCTCATCTACAATCTGTTCCACAGAGGATGACTGAATAGCTCCGTGTCCATTAGGACAATAGGGAACACCCACACGAGCATAAAGAAGACGAAGATAATCATTAATCTCCGTTGCTGTCCCTACAGTTGATCGAGGGTTCTTACTCGTTGTTTTCTGGTCAATGGAGATGGCAGGACTAAGACCGTCAATCGAATCCACATCAGGTTTCTCCATATTTCCCAAAAACTGACGGGCATAAGCTGAAAGACTCTCCACATAACGGCGTTGACCCTCTGCATAAATGGTATCAAAAGCCAAAGAAGACTTACCAGACCCCGACAACCCCGTTACGACGACGAGCTTGTCACGAGGAATCTCCACATCAATATTTTTTAAATTGTGAGCTCTTGCTCCATGAATCACTAACTTATCTTGCATATTTTTCAAGAGGCCCCAGCCCTAAAGCCACTGCCACTCCTTTCTACAGACGGATGGAAACGCCATCCCGACTTTCTCTCATATTATAACAAAATTTCAATTTATCCAGCCCAAAAATGTTTCAAATGTAGTATAATGGTTGAGTATGTAAAATAGGCAAAGAACATCGTCTCTAGGCCTCAATTGACATCACTAAAAAGCTAAGTGCTGCTGATTTATCTGACTTTTTCTGGTCCAAGAACGGACAAGACATTTTGAGATAAACATGCCAACACTTAACGAATGACAAAGGAGGGGTTCCCATTGAAACAAATGTTCTTATCCACTGGAAAAGAATTCAAAGAAATTGAGACATTCGAGCCGGGTGCTTGGATTCATTTGGTAAACCCTTCTCAGGAAGAGGCCATGAAGGTCGCTGAACGTTTTGACATTGATATCCAAGACCTCCGCGCCCCTCTAGACGTGGAAGAAACATCACGTATTGATGTCGAAGACGACTATACCTTGATTCTGGTCGACGTTCCAACCCAAGAAGAGCGTAATAACAAAAGCTACTACGTCACCATTCCCTTGGGTATCATCGTTACGGATGAAGTTGTTGTTACCACCTGTCTCGAGGACATCAGTCTCATGGATAATTTCCTCAATCACCGTGTGCGCAACTTCTACACCTTCATGAAGACACGCTTCGTCTTTCAGATTCTTTACCGCAATGCCCAACTTTACCTAACTGCCCTACGTTCTATCGACCGTCAGAGCGATAAATTGGAAGCTCAATTGGAAAATGCGACAAAGAACGAGCATCTGATTGACATGATGGAATTGGAAAAATCCATTGTCTATCTAAAAGCCTCACTTAAGATGAATGAACGAATTGTCAAAAAGCTAACAGGTAACGCCTCTAGCTTGAAAAAATACATCGAAGACGAAGACCTCTTGGAAGACACCTTGGTCGAAACCCAACAGGCCATTGAGATGGCAGGCATCTATGAAAATGTCTTGAACGCCATGGCTGAAACGTCTGCCTCTATCATCGGTAATAACCAGAACACTATCATGAAAACACTGGCTCTTATGACTATGGCTCTGGACATCCCAACCGTTATCTTCTCCGCTTACGGTATGAACTTTAAAAACAATTCTATGCCCCTAAACGATTTAGATAACGCCTTTTGGGTCATCTTCTTCATGGCAGCCCTCGGGTCATCCTGCGTTGTTATCTACTTTATCAGGAAAAAATGGTTCTAACATAGAACCTCTTCTTTTCCCTAAACTGCTAAACTAAAAATTAATACTATTTATCGAAAGGTCATCTCATGGACATCCAAAAACTCACCAAGAAAAACCAAGAATTCATCCACATCGCAACCAATCAGCTTATCAAAGACGGTAAGTCAGACCAAGAAATCAAAGACATCCTTGGCAATGTCATTCCTGAACTCCTTGAAAATCAGAAAAAAGGAATCACAGGACGCAGTCTCCTTGGTGCTCCAACGGTCTGGGCAGCTAGTTTCTCTCCTGAAAAACATCCACAACCTAACTCAGACAAGACCAGCAAAGAAGTCCCAGAAACAGACAAAACACCTTGGAAGATGTGGCTTGATACCTCACTTTTCCTTCTCGCCATTGTTGCCATCATGAATGCAGTCTTTGGTTTTTCTGGTACGCAAACAAGCTACGGCCTCACAACTCTTCTATCCGTATCATTCATTGGTGGTCTTGCTATGTATACCCCTTACCACTATATTTACCGCCACAGTAACAAACCAAAAGAAGAACGTCCAAAATGGTGGTTCAGCATGACCATCATCACACTTTCTTTCATCGCATGGTTTGCTCTCTTCAGCCTTACGGCACTTCTTCCTAGCTATCTCAATCCAGGACTGTCACCAATTGTCGTTCTCATCATTGGTATTGTCGCGGGTGTTGCTAAATATTTCTTCAAACGTCGCTACAACGTACAAAGCACTTACGCACCTGCATCTTAAGCAGTATTTAAGCACCCTGAGGGGTGTCTTTTTGTACCAGAAATCTTGACACAGTTGGCTCTTCTATACTAAAATATTAAAGCTAACAGACAAAAGAAAGAACCCCAATAAATGCGTATCAAATTCCCCCTACTTATCATCGCTTGTTGCCTATTACTGATGGCTTGCAGCCACAAGCATAAGACTACTCTAAAAAACTATCAAGCTTACTATAGCTTCAATAACGTAACTACTTCATCTCAGGAAAAGCAACTAGCCAAAGACTTAAGAAGCAAAGGTATTCCCACAAAAAACTGGGATACTCTAGAACCTTATATCAGCCACTACAACCAGGAAAACACAGGCATTCAACCAGTTGTCAAAAAATGGACGCAAAGTAAAATTGGCAAGGATAAGAATCAGTTTGTCACCTCCCTAGATGAGAAAATAGTTGAAGATAATAAGTCTCACTTCACCGATGACTTAAACTACCGACAAGCATCCTTTCTTCTCCTCCATAGCCTCCTGACTAGCTCAAGCGATCTTACTAAACGAGATCTCCCCCTGCAAAATGAGTACCTGAATTTAAAATCTCACCACAAGGAGTTAACTGCCAAGGACCAAGCCCTCTATAGTCTCCTATTTGGGGATAACCCCAACTACCAATCTACAGATGAACTCCTCAAAGCCTGGAAAAAAGCTGGACTCAAGTTTCCAGAAAAAGTTAAACTCCTATCAGTCTTTCAAAATAGCTCCGATAATGTTAGCAATATCTATACTGCTATAGCTTATGAGAAAGACGGTAGCGTTTATGTCTTTGAAAAACAAGATCCCACACTTCCTTACCGCTGGAGTCGCTTCAACACCTGGGCAGACATCAAAACACACTGGTTGTCTAACCGTTTCAAGGTCTTCAAAGATAACCTTGATATCCTCGTTAACGACCAGAAATTCGATGATTTCTTAAAAGACTCTATCCTCATACCCAAAAACAACCAACTAGCTTTTCAAGAGTAATTGAAAAGACCAGTTGGTTTTTCTTTATTTCCATACAGCTAAGAAGGCTTAAAAATTGAATAAAATGAAACTTTTCGAGCCATAACATCTCGAAATCATGAGGTGATTACCTAAATTCAGCCATAAAAAAATGCTCTCAAGCGAGAGCATTATGTTTAGTCTTCGTTTACGAAAGGCATAAGTGCCATAACACGAGCGCGTTTAATCGCTGTTGTTACTTTACGTTGGTTTTTAGCTGAAGTTCCTGTTACACGACGTGGAAGAATTTTACCACGTTCTGAAACGAAACGGCTAAGAAGCTCAGTATCTTTGTAATCAACATATTCGATTTTGTTAGCTGCGATGTAATCAACTTTTTTACGGCGTTTGAATCCGCCACGACGTTGTTGAGCCATGTTTATTTCTCCTTTATATATTTAATTCGTTTTGTCCATCCTTAGAATGGAAGATCGTCATCTGAAATATCCATAGGATTTGAGTTTCCAAATGGACTTTCATCACGACCGAAGTTTGGTGTAGATTGTGCAGGTTGTGATCCACCAAATGAACCACCAGCTGAAGCTTCACCACCGAATGAGTTTGAATTATCAAACCCTCCAGCGTTGTATGAACCACCACTGTGACCTTCACGTGTCGCACGGCTTTCCAACATTTGGAAATTGTCAGCGACTACTTCTGTTACGTAAACACGTTGACCTTGTTGATTTTCATAGTTACGAGTCTGAATACGACCTGTAATGCCAATCAATGCGCCTTTCTTAGCCCAGTTAGCCAAATTTTCAGCTTGCTGGCGCCAGATAACACAGTTAATAAAGTCTGTTTCACGTTCACCATTAGCACCCTTGAAGTTACGGTTAACTGCAAGGCTAAAAGTTGCTACTGCAACATTACTTGGTGTATAACGAAGTTCCGCATCACGGGTCATGCGACCAACGAGTACGACATTATTAATCATAATCTACCTTCATCTACCTTCTTAAGCGTCAAGTTTAACGATCATGTGACGAAGAATGTCACCGTTGATTTTTGAAAGACGGTCAAACTCATTAAGAGCAAAATCGTTATCAGATTCAACGTTAACAACGTGGTAAAGTCCTTCACGGAAATCTTGGATTTCGTATGCAAGACGACGTTTTTCCCAATCTTTTGATTCAACAACAGTTGCACCGTTGTCAGTCAAGATAGAATCGAAACGTGCTACCAAAGCGTTTTTAGCTTCTTCTTCAATGTTTGGACGAATGATATAAAGAATTTCGTATTTAGCCATTGATATTTTCCTCCTCTTTTGGTCTAATGACTCATGGTCTTTCGCCACGAGTAAGTGAGGTGCACTCACAGGATATAATTCTACCAAAGATTAAAGGATAATGCAAGGAAAAAAGAGTAAGTAGTATGTGTCCTTTTTTGGGAGAAACTAAAATCACCAAGAGAGTAGGAACACAGCCCCCTTACCTTTCTATCGTATGGCACCTCAAATAACGTTAAAAACTTCCAACAAGCGTCATAAAAAACTGAAATGAGAGCTAACAAAAAGCTCATCCTTACACGCTAGAATGAGCTTTTTAAGAATCTTCTATTGTCATCAGACTATTCCTTTTAGAATTTTTGTAAAAATATTTTTTCATAAGGAGGTGTCACTGTGTGTCACCATTTTTCAATCTAGCAATCATAGATTACCTCCATTAACTTAAAAAGAATTGTAACTAAGTCACGATTTTCTATTACATTGGTATCACTCCTTAAGCTATTTTGTGCAATAACCTGAAGAGTCTCCATTTTTATAACGTCCTAGATTCATCATCATAGCAATCACCTCTGATTCTTATCATCTGGGACCCATCTTCCTATTGACCACTCAATGAGACTTATTTATCGCCGTTCTTATAACGACTCACATCAAACATCAACATAAGCGTCACCTCGGTACTTTGTAACAAGATTTAAGTATTAAATGCTTCCGATAAATTATTCTACTCGCATGGATATCACTTCTTAAGCCATCTTAAACAACAACTTAAGTATCTCCATTTTTATATCTACTAACATTTCTCATGAGCTTTACCTCACTTTTTGACGTTAATCTTTTAAAATTTAGCTTGCGATTTCTGGTGGTATCACTCCCTTGTAGCTATTTTATGCGACTCTCTTAATCTCCGTTCTTGTAACGCCCTACTGTCATACTGCTACACTCCTTAGAGACCAATTGTAAAGTTTTTGTTTTGCCTACTGTTTTATTAGAGAGCTCAGTCTCCATTTTTATACCTTGAAATATTGATCGTCACCATGGCTACTACCTCCTTGATGAATCCTTATCTTCTTTACAGTTTTATTATAATGTAAACGCTTACTTTTGTCAATCTTTTAACTCGAAAACGCAAGATTTTTTGAAAAAAGATTTCTTTGCTACAATAGAGACATGTTAGATTTAAAAGATTACGGCATCATCATGTGGGATGCTGAGAAGATTGCTTCCTTCCGTCGCACGCTCCTCGACTGGTACGATCGTGAAAAACGTGATTTACCTTGGCGTAGGACCAAAAATCCTTATTATATCTGGGTCAGTGAAATCATGCTACAACAAACCCAGGTACAGACTGTCATTCCTTATTACGAGCGCTTCTTAGACTGGTTCCCTTCCGTTAGGGATCTGGCTGAAGCTCCAGAAGAAAAACTCCTCAAGGCCTGGGAAGGATTGGGTTACTATTCACGTGTCCGAAACATGCAAAAGGCTGCCCAGCAAATCATGGATGACTTTGATGGTCAGTTTCCAGATACATATGAAAACATTGCCAAACTCAAGGGCATCGGACCCTATACTGCTGGTGCTATTTCTAGCATCGCTTTTGGACTCCCAGAGCCCGCTGTTGATGGTAATGTTATGCGGGTTATGGCCCGTCTCTTTGAGGTTAACTACGATATCGGAGACCCCAAAAATCGTAAAATTTTCCAAGCAATCATGGAGATTCTAATTGATCCTAACCGACCCGGCGACTTTAATCAGGCCCTTATGGACCTCGGGACCGATATTGAATCTGCCAAAAATCCAAGACCAGACGAAAGCCCTATTCGCTTTTTCTGTGCAGCCTATCTCAACGGAACCTATGACAAATACCCCATCAAATTACCTAAGAAAAAGCCCAAGCCAATGCAAATTCAGGCTTTTGTTATCAGAAATATGAAGGGTGAATTTCTGCTCGAAAAAAATATCGAGGGGCGCCTACTAGGTGGTTTCTGGTCCTTCCCTATCATGGAGACGGACTTTATTGGCCAACAACTCAGTCTTTTTGAAAACGATAATTATGTCCTCGAAACCGTTTCACAAAAAGCTATTTTCGAGGAAAATTACGCCCTCAAACCAGACTGGACAGATAATGGTTTTACACCTGTAAAACATACCTTCAGCCACCAAAAATGGACCATCGAGATGGTGGAAGGTAGTGTTAAAGACGATAAACTCATTACCGATAAGGAGCTATGCTGGGTAGCAGCTGAGGACTTCGACCAGTTCCCAATGGCCACTCCACAAAAGAAAATGATTAAAACTTATGAAGACAGCAAAAAAGGATAGCATTGAGTGCTACCCTTTTTCTTATGCGTCAAGTTTAGCGTGCTTACGACCACGCAAGGCAAGGTATACTTTTGAAAGAACTACTCCCGAAAAAATATCAAACAAGTCCAAATAAGTCACATTTTTTGACATCAAAATTGCAATCATCATACGACGCTCCTTTTGATTAAGAACTCCTGTCGCTGTCCTCAGTTATGCTTTTATTATAGGTAAGATAGCCAATAAAAAATAGTGACATAAATGTCACTATGGAGAAAACAAAAAAGCCGAAACGATTAAATTTCAGCTTGTGAATTTTTAGTCTACTTTGTAGAAGAAGTAACTGTCGTCAGTGGTGCCATAAAGTGACTGCCCTACCCAAAGACGCTCCTTGGTCTTATCAGATTGGTCATCAGCTTTCTCATTTGGTGATGATGTTACAGAACCAGTCAAAGACACTCCTTTTGGTAAGAATGCTATTGCTCCTCCGCCAACTCCAACACCAGATTTCGGACCTGTACTCGATTTAAGGTAGCCATCAGTAATTTTACCATATTCAATTGCTACCTTCTCAGTATCACTCACTAACCCATTCTTATCAAAGGTCATTGTATAGCCTTTGCCATTCTTCCAAGTTCCAGCGATACTTGAGAAATCACCATTCTGAATAGCATTGATGTCCATACCAGTCTCTTTGTTAGACTTACTGTCGCTACTACTATCTTTTGTCTCGTCGCTACTTGAGTCGTCAAAGTCATACCAATCTTCGGAAGATAAATCCAAAGTCTGTTCGTTACCTAAGCCAACCTTACTGGCACCATCAGTTGTCTCAGACATACTGAAATCAACCGATTGAAGTTGGTTAAAGACTCCATCCTTGATTTCATAGGTCTCAGCCTTTGCTTCAGGCTTCATTCTATGAAATAACTGAGAATAAATAATCCCATTTTTATAAAAATGCAATGTGTTCAAGTAACCGCTCTGAGCAAAAGTTCCAGCACTTATGGCAAATACAGGCTTATCATCATTATCAAGATAATATAGCGCATGAACACTATCAGGAGTACCAATCAAAAGCTCGGCTGAGCCATCATCGTTGATGTCTACATAGCTATATTGGACTTTTTCACCCACTCTATTGGCTTCAAAAATCGTATTAGTTGAATAAGCTTCCTCAGTTGAGAGGTTGCTTGGAACAGCTGATGTATCGCCGTTCAGAGCAATCGGGCGGTAGAGATCCAAGACTGAAGCATAGAGATCATCGTAGCTCACTTCCTCGGTTTCGGACGAATCGCCACTTACTTGTTCAGACTTAGCAGTACTGTCTTTCGAGCCTGAACCACCCGTATTTGTTGCGTTACAAGCCGTCAGCAAGAATAAACTTGACAGAAGCGCAAATCCTGTTAATTTCTTTTTCATAACTATCCTTTCATAAGAAACGACCTAACGTTATTTTTAGCGTTAAGTCGTTTTTGCATAAGTCTATTTATTTTTCTTTGGTAAACTTAATCGTCACACCACCACCAGAAATAGCTAAAGTATCTCCATCTTGAGTATAGTTATAGGTTGCACCAGTATCAGACTTCATTTTTTTCTCTTTAGCATTAATTGTAAGTTCTTCTTTAGTCTCTCCCAACCAACTAGATTCACCCGTCATGGTTCCTTTTTTACCATCAACTTTGAGGGTTACATCAGAACCCATCAACTTTCCTTTATAGGTTCCTTTAGGACCGGAGCTACATGCCACCAAGACCACACTCATGGTTAAAAATAGCAAACCTAAAAATAGTTTTTTCATTGTTCTTAATTACTCTCCTTCTTACACAAAATTAATGTTTAAGTCTTTTTATTTAATTTCTATTCTTTTTCAAATATTCATAACTATAACTTACTTATTTGATGAATCACTAGCCAAAACTTTAAAAACAACGAATAGGAAAACAACAACTACTACTAGTAAAATAAGAGCACTAATGATAATACTAGCAATTAGCCACGCAGAGACTGCAATGAACCAACCATGTTCTTTTATTAGTTCTTCAATTCTTGGGAAATACCCCATTAAACCACCAAAATAACAGATTGCCAATAAATTAGGAGCAACAAAGAGAGTTGCCATCAAAACACCTTGCCACCAATTAAGATCAGGTGTTATTGTACCTGCGACGGCAATAGTAATTGCACTAAGCAATGGCTTCTTTACCAAAATCGTTTGCACCACCTGAGCTAAGTGTATAAGCTTCATCAATAAACAAAACTCCACCTAACGCACTTTCCAAGACTTCCTTAGTCTTGATTGCTGTATGACCAATGTAACCGCCCACCAAATCGCTTCGAGAAACCTCGATAAACTTGTTCTGACTTATTACACCTTTTTGGTAGAGAATACTACCTACAATACGAGCGACCGTTGTCTTGCCTGTACCTGGATTTCCCAAGAATAGAGAATGTAGCGTTGTATCATCTACAGTACCACCTTGCTCTGCACGTTTTTTATTAAACTCTGCCATGTCAATAAACTGTTTGACCTGTTCTTTGACTTTAGAAATACCAATCAAATTATCCAAAGTGACCATGGCATCTTCTTGTCCATCTACACCTTCTTTATATTTATCTTCTTCAAAGACTGCATCGATATCCACATTCATGATTGTCTCAATATCTTCTGAATCTTGCTCATTGACGCGG
>NZ_CM002130.1:2140187-2174827 GCF_000448605.1 Streptococcus sp. HSISS3
ATCGCTTCGAGAAACCTCGATAAACTTGTTCTGACTTATTACACCTTTTTGGTAGAGAATACTACCTACAATACGAGCGACCGTTGTCTTGCCTGTACCTGGATTTCCCAAGAATAGAGAATGTAGCGTTGTATCATCTACAGTACCACCTTGCTCTGCACGTTTTTTATTAAACTCTGCCATGTCAATAAACTGTTTGACCTGTTCTTTGACTTTAGAAATACCAATCAAATTATCCAAAGTGACCATGGCATCTTCTTGTCCATCTACACCTTCTTTATATTTATCTTCTTCAAAGACTGCATCGATATCCACATTCATGATTGTCTCAATATCTTCTGAATCTTGCTCATTGACGCGGGCAGCAAACGTTTTAACTAATTTCTCATTTAAGTTACGAATCCATCTACCATTGCTCTTATCAAGCGATACATCATAAGCACGTTTAACATGTTGAGCATAATAATCTGAATTTTCTAGTTTATAACCTCCTTTAGCAAGGAATGACTTACCTAGTTGGACAATTTCATCATCACTATAATCTTCAAATATAAAGGTATTTGGAACACGCGACTTTAGACCTGGATTAGTTTGAAGGAATTGCTCCATTTCTTTCGTGTAACCCGCAAAGATAATCATTATATCATCACGATTATCTTCCATATATTTCAAGATGGTGTTAATTGCTTCAATACCATGATCTACGCCTTGTTTCTTATGCAGAGTATAAGCTTCATCAATAAATAAGATGCCACCTTTAGCCTTTTCTAATAAACGTTGAGTTTGTTCAGCAGTACCGCCCACATTAGACGAAATCAAATCAGATTCTGTCGCTTCAACAAATCGGAAAGAATCGCCTGACAATACTCCATTTTGATAGAGAACCTCACCTAACAAACGAGCTACTGTAGTCTTACCTGTACCTGGATTTCCCATAAAAACAGAATGAAGTGTCTGCTTTTCAGGCGGTAATCCCTTTTCAATACGCTTTTTGTTGAAGTCAACCATACGAACCATCTTTTTAATCTCTTGCTTAACCTTATCAAGACCAACAAGATTATTTAGTTCCTCAAGAGCATTATTTTCATTTTCTTTCGGTTGAATCTGTACTTCGGAAGTTTCTAAAACATACTTACTATCATCGGAAATCTCATAATTTAAATCTGCGATATCTCCTTCGGGATAGCTCAGATTTTTTATTTGAAGATAGGAAGAACTCGACACACGACAGTTAGGCTCAACACTACGATGAAGGACTAAACAATCGGCAAAGATTGCACTGTTATCATTTAATTCTAAATCTATCTTTTCGCTGTTATTTCCAAGAAAATTAATCTCACCTCTAAAAACACCAAAAGATTTTTCGTTTAAGAGTATAATATCAGTAATTGTTGTTTGCTCTAAGTACACTTGACTTGAATAAGTATTTATTGACGTAATTCTGTCATTTTGAGACGAAAATAATACATTTTCAGACAAGTTAATTGAATTTATATAGTTTGGTTGTACCATTGATGTCGACTCAGAAGCCCAGACAACATTTTCTAACCAAATCAAAGGAAGATTATTTTGAGTATTTCCACCTTTAATTGTTGAGCTTTTTACCGTTATTCTAGAGTCAGTAGCACAAATTGCATTTTTAGTATAATGCTCCAAGTGAACACTGTTCATCATCATTCTAGACCCTTGCTCTAAATCTAATTGACCCAAAATTCTAGAATTTTCAATGATTAACTCTGAGGAAAAAACACCAACTGTCGTAGTTGAGCCATTAACCACCTTCATCCCTACTTCATTCAGATGAAGCTTAGCGTTATTGCTTGCATAAAGTAAGAACTTCTCATTGTTTAAAATTTGCTCTTCAAAATAAATATTCGTACAAAAAACATCTGCCCCATTTGTTACAGAAAGAGCAACTCTATTATCACTCGTTTTAAACCATAGATTTTCAAAGGTCACCTTCGCTCCATTTGTCACATCAAAATATGCGTTAAGAACATTATGAAAAGTACTGTTACCTGCTTTCTTTTCCACGTGTCCAACAAAGTGTAGGTCCTTTTCAATTACCTGTACACTGAAAGATGGAAGCTCATATGTATATCCTTTATCAAACTCAATGATATCACCATTTTTAGCAGCATTGTAGGCATCAGTAAAATTCCAACAATTGCTACCTGTACCCACTAAATATCGTGCCATTGCTCCCCTCCTAATTACTTATGTATATATTTAGTATCATAAAGCTCTTTTAACACTAGACTAAATAATCTCATCAAATTGATGAGATTATTCAGCTCTTACAAGATACTATACATGACGCCTACGAGTAGCTACTCCCGCAAGTCCAACCATCCCCAAACCTGCTAAGACGTAAACAGCTGTATCTGCTTCACCTGTTTGTGGTAGAGATGCTTGGTAGTCTGTTGCACCACGGCGATTTACCACTGCTTGTGTAGCTTCCACGGTAGCGTCTTGATTAGTAGAGACTTGTTCTAACTTAGCTGATACTACATGAGCTTTCTCAACTTTTGGTGTTTTTTGGCTAATAGCTACTTGTGGTTTAGTTGCTACTACTGGTTTCACAGCTGGGTGATGTTGTTGCTCAGACTGGATTTCTGGCTTCAATTCAGGTTTTTTAGCTGGTTGCTCTACTTGTTTAGGAGCATCTACTTTGGTAACCTTAGTTCCAACATAAACAACCTTTTCAACCATAGGTGTAACAACTTTAGTTTCACTTGATGTGATTTCCCCTGTTACAGGATCTAACTTATACGTAGTCGTTACTGTTGTGTAACCTCGTGAACCAACATGTTTGTCGTCTGCTTTTTCTACACCTTTATCAAGAGTTGCATCTTGAACATACTTGATAGCAGTAGGAATCACATCAGTAATAGCAGTTTTTGTCTTAGTTCCTTTAGTCACTACTTTATCAACAGCAGCAATATCAGATAAGACTTTTTCAACTGCTTCAGGTTTATTATCTTTCAAAACGTAGCTTGTGCGGATAACCTTTTCACCATTCTTACCACCAACTTCAGCAATATAACCAAAGTCCTTGCTGTCATCTGACTTATAGATAACTTTAAATGGTGTTGTTATTGTTTTTTCAGTAGGTTTAGCACCATAAACCACAAGACCATTTTGAACATCGGTTTTAGTGACAGTCTTGCTGTTTTTCATTGTAACTACAGCTGGGTCTTCGAAAAGCTTAGCGTATAACTTAGAATAGTAACCTGTCTCAGCTTCTGCAGTGAGTACTGGGCTATATGCTTCCGGGCTGTCGTATAAAAAATCTCCCTTAATTAACTTAATCGTATGGATTTTTCCATCTTTATCAGGACGATTAATATAGCGTTTAGGTTGGATACCAAAAATTCTTAGTTTAATGTACTCTCCTAAAGAATCTGCGAATGCTTCCATATTATTATCCCTTGTGTACTCCTCAACAACTTTATCTTTAAAGTAGGTATTATAGATTGCTTTAAATTCATCACTATCAGAAAAACCAACAAGGTTTTTATCGCTAAGTCCAAGTAATTGATATCCGCTAGAAAAGTCAATTATATGAGATAATTCATGTAATACATTAGAAAACATTACTCTAGGTTGAGTAACCGATACATTTGTTTTTTCAACAGCTAATTCTTTACCGTCCACTTCTTCTACTACATAAATAGGGTCAGTTAACTTACGGTAATTTTTTAGTATAATATGCTTTGTATTCCCAAAGGCCGTTGCCCCAGCTGGAGTACCTTTATATGTTTTCTCTAATTGATTATCTGTTACAATCAATTTCAAAATATTTTGACGAATCGCAAGTGGTAATTTTTTTAGATTTGTTTCAAACTCTTCACGTTCTTCAGCGGTCATAGTTGGAGCAGTTGTGTAGTCAATTTTAGTTCCGTAATAACCTCTACTATTGTTATAGCGTTGTGTTATGGTATCAAATGCATTTTGAACAAATTGATAGTTTTTTTCTGCCCCATCATCCCATAAATTACTACCTTGCTCTTGATCATTTTTTTTAATACGATTTGCCACATCTTGAGCACGCATAAAGGCTGCTTTGGCATCCGCATACATACCGTCAGTGATGTACTGACCAGAAAAATAACGTTTAATATCGTCAGAGTCGCTACTTTGAAGTGGTAAAATTTTTGAAAGGTATGAACCACTAGAAATATTATAAATTTTACCAGCAACAGTATTGAAATATTTCATTTCGTCCGTCGCATCATAGTCAACTATGCCAGGATGAAATTTCGTTGGTTTATAATACTCCTGTGGTATAAACTTATTCGTTTCCTTTGATACGACAAAAGCATACCCTGTTGATGCTAATTCACGAGGGGATTTCGCTGAATTCCTAAAATCGATTTTCTCCACCTCAGGAGTGAGATCCAAGTAAATCTTATCAATAACGATACGATCACTTGGGACTTCTTTACTGTTATCAATATGATAAAACTTCTCAGTCACATAACGGTTAGTGTCATCTTTAACTCTTGGGTCAATAAGAGTGTCGAAGTCTGTTTGTTTAACTTCTGTTTTTTCTGTTGTCGTCGTTTGACCATCTTTAGCTTCTGAAACTACTTTAGTCACTCCAGCATCAAGATTTTCATCCAATCGATATTCCGTAGTTGCTTTAACAGTTTCTGTACTTGTTTTGCTATTCGTATCAACTCCTAGAAAAACAACGTCTGATGATTGCTTAGAATCTGTTGTAGTAGTTGTCGATGTTGTAACAGATTCAACAGCTGGTGCACTAGCTGTTGTCACAGCTGTATTAGCCTCAGCAGGAGTTGATGTATTATCTCCTCCACTTGTAGCTACAAGCTCTGTAACTGGGTTCGTTGTTGTATCTACGCTATCCGCATGTACTACCAATGGAGTTCCTCCAATAATAGCCATTCCTAAAATAACAGAGCACAATCCAATTTTCTTTTTACGCAAAGAAAAAAGTTGCTTCTTTTTCATAATTTTCTCTCCTTTTAACTTTATGTTAGAATTTTACTCCCGGAATTTAAGAGTGTCAAGTATTTTTTGAAAATTTAAATCATTATTTCGAGTTGTTAAACCCCTTTAAAATAAGATTTTTCAAGATATTATAGAACTAGTATTATCATTTTATTATTATTAAGATTAGATTGATAATTAAAAAATAATTGTTTTTACACAATTTTAAAAATCGTAAAACCATTACAATTCCAGTGATAATGTCAATGTATGTTCGTTTTATTTTCCTTTAATATTTTGAGAGTATAGAAAGCTAAATCTTCACACATTCATCATGATTTCTAATTTAAATTTTCTTAAAAGCATCCAAATAATTCTACTTTTTAAAAATAAAATTTTTATAAATAACGGTATATTTTTCACTAAATATTGAAAAATACTCCTCATAAAAGATACCATCAACACATTTTAGTTCAAAATACATAAATACGACACACAAACTTAATATCATTTTATAAAGTAACTCAAAACTTTTAGAAAAGAAGCTCATAATATTCACACAAAATACTTAAACGCATCAAAAAAAGCCGGACCTCAGTCCAACTTTCATCTTTCTAATTCTACTTAGTCATAAAGTAGGTGATAATCACCAATACTGCTACGATAGCTAGGACAACGGCTAGAAATCCCAACATATAACGCAAGAGAAAGTAGGTAAATGGAAAATTTTCTTTCATGTTTTACTTTGCCTCATACCATGTACGGCCGTCATTCTCATCTGCAATGAGTGGGACAGCGAGTTCGACTGCAGCTTCCATAGTTTCTTTAACCAAGGCTTTCATGGCTACAAGTTCATCGTTTGGCACCTCAAGGACGATTTCATCGTGCACTTGGAGGAGCATTTTAGTTTTATACCCACCTTCTACCAAAGCCTTGTCTAAGTTAATCATAGCAATCTTGAGGATATCAGCAGCACTTCCCTGAATAGGCGAGTTGATGGCTGTACGCTCTGCGAAGTTGCGAACATTAAAGTTACGAGAATTGATATCTGGCAACTCACGACGGCGATGGAAGAGGGTTTCTACATAACCCTTATCCTTGGCCTCACGAACCACATTATCCATATAGGCCTTGATACCAGGATAACGCTCAAAGTAGGTGTCGATATACTCCTTGGCCTTCTTACGGCTAATGCCAAGGTTGTTAGAAAGGCCGAAGTCAGAAATGCCATAAACGATACCAAAGTTCACAGCCTTGGCGTTACGACGATCGTTAGGTGTGACATCCTCTGGCTTTTCAATACCAAAGACACGCATAGCTGTAGAGGTATGGATATCTGCCCCCTCTTTAAAGGCTGCAATCAAATGCTCATCTCCCGAAATGTGGGCAAGCACGCGCAACTCAATCTGTGAGTAATCCGAGCTTAAAAGTACTGCGTCCTCAGTCGATGGGACAAAAGCCTTACGGATGAGACGACCTTGCTCCAAGCGAACAGGGATATTTTGCAAGTTTGGATCCACTGATGAGAGGCGACCTGTCTGAGTTAGATCTTGCACATAACGTGTATGGATCTTGCCATCCTCAAGGATATAATCCTGAAGCCCCAAGACATAGGTAGACTGAAGCTTAGTGATTTGGCGGTACTCCAAAATCTTAGCTACGATTGGAGCAATTGGTGCCAAACGTTCAAGGACATCAACAGCTGTCGAGTAACCGGTCTTGGTTTTCTTAGTGTATTCCAAAGGTAGTCCCATCTTTTCGAAGAGGATGACACCCAACTGTTTTGGCGAGTTGATATTAAACTCTTCGCCCGCCATCTCATAGATTTCTTGGGTCAATTTATCGATGACTACTTGGTTTTCCACTGCCATCTCGTTAAGGGTTTGCCCCTTGACCTTAATACCAGCGATTTCCATCTTAGCTAGCACATTTGCCAGTGGTAACTCCATGTCAAAGAGAAGCTCTGATTGACCGTGTTCAGCCAATTTTTCAAGCATAACCGGTTTAGCAACCTGAAGGACCTTGACTTTTTTAGCTAGATGGCTGAGCAAGACCTCTTTTTCAGGAACCGCACGCTTAGCTCCCTTGCCATAGACCACTTCATCTGTTTCCAACGGTAGGTCCGTATAGAGACGGGCAATGGTTGACAATTCATTGTCTTCAACGGTTGATAGCAGATACTTGGCCAGACGTGCATCAAAATTAGCCGTAGGCAAGTCAATCCCTAAATGGCTCAAAAGCACCTTACTACGCTTGAAATCGTAGATATTAACAGCTTTTGAAAGAGCTGTCTGGAATGCCTCTGATTTGAGTAGGTCAGTATCTGTAGACGCATAAATCTGCTTGTCATTCCCCCAAGCAAAACCGATGATAGGTTCTGTGTGATAATTGTCACCAAGGATTTCAAAATAGAAGAAATCTTCAGAGCTAAAGTGATCTTCTGTCACTTGACTAGGCTCTGCGTAGGCCACATCAAAATCTTGTGGCACAGCCTCGCCACCTAGGGCATTTTTGAACTGAACAAAGCCCATTTCGTCATAAAAGGCTGCCAATTTTTCAAGGTCAGGTCCCGTAAAGGCCGTATCATCTAGGCCAATTTCAATAGGAGACTGGGTATCAATGGTCGCCAAGGTCTTAGAAAGGAAGGCCTGTTCCTTATCATTGATGAGATTTTCCTTCATTTTGGACTTCTTCATCTCATCAATATGCTCATAGATACCTTCAAGGGAACCGTGTTCCAAGAGGAGCTTGAGACCAGTCTTTTCACCAATCTTAGTAACTCCTGGAATATTATCGGACTTATCACCCATGAGAGCCTTAAGGTCGATGAATTGCGCAGGGGTAATACCCATTTTCTCCATGAGGTAGTCAGGTGTGAAGGCCTCAAACTCAGCCACACCTTTCTTCGAAATCTCAACGACAGTATTTTCATCAGTCAGCTGAATCAAGTCTTTATCCCCAGAGACAACAGTAATTTGATAGTCCTCACTGGTATTTTCAGCCATCTTAGCCAAGGTACCGATAATGTCGTCTGCCTCGTACTGAGCCAGATCATAATAGGCGATACCACGTGCAGCCAACATCTCACGGATATAAGGGAACTGCTCACGGAATTCCTCTGGAGTCTTGGCACGACCAGCCTTATAGTCCGCAAACATCTCTGTACGGAAAGTTGTTTTCCCAGCATCAAAGGCTACCAAAACATGAGTCGGTTGGATACGCTCAAGCAGGTTGTCCAACATAAGGTGGAAACCGTAGATAGCATTGGTATGAAGGCCATTATTGTTACGAAAACGGTCAATTTGATTATAAAGTGCGAAAAAAGCACGAAAGGCAACGGATGAACCGTCAATTAGGAGTAATTTTTTCTGATTAGTCATAGGTTTATTATAGCATAGATGAGAGCATTGGTTTTAATTGAAAATCTCTTATTTTAGGGAGACTCTTTTGTAAAAATAGCTAGTCAACATCTGATGACAAAAGTCCGCCCATAAAACGACCTCAGGCATTTCCCACCTCCACGCCCCATAGGCAAATGTGCTATAATAGAAGCTATGAACACAAAGATTTTAGACCAATTAGAATTTAACAAGGTCAAGGACCAGTTCACAGAATACCTGCAGACCGAACAGGCTCAGGCGGAGTTACGTAACTTGGTGCCTATGACCAATCCAGAAAGAATTCAAAATCAATTTACAGAAATTCAAGAAATGGCAGAGATTTTCGTAGAGCACCATAGCTTTGCCATTGGTAGCTTGCGAGATATTTCTGAGCCCTTGCGTCGCTTAGAGCTAGATGCTGACCTCAACATTCAGGAGCTCATTGCTATCAAGAGGGTGCTACAAGCTTCAGCTGACCTAGGTCGTTTCTACGCTGACCTTGAAAATGTAGAGCTCATCGCCCTTAAACGTCTTTTTGATAAGATTGAAGCCTTCCCAAGTCTACAAGGCAGTCTTCAGAGCATCAATGACGGTGGTTTTATTGAGCATTTTGCTAGCCCAGAGTTGCAAAATATTCGTCGCCAACTTAAATCTTGTGATGATGCCATTCGCCAGACCTTGCAAGACATTCTCAAGAAATCTGGCCACATGTTGGCTGAGAGTTTGATTGCTAGTCGTAACGGTCGTTCGGTGCTTCCTGTCAAAAACACCTACCGTAACCGTATTGCTGGAGTTGTGCATGACATCTCAAGCTCTGGAAACACAGTATATATCGAGCCACGCGCCGTTATCCAGCTTAACGAAGAAATTACACAATTACGTGCAGACGAACGCCACGAGATGGCCCGCATCCTGCATGAACTGTCTGACCAACTCCGTCCACAAGCGACTGCTATCGCCAACAACGCTTGGATTTTGGGCCACATGGATTTCATTCGAGGAAAATACCTCTATCTCCATGATAAAAAAGCGGTTATTCCAAAGATTAGTGACAACCAAACACTACAACTACTTAACGTTCGTCACCCTCTTTTGGTCAATCCTGTAGCCAACGATTTGCACTTTGATGAGGACCTTACGGCCATTGTCATCACAGGTCCCAATACTGGTGGTAAAACGGTCATGCTTAAAACGCTAGGACTAGCACAACTAATGGCTCAATCTGGTCTACCAATTTTAGCTGATAAGGGCAGCCGTGTCGCCATTTTCCAAGAGATTTTTGCGGATATCGGAGATGAACAGTCTATCGAACAGAGTTTGTCAACATTCTCTAGTCACATGACCCACATTGTTGAGATTCTGAATGCTGCCAACAGTAACAGTCTGGTCTTGGTCGATGAGCTTGGGGCTGGTACCGACCCTCAGGAAGGGGCTAGTCTAGCCATGGCAATCCTAGAGCACCTCCGTTTGAGCCAGATTAAGACCATGGCTACTACTCACTATCCTGAGCTTAAGGCCTATGGGATTGAGACGCAACATGTGGAAAATGCCAGCATGGAGTTTGACACAGCGACTTTAAGTCCTACCTATCGTTTTATGCAAGGGGTTCCTGGTCGTTCTAATGCCTTTGAAATTGCTCGACGCCTCGGTTTGAATGAGATTATTGTCAAGGAGGCAGAAAACCTCACGGATACTGATAGTGATGTCAACCGTATCATCGAGCAACTTGAGGCCCAAACTGTGGAAACACAAAAACGTCTGGAACACATCAAGGACGTTGAGCAAGAGAACCTTAAATTCAACCGTGCGGTTAAGAAACTCTATAATGAATTCTCCCATGAGTACGACAAGGAACTCGAAAAAGCTCAAAAAGAAATTCAGGATATGGTTGATACAGCTTTGGCTGAGAGCGATAGTATTCTCAAAAATCTCCATGATAAGAGTCAACTCAAGCCTCATGAAGTTATCGATGCCAAAGGAAAACTCAAGAAACTTGCCCCACAAGTGGACCTCTCTAAGAATAAGGTCCTTCGTAAGGCTAAGAAAGAAAAGGCTGCGCGTGCCCCTCGTGTTGGAGATGATATCATCGTTACCGCCTATGGTCAACGTGGTACTCTTACCAGTCAGACCAAAAATGGTAACTGGGAAGCTCAAGTAGGTCTCATCAAGATGACACTCAAAGCGGATGAATTCACTCTGGTTCGTGCCCAAGCTGAAGCCCAACAACCTAAGAAGAAACAGATTAACGTGGTTAAAAAAGCCAAGAAGGCATCTGGTGGTCCTCGTGCCCGTCTAGACCTTCGTGGGAAACGTTACGAAGAAGCTATGCAAGAGCTTGATGCCTTTATTGACCAAGCCCTACTTAATAACATGAGTCAGGTGGACATCATCCACGGTATTGGTACAGGTGTTATCCGTGATGCTGTTACCAAATATCTCCGCCGTCATCGCCATGTTAAAAGTTTTGAATATGCCCCACAAAGTGCCGGTGGTTCTGGATGTACCATTGCAACTCTAGGGTAAGCAATATAAGAAAGACTGAGACACTATGTCCAGTCTTTTTCATACGCTCCAAATCCAGTAACAAAAAAAAGGCTCCCTCAATCAAGGAAGACTTCTTTTTTCTATATCACACTGGTCCACAAGTGCTGGATGATTTGACTCACTGGAAAATAGTAATTAATCAAAAAACGTAATACCCAACTTGATGACAGGAGTGTTTGGATGTTGTTCATAGGCACAGTTGCAAGAATGTTACCTAACATGGTCACGGGAACAAGGCTCACCAATGAAGCCAAGACACCACCTACCACTTGGTAACGTCTCTGGTCAAGTCGCTCAATTCTCACAAAATGAAAGAAAATCCCAAGAAAACGCAAACCATAATAAGCCACACAGTAGATGGCGAAATAAGCGACACCAGCATAGTAGACACGGTCAAGTGAAAAAATATTCTGGTCTGTAAAGAAAGCTATGCTAGCATCCCTAGTCGGATTGGTATAAGGTACCCAAAGATTAATAGCCTCGCCTAGCGGTTGATAAAAATAAGCAGCCACACCCATGGCGATAATGACTGAAACCACATAATAGGCTTGCATAAAGAGACCACGACGGTAGCCAATGTAAAAATTCCAAGCTACAATGGCTAAGACAAGAAGCCCAATCATGCGTCATCCCCATTACGCTTAGCCGTTGCTTTGCCTTTTAGTTGTTCGAGTTGCTTAGCTCTTAGGATTTCCAACTCTTTTTCCATATCTTCCACTTGGATTTCACGTTCTAATTGCGTTGACAATGAATTAATAGCCATTAAAATAGCGATGGTTTCATTGTCAGCCTTTTTCATCTGCTCCTTGATAATATTATATTTTTCATGAGCAACACGCTCTACTTCTTCCATGAATAGATTATCCTTGTCAGTCGTTAGCGTCAGTTTTTTCTCTCCAAAATGAAATTTGTAACGGTTTTTACTTGCCATTTGCTTATTAACTGCCTAATTAATGGTGGTCATAGATTGTCCACCGCAGCTTCTCCTTACTTATTAGTGTAGTAGATTTCCTTCTTACCGAACAAGATTTATACACTTGCCTTGGGGCGTATTTGATACTCAAATGCCAGACACTCTTTTACAATTTAGAAAAAAAGGCAAAAATCGGCATTCTCTTTTTAATCATTATATCCTAAATTTTAACTTTCGTAAATTTTAGACTTTGCACTTCCCCAGAAAAATCATTTTTCAAGACTTAGTCCCTGTAAAATATCTGCCAATTCTCCTTTTTTGTGCTAAAATAGATTCCATGGGCACAATCGTATTAAAAATGACAGCAAAGCAGATTTCAACACTTCAGAAAGACCTGGCAAGCTATGCGACTGCGACTAACAATCCCTATGCTAGTTTTTCAGCCAAGGTCAATGGCACAAGTGTTATTGCCTATACTTCAGGTAAGGTAACCTTCCAGGGTGCTAAACCAGAGGTTCTAGCTAGCCGTTTTGGCTACCAAGCTGAGCCTAAGCAGTCACCTGAAGGGCAAAATCTAGCCCTAATTGGATCAGACGAAGTGGGAAATGGCTCCTATTTTGGTGGACTAGCGGTCGTAGCTAGTCTAGTGACACCAGCCGACCATGCTTTATTGAAGTCCTTGGGGGTCGATGATTCTAAAAATCTCAATGATAGCAAGATTCGTCAGCTTGCCCCGCTCTTGGAGGAGAAGATTCCTCACAAGGCACTACTACTTTCACCCCAGAAGTACAATGAAGTGGTAGGAGACGGCAAGGCACACAATGCTGTATCAGTCAAAGTAGCCCTCCACAATCAAGCTATTTTCCTACTGTTACAAGCAGGAGCGAAACCAGATAAGATTGTCATCGATGCTTTTACCAGTGAGAAAAATTATCAAAAATACCTTAAGAAGGAGCGCAATCGCTTTGACAATCCCATCACCTTAGAAGAGAAAGCTGAAGGCAAATACCTAGCTGTGGCGGTAAGTTCTATCATCGCTCGCAATCTCTTCCTGGAAAATCTGGATAAACTCAGCCAAGAAGTGGGCTATACCCTGCCTTCGGGAGCAGGAACCAAGTCCGATCAGGTCGCTGCCAAGCTCCTACAAGCATATGGAGATCAGGCTCTCCAAGCAACTGCTAAATATCATTTCGCCAATACTAAAAAAGCCTACCAACGCTTAAAATAATCCTGAAAGGCCTTAACTATGCAAAACAAATGGACCCAATTATTCCTCAAATTCCTTCGTGAATGGGGAGTTTTCATCCTCTTTATCACCTTCTTCCTCTTGACACGTCTTTTCCTCTGGCTCCCTGTCCAAGTTGACGGCCACTCAATGGATCCAACCCTAGCAGATAGACAGCGTGTTATCGTTTTGAAGCACACGTCTATTGAACGTTTTGACATTGTCGTTGCCAAGGAAGTTGAAGAAGGTAAGACCAAACAAATTGTAAAACGTGTCATTGGGATGCCAGGTGATACCATTACCTATCAAAATGATAAACTTACCGTCAATGGCAAGGAAGTTAAAGAGAATTATCTCAAGGAATTTCAGGCTGCCTTTGCTAAGGACAAATTACAAAAAGAATATGACTACCGCGATTACTTCCAACAGTTAGCCAAGGATGCCAAGGCCTTCACAGTCAATGCTGAGGGCAATACGACCTTCACGGTTACTGTTCCAGAAGGCAAATATTTCCTACTTGGAGACAACCGTATCGTTTCTAAAGATAGCCGTGCAGTTGGTTACTTTGATGAAAGTGCTCTTGTAGGAGAAGTCAAATTCCGCTTCTGGCCACTTAATAAAATCGGTGGCGTTGAGGACAACTAATCACACTAAATAAGATAAGGTTGGGGAAACCCAGCCTTATTATGTATCTAGGAAAACACACATGCAAGAATATTATTTTTCAGGAACTATTCAACGTGTCATTTTTGAAAATGCCAGTAATTTCTTTCGTATCCTACTCTTAGAGATTGACGAAACTGACAGTGACTTTGAAGACTTTGAAATCATTGTCACGGGAACCATGGGAGATGTCATGGAGGGGGAAGATTATACCTTCTGGGGGCAGCTAACCAACCACCCAAAATATGGCGAACAGCTACAAATGACTCGCTACGAACGTTCAAAACCTTCTGCCAGTGGCCTTATCAAGTATTTCTCTAGCGACAATTTTAAGGGAATTGGTAAGAAAACAGCTGAGCGCATTGTCGATCTTTATGGAGAAGATCCTATTGACAAAATTCTCGAGGGCCCGAACAAGTTAGAACAGATTCCTAACCTTTCAAAGGTTAACCGAGAAGCCTTCGTTGCAAAGTTAAAAATCAACTATGGAACCGAGCAAATCTTGTCCAAGCTTTCCAGCTATGGACTGACACCAAAGGCTGCTTCACAAATTTTCAATCAATACAAGGAAGAATCGCTCAGCCTCATCGAAGAACATCCCTATCTCTTAGTAGAGGAAGTTCAGGGTATTGGCTTTAAAATGGCCGATCAGTTGGCTGAACGTCTGGGGATTGCTAGCGATGCCCCTGAACGTCTACGAGCCGCCCTAATACATTGCCTGCTAGAGGCCTGTATGGAAGAGGGGGACACCTACATCGAAGCCAAGGCTTTGCTTGAAAGGACGATTACCCTTTTGGAGGGTGCCCGCCAGATTGAGCTTGACCCTGCCTTGGTTGCTCACCAATTAACCAACCTCATCCAAGAAGACAAGGTTCAAAATATAGAGACTAAAATCTTTGATAATACCCTATATTTTGCGGAACAGGGCATTTATACCCACCTGAGTCGTATCATAAAAGACCAGCCTAACATCAGTACTGAAGACAAAATCCTTGCAAGCCTTGAAGAAGTGGAAGAGGACCTTGGTATTACTTATGACAAGGTTCAGAAAGATGCCATTATTAAAGCACTACAAAGCAAGGTCTTCATCCTGACGGGTGGTCCTGGAACAGGAAAAACAACTGTCATCAACGGAATTATTAAAACCTATGCTGACCTTCATGGTTTAGATCTCAAAAAACTGATTTACCCATTATTTTAGCAGCACCAACGGGACGGGCTGCGCGTCGGATGAAGGAACTAACCAATCTTCCTAGCGCCACTATCCATAGACATTTAGGCCTCAATAGCGAGGATGATTTCAAGACCTTAGAGGACTACCTTGATTGCGATTTGATTATTATTGACGAGTTCTCTATGGTTGATACTTGGTTGGCCAATCAACTCTTTGAGAGCATTGCGGACTCTACTCAGGTTATCATTGTGGGTGACCAAGACCAGCTACCTTCCGTAGGCCCTGGTCAGGTCTTGGCTAATCTCTTACAAATTAATGAGATTCCTAAGGTTTCGCTGACCAAAATTTTCAGGCAATCCGAAGATTCCACCATCGTTACCTTGGCTAGTCAAATGCGTCAAGGCCAACTACCTGCTGATTTCACAGAGAAAAAGGCAGATCGCTCTTACTTTGAAGCCAATGCCAATCATATTCCACAGATGGTTCCTAAAATTGTCTCAGCCGCTATAAAGAGCGGGATTGCTGCTCAGGATGTGCAGATTCTAGCCCCCATGTACCGAGGACAGGCTGGTATCAACAATCTCAATACCATTATGCAGGACCTACTCAACCCCCAAGAAAAGGCCAATCAATTTGCCTTTAATGACATATTCTTCCGTAAGAATGACAAGATTCTCCATCTGGTTAATGATACAGAACTCAATGTCTTCAATGGTGATATCGGTATCATTACCGACCTGATTCCCGGTAAATACACTGAAAGCAAGCAGGACGAAATTTACATGTCCTTTGATGGTAATGAGGTTATCTATCCTCGCAACGAGTGGCATAAAATTACCCTGGCCTATGCCATGTCAATCCATAAATCCCAAGGAAGTGAGTTCCCTGTCGTTATCCTTCCCATCACACGCCAAAGTGGACGTATGCTACAGCGTAACCTCATCTACACCGCTATCACACGCGCCAAGAGTAAGCTAGTCATGTTAGGGGAAATTGCAGCCTTCGATTATGCCGTTCACAACGAAGGCGCCAAACGCAATACCTACCTCATCCAACGATTTGAACAAACTTATACACAAGCTGTGGATAAGTCTGTCGAAAAGATTGTTAAAAACGAGGCAAAAGACGCCTCCAATCAAACAAAACGAAAAAGGCTGACCCCTCAGAAACCCTTGAAAATAAAGGATTCTCAGAAGATGTCAATACAGATACAACTCTTATCAACACTTATTCACAAGCTGTGGATAAGTCTGTTAACAAACCTGTGCAAATAGTAGAAAACTATCGTTTAACTGAAGACAATTGGGCCACTATTGACCCAATGATTGGTCTCAGCGAAGATGATATTTCAGCCTTTTTTAACAGCAACTAAAGAAAAAAACTTGGAAAGCGACTCACTAAGAGCAACTCCAAGTCTTTTCATTTATTAAAATACTAATCGAATCAGGGCCATGAACACAATACCAACGATCACAGCATAGAGGAGATTCTTACTCTTAAATGCTACAATTACCGTTGGCACCGTAGCCAGTATTTCCATCCACTTAGACTGCGGCAAGTAACCGATTTTCTCAGTCATGAGGCTTGAGAGAATCAGGGCAAAGAGAATAGAAACTGGCAGATAGTGCAAAAAACGAACAACAATATCTGGTAAGCCCTTGTATTTAACCAAGACAAAGGGAAGAACACGAGGAACCCAGCTGACCACAAACCCAAGTAGAATAGCAATGAGAATAAACTTATTGACGGCCATCACACATCACCCCCACACTACATCCAATCAAAGTTACCACTAGGACTGCCAAAGATTCTGACAAGATGATACTAAAGCTCAGATAAGCCACCGCAATAGATAGTAGAATCAAGAGTAGCTTACGCACGCCTTCCCCTAACAAGGCATCAATCTGGCTACTTAACAAGCCGATAAACATAGCAATTAAGGCAAAATCCAAGCCAAAAAGCTCAGGATTAGGAATCATTGAACCAATCAAGCAACCAATTACTGATGATACAATCCAAACCAGATAACTGAAAATATTGTTACCATGCATCCAGTTAGCGGAAATATCTTTATGATGCACATATTCTCCCAACAAGACTCCGTAACTTTCATCCGTAATCAGACTACCAATTCCCAGCTGATTCCAGAGACTTATTTTTGTAAAAATCGTCGTTGCATGTAAACTCATCAACATGTTACGCAAATTAACCAAGAAAACAGTCAAGGTTAACTCACCCAGGCTGGCCCCTGCAACCACTAAGGCACACATGGCAAATTGAGCCGAACCACCGTAAACCAAGGCACACATAAGACCAACTTCAAGAGCTGATAGTCCCGAAGCCGCTGCTACCACACCAAAGGCAAGGCCAATAGCCACATAACCTAGAGCTGTGGGTACTGCGGCTTTCACACCCAAACGAAAGTCAGACACACACAATCCTTTCTAAAGGAACCTCTTACCAGACTAGTAAGAGGTTCTTCTTATTCTTCAAATCCTGCAAAAGCTAGACTTGGCTTAGCATTCAAGTCCAAATCAGAAAAATGTTTCTTATCACATTCAATAGCTGCTGCTAAGGCAATCATGCCAGCATTATCACCACAGAGACGTAAAGGTGGGATGACTACATCCACATCTGTGATTTCTTCAGCCAAACGTTCACGTAATCCCTGATTAGCTGCCACGCCACCAGCCACAACAAATGTCTTGACAGAATAACGCTCCAAGGCTTTCTTGGTCTTAGCTAGTAGAATATCCAAAACAGCTGCTTGGAAGGAAGCACAAAGGTCTTCTTTGACTAGAAGGTCTCCCTTTTGCTCTGCATTGTGATGTAAATTGATAAAGGCTGACTTCAAACCTGAAAATGAAAATTCCAAGTTTTCTTCTTTAATCATAGCACGTGGAAAATCATAAACATCTTTCCCTTTATGAGCCAATTCATCAATTTCACGTCCGGCTGGATAGGTCAAGCCCATCACACGGCCGACCTTGTCATAGGCCTCACCAACTGCATCATCACGTGTCTCACCAACAATCTTGTAATTTCCTGGTTCTGACACATAAACCAACTCTGTATGTCCCCCAGACACCAAAAGTGCTAAGAGGGGATATTCTAACTCTTGAACCTCACGCGCCGCCATCAGATGCCCAGCCATATGATTAACTGGAATCAAAGGCAAACCATGAGCCCAAGCAAAGGCCTTAGCCACTGCCATGCCAACTAAAAGTGCCCCGACCAAACCTGGACCATAGGTTACCGCTACAGCATCTAGTTGTTTAGCACTAATGCCCGCCTCTGAAAGGGCATCCTTGATGCAAAGCGTCACCACTTCCACATGGTGACGACTAGCCACCTCAGGAACAACACCACCAAAACGTTTATGGCTTTCCACCTGACTGGCAATAATATTACTTAAAAGTTCCTTTTCATTTTTCAAAACGGCAACTGAAGTCTCGTCACACGAGCTCTCCACTGCCAAAATATATCTATCTGCCATTAGACTTCCTCTCGCCTCATGATAACCGCATCCTCTTGAGGCTCATGATAATAATTTTTTCGAATTCCTAGATTTTCAAAACCAAATTTTCTATAAAGTGCCTGAGCGACTTGATTTGAAGCCCTAACTTCAAGAAAGATTGGCTCACTACGATCTTCCAAATGCTTCATCAACTGACTAGCATAACCACGCCCTTGATAAGCTTTTAAAACGGCGATATTGGTCACCTCAAGCTCACCCACCAAATTTTGAAGAGCTAAAAAACCAACAACTTCTTCCTGATCATACACATAGAAATATTCCGTAGTATCTAAAGCCAAGTCTGCTGCCACTTGTTCTATCGTCCAAGGAGACTTGTCATAAACATCCGACAAAATCTGATAAATCAGTTGAGCTTGCTCTTGGCTACTCAATCTAGACGCGCTTGATGTAGTTGTCACGATTAGTCTCCTCATGCGTCTTGAGCCAATTCTCCTCTGCCTCAACCCGCTTCAAGTAATGTGGAACAAAAGCATCCACATCAACAGAAGGCAAATACAAACCTAAACGACCAATTAACTGAGCTGATGGAAGGCTTGACAAAACAGTTGCATTTGGAAGATTTTCCTTAATCTGATCCACAAAATTAGCCACTTCACCGACAAATGTTACCTTCTCATAAGCTTTAGCCTGCTCTAAAACATCTGCAAAAGCGGCATGATGGTCAGAAACGATGGCTTGACCATTTTCATAAAAGCCAACGTAGACATTGTTACGACGGGCATCCATAATAGGAATCACAATGCCATCAGCCGTAAGGTCCGTCAGGGCCTGTAGACTTGAAACTCCCACCAAATCAATACCAAGAGCATAGGCCAAAGTCTTGGCAGTTGCGACAGCCACACGAAGCCCTGTATAGGATCCAGGACCCTGGGCAACTACTATACGTTCTAAATCAGCTGGCTGCCATCCTGCCTGAGCAACCAAAAAATCAATAGTCGGCATCAAACTAATGCTGTGGTTCTTTTTTACCGTCACAGTTGACTCTGCCACTAGGTTCTCATCTTCCAACAAAGCTACTGACAAAGCCGTACTAGAAGTATCAAATGCTAATATTTTCATCTTTTTTCCTTGCTTCCTTTTATGCTTCTCTATTATAACACAAGTCTCTACTTCCCATAAACGAACATTTTCCAACTTTTTCCGCCATTTTCTTTATCTAGCCCCTATCTTATGGTACAATAATAGTAATTGCAAACGAATCAAGGCTACTAGCTATTACTCATAAAAGTGAATATCATAACGTCAAGTGAATCCCTGAATGATTGACTTGACCGGTTTTTTTATAGAATGGCAGAGCCTTTTGTAAAGAAAGGAAAACCATGATTTATAAAGTTTTTTACCAAGAAACTAAAGAGCGTAACCCACGCCGTGAACAGACAAAATCACTCTACTTAGATATTGATGCAGAAAATGAGCTTGCAGGCCGTATCCAAGCTCGTCAAATTATTGAAAATAACACCGCCTACAACATCGAATACATCGAGCTTCTTTCAGAAAAAGCTCTTGAATACGAAAAGGAAACAGGCGTGTTTGAAGTAACGGAGTTCTAAGACCATGACATCAAAAATCAATCTAAAACCTGAAGAAGTTGGGGTTTATGCGATTGGTGGTTTGGGAGAAATCGGTAAGAACACCTACGGTATTGAATACCAAGATGAGATTATCATCGTCGATGCAGGTATTAAATTCCCTGAGGATGATCTTCTCGGTATTGACTATGTCATCCCAGACTATTCTTACATCGTTGAAAACGTTGACCGTGTCAAGGCTCTTGTCATTACTCACGGTCACGAAGACCATATCGGTGGTATCCCCTTCCTTCTTAAGCAGGCAAACATCCCAATCTACGCAGGGCCGCTTGCCCTCGCCCTCATCAAAGGAAAATTGGAAGAACACGGACTACTTCGTGACGCACAACTCTATGAAATTAATGCTAATACAGAGCTTACTTTCAAAAATCTTAGCGTAACTTTCTTCCGTACGACTCACTCTATTCCAGAGCCGCTCGGAATTGTCATCCATACACCTCAAGGTAAAGTCGTTTGTACCGGTGACTTTAAGTTCGACTTCACTCCAGTTGGTGAACCAGCAGACCTTCATCGCATGGCTGCTCTTGGTGAAGAAGGCGTCCTTTGCCTCCTCTCCGACTCAACCAATGCCGAAGTACCAACTTTCACTAATTCTGAGAAGGTGGTTGGCCAATCCATCATGAAAATCATTGAAGGCATTCATGGACGTATTATCTTCGCTTCATTTGCCTCTAACATTTTCCGTCTTCAACAAGCTGCTGAGGCCGCTGTAAAAACCGGTCGTAAGATTGTTGTCTTTGGACGCTCTATGGAAAAAGCCATTGTTAATGGTGTAGAGCTAGGTTATATCAAGGTTCCAAAAGGAACTATCATCGATCCTAGTGAGATGAAGAATTATCATGCTAGTGAGATTCTTATCATGTGTACCGGTTCTCAAGGAGAACCTATGGCAGCCCTAGCACGTATCGCTAATGGTATGCACCGACAAGTGACACTACAACCCGGTGATACTGTCATCTTCTCATCTAGCCCTATTCCAGGAAATACAACCAGCGTTAACCGTTTGATTAATACTATCCAAGAAGCTGGTGTAGATGTCATACATGGTAAGATTAACAACATCCATACCTCTGGACACGGTGGTCAACAAGAGCAAAAACTGATGCTTCGTTTGATCAAACCAAAATTCTTTATGCCTGTTCACGGTGAATACCGTATGCAGAAAGTCCACGCAGGACTTGCAATTGACTGTGATATTCCTAAAGATAACATCTTTATCATGGAAAACGGTGATGTTCTTGCCCTAACTAAAGACTCTGCTCGTCGTGCAGGTCACTTCAATGCCCAAGACATCTATGTAGATGGTAATGGTGTCGGTGATATTGGAGCTGCAGTCCTACGTGACCGCCGAGATCTTTCAGAAGATGGGGTTGTCCTTGCCGTAGCAACTGTTGATTTCAAATCTAAAATGATTTTGGCTGGTCCAGACATCCTTAGCCGTGGTTTCATCTACATGCGTGAATCAGGCGATCTCATTCGTGAAAGCCAACGTATTCTATTTAATGCTATTCGTATCGCCCTTAAAAATAAGGACGCTAGCATACAATCCGTTAACGGAGCTATCGTCAATGCGTTACGACCATTCCTATACGAAAAAACAGAGCGTGAGCCTATCATCATCCCAATGATTCTCACTCCTGATAAATAAAAAAATATGGTAGCGACAAAGCTACCATATTTTTTCGGCTCTAATTTCACCCAGTGTACAACTCTTCTCAAGTAAAAAAGCGCCGCAATGAGCGCTTCTTCTTATACACCTGGATAAATGTAAGATACTGAACCTGGTGTTGTTGAATTTTGTGGGTCAAACCAACCACGATAGTTATCGATGTGTTGCTGATTGTTATAGTTAGATTCCAAGATTTGAATTTGTCCATCTTGACCGACTTGTGTGACATATCCAACGTGTCCATAGCCACCATCAGTCCAACATACAATTGACCCAGCAGCAGGTGTCGAACCTACAGCATAACCTTGGCTAGCAGCGCTTCCTGCCCAATCACCACCATTACCCCACCAGCTACTTGCCCATGGAGCAACTTCTTTAACACCCCATGTACATTGACCAACTGGATAACGATTCCAGGTAGCGTCTGAATCAGAAGCCGTAACCTCTGAAGAAGTTTCAGTTGCCTCTGTATCTGCTACAGTAGCAGTTGCCCCAGAAACGTCCAGAGTTTCACCAGGAACAATAGTTGACCAGATAGTCATACCGTTCTCAGCTGCTAATTGATACGGGTCTACCCCATACTGACTGGCAATTCCAAAGAACGAATCTCCATTCTGAATTGTATAAGCATCAGCCTTGGCTGTCTGTGCGACTGTAAGACCTAGTAATAATGCACTTGAAGCTGCTGCCAAAGCAGCTTTTTTTGTAGTTTTCATAATTCCCCCTGAATAAGATTAATATGGAATAAGTGTAACACTCTCATATTTTAATGCGATTAAGGAAGAGTAAAGAAATATAACAAAAATAAACAAGTCTGTTAAAAGTACGTAATTTGTCCAAGAACTTAATTAATCAAAAAGAAAACCAGGAAAACCTGGTTTTCAAAGAAATATTATTAGTAAATATCCAAATAATTATCAATTTCCCATTGTGAAACGAAGGTTGCGTAACTTGCCCATTCCATACGTTTCGCGTCAAGGAAGTTTGTATAGATATGATTACCCAAAGCTTGACGAACCACTTCATCTGTTTCCAAGGCTTTAAGAGCGTTGCGAAGTGTTGATGGCAAATCAATGATACCAGCTTCTTTACGTTCTTCAGGAGACATTGAATAAATGTTTGTTTCAACTGGCTCTGGTGCTTCAATCTTGTTAATAATACCATCAAGACCTGCTTCCAAAAGAACAGCAAGTGCCAAGTATGGGTTTGCCATTGGGTCTACTGAGCGCAATTCCAAACGTGTACCCATACCACGAGAAGCAGGAACGCGGATTAATGGTGAACGGTTGCTACCTGCCCATGCAATATATACAGGAGCTTCGTAACCTGGAACCAAACGTTTATAAGAGTTAACCGTTGGGTTAATAATGGCAGTATAGTTATAGGCGTGTTTCATCAATCCACCAAGGAAGTAATAGGCATCTTGAGATAATTGCATACCACGTGGATCTTCTGGATCGAAGAAAGCATTTCCTTCATCAGTGAAGAGAGACATATTACAGTGCATACCACTACCAGCAATACCGTATTTAGGTTTCGCCATAAATGTAGCATAGAGACCATGTTTACGAGCAATTGTCTTAACAACTAGCTTAAACATTTGAATATTATCACATGCTTTCAAAACATCAGCATATTTGAAATCAATTTCATGTTGACCAACTGCTACTTCATGGTGAGAAGCTTCAACTTCAAAGCCCATTTCTGTCAAAACGTTAACAATTTCACGGCGTGTATTATCTGCAAGGTCAGTTGGAGCAAGGTCGAAATAACCACCTTTATCGTTTACTTCAAGTGTAGGATTGCCTAGTTCATCCAATTTGAAAAGGAAGAATTCTGGTTCTGGTCCAAGGTTAAATGATTTGTAACCCACTTCTTCCATATGACGCAATGCCTTTTTCAAGTTACCACGTGGATCACCTGCAAATGGTTCTCCTGCAGAAGTATAAATATCACAAATAAGACCTGCCACTGCACCATTTTCATCACCCCAAGGGAAAACTGTCCAAGTATCAAGATCTGGGTAAAGATACATATCAGATTCATTGATACGAACGAATCCCTCAATTGATGAACCATCAAACATTGCTTTATTTGAAAGTACCTTATCCAACTGTTCATCTGTCGCAGGAATTTCAACATTCTTCATAACTCCAAGGATATCAGAGAACATTAAACGCAAGAAAGTAACATTCTTTTCTTTGACTTCGCGACGAATATCAGCTGCTGTGATTGCCATAATAGGGGTCTCCTTTATAAAAAACCAAAAATAAAAGTTCAAGGCGTAATTAGATACGCAAGTTACCAAATTGTTGTGACGGGGTCGTAAAACGGCCTTGCTGGAGGAGTTCATCATGCAAAATACGTCGAACATCTGCATCCGTTAAGGTCACTTGTTTTTGTTGTGCACGAACTTCACGTTCTTCGTATTCACGTTTAATCGCTGCAATATTATAACCATCATCTAAAAAATCTTTGATTTCCAACAAACGGTCCATATCATTCAGTGAGTACATACGACGATTTCCTGCTGTACGCTCAGGTTGAATCAACCCTTGATCTTCATAGTAACGAATTTGACGAGCAGTTAAATCTGTCAACTTCATAACTGTTCCAATCGGAAAAACAGCCAAGGAACGTCTCAGTTCTTTTTCTCTTGCCATGATTATCCTCCTTTCCTAACAATTATATTCTGAATATTTCTACATGTCAACCGTTTATGTTACTTTTTCTAACATAATGAGTAATTCCCGAACATTTCGTCATTTATTTACTTAAATTGTGGAGTTTTGTCATTGAAAACAGAAAAATAGAGCCCCTGAGAACTCTATTATTCTTATTTTAGGTATTTAATCAGCCAATTATAATCATAGTTCACGAGGATAGCAATAAAAACACCACAAAAGGTCTCAAAAACCCGGGCAATAACATAAACAAAAGTATCATTATGTGGGATAGATAAGGTAATAATTAGCAGTGCCGCAACTCCTCCAATAACACCAGAGGAATTATTGAAAGACACATTAATCACAATAGTTAACATGGTTAAAATTGGAACCAATATCAATGTCACCCAAACCGAATGATCAAACAACATATTCACAAAATAAAATAAAAGAGATAGCAGACCTCCAACCGTGTTTGCAAAAATACGTGACTTCCCAAATTGAATACTTCTATCAAAGTTTTCACGAAGGCTGAAGACAGCAGTTAAACAACCAATCTGAAGCCCTTCCCACCCTAAAGCAGAAAACAAGCCTAAAACTAGAAAGACAGCAATCCCCGTCTTCAGTGTACGCATACCAAATTTAAATTTTTCGGTTCAAATTTCAATCCCATTCAACTATTTTAACATGATTATGAAACTTTTGGCTATTCTAAATGATTTTGATTACATATTCTTCACTAAATATTTTTAAAATGACAACGTAAAAAGAGTTGGTTACCCAACTCTTTTCATTCTAATTAGATTATTTATCAGTAAGGGCAGCCAATCCTGGAAGTTCTTTACCTTCAAGGAGTTCCATAGATGCACCACCACCAGTAGAGATCCATGAGAATTTATCTGCACGTCCAAGGTTGATTGCTGCGGCAGCTGAGTCACCACCACCGATGATTGATTTAACACCTGGTTGTTTCACAATAGCATCCATCACACCGATTGTACCAGCTTGGAAGTCAGGGTTTTCAAATACACCCATAGGACCGTTCCATACAACTGTTTTCGCACCAGTCAAGGCTTTATCGAATTCAGCAATTGATTTAGGACCGATATCAAGTCCAAGGAATCCTGGATCTACTGCTTCACCTTCAGTGTCTTTCACTTCAGTGTAGTCAGCAAATGCATTAGCTTCTTTTGAGTCAACTGGCAATATCAATTTACCATTTGATTTTTCAAGAAGAGCTTTAGCAACATCAAGTTTGTCTTCTTCTACAAGTGAGTTACCAATTTCGATACCTTGTGCTTTATAGAATGTGTAAGTCATACCACCACCGATAAGGACTTTATCAGCTTTAGCAAGAAGGTTTTCGATAACACCAATCTTGTCAGATACTTTAGATCCACCAAGGATTGCTACGAATGGACGTTCTGGAGTTTCAACTGCTTCTTTGATGTAAGCAATTTCGTTTTCAAGAAGGAAACCAGCAACAGCTTTATCAACGTTTGCTGAAATACCAACGTTTGATGCGTGTGCACGGTGAGCTGTACCGAATGCATCGTTTACGAAGATGCCATCCCCAAGTGATGCCCAGTATTTACCAAGTTCAGGATCGTTTTTAGATTCTTTCTTGCCATCAACATCTTCGAAACGAGTGTTTTCAACCAAGAGAACTTGTCCATCTTCAAGAGCGTTAACAGCTGCTTCCAATTCAGCACCACGTGTAACACCTGGGATAAATTTCACTTCTTGACCCAATTTAGCAGCCAAGTCAGCAGCTACAGGAGCAAGTGATTTACCTTCTTTATCAGCTTCTTCTTTTACACGTCCAAGGTGAGAGAAGAGGATTGCACGCCCACCTTGTTCAAGGATATACTTGATTGTTGGAAGAGCAGCAGTGATACGGTTATCATTAGTGATCACACCGTCTTTTACAGGAACGTTGAAGTCAACACGAACGAGAACTTTTTTCCCTTTCAAGTCAACATCTTTAACAGTCAATTTAGCCATTTGATCAGACTCCTTAATTTTTTAATACGTTTTCATTATATCACAAAATACCTAAAAGAGATAGCAAAATCAGAAGGATTTCTAGCTTATTACTAGTACAAGTACAAGTACATCTATCATATAATCAAAATAGAAAGGTAGAATAGTAATGAAAAAACTACTAAATAAAATTCAGAAAGAAGCTAATCACGATTTTAATATAATCCTCAAACTTACACTTAATCCTCTTTTCTTCTTTCTTACTTTTAAACAAACACTATTTTCCTACATTAACCAAACCTCAGTCTCACTATGGACACGTTTAATCCTATTAGCCAGTTTGCAATTTGCCATTGCAGTTTTTGAAACGCTTTTTAACTTGCTTCAAAAGAGCCATTATTTTCTGTACAAAAAAGAAGAGCCTAAGCCCTTCTTAATATACTATTGAATTATTTAGCAATTTTTGCGAAGTATTCAAGAGTACGTACAAGTTGTGAAGTGTATGACATTTCATTGTCGTACCATGACACAGTTTTAACCAATTGATGTCCATCAACAGTTTGAACTTTAGTTTGAGTTGCGTCAAACAATGAACCGAATGACATACCAACAACGTCAGAAGATACGATTGGATCTTCAGTGTAACCGTAAGATTCGTTAGCAGCTGCTTTCATTGCTGCGTTAACTTCATCAACAGTTACTTCTTTGTTAAGGACTGAAACCAATTCAGTTACAGAACCTGTTGGAACTGGAACACGTTGAGCAGCACCGTCAAGTTTACCGTTCAATTCAGGGATAACCAAACCGATAGCTTTAGCAGCACCAGTTGAGTTAGGAACGATGTTAGCAGCACCAGCACGAGCACGACGCAAATCACCTTTACGGTGTGGTCCATCAAGAATCATTTGGTCTCCAGTGTAAGCGTGGATAGTAGTCATCAAACCTTGTTTAATACCAAAGTTATCTTGCAATGCTTTAGCCATTGGTGCCAAACAGTTAGTTGTACATGAAGCACCTGAAATAACTGTTTCAGTACCATCAAGTGTATCGTGGTTAGTGTTGAATACGATTGTTTTAACATCGCTTCCACCAGGAGCAGTGATAACAACTTTCTTAGCACCACCGTTAGCGTGCAAGTGTTTTTCAGCAGCTGCTTTAGTTGCAAAGAAACCAGTTGCTTCAAGAACGATTTCTACACCGTCACTAGCCCAGTCAATTTGTTCTGGATCACGTTCAGCAGAAACTTTAACGAATTTACCGTTAACTTCAAATCCACCTTCTTTTACTTCAACAGTTCCGTTGAAACGACCTTGAGTTGTGTCATATTTCAACAAATGTGCAAGCATTGTAGGATCTGTAAGGTCATTGATGCGAGTAACTTCAACACCTTCTACGTTTTGGATACGACGGAAAGCAAGACGACCAATACGACCGAAACCGTTAATACCAACTTTAACTACCATTAGTGATTTCCTCCTTATGAAAATCAAATAAATATAATTTTGAGAGCAAGCTCTCCCTATTGTGAAAAGATTAACTTGAGCGCTTTCAATCTAACCTTTCAACAGTCATATTATATAATTTTTTTCAAAAAATTGCAAATAGAAAAGGCACTTACTTTCATAAGTACCTTAACTTTTATATGTGCTAATTAAGCTTCACCAGAGTTTTTCTTGATGATTTCTTCTTGAACTGATTTAGGAACATCTTCATAGTGGTCAAATACCATCATGAATGTACCACGTCCTTGAGTTGCAGAACGAAGTGTTGTTGCATAACCGAACATTTCAGCAAGTGGAACATATGCACGAACGATTTGGCTATTACCGTGTGCTTCCATACCATCAACACGTCCACGACGAGCTGTAACGTGACCCATAACATCACCAAGGTTTTCTTCAGGAACTGTGATTGTTACAAGCATCATTGGTTCAAGGATAGTTGGTTGTGCAGTCTTAGCAGCTTCTTTAAGTGCGAGAGATGCAGCGATCTTGAAGGCAGTTTCAGATGAATCGACATCGTGGTATGAACCATCGTAAAGCTTAGCTTTGATGTCAACCATTGGGTATCCAGCAAGGACACCGTTAGCCATAGATTCTTCCAATCCTTTTTCTACTGCAGGGATGAATTCACGTGGAACCACACCACCGACAATAGCATTTTCGAATTCGAAACCTTTACCTTCTTCGTTTGGAGTAAATTCAATCCAAACGTCACCAAATTGACCTTTACCACCTGATTGGCGTTTGAAGAATCCACGTGCTTGTGTAGCTGCACGGAATGTTTCACGGTATGATACCTGTGGAGCACCAACATTGGCTTCAACTTTGTGTTCACGTTTCAAACGGTCAACAAGGACGTCAAGGTGAAGCTCACCCATACCAGAGATAACTGTTTCACCTGTTTCAGGGTTTGTTTCAACACGGAATGTTGGATCTTCTTCAGCAAGTTTTTGAAGACCGATACCCATCTTATCTTGGTCAGCTTTAGTCTTAGGTTCAACCATCAATTGGATAACTGGTTCTGGAACTTCGATTGATTCAAGAATGATTTTTGCTTTTTCATCAGTCAATGAGTCACCAGTTGTTGTATCTTTCAAACCGATAGCTGCGGCGATATCACCAGCATAAACTTGTTCAATTTCGTGACGGCTGTTAGCGTGCATTTGAAGGATACGTCCGATACGTTCACGTTTACCCTTAGAAGTGTTCATTACATATGAACCAGATTGAAGGACACCTGAGTAAACACGGATGAATGTCAAACGACCTACGAATGGGTCAGTCATAATCTTGAAGGCAAGAGCTGCAAATGGCTCATCATCAGATGCTGGACGAGTTTCTTCTTCGTCAGTATCTGGGTTAACACCTTTGATTGCTGGAATATCAAGTGGGCTTGGAAGGTAATCAATAACTGCATCAAGCATCAATTGAACACCTTTGTTCTTGAAGGCAGAACCACAAAGAACTGGGAAGAATTCAACATTGATTGTTGCACGACGGATAGCTGCTTTCAATTCTTCATTTGTGATTTCTTCACCTTCAAGGTATTTCATCATCAAATCTTCGTCAGTTTCAGCTACAGCTTCAATCAATTTTTCACGGTATTCGTTAGCTTGATCAACGTATTCAGCTGGGATATCTTCTTCAAGAATATCTGTACCAAGGTCGTTAGTATAGATTTCAGCCTTCATCTTAATCAAGTCAATGATACCACGGAAATCATCTTCAGCACCGATTGGCAATTGAATTGGGTGAGCGTTCGCTTGAAGACGATCGTGAAGTGTGCTTACTGAGTAAAGGAAGTCAGCACCGATTTTATCCATCTTGTTGGCAAATACGATACGTGGAACACCATACTCAGTTGCTTGACGCCAAACTGTTTCAGTTTGAGGTTCTACACCTGATTGTGAGTCAAGAACGGTTACGGCACCATCCAATACACGGAGTGAACGTTGTACTTCGATAGTGAAGTCCACGTGTCCTGGTGTATCGATGATATTAACACGGTGACCATCCCATTGCGCTGTTGTAGCGGCAGAAGTGATTGTGATACCACGTTCTTGTTCTTGCTCCATCCAGTCCATTTGTGATGCACCTTCGTGAGTTTCACCGATTTTGTGAATTTTACCAGTGTAGTAAAGGATACGCTCTGTTGTAGTTGTTTTACCGGCATCGACGTGGGCCATGATACCGATATTACGAGTTTTTGCAAGTGAAAATTCGCGTGCCATTAGGTTTATTCTCCTATAAAAATTTTAGTTTACTTATTTATTATAACATTATTGTCAAAAAACGGATAGGCAGGACCTACCCGTTCTCATTGGTCTTTGATTTGTTGCTTTCAACTCGCAGATGAGTTGAAAAAGAACTCAAGAGCTACCCGAGCTCAATTGAACCCAGGCTAAAAGCTTGGAAAATAGATAAGCTTTCCTAGAATCTTTGATTCTACGTCAAGCTTCCTAATTTTCAATCGCTTTTTTAACGCCCTCAGTATCTTATTCTTACCAGCGGAAGTGAGCAAAGGCACGGTTAGCTTCAGCCATTTTGTGAGTATCTTCACGTTTCTTAACTGATGCACCAGTGTTGTTTGCAGCATCCATAATTTCTTTAGCAAGGCGGTCTTTCATAGTGTGTTCACCACGCGCACGTGATGCGTTAACCAACCAACGTAGGCCAAGTGTTGTACGACGTTCTGGACGAACTTCAACTGGGACTTGGTAGTTTGAACCACCGACACGACGTGCACGTACTTCAAGTACAGGCATGATGTTGTCCATAGCTGTTTCAAATACTTCAAGAGCATCGTTTCCAGTTGCTTCTTTGATTTGTTCGAAAGCATCGTATACGATTGTTGCAGCAGTACCACGTTTACCGTCAAGCATTACACGGTTGATAAGACGTGTAACGATTTTTGAATTGTACAATGGATCTGCCAATACTTCGCGTTTAGGCGCTCTATTTTTACGACTCATTTTATCTTATCTCCCTTCTTATCCTTTAGGACGTTTAGCACCGTATTTAGAACGGCTTTGTTTACGATCAGCTACACCTGCAGTATCAAGTGCACCACGGACGATGTGGTAACGTACCCCTGGAAGGTCTTTTACACGTCCACCACGGATAAGAACAACGCTGTGTTCTTGGAGGTTGTGTCCAATACCTGGGATGTAAGCAGTAACTTCGATAAGGTTGCTCAAACGTACACGAGCGAATTTACGAAGGGCTGAGTTAGGTTTTTAGGTGTCATTGTTCCAACACGTGTTGCAACACCACGTTTTTGTGGTGAAGATACATTAGTTTGAACTTTTTTGTGGCTATTGTAACCAACGTTCAAAGCTGGTGATTTAGATTTAACAACTTTTGATTGACGTGGTTTACGAACCAATTGGTTAATTGTAGGCATCTACATTCTCCTGTGTTTTTTATTTTTGGTTGATATGGCACTTGGTGACAGCCCATATCTGGGTGTACTTTTGCAACTTATGTCAGCACGTCTCTGTACACTTTTGAGAGACCAAAAGTAAAAAGTACCGTCTAATATAATACCATTTTTTGAGGAACCTTGTCAAGAATTTCTTGCCAAAAAGAAAATTCCTAAGCATTAGATTAGGAATTACCTTTTAAGTTTTTTATTTATCGAAAATATTACCTACTTCAACTTCTACTTTTTGCGATTTTACATCGATATCAGATACAGTAAGCAATGATTTGTATTCATGAATATCTCGGTCGCCTTTGGCATTCTCTGCAAATACAGCTACACCCACTAATTCACTATCAAATTCTGAAAGTAAGCTAATCATACCGGTAATGGTGCCGCCACCCTTAAGAAAATCGTCAACAATAAGCACACGACTATTGGGTTTCAAGCTACGTTTTGATAGAAACATTTTTTCAATACGGTCACTTGATCCGCTGACATAGTTCACTGAGACGGTAGAGCCTTCTGTGATTTTCAAATCACGACGTACAATAACAAAGGGAATGTTTAGGACATCTGCTACTGCATTTGCCAAAGGAACACCTTTTGTTGCAACAGTCATAACAGCATCAATCTTTTGACCCTTAAATGCGCTAGCAATAATACGTCCAACATTCTTCAAAATAGAAGGCGTACTCAATAAATCAGACAAATAGAGATACCCACCCGGTAGGATACGATCACTCTCAGAAAGTCTCTCACAGAGACCTTCGACTAAACTTCTTGCATCTTCATCGGAAATGGTTGGTGTAAACATAACACCACCAGAGGCCCCTGTTACTGTTTCAATTTCACCTATCTGACTCTCTTCAAAAGCTTTCTTAATGATTGCAATATCTTCTGAGATTGAAGATTTTGCAGCTTCATAACGCTCTGCAAAGGTATTAAGACTTGTCAACTGATAGGGATTATTAATCAGGTAGTTTGAAATCACTACCATGCGCTCACTTCGTTTTAATTTCATAAATCACCTATAATTTCTGTACTTTTTTACTATTATACCATAACACATTAAAAAACGAACATTTTTGCCTTAATGCTCGTTTACTTTCGATTTTAATCAAATTTTGGTTTATAGAAGGAACGATTGTCCATAGCAAAGAGACGATTAGTCATTTCTCCAGGTCCAACTAGGTTAAGAGCTGTCATCATCATCATCATACTAGCATCAAGATTATCAATCATATGGATAACCTCCGCTTCCATGATACGAGGACGAACTGGGCTTCCGTATTCTAATTGTCCGTGGTGACTTAAAATGACATGACGTAAAACAACAACATCCTCACGTGTATCATCAATGTTAAGTTCCATGAGAACCTTGGTAATTTCTTCATCAATCAAGGCGATATGCCCAATCAAGTTACCTCGAACAGTATACTCTGTATTTTCCGGACCAGTCAATTCAATAACTTTAGCCAAATCATGGAGCATGATTCCCGCAAAGAGCAGACTCTTATTTAGTTCCGGATAAACATCCCCAATACTGTCTGCTAAACGAACCATTGTAGCTGTATGATAGGCCAACCCACTTTCAAAAGCATGGTGATTTGTTTTAGCAGCAGGAAAACTAAAAAACTCCTTGTTATACTTTCGATAAAGAGCACGGACCACACGTTGCCATGTAGCTTCCTCTATTTTGAAAATCATCTGTTCAAGATACTCACGCACTTCAGACGGATTTACCGGTGGTTTTTCCTTAAAATCAGCTGGATCATTTGGTTCTCCAAATGCAGGCAAACGTAAAGTAATTTGATTTACCTGAGGAGTATTATTATAAACCTCTCGACGTCCTTCCATATGAACTACCTTACCAGCTGTAAATTCCTCAACATTATAAGGCTGAGCATCCCAAAGATTTCCCGAAATTTCACCAGAATCATCTTGGAAGGTAAAGGCAATATAGTCTTTACCAGCCCTTGTCTTACGTACTTCTGCACGCTTAATCAGATAAAAGCCTTCAAAATACTCGTCTTTTTTCATTTGATTAATTTTCATGCTTGTCCTCATTTTCTAATTGTGGTAGATCTAACAAACTTTGTGTCGCACTATCTTGGTAGGTTTCAATGGTATCAAGAGCTCTAACAATAGCCCTGCTTCTTGTATTGAGCAGACTATCAACAGTTTTACTGGCTGTATTTAATTGTTTTTGAGCCTTGGCAAGCATATCTCCAAACTTACCGAACTCCAGTTTGACGTTGCCTAAAATCTTACTGATATCATCCGCATTTTTTGAATGTTCAAGGTCCTGAATCCTACTGACAATGAATTCAATAGTGCAGACAATGTTGATGGCCCGGCAATAACAATATTCTCCTCACGACGAAGAGCGTCAAAGAATGAGGGTTGACGTACGACCTCAGCATAAAGCCCTTCCGTCGGCAAAAATAATATACCAAAATTTGTGGTTTCAGGTGGATTAAGATACTTCTTGTTAATATCCTTAGCAAATCGCTTAATGCTAGCCAAAAGTGATTTACGATGATTCTCGATTTGCTCTTTATTTCCGGACTCATAAGCATCTTCCAAGCGATAGTAGTCTTCAAGAGGAAACTTAGAGTCAATAGGCAGATAGATATATTCGTCCTTGTGGTTTCCTGGCATCTTAACCGCATATTCAACTCGCTCAGTTGAACCCGACACTGTCGGAAACTCTCTCTCGTATTGATTAGCAGTCAATATATCTTCAATAATTTGTCCTAATTGAAGTTCTCCCATAATACCACGTGTTTTTGTATTTGAAAGGACCTTATTGAGACTTCCAACATCCCTAGCAACATTTTTCATTTCCCCCAGACCTTGGTTAACAGACTCCAGCTGTCTTGACACCGTCTCAAAGGAAGCTTGTAATCGTGTCTGTAATGTTTGCTCAAGTTTCTCTTCAACTGTCTGACGCATTTGTTCCAAACGTTTCTCATTGGAATCCTGCATTTCTTTAACGGCCTTCGTCAAGCTCTGGTTTATTTGCTCTAGGCGCTGGTCAGAGCGATCTCGATTATCAGACAAGTTTTGGTGTAAAACTTCTCTGATATCCGTTAATTGTCGATAGAGTTCTTTCTGCAATTGATTCAATTGCCTTGTTGTTTCAAGTTGGTTTGCCTTGGCAAAGCTTTCTAACTGAAAAGACAGTTGATCTGAAAGATTATCTGCATTTCCCTCCAGACTCTTATTAATCTGACCCTTTAACTCCGCATTTTTCAATAAAAGAACAACAAGAATTCCTAAACTTAACAAGGTCAAAAGTGTAAGCAGGTAAATCATACTAACTCCTATCTTTAGTCTGAATGACAATCACGTATCCATTTGGAACTACAACATGAATGGGGCCATCAAGGAATTCATTACTAGAATAGTTTT
>NZ_CM002130.1:2175472-2183753 GCF_000448605.1 Streptococcus sp. HSISS3
CCAAACGTTTCTCATTGGAATCCTGCATTTCTTTAACGGCCTTCGTCAAGCTCTGGTTTATTTGCTCTAGGCGCTGGTCAGAGCGATCTCGATTATCAGACAAGTTTTGGTGTAAAACTTCTCTGATATCCGTTAATTGTCGATAGAGTTCTTTCTGCAATTGATTCAATTGCCTTGTTGTTTCAAGTTGGTTTGCCTTGGCAAAGCTTTCTAACTGAAAAGACAGTTGATCTGAAAGATTATCTGCATTTCCCTCCAGACTCTTATTAATCTGACCCTTTAACTCCGCATTTTTCAATAAAAGAACAACAAGAATTCCTAAACTTAACAAGGTCAAAAGTGTAAGCAGGTAAATCATACTAACTCCTATCTTTAGTCTGAATGACAATCACGTATCCATTTGGAACTACAACATGAATGGGGCCATCAAGGAATTCATTACTAGAATAGTTTTTCTTTTGAAAATAATTCCTATCAGTTAATTCGTACTTTGCGCCCAAAATCGTCAATTCCCCAGTTCCTTCTTGTAAGAAAGAAACGTAAGTCATCCCTGGTTCAGGAAAAATATCATGTTTTCCTTCTGGACAATAAGTAACCTTATTTTGCTTATCTCTCAAACAGATACGACTCATAAAGGGAGCTAGTTCAGGATCACTAGCCAGAAATACATTTGACAACATATGGTCCAATCTACCACCAAATGCACCAAAAATAGTTACTTCAGCTTCAGGGAAAGCTTGAAAAATCAATTTTAAAGCTAACTCAGTGTCCGTGTCATCCTTCTCAGCGGGAGCCTTCTTACAAGATTTAGCTATCGATTGAATGACGTTTAATTCTGACTCGGAGACAGAATCAAAATCCCCTACAGCCAAGTCAAGAGGTAACCCCCACTCCAATAAGTACAAACAAGCACGGTCCACTCCAACAAAATAATCAAAATCGGTAGTGAACCAATCTAGCTCACCACCGACAAACAAAGCTACTTTAGGCATCGATAGCATCACGAAGTGTTTGAACTTGAGCAGTTAAATCAGGATTCTTAAAGAGATAAGAACCTGCTACAAATACGTTAGCTCCTGCCTTGGCACATGCAGCAATCGTCTTATTATCTACACCACCATCAACCTCAATATCAAATGAATAGCCACCTTTTTGGCGAAGTTCGACAACACGTTCCACTTTAGACATCATTTCTGGAATGAAAGCTTGACCGCCAAAGCCTGGATTTACAGTCATGATGAGCACTTGATCCACTAAATCAAGCACAGGAATAAGTGCCTCAACTGGGGTTCCTGGATTAATCACAGCACCTGCTTTCATACCAGCAGCCTTTATCTTCTGAAGAGCACCATGAATATGTTTAGTCGCTTCAACATGAATCGTCATGATATCTGCACCAGCTTGTGCATAGGCATCCACATAACGCTCAGGATCAACAACCATAAGGTGACAATCAAAAACTAACTTGCTGTGTTTACGCATACTAGCAACCACATCTGCTCCCCAACTAATATTAGGAACAAACTGACCGTCCATAATATCAATGTGAACATATTCTGCACCCGATGCATCAACACGAGCCAATTCTGAAGCAAAATTAGCGTAATCAGCAGCTAGGATAGAAGGAGCAATTTTATATGACATGAGAGACCTACTTTCTTTTGATAGTTTTTTTATATGTTTCGCGACGGTTTTCAATTTCACTCAAAAATTGAAGGTAATTATCATAACGCACTTGCCAGATTCGTCCATTCTCCACCTCATCTTTAACAGCGCAAGAAGGCTCGTGCGTATGGGTACAAGATCGAAACTTACAACCATGACTGGCTTGACGAATTTCTGGAAAAGATTCACTCAAATCTTCTGCATTATCCACTTCATAATCTAAGGAAGAAAATCCAGGTGTATCTGCAATTTTCCCACCATGCACATCATAAAGACTCACAGCTCTTGTTGTGTGACGTCCACGCCCCAGACTGTCGGAAATTTCACCCGTTTCTAGCTTCAACTCAGGAGCAATACGGTTCAATAAAGTTGATTTACCCACACCTGTCTGCCCCATAAATACGGTAACTTTATGGGCCAAGAGAGGTAAGAGTTCTTCCAAAGTGAAAACGAAATCAAAACCAATTTTTTGGTACTTTTTTTGAATCTCCTTCATTTCCGAATCATCTTCAATCAAATCCATTTTAGAAATATAGATTACAGGTTTTATATGTTTGTGTTCTAATAAGACCAAAAAACGGTCCAAAAGATTACTATTAAAATCTGGTTCCTTAGCAGACATAATAACCACAGCCTGATCAATATTGACAATAGGTGGACGCACTAAACTATTAATGCGTTGCCCAATTTTAAGAATATAGCCTTCTGAATTTTCCTCCGCTGAAAATTCAACAAAATCTCCAACGTAAGGCGTCTGCCCTTTTTTTCTAAAATTTCCTCGTGCACGCGTCTGGTATACAACACCATCATGCTCTACATAATAGAAACCTGCCAGCGCTTTGATAATTCTTCCTTGCAAGTGAACTCCTCATTCGTTTAATAGCCTTATTATACCACAAAACTGCAAGCATATCTGACCCAAAACAAGTAAGGAGCTCAATTCCTTTGGGCTCCTTGCATTTTTACTAATTTGCAGTATAATAAGCATAACATCTGCGGAGGTGGTGGAATGGCAGACACGCATGCTTCAGGCGCACGTGCTCTTACGAGCGTGAGGGTTCAAATCCCTTTCTCCGCATCATTGTACAGAAAATTCCGCTGACATTTATGTTCAGTGGGATTTTTAAGCTATAAACCTGCTTCGCTCAAAGCATCAGATAAACGGGCAAAATCAGGTATAGATAGAGCCTCTCCACGAATAGAAGGCTTTATATTTGCATTTCCCAAAGCCTGCTCAAGTTTAGTTTTGACTTCTTCAGATTTACCAAAATGACTTGTCAAATTATTCCAAAGTGTCTTACGACGATGCACAAAGCTAATCTTCGATACACGGAAAAAGAAATCTTCGTCTTTAACTTCAACCAGAGGTTGCTCACGACGCGTCATCTTCAAAATAGCCGAGTCAACATTAGGTGCTGGTACAAAAACTGTACGTGGGACAACAAATGCCACCTTAGCAGTCATATAATACTGAACAGCGATTGATAACGAACCATAGGCCTTGGTATTGGGCTCTGCAGAAATACGGTCAGCAACCTCTTTTTGCATCATAACAACAAATTCTGCAAAAGGAATCTTACTCTCAATCAAATGCATTAAAATTGGTGTCGTAATATAGTATGGTAGGTTGGCTACGACCTTAATTGGTAGGTTTGGATTTTTAAATTCTTTGACACGTGTCTGTAAATCTGCCTTGAGAACATCTTCGTTAATCACTTTAATATTATCATGGTCACGTAGTGTATCTTCCAAAATTGGAACCAAACGCTCATCGATTTCAAAAGCCATAACCTCTGCAGCATTTTCAGCCAAAAACTCAGTTAATGCTCCGATACCAGGTCCAATTTCGATAACATTGACATTTTTATCAATCTCTGCCGTATCTACTATCTTTTGTAAAATATTTGTATCTGTTAAAAAGTTCTGTCCAAAAGACTTCTTAAAGGTAAAGCCGTGACGCTCAAGAACAGCCTTGGTCACGCTATAATCTGCAATTCTCATTTCTTCTCTCTTCTTATTGTTATATTACGATTCTGCTTACTCGAGCCAAAAAATAAGGTTGATACTTTTACAGTTCATTAACTGGAATAACTATTTCAAATTCAACCTCAGCAGTCACCTGCCTAATCAGAACACCGATATATTCTAGTAACGGGCCATAGCCTCTTCAAGCTCCTCTAATGTAATTCCAAATAATTCCAAACGTTTTAAAAGCTGCTTTCCATTGCAATAACCAATACGAAGCGTTTCTCCCAAATATTCTCGACGTTTTCGACTGTCTGCTCCCATTACTAGTCCTAAACGCATAAGATCTGATTTCCTAATATCAAACTGATTATCATCATCATAACTACCTAGGACTCCTGCCAAAGCTTTTTGAAGATCCTCGAAACTAGCATGCTCAACCCCTAGAGAACGCCCCTTTGTCTTGGATTTGGGAACAGCTTCACCACGATTTAAAAAAGCATGCTTGGCCGTTGGGACAGCTCCCATAATGATTTTACGGATACGTTCTCCATTATAATCCGGATCAGTAAAAACAATAACACCACGTAAGTCATTAAGCTTATCAATACGCTCTAAGTCATCTTCATTAATAGCAGAACCTCTAGTTTCATAGGTGTCCACCTCATAAAAACGTCTCAAGTTTGCCGTATCATCCTTACCCTCTACAACGATGACTTCTTGAATTTTTATTTTAGTCATTAAGCCCAAAAATCCTCATTGCATTGTCATAAGTAGCTCTTGCAACTTCTTCACTTGTTAATCCACGAAGCTCAGCAATCTTGTCTACTACGTAACGTGTATAGCCGGTACGATTCTCACGACCACGTTTCGGAACAGGTGCCAAATAAGGTGCATCCGTTTCAACCAGAATCCTATCTAAAGGCAATTTCTGAGCAGCTTCTTGGACATCCAATGCTTTTTTAAAGGTAACAACACCTGAAAAGGAAATCATCATTCCAAGATCAACAAATTTTTGAGCCATTTCTAAGGATCCTGAGTACGAGTGCATAATACCACCACGGGGACCAACTCCAACTTCTTTAATGACATCGTAAGTATCTTCAAGTGCATCTCGTGTATGGACAACAAAAGGTAAATTATATTTCTTTGATAAGCCTATTTGACGCTTAAAGACCTCAATCTGAACCTCTTTAGGATCTTCCATCCAATAGTAGTCCAATCCAATTTCACCAAGTGCCACTACTTTCGGATTATCCAATTGTGATACAATCATATCCTCAATTTCCTGAGAATAGGACCCCGCTTCTGTAGGATGCCATCCAATCGTACTATAGAGTTGATCATATTGCTCTGAAAGTTCTAAAGACTTATCAATTGTCGGTTTATCAAAACCAACAATATTCATTTTAGTAACACCAAGTTCCGCTGCAAAATCTATTTCTTCTTGTTCTTTTCCTGCAAAATTATCCACATTAAGATGGGTATGCGTATCAAAAATTTTAATCATAGGTCTATTATAACAAAAAGGAGCGAGCTTAGCTCACTCATCCTTTCATTTATTAAACAAAGAGTCGCATATATTCTATCTTTGTACAGCGATTCATTACAATATCCTGGTGTCCTGCCTGACGTAGCATGATTTCAGCTTCTTCATTTTCAATACCAATCTGACTCCAAAAAACTTTGGCATCCGCTTCAAGGAAATCAGAGGCAACATCTGGCAAAAACTCACTACGTCGAAAAACATCAACAATATCGACCGAAAACGGAATATCCTTTAGTTGACCATAGACATGCTCTCCAAGAATTTCTTGCCCCTCAAGCTTCGGATTAACCGGTACAATACGATAGCCGGCAGTTTTTAAAAAATGCGCAACTTGGTAGGCTGCTGTTTCTTTTCTATGAGACAAACCAACAATGGCAATCGTTTTGGCCGATTTCAAATAAGAATCGATAACCTCTTCACTAGGATTTTGAAATGTGTAAGTCATAAGAATCTCCTCCTATTTCAATTAACTAAAATAAAAATCCCTGAACGGGATTTCGTCGATTACTTAACCAAGCTCAGCAACGATGGCCTTAATTTGATCTTTCGTATGTACACCTGCAACCTGCTTAACAACTTCACCATCTTTTTTGAAGAGCAAAGTTGGAATAGACATAATTCCAAACTTTTGAGCTGTTTCTGGATTCTCATCAACATCAATTTTGACAATCTTGAGTTCGTCCTCTGAAACCTCTTCAGAAAGCTGTTCAAGAATAGGGGCCTGCATCAAACAAGGCCCACACCAAGTTGCCCAGAAATCAATCAAAACCAGACCCTCAGCTGTCTCTTTTTCAAAGGTAGCATCTGTTACTACTTGCGTCATTTCATTATCCTCCTAGATATAGTAAACATTTGTAGACCTATTCTATATGATTCTACAGAGCATTGCAAGAATTTGATACAGACATAAAAAATTCATATCAAATATTAGTCATTGCCTATCATAGACATCGCTTGCCCACAACATAGCTTGGATGTATAATAATAAAAACACTATAAAAAATAGAAAAGAGTACATATGGATAAAGATGCAATGATTACCTATCTCATAGGTGAACTCAAAAAAGAAAATCTAGAATTACATGATTTGATTGTTCCAGAAGAGCTCGAGAAAAAGCAAAGACTTCTAAGAGCACTCTTTAATACACGTAAACCAATGGCAGCGTCAACACAATTCTTGACCATCCAAGACCTTTACCTACAAGTTAGAAAAGGAGAACGTGGAATTGTACAACTCAACACACTCCGTCCAATTCCTCAAGATGACCAAATTTACATCTGGAAAGGTGATATCACAAAACTCGAAGTAGATGCTATCGTAAATGCTGCAAATAAGACCTTACTGGGTTGCATGAAGCCACTTCATGATTGTGTTGATAATGCTATCCACACTTATGCAGGAGTACAGCTTCGCCAATCTTGTTACGAACTCATTTTAGAGCAAGGATATGAGGAACCAGTAGGAATGGCTAAAATTACGCCAGCTTACAATCTTCCTTCTGCATTCGTTATACACACAGTAGGCCCAAAGATAGAAAACCAACCAACACAAATTGATGAAGATCTTTTAGCTAAATGCTATCTATCTGTATTGGCACTAGCTGAAAAAAATAACATTGAGTCCATCGCAATTCCATGCATCTCAACAGGAGACTTTAATTTCCCAAAACAAAAGGCTGCGACAATTGCAATTCAGACTGTTAAAGACTTTATAAAAGACTCTACAACCGTTAAAAAAGTTATTTTTAATGTATTTGATGATGATAATTTAAGTATTTATCAAGAACTCCTTACAAAATAAAAAGGTTAGAATAAAAATTCTAACCTTAAGTATTAAACAGGTAAACTTAAAACAGCCAGTGAGGCAAGACAATCATTTAAAACAATTGTCTTACTTCACTTTTTTATTTTAACTCAGACTGTTCTTTTAACAAATCAAAGAATATTGGATAATCTCGTTTTAGATTAACAAACTTACCTTCTTTAGACATAAAGCTATGTTCAGAAACAGCAGTACAAACAATAGTCCCATCTTGATTTAGCATACGATATTCAAAAGAAAGTCTTGCAGATTTAACTCCTTTAACAGTAATCTCTATAGAGATCTCATCCGCAAAAGTCGAAGTAGCTTTATATTCACAAGACAGAGAAGTAACCGGAGAAATTATTCCTTCCTCTTCTATTCTTTCATAAGGCCAACCAATTTCCCTAAGAAATAATGTTCTAGCCTCCTCCATCCATCGAACATAATTAGAATGATGAGTAATACCCATTCTATCCGTTTCATAATACTGGACCTCGTGTTTATAAATAAACATAAGAACCTCCCAATACATTAAAAATTAGGAAATAAAATCCAAAATATCTTCTTCAGAAAGTGAAGAATCACAAACGACCTTGACAGAACCATTTTCTGATACAAAAAGTGCCGGAACAGTTGCAATACCATATCGATTACGTAACCCTTGAATTTCCTCAAGTTCTTCCTCATTTTCACTATTAACGTAGAAAATATTAAAATTAGAACTATGAGCAACATTCGATAATTTAGGTTCAAAACGTTGACAATAAGGACAAGAAGGTCTACCAATAAATAAAATGAACTTTTCTCCAGAAGCAATTTTCTCTTTAACTAAAGACACTGAAGCTGGAGTAAAATCCGAAGCAAAAATAGACATAATGACACCTCACAAATAAAAGTATAGTCCTATGATAGCTGAATTCGACCTAATAAACAAGTAAATAAATTGAAAACAAAAAAGGTCAGACAAAGTCTGACCACAAGTACTATACTCCGCCAGTAGGACTCGAACCTACGACATCATGATTAACAGTCATGCGCTACTACCAACTGAGCTATGGCGGATAAATGCTAAGCGACTACCATATCTAACAGGGGGCAACCCCCAACTACTTCAGGCGTTCTAGGGCTTAACTGCTGTGTTCGGCATGGGAACAGGTGTATCTCCTAGGCTATCGTCACTTAACTCTGAGTATTCTCAACTCAAAATTGAATATCTATACCGTCTCAAGAAACCTTCACGCTATCAATGTCTCTCAGTTACTTGCTTTGGATAAGTCCTCGAGCTATTAGTATTTAGT
>NZ_CM002130.1:2183765-2190203 GCF_000448605.1 Streptococcus sp. HSISS3
TGCGGTATTAGCTATCGTTTCCAATAGTTATCCCCGCTACAAGGCAGGTTACCTACGCGTTACTCACCCGTTCGCAACTCTTCCAAGAAGAGCAAGCTCCTCTCTTCAGCGTTCTACTTGCATGTATTAGGCACGCCGCCAGCGTTCGTCCTGAGCCAGGATCAAACTCTCATTAAATTCTTTAATAATCATTCGAGCGTTAACTCATTTCCGTCTTCTGACGTTTTTTCTTGTAAATTGACAGGTTATAATTTCTTCTATCATAACCCTGCACTTGGTTTCTTATTCAGTTCTCAAAGGTCTTTGTCTCTCTTAAGACAACTCCTATATTCTAGCAAATCTAGAATATCTTGTCAACACTTTTTGAAAAGTTTTTTCCAAACTTCCTCGTGTCTCTGCTTCATCCTCCGATGTAGCCTATTCATATTATCATCTCTTGCTTACCTTGTCAATAACTTTTTATCATTTTAAAGGGTATTTAAAAAAACATTCAGTTTACACCTTCCTTAGCAGCTTCCTTATTTATTTTTATTAAATTAAATAAGAAAACAGTACATTGCTGTACTGTTAGATAGTAAATTTAAAAATTTCTATTATTTGCATTATAACCATATTTTTCAATGAAATCTTGACGAAACTCAAGTAAATTGTCATCAATAATAGCTTGACGTACTTTCGCCATCAAATTCACCAAGAAGTAGAGATTATGATAACTTGTCAAACGAATTCCAAATGTCTCATCTGCCTTCAGTAGGTGTCTCACATAAGCACGTGTATAGTTCTTACATGTGTAACAATCACACTCAGGATCTATAGGGCTAAAATCTTCTGCGTATGCCGCATTTTTAACTACAAGACGTCCTTGACTAGTCATACAAGTTCCGTTTCGAGCGATTCTTGTAGGAAGAACACAATCATACATATCAACACCACGGATTACACCATCAATCAAACTATCTGGTGCACCCACTCCCATGAGATAACGTGGTTTATTCTCAGGAAGTAAAGGTACAGTAAAGTCTAGAACTGCATTCATCTCTTCATGAGTTTCTCCTACTGCAAGACCACCAATAGAGTACCCTGGAAAATCCATGGAAACCAAATCATGCGCAGATTGTCTACGAAGGTCTTCGAAACCAGCTCCTTGTACAATACCAAAGAGCCCTTGATCATATGGACGGCGATGCGCCTTTAGTCCACGCTCTGCCCAACGACTTGTACGTTCAATTGATTTTTTAACATAATCGTATGGTTGGTAAAATTGAGGACATTCATCAAAGCTCATCATAATATCTGAGCCCAGATTATTTTGAATAGAGATGGCTTTCTCAGGAGATAGGAACATCTTACTTCCATTAAGGTGATTTTTAAATGTCACCCCTTCTTCTGAAATGTTTCGTTTTTCTGCTAGTGAATAAACTTGGAAACCACCACTATCTGTAAGAATAGCTTGGTCCCAATTCATAAATTTATGGAGTCCACCAGCTTTAGCAACCAGCTCATCACCAGGTCTGAGCCATAAATGATAGGTATTTGCTAAAATAATTCCTGACCCCATCTGTTTTAATTCTTCAGGAGATTGCGTTTTTACTGTAGCCTGAGTACCTACAGGCATAAACATCGGCGTTGGAAAAGATCCGTGAGGGGTGATAATTTCCCCTAGACGTGCCCCTGTGTGTTTTTCTTTCTTTATAAGACGATATTTAATAGGAAAATCAGTCATTTATACTCCTTACGTTAGGAAAAACAGTCCTAAGTATTATTTTGTAAGTGGTCATTATCCACAACCGCTTTAGTTTACCAAAATTTATAGGAATTGTCAGCTTCAATTTCTCAAAACGGCTATTCTAAAATCTAAAATATCTAAGCTTTAGGTAAACAAAAAGCAACAGTCTCGAGCACTGTTGCTTTCAATAATGTCTTAGGCTGAAAGAACTTTACGTCCTTTACGACGACGAGCTGCAAGAACACGACGTCCGTTCTTAGTTGACATACGGTGACGGAATCCGTGTTTACGTTGACGACGGATTTTACTTGGTTGATAAGTACGTTTCACGTTGAATACCTCCTGATAGATTTTCGTATTCGTTTAGCCGGCTATTTTTGATCAGATACTAAACATACCATACTATTTTATAGCAATAGCGTGTTCTTGTCAAGAAATACTTTAGACAATAATTTCATCATATCGTAAAAAACAAACACTAGAACTTAAAAGAGCGACCTAGTCATTTCTACCGGTGCTAAAAGTCTCGATGATGCCATTACTTCATTCATTTAAAGATTTTGAGTCAATTTTGCGATTTTTTGGAGTTGTTCCTTTCGCTCATGGTCCGTCATATACTCAACACGTGTAATCTGAGTGACTTTAACTGCTTTAAAACCACAAGGTTTTAGGATTTGAAATTTCAAAACTTTGGAGTAGTCTTGTGCAAAAGGAAGGAAAATCCTCGGTGTATTGTGTGTAGTGATAATCCAGGCCTTGCCAGCAAGCCTACCTTTCAAACCACGTGGGGTATTATCATAAGCAAAACCAGCAACAAATACACGTTCAATAAATCCTTTTAAGATAGCTGGCATCCCACTCCACCAAGTTGGAAAAATAAAGATTAACTGATCTGCCCAAACTAACAAGTCTCGATAGTGTTTCATAGCTACATCATTCGCCAGGTCTCTTCTCCTATGTGTAGCATCAAAACGTAAAACAGGGTCGAACTGCCCTTTATACAAATCTAAAATCCTTAACTCATGTTTAGGCGATAAATTTTCTTTAACAGTCTCTAGTATAGAAGCATTGTAGCTCTTGTCGTTTGGATGTGCATAAATCATTAAGATCTTCATTGCTTAGCTCCTTTAATATAAATATCAAGCATAGTTCTTACAGTTTCTTGAACAGTAGTCTCTGTAAAATTATCAGCAATGGGACTTCTTGCTAGCATAGCCAAACCAGTGATAAAACTCCAAAAATGCATCAAAACTTCTGCATCACTACCTGAAAGTTTCTCCTTGTTTTTTAATTCCAGAGCTGTATTTTTAAAATATTCAAATCCTTGTAAGTGGGAATTGACAGAAATACTTTCTTGAGAAAATTCCATATAGTTAAAGGGAAACTTGATAAACAAGGCCTCAAAGATATTCGTTTCTTGTTGAGCAAATCTTACAAAGTTACAACCCATTAATACCAGTCGATTTCTTGCGTTGAGAGAAGATGCAATCCCTTGAGTCATATTTTTCAAAAAGATCTCCGATAAGTGCTCCAAAACAACTTTCATATAGGTATCTTTATTGTCAAAGTGCTTATAGGGAGCTCCATGAGTAACGCCACATTTTTGGGCAATTGTACGCATAGATAATTGGTCAATCCCCTTTATCCTTATTTCCTCAATTCCGGTTTTAATTAGCTTCTCCTTCAATTCAGCAGTATTACGTTTCATTTTCGACTCCTATTTACAATTAAGTAGACTCTGACTACTTTTTAACCAAAGTATACACTGTATACTTTGGTTTGTCAAAAAAAAGCTAGCCTTTAAACCAGACTAGCTTCTATCAGTAATACATACTATTCTAATTATACTTTTGTTACAACCACGTATCGATTGGGATCGTCACCTTCTGAGTGACTTTCAACACCTTCAATTTGAGATATAGCCTTGTGGATAATTTTTCGTTCACTATTCGTCATCGGATCCATCACATACTCTCGACCTGTTTCTTTTACTTTAGCTGCTGTTTTTTCAGCTAAATCAATCAAAGTCTCCGTACGTTGCTCCAAATAGTCTCGAACATTAAGAACAACACTAAATCGTTTAGAATGATGGTCATGCAAATAATTTTGTGCCAAAAGTTGCAATGATTTAAGGACTTTACCGTGATAACCTATAACACGACCAGGTTGGTCCATCTCAATCTGAATAATGATATTACGACGATTGTGACTGACCTCTAAACTAGCATCAACATCCATTTCATAGATGATTTTTTCAAGATAAGATAAAACGTCGTCCGCAGCCACTTGAACATCCTCTAAATTGTTTTCAGAAGTTTCTTCTGAACTAAACTCAGATGCTACAAAAGAGCTGAAATCATCTTCTGAAGTTTCTGTAGCTTGAATTTGAGTAACCGATTCCTGTTCAGATTCTAGAGAGGATACCACTGAATCCGATACACTTTCTTCTAATGACTGGCGCTTAATAGCTAGAGGAATAACTGTTGCCTTAGATGGCTCCTGTTTTTTCTCCGATGGCTTTTCATCAAAAATCTCTACAGGAGTTGCTTCCTCCTTAATTTCCTCTTCCATTTCCTTGCTATCCACAAGATCGGCAAGCCTTGTCACTTTACTGAAAGTATTCGTTTCTTCTGTCGGGCTTGTGATAGCCTTATTTTGATAATTGACACTATCGGCAAAATCTTTTACGGTATTATCTTGGTCTGCTTCATACGCTGATTGTTCATTTATTGGTTCAATGCTAACTCGAGCAGGTTTCTTTCCAAATCCTAGAAAGCCTTTTTTCTCACGAGAAATCACCTTGATGTGGGCCTTCATACGAGGTAACTTAAGAACTTTCAAACCTTTTTCAATAGCTTGTTCAACTGTTCGTCCAGAATAGACAACCATAAAAAGCCTCCTTACTTACGTTTGTGCGCCTTTTTCTTGGCACGACGAATCTTAGCTTTACGTTCTTTTTCTTCCGCTTCCAAACGATTACGTTCAGCAATAATTTTAAATGGATTATTGAAAACCAAAATCTGAACAACTTGGAAGGCATTTGAGACTGCCCAATAAAGTGCTACCCCTGAAGAAATCTGCGTTCCAAACCAGAAAATAAAGACTGGAAGCAAGATATTCATAACAAGTAACATCGAACTACGTTCTTTAGCTGCTTTATTCGTCAACCAAGTTGAAAGGAAGGTGAATGCAGCTGCCAAAATCGGAAGAATAAAGTAGGGGTCTTTCTGACCAAGGTCTACCCAGAGGAAGGTTCCTTCTCGTAACTCAGGTACACGTGTAAGTGCACCGTAAAGAGCCATCAAAATAGGAAACTGAATCAGGAGAGGAACGAAGCTGGCATAGGGATTAACACCATGCTCTTTGTAGAGTTCTTGCTGTGCATTAGCAAGAGCTTCACGATTTTCACTTCCTGGATACTCACCCTGCAATCGTCGTAACTCTGGCTGTAGTTCTTGCAATTCACGACTTGACTTAATTTGGCGATTATACAATGGAATCATAACTGCACGAATCAAAATCGTAAAGATAATAATCCCTAGTCCAATAGAGCCGCCAATTGAAAGTCCTTGAACAGCCTTACCAAACATTAGAATGAAGCGTTCCCAAAGTCCTGTAGACTGGCTTGTGACATCACTGCGTCCACAAGCTGATAAAGCCAAGAGAGCTCCTGCTCCTAAAACGAATAAATTAAGTTTTCTTTTCACTAAAAACTCCTTTTACATGACAAAGAATTGTCTTATCTCCGTCTACTAGGATGATAGCATCAACAAAAATTTGTCCTGATGAATCGTACCATGACGGTGAAAGATAATTTTCTAGTCCTTATATAACTTTGCTATTTTTAAGACATGAACGAGATTGCTGTAAATTTCTTGGTAGCTTAAGTCCTCGACACCTTTACGAGCAATAACGACAAAATCTTGATGTGCTAATTGAGATGACATGTCCATTAGTGCATGTCGTAGACGACGTTTTACCCGATTTCGGGTAACTGCATTACCAAGACGCTTGCTAACTGACAAACCTACGCGATAATGGAGTAAATCACGATTCAGACAGTAGACAACAAATTTTCGATTGGCAACACTGTGCCCTGCATCAAATAATGCTTTAAAGTCTTTCTCTTTCTTAATACGATAAGATTTTTTCAAAATACGACTCCAAACTCAAAATTAGTACTATTATACCATAAATAGCAAAAAAGCCCAAAACCTTATAGTTTGGGCTGATATAGTCCTACTTAAGTAGACAGTAAAAATACATAAAGTACTGTTTACGAAAGTAGGATTTTTATTATGTCTAGAAAAAGTAAGGTTTCTTTTGAAGGCAAGCTGAGGGCTGTTACCTGGTATCTTGAAGGTAAAGCCTCCTGTTCTCAACTAGCTCGTCAGTTTGGGGTCAATCCTTGTACTATTAAAGACTGGGCTACAGCCTATCAATATCAAGGGCACGAGGGGCTAAAGTCTCTAAAGCATAACCAAAATTATTCTACAGAGTTTAAGCTAAAATGCATTGAAGCCTATTTAACAGGAGAAGGTTCCCTTCAAGAATTAGCTAGAAAATTTGGGCTAAGAAGTCATGAACAAATCAGACAATGGGTTTTCAGGTATAATAGTCATAAAGAACTAAAGGATTACAATCCTATTCCGGAGGTTTATCATATGACTAGCAGAAAAACAACGAAAGAAGACGTTTAGAAATCGTTAAAC
>NZ_CM002130.1:2192228-2206545 GCF_000448605.1 Streptococcus sp. HSISS3
GTTGAAAGCGCAGGGCATGACACAGTCAATGTCTAGAGTCAGTCGTTGTATCGATAATGGGCCAATGGAGAGCTGGCAGGGAATTATAAAGGAAATGAGAGCAGTTCTTTATCCTAATGTGTCAAGTTTTGAAGAGATGAAAGAGGCTTACGAAAAGACCATTCACTATTACCTATATCATGATCCCCAAGAGAGATTCAATGGGAAAACACCAGCTCAAGTGAGAGCTGAAGCACAAGAAAATCCAGAACAAGCTCCATATTATCCAATTAAACAATCTAAAAAATATAGAGATTACTGGAAAACTATTGCCGATAAGAAAAACCAGACTGCTTAACCCAAAGCAACCTGGTTCCTCACATTTTATTTATTTCAATTGTCTACTTGACACGGTACGTATCAGGCCTTAGAGACTTATTTTTTAAGATTTAGCTGAGCTTCTTTGATTTGCCATTTAACTTGGTCGAAACCTGTTCCACCAAGAGAATGACGACGCTCAACAGCGGTATGAGACTTGAGTGTTTCATAGATATCTTCTTCAATTAAATCTGAGACTTCTTGATAACGTTCAAGAGGAACATCTTGGAGATAGTGTCCAGCTTTAGTACACTCAAGAACAAGTTTCCCTACAATCTCATGCGCCTCACGGAATGGAAGACCTTTAGCCGCAAGATAATCAGCCAACTCAGTAGCATTTGAAAAGTCTTTTTCTGTTGACTCTGCCATATGCTTATCGTTAACAGTCATAGTATTGAGCATACCTGCGAGAATATCAATGGCTACAGTAATCGTTTCTACTGTATCAAACATACCTTCCTTATCCTCTTGTAAGTCCTTATTATAGGCTAAAGGTAGTGACTTCATCACAGTCAATAATCCAATCAGATTACCGTAAACACGACCTGATTTCCCGCGGATAAGCTCTGCCATGTCTGGATTTTTCTTTTGAGGCATAATGGAAGAGCCTGTAGAGAACGTATCTGAAAGAGTGACAAACTTGAATTCATTAGAACACCAGCTAATGATTTCTTCACAAATACGTGTCATATGCATCATGAGAATACTTGAATTTGATAAGAATTCTAAAATGAAATCACGGTCAGAGACGGCATCTAGAGAATTACTATATGGTTTTGCAAATCCCATTAAATCAGATGTCATCTTCCGATCAATAGGGAAAGTTGTACCTGCCAAAGCTGCGGCACCAAGAGGCGATACATCTGTATGTTTGATATTAAATTCAAAACGTTCAGCATCACGTGTAAACATGTTGTAATAAGCCATCAAGTGATGACCGAAAGAAATTGGTTGTGCATGTTGTAAGTGAGTATAGCCGGGCATAATCGTATAGATATGTTTATCTGCTAGATTCACTAGAGTATTTCGTAAGTTATCAAGTTTCTCAATAACTTCAAAGAGCTTAACTTTAAGATACAGGTGCATGTCCGTTGCAACTTGGTCGTTACGAGAACGTGCTGTATGAAGTTTCCCTGCTACGGGCCCAATCTTAGCCGTCAATAGACTTTCCATATTCATATGAATATCTTCATTGGAAACATCAAACTCTAGTTTACCAGCCTTGTACTCCTTAAGTAACTCTTCCAAGCCTTGTTTAATTTGTAAAGACTCCTCTTTGGTAATAATTCCTGTCTCACCCAGCATGGTTACGTGAGCAATAGAACCTTTAAGATCGAACTCAGCCATTTTTTGGTCAAAGGAAATTGAAGCACCAAATTCTTCGACCCATTTTTCAAGACTAGCTTCGAACCGACCGCCCCACAGTTTATGATTTTCTGCCATAGTTATATGTTAAAGATTTCCCCAAAGGATAGGATAATCTCTTGTCCTTTCTTAATGCTTATAACAAGTAATGACCTCTCAGGCCACAATAATTCAAATGAAAAAAGCTAGATATTTTTTGTCTAGCTTAAGTTGTCTCTCTGGACACTTGTTTTCCTAAAGCCCGATCTCTGTCGTGGCTTATTTAGGCTCGTGACGCCTCTCAGAACGCCTTAACGATAGTAATATAAGTTATAAGAAAAGAGTACCAGATGCGGATCTCTGTCCACTTTTATCTGATATGAAGAATTGTCCTTCTAACAACCTGCTTTTCTTATGAAGTCTTTCATTATTTGTCAAATGGATGATTAACTTGAGAATTTACCTGTGTTGGAAGTCCCCAGAGTTTGATAAATCCAACAGCAGCATCTTGATCAAAACTATCCGCAGATGTGTAAGTAGCCAAGTTTTCATCATATAGTGAATTATCTGACTTACGAGCAACTACCTGAGCATGACCTTTGTAAAGTTTCACTTTAGCAGTACCATTAACTACTTTTTGTGTTTCTTTGATGTAAGCAATGATGGCTTGAGTTGCTGGGCTAAACCACAAAGCATTATAGATAAGATTTGACAATTCATTTTCAAGGATTGGTTTGAAGTGAGAAACTTCACGTACCAAAGTCAAGTCCTCAATCTCCTTATGGGCAGTCAAGAGAGCAATGGCACCTGGGCACTCGTAAATTTCACGTGATTTGATACCAACAAGACGGTTCTCAACGTGGTCGATACGTCCAACACCATGTTTACCAGCGATAACATTCATTTCTTGGATAAGGTCCGCCAATTTCATTTCTTTACCATTAAGGGCAACTGGTTTACCTTCCTTAAAGGTTACATCAACAAATTCAGCTTCGTCTGGGGCAGACTCTGGTGAGTTTGTAATTCCAAAGGCTTCTTCTGGAGCTTGATTCCAAGGATTTTCAAGAACACCACATTCATTAGCACGTCCCCAAAGGTTTTGGTCCACTGAATAAGGATTATCGAGATTTGCAGGAACTGGAACACCATTAGCCTTAGCATATTCAATCTCTTCCTCACGAGACCATTTCCAATCACGTACTGGCGCTACTACTTTAAGGCTTGGATCAAGAGCTGCAATGGCAACTTCAAAACGAACTTGGTCATTACCTTTACCAGTACAACCGTGAGCAATGGTTGTAGCACCAGTCTTATGAGCGATTTCAACTAATTTTTTAGAAATAATTGGACGACTGAGCGCTGAAACCAAAGGATATTTTTGCTCATAATAAGCATGCGCTTGAAGGGCTGGGAGTACGTAATCTTCTGCAAATTCATCTTTAACATCTAGGACGTAAGATTCTATAGCTCCAACTGTAAGAGCTTTATCATGGATAAATTCAAGATCCTTACCTTCACCGACATCCATACAAACAGCGACAACATCGTAATCTTTTTTTAGCCAAGTAATAGCTACTGAGGTGTCAAGACCTCCGGAATAAGCAAGAATAACTTTCTCTTTTGACATAATATTTCTCTTTTCTTATATTTTCTTGTGGTTTCTATCTCTATCAACCTTACGAGATTTATTATATTGCATATTTATTCATTTGTCAACCATAATTTGTTATTTTTTTATATTTATTTTTATTTTTTGCTTATTTTTATACTTTAAGCATATAAAATGTGTATTTATCAAATTTTATTCATTTATACACAATTACTTCTTAAAAAATAAAAAACACTCTCAAATACTAGCTAGCTAGATCCAAAAGTGTTCTTAACTATTATTTCTTAAAATGCCGAAAGGCCTGTACAAAGTACAGACCTTTCGAACAACAGCATCATCGGTAGAGAACACAACAGCAATTTTAGATAGAATGAATGAGGGAAATTATTATGTTTAAGGGACTAACTTAAACCATACATTCTTCTTGCTCTCTAACCTTGATTACATTATAGCATGCAATCCTATAATGCATATCGCTATTTCCTAAAATGTCGGATTTCACTCATAGAATGTTATTTTTTATTCTAATCTGCAATAACTCCTTTAAAAACAAAAAATAGCTTGATTTCTCAAGCTTTTTAATGTCTATAAAAAAGATATGTAATTGGACGAGCGGCCAATAAAAAATGGGGATTAGGAAAAAGTTATATAAAAGTACATTATTTATTTTCATAAAGTGTATGTAGATTTCAATAAGATTGACGATGTCTCATTTCCGAATCACATATCTTGATTATATAATAACTCTTTTCAATTTAATTGTCTATACGATTTCATAGAATGTCGTTTTTTCATCCTGAACTGTATTTTTTTAGACTTATTTTTAAAAATTTACAAAAATAACTCACTAAAAGACATCTATTTAGTATTTTTAGCAAAACGGATACATATATAGCAACTAACTATCAAAAATAATTGCGATCAATATTAGGACTAAAAGACAGCTTTCATAGTCATCATTAATAGTCCTTAACTTCTGACCATTTCTTCAGTAAAGCTTTCATTTTTAGGCGAGAAACTGGGCAGGAATCACCATTTTCAAAATAAATCATCAACTGAGTCTTATCAATACGAGCAATATTATCCAAATTAACTAAAAAGGAACGGTGGCACGAAAAAAGCTTTTTATTCGCAGAAGTGATATCTCCAAGGTTAGCATAAAACTCTAAGCGTTCTGTTTTAGTAATTAACATCACCTTATGAGGTGTCACAGCAGTTGCAAAATAATAAATATCTCGCATAGGAACCTGAATCCGAGACTGAGCCGTTTCAAATACAAAAATGTCACCATCATCCAACTCTCCAACTTTTTGATTCACAAAAGTTAGCGTTTGTTTCAATTGCTGCTTGAACTCCGCATTAGAAACAGTCTTATCAATAAAATCTAGTGCGGAAACCTTGTATTTAAAACTAATCGGGGCAAATTCCGAGTGAGTCGTTACAAATATAATAACCGCATTGGCATCTTGTTGACGAATTTCCGAAGCGACTTCAAGCCCCTTCTTTCGCTCACCATCAATATCAATATCTAAAAGAAAGACCTGATGATTACCTTTCTCGTTAATACTGGCTAATAATTTATGTGGTTTCGAAAAAACTTCTAGTTTCCGTACTGAGAACGTGCCCTCTGAAACCAATTCTCTGATGATATCACTAATGCGTGTTTGTTGCATTAAATCATCTTCTAAAATATATATATTCATATTAGGGTCTCATTTCTAGTATTTGCATCATTTTATGATTTTGACTACGGACAGACAGGGATGTGTTGGGGTAACGCTCCAAAATATCTTGAACAGCATTTACACCTATACCACCACTGTTAAGATTTTGAGAAGTCATCATTGAAAGAGGAGCTTGTTCATCTGATATCGCACTTTCAACAATAAAGCTCTGGCAATCTTCCTCATCAAAATAGGCTAAGCTAATAAAGCCATCATTAACTTTACGAGCACCATCAATAGCATTGTCCATGAGGTGACCCAAAATAACGGCTAAATCTAAGTCTGTTAGATAGCTGTGAACGACTGAGTCAGGAATTTCTGCATGAATATTAAGCCTATACATCTGGGCTTCATGATATTTTGATGAAAGCAAGCTGTGAATACTTGGATTCTGAATATTTTCTAAATCTGTGACCTGAGTTGAGAAGCTATATTGATCTCTATTCACATACAGGTCAACTAGATCTTTTTTGTAGGAGCGAATATCTCCAGTTCTTTCAATATCTCGCAGGTTATTTAGAAGGTAATTATAGTTTGAACGAACAAACATCAAATCCCTATATAAACCTTCTACCCTAGCATTTTCTCGTTTCAAATCATCAAGATAGTTAGCTTGCTTCATGGTCAAATCTTGCTCAATCTTTTCCTTAGCAAACTGGTTAACAGCTCCCAAAACGAAAAGAAGAAGGTAAAGATAACCCATTACCAGCGGTAGCCGCAAGTTACTTTCAAGGTGTAACTCTGGGAAATAAGAATCAAATGTTGATACCAAAAAGATAACCAAATAATAAATCAAAAGAAGCATGTTAACCAATCCCAGACGATTTTTCTTCTCTTGTTGGGTAGCTACCTTCAAGATATCTGTGAAATCAAGACGCAAAATGAAGTCTACAATTCTGACTGTCAACACGACAAAGGAAAGTGGTACCATAGACCACCAAATATTATTATTCAAAGTTGACGCCGCTACGCCAATTATCGGTGGAAAAAAGAAAGTAGCCAAGAAGCGCCTTGCTAAATCGACTAGTACCACTGGATAGAAACCTAAAAAGAATCGCTCTACAGAAGTAACCGTCTTATTTAGTTGATAACTAAACGTCAAAGTCACAATGGAGACTAAAGGAGGCACTACACCTAGATAGCGTCCAATAAGTTGTCCCCAAATACATAAGGCAACATCGAATAACAAATAGAGCACACGATTTTTGAGATTAGTGTTTTGACCACCAATACGTAGATAGATATCCCAAATAATGACAAACATCAAAATTTGGAACACGATGTTACCTAGCATAGCTACTTCCGTCCTTTCTATCTTTATAGTCCTACCGTAACAATTTGATAGGTTTTAAATAATTCTTTTTTGTTAGTTAAACCAATACCATTTGACCAGCAAAACTGCGCTAAATCACGACTAATCGCTAACCTACCATCAAGTTCTGGGGTAGCTTCCTGGTTGGTATTTTCAATAACAAAGCAGAGATTACCGTCCTCATTCTGTTGGATAAGGAAACCAATATCTGTCTCTGGCTCCTCCACACAAAGCTTTTCAGCCAGGTTAATACAGCGTTCCAAGACAGTAATAAGCACCGCAATATTTAAATGTTTAGGATAATCAACAACGTTGACATCTAACCGAACCATAATTCCCTTTTGCTCCAAAGGAATAATTTGGTTAACAATCCAACTCCTTAATTCTGGATAAGGAATTTCAAACAGAGGAGCTAATTTATCATTTAAATCCAAGTCATCCAATCTAAGATGATTCAAATGTTCATGATATACTGCTAAAACTTCTGATAGCTGATTCTTCGCAAGAGGTGTCTCGAGAGCTATCAAAAGATTCTCAAAATCTTGTTGAGTAGGTTTTACTTTTGTAAAAAGAGCCTCAATGTGTTGATTATACACTTTTAAGTTGTAAACATAAGTATCAACAGCTTCTTGGCTACGCTCCCTAACAAATTTATGTGAATAGCGGTTTAGCGTTGTCACCATTAAGAGATAGACCGCCATAGCAAAGAAAATAGGTTTTCCAACATTACCACCAGTTGACATCAGAAAAGTACTGCAAAAAATATACACTGCAAAGGTCAAATCAACTGCTATCAATAAACGTTCTCGACCACGTGAATAAATTAATTCCTTGACCTTATCAATATCTGAACTTGAAAGATAATTGATATAAAGGAAGAAGGGATAAATCATCACATAAGATAGTAATTCCAGTAAGAAGTTTTCTTGGATTTCACCCAAAGTCATATTTACAAACAGATTATTGAAAACATAGAAGGGTGTAAAGGTTGCAAATAAATCTGTAAAAATGACTGAGAAGGCTCCAAAAAAAAGACTTGCCCATAATGTCAGGCGGTGTTTACGACGTTCCTTAAGAGCCAACCCTAGAAAAATAATCACTTGATAATAGAAGCCATCACCTTTACCAAGTGATACTATTATCCCTAAAAGACTTAAGAGAAGTACTTTCCAATAAGCTAGTGAGCTCCCTGTTAATTTTTTATAAATAAACCAGGTAATATGAAAACTAATGATCTGAATAAGACTATTTTCAAGAGTTACCATAGTCCAAAGCTGTAAGTTCATGATAATATTTCCTATTTATGATCAAGAGGCATTTTCGTCATCTTCTTCAATGAGTTCTTGTCCTGCCTTTTTCAGAATGTCCTGATAGGTTTGTTCTATCAAATTAAAATCTCCACTATCAATACTAGTCTGCATACTAATTAAGACATTCTCATAATCATGTTTGAAAGAACGCACACTTTTATATGCAGCCTCTATTTTTTGATTGTAGGCTTCCAAACTTCTTAAATGCTCCTCTTGTTCTCGAAGAATTTCGCTATCACGGACATCTTTACTATAGGAAACAAAACGAACTAAAATATACATATGTATAAGGAGCCCTACCCAAATATAAATCTGAGGATAGCCTGGAAGATAGGTTTGACTCAAAAGTAACGAGAATATCTCTTGCTTAAAAAGAATAAGAAGATAACTGATAATTAAAATCATATCTACTTGCAGAAGCATACTCTTGTACTTATCTTGCAACCCTTCAAAGGGTTTCTCAAAAAAGCGGTCTAAACCAAACATTTTCTGCAATCCTAGAAAGAATGGAAGAACCACACTATCCACAGCTAAAATTCCCAGGTTATTTGGAACTAAGTCGATTGGCTTATTAAAGAAAACGCGAAAAAGGTAAAAACTGAAGAAGCTAGTAACTAAAGTCCAGAATACAGGAGCAAAGAAAGCACAAAAATACTTTTCTTCTCTTGACGCTTGAGGCTTTTCAAGAAAAATAAAAACTAGGAGATAAATGGCATCTGGAATATCAATTTGCCATAATATTTTTGCTAGCCACTTAACAACAGCTACCACTACTACATAAGGAATATAACGATAATTAAAAACATCTAGATAAGCTAGTCTAGCTGAAATCACTAGATGCGAAACGACAACAACCAAAGCAATAAGGCCATCAATCGCGAGTTGCATGTGCTATTTCCCCTTTCTATTTCCCCGTATCTTATCCTTAAAAATTCACTCTGTCCTATCAGTTATCTCGGAAAGACAGAACTTGTGTGAAATGATAATCACAACTCCGAGTTTCAAGATTTACTTTTGGATAGCGATTAAGTATCTCTGCTACTTTAGACAGACCAAGACCGCGACCTTCGCCTTTACTAGAAACTCCTTCATCAAATATTCTGGACACAGGAATACGTTCCTCCCTCGTCGTATTGTCAATAACTAAGGTAAGGTAGTCCTGATTTTTAAAGAAAGATACTGTTAACGTTGGATCTTCAGATTTCACTGTAGCTTCTATAGCATTATTCAAGAACACAGAAGAAATCACGACCAAATCTAGAGCCTCAATTTGCGTAGATGATATGACATCTGGTAACTCTAAATTGACCTTTATTCCTAGGTTCTCAGCTTCAAGCACTTTTGCAGAGAAAAGACTCTTTAGAGAGGTAATTTCCAAATTGATTAAACGTGACAATTCATAATTTGACAACGTTAAACTATTCCCAGATTTTTCTAGAAGCTCCGCATATTCCTGCTTCAGAGCAGGTAAATCTCGGCGTTGAATACTATCTTCCATATTCTTAAGCCCTTCCAAATAATCCTTCTTAACCTGAGAAATATCATTATAGAGTTTTTCTAAACGGTGGCTATATTCTTCTAAACTTTCTTCATGCCTAATCATCTCTTCAGCCAATTGGTCCTTTACTCTCCTCTTAGAATATATATTGAGCTGAGCAAATAGTAAAATAAAGAGAATTGAATAAACAACTGTAATGCTACCTGCTAAATAAATAAAGAGTCCCATATAAGGAAAAACATTACTCGCATAGAAAATAACTAGAGATAAGATAATATATGCTAAAGTCACCCCAACCAACAGACGTTCCCTAACTTGGTAAGTGTGGTTATTCCCCATAATATCAAGAGCACTGAAGTCAATAAAGAAGACCTTGACAATCAAATGGAAGATTGGATACACCAAAAGATAAGATAGAGCAATAAGTACTGGGGTATCTTTTACTTGTAAATAATTAATTTGAAAAATCCATGGGAAGAAGTAAAGTTGAAGTAATTTAGAAGTTACCTCAACAAAGACCCACGGCAAAAAGGTGAAAAGAAATGAATTCTTTTCACGACTTGATGTTTTATTTAAGAATAGATGACAAAATAAGAGTGCTAAAAGTGAACCTGTGATGCCTCCTACAAATAGAGAGAGCAAGAGACTACCAATGATAAAATAGACTTTACTCTTCCACGTTTTGAGCAGGTCCGACATGTCATGGCTAACAATTAAAATAGCCAATAGACGTAGAACTGTAAATAGGACAATCATCTCTATGCTCCCCCCTTTCCTTTCAAAAATCAACCTACTTTATTGTAACATAAATATATAATTTAGCGTTACTCCTATTAGAAAAAACTAAAAATATAAAACGCATTTCCCAAGTTAAGAGCTTTCAAAAGTTTCTCCACCTCTTAGAACCTTTCCCCTACTATACAGCCCAAGCACACATTAAAAAGAGCTTAGAAAAACTAAAGCTCTTTAACCGACTTTTTGACTTTTTTATGGATACATACCAATAACATAGTAAAAATACCAATTAAATCTTCTCATAACGTCCGCTCCCTTCTTGTTTTCTTATTTATCTATTATAAAACTAATTTACGTTTTTGAAAATGATAAATAGATTATTATATACATCATTGTTACATTAAAGTGTCAGCTCTTCCAGAAAGCTCTAATACCAACTAGATATATAATCTAGTAAGTGGCTCCTCAAATGGCTCGGTTTATCTACATTATAAAACCCAACAGATGTTGGGTTCGTTTTTATAGCGTCTCAAGAACTTGATTAATATGTTTAATTGATTTTTCACGACCAAGCAAGAAAATAGTATCTGGCAATTCTGGACCGTGCATTTCTCCTGAAACAGCAATACGGATTGGCATGAAGAGGTTTTTCCCTTTAATTCCTGTTTCTTTTTGAACAGCCTTAATTTGTGGGAAAATATTCTCAGTGACAAATTCATCATCTGACATTGCTTCAAGTTTCGCTTTAAAGGCTTTAAGCACTGTTGGCACTGTTTCACCAGCCATAAATTCTTTTTCAGCTTCTGTTAATTCTGGGAAATCTTCAAAGAAGAGATCCGTAAGAGGAACAATTTCTTCTGCAGCTGTCATTTGTGGCTTGTAGAGTTCCACTAATTTTTCAGCCTTGTCTGTCAAACGGCCAGCTTTTTCCAAGAAAGGCTTACAAAGAGCAAAGACCTTGTCGAAATCTGCATTCTTAATGTAGTCATTACTCATCCAATCTAATTTCTTTTGGTCGAAGGCTGCTGGAGATTTACTGAGACGATTTTCATCAAAGAGTTTAATCAGCTCTTCACGAGAAAAGATTTCGTCTTCTCCACCAGGATTCCAACCAAGAAGAGCAATGAAGTTAAAGACTGCTTCTGGAAGGTAACCTTTTTTACGATAGTCCTCAATAAATTGAAGCGTGTTTGTATCACGTTTAGACAACTTCTTACCTGTTTCAGAATTGATGATAAGGGTCATGTGTCCAAACTCAGGAGCTTCCCAACCAAGAGCTTCATAAACCATAAGTTGTTTTGGTGTATTAGCAATGTGGTCATCTCCACGGATAACATGAGAAATTTGCATATCGTGGTCATCAATAACTACCGCAAAGTTGTAAGTTGGGTAACCATCTTTCTTCTGGATAACCCAATCACCACCGATATTACCACCTTCAAATTCGATATCTCCTTTAACGATATCATGCCATTTATAAATTCCTGACTCATTAACAGCCAAACGAACTGTTGGAACAATACCTGCCGCTTCACGTTCGGCGATGTAGGCAGCTTTTTCTTCTTCAGTCATGCCAAGAAATTCATTGATATAACGAGGTGTTTCACCAGCAGCTTCTTGACGTTCACGCTCTGCTGCCAATTCTTCTTCAGTCACATATGACTTGTAAGCCTTACCTTCTGCCAAAAGTTGATCAATATATTTTTGATAAAGGGGCAAACGCTCTGATTGGCGATAGTTTTCATGAGTCTCTGGACTTTCATCCCAGTCAATTCCCAACCAACGCAAGTTATCAAGCTGAGAACGTTCACCATCTTCAACGTGACGTTTACGGTCAGTATCTTCAATACGGATAATGAAAGTACCGCCATGATGACGAGCATAGAGGTAATTAAACAATGCTGTACGGGCATTACCAATGTGTAAAAGTCCTGTTGGACTTGGTGCGTAACGAACACGAATATCTTTAGCCAAGATAAGTCTCCTTTTTATGTTTCATTCTTCAGTCTTTGGATACTTCATTAGATTAGAATCTATCTCAAGAGGCGACTCTAAGATTTCAAGTATCAGCAGGCAACTCAACCTTTTTTACTTCACAATAAAGGTTTATAAGCGAGTACCAATCCTTCTTATTATATCACAATCTAGAGATGGTTCGAGAAATTTTATCAAAAAAACGACCACCTATAGGAAGTGATATGCCCCCTGTCAAGTAGACAGGTTAAATATCTAAAAAAGTGTCTGTTTTTGAAGGTCAGTCGTACAAAATAAATGTACGGCTGTTTTTTTATGCAGACCACTTAGACTTGTACTTTTCAATTTTGTTATTCTTAGCGATTGGGTATGACAAAGGATGTTCTGATGTTAAGGCAGCTTTTCTGACTTCTAAAGGCGTTTTACAGTCATATCTGCTTTGTGGACGCTCTTGACAGTAAAATCGGATATAGTCTTTGATGGCATATCGGAGGGAGGTCTCATCTGTAATCTCATACATCTGATACATTTCCGATTTTATAATTCCCCAAAAACCTTCTATTGGTCCGTTATCAATACAATGGCTTACTCTTGACATGGATTGAATCATATCAGTATCTTCCAGCTTTTTTTGAAAGTGCTTATTGGTATATTGAAACCCTCTATCGCTGTGAAATATAGGCTTAGCTGTAGGATTTTTTCAATGGCTTTGTCAAATGTTTTGAAGACCAACCGATTATCATTTCGACCACTTATGACAAAAGCAATAGGATAGCGGTCATATAAATCAAGTATGGCACTAAGATAGAGTTTCTTATGAGAGTTAGGGATCTTAAACTCTGTAACATCTGTTACCCATTTTTTGTTCGGAGCAGTTGTATAGAAGTTTCTTGCCAACTTATTTTCTGCGGATTCTTCAGGCTTGGCAGTCTTGTATTTTTTCTTTTTCTTACGGATAACGGCGTGAATATCGAGTTTTTTCATAATTCGGTGAATTCTCTTTCTCGAGTAATTCGTATGGTTGAAATGATTAATCCAATCTGTCATTCTTCGATATCCCAAGATATGTGAGAAACGTTCGTCATATTCTTTAATTAATTCCGCAATTTCACTGTTTAATTGTTCTTGTTCTGGAACTATTCTATGTTTCCATTTATAAAATGCAGACCTCGTAATGCCGAGCTGATGGCACATCCAGCTAATGCTCCACCCTTTATTTGTGTTGAAGTCTTCAATCGCTAAGTATTTTGATTCGTGGCGCTGTTTGCCTAGCCTCACATCCTTCCGAATTCTTTCACTTTTTTTAAGAGTTCAACAGCCATATCCTTTTCTTCTAACTGACGTTTTAAGCGCACATTTTCTCTTCGTAAACGCTCTAATTCATCAAGCTCATCATCTAGTTTGTGATGACCCCTTTTGTCAATTAAACCTTCTTCGCCACCACTGTCATACTTCTTTACCCACGAGTATACTTGGCTATAAGAAACATCATAAAGCACCGCCGTTTCCTTATAATTGCGATTGTGTTCAATACAATAGTCGATAATCTCTTTGCGTTCATCAATAGTGGTTTTACGTCTTGCTTTTGCCATATAGACTTCCCGTCTTGGATTGTAATCCTTTAGTTCTATATTGGCATTATACATCCTAATCCACTTTCTTAAAAGTCCTGAAGAAATATCATACTGCTGGCCTAAATCAATAGATGAAGCCTCACCACTAATACATTTTTCTACAAGTTCCAATTTAAATTCTTTTGAATAGGAACGATTTTTTGTTTTCTTTGTGAATCCTAAAATCCCATATTTTTTATAGATAGCAGCCCAATCTTGAATCGTACTTGTGGAAATATGGAGACAGTTACATATTTCAGATCTGGAACGATCGCCATTAATATAATCGAGACAAGCTTGTTCTTTATCGTATGGGGTGAATCTCTCTCTTCTAGACATAAAAATACCTCTTAAGTAGATTGGCTCTATAATTTCTGTAGTGGGTAAAATCACTATAGAGATTATAGAGCTTTTTGAATGCAGACAAAAAGTCCCATAAGAACTATAATGAAAAGCAACCAAACCATCATTAGGAAGAACTTATGAGACTTATTAAGAATACCACAGAATTAATCGGAATTAAAGACCCAAATATCATTATTTCTCTTGTTTTTGAAAAAGATACCTACATCGAGGTTCAAGCAACACTTGATTATCCTGCACCATCATGTCCTCACTGCCAAGGAAAGATGATCAAATATGACTTTCAAAAGCCTTCTAAAATTCCTCTCCTTGAACAAGCTGGAACACCTACACTATTACGTCTTAAAAAGCGTCGTTTCCAGTGTAAAAGTTGTAGGAGAGTCACGGTAGCTAAGACATCAATCGTTGAGAAAAACTGCCAAATCTCCAATCTAGTCCGGCAAAAAGTTGCACAGCTCCTTACTGAAAAGGTGTCACT
>NZ_CM002130.1:2208216-2255641 GCF_000448605.1 Streptococcus sp. HSISS3
CACTTTCAGGAGAAGAGGGTAGATGAGTTTTTGAGCTCATAGAGGAAAATATAAGCAAGGTTAATCATTACTTCAAAACTGTCTTTAGGACCTTCCTTAGACACAAACCATACATCAAAAATGCGCTAGAAACACATTACTCAAATGCAAAATTGGAGGGCACCAATAAGCTTATCAAAGATATTAAACGTCTGGGCTTCGGTTTTAGAAACTTTATTAACTTTAGGAAGCGTGTTTTCATCACTCTGAACATACAAAAAGAGAAAACCTATCAGGTTCTCTCTAGATGTTAGCTTTTCGTCACCCACTACAGTTGACAAAGAGCCAGTAGATTTTAGGTATTTACCGTGTCTACTTAAGAGGTATCATATCAAAGTCGTTTTGAATAGATTACTTAATATGTTTTTCAAAATCCTTCTGAGCCTTGTCGTTAGATTTCGCTTTTTCTTTCAGCCAATCTTTGTAGGCCGAATCATATTGCTTCTTAGTAACAATATTATCTTGAGATTGGAGATACTTGAAGTAGTAAGTCGAACCTTTATCACCTGCTTGAGCATAAGCTCCAGAGAATGGTTTGATACGTGAAATCACAGCTGCAGCCCCATTATAAGTAGTTGTTGGGATATACAGCGAACTATCTGTCAACCATGCTTGAGCTTTGGCATATTTTTCATAACGAGCTGTTAAATTGGTTGTTTCTTTAGAAGCATCGTCAACGAGCTGATCGTATTCTTTAAGACCTACTTTTTCAGCTGCTGGGCTATTAGGATTATCATATCCCATAAAGGACTTCGTATTCTCGCTATTAGTAGTCTTCAAGACATCAAGGTAAGTAGATGGATCTAGATAGTCTGGTTCCCAGGCAACACCAACTGATAAATCCCAATCTTCTGCTGCTGCATTTGCCGCAGAATAAGTGATATTGTAGAAATCATCAGATGACATTTGGTGGAGATCAAGTACAACATTATCTTTTCCTAGAGCAGATTCAACAGATTCTTTAAGCGATTGTACTTGATTCACATAAATCTTATTTGTCTGATTAACAGGAACATCCAAATGAATAGGGAACTGTACCCCTTCTGCTTGAAGAGCTGCTTTAGCTTTAGCAAACTCAGCTTTAGCCTTTTCTGGGTTGTAAAGTCCGTCTTGACTATCGGCAAGATTCACGCCTGCCCACTCATCACCAAAGGCTGGAAGTTGTTCCATCACCATAGCTCCAAAGTTTTTGCCATCTGCCTGTACAAAATCAGGTTTGACAAAGATATTACGGACAGCTGTTTTTCCTGCCTCTTTACCATTCAATTGAGCTGCATAATTCGTACGATTAATGGCAAAACTCAACGATTGACGGAAATCTTTGTTAAGAAGAGCTGCTTTCGTTGATGACTTTTGTTGATCATTTTCTTTAGAAGTATGACCATAAGTTTGACGATCAATGTTAATACCAACACCTTCTACAGCGGCACCAGGTTGTGTGTAGTAGATGTCATCTTTATACTGTTTGGCAACTTTAGAATAATTCGAACTTGTTGGGAATAGACGTGCTAGGTTGTAGACACCATCCGTAAAATTACGTTCCAAAGATTCTTGGTCTGTCCCATCATCGTAAGTTAACTTAACATTGTCAAAGTGGACATTGTCCTTATCCCAATAATTTTCGTTCTTAACAAACTCAATTGAGGATTTAGTTGTCAGTGATTTAAGAAGGAATGGTCCATTATAAAGAATAGAAGTTGGATCTGTTGATTTACCAAAGTCTTTCCCTTTAGATTTCAAAAAATCTGCGTTAACAGGCCAAGTCACTGAATAAGTCAACTTGGAATTCCAATAAGGCTCTGGTTCACTAAGAGTATATTGCAAGGTATGATCATCAATAGCCTTAATCCCTACATCTGCAAAGTTTTTATTATCTCCTGAAACATAGTCATTCAAGCCTTTAACAGAGTTTTGCAACAAGTAAATAGCCTCAGATTTTGTATCAGCAGCATGTTTAAGCCCAGTCACAAAGTCCTTGGCTGTCACATCAGCGTATTCTTCACCATCTGAAGTGTACCATTTAACACCCTTACGAATCTTATAAGTATAGGTTAAACCATCTTGGGAAACAGACCAACTTTCAGCTACGGATGGCTTAAGGTTCCCATATTGATCATTCTCGAACAAACCATCAACGCCATTACTAACAGCTGTAGTCATATTTTTCTTATTTGTAGAAACATAATCTAGGGTTGCAGGATCACCACCATAAACATAATTATAAGTCTTCCCAGATGTCTTACTTGATGACGAACAAGCTGCTAAAACACCCACAGATAGCAGACCTACGGCCGCCAGTAAAAATACCTTACTCTTTTTCATGCATCGTCTCCTTAAATTTGCAATGTCAGAAGTTTAAACATTCAATAATGATGTGTATACGCTTAAATTATACCATAAGTCCGTAAAATTAAAACTACTTTCTGAATATTTTTTTATTTTCTGTTCATACACCTCATTTCAGGCAACAAAAAAACCTATCCGAAGATAGGTTCCTTACTACTCTTACAATGAGTTTGGATCAACTTTGATACCAGCACCTTGTGTAGTAGTGATTGAAAGGTTTGTAATGTAAGCACCTTTCGCTGTAGCTGGTTTAGCTTTTTGGATAGCATCGTTAAATGCTTTAAAGTTTTCAACCAATTTTTCAGCTTCAAATGAAACTTTACCGATGATAGCTTGTACGTTACCTGCTTTGTCAGCACGGTAAGTGATTTTACCACCTTTAGACTCTTCAACTGCTTTAGCAACGTCCATAGTTACTGTACCAGTTTTAGGGTTTGGCATCAAGTTACGTGGTCCAAGGACACGTCCAAGACGACCAACGATAGCCATCATATCTGGTGTTGCAACAACAACGTCAAAGTCAAGCCATCCACCGTTGATTTTAGCAACGAGTTCATCTTCACCAACGAAGTCAGCACCTGCTGCTTTAGCTTCCTCAGCTTTAGCACCACGAGCAAATACAAGAACACGTTGAGTTTTACCAGTACCGTTTGGCAATACCATTGCGCCACGGATTTGTTGGTCAGCTTTCTTAACGTCGATGTTAAGGTTGTATGATACTTCAACAGTAGCATCGAATTTTGCGAAGTTAGTTTCTTGTGCAAGAGCTACAGCTTCTTCTACGCTGTAAGCTTTTGTGCTGTCGATTTTCTCAAGAGCAGCACGCATTTGTTTGCTTTTTTTAGCCATTTAATTATTTCTCCTTGTGTAATGTGGTCATAACGACTTTCATCTTCCACGTCACTCAGCGAAGTGAGACGACGTCTGTGGTTTTCTTGTTAACTGAATTAGTCAGTAACAGTGAATCCCATTGAACGTGCAGTACCTTCGATCATACGCATAGCTGATTCGATGTTTGCAGCGTTCAAGTCAGGCATTTTAGTTTCAGCAATTTCTTGTACTTGTGCACGAGTTACTGAAGCAACTTTAACTGAGTTTGGAGTACCTGAACCTTTTTCAACACCTGCTGCTTTTTTCAAAAGAACAGCAGCTGGTGGTGTTTTAGTGATGAAATCAAATGATTTATCTTCATACACAGAGATAACAACTGGGATGATCATACCAGCTTGGTCAGCTGTACGAGCGTTAAACTCTTTAGTGAATCCCATGATGTTGATTCCGGCTTGACCAAGGGCTGGTCCAACTGGTGGAGCTGGAGTCGCTTTACCAGCAGGAATCTGAAGTTTTACGATGTTTTCGACTTTTTTAGCCATTTTGTAATTTCCTCCTATTGTGGTTTTGGCGGTAAGTAAGTTTTGTTACCTCCCACAAGTATGTTTTTACATACCTTATCTATTATACAGAAATTCCTTTTAGATGCAAGAAATTCTTATTAAGTTTAGGAAAAAATTTACATAAAGCCCTTTTCGAGGTAAAATAGATTTATGATTCTATATAAATTCTTTGCCATAGCATTTTTGATTTTAACACCTATCTTTGCTTTTATTATCCATCGCTTCTTCAGTTTAAAATACCTTGGGCTTAATTTTGCTGATTTAACCTTTCCGCTATACTTTATTGAAGTAGTTGCCGTATCAGCACGTTTCTTTACCCATAGTTTTCTGCCATACATCACGATCTTGCTATCCTTGGCAGCTATCATTATCACAATTCAGATGTTAAGAAAGACACAATCCTTTAAATTTAAACGGTTCTTTAAATTATTCTGGCGCGTCAGTTTCTTCATCACCAGTCTCTTCTATTTAGGGACTGTCATTCTTATTTTTATCGTCACTTAGACAATGAGACAGACTCAGTACATTATTTCAGTGTGCTGAGTTTTTTTGCGTTGAATCATAAAAAGCAGGCATTCGTGCCTGCTTAACTATTCAGTATTAAGGGTTTACTTGGGTCATTCGTCCAGTATCAACATCGTAAACTGCACCGGAAATAATGACGTCATCAGGAATAAGCGGTGACTGACGTAAAATAGCCATATCTTCACGAACACTCTCTTCAACATCAGTGAATGGAAGAAAGTCTTTATCAGACACGTCAACACCAAGCTCTTTATTGAGGTAAGCTGTAAATTCATCATTCTTAAAGGTCTGAGCACCACAATCTGTATGGTGGAGAACCACTATTTCACGCGTTCCCATCTGTTGTTCAGAAATGACTAAGGAACGAATCATGTCTTCTGTCACACGCCCACCTGCATTACGTAGAATATGGGCGTCACCAAGAGCTAATCCCAAGGCTTGAGCAACGTGAAGGCGAGAATCCATACAGGTCACAATAGCAACCTTTGTCTTTGGTTTCAAGGGAAGATGGCCTGTCCCATGCAAATCAACATAGGCATTATTGGCATTGAGAAAGTTTTTAAAATAAGACATAGTAACTCACTTTCTAGTGGACAAATTAGGATAAACATTAAATTATCTAGGTTATATCTTACCACCTTTTAAAAACCTTGTCAGTTAAATGAATTGCTGAAAAAGAAAAACAAGAGTATCACAAAGGTCAGGATACTCTCGCTATTACTATTATGATCGTTTTGGTAAGTAGCGATTAAGAAGGCCTGCAAAGGTCTGAAGATTGAGACTCTGAACATAAATCTCGCCTGTCCCTCTAAAGGTATTAACAACCCCTTCTCCTGTTCCGATAGACTGCCAGAAACCATTTTCCAAATGAATATTGTAATCCAGAGACTGACTCCAAGCAACAACATGGGCATTGTCAATGGTCACTTCTTGATTGTTTAGCTCAATTTTTTTGATGGAACCGTAAGCATTGGCCAAAAGGGTACCTTGACCTTGTGTCGTCATCACAAAGAAGCCACCTTGACCACCAAAAAGAGCCTTACCAACAGACTGGTATTCCATTGTATAGTAGGCCGTGCCATCAAGTGCTAGAAAGGCACCATCATTAAGTCGGTACTGCTTTTCACCCAGATACAAAGGAATCACCTGACCTGGGGAATCAGGTGCCAAAGCCAAATAACCATTATTGGACTGAGCAACAACCTGAGTAATAAAGCTACTTTCACCCGAAACCATTGAACGCCCAACCGCTTTCACAAGGCGACCCAACCCTGAGCCACTAGCATTTAATCTAGTACTCAGGGTTACATTAGGTGTGTGGTATACCATACTGCCACGTTGGATAAAAACCGTTTCACCTTGATTAAGAGTTAGCTCTACCAGTGGGAATTGCATATTGCTGTCTGTGAAAAATTGCATCATAAATACCTCCCTATTCTTAAGAAAAGTATAGCATTGAACAGATATTTTTGCAAGCGCTTACAATATATCGCTTTGGGCAAGATTTTTTAAGAGAAGACTTTTTTGAGCACTTCTCCTACGGTCGTAACTCCAACGACCTGGATACCTTCTGGAATTGTCATGCCGTGAAGGGAATTCTTTGGAGCATAAATCTTAGTAAAGCCTAGTTTAGCGGCTTCATTGATGCGCTGCTCAATCCGAGTCACACGGCGAATCTCTCCAGTCAAGCCAATTTCTCCTATAAAGGCTTCCTGGGGATTGGTTGGAAGCTCCTTGTAACTGGAAGCAATAGCAACGGCAACAGCAAGGTCAATAGCCGGCTCGTCTAATTTGACACCACCAGCTGATTTGAGATAGGCATCTTGATTTTGAAGAAGAAGTCCGCAGCGTTTCTCTAAAACAGCCATGATAAGGCTAACACGGTTAAAATCCAGTCCTGTTGTTGTCCGCTTGGCATTACCAAAGACGGTTGGTGTCACCAAGGCTTGAACTTCAGCTAGGATAGGTCTGCTACCTTCCATTGTGACAACAATGGCAGAACCTGTGGCACCGTCTAGGCGTTCTTCTAAGAAAACTTGGCTAGGGTTTAGAACCTCTACCAAACCACCAGACTGCATCTCAAAATCCCAATCTCATTGGTTGAACCAAAACGGTTTTTGACTGCTCGTAAAATACGGAAGGTATGGTGACGTTCCCCCTCAAAATAGAGAACCGTGTCCACCATGTGTTCCAACATACGTGGTCCAGCCAGCTGTCCCTCCTTGGTCACATGCCCAACAATAAATGTGGCAATGTTATTGGTTTTGGCAATTTGCATGAGTTCAGCAGTAACTTCACGAACCTGAGAAACCGAACCTTGAACGCCAGAAATTTCTGGACTCATGATGGTCTGAATAGAGTCGATAATGAGGAAATCAGGTTTTATAGCCTCCACTTGACTGCGAACGGCTTGCATATTGGTCTCAGCATAAAGATAAAATTCGTTATCAATATCACCTAAACGTTCACTCCGCAATTTGATTTGCTCGGCAGATTCTTCCCCAGATACATAGAGGACAGTTCCCTTGTTAGCCAGCTGTGTTGACACTTGTAAGAGAAGGGTCGATTTTCCTATCCCTGGGTCCCCTCCAATAAGAACCAGGCTACCTGGAACCACACCGCCACCTAAAACACGGTTAAACTCATCCATGTCGGTCTTTATGCGAGCATAATTAATTGAAGAGACTTCTTTTAATTTAGTTGGTTTAGACTTTTCACCCGTCAAACTGACACGGGCATTTTTAACCTCCTGCACCTCAACTTCTTCCTCAAAAGAGGACCAAGAAGAACAGTTGGGACAGCGCCCTAGATATTTGGGTGAATTGTAGCCACATTCTCGACAAACAAAAGTTGATTTTTTCTTAGCTATAATAATTCTCCTTCTACTGCGACTCCTATAGAGTGCCACTTATGCAATGTTTTTTGAAATTTCTTCTGGTTGGCAACTCCGACAGCAGACAAATCGACGGAAACCTGATAATTCTCCTTGACAGCTGCCAAAACAGAAGCCTTGACACAGCCATTGCCATCTACCCCTATAAACTCTATGCTCTTAGCACCATTTTCCTCTAAAAAATCTTTTAAATCTGGATTAGTAAATCAAGAAGCCCGACGCTTCTCAAAGATACGAGAAGATACAAGCAGCAAGCCGGTCGCAAATTTCTTCCTTCTATCTTTTCTCTCCCAGAAAAAACGATTGAGAATATAGATAACCCGGTCGCTGGGATAGCTAGCAATTTTGTCATTTACAGCTACAGTCAGTTCTTCATGATATGCTTTTCCAACAGCAACATAATCTGACTGCATGTCTACAACTAATAAATAGTCTGCCATTTTGCTCCCTCTACTGTCCAGTTGACCCAAATCCGCCAGTCCGCACACCATCTGCCTCATCTCCATCAACAATCAAGAAAGGCATAAAGACACCTTGAACAATGCGTTCGCCAACTTCAAGAGTCACGGGTTGATCAGTAATATTTTTCATCTGAGCGAAGATATGACCCTCATTTCCAGGATTACCATAATAATCGCCATCAATAACACCTACAGAATTGATTAAGACCAGCCCCTTTTTACGAGGGTTCGATGAACGGTCAAAGAGATAGAGGACCTCACCAGGTTGCATGTAAGCCTTAACACCTGTTGGAACGAGAACAATTTCTCCAGGAGCAATTACAGTGTTCTCTGCTACCTTTAAATCATAACCCGCAGCATGGGCAGTCTCACGTTTTGGAAGCAAGTCCTGATTGTTATAGGTTGATACGAGTTCAAATCCACGAATTTTTGTCATTATTTTTTCCTTTCGATACATCTATTGACTTTGTCTTGTAAAATTAGCAACACTAGCTTTAACAAAAAGAGTAGCTTTTTTGATATCCATCCTATTATAGTCTATTCGAAATCAGATGACAAAGGTAGCAGTCTAATGGCATTCTCATTAAACTAAGATTGACTTTTAGGTAGGAAAACGCTAACATAGTATAAGATATAATACTTTTAAGGAGAATTGTCATGAAATTCATCGGACTTGTTGGTACGAATTCAAAGTGTTCAACTAATAGACAATTATTGCAATATATTCAGAAACATTTTGCAGATAAGGCAGACATCGAACTTGTAGAAATTAAAGACTTCCCTGTCTTTAACAAGCCAGCCAATAAACAACTTCCAGAAAATGTCCTAGAGGTTGTTAAGAAAATTGAAGAAGCCGATGGGGTCATCATTGGAACACCTGAATATGACCATTCTATTCCTGCTGTTCTTATGAACGCTCTAGCTTGGGTGTCATACGGTGTGTTCCCTCTTTTGAATAAACCCGTTATGATTACAGGGGCATCTTATGGAACTCTTGGTGCTTCTCGCGCACAGCTACAACTCCGTCAAATCTTGAACGCTCCAGAAATCAAAGCTAATGTGCTTCCAGACGAATTCTTGCTATCACATTCTCTCCAAGCTTTTGATGGCAATGGTGATTTGGTTGACCTTGATGTTATTCAAAAATTAGACGCCATTTTTGATGACTTCCGTCTGTTTGTTAAAATCACTGGTAAACTCTCACACGCTACAGAATTGCTACATAAAGAAGCTGAAAACTTTGACTGGGAAAGCTTATAATACAGGAGAATAGAAACTATGAAATTTGTTGGACTTGTTGGAGCAAATTATGATCAATCATACAACCGTAAATTGCTCGAATTTATCAGAAGACATTTTAAAATTAAATTTGAACTTGAAGTCTTGGAAATTGACGAAGTGCCTATGTTTAACCAAGACGAAAAATGGGACGAAAGCTTCCAACTTCGCTTGCTTAACAACAAGATTACACGCGCTGATGGGGTCATCATTGCAACTCCCGAACACAACCACACCATTTCTGCAGCGCTTAAATCTGTTTTAGAGTGGCTCTCATTCGAAGTGCACCCATTTGAAAACAAACCTGTCATGATTGTTGGGGCATCTTACTACGACCAAGGAACTTCACGCGCCCAAGTACATTTGCGTAAAATCCTTGAAGCACCTGGTGTTAACGCCTATACACTTCCAGGTAATGAATTCTTGCTCGGTAAGGCCAAAGAAGCTTTCGACCTTGATGGTAACATCACAAATGAAGGTACTGTTAACTTCCTTGAACAATGCTTAGACAATTTTGTCCAATATGTAGGAGTGGTTTCTAAATTGAAAAAACCAAAACCAATTGAACCAGAAGACTTAGATTGTAACAACCCAATCGCTACAACTGTTACCGAGGTTGATCCTGACGATCCAGAATGGGTAGAAAAAGTAGCTGAAATCACTGGTGCAGTGTCTGGTGATACATATGTTAAACTAGATCACGGTATTTTGACAGTTAACCAAATTGACATGTTCCTCAAGGCTATGCCATTTGAATTAACTTATGCCGATGATAATAACCAATTCCTCTACTACAATAATGCCCATCAAGATCCTGATACCATGTTTGCCAAACGTGTGCCACCTCAATCAGGTAGCCGTATGTCAACAGTTCACGGTTCACTTCCACCAGCTCGTATGAAAAATGTGGAATGGGTTATCGGTACCCTTCGTAACGGCAACCAAGAATATGTGCGTACGATTGTCCCAGGCTCACCTGAAGGGGTTATCAACACACACAATTATCAGGCTATGTACTATGATGATGGTTCTTATGCAGGAATCAATGAAATCGTCTTTAACTTTAAACCATGGCTTGACTGGTATCTCGAAACAACTGGTCAACGCCTTGTCGGAGGAAGTGGTCCTTTTGCACCGGCTGCAGCTAGTCATGGCGGTAGCGACGCAACATCTGGAGCATCAGATGCCGGCGGTCACAGTGGCGATGCAGCTTCAGACGCAGATGCAACATCTGGAGCATCCTCACATTAAGACTTGGAAAAGTTGGGACAACTGTCCTGGCTTTTTTCATGGTCATCTTAGATTAACCTTCACCCAAGCATGTGTATCTACTCATGCTCCATGTCACACTACTTAGAGGTAAACTTATGTCTCAATTCCAAGAAAAAGTTTTTGCTGCTTGCGCTAAAAAAGAAGCGCTCTTCAACGAAAGCCTTGGTCGCTATGCCTTGCGTTCGATGCTTGCAGGCGCTTATCTCACCATGTCAACTGCCGTAGGGATTATTGGTGCTGATATTATTGCTACAGGTATGCCAGCCCTTTCTCGCTTTGTATTTGCCTTTATCTTTGCTATCGGATTGGTCTTCGTTCTCATTTTCAACGGAGAGTTAGCCACTTCAAACATGATGTTCCTTACTAGTGGTGCCTATTATGGCAAAATCAAATGGAGTAAGGTTTGTACCATCCTTCTCTATTGTACTTTCTTTAATTTTGTCGGAGCTCTTATCTTAGCTTGGTTTTTCAATCAATCCTTCTCTTTCCACCATTTGACAGACAAGAGCTTCCTAGTCACTGCTGTTTCCACTAAACTTGGAAAAACAGATTGGATGAACTTTACTGAAGGTATTACTGCTAATATGTTCGTCAACCTTGCTATCTTGGGCTATATGCTCCTCAAAGAAGAGTCTGCCAAGATTTTCATTGCCCTATCAGCCATCTTTATGTTTGTCTTCTTGGTGAATGAACACTTGATTGCTAACTTTGCTTCCTTTATGTTGCTAGGCTTCAATGGTGTTCGTGATGCTGTGGACAATTTCACATTGGCAAATATTCTACGTCAGTGGGTAGTCGTTTTCTTCGGTAACTGGATTGGCGGCGGTATTTTCATTGGTTTGGCATACTCTTGGCTCAATAAAACTAAGACACCTCACATTGATTAGGAGGCCACATGCGTCAAAAAAGACTTATCAAAGAAACTATCCTGGCTATGCTGCTTTATTTTATTTGCTTAGCTATAGCTGTCGCCATTGATTTAATATTTTTTAAAGTCAAAAACATGTATCACACACCTGCTATGGTGGCTATCTTTGCGGGATGGGTTTATTTAGGGCTTATTCGAAAGACCAAGCAATTTGGAGCTATTACCTGTCTAGGAATATTTATGTCTGTCTTCTTCTTTGCTTCTGGTCACTTTGTCCTTACCTTCCTTCCCAACCTTTTAGCTGGTCTAATCGCTGATTTTATTGCCAAGCAAGGTAATTATGAGAATGATAAATTTAATCTACTTTCCTACATGATATTCTCTCTGGGAAACTTGGCTCCCATTGTTACCATGTGGATAGCTCCTAAAGCCTATATTGCACAACTCCTTGCCAAGGGGAAAACACAGGATTATGTAGACCAAGTTATGGTCCCATTTACAACTAGCCATGTCTTAATTCTAATAGGTGGAACTCTCATGGCTGCTCTCATTGGAGGTTACATTGCTAAAAACTGGCTTAAAAAATAATAACCACCTACGTTCCTAACAGAGAGTACAAGACAAACACGCTTTTCTTATGTTATAATGAGAAAGAATATAGTCTTTTTCTGCTTTGTTAGAAAGGACCTAAAGGGAGACCTAATGATGAAAAACAAAAAATCGCTGTCTTGGGCCCTGGTTCTTGGGGAACTGCCCTTGCTCAGGTACTCAATGACAACGGACACGAGGTTCGTATTTGGGGAAATATCCCTGAACAAATTGATGAAATTAACGAGAAACATACCAATACCCGTTATTTCAAAGATGTGGTTTTGGATGAAAACATTAAAGCCTACAAAGAACTTTCCCAAGCTTTAGATGGAGTTAATGCTATTCTCTTCGTTGTTCCAACCAAGGTTACTCGTTTGGTAGCCAAACAAGTTGCCGAACTTTTGGACCATGAAGTTGTTATCATGCATGCTTCAAAAGGATTGGAGCCAGGAACACACGAACGCCTCTCAACTATCCTTGAGGAAGAGATTCCTGCAGAACTTCGCAGTGACATTGTTGTCGTATCCGGTCCAAGCCATGCTGAAGAAACTATCGTTCGCGATATCACCTTAATTACAGCGGCCTCAAAAGATCTTGAGACTGCACGCTATGTTCAAGGTATGTTCAGTAATAACTACTTCCGCCTTTACACCAATTCAGATGTTATTGGTGTTGAAACAGCTGGGGCACTTAAAAACATTATTGCCGTCGGTGCCGGCGCCCTTCATGGTATGGGCTATGGAGATAATGCTAAGGCAGCCGTTATTACTCGCGGTCTCGCAGAAATCACTCGTTTGGGTGTAAAACTTGGTGCTGACCCTTTGACTTACAGCGGTCTTTCTGGGGTTGGTGATCTTATTGTTACAGGGACTTCTATTCATTCACGTAACTGGCGTGCTGGTGATGCACTCGGTCGTGGCGAAAAACTGGAAGACATTGAACGTAACATGGGTATGGTAATTGAGGGAATTTCAACTACTAAGGTTGCCTACGAAATCGCTCAAGAACTCAATGTCTATATGCCAATTACAACAGCAATCTACAAATCCATCTATGAGGGTGCTGACATCAAGGAATCTATTCTCAATATGATGTCCAATGAATTGCGCTCTGAAAATGAATGGGATAAAAAATAAATAATCTAAGGAGTTCTCATGAAGAATCAAAAAGTCAAAAAAGCTGTCATCCCTGCTGCAGGACTTGGTACACGCTTTTTGCCAGCTACAAAGGCCTTGGCCAAAGAAATGTTACCAATCGTTGATAAACCAACTATCCAATTTATCGTTGAAGAAGCTCTCAAATCAGGCATCGAAGATATCTTGGTCGTGACTGGTAAGTCAAAACGATCTATCGAAGACCATTTTGACTCAAACTTTGAGTTGGAATACAACTTAGAACAAAAAGGTAAGACAGACCTGCTAAAATTGGTTAATGATACTACTGCTATCAACCTCCATTTTATCCGTCAAAGTCACCCACGTGGTCTCGGAGATGCTGTACTTCAAGCCAAAGCTTTTGTCGGTAACGAACCATTTGTTGTTATGCTTGGTGACGACCTCATGGATATTACCGATGACAATGCGGTTCCATTAACCAAACAACTTATTGATGATTATGAGGAAACACACGCTTCTACTATTGCGGTTATGCCTGTACCACACGAAGATGTTTCAGCTTACGGTGTTATCGCCCCTCATGGTGAAGGTCACAATGGCCGTTATAGCGTGGAAACTTTCGTTGAAAAGCCAAACCCAGAAGATGCTCCAAGTGACCTTGCTATCATCGGACGTTACCTTCTGACACCTGAGATTTTTGGAATTTTGGAAACACAAGAACCAGGTGCAGGTAATGAGATCCAATTGACTGATGCTATTGATAAACTCAATAAAACGCAACGTGTCTTTGCTCGCGAATTTACAGGTAAACGTTACGATGTAGGAGATAAATTTGGTTTCATGAAAACCTCTATTGACTACGCCCTCCAACACCCTCAAGTTAAGGAAGACCTTAAAAAATATCTTATTGACTTGGGACACAAACTCGAAGGCAAACCTAAGCAAAAAGACTAATATAAAATCCATCGAAAAATTTTCGATGGATTTTTCATATTATCTAAAGATAGGTAAAACCTAAAATAGTCACTAAAAGAATAATATAAGTTAAAAATGCTGTCAGGCGCCAACCTCTACTAAAAAGTCGACTTTCAACCTTATTAGCCAAAAAAATAGCTGCTAGAGCACCTCCAACCAAGCCTCCTAGGTGACCAGTAATCCCAACACTAGGTGTGAAGAGATTGAAAATCAAATTGACGACAATTAAAGATAGATAACTACGTCCCAACTGGTTAAGTAAGGGGCTATGACTATAATAACCAAGTATTACCACAGCTGCAAAAAGGCCAAACAAGGAGGTAGAGGCACCAGCTGCAATAACATTAGGCGTAAAAATCAAGGTGAAGGCATTCCCCATAACACCAGCTAACAGATAGAGCCCTAGGAAACGCAGAGTCCCAAAAATTTGCTCAGCCATTTTGCCAATAAAATAAAGGGTAAGCATATTAAATAAGAAATGCTCCAGACCGATATGTACAAAAATTGGTGTCACTAAACGCCAAAGGTCTAAGGGACTATATTGAACAAAAACACCATACATAGCCCCCATTTTAAAAAGACTAAGGGGTGCTGTCGCTTGAAAATCATTTAGAAGATATTGACACCCAAAAGTCAACGTCGTTAGCCCCAATAAAAGATAGGTAGCAGGGTGTCTCTTCCATTCATTTACTTGCATGTGATAACCTCCCTAACGGCGACGTCATGGCTATCTGGGGTAAAATCCTTTTCCTGACAGGGATAAACCATGCTAACTGTCATCCCTTCAAAGTCAGACAAATAGCGGTCATAATAACCTGCTCCGTAACCAATGCGATAGCCTTCAGCATTGAAAACTACACCTGGCACATGAATCAAATCAATCTCTGATTTTTCCACAGCCAAATCAGACGCAGGTTCCATCAAGCCAAAAGAGGTTGCAACAAGATTATCTGGATCGTAATCGACAAAAATCATTCGACCTTGTTTATAGGTTTTTGGAACCACAAGACGCTTCCCATCCTTTAAAGCCTGATTGATTAAAAGACTGGTGTCATATTCATGCGGGAAAGCCAAATAGGTAGCAATCACCTGAGCCTCTTTATAAGCAGGTAAGGTAATTAATTGCTCTAAAAGATATTGGTCTAACTTAGCCTTGGTCTCAGGTTCCTGTGAAGTCAACTGAGCCAAAACAGTTTTTCTAAGTTCATTTTTCATAGGTTTATCATATCAAAAAAGCTACCAAAAGTCAGACCTGGTAGTTTTTCAGCTTTGTAAAATGTCACTAGGCTTCTGCCTTGTATTTAAGGAACTTACCGATTTCAGCTACCCCAAAAGCAAGGGCGTCCTCATTTGGACTCATCTTAGGATGGTGAAGGGCATATGGCGTATCAATCCCCAACCAGAACATGACACCTGGAACCTTACTAAGCAAATAACCGAAATCTTCTCCAGTCATAGCTGGTAAACAATCAATCAAGTTAACAGCTGGACTGGCTTCAAAGAAGGTCATCAATTCTTTGGCCAAGGCTGGGTTGTTTTCCACAGGTAGATAACCACCCTGTTTCAATACAACATCCACTTCCATACCAAAGCTAGCTGCCACACCCTCTGCGATTTGGCTGACACGCTTTTGAATAAGACGACCCATTTCTAGCGTAAGCGTACGAATAGTTCCATAGACCTCTGCTGTTTCAGCGATGACATTGTTGGTCGTTCCTGCATGGAAAGAACCAAAGGTAACTACCCCACCCTGGATAGGGTCAACATTACGACTGACAATAGTTTGAACTTGGGTAATAAAGTAAGAAGCTGCTACAAGGGCATCATTAGCCTCATGTGGAAAGGCAGCGTGTCCTCCTTTGCCTTTGAAAGTAACAAGTACCTCACAAGTTCCTGCAAAAAGGGTGTTCGTATTAGTCGCAATGTCGCCTACTTTGAAATCTGGACGGACATGAAGTCCATAAAACTCATCTGGTAGCCAATCACCGAAGACCCCGTCTTCATACATAAGCATACCACCAGCTTCATTTTCCTCAGCTGGCTGGAATAAGAAGAGCATATTATTTTTAGGTTGAACCTCAACCATTTGGTCAAGAAGTCCAAGCGCTGTCGTCATATGAATATCGTGACCACAGGCATGCATACGACCCTCATGAGTAGATTTGAAGGGAAGACCTGTTTCCTCTTCAACCGGAAGAGCGTCAATGTCTGTACGCCAACCAATGGTTTTTTCAGGAGCATATCCATGGAGATAAACCAGAATACCTGTACGCCAAGTACGTTGCTCCACAAAGTCCTTTCCCTCAGTCATTTCAGCAATACGCTCTAAGAGATAAGCCTGGGTTTTAAACTCTTCCAAACCAATTTCTGGAATTTGATGAAGGTCTCGTCTGATTTTGATTAAATCAAGTGTCATTTTTATTTTCCTTTTTTGTCTTATTTAATAGAGAATCTAGAAATAGAGGCCTTACGGCCTCTACTATCAATATGTTATAAGTTACGCAAGGCGTCTTCAAGTGCTGTTTTTTGTTGTGTTTTTTCATCAATTTCCTTGATGATGCGAGCTGGAACACCAGCTACAACAACATTTTCAGGAACATCTTGAGTAACGATAGCTCCAGCGGCAACGACTGAACCATTACCAACTTGAACCCCTTCGATAACAACAGCATTGGCACCGACAAGAACGTTATCACCGATACGAACTGGATCTGCTGAAGCCGGTTCAATCACACCAGCAAGGACCGCACCCGCACCGATGTGGCTGTTTTTACCAACAGTAGCACGACCACCAAGGATAGCCCCCATATCAATCATAGTACCAGCACCGATTTCAGCACCGATGTTGATAACAGCCCCCATCATAACGACAGCATTATCTTCGATAGTTACTTGGTCACGGATAATAGCACCTGGTTCGATACGTGCATTAAGGTGACGTTTATCAAGCAATGGAACAGCTGAGTTACGACCATCTTGTTCCACAACGTAATCCTTGTTTTCAGTCAAGTTGGCAAGAAGTGGTTCGATATCTTTCCAGTCTCCGAAAAGAACATTACCAAGCTTAGTGACAGAAGCTGGAACAGCAGTTGCCAATTCCCCTTCAAAGGTTACTTTAACATTCGTTTTCTTTTCTGCATTACCGATAAAAGCGATAATTTCTTGAGCAGACATTTTTTGTGCAGTCATGAGATTCTCCATTCACATAAAGTTAGGGATTATTATACCAAAAATTCTGATAATTGTCTTTGCTTTTGCCAAATAGAGTGTATTTTTATGTAAAACCTATCTTTAAAGCTTCTATATCCGTAATCACTCGGTTTGGCTTAATTGGGGAGTTCTCCAGTTCTCGGCGTGAGTAAGGAAAGGTATTGAGCAAGATACCATCGATCCCAACTCCTTCAGCCACAGCAATATCAGTCGTCAAATCATTTCCAACCATGACAGTCTCAGATGGCTTCAACCTATGATCAATCAAAACTTGCTTTAAAAACTCTGGTTGAGGCTTACAGATACCCGCATCCGAAGACAAGTAAATGGCATCAAAATAAGCTCTTAACTCCATTAGGTCAATCTCAGCGTTAGTAAAGGCTGCTTGAGCATTGGACAAGAGATAGAGACGACAGTCCTGCTCTTTTAGAAAGGCTAAAACTTCCTTAGTATGAGGATAAGCCATCAAGTATTTGCGAGATAAGACCCGAAAGACCATAGCTATCAGCTGCCCCCAGCCTTCTGGCTGATGAAGTCTACTAGACTGTAGACTAGCATCTACATAAAGCTGGTTAAAAATGTGAGCTAGGTCAATTTCTGGATAAGCAACTCCTTTTAGAGCCACTAGGTCCTTGCGAGCCTGACCCACGCGCTTGGCATAAGCTTTTTTAAGAGCTTTCCCCTTATAATACGCTCCATAAGCTTGGTACAGTTGGCCTAGTTTATCCCATAACATAGGGTCTTTCTCATCGGTTAATATATCAACCAAGGTTCCATAAAAATCAAAAATATAGTTCTTATAAACGTTATTATTCATCGCTTCTACTCGTTACTAAACTTTTCTTCTTGATAATCCTCATCATACATCATTTAAGAAAACCAAACAAGCTTACCAAGATATTCTCCATCAAAAAAATCCCAACGGCGTTAGGATTACTTATCATTTTTGATACGACCAATCAGCAATTCTCCTGCAACCGTTAGCTGCCTTACTGAGGTCAAATCTAAAGTTTTTTTATCAACATGGAAGAAAAGAGGGGTCATCTCAGCAAATGCTTGAACATGCTCTGCTGGCATAGACCAAGTCTTAGAAATCGTCACACGCTCCAAAAGCTCACAGGAGTCCTGAAAATGCTCCAGAACATCCTGGTTGGAATAAGCCTGCGCCTCTGGTAGTAATTGGCGAAACTCTTTAAGATGATCCTCATGAGGAATAACCTTGAAAATCAAGCCCTGATCAGTCAAAAGTCGTCCAAATTCTTGATAATTAGCTGGCGAAAAAATATCTAAGATCACATCGATACTGTGCTCACGCAAGGGCAGTTTAGCCAAATCACCAACGAACCAGGCCACGTTTTTCTGAGGATTTTGACGGGCCGCAAGAAGGATGGAGTCCTTAGATAAATCAAAGGCCATGAAATCCTTGTCAAACTCTAAAGCCAACTGACGGCTATAATAGCCCTCACCACAGGCAACATCTAGAACATGCGAATATCTAGGAAGGTCACGCAAGCGCTCTGAAATCACCTCAAGGATAGGATCATAATAGCCCGCTGCCAGAATATGACTTCTATTTTCAAAAGAAGCCATATCATAGTGCTTATCTCCCTTATTCTGTCTCAAAAAATTAACAAACCCCTGCTTTGCGATATTAAAGGTATGCCTAGTCTGACAAACCAGACTAGACTGGTCCAAACACATTGGTGCCTGACAGATGGGACACGCAAAAAGACTCTCTTGATCTTTAAAAACACTAAATTTGGCCATAAATCCTCCTCGACACCAAAAAAGAGCACACACCTGAAATCGCTTAGGGCTGCTGGATTCCTCCCCTGACCCGCTTCACGCACAGATGTTGCTCCGAATGATATTATACCATAAATCGAAGTGATTGCAAGTAGCGAACCCCCGATACTGTCAATGAAACTTATCCTCCAAACCTCCCTACAAATAACTTCGATCACTACCAACTTCTAACACCACAACTAAGGCCATAGTGACATCTATGTCACTACTTTTTTATTTCTCCACTTTTTATAATAAAACCATAGCTTGAGGAAAAGACCAAAAGCTAGTGACAATGCTAACTCAATGGAAAGGAGAAAATTATTTTAGGATATCTCTTACTTCATGGTGAAGAGGCTAAGAGATTAAAGAACTCACCAAAAATAAAAGAGGAGAATGACAAAGATAACTAAAGAAATGAATGTTGCAGACCTAGCTGCAGTCACAGGAGGCGGATGGAAGATCAACATCGCTATTGGAGGACTCTGCCTAGCTTCAGGACCTATCGGAACTCTTGTATGTGTTGGTGCTTATAATGGCTACAAGGATTCTGCACGATAAGATGAAAGGAGACAACAACAATAATTAATAAACTCAAAACACATCAAAACATGACTCTTAAAGAGCTTGAAAGTGTATCAGGTGGGGCGGTTCCTTGGGCTGCTGTCTCCGTCGGGATTGCTGCTGCAAAGCTGACTTACGACCTAAGCTATGCCGTTGGTAAAACTTATTACAACCTCACACACTAACAATAAGAGCTTACACCATGATGACATCTCAAAGATTTTGAGGATGATAACCTATGAAAGATACAAGAAATCAAACAAACGATACTACTAATAAGCAATCATCTAAACGCAATAATTATCTGCTCGTAAAAGGGGCCTTGATTTGTATTATCTCTACCCTACTTCTGATACTTCTAATCAACCTTATCTTTTATGTACGATTGGGTACACCAATTATTATGTACGATTGGGTACACCAATTATTGATACTAATTTGAAATCTGCTTGTAGTACTCTCATCTTCTTCCTCCCCATTTTTCTTTTGACAAGAGAGAAAGAAAAACCTAAAGCTAAGACAGAGTAACTCATACAGTCTTCAAGAAAACAAAAACTCTCATTTCCCATTGAAAAATGCAAGCCCAAAAGGGCTTGCATTTTGCGCTTACATCTCTTGTATTGCTTCTAATTTTGCCAGACGTTTAGCTTCTTTCTTTCGTTCACGACTTTGACGGAAAAAGTTTTGCATGATTTCAGCACATTCTTTCTCCATAACACCAGTCTCAAGATCAACACGATGATTGAGACGCTCATCTCTTAGAATATCGTAAAGGCTCCCCGCTCCACCAAATTTTTGATTACTCGCTCCATAGATAACTTTAGGAATACGAGCCAGACCAATGGCGCCACTGCACATTACGCAAGGTTCAATAGTGACGAAAAGAGTGCAATCAAGCAAACGCCAATTACCAATGGTCCTATTTGCCTCCTGAATAGCCATGACCTCAGCATGCATGATTGCTTGGTTAAGTTCCTCACGCGCATTGTGTCCACGACCAACAATTTCTCCATCCTTAACAATAACACAGCCAATTGGGATTTCTGCCTTATCTAAAGATTTTTGGGCCTCCTTAAGAGCCTCAGACATGAAAAAGTCTTTCTCCTCTTGAGTAAAGTCAATCATAAATGTTACTCCTGTTCCAAGATTTTTCATATATCACCACAGAGTCAAAATGTCAGTGTGATGGTCTTCCATGATTTTAAAAAAGGAGGCTTCTAGACAACCGACCCTTTTTAAGGTTTTGGCGTACCCCCCTCGCTTAACTCTTTTTATTATAACATAAGAAAAGCTTGAGCAAGGGTAGCCTTACCAAAGTAGACAAAAAAAGCTAAGACGAATCCGCTTAGCTTCAAACACATTAGTTTGGTGAATCTTAGGAGTCACACCAATGTGTTTCTCCAAGTCTAACGAAAAGTCAATGACCGCTTAACATCCTAATTAATATGTCAGTCGGAATGTCAACCAATTGTCTGTGAAATCATTATATCAACCTATAGACACATAACAAAAACGCAACTGTATCAAACAATTGCAAGGACAGTGTTCTAGTTAAGGTGTTCCACACTTTCCTTCCAAACAAATAATGTCTACTACAAAAGTAAAAGGTAACTTTCATAGCTTTTTCCTTACCCACCTATAGTTTATCATGAAACCTCTATCATTTAATTTAAAAATTGGTAATAAAACAATGATACAAATGAGGAGTAACTGTTAATTGTACACTTCGTTTTGAATAATTTTATAAATGCTGGAACCCTTGTTATCATTGCACTTGTCAACGATTTTAATTATTTTTTCCACTCTAACAAGGCCATTAACCACCCATAATTCTAAGTCTTATCTAATTTTACTGTTAATTAAGTCTTACAAGTGTTTAATATTTAACCCAATAATACTCTAACTTTGGCAAGAAAGAATATTTATTTTTTAGAAGCGACTAAGTAAACTGACAAACTAGAAGGGAAGTTCTTCTTCCAAAACAAGGTCAGCCAAGTCATTGTCAGGATTATTTTCCCTAACAGCACGCTGAGCACGACTCTCCAGAAGTTGGAAAGAGGAACAAAGCACCTCAGTAACGTAATGGGTTTGGCCATCCTTATCGTACTTACGGGTACGTAGCTCACCATCAAGAGAAATTAAACTCCCCTTGCTAGCATAAGATGCTAAGGTCTCAGCTAAACGGCCCCAAACCACCACTGTGATAAAGTCAGCCTCACGCTCTCCATTTTGCGCCTTATAGCGCCGATTAACCGCAACTGTGACACGTGTAAAAGACCTATCACTAGCAGTCTTAACCATCTCAGGTGTCGCTGTCAAACGTCCAATCAAAATAACTTTGTTATACATTTTTTTACCTCCACCTATCTATTCGTAAGAGGAAGTAAAAAATAGGTTATTTTTTAATAGTTTTAAAGATTCTCTCGATAGGATCCTTTCTAATACTCGAAGGTTATTATTTTTCTAGAAATAGTACTCCATCAGATGTTTTCATTACAACAATTAATCTTTAAATCTTCTCGACTCGCTTAGCTAACTCAACGTTTTTGAACCACAATTTCCCAAGAGGCAGGACCGACTTGGTCAAAGCGAGTTACAGGATAATCATTATCTGCAGCCCAGTTTGGAATACTTTCCGTTGCTTGCGTACAATCGAAAGCAATCAACAACTCATCTCCAACAGCCAATTCAGCCATTTTCTTCTTCGCATCAATCAATGGGAATGGGCATACCAATCCACCAGTTTCAAGTTTTACCAAAGTCATATTATATTCTCCTCTTAATTTTTGTTTGGTTTTACAAAGATAATGTAGGAAGCCGTCCAAACACCTAAAATAGTCACTGGCAAAGCAATCCATCCCTTACTAGAAAAAATTGCTGTAGCTGTTAAACCGTTACCAATTGTACAGCCACCAGCCCATGAGGCACCAATTCCCATAAAAATCCCCCCTAGTGTGCTCTTACCAATGGTTGACAAGTCTGGCAAACGCCAGCGAAACTCTTGAGATCCCTTTGCAGCAAGAAAGGAACCAATAAAAATACCCAATACAAGAAAAACACCCCAACCAAGTTGCTTACTATCGCCTGTAATAATATAACTAATTAGATGTGCCGATGGTGTTGTAATCCCTAACCCTCCAACACGACCAGTCAGCTGACTAGCTGGCCAAGCAATTAAAGCAACAAGACCTATTAGAAGTCCTGCAAAATATTTATGGTAAGTTTTCTCAAAAAGGTAGTGTCTCACTCCCTTATATCTTGGTGGAAGAGAAGCAATCTGACGTCTGGGCTTACGTAACTCTCGAATTACAAAGAAACTTGTTATAACTACTAAGAAAACAAGAAGATACCAAACTGGAATTCCTAATTGACCAGCTAAATCATCATTAATTACCCAGTGCTTAGCTATTAATTGATTCAAAGGAACAAGAAATCCTGATTTCATAGCTGCCGCACTCGTCATATAAAAGAATAGTGCAACCCAACTACCCAGGAGCCCTTCTCCAGCACGATACCACGTTCCCGTGGCACATCCCCCCGCGAGAACAATTCCAATACCAAATAGATAGGAGCCCACAATCGCTCCTAACACGGAAAAGTCTTCATAAGGGTTTCCAATAATACCCAATTTAATCAAGAAAAGTACTCCTATACTTTCCACTGTGATTGCAATAAGGAAAGCGTAAAATAAGGTATTATTACGTGCAATATACATGTCTCGAAAACCACCCGTCAAACAAAAACGAGTTCGTTGTAAAATAAATCCAAATATCAAACCAATGAGCCCACCAGAAAGAACAGTCGTAAGCATAGGTACCTCCTAAAGTAAATGTTGATTACATTTTAAGAAAAATATTATAGCTTGCATAATCTTTCTTTTTTATGATTAGCTATAAACTTTCTTTATGACAAACAAAAAAAGCGGATTATTACCGCTTCTTCTCTTACTTACCCTTTCCAGTGTTTGGCTGGATCAAAAGCCTCACCAACTACTGCTGAATCATCAAGTTCAATAATACCACGTTTTTGTGGGGCATTTGGAAGGGCCAACTCACGTGGGGCACACATCATACCATAACTATCTTCACCACGAAGTTTACCAGGGAAGATAAGGGCACCGCTAGGCATCATAGCACCTGGAAGAGCTACGATTGTTTTAAGACCGAGAGCTGCGTTTGGTGCTCCTGCAACGATTTGGACCTTCTTACCGCCGATATTCACTTGGCAGATGTTAAGGTGGTCACTATCTGGATGTGGAACCATTTCGTCAATTTGTCCAACCACAAAGACGGGACCCTGTGTATTTTCCAAGCGTTCTTCAAAACCTTCTTTGGCCAATTCCTCGTTCAAGACAGCTACATCTTGGTCTGACAAGAAAACTTGACCATTTCCATTAATATCAATGAGGCTTGATGCTTCAAAAATGTTCCAAGCAAGAGTCTTGCCTGTTTCATCAGCTGTGACACGCGCCACTTTACCTTTACGTTCTACGCTACGTTTAATGTCCTTAGTATCTTCCAAGATAACCAACAAAACGTCGCCAACTTGTTCTTTATTGTATGCAAAAATCATGGGTTCTCCTTATACTGTTGCCAAAAAGGCATTGACTTCTTCTTTGGTTTTACGAGCTTTATTGACCAAGCGTCCCAATTCCTGACCTTTCTGAGTCACGACAAAACTTGGGATACCAAAAATATTCCAAGTTTGCGCCAAAGCCATATAATCATCACGGTTAACACGCACAAATGTCATATCTGGATGGAGGGCTTCAATTTCAGGCATAACGGGATAGATAAACTGGCAGTCTGGACACCAATCGGCAGTGAAAAAGAAAACCACCTTTTGATCACTTTCAACATAGCTTGCCAATTCTTCAAGATTCTTAGGAATAATCATGCCTGCTCCTCCTCATAGGTCAAGATATCCTCTGCATAAACAAAGCTATAGGAACGTCCATCCTCTAAGACGATACCTCCTGTAAGTCCTGGATTTTCCTTATCAGTGGGATTTGTATAAAGGACTGCGATAGTCCCCAAGTGAGATAATTCTTGTCTAATATCTTGGATTAATGCAGCCTTCTTCATTTCTGTACGTGACTGTCTATACTTCTCTGCCATTGCCAAGAGACCTAAAGCTCCTACGCCTCCAGCAAACAAGGCCAATGTTTTACGTTTCATAAGAAACATTTTACCATAATTTTAGACGAATGGGGAGAGGCTACCTATCTCTTGAGAATCGTGCTAAAATAGTAGCAAGTACTACTCAAGGAGGATTTTATGACTACCCTATTTGACAAAATTAAAGAAGTAACCGAGCTCAGTGCTACTTCAGGCTTTGAAGCTCCTGTACGCGACTACCTTCGCAACAACATCACTCCACTTGTAGACGAGGTCCAAACAGATGGTCTCGGTGGTATTTTCGGTATCAAGCATAGCCAAGCAGAAAATGCCCCTAAGGTGCTTGTGGCTGCCCACATGGATGAAGTTGGGTTTATGATTAAGGAAATCAAAGCAGACGGAACTTTCCGTGTCGTTGAACTTGGTGGTTGGAACCCACTTGTTGTCAGCTCACAACGCTTCACTCTACACACTCGTGACGGCCGTACCTATCCTGTCATCTCAGGTTCAGTGCCACCTCATTTCTTACGTGCTAGCGGTGGCGCTTCAAGTCTTCCCAGTGTTTCTGATATCGTCTTTGATGCTGGTTTTGCCAACCAAGAAGAAGCAAATGCCTACGGCGTTTTCCCAGGTGATGTCATCATTCCTGAATCAGAAACGATTCTCACAGCCAATCAAAAGAATGTCATTTCTAAAGCTTGGGATAACCGTTATGGTGTTCTCATGATTCGTGAACTCTTGGAAAACGTTAAGGATCAAGAACTCAACAATACTCTAATCGCTGGGGCCAATGTTCAAGAAGAAGTTGGTTTACGTGGTGCCCATGTCTCTACCACTAAATTTGATCCTGAAGTTTTCTTTGCAGTGGACTGTTCTCCTGCAGGTGATATCTATGGTAATCAAGGTAAGGTAGGTGATGGTACACTTATTCGTTTCTTCGATCCAGGTCACATCATGTTGCCCAATATGAAAGATTTCCTTTTAACTACTGCTGAAGAAGCTGGTATCAAATACCAATACTACTGTGCTGCGGGCGGAACAGATGCTGGTGCCGCTCACTTGCAGAATGCTGGTGTTCCATCAACAACTATCGGTGTTTGTGCCCGCTACATTCACTCACACCAAACCCTTTATGCGATGGATGACTTCCTAGAAGCACAGGCCTTCTTACAAGCTATTGTTAAGAAGTTGGATCGCTCGACAGTAGATTTAATTAAAAACTACTAAGACAAGGAGTAACCCATGATTATAGGTTTTATCGGTGTCGGAAAAATGGCAACAGCCATTATCAACGGCCTAAATACAAGCTCACATCGTATCATTATTTCAGGGTCTTCCTTGGCTCGTTCACGCCAGATTGCAGAGGAACTAGAGGTTGAAGCGGCTGCTTCCCATCAGGAATTGTTGGATAATGCTGACCTGGTCATCCTTGGTATCAAACCTCAAATGTTTGATAAGGTACTAGCCGATCTCAATTTCCATCAACCTATCATAAGTATGGCTGCTGGAGTGACCTTAGAACGCCTCGCTTCCCTCACCAGTCCAGACCTTCCTCTTATTCGTATCATGCCGAACCTTAATGCTCAAATTCTCAAAAGCACTACTGGTCTTTGCACTAATGATAAGGTATCCGAGGACCTTTTAGCAGTTGCCAAGGAAATCACAGACAGTTTTGGAACCACTGTTGAATTGGCTGAGAAGGATTTTGATACCTTTACTGCCTTAGCAGGTTCTAGCCCTGCCTACATCGCCCTCTTTATCGAGGCTCTAGCCAAGGCTGGTGTCAAAAACGGCCTAAGTAAGCAGGTCGCTCTGACCATTGCCACACAGACTGTTCTAGCTACCGCTGAAAATCTCAGTCTTGGTAGCGACAGTCCACATGATCTTATTGACAAGGTATGTAGCCCTGGTGGGACTACTATCGCCGGTCTCATGGACCTTGAGCGTACAGGCCTCACCCATAGTGTGGTTTCAAGTATTGATACAACCATTGCTAAAGCCAAAAAACTATAAGAAAAAAGCTCGGAAGATTCCGAGCTTTATTTGATATATGGCGCTAAAAATTGTAAGAGTAACAACATTGAAACCGCAATACTATTGTTAATGATATGGGCCATGATACAGTACTCTAACTTTTGAAACTTACGATATGCTATCCCAAGGGCAAGCCCCATACCTGCATATACAATCCAAACACCGATACTATTCGGCATATGAACAAGGCCAAAAAGTAAACTACTAACAATCAAGCCAACAATAGAATCTGGATTAAAGACGCGTCCCATGAGGAGCCCTCGAAAAACCAGCTCTTCCACAATCGGTGCCATAATTACTGTAAACGTTATGAGAAGGAAGGGATTCATATGGGCATTTTCTATGGCTGCCTGATTGGTGCTATTACTAACACCTTCCCACATCATGACCATTGCACCAAGCCCAGTGACAATGTAAATACCTAGGTAGGTCAGGCCAATCATTCCCCATGCCTTCATGGAAGACAGCGCCCTAAAGCCCTCAAGAAGACCCATACGTTTGCCCAAGAAAAGAGCTCCTGCACTAATGAGTAGCATAACCAAAATTAGGAGACTAACTGCCCTCACATCTTTAACACGAACAAATATGGTTGGAGTCTGTTCAATACACAAAATTAGGAAAGCCAGTAAGAAATAAAGAAAGCATTTTAAAATGGACACTTTGTTCATAAGAAGCTACCTCTTTTTATTGTTATTTTGTACCTTTATTATAATACAATTCAACTACTTTGACAAGAAACCGTGAAAATAAGAGATTCAATCTTGAAAAGATGAGGGACTCTTATCCTATTTTAGATAGAATGATACGAATAAGGACAAATCCTACAACTAAGCCATAGAGCAAGACAGATAAGACTGTAACATATGGCAACTGAATATTAACAAAGGCATATAGGGCAATCAAAGCAAAGATAAGCAAAAACTCCAGAACCAGTGTTGCAACTGCTGTCACCTGCAAAATCTGTTTATTTCGCTCATCATAGGTAGCAATGTACATCTGGTGAAGACGTTTCGAATGCCTAAGCGCTGCAAAATAATAAATCGACAGGGCGTAACTCCCAATGGTAACCCCCACTACTAATCCTAGTGCAAAATCACTAAGACTGTTAGAGCGAACAATAAATAATCCCAAAATACCCAAAGAAAAGAAAGAACATGCTACTCGGGCTATGTATCTTTTATACTCTGATTCTGTTTTTTTCTTTCCTAACGTTTTTAATAACATATCTTAACATTCCTTTCATTATCCTTTAAAAGAGCAAGATAAAATTCCTCAATGATAACTTTAAACATTCACCTTAAACAAAAAGGCTGAGTAGGACAGCTATACTGTTGTTTAAAATATGAACACCCATACTGTACTCGATATGCTTAGTCTTATAGTAAGTTATGGCAAGACCAGCTGACATAATGCCATAGACGACAATTGTTTGAGGCGTAAATGCTGAGTGACCTGCCATAAAGAGAAGACTGGAAATAACAAGACCTGTCTTAAAGTATTTTCCAAAGAGTACCTTAGCTAAGAGTCCCCTAAAAATAATTTCTTCCATAATAGGAATAATAAAACCGGCAACTACTAGGTAAAGATAGAATGGTACGTGAATAAATATCTTATTTAAAGCAGCTTGATTTTCCATAGCTGCATTGTGTGTTAACTGACCTACAAAATACCCTAGAAGATCACCTAGGAAAAAGATGACGAGATTAAGAGAAGCAATCGCAACGAGACGTCTCCAATTAATCTCTTTAAGCGATAAGAGTTTAAATCTATAAGCAATCACGATAAAAATAGCCAAACTCCCTAATGCCCAAACACCGTAACCTATTTGCTCCACAAGTGAAAACTTACCATCCTGAGTAAGTAGTGGGAAAGCACCTAATAGTGTTAAATCTAAGATTAGTAGAGTGAGCGCTAAAACAATAACACCAATTTTCTTCATGACTTGTTTAAACATATCTTTTCTCCTTAATCTTCCTCAAAAAGAAAGACTTCTTCAATAGTCTTTCCAAAATACCTAGCAATTTTAAAAGCTAGTTCCAAGGACGCATTATAGCGACCTTTTTCGAGTGAAATGATGGTCTGCCTCGTGACTCCCATCTCATCTGCTAACTCTGCCTGACTAATCTTATTAGCCTTGCGAAGTTCCTGAATCTTTGTTTCCATATGATACCTCAACCTTATAGTTTATTCTCAAATAGTTAAACTCCCATCTCTTTGTTAAGTTAACTTCACATCTATAGTATAGTTCACTTAACATATTTTGTAAAGTCTATTTTGCATTTTTTGTAAAGTTTTCTTTACTTATCGAATGACATATCCGGATATAGGCGAATAATTCTTTCCAAGTACTCAAAAAAGCTGGCCAATCACTCAGCCAACTTTTCTGGTCTTATCAATTTTTTGATAACTTATTTAGATTTAAGGCGCTCAACATCACGCGCAATCACCAATTCTTCATCTGTTGGGATGACAAAAACTTTAACAGGTGACTCTGCTGTTGTAATATCGCCAACATGTCCAAAGACATTCTTTTCAGGATCCACTTCAATACCAAACCAAGTCAAACCATCTAAAATTGAAGAACGAACTTCTGCAGAATTTTCACCGATACCTGCCGTAAAGACAATGGCATCTGCTCCGTTCAATACGCCAAAGTATTGAGCAATGTATTTACGCAAACGATCTACATAAAGATTGTAGGCTAAAATACATTTTTCATCTCCTTCATTTTTACCAGCAATGATATCACGCATATCGCTTGATTTTTCAGAGATACCAAGGAGTCCTGATTCTTTATTAAAGACGTGACGAATACGTTCAGCATCGGCCATATCAGGCTCACGGTCAATGATGAATGGAATAATCGCAGGGTCAAGATCCCCAGTACGTGTTCCCATCATAACCCCACCAAGTGGTGTCAATCCCATTGACGTGTCTACTGATTTACCACCGTCCACGGCAGTAATTGAAACACCATTTCCAACATGGGCTGTGATAATCTTAGTTTCTTCAATAGGTTTTCCTAGTAGCTTAGCTGCTTCTTGAGAAACATATTGGTGGCTTGTTCCGTGTGCTCCGTATTTACGAACTTGATAGTCTGTATAATAACGATTAGGCACTGGATAACGGTAAGCCACTTCTGGCATAGATGTATGGAAGGCTGTGTCAAAAACAGCAACACTGGTAATATCTGGGAGGAGCTCCTTAAAGGCACGAATCCCTGAGGCTGCGCCAGGATTATGAAGTGGAGCCAAAGCAGACAATTCTTCGATTTTCGCTAATGCTTCATCATCTACCAAACTTGATTCTTTGAAATACTCACCACCAGCAACCACTCGATGACCTACACCTGTGATTTCATCATAATTCTTGATGATATTAAAACGAATCAAATCATCAAGTACGATTTTTACAGCCTGAACATGATCGGTAATATCTAAAATCTGCGTTTCAGAATCATTATCAAACTTAACTGTTGAAATAGAGTCTTTTAATCCGATACGCTCAATCAACCCTTTGGCAAGTACAACTTCAGATGGCATTTCATACAATTGCCATTTCAAACTTGAACTTCCTGCATTGATTGCGATTGTTTTTGTCATAAGTCACCTCTTTGTAAAACGCTTTCAGTAATATAGTCTTATTTTATCATGTTTTTTTATAAAATGGAATTGTCTGATTTCCATTTTTGGAAATTCTCAGTAAAATCTTTGAGAATCTCTGGATTTTGTAAATCACTAAGCGGATAAACAAAGGTCTCTGGAGCATTTTCTGTTTGCTTTTTAAGCACAAAGATAGACTTCATATTGTGTTTATTGCCAAAAGCTGCTTCAGGAAGAGTGATTACAGCAATAATATCAGCATATCCTGATAGCCACTTCTTAAGCAAATCACTTTGTGGACTCGTTAAAAGATTAGTTGGTGCCAAAAGAATAGCAATACCGTCTTTCTTCAAGTACTTAAGCGATTGCTCCATAAGAAGATGATGGGCATATGTGTGTTCACCAGTTGCTGCCACCTTGAAACGACTCGCAATTTCATCATTAGGGTAGTAACCTACTGGAAGGTCACTGATAATAACATCGCTTTCTTTGAGGATATGGGGGCGAACTGCGTCTTCTTGAATGTAAACCGCTTTTGAGTTCACTACATCCGCAATACTGGCTGACAAATCAATAAGCAAATCGTCAACTTCCATCCCCATATAATTAAGGTTTTTGTGACTATTATTTAAAAGAGTCTCTGCCAAGTTACCTGTACCTGAACCAATCTCCAAGACATCTAATTGATTGTCCTTAGTCAAACCCTCAAGTAGGTAAAGAATGATAAATCCAATAGCATCTGGTGTAAATTGGTGATTGGCTTGTAAGGCTTCCAACTGCCCTAGTTTGATAAACAAAAACTGAAAGGCTCGACGCCACTCCTCTTTACTTAGATTAAGGGCACGTAATTTCTCGTTATTTTTGATGATAAGTTCGTTATCAACGTCAGCCCCCAAATAATAGGAATTTTGCTCGATAAGGGCATCGTAAGCATGGGTCCCAAGATCATTTTCAATGGTTTGGACATTTTCTAACAACAGCGCAAAAGCTGTCTCAATTGCTTCAAAATTCATGATTTCCTCCGTCCCTCTATCATATCAAAAAGGGGGGAGAATTGCTATTTCTGGTCCTCTTTCTTCACATAGTGATAGGTCTTGGTGTGTCCTTCATTCTCAACTCTAATAATCATCTTCTTGTCTTTTACCTCATAAGTCGTATTTCCCTGAGCAAAACTAAAAGAACCCGACTCCTTATCAGCCAAATCCACCGTCATTTCTGCCATAAGTCGACTCTGACTAGCTACTGTTTGTGCTTGATTTTGTCTAGAGCTAGCAACTACCCTATCCAAATAAACCTGAAGAAGAAGTGTAAAAATGCCAGCCATAAAAAGGGAATAGAGGAGAACACCTCCCCTAACTTGTTTTTTCAAAAGCATAAACGAAACTCCTTTGCAGACCATTTTTAAGAATAACTTCAATGGTGACTATCTGATTTTTTTGACTGATTGTACTAGATTTTAAACCGAAAAGCATGGGTTGATAGCCTCGACCATCGGCGTTAGTTTTTCGAAAATCAGAAGCATTTGAGATACCAAAAGCCAAGTCTTGATTATCCTGCTTGACATAAAGCTTGTTGCCTTCTACTTTAACCAACTGACAACCTTCTAACTCTGCCTCCATTTGTTGGACAAACAGAAGCCAATCTTGATTTTCTTGTTGTCTTACCTGTTTGACATTGCTCACCAGAACGGTGGTTAAGCCTTGATATACTTGGACAGAACCAGCTATAACCAGTAAGGCTACCAGACATTCCAAAAGGGTAAAGGCGCGAACCTTACTATTTAGAGACATGAGTAATTTCCTTTCCTGATTCATAAACTGTGATGCCTTGCTTGCTACGTTTCACTGTTACCGTGATGCCATTTAAGGTCAACTGATCCTGTTTGGTCTGGACGGCCATAGTTGCCACACTCAAGACCTCTTGCTGATGAAGATTCTTAGCCATTAACCTACGATTAGTGTTAATTTGCTCTAAGATGAGGCCACTGACAAGCACTAAAACGGCCATGGCTACCAAACTTTCGATGAGAATATAGCCTCTAAGAGACCGTCTTTTTATATTTTCCACTGCCCATGTTAAGCTGATAAGTCACCACCTCCTTGTCACTTGAGAAACGAATCTTACTAAGACTAGAATTGCCTCCTTTAGCATCAAATACTAGGGTCTGCCCCTTATCCAGATGAATGTTTTCAGGAATAGAGAGACTGGTTCTTCCATTACTAATCTTATCCTTAGTCAGCTGCAATTCAATGTTAGTCCCTTCCGCTGCTGCCAAGCGCTGACTATCCCGGTACAGATACTCAAAGCGTAGATAAAAAAGATTAGTCTCGACTTGCTGAAAAATCCCCGTCACTGACCCTGACAAACTCAGAGTAAGAAAAGCAACGACCGCTAATGTCACCAAGCTTTCCAACAAGGTGAAGGCTCTAATTGGCAACTGAGCGGCTTTCACCACCATGTTTCGCATAATAATCATTGTATGAATCTGCCTGTTTTTGTGTAATTTGACCTGATGACACAAGAGCTGCTAAACTAGCTGTCTTGTTATTTTTCATTTCATAGAGTTCTGCTTGAGAATCCACAACTTTGACGACAGCTGCATTTCCAGTTTCTTTTACAGAATCCTTTTGCTTACTCAAGTTAGGAACAAAGAGCAAAAGAAGAATACTGATAATGAGCAACACGACCAGCATTTCAATCAGAGTAAAAGCACGTAACTTAACGGCATTCAATTTTTTCAACATCAATTTCATGACATCATTCCTTCCATATTTTGATACATCGGTAATAACATGGCTGCATAGATCATTACAATCACGACAGCAACAATAACAAAAATGAGGGGTTGTACAAAGGTTGTCGCCTTATTAAGACGGTTAAAGAAGGTCTGCCAAACCTCTTCAGCATAGACTTCAAGCTCATATCCCAACCTCGCATTAGCCTCCCCATAAGCAATAATTAGGGAGAGCTCCTCAGTGAAAAACGGATGACTGGCAATACGTTCAGGGAAACTCTGCCCCAGCATCAAGGCTTCTTCTAAATCGGTCCCCAACTCACGAAAGAGCTTGGATTTTTGCTCTTGCATAAGAGCCACTAGATCTAGCAAGTCAACGCCTTGACCTAATAGATTTCCCCACTCCCTAGCATAATAGGCTGTCGTGTAAAGCCTTACTGTCTGACCAATAAATGGGATTTTGGCCATTCGCCTATAAAAAACAAGAGCTGACTGGCGTTTCACCCAGACATAGAGGAGAATCCCTAACACAAGGAATCCAAACAAACTCACAAAGAACAACTGAGGAAACATTTGAACCAGTTGTACTGCCCAGTTATCCTTACCATCACCTTCTAAAAGTTGTGGTAAAAGATAATTTTTGAGTCCCAACATAATCAAAATCAGGAACCCCAAAAGCAAGATAGGATAAGTCGCCACTTCCATGAGTTTCTTACGAACCTTGGTCATGCGAAGCATATAGGTTTCAATCTTAGTCAAGCTCCCTAAAAGATCTCCATGCTTGTCAGCAAGTGCAATCTGAGTGACAATATTATCCGAAAAGCCCACTGATGCAAACATCTGGTCCAATCTCTCACCTCGCATTAAACTCTCTTTCATAAGAGATAATGAGGATTCTTTCAACAAATGACTGCGCTCCAAGAAAGCCACAATTTCAGTTAGGGTGAATCCTGCCTTCAAGAGTTGTTTGAAAAGCTGAATAACCTTGACTTGTTGGTTAATCTTTAATTTTCTCCCCTTGGATATCCCTTTCAGTGAGATGTCCCTGTTTAACCAAGTCTTCCAGTTGCTGGTTCCAGCTGGTTGACGAATGGTTTTGGAAACTTTCTTTGGCAAAATCAATCACACCTCCTCCCTTTATCAAACGCATATAGGCAATACCTTGAAGAGCATTATCCAATTCAGACTTGTCTACACCAAGGTCCAGGAGGCGTTCATAAACACCGGCCACACTCTTGGCGTGAATGGTTGAAAGAACAGTCACTCCTGTCAGACTAGCCCTAATAACGGCTCGGGCAGTCTCTCTATCCCGAATTTCTCCAATAATCAGAACATCCGGACGATGACGCAGAGATAGCTTGATTAAATTATCATAGGTCATATCAATCGCCTGATTAACCTGGAGCTGCAAGACATTATCCTGTTTAATCTCTACAGGATCCTCAATTGAAATCACCTGTTGCCCCTTAAAACGCTCCTGTACTAAGGCATGCATAAGCGTCGTCTTCCCAGAACCCACAGGACCTGCAAAAAGGTACAAACCTCGATAATCCAATGCATCCACAATTGGCTGAATCCCTTGATTCCAGTACGTTAATTCTCTTCGTTCGGAATGAAGAACACGAATAACCAGGCTTTCCAAGCCTCGATAGTCTCCAACAGTTGATAAACGCAGAGAAACCAAGTGACCATCACCACAATCATAATCACAGGAGCCCAATTGACTCCTACGTTTCTCACCTACCATCATTCCTGCCACAAATTTAAAGTGACCAATAAGACTAGCCATGAAATCAGGCCGATATACATCAATCAATCTCCTCTCCTGCCCAATTCGCATATAGAGCTCGTAATTATCCTGACGTGGAATAATATAGATGTCTTGAGCCCCACAACTATCAGCATTTTTGATCATTTCCTTAGCAAATTCTGTTACCATAAGGACCTCCTCATAGTCCTATTCGCAAAAGATTGAAAAAAAATAAGGAAAATGAAAAAAAGCTCGAAAACTTCGAGCTTCAATTCAATAATCCTGATTATCGTTTTATTTTACAATGAGCATGAGTTGGAAGGTCATTACGCTTTTCATAGCCTGGACGGTATTTTTCCTCAGGAATCTCCTTCCAATCATCCAAGAGGGCGATAGATTGGTAAACCTGCAGATATTCGTTACACTCCTCACACCAATGCTTATCCTTTTGATCCCAAAAGGCAGTCATGACACTACTACGACTAATATAGCTTGGCAAGATCTCTTCTATGGCAAACCAAAGTTTTTTGTAGTACTTTAGAGCATCGTAAAAATCTTCAAACTCCTTTATGCTGATAATATCCTCTTGCCAGCCTTCTAAGAACCACCACGGCTCCAAGTCACCTTTCATCTCAACTACTTGGTACATCTTTCTTTCTCACTTCATCTTTTGTTTTCCTATTATACAAAATTTTCTGGGAAAGATAAAAAAATGGTTTTATTTTTCATATTTATCAAGAAAAGAGGCATTCTGGTCATATAAATACAAAAAGGACTCACAGCTGTGAGCCCTTTTACTGTAATCTTAGTCTTCAGATGTTTCCACAATTGCTTCATCAACAGCAATGTTTTCAATAACTTCAACTTCGTTAACTGAAAGTGGTTCAATGTTACGGTAGCGAGCCATACCTGTACCAGCAGGGATAGTCTTACCAATGATAACATTTTCTTTAAGACCAAGAAGATGGTCTTTCTTACCACGGATAGCAGCATCTGTGAGGACACGTGTTGTTTCTTGGAAGGAAGCCGCAGACAAGAATGAATTTGTTTCAAGTGAGGCTTTAGTGATACCAAGAAGAACTGGACGTGATGTTGCAGGAAGACCACCAGAAATAACAATATCCTTGTTAGCATCTGTGAAATCTGCAATGTCCATAAGTGTTCCTGGAAGAAGATTTGTGTCACCTGGATCCATGACACGTACTTTACGAAGCATTTGACGAACCATTACTTCGACGTGCTTGTCTCCGATTTCTACCCCTTGGCTACGGTAAACTTTTTGTACTTCTGCAAGAAGGTAAGTTTCAACTGACAAGGTATCACGAACTTCAAGAAGGTGTTTTGGTTGGATTGAACCTTCTGTAAGAGCGGCACCACGGTGAACTTCATCTCCCACTTCAACTTTCATACGAGCTGTAAATGGTACAACATATTCACCCATGCCAGTTTTACCTTGAACGAAGACCTTCTTAGTACGTGTTGCAGCATCTTCTTCGATTTCGATAACATTACCCTTAACTTCAGTAATGACCGCTTCCCCTTTAGGGTTACGAGCTTCGAAGATTTCCTGGATACGTGGAAGACCTTGTGTGATATCGGTGTTTGAGGCTACCCCACCGGTGTGGAAGGTACGCATAGTAAGCTGTGTACCAGGTTCCCCGATAGATTGGGCAGCGATAGTACCAACAGCTTCACCAACTTCAACCGCATCACCAGTTGCCAAGTTAATACCATAACAGTGACGGCAGACACCGTGGCGTGTGTTACATGTAAATACTGAACGGATAGTGACTTCTTCAACACCAGCATTGACAATAGCAGCAGCCATTTCTTCAGTAATCAAGGTATCTGGACCTACGATGACTTCACCTGTTGTAGGATTCTTAACTGATTTCTTAGTGTAACGACCTTGAAGACGTTCTTCAAGTGTTTCTGTAACCTCTTTACCATCAGTAATCGCACGAATGAGAAGACCACGGTCTGTTCCACAGTCATCTTCACGGATAATAACATCCTGGGCAACGTCAACCAAACGACGAGTCAAGTAACCTGAGTCGGCAGTCTTCAAGGCCGTATCGGTCATACCTTTACGAGCACCGTGAGTTGAGAAGAACATTTCCAAAACGCTCAAACCTTCACGGAAGTTTGAAAGGATAGGCAATTCCATGATACGTCCGTTAGGAGCGGCCATCAAACCACGCATACCGGCAAGTTGGGAGAAGTTAGAGATGTTACCACGAGCTCCTGAGTCCATCATCATAACGATTGGGTTCTTAGAATCTTGTGTCTCAATCAGACGTTTTTCAAGTGCTTCTTTAGCTTCACGCCATGTTGTTGTAACAGCAACATAACGGTCATCATCTGTCATCAAACCACGACGGAAGGCTTTGTTAATTTCTTCAACACGGTGGTGAGCAGCATCAATAATTTCTTGTTTGTTATCAATAACTGGGATATCGGCGATACCAACGGTCAAACCAGCAAGTGTTGAGTGATAGTAACCAAGGTCTTTCAAACGGTCAAGGAAGGCTGACGTTTCAGTCGTGCGAAGACGTTTGAAGGTTTCAGCGATGATGTTACCAAGATTTTTCTTCTTAAATGGTGCATTAATTTCCAAACTATCAATAACGGTTTGGATATCTTGACCTGGTTCAAGGAAGTATTTATCTGGCGTACTATCGGTCAAGTTTTCATTTGTGATTTCTTGGAGGTATGGAATTTCTGCTGGAATAATCTCATTAAAGAAGATTTTACCAACGGTTGTTACCATAATCTTGTGAAGTTGGTTTTCTTTCCAAGGTTTATCAGGCATACTGTCTACAGCAATACCGACACGGCTATGCAAGTGAACATAACCATTACGATAAGCCATCACTGCCTCATCAATATCCTTGAAGACCATACCTTCACCTTCACGACCTTTTTCTTCCATTGTCAAGTAGTAGTTACCAAGAACCATATCCTGAGATGGCGTTACGACTGGTTTACCATCTTTAGGGTTAAGGATGTGTTCTGCTGCAAGGAGGAGCAAGCGTGCTTCAGCTTGAGCTTCTTCAGACAATGGAACGTGAATGGCCATTTGGTCACCGTCAAAGTCGGCATTGTAGGCTTCACAGGCAAGTGGGTGGAGGCGAAGGGCCTTACCATCAATCAAGACTGGTTCAAAGGCCTGAATCCCCAAACGGTGGAGGGTAGGTGCACGGTTAAGAAGTACTGGGTGTTCCTTAATGACATCTTCAAGAATATCCCAAATACGTTCATCACCACGTTCAACCATACGTTTAGCGGCTTTCACGTTGCCTGCGTATTCACGCGCAACGATTTCACGCATAACAAATGGTTTGAAAAGTTCGATGGCCATCAAACGTGGCACACCACATTGATACATTTTAAGTGTTGGACCAACAGCGATAACAGAACGTCCAGAGAAGTCAACACGTTTACCAAGCAAGTTCTGACGGAAACGTCCTTGTTTACCTTTAAGCATGTGGCTCAAAGATTTAAGTGGACGACTACCTGGTCCAGTGATTGGACGACCACGACGTCCATTATCAATAAGGGCATCTACCGCTTCTTGCAACATACGTTTTTCATTTTGCACGATGATACCTGGGGCATTCAATTCAAGCAAACGAGCCAAACGGTTGTTACGGTTGATAACACGACGATAAAGATCGTTCAAGTCAGATGCTGCAAAACGGCCACCATCCAATTGAACCATCGGACGAAGATCTGGTGGCAATACTGGCAAGATGTTAAGTACCATCCATTCTGGTTTGTTACCAGACTTGTAGAAGGCATCAAGAACGTCCAAACGACGAACAGCCTTAACACGTTTTTGACCAGTTGCTGTCTTCAATTCTTCCTTAAGTTCAGCAATTTCAGCTTCCAAATCCACTTGTTTTAAGAGTTCTTGGATGGCTTCTGCACCCATTTTAGCGACGAATGAACCATGTCCATACTCTTGCAATTTTTCGCGGTATTCACGTTCAGTCAAGAGAGATTTTGGTTCAAGTGGTGTTTCTTTTGGATCGATAACCACGTAAGCTGCGAAATAAATAACTTCTTCAAGCGCACGAGGGCTCATATCCAAAGTCAATCCCATACGAGAAGGGATTCCCTTGAAGTACCAGATATGTGATACTGGTGCTTTCAACTCAATGTGACCCATACGTTCACGACGAACCTTAGCACGTGTTACTTCAACACCACAGCGGTCACAAACGATACCTTTATAACGGATACGTTTGTATTTTCCACACGCACATTCCCAGTCCTTAGTTGGACCAAAGATCACTTCATCAAAGAGACCTTCACGTTCTGGTTTGAGCGTACGGTAGTTGATTGTTTCAGGTTTCTTAACTTCACCATAAGACCATGAACGGACTTTAGTTGGTGAAGCTAGTGTGATTTGCATACTTTTAAATCGATTTACGTCAACCACTAGTATTACCTTTCTTTTTTTCTATTGACAATAGTAGCTCTATTGTCACCTTTATCAGCTACCTTAGAGGGGGAAGAATCTTCCTCTTCTAAAGCTTATGTTTATTCTTCTTTATTTGAAGCTTCTTCTTTAGCTTTTTCTAATTCAGCAGCTTCTTTAGCCTGTTGAACACGTGCTTTTTCAAGATCGTCAACGTGCATAACGTCGTCATCTTCACCTTCATCAAGATCACGCAATTCAACTTCATGATCGTCTTCGTCAAGGACACGCATGTCAAGACCGAGTGATTGCAATTCTTTAACAAGTACTCGGAATGATTCTGGAACGCCTGGTTTTGGAATTGGTTTACCTTTAGTAATCGCTTCATAGGCTTTCAAACGTCCGTTAACATCATCAGACTTGTAAGTCAAGATTTCTTGAAGAATGTTTGAAGCACCGTAAGCTTCAAGGGCCCAAACCTCCATCTCACCGAAACGTTGTCCACCAAATTGTGCTTTACCACCAAGAGGTTGTTGAGTAACAAGTGAGTAAGGACCAACTGAACGAGCGTGAAGTTTATCATCAACCATGTGGTGAAGTTTAATCATATACATGACACCAACTGACACACGGTTATCAAACGGCTCACCTGTACGGCCATCGTAAAGAATTGTCTTAGCATCGCTATCCATACCAGCTTCACGAACAGTATCCCAGAGGTCTTCTGAACTTGCTCCATCAAAGACTGGTGTTGCGATGTGAATACCCAAGTTACGAGCAGCCATACCAAGGTGAAGTTCCATAACTTGTCCGATATTCATACGTGATGGCACCCCAAGTGGGTTCAACATGATATCAACTGGTGTACCGTCTGGAAGGTAAGGCATGTCTTCAACCGGAACAATACGAGAAACAACCCCTTTGTTACCGTGACGACCGGCCATCTTATCTCCAACCTTGATCTTACGTTTTTGAGCAATGTAAACACGAACAAGCATGTTAACACCTGATTGCAATTCATCACCGTTGGCACGTGTAAAGATTTTAACATCACGAACGACACCATCACCACCGTGAGGAACACGAAGTGACGTATCACGTACTTCACGAGATTTATCACCAAAGATAGCGTGGAGAAGACGTTCTTCAGCTGAAAGGTCTTTTTCACCCTTAGGTGTTACCTTACCAACAAGAATGTCACCTTCTTTAACCTCAGCACCGATACGGATAATACCCATTTCGTCAAGGTCTTTAAGGGCTTCCTCACCAACATTTGGCAATTCACGTGTGATTTCTTCAGGCCCAAGCTTTGTATCACGTGTTTCTGATTCGAATTCTTCCAAGTGAACAGATGTATAAACGTCATCTTTCACAAGACGCTCACTCATGATTACGGCATCCTCGAAGTTGTAACCTTCCCATGTCATGTATGCGACGATAGGGTTTTGACCGAGGGCCATTTCGCCACCTTCCATAGATGGACCATCAGCGATGAAGTCACCTTTTTCGACAATATCACCAACCTTAACCAAAGTACGTTGGTTGTAAGCAGTACCTGAGTTTGAACGGCGGAATTTTTGAACAGTATAAACGTCAAGCGAACCATCTTCACGACGAACTTCAACCTTATCGGCATCAGAGTAAACAACTTTACCGTCATGTTGAGCGATGACAGCAGCCCCTGAATCGTGGGCAGCTTGATATTCCATACCAGTACCAACAAATGGTGCTTTTGGATCAATCAATGGCACAGCTTGACGTTGCATGTTGGCACCCATGAGGGCACGGTTAGAGTCATCGTTTTCCAAGAATGGAATACATGCTGTCGCAACGGCAACTACCTGTTTAGGAGAAACATCTACGAAATCTACAAGGTGTGATGGGTACTCTTGGTTATTACCTTGGTGACGACCCATGACGATTTCTTCTGCAAATGTTCCATCTTCATTCAGTTTAGAGTTGGCCTGAGCAACTGTGTACTCATCTTCTTCATCGGCAGTCAACCAAACCACTTCGTTGGTTACCTTACCAGTTGCACGGTCAACCTTACGGTATGGTGTTTGAATGAAACCATACTTGTTAAGGTGTCCGTATGAAGACAAGTTATTGATCAAACCGATGTTAGGTCCTTCAGGTGTTTCGATTGGACACATACGACCATAGTGTGTATAGTGCACGTCACGAACTTCGTATCCGGCACGGTCACGTGTCAAACCACCAGGTCCCAAGGCTGACAAACGACGTTTGTGTGACAACTCTGACAATGGGTTGTGTTGGTCCATGAACTGTGACAATTGAGAAGAACCAAAGAATTCTTTAACCGCTGCAGTTACAGGACGAATATTGATAATTTGTTGCGGTGTCAGGACTTCGTTATCTTGAACTGACATACGTTCACGCACGTTACGTTCCATACGAGCCAAACCAATACGGAATTGGTTAGCAAGCAATTCACCAACGGCACGGATACGACGGTTACCAAGGTGGTCGATATCGTCTACTTTACCGATACCTTCAGCAAGGTTAAGGAAGTAGCTCATTTCAGCCAAGATATCCGCTGTCGTCAAAGCACGAACCTTATCGTCTGGATTGGCATTACCAACAATTGTAACCACACGATCTGGATCATTTGGTGCAACAACCTTGAATTTTTGAAGAACAACAGGTTCTGTAACCACCGCATAATCGTTTGGTGTGTATACAAATTTGTTCAAATCACCATCCAAGTGTTCTGCGATTGAATCAATCACATCACGTGTCATTTCAGTACCAGCTTCAACAAGGATTTCACCTGTTTCAGAATCTACCAAGTTTTCAGCAATAGTTTGTCCCAAAAGACGTGTCTTGATGTTAAGTTTTTTGTTAACTTTGTAACGACCAACAGCAGCCAAGTCATAACGACGTGGGTCAAAGAAACGAGCTACAAGCAAGCTACGTGAACTGTCGGCAGTTTTAGGTTCACCCGGACGAAGACGTTCATAAATTTCTTTAAGCGCTTCATCAGTACGTGAATCTGCTGGGTTTTTGTGGATATCTTTTTCAACAGTGTTGCGAACCAACTCGCTATCACCAAAGATATCAACAATTTCGTCATCACCTGAGAATCCAAGCGCACGCACAAGCGTTGTGAATGGAATCTTACGTGTACGGTCGATACGAGTATAGGCGATGTCTTTTGAATCTGTTTCAAGTTCAAGCCATGCCCCACGGTTAGGGATAACTGTTGAGCCATAACCCACTTTACCGTTTTTATCAACCTTATCGTTAAAGTAAACACCCGGTGAGCGCACCAACTGAGAAACGATAATACGTTCACCACCATTGATGATGAAAGTACCCATCTCAGTCATAATAGGGAAATCTCCAAAGAAGACTTCCTGAGTTTTGATTTCACCAGTTTCTTTGTTAATAAGACGGAAAGTCACAAAGATTGGTGCTGAGTATGATGCATCGTGGATACGAGCTTCTTCAAGTGTATACTTAGGCTCTTTCAATTCGTAACCAACGAATTCCAATTCCATAGTGTCTGTGAAGTTTGAGATAGGAAGTACATCCTCAAAAACCTCTTTAAGACCAGTATCCAAGAAATCTTTAAATGAATCCGTTTGGATTTCAATCAAGTTTGGTAAATCAAGAACTTCTTTGATTCTTGAAAAACTACGACGGGTACGATGTTTCCCGTATTGAACGTCATGTCCTGCCAAGTCTTCTACTCCTTTTCTACATTCGAGACCTGCTTTGCAAGTCGTGCACTTTAAATATTTGCCATTTTTTTAGTGCTTTATCCAATCAAATGCTAAATCTGACCACTCTAATAACAGATACTCAGAGATAGGGCAAGATGTGAATTTTTAGAACCTTTAAATATGCATTACAATGCTTGGAAATCCTAAAAATAAGCACAAAAATAGCAGCTAAATCTGACCGAAAAAACGTTGATTTAACTGCTGTATCTCTTGATTGGACAATATTTCAACCAAGTAAGACGACAAATAGTTGCCTATATTATACCTAATTTTTAGCTTTTTTGCAAGTTTTTGGGAGATTTTAATGACCTCCAAGAATACTAGACCAAGCCTTTTGATAGTCACTATCCGTTCCTCCGATAGCAAACTTGTAAGTGGTGTCGCCAGGCCCATTTTTGGCCCAGTAACTATCAACCATTTCACCACTTACGGAAACATTACGGCCATTGACCGACACTGTTGCTGGCTTAAGACCTGTTGATTTGAGCACACTGGCTTTTATGGCACTTGAATCCATGTTAAACTTATCACCTGTCTTAAAAATACCTGGATTAGCATTGTAGATAGCTGACGTTAAACGAGCCATATATTGGGCATTGTAGGTGTAACCTGTTTTAGAATCGGTCGGCGTATTATTGTCATAACCAGCCCAACCACCAAGGGTAATCCCAGGAGTTGACACAATCAGCCAAGCATCCGCAAAGTTATCTGTCGTTCCTGTTTTACCCATCCAATCGGCTGAAGCTGCTGAACCATTGACATTTTTCAATTCAGAATGGAACTGGGTCGTTGCCCCCTTAACGACAACTTCTTTGAGGAGATTATCCATGATACTTGCCGTAGCCCTCGAGAAAACTTGAACCCCTTCGGATTTATGCTGATAAATAACCTCGCCTGTACGATCAGTAATACTATCAACCATATAACCTTTTTCGTAGACACCACCATTTGAAAGCATCTGATAAGCATTGACCTGTTGGGCGACTGTCGTTTCAATCCCACCACCAAGAGGTAGACTCTCAATATTATAGTTAGCAATATTGTAACCCATCTTGGTCATATATCCCTCAACATCAACATCATTACGCTGAAGCATTTGGTAGGTCCAAAAAGCAGGAATATTCCATGAGGTATTAAGAGCCTCCTGCAGATTCATCATAGCCGTACCCTTATTACCATCGTGAAGAATCGGTGTCCCACCTGTAAAATTGGCTGGATAATTGGAAAGAATACTGGAGCTTCCCATCAAACCTTGATCAATAGCAATACCATAAGCGATAATGGGCTTAATAGAAGAACCAGGAGAACGTGCCGTATCAAAGGCATGGTTATTTTGGTTATTTTCATAACTACGACCACCAACAAATCCTAGAATTGCTCCAGTCGCATTGTCCATCAGTACATTTCCGACTTCAACGCCACTATTGCCACCTTGATCGAGTAGGCCACCATATTGACTAGCAGCATTTTGCATCGCATTATAGACGGCATTGTCAATTGTTGTCTTGACATGATAACCACCTGTTTGTAGCTCTCGAAGAGCCATCTCACGGTAGGTTTCCTTTGTCTTATCATTTTTTAACTCTTGACTTGATACCTTGTCACGCTTCACCAAATAATCATACATGACATCCTGAGCTTCAGACATGACTGAATAGTACAAATAGTCATGACTGACAGCATCTGGATTTTCTCCAGCCTTGAAATCTTTAGTAATATCATAATTCTTGTAACTATCGTATTGTGACTTATCTAGGTAGCCGCCTCGATAGAGATTGTAAAGGACATCTTTTTGACGCGCTAAGCCATAAGACAGGTCATTTGCGTTCTTGAGTTGACCATCTGCGGTATAAGGCGAATAGACAATGGGACTCTGTGGTAAACCTGCAAGATAAGCCGCTTGAGGAACAGTTAAATCCGCTGCAGAAACCCCGAAAATTCCTTGGGCAGCTTCCTCAATACCAGCGATATTTTTTCCCCTATAGTTACGTCCAAAAGGAGAAACATTCAGGTAGTCGGTTAAAATTTCATTTTTTGAAGCACGACGCTCCAGTTGTAGGGCATAGATAATCTCTGCTGCCTTACGCTTAAAGGTCGGGGCATCTCCCGTGACCTGTTGCTTGATTAACTGCTGAGTCAGCGTTGAACCGCCACTTGAGGAACCTACACCTAACACTGATGACACCAAGGCCCTAAAAACCGCCTTTGGTACAACACCCTTATGCTTCTTGAAATTTTCATCCTCAGTTGCGATGATGGCATTTTTGACGTTATTAGAAATCGCATCACTTTCAATCGGAGTTCTCAATAAGTCCGTGTCAATATCTGCAATCTTCTTAGAGTCAGAATAACTCATCGAAGATACCAGACTAACCTCACTAATCTGATTCAACAAGGTTTTATCCTTAATAGACGGAACAGACTCAATTTGACTCCCCAAATAGCCCAAACCAATACCGGCACCAAACAAGGTAAGGACGATAATAACCACATAAAAGAAATCAGACAAGAGTTTTAATGTTTTTAAGAAAACATCGCCCATATCTAGGAAAGTCATCCGGTCCTCAGACGACTTCTTCGCTTGCTTGTGATTTTTCTTAGACTCAGTCACAAGCTTCCCCTCTCCTAAAGATTTCTCTCCTTTTTTAGACCTGAAACCGGCAAACTTTTTACGAATGGCTTGACCTGGCCGTCTAAAAAAATTTATTATTTTTTCAAAATTCATAGAAATACCTCAAAGCCTATTATAACAAACTTTGACAAAGCTTGCATAGGGTTGCTTTCTTTTGGTATAATGGTGCAGAATATACTTTACTGGAGAATATCATGACAATTTTTGAAGAACTAAAAGCACGTGGCTTGATTTTTCAAACCACAGACGAAGAAGCCCTTGTAAAAGCCTTTGAAGAGGGACCTGTGTCATACTACACTGGTTATGACCCAACAGCAGACAGTCTCCATCTTGGGCATCTTGTAGCCATCCTTACAAGCCGTCGCCTGCAATTGGCTGGACACAAACCTTATGCCCTCGTTGGTGGCGCAACAGGTTTGATTGGTGACCCATCATTTAAAGATGCTGAACGTAGCCTCCAAACCAAAGAAACGGTTGAAGGTTGGGTAGAAAAAATTCAAGGCCAACTCTCTCGCTTCCTTGACTTTGAAAATGGTGACAACAAAGCCGTTATGGTCAACAACTATGACTGGTTTGGTTCAGTCAGCTTCATCGATTTCTTGCGTGATGTGGGTAAATACTTCACGGTTAACTACATGATGAGTAAGGAATCTGTTAAGAAGCGTATCGAAACAGGTATCTCTTACACTGAGTTTGCCTACCAAATTATGCAGGGTTACGATTTCTATGAACTCAACGATAAATACGGTGTAACTCTTCAAATCGGGGGATCTGACCAATGGGGTAACATGACAGCAGGTACTGAGCTCTTGCGTCGTAAAGCAGATAAATCTGGACACGTTATCACAGTTCCACTTATCACAGATTCAACTGGTAAAAAATTCGGTAAATCTGAAGGTAACGCTGTCTGGCTTGATGCTACTAAAACAACACCTTACGAAATGTACCAATTCTGGCTTAACGTTATGGATGATGATGCTGTTCGCTTCTTGAAGATTTTCACTTTCTTGTCACTTGAAGAAATCGAAGAAATCGGTAAAGAATTTGACCAAGCTCGTCACCAACGTTTGGCACAAAAAGTTTTGGCTCGTGAAGTTGTTACTTTGGTTCACGGTAAAGAAGCCTACGAACAAGCTGTTCACATCACTGAACAACTCTTCGCTGGTAACCTTAAAGCTCTCTCAGCACGTGACCTTAAAGTTGCCCTTAACGGTGTCCCAACTTATGAGATTTCAGCAGATGAAAATCTGAACATCGTTGAACTTCTCGTCAATGCTAAGATTTCACCTTCTAAACGCCAAGCACGTGAAGATGTCCAAAACGGAGCTATCTACATCAACGGTGAACGTATCCAAGACCTTGATTACACGCTTTCAGATAGCGATAAAATTGACAACGAAATCACCGTTATCCGTCGTGGTAAGAAGAAAAACTTTGTCTTGACTTACTAATTTATAGCTATTCTCACTCCTTAATGGAGTGAGTTTTTTACCTTGGACATTCAACTACAGGTGCACAATAAAAATAGTGGCTGCCTGCGCATCAACTCTCAATACTTACTACTTTCTTCAAGACACAAAAAAACCAGCACTAGGCTGGTTTTTTGGCTCTATAATTTCTGTAGTGGGTAAAATCACTATAGAGATTATAGAGCTTTTTGAATGCAGACAAAAAGTCCCATAAGAACTATAATGAAAAGCAACCAAACCATCATTAGGAAGAACTTATGAGACTTATTAAGAATACCACAGAATTAATCGGAATTAAAGACCCAAATATCATTATTTCTCTTGTTTTTGAAAAAGATACCTACATCGAGGTTCAAGCAACACTTGATTATCCTGCACCATCATGTCCTCACTGCCAAGGAAAGATGATCAAATATGACTTTCAAAAGCCTTCTAAAATTCCTCTCCTTGAACAAGCTGGAACACCTACACTATTACGTCTTAAAAAGCGTCGTTTCCAGTGTAAAAGTTGTAGGAGAGTCACGGTAGCTAAGACATCAATCGTTGAGAAAAACTGCCAAATCTCCAATCTAGTCCGGCAAAAAGTTGCACAGCTCCTTACT
>NZ_CM002130.1:2257321-2302888 GCF_000448605.1 Streptococcus sp. HSISS3
AACCTCTATCAGCTGTTGCTGTTTCACTTTCAGGAGAAGAGGGTAGATGAGTTTTTTGAGCTCATAGAGGAGAATATAAGCAAGGTTAATCATTACTTCAAAACTGTCTTTAGGACCTTCCTTAGACACAAACCATACATCAAAAATGCGCTAGAAACACATTACTCAAATGCAAAATTGGAGGGCACCAATAAGCTTATCAAAGATATTAAACGTCTGGGCTTCGGTTTTAGAAACTTTATTAACTTTAGGAAGCGTGTTTTCATCACTCTGAACATACAAAAAGAGAAAACCTATCAGGTTCTCTCTAGATGTTAGCTTTTCGTCACCCACTACAGTTGACAAAGAGCCGGTTTTTTTGAGACTATCACATTAGTTATAAATCTTGAAAGCGTCGTCGTCGTTTTGACCAACGAATGGCATTGCTTTACGCAATTCAACACCAATCTTTTCAATTTCAAGTTCTTCAGCTTCTTTACGGTAAGCTTTCAAACGTGGGAAGCCAGCATCGTGGTCTTCAACGAATTCACGAGCAAATTTACCTGATTGGATATCAGCAAGTGCAGCTTTCATGTTTTCTTTGACTTCTGGACCGATGACACGTGGGCCAGTTACAAAGTCACCAAATTCTGCAGTATTTGAACATGATTGACGCATTTTCTTAAATCCACCTTCATAAATAAGGTCAACGATAAGTTTCATTTCATGAAGAACTTCAAAGTAAGCCAATTGTGGTGCATAACCAGCTTCAGTCAACACTTCGAAACCTGCTTCAATAAGGTGTGTCAAACCACCCATAAGAACTGCTTGTTCACCAAACAAATCTTCTTCAGTTTCTTCTTTAAATGTTGTTACAAGCAAGCCAACACGTGCAGCACCGATACCTTTAGCCCAGTCCATTGCAATGTTTTGAGCATTTCCTGTTGGATTTTGGTAAACAGCGTAAAGAGCTGGTACACCAAAACCTTCTGTATATGTACGACGTACCAAGTGACCTGGTCCTTTAGGAGCAACCATGAAGACATCAACATCTTCTGGAGCTTTAATGTAGCCAAAATGAATATTAAACCCATGGGCAAAACCAAGAGCTTTACCTGCACTCAAGTTTGGCGCAATTTCATCTTTATAGATGTCTTTTTGAATTTCATCTGGTGCCAAAACCATAATGATATCAGCCAATTTAGTTGCTTCTGCTACTGTGTAAGTATCAAAACCATCTTCTTTAGCTTTATCAAATGATTTACCAGGACGTACACCGATGATGACATCATGTCCTGAATCACGCAAGTTTTGTGCATGCGCATGACCTTGTGAACCGTAACCAATAACAGCAATTTTTTGCCGTCAAGTGCTGGTACTTTTACGTCTTTTTCATATTCCATTTGAACTGCCATAGTAATATGTCTCTTTTCTAAAAAAATATTTTATTGCCTTTTTAAGGCTGGGTTAACAAATTTAAATTGGATTTTTAATCACGGGTAAATCCAGTCGCACCCGTACGAGCGATATTCTTAATACCATAAGGTCGAATAACTCGTAGAAGCGCCTCGCTCTTTTCAGCATTCCCAGTCATCTGGATAGTAATAGAGCTAGGTGCCACATCAACCACCGAAGCACGGAAAGGTTGAATAATTGCCAAGATTTCAGCACGTTTAGAGGTTGGTGCTGATACCTTAACTAAGATAACTTCACGTTCCAAATGTGGCTGATCTGTAATATCGCGAATGCGAATCACATCAATCTGACGATTGAGTTGTTTGATGATTTGTTCCACCTCATTGTGAGAATTTACATCAATAATAATCGTAATACGTGAAACATTAGGATCCTCTGAAGCACCAACCGAAATACTTTCAATGTTGACTTGACGTCTTGAAAGGACACCTGTGAAGCGGTTAAGGACACCGGAACGGTTTTGAAGTTTAGCAGTTAACATTCTACGCATTGAACTTCACCCCCAACATTTCATTATTACTCTTACCAGCCGGAACGATTGGCAAAACATGCTCCTTACGAGAGATGTCTACCTCTATGAACATTGGCACATCTTCCTTGATAACTTCCAAATCCTGATCAATTGTTTCTGGATTATCAAACTTATAAGACTTGATACCATAAGCTTGAGCCATCAATTGGAAATCTGGAAGAGTTTCAAAGACAGATTCTGATGTACGTCCCTCATAGAAGGACTCTTGCCATTGGCGAACCATACCAAGTGAATGGTTGTTGAGCATGACAACCTTGATTGGTACCTTATAAATGTTCAAGATAGCCAACTCTTGGTTAGTCATTTGGAAACCACCATCACCAACAAAGAGAACAACTTCCTTATCAGGATTGGCAATCTTAGCACCAATTGCTGCTGGAACACCAAATCCCATTGTTCCTAGACCACCTGAGGTAACCAGTTGGCGTTCATTTTGGTATGGATAGTACTGAGCAGTCCACATTTGATGTTGACCAACGTCAGTAACCACAACAGCATCACCCTTAGTCAATTCACCGATACGTTCGATAACTGCCTGAGGTTGTACCATACGTTCTTTCTTGTCGTAAGAACGCACACGCTCTTTATCTTTCGTGACTTTTTCAATCCATTTTTCAGTGTTGTTTTTAACAACAGGTTCTGCTAAAAGCATCTCAAGAGCTTGCTTAGCATCCCCAACAACAGGAATATCTACAGCAATAATTTTACCAATTTCAGCCGGATCCACATCAATGTGAACGACCTTAGCATTCTTAGCAAATGTTTTAGGATTACCTGTTAAACGGTCATCAAAACGACAACCAATAGAAATCATAAAGTCAGCGTCAGTCATAGCAATATTAGCTGCATATGAACCATGCATACCTCCCATGCCCAAGAAAAGGGGATGGCTAGTAGCAATTGTTCCTTGACCTAATAGACTTGTAACAACCGGAATTTGGTAGCGTTCTGCAAAAGCGACTAACTCCTTAGCAGACTCAGAATAAGATACCCCACCTCCAGCTACGATAACTGGTTTTTTAGCCTTGCCCAACTGTTTCAAGATTTTCTTAATCTGCATTTCGTTTGGTCTTAGCGTTGGTTGGTAACTTGGAAGATAAATTTCAGGATCGTTAATATAATCCGTTTCCTTAGCTACAATATCTTTCGGAAGGTCAATAACAACTGGACCAGGACGCCCAGTCGTTGCAATATGGACTGCTTCCTTAATAATACGAGGAATATCAGCTGTATCACGAACTTGATAGTTGTATTTGGTAATCGGCATGGTGATTCCGACAATATCAGCCTCTTGGAAGGCATCCTTACCAATACCTGCTGTTCCTACCTGACCTGTAAATACAAGGAGAGGTACACTATCACTCATAGCATCTGCAATCCCTGTGATAGCATTAGTCGCACCAGGACCGCTCGTTACCAGAGCAACACCAAGTTTACCAGTTGATTTTGCATAACCCTCAGCTTCATGCAAACTTCCTTGCTCATGACGAGATAAGATGTGATTAATCTCGTCATTTTTATAAATAGCATCATACAAAGGAAGAACCGCTCCGCCAGGATACCCAAAGATGGTTGAAATCCCAAGTTCAAGAAGTGTATCAAGAATCAAATCAGCACCAGAGCGTGCTTCTTCAAGTTCAATTTTCTTCACATGGACCTCCTTTAGTAGTTGGTTTTTTCGAATTGTCTAAAAATTCAAAACCTTGTATACTATGATAACATTTTTAACCAGATTTGCAAGGGGTTAGGAGAAAAATATCACAAACTCTCTGGAAAGAATGGTTTTAGTCCTTCTCCTGTGCTTGACGTTCTGCCTTACGCTCTTCAAACTCTTCATCACTCATCAATGTTCCACCGACATTAGCAGATTTGGCAAAAGCTGTGTAACGACGCAACCAACCACTTGAAATTTTTGATTTGAACGGTTTCAAGTGTTTACGACGTTCTTCAAGTGTTGCATCATCGACAAGCAAATCGATGGTACGATTTGGTAGATCAATCACGATTTCGTCACCATCTTCAATCAAGGCGATATTTCCACCTTCAGCGGCTTCTGGAGATACATGACCAATAGCAATACCGCGAGTCGCTCCTGAGAAGCGGCCATCCGTAATAAGAGCTACATCTTTACCAAGCCCACGCCCGACAATCTTAGAGGTTGGTGCCAGCATCTCTGGCATACCAGGACCTCCTTGAGGACCTTCGTAACGAATAACTACAACATGTCCCTTCTTAACTGTTCCATTATCAATCAACTCAAGGGCTTGATCTTGTGAATCACAACAAATGGCTTTACCACGGAAAGTTTTAACAGATGGGTCTACACCACCAACCTTGATAACAGCGCCATCCTGAGCAATATTTCCGTAAAGGATAGACAAACCACCAACTGGTGAAATTGGATGTTCGATTGGATGAATGATTTCTTCATTTTTAATTTCAGCACCAGCCACATTTTCTTTCAAAGTCTTACCAGTGACTGTGATGCGGTCACCCTTAATGGCACCTTTCTTAATCAACTGATTAATAATGGCTGGAACACCACCAGCTTCGTGCACATCATGCATGGTGTAAACACTTGAAGGGGCGATTTTAGAAAGATAAGGTGTTTTCTTAGCAATCTCGTTAATGTCCTTGAGGTTATAATCAATTCCAGCTTCACGCGCAATAGCAAGCGTATGAAGAACGGTATTGGTTGAACCACCCATGGCCATATCAAGCGCAAAGGCATCATCAATTGCTTCTTTAGTCACTATATCACGTGGGCGAACATTATTTTTGATGTTATCCATCAATTTTGTAGCTGCTTGACGAACCAATTCACGACGTTCATCTGAAACAGCTAGGATAGTACCATTACCTGGAAGTGCAAGACCCAAAACTTCCATCAAACAGTTCATTGAGTTGGCAGTAAACATTCCTGAACATGAACCACAAGTTGGACAGGCATTTTTTTCCAAATAATCGAGCTCTTTCTTGCTCATATCTCCAGCCTGATAAGTACCTACAGCTTCAAACAAACTTGATAGCGTAGCCTGATGACCAGTCATGTCAACGCCACCCTTCATAGGGCCACCTGAGCAAAATACCGCTGGCACATTCGTACGCATAGCCGCCAAAATCATCCCTGGTGTAATCTTATCACAGTTAGGAATATAGAAAACCCCATCAAACCAGTGGGCGTTAATAACAGTTTCTGCAGAGTCAGCAATTAATTCACGAGAAGGAAGGCTGTAACGCATCCCAATATGCCCCATGGCAATCCCATCATCTACACCAATTGTATTAAACTCAAAGGGAACACCACCAGCTTCACGGATAGCTTCTTTAGCAATATCTGCCAATTCACGTAAGTGAACATGCCCTGGAACAATATCAATATAGGAGTTACAAATAGCAATAAAAGGCTTTTTCATATCCTTGGAAGATTTAACCTGTCCAGTCGCATACAAAAGTCCACGTGCTGGCGCCTTATCAACACCAACTTTAATCATATCACTTCTCATGATGTTACCTTCAATCTATAAAATTTCTCACATCATATGTTACCACTTTGCAAAGTAATGTCAAGGAATTTTCAGAATATTTCCGTAATTCCGAAAAAGCGTTTCTGATGTATCGAAACCGACAAAACAAAAAGGAAGCCCTAAGACTTCCTAAATGATTATTTCAAAATTACTCAACGCTAAAGATATATGGATATACTGGCTGATCACCTTGGAAGATTTCAACTTCAATATCTTCGTGTGCTACTTCCAATTTATCAGCGATTGTTTGAGCTTGTTCTTTATTTCCTTCTTCGCCGACGTAAATCATAACAATTTCGCTATCTTCGTCAATCATCTTGTCAAAGGTGTCAAGAAGGGCTTGATCCATATCTGGTGTAGACACAAGAATCTTACCATCAACCATACCAAGGATGTCATTTTCATGAATCTCAAGGCCATCAATAGTTGTGTCACGTACCGCTAAGGTCACGCTACCACTTGTGACGTCTGAAAGACTAGCTGTCATCGCTTCAACGTTAGCTTCAATACTTTGGCTAGGGTCGAAAGCAAGCAAGCTTGTAAAGCCTTGTGGAACTGTACGTGTTTCAACAACTGCCGCATTGACATCTACTACTTCAGTAGCTGATTGTGCCGCCATAAAGATATTTTTATTATTTGGCAAGATAATAACATTCTTAGCATTAACCTGCTCAATAGCCTTAACGATATCCTCTGTTGATGGATTCATTGTTTGACCACCTGAAATCACATAGTCAACACCTTGAGATTTGAAAATATCTGCAAGTCCATCACCAGCAACAACCGTGATAAGGGCAAAATCTTTAGGAGCTGACTGCTCTGTTTGCACAGCTTCTTCTTTTTGCACTTGTGCATCGTGTTGGTTACGCATGTTGTCAACCTTAACTTTGACAAGGGCACCATACTTAAGACCTTCTTGCATGACAAGACCCGGATCTTCCGTATGAACATGGACCTTAACAATCTCATCATCGTTAACGACAAGGAGAGAGTCGCCAAGATTACTCAAGTAATTACGGAATTCTTCATAATCAAAATCTTTGACATATGTAGGTCCTTGTTTAAGAGCAACCATAATTTCAGTACAGTAACCAAATTTGATATCTTCGGTCGCTACATGACCTGCAACAGATTTATGGTGCTCAGCATTAATCATTTCAGTCATGGTAGCAGGCGTTGCTTGGAAATCCTCTGAAGCAATATACTCACCAGTAAGTGCTGACAAGAACCCTTCATAGATAAAGACCAATCCTTGACCACCTGAATCGACAACACCGACCTCTTTTAAAACTGGTAGCATTTCTGGAGTCTTAGCCAAGGCTGCCTTAGCTCCTTCAAGAGCTGCACGCATAACCTCAACAGCATCATCCGTAGATTCTGCTTTTTTAATAGCTGCTGTGGCTGCACCACGAGAAACAGTCAAGATTGTACCTTCAACAGGCTTCATAACAGCTTTATAAGCAACTTCAACACCTGATTGGAAAGCGCTGGCTAAATCCTTACCATCAAGTTCGATTTTGCCTTTGATACTTTGTCCAAAGCCACGGAACAATTGAGAAGTGATGACCCCTGAATTTCCACGAGCACCCATCAAAAGTCCCTTAGACAAGATTTGTCCAACTTCACCAACTGTTGATGCCGTCTGATCAGAAACAGCCTTAGCTCCGTTATCCATGGTCATACCCATATTAGTTCCTGTATCTCCATCAGGAACTGGGAAGACATTAAGCGAGTTCACATATTCTGCCTGCTTACCAAGACGAGTCGCCGCAGCCTCTACCATTTCTTGAAGCAAGCTTGTTGTAATTTTAGACACTAGTTTTCTCCTACGACTTTGATGCTTTGAACGTAAACATTAACAGTTTCAGCCTTGATACCCAATTGATTCTCAAGATTGAATTTTACACGTTCTTGAATATTTTTAGAAACCTCACTGATCTTGACACCGTAACTCATGACAGTGTATACATCCACAGTGATACCTGCATCAGTAGATTTCACGACAACTCCTTTTGCGTAGTTTTCCTTTCCAAGAAGTGCTTGAAAATTATCTCGGATAGCACTCTTACTTGCCATACCGACAACGCCAAAAATTTCTGTTGCTGAACCGCCAACTACTGTTGCGATGACATCATCTGACAATTCGATTTGACCATCTTTTGTATTGATTTTTACAGTCATAATTACTACCTCAAAAAGTTTTTATCAGCTTATTTTACCATATTCAAGCCCACTTGTAAAAAATAAGAAGGAGATACCCCTGTAGAGAGCATCTCCTCATCAATTTATCATTAAAACTGTCTCTTTATGAGATAACGACGGTACATCACATAAAGGAACACAGCCCGCCATACATTATCAACAACTGTTGCAATCCAGACACCTGCAAGACCCATTCCCAGACTCACTCCAAGGAAGTATCCTGAGAAAATTCGGATGAGCCACATCCCAATAGTCGTTGCATAAAAAGGCATCTTAGCCTTACCCAGACCTTGCCAAACTGCTGTGTAGACTAAAGTTCCCGAAGTCACAGGATTCCCCAGAAAAGAATAAAGAATAACTACCTGACTAGCCGCAATAGCTGCTTTATTATCTGTGAAAAGGCCTGACAAACCATGACCAAAACCTAAAATAATTCCCGATACCAGAACCATGAGGACAGTCGAAATCCAGTAAGATTCTCGAATAATACGCTTCATCTGCGCCTTATCCCCCCGACCCAAACTATTGGCAACTAGAATTACCGTCGCTGTCGCTACTCCCATACCAGGCATGTAGTTAAACTGGGTAAGATTTTCACCAATGGCATTACCACCGACAACAGCTGTACCAAAGGTCACAATAATAGCCACGATTACCACATCACCAGCACGCATCATCAGTCGTTCACCTGCAGCTGGCAAGGCAATCCCCAACAACTCCTTGTTCAACGGTTTAGTGACCTCGAACTGCTTCACATCCAATTTCATGGCTGTCCATAGAATCACTGTCCCAACCAGACGAGAAAAAACCGTTGCTGTCGCAACCCCAATAATCCCCCAATGGCCAACAAATATGGCTAAAGAGGATAAAATAGCATTAAGCACATTGGTCAAAAGACTGACAACCATGGAAATACGAGGGCGTCCCTTGGCTCGTAGAATATTACCAAAAGTGGTCATCAATCCTAGAAAGACGACTCCCCCACCGACAAGTGCAAGGTAGAGACTACCAGCCTGAGTCACCGATTTCTCAGTACCTAAAAGATTTAGAATGGTTCCTCCACCCAAAATCGAAAGTAGACCAAGAACCAAACTAAGGGCAAGAGTAATAATGATAGCATCCCAGGTATCTCGGTTGGTCGCTTTGACATCACCTTTTCCTAGACTTCTAGCAATGACACTAGCACTTGAGGCCCCCAAGGCAATAAAGATAGCCTGATAAATGGTAATGATATTATTGGCCACGGAAACCCCTGATATGGCGACAATACCAACCTGCGCCACTAGATAAGAATCGACAACCCCCATCAACATTTGTAAAAGGTTCTCAGCCATAGCCGGCAAGGCTATATTTAGAATTTTCTTTGTTTCTGTCATAATATTCTCTTTTACATTGATAAAAATAGGGCTGATTTCTCAGCTCCTATTTTTTTATTCTTATAAGCCAAGATAGCTTTCAACTGCTTTTTGCATATCAGCTGCCGCAACAACTGTTTTATGGCGAACTTCTGCACGTTCAAGTCCATCTACAGCAGCTGGGATAGCTACACCTGAAAGTTGGTGCAAATCTTCTACCGCTTTGAAATCATCTCCACTGTCTTTACCAGTGACAGCTGAGACAGCTACACGTGGGAACTTGTAAGGGCTAGCTGTTGAAGCGATGACTGTTGGTGTGTAATCATCTGTCTTTTGAACATAGGCTTCGTAAACCGCTGAGGCAACTGCTGTATGAGGATCTTCAATATATTTGTCTTCCCCATAAACACGTTTGATTTCAGCAGCTGTTTCATCCTCGGTCGCAAAACCAGCTGCAAACAAGTCTAAAATATCTTGATTTGCATCAGCCAAAGTATACTCACCCTTAGTCACAAGCGCATCCATAAGTTCTTTAGTCTTGGTTGCATCATTGCCAAGAAGGTGGAAAATCAAGCGTTCCAAGTTAGAAGATACCAAGATATCCATTGAAGGACTTGTTGTCACCTTGAAGTCACGTTTCTTGTCGTAAGTACCTGTTGCAAAGAAGTCTGTAAGAACATTATTTTCGTTAGAGGCGCAGATTAACTTGCCAACTGGGACACCAATTTGACGTGCATAATAGGCTGCCAAGATGTTACCAAAGTTACCTGTTGGTACTGTAACGTTAATCTTATCACCGTTTTGAATATGACCCGCCTTAACCAACTGTGCATAGGCATAAACATAGTAAACCACTTGTGGTACCAAACGGCCAACATTCATTGAGTTAGCTGATGAAAATTGCGTTTGATGAGCCAACAACTTCTCACGTAAATCAACATCGTTAAACATGCGTTTGACATCTGTTTGGGCATCATCAAAGTTACCATCAATAGCAATAACATGAGTGTTCGCACCTGTTTGAGTAGTCATTTGTAGTTCTTGGATTTTTGAAACACCATCTTTTGGATAGAAAACAATGATTTCAGTTCCAGGAACATCCGCAAAACCAGCCATGGCAGCCTTACCAGTGTCCCCTGATGTCGCTGTCAAGATAACAATCTTATTATCAACACCTTGTTTTTTAGCTGATGTTGTTAGTAAGTATGGCAAAATTGACAATGCCATATCTTTGAAGGCGATAGTAGAACCATGGAAAAGTTCAAGATTATAATGATCCTTAAGTTTCACAACAGGAGCAATAGTAGCCGTGTCAAACTTGTCATCATAAGCATTTGTGATACAGTAATCCAATTCTTCTTCAGTGAAATCATCCAAGAAAGCTGACAAAACCAATTTAGCAACTTCTTGATAAGAAGCGTCTTTCAATTGGTCAAAGTCCAAAGCAACCTCAGGGATTGACAATGGCGTAAACAAACCACCATCTGTTGCCAAACCTTGAAGAATAGCCTGGCTAGCTGTCACTTTATTATTTTCATCACGTGTTGATTGGTATACAAGTGTCATGGTAAATCCTCTTTTTTAGATAGTCTTTGGCTCCATTGTATCATAATTGTCAGAATATTTCTACATATATTGTGACTTTTGCAAAAAACATTCGGCTTTCACTTGATGTACAGGATTCAAAGACAAGGAAAAATCCGGAATTTTTCTATTCCGGATTTTGGTTTAAAATTTATCTTTAGTGTCATTCTCAGTTGAGAAGGTCATATCTTTTGACTTACCATCACCACTAAGGATGACTTTTTTATCCTTCTTGGTAACTTTTAGCTCTTGGCCTTTTTTCACATTTAGACCATCGATATCAACATCTTTGTTGACAGAAGTAATAGTCATCTTATGCCCTAAACGACTAACCTTCCCTTTAAAGAGGGTCGTTGTAGTTTCACCTGTCTTGGAATCATACTTTTGACCACTATCTTTAGCAGCCTTTTCAAGAGCTTCATCAAGTTCTTTCTCTATGGTTTCCTCACTGTAATAATTTTCGAAGGATTCTCCATAAAGGTCTTTAAATAAATCGCCAAAGGTTGAAAAGGTCTTTTGAACTCTCTCACGGTAGTCTTTGATATAGGTTTCCTTGTCAAACGTAAAGCTTGCAGTCACCTTCGCATTGCTACCCTTTGCCTTCATGGTTACAGCAGTTTTTGTAATATATTTTTCAAGTTCTTTACTATCCACATCGGTCAAACCTTCGGTCATACTTGAACTATATTCTCTACCTAGAGAACTGCTGTACCACTTACCGTCAATATTGCCTGTCACATAACGGTAGCCCGTAAAGCCACCAACACTTAATAGAATAAGAGCTACGGCTGAAAGAACAGAAATTATGATAAGTTTTTCTTTTTAGCATCTAAGCCTTTTTTAGGAGCCATATTGGTCACAGCTGCTTGCCCTTCTGGAAAAGCAACTGTCGCTGGTGTAGCTGTTATTGGTGTTCCTTCAATTGATGCAGGATTAGCATTTGTCTCAACGATTTCTGCCTCAACCTTAATGGGTTCAGCCGTAGCTGTTTCTTCTGCTTTAACTGGCTCCTCGTTAACAAACTCTCCAGCCTTCAAAGCATCCGCCATCTCCCGCACACTCGGCTTACGTCCATTCACCGTTTCAAAATAGTCCAACCATTCCGCTCTTGTCATCTATATTCCCCTTTAATTACATTTTTAATTTATTTTCTGGTAAAGTTAATGTCACCAAATTCACTGTGTGCTTTGATGACAAAGCCACCATTGTTAGGTGTATAGTCTAATACGTCACCTGTTTTAAAGACATCTGAATCTCCAGCACTAGCTATTGTGATTGTTTGCTCCCAACGGTTTATGTCACCCATGAAAGCAGTTGTTGTTACTCGACCTGTTTTAGAATCGTAAGTATAACTCTTGGGAAGTTCTTTTTTTATCGTCGAATCAAACTGTTTGTAGTAATCTTTTTCTGACAATGAATAACTATCAAACACCTCTGAGAATTCCTCTCCGTACTGACCTTTCAGTTCATTGACCCTACTCTTGTAAGCCTCATAAAGACCTTTTCGATTATAGATAAAACTCACCTCTAATCGGGCTTTATTATCAGTAATGCTCATCGCTGTATTGATATCAGTGATAAGGTTTTGCCCCTGTGGTAAGGCATTACTGATCTTTTGCTTAGCATTGGCAGTATCTTTTAGAGTAGCCAACATTTTCTCGCTAAAAGTCGGGCTTATCCAATCACCCTCAATACTAGCTGCTTGATATCGGTAGCCCATTACCGCAAAAACAATCAAAAGTATGGTGAGTATTGCTGCAATTACACCTGATACCATTCCCAAAATATTCTTTGAAGTTACTGGCGCTTTTGATTCGTTCATCTTTTGACTGGGATTGAATTGAACACTCACTACCCTATCAGCATCAAACTCTCTAAACTTATTAGTCGCTCTATTCCCTTCTATGGAGGCCCTTGGAGGCCTCGTTTCACGAGGCTTGAGAGAATGTGCTGTATCACCCAAACTAAGCCCTTCTTCTTTTGTCATAGGAATCTCCTTATTTTGCTGTAAGGCTATTATAACAATTCTTAAAGCGATTTGCTATCTTATTCAGGGAAGTTCTTAATTTTTAATTTAGGTAAACACTCTAATCTAATAGCTTTTTAGCCAAAAAAAGTAGCCCTTATGGAGCTACTTTAGTTCATCGTCTACCCTTTATAATCAAAAGCAGTTTCGATAATTTCTTTCAATTCTGAAATAAGTGGTTCTTTTGGATTAGCTGTTGTACATTGGTCTTCATAAGCATGTTCAGCCAAAGTATAAGCAGTGTCCTGAAGAAGTTTCTTAGTGACGCCTTGTCCTTTCCAGTTCATGTCAATTCCAACAGCAAGTCCTAATTCATAGACTTTTTTAGCCAATACTTCAACCAACTCAGCATCTGATTGCTTGTCAGTTCCCCATCCCATGTAACGAGCAATATCTGCGTAATCCTTGTCTGCACGGAAGTAATCATATTTAGGGAACATCGCATGTTTTTGAGGATCACGTCCATTGTAGCGGATAACGTGTGGCAAGAGGATAGCATTCGTACGTCCGTGTGGAATATTGTACATTGGACCAACCTTATGCGCTAATGAGTGACTAATACCAAGGAAGGCATTTGCAAAAGCCATACCTGCAATGGTTGATGCATTATGCATCTTTTCACGTGATTCTTCATCAGCAAAACGATAAGAATGTTCTAGATTTTCAAAGACGAGTTTGATAGCTTGAAGAGACAATCCACGTGTATAATCACTTGCCATTACTGACACATAAGATTCAATAGCGTGAGTCAAAACGTCCATACCTGTATCAGCAGTAACGCTAGCAGGCACACTCATAACCAAGGCTGGGTCAACAATGGCAATGTCTGGAGTCAAAGCATAGTCAGCCAATGGATACTTGATATGTGTTTCACTGTCAGTGATAACTGCAAATGATGTTACTTCTGAACCTGTTCCTGAAGTAGTTGGAATACAAATAAATGTTGTTTTTCTGCATAAGGAATCTTGTAGGTACGTTTACGGATATCCAAGAATTTTTGCTTAGCTCCAAAGAAGCTTACATCTGGGTGTTCGAAGAACATCCACATTGCCTTAGCGGCATCCATTGCAGAACCACCACCAAGGGCGATGATAACATCTGGTTGGAAGTCTACAAAGCGTTCCAAACCTTTATAAACTGTATTTGTAGATGGGTTTGGTTCAACATCTGAGAAGACTTCAATCAATGGGTCATTGTGGTTAAGTTCCAATTGTCGTTTAACCAAATTTGCATAACCAAACTGAACCATACCTGGGTCGCAGACCAACATAACACGTTCAGCCTTGATGTGACGCAAATAAGTTATTGAGTCTTTTTCAAAGAAAATTTTTGGTGGGACACGAAACCACTGCATGTTATTGCGGCGCTTTGACAGTGTTTTAATATTAAGAAGGTCAAATGAGCTAACATTATGAGAAATTGAGTTGTGACCGTGTGAACCACATCCAAGAGTCAATGATGGAATCATATTGTTGTAGATATTACCGATACCACCTTCAGATGATGGGCTATTTACCAATACACGGCAGGCTTTCATGCGAATACCAAATTGGAGTTGAAGGTCTTCATTTTCAGTATGGATAACAGCTGTATGTCCGAGACCACCTAAGTTAAGCATCCCTTCTGCTTTGGCAAATCCATCTTCAACACCATCAGATTTGATAAGAGCGAGTACTGGAGACAATTTTTCCAAGGCAAGTGGGTGTTCCATAGTTGCATCTGGAATTTCTGCCAAAAGCATTTTTGTACCTGCAGGAACTTTGATACCAGCTTTTTCTGCAATTTCAACAGCTGAGTGACCAACAATCGCTCCGTTTACAGCTGTACGTGCTTCGTTAAGAACGGCTTTTTCCAATTTAGCAATATCAGCTTTTTTAGAGATAATCACACATTGATGGGCTTCAAATTCAGCCTTAACTTCATCATAAACAGCAGCATCAACGATTGCCCCTTGTTCAGAGGCACAAATCATACCATTATCAAACGTTTTTGAAACAATGATATCATTAACAGCACGTTTAATTTTAGCATCAGCTGCAATGTAGGCAGGAACGTTACCAGCACCTACACCAAGGGCAGGTTTACCAGTTGAATACGCAGCCTTAACCATACCAGGTCCACCAGTCGCAAGAACGGTAGCAATCTTTGGATGGTTCATCAAAAGACCAGTTGCTTCAATAGATGGCTCTTCAATCCACTGGATACAGTTCTTAGGTGCACCTGCTTCAATCGCTGCATCACGAACGATACGAGCAGCTTCTGCAGATGATTTTTGAGCTGAAGGGTGGAAGGCAAAGACGATAGAATTACGTGTTTTCAATGCAATCAAGGCTTTGAAAATCGTTGTTGAAGTTGGGTTAGTTGTTGGTGTAACCCCACAGATAACCCCAACAGGCTCAGCGATAGAAACCAAACCTTGTTCTTTATCTTCAGCAATAACGCCTACAGTTTTATCATATTTAATACTATTCCAAATGTATTCAGAAGCATACATGTTCTTGATGGCTTTATCTTCATAGATACCACGTCCTGTTTCATCAACAGCCAATTTTGCCAAGTACATGTGTTTATCTAGGGCAGCAATCGCAACATGGTGAACGATATGGTCCACTTGCTCCTGCGTAAAGTTAGCCATAGCATCGAGGGCTTCAACCCCCTTCGTTGCTAATTCATCAATTACTGTTTGAACATCTTTAGTTTGTTTAGTCATATGAAACTCCTTTGAATGCTTGTTAAAAACTTCACAAGCTTTAACACAAATCTATTATAGCGTTTTCTACACATTATGTAAACCCTTACATTGATAAAAATAAAGAAATCCGTCCATTTTTGGACAGATTTCATCACTTTTTACCAAATAATCACACGTTCTTCTAGGGCACGCCACATGCCGTCGCCCTCTTTGACGTCAAATTCCTTGTGAAATTCGTCGAAGTTGCTCACGATAACATTGGTACGCCATTTAGCAGGAGCGTGTACATCCACGCTGGCCAGCATTTGCATGTATTCTTCACGCGCCTTCATACGCCAAATCGTCGCAAAGTTAACAAAGAATTCACGAACTGAAAAATCCTTATCTCGTTTAGCTGCTTCTAAGGCACAGGCTACACCACCGAGGTCAGCAACATTCTCAGAAACAGTCAGTTTGCCGTTGACCTTGGCACCATAAGAATCCAAGCCCTCAAACTGATCCACAATCTTGTCAGTACGTTCCTTAAAGGCTGCATAGTCTTCTTCAGTCCACCAATTCTTAAGACTACCATTCTCATCAAAGGAAGCACCGTTTGTATCAAAGGCATGGGAAATCTCATGAGCAATGACAGCACCAATACCACCGTAGTTGGCTGATGACGATTGGTGAAGGTCATAGAAAGGTGCTTGAAGGATAGCTGCTGGGAAAACAATTTGGTTCTGCTGTGGGTCATAGTAAGCATTAACCATGTGGGCAGGCATATGCCACTCACTGCGATCAACAGGTTTATTCCACTTGCTCCAACTATGTGCAACTAAAATTTCGACTAACTTCTGAGCATTCTCAACAAGTGACAAGTTCTCATCAATAATCTTCTTATCATATGTCTCGGGTAGTTTTTCTGGATAACCAATGTGAGGCGTAATAACATTAAGTTTCGTAATAGCCTTTTCACGTGTTTCTGGTGCCAACCAATCCACTTTTTGAAGGCGTGATTTATAAACATCAATCATAGTTGCCACTTTGGCTTCAACGTCTGCCTTAGCTTCTGGAGAGAATTTTTCACCAGCATACCAAAGTCCTAAAGCCTGATTGTAAGGGCCTTGTGCCAAATAGTAGGCTGCTTTTTTCTTTTCCATGGCTTGTGGTGTTCCTGAAAGCGCACGACCATATTTTCCAGCCAAGATACGAAGCTCGTCTGTCAAATAGGCATTCCAAGATGTAGCAGCATCGATAAGTAAGTCCGCCTTAAGCAACTCCCAATTTGCTTCTGAGTAATATTCCGCTGCAAATTCTGTCCAGAAGCGTTCTTCAGGAACGATAACTTTATCAGGAACTTGGCCCAAGATTTCTGTGAAGATGTTATCAAGTGGGAGTTCCGGTGCTAGCTTGGTAAAGTCTTCCCAATCATATGGGTGGTAGAGTTCTACATACTCAGAAGATTCTTCACTCGAAAGGACATACTTGGCTAACTTAGCATCAAGAGCGATAACCTTGTCCAAGGTATCTTTGATTTCTTCAACTGTAAAGCCATATTTCTCTAGGAGTTCTTCTTGAGTCTCACGCCAGATTCCCAAAAGCTCCTTGCCCTTTTCATTATCCTCAGTGTAATAGGTTGTATCAGGTAAAATAATACGTGGTGCTTCAGCCCAAAGAACATTTAATTGGGCATTCATAAAATCGGGAGACACACCAAACGGGAACGCATTAGGCTTACCAGACATCTCATAGTCAGCAATTTTCGAAGCAAATTCTGAGAATGAGGAAAGCTTCTTGTATTCTTCAATCAAAGGCTTGACAGGCTCGATACCCACTGCCTCACGTTTGTCAAAGTCCGCAGCCATACGGTGAAACTTAATGAAGTTTTGTAGAATAGGATTGTCAGGAATATTCTCTCCCGCCAACCACTGATCCGTTGTTTCAAGCATGAGGTTTTCTATTTCATCTGCTAAATCTGAGAAACCACCTGTACGAGGCTTATCATCGGGAATCACTGCTGTCTTTTCCCACTCACCATTAATCGCATGGTAAAAATCATCTTGTAAGCGTGTCATTACACTTCCTCCATCAACATTAAAAGTGCTTTCATTATAACAAAATTCCCCAGCAAAAGCATTTGCCGAGGAAAAATTAGCTTATTTAACTAGGATTGCCAAGGTTTGATATGGTTTAAGAACTACCTTTTCAGCAAGCTCTACATGCTCATAGTTGGACAAGAGCACTTGTCCTGCTTGGTATTCTGCTGGAATCGCCACTTCAGCTTCACTTCCATAGAAATGATTGAGTACCAAGAGTTTTTGACCGTCTAAGTGGCGTTCAAAAGCATAGACCTGCTTGCTATCTTCAAGTGCTGGCAGGTAGCTACCTTCTGAAATGATCGGCATTTCCTTCCGCAAGCGAATTAATTCTTTATAGAAATTAAAGATTGGTCCGTTTTGAATCTCCTTTTCTTTTTTGACAATATCTGATTGACTTGATAAACTAATTGTAAGCGATTGCAAATTTGTCTGCAAGTGTTCCGTGATTTTTTACCCATATTTTTTGAAAAAAACAATAGTTGTATGTTTTTTTGCCAACAAATAAGGAGAGCAATGAAAAAATACCAGGTTATTTATAAAGATTTAGAAAAAGCTATTCATAGCAAAGAATATCAAGTTGGAGACTTTCTACCCACCGAGCAAGAATTAGTAGAAACTTTCCAAGTTAGTCGAGACACCATACGAAAGGCATTGGCTTTACTCGTTGAAGAGGGCCTGGTTAAAAAGATTCATGGATCAGGCTCTCAAGTTATTAGTCAAGAACAAGTGAACTTCCCTGTATCTTACTTAACCAGTTACCAAGAGCTCATAAAACAACAAGGCATTAAATCACAAACCAACGTTATCTCTCTAGATAAAATCATCGTTGACACCAATCTCTCAGAAAAAACTGGATTTTCAAAAAGCCAACAGGTTTGGCGTCTTATTCGTCAAAGAGTAGTTGATGGTTGTGCTCTGTCGTTGATATTAATTACCTAGATGCGAGACTTATGCCTCAACTCAACCGCAGCATCGCTGAGAACTCCATCTATGATTATCTTGAGAATCAGCTCCACCTTAGCATTTCTCATGCCTTTAAAGAAATCACCATTGATAACATTACCGAGCAAGACAAAATCCTCATCGATATCGGCAAAGATCATCACGTCGTCTGCATACGCTCAAAAGTTTATATGGATAATGGAAATCAGTTTCAGTTCACTGAAAGCCGACACAAACTTGAAAAGTTCAAATTTGTCGATTATGCCAAGCGTCATCACTGAAGATATAGAACCAACCAACATAAAAAGTATCGGACACATAAGCATCCGATACTTTTTAGTTTTTACGAATAGGATCTGATAAATACTCAGCACGAGCACCACCAATCAACTTAGGACGACTCGCTAAGGCAGTCACATGAGCTCCACCCAGTTCTGAAGTAATGGGGCGAAGAGGAACTTGAACTCTCTTCACATGCATACCAATAGATGTATCCCCAATATCAATACCAGCCTGAGCCACCATCTCTTCCACCTCAACAGGATCCTTCATGTAATCAAAAGCAGCCAACTGACCACTTCCACCGGCATGCAAAGTTGGAAGCACATTGACAATTTCCAAATCTTTAGCCAAAGCAAGCTCACGCTCAACGACCAAAGCACGATTCAAATGTTCACAACCTTGCACAGCCAAGTAAATCCCTTTCGGTTCCAAAACCCCAAGAATAGTCTTCACAATTCGTTGACCAATTTCACGGCTAGAGGCTTTGCCGATAGTTCCACCAGCAACCTCACTGGACGATAAACCCAAAACAAAGATAGCTCCCCGCTTAATTGCAGATCGTTCAACAATATCTTCCACTAATACCCGTGTCTTCTCTTCTAAATCTAACAACATCACAAGCCTCCTTTAAACAACGGCCGTATTTAGGATTCGCACAATAAGATAATATAGAATCACAAAAAAGATAAGGAAAAATGCCCCTAACAGTAGCAACTGCATCCGACGTTTCCTACTTAAGTCCCAAGAAAAACCAAATCCCGTCAAAAAAGGACCAAAACTATAGCTAACCATAAACCATAGGTCTACACGCGCCATATGCCAAAAAGATGAAATAAAGGCCACCAAACCTATTAAGGATAAAATCCAAGAATAGTCCCAACGATCTGATTTAGCAAAAGCCAGACCAATTAAGAAACAACCCAAAGCAGGCATAATAATAAATGATAGGGTCATAAAATAAAACATGCCATTATTATAGCATGTTTTAAAGATTCATGTTAGTGGCGGTTAATAACACCATAAGCAATTGTGAACGCAATAGCAGCAATTCCCACAACGATTGCCATGATACTCCAAAAAATGGTCATAGCACGACGTCCCTTGCGATTGTTGAAAGGAAGACCCCAACCAATCATGATAACGCCTAGTAAACCGAGCCATACTTTATAAGTGACAACAATAGCCCCATCAAAGTAAGCAAAAGCAACCAAGCCTAAACCTAACAAGGAAATCAAATAAGACCACTTCCCCTTCAAAAATGAAGGCAAGGCCCAACCAAATAACAATAAACCAAGTAGAGCAAGAGCTCCACCACCAAAAAATACAGGTACAATATAATTATCAAACATATTCATATTATAGCATATCTTAAAAAGTTAGGAAATAGAATCTATCAACCAAAGCCATATCCGCTCTTTAAAATTTGTTTGCGCTCAATCACAGATTGATTCGCAGATATTAACTATATATTTGGGTACAAAAAGAACAAGATCCAGAAAAGACCTTGTTCTTTTTTTCAATTAAGCTTTGTTTGCTGAACCAAATACGTCAATACGTTCTTCAACAGCTGCTGTAATTGCTTCGAAACCAGGTTTCAAGAATTTACGTGGGTCAAAGAGTTTCTTCTTGTCGTATTCTGCTTCATTTGCTTCATATTCAGCAACAAATTTACGTGTTGCTTTAGCAAATGCGATTTGACATTCAGTGTTAACGTTAACTTTAGCAACACCAAGTTTGATAGCTGCTTGGATTTGATCATCAGGAATACCTGATCCACCGTGCAATACGATTGGGAAGTTAGGTACAGCTTCTGTCAATTTTTGCAAGTGATCAAGGTGAAGACCATTCCAGTTTTCTGGGTAAGGACCGTGGATGTTACCGATACCTGCTGCAAGGAAGTCGATACCAGTTGCAACCATAGCTTTAGCATCTTCGATTGGTGCCAATTCACCGTCACCGATGATACCATCTTCTTCACCACCGATTGTACCAACTTCAGCTTCAACTGATACACCGTTAGCATGTGCAAATTCAACAACTTTAGCTGCTTTTTCAAGGTTTTCTTCAACTGGAAGGTGAGATCCATCGAACATAACTGAAGTGTATCCTTCACGAATACATTCCAAAGCATCGTTGTAATGACCGTGGTCAAGGTGAATAGCAACTGGTACAGTGATACCCATTGATTCTACCAAATCTTCGATAAGAGCTTTACACAATTTGTAACCACCCATGTACTTAGCAGCACCCATTGAAGTTTGGATAAGCACTGGAGCTTGTTTAGCTTCTGCTGCACGCAAGATAGCTTGAGTCCACTCAAGGTTGTTTGTGTTAAATCCACCGACTGCGTAACCATTGTCACGAGCTGCTTGGACAAATTTTTCTGCTGAAACGATTGCCATTATAAAGGCCTCCTATATTTTTTGGGTTTGAACCCGTTTACATGTTTATTCTATCACAATTAGATTCAAAAAACTAGCTTTTCTACAATTTGTAAGCGTTTTGATTTTTTAATACAAAAAAACCAGTCAACCGACTGGTTACTCTGCGGAAAGAGGGACTTGAACCCTCACGACCTAAAGCGGTCACAGGATCCTTAGTCCTGCGCGTCTGCCAATTCCGCCATTTCCGCTAACAACATTAACTATTATATCAAGTCTGACAAATTGTGTCAACACTTTTTGAAAAGTTTTTAACTAAACTTTCCATTGCCTCATTCGAAACAACTATTACATAATACCATTTGTTGTCGAGTATCGTCAATACTTTTTCAACGATTTTTTAATATTTCACTCCAAAATTTATAGAAACCTTCAAGCTCAATCAAAAACTAATCGAATTGTACTTTCAATGCTTTCAGCTTCTCTTTAAGAGGAGCTAAGTAAATTTCTTCTCCAAAACCACGTGATTTTAAACCATCCTCTGCACAAACCAATAACGCTTCTGTTAAAGGGAATATCAATTTAAGGTCTGTATCAGAAATATCCTTTTTCGAAAATAAACGACGAATTCTTGGATAATCAAAGTCAAAAGCTTCAAAAAATGGGGAATCTTTTAAAATATTTTCTAAACGTTCTAAATTGACTAACAGCCCCAGATGAAAGGCTGCTGGTGCGAAAGTCGCTGAAAAAGGTTGCGTACAAACACTTCGAAATTCAATAGTTCCTCTAATCGTTAAATCTTGAAATTGATAAGATCGATGCGTTTTAAAGTCGTCCTCACTCGGCTTAATCGAAACTTCTTTACCATGAATAGACCAGGCTTGAATAGCTGATTTATTCAAATAGTCTTTAGCTCGTATCGGTTCAAAATAGTAGGTTTCCTCAGCCCGTTTTGCAGTAAAAATGGCTGTTTCAGATAAATAAGAAAAATAATCATCTTCATTCTTGAATACTCTTGGGAAAATCCCGGCATTTTCTTCAAAGACACCATGCATGGAATTCTCCCAAAAAACATCCCTCGAAATTGCTAAATCCCAATCAGAACCCCAAAATTCCGAATTAGCAAATAATACCGCTTTAGGACCCTCGATCTGATTAAAAGCGTTGAGAACTCTTAAATAGGAAATCTTGGGGACATCCAACTGCACTTGACTCCCACAGATAAAAGACCCATATTCCGGGTAATTATGAAAGAAGGGATTATTTTTGGCTTTAGAAAGCTCAAGAAAATCCATAAGCATCTCATAACGAGGTGATTTTACCGGACTATTATCATTTTTAGCCCAATTAGGATTAACACCCCAACCTTGCAACTCATGGTTATGAGTACGCAGGTATGGTTGAATCATACTAAGGTAAGTATCCAGACGTTCTTCAACCTCAGCAATCCGACTAGCCTTGGCAAATGCAAATTCAATCGTATTATATGAGACTTCGAAAAGAATCATATCTCCAGAAGCTTGCTCAATAAGCTGAATAGGATTATTATCAGAATCAAATTTATCCGCTTTAAAACCAAAATTATCAATAAGATATATTAAAAGTTGTTTTGTAAGAGAGACATCCGTAGCGTTCCCGCTCAAATTAACAACAGGGTATTCCAACTCGATTCCTACAAATAGTCCGGGTTGTTCCTTGATTGGCAAATAATACCTTTGTTTAAGAAGTTCCTTGGCTGTTGTCAAAATAATATTCCCCTTTTAAAAATAAGTTTATCCCATTATATCAAAATATTCAGACGATTTATAGACTAAAAAACGCCTGCTTACGAAAAACAACCGTATTATCTTTCGTAAACAAGCGTTACATGCTTATTTATTCCCATTTTATGATGAGTGTTCCCGCTAGGCGAATGCCCAGCGGTAGACCAGAGCTAGACTAAGAAAAGCAAAGCTATTCCATCATCATAACACTCAACAAAATTGATAAAAATTAAACAAGTTCGATGATTGCCATTGGGGCAGCATCGCCACGACGTGGTTCTGTTTTAAGGATACGAGTGTATCCACCGTTACGTTCAGCATAACGAGGTGCAATTTCTGAGAAAAGTTTTTGAAGAGCAGTTACTGAAGTATATTTGTCAGTTGCTTCATCATAGCTTTCAGATGCAATTTCGTTACGTACAAATGCAGCTGCTTGACGACGTGCGTGCAAATCACCACGTTTACCAAGAGTAATCATTTTTTCAACTGTTTTACGGATTTCTTTAGCACGTGCTTCAGTTGTAACGATTGCTTCGTTAATGATAAGATCTGTAGTCAAATCACGAAGAACCGCTTTACGCTGTGAGCTTGTGCGTCCAAGTTTACGGTAAGCCATGTTATCCTCCTATATTATTATTTATCGTTTTTAAGTCCAAGTCCAAGATCAGCTAATTTAACTTTAACTTCTTCAAGAGATTTACGACCAAGGTTACGGACTTTCATCATTTCAGGCTCAGTTTTTTCTGTCAAATCATGAACGGTATTAATACCGGCACGTTTCAAACAGTTATATGAGCGGACAGACAAATCAAGTTCTTCGATGGTACGGTCAAGCACTTTTTCATCGTTCACTTTCTCAGTTTCCTTCATTACATCTGTAGCCTTAGCCACATCAGTAAGGTCAGTAAACAAGTTTAAGTGTTCAATCAAAACGCGAGCTGAAAGACCGAGGGCATCTTCAGGAATGATTGTTCCGTTTGTCATGATTTCGATTGTCAATTTATCAAAACCATCGTTACTACCTACACGAGCAGGTTCAACTTGATAATTGACTTTCTTCACTGGTGTGTAGATTGAATCTACAGCCAATGTTCCCACTGGAGCATCATCTTTCTTGTTTTCATCTGCTGGAACATAACCACGGTTTGTAGCTACTGTCATGGTTGCTTTCAATGAAGCCCCATCAGCGATAGTAAAAAGATAATGATCAGGGTTAACAATTTCAATATCACTATCAGTCAAGATATCCCCAGCAGTTACTTCAGCTGGACCTTGAACATCTAGTTCAATTGTTTTTTCGTCTTCGACGTAAGATTTTACAGCAAGACCCTTAACATTAAGGATGATTTGCATCACGTCTTCACGGACGCCTGGTACGGTATCAAATTCGTGAAGTACTCCATCAATCTTAATTGATGTTACGGCAGCACCTGGAAGTGATGACAAAAGTACACGACGAAGAGAGTTACCCAAAGTTGTACCATAACCACGTTCTAGTGGTTCGATGACAAATTTGCCGTAATCTTTATTTTCATCAATTTTTGTTATTATTGGTTTTTCAAACTCAATCATTTATTATACTCCCTCGAAACGAACCTTGTGTACTATTGTTATTAAAGATTACACACGACGACGTTTTGGAGGACGAGCACCATTATGTGGTACAGGAGTTACATCACGGATTGCAGTTACTTCAAGACCAGCAGCAGCAAGAGCACGGATAGCAGACTCACGACCTGAACCAGGACCTTTAACAGTTACTTCAACTGTCTTAAGACCATGTTCTTGTGCAGATTTAGCAGCAGCTTCTGAAGCCATTTGGGCAGCAAATGGTGTAGATTTACGAGAACCTTTGAAACCAAGAGCACCAGCTGATGACCAAGCTACAGCATTACCATGCACATCTGTAATCATAACAATAGTGTTATTGAAAGTAGCGTGAATGTGAGCAATACCAGATTCGATATTCTTTTTCACACGACGTTTACGTGTTGGTTTAGCCAATGTTTTTACCTCCTATTTTATTTTAAATTATTTTTTCTTACCTGCAATCGCAACAGCTTTACCTTTACGAGTGCGGGCATTGTTTTTAGTGTTTTGTCCACGGACAGGAAGTCCACGACGGTGACGGATACCACGGTATGAACCGATCTCCATCAAACGCTTGATGTTAAGGTTTACTTCACGACGAAGGTCACCTTCAACTTTAATTGCATCCACTTCACGACGGATAGCGTCTTCTTGATCATTTGTCAAATCTTTAACGCGGATGTCTTCAGAAACACCTGCAGCAGCCAAGATTTTCTTAGATGTTGTAAGTCCGATACCGTATACGTAAGTAAGTGAAATTACTACACGTTTATCATTTGGAATGTCAACTCCAGCAATACGAGCCATGATTTCTCCTTTCTATATTATCCTTGACGTTGTTTGTGTTTTGGATTTGTTGGACAAATTACCATAACACGACCGTTACGACGAATAACTTTACAGTATTCGCAAATTGGTTTAACCGATGGTCTTACCTTCATGTTTTAATCCCTCCAATTATTTCGATTATTTAAAGCGGTATGTGATGCGTCCACGTGTCAAATCATAAGGACTCATTTCAACAGTCACACGGTCACCGACCAAAATACGAATGTAGTTTTTACGGATTTTACCAGAAACTGTCGCCAAAATTTGGTGTCCATTTTCCAATTCAACAGTAAACATAGCATTAGGCATAGTTTCTACAACTTTACCTTCAATTTCAATCACGTCTTCTTTTGCCACGCAAAAGTACCCCCTAAAATTTCGATTTGATTTCCTCTGAGCACAGAGGTAACAATTATAAGTCAGACTAAAGTATTATATCATGCTTGAGTCTGATACGCAAGTAAGATTAAATAATTATTTAATTGCTGCAATCGCTTTTTTAACATCAGCGAATACATCTTCAATATCTTGATTACCTTGAATATCTGATACAAGGCCAAGCTCACGATAGTGTGCAATGATTGGCTCACCTTGAGCAATGTTAACATCAAGGCGACGTTTTACCGTTTCAGGTTTGTCATCTTCACGTTGGTAATAGTCTTCTTCCTTGTAGTCAGCTGGTGGGTTGAATACTTTATGGTAAGTTTCACCTGTTTTACGGTGAATAATACGACCACTCAAGCGTTCAAGAAGGCAAGATGGATCCACTTCGATATTGATTACTCCATCAAGCTCCAAACCAAGATCAACCAAGATTTGATCCAAGGCATGAGCTTGTTCGATCGTGCGAGGAAAACCATCCAAAAGGAATCCTTTTTCCTTAATGTCGTCTTGAGCCAAACGTTCTTTTACAATCCCGTTTGTCACTTCATCTGGAACCAATTCACCTTTATCGATGAATGATTTTGCCAAAGTTCCCATTTCTGTTTGGTTAGCCATAGCAGCACGGAACATATCACCAGTTGAGATATGAGCTACACCAAATTCTTCAACGATTTTTGCAGCTTGTGTCCCTTTACCAGCGCCTGGTAGACCCATAATTAAAAGATTCATCTTACGAACTCCTTATTTTTGTTTTCAAATAACTCTATCAAGATTTAATAGACTTGGTAGAGTTATCAAAAAACAAAAGAGAAGGGGCAGAAAGCAATCTTTCTTTCCCTCTCGATTGTTCATGAGAAGACTTAGTCTTCGAGATTCATAAATCCAACATATTGACGTTTCAAAAGGTAACCTTCAAGTTGTTTCATACCTTCAATACCAGTTGAAATCAAGATCAAGAGTGATGTACCACCAAGTGCAATTGAACTTGTGAGGTGCATAAACTGTTGAGCCGCAATTGGAGCCAATGAAATAAATGCGAGAAATACAGCCCCGATTGTTGCCAATCTCTTAAGTAATGAAGACATGTACTTTTCAGTCTCACGACCTGGACGAACGCTAGGAATGTAAGACCCATTCTTTTGAAGATTTTCAGCAGTTTTTTCAGGATTAACTTGGACAAATGTGTAGAAGAATGAGAACAAGATAATCAATATCGCATAGGTAATCATTCCACTAGGTGTATTATACGAGAGTAGTCCTTGTAAATGAGATAACCACGAAACCTTCGAGAAGAATGGAAGAATCGTACTTGGAATTGTCGTAATCGAGCTAGCAAAGATAACGGGAATAACACCAGCTGGATTGACTTTCAAAGGTAAGTATGAACTCGTTGGAGCCCCTTGAACCAATTTCGTATATTGAATTGGAATTTGATATTCTGCTTGTTGTACAAATGTCGTAAAGAAGACAATCGCCAAACCTACCACAATCAACAATGCGACGATGATATATGAACGAGTCAATTCTCCTGAACGAACATTGACAAAGAAATCCTCATAAATTGTTGAGAACATCTTTGGAATGGAAGCAATGATACCAGAAAAGATAATCATTGACACACCATTACCAAAGCCCTTATCAGTAATTTGTTCACCAAGCCATGTCACAATTATGCTACCAGCAGTTAAAATTGTCCCAATCAACAAATAGGTTGAAACATTAGGTGTCTTAACCAATGAAATTGATGAGAGTGTATTGAAACTAGCTGTAATACCAATCGATTGAACAAATGCTAAAACAAGAGTAATATAACGAGTCGCCTGATTTAATTTACGACGGCCAACTTCACCCTGTTTACCCCACTCCACAAATTTTGGATAGATATCCATCTGCAAAAGTTGGACAATGATTGATGCCGTAATGTAAGGACTAACCCCCATCGAGAAGATAGAGAAGTTATTCATAGCATTACCTGACACCAAGTTAAGCATGTTCAAGAAAGGTAAATCACTTAATTGTTTCAAACTTTCCGCATTGATACCAGGAACAGTTACATGAGTTCCTACACGAAAAACGAAAATAATGAAGATTGTAAATAGAACCTTATTACGAACGTTTTTGACTTTCAATGCGTCTTTTAATAGTTTAAAGAACATAATGAGTTACCCCTCATTAGATGACTTCAATTGAACCACCTTTAGCAGTGATAGCTGCTTCAGCAGATTTAGAGAATTTAGCTGCTTTAACAGTCAATTTCTTAGTCAATTCGCCATTACCAAGAACTTTAACGCCTGATTTTTCAGCACGAACGATTCCAGCTTCTTTAAGAACTGCTGGAGTTACTTCTGTACCATCTTCAAAGACGTTCAATTGATCAAGGTTTACAAGTGCGTATTCTTTAGCGTTGATGTTTGTGAATCCACGTTTTGGAAGACGACGGAACAATGGAGTTTGTCCACCTTCAAATCCTGGACGTACGCCACCACCACTACGAGCTTTTTGACCTTTTTGACCACGGCCTGAAGTTTTACCGTTACCAGATGAAGTACCACGACCTACACGGTTACGGACTTTACGAGAACCTTCAGCAGGTTTCAATTCATGAAGTTTCATTATTAATTTTCTCCTCTTTTTGTAAAATGCTAGCGCCTCTAACCAAGTAAGGTAGCTTGATTAAAAACTCGCCTATACATGAAATTCAGTTTAAGTCGCAAGGCAACCCTTACGACTTAAATCATTTTTTATTTAACGTCTTCAACAGTTACCAAGTGAGAAACTGCATTGACCATACCACGGATAGCAGCGTTGTCTTCTTTAACAACTGAGCTATTCAATTTACCAAGTCCAAGAGCAACAACTGTTTTACGTTGTTCTGGTTTGCGTCCGATTGGAGACTTAGTCAAAGTAATTTTAATTTGAGCCATTATAATCTCCTTTCTTATGCCAAGTCAGATACTGAGATGCCACGGAGAGCAGCAACGTCTTCAGCACGTTTAAGTTGTTTCAATCCTTCAACAGTCGCACGAACGATGTTGATTGGAGTGTTTGAACCAAGAGATTTAGATGTTACATCAGCAACACCAGCCAATTCGATGACGGCACGAACTGCACCACCAGCGGCAACCCCAGCCCCTTCAACAGCTGGTTTCAACAATACTTTCGCTCCACCAAATTCTGAACGAACTTCGTGAGGAATAGTTGTACCAACCATAGGAACTTCGATAAGGTTTTCTTAGCTGCTTCAACTGCTTTACGGATAGCTTCTGGAACCTCTTGAGATTTACCAGTACCAAATCCTACGCGACCATTACGGTCACCAACAACAACAAGAGCAGCAAAACGCATGTTGCGTCCACCTTTTACAACTTTAGTAACACGGTTGATAGCAACTACGCGCTCTTCAAGTTCTACTGCATTATCTTTAAATGCCATTATTAAGTGTCCTCCCTATTAGAATTTCAATCCGTTTTCACGAGCTGAGTCAGCCAAAGCTTTAACACGTCCGTGATAGAGATATCCACCGCGGTCAAACACCACTTCAGAAATACCTTTAGCTACTGCGCGTTCAGCAACAAGTTTACCGACAACAACGGCTTGTTCTGTTTTAGTTCCTTTAGAAACTTCTTTATCAAGAGTTGATGCACTTGCGAGCGTTACACCCGCTACGTCATCAATAACTTGAGCGTAGATGCCTGTATTAGAACGGAAAATGTTCAAACGTGGGCGATCAGCAGTTCCAGAGAGTTTTCCGCGAACGCGACGGTGGCGTTTTTGGCGGAGTTTGTTTTTATCTGGTTTCGAAATCACAATTTTCACCTCTTAATTATAATGCTAGCTCATGAGAGCATTTGGTAAAGAGACAATCCACAAAGAATTGCCATAAGGATAAAATCCTATTATTTACCAGTTTTACCTTCTTTACGACGTACGTATTCACCAACGTAACGAATACCTTTACCTTTGTAAGGTTCTGGTGAACGAAGGCTACGGATGTAAGCCGCTGTTTGACCAACAACTTCTTTGTTAATACCACTTACAACGATTGAAGTTGCAGATGGTACTTCAAAAGTAATACCTTCTGGAGCTTCAACTTCGTCTTGGTGAGATTTACCAACTGAAAGAACAAGTTTTGTTCCTTGGAGTTGCGCACGATATCCGACACCGCGCATTTCAAGTTCTTTTTTGAAACCTTCAGAAACACCAACAACCATGTTGTTCAAGTTTGCACGTGAAGTACCGTGGATTGTTTTGTTTTCTTTTGAGTCGTTTGGACGGTGAAGTGTAACTTCATTACCTTCAACTTTGATTTCAATGTTTTTGTTAAACTCACGAGTGAGTTCGCCTTTAGGTCCTTTAACAGTAACAACGTTATCGTTGTTTGTTACTTCAACACCAGCAGGCAAAGTAATAACTTTATTACCAATACGTGACATAGTATTTAATTCTCCTGTTAGATTATCAAGCCACAAAGTGACTAGTTTTCACGGGGATGAGTTTCATCGAATATAATCAACGAAACTCGCACAAATCATTTGAGATAAGTGCTTAGTATCAACTTCTTACCAAACGTAAGCGATAACTTCTCCACCAACGTTCTTTTGACGAGCTTCTTTATCAGTCAAAAGACCTTCTGAAGTAGAGATGATCGCGATTCCAAGTCCGTTAAGAACTTTAGGAACATCTTCACGTTTAGAGTAAACACGAAGACCTGGTTTTGAGATACGTTTCAAGTTAGTGATAACACGTTCACCGTTTTGTCCGTATTTCAAGAATACGCGGATGATACCTTGTTTGTCATCTTCGATAACTTCAACGTTTTTAACGAAACCTTCACGTTTAAGGATTTCAGCGATACCTTTTTTAATGTTTGATGCAGGTACTTCAAGTACTTCGTGTTTAGCTTGGTTAGCGTTACGAATACGTGTCAAGAAATCTGCAATTGGGTCAGTCATAACCATTTTATATTTTCTCCTCTTACTAGTAGTTTGAATAATTCACTTGCTAGTTAATGATTGAGCTAGGCTCAGATTGTGTTTAATATATTCAAATTAGGTAAAACTAACTTGAATATATCATGTTTTTACCAAGAAGCTTTGGTAACACCTGGAATTTGACCTTTGTAAGCCAATTCACGGAAGCAAACACGGCAAAGTTTAAATTTGCGATAAACTGAGTGTGGACGTCCACAACGTTCGCAACGAGTGTAAGCTTGCGTAGAGAACTTCGCAGGGCGTTTGTTCTTAGCAATCATTGATTTTTTAGCCAATTTATTTACCTCCTAGATTATTTTGCAAAAGGCATTCCAAGGCCTTTAAGCAATTCACGACCTTCTTCGTCAGTGTTAGCAGTAGTTACGATAACGATATCCATACCACGCACTTTATCAACATCGTCGAAGTTGATTTCTGGGAAGATAAGTTGTTCTTTAACACCAAGTGTGTAGTTACCACGTCCATCAAATGATTTAGTTGGAACACCATGGAAGTCACGAACACGTGGAAGTGAAACTGATACCAATTTATCCAAGAATTCGTACATGCGTTCACCACGAAGGGTAACTTTAGCACCGATCGCTACACCTTCACGAAGACGGAAGCCAGCGATTGATTTCTTAGCTTTAGTAATCAATGGTTTTTGACCTGAAATAAGTGCCAACTCAGCAGCAGCTTTTTCAAGAGTTTTAGCGTTGTTTACAGCTTCACCAACACCCATGTTGATAACGATTTTATCAACTTTTGGCACAGCCATAACTGAAGAATAGTTAAATTTTTCAGTCAAAGCAGGAATTACTTCGTTAGTGTATTTTTCTTTAAGACGGTTAGCCATTTAATACTTTCTCCTTTCCTTCGTGATTAGTCAAGCACTTCGCCTGATTTTTTGTTGTAACGAACTTTTTTGCCGTCAACAACTTTGTAACCTACACGTCCAGCAACACCGTTCTTGTCAAGAACTTGAACGTTTGAAGCGTGGATTGGTGCTTCTTTTTCCACGATAGCACCTTGAGGGTTTTCAGCTGATGGTTTTTGGTGTTTTTTGATGATTGCAACACCTTCAACAACAACTTTATTTACTTTTGGAAGAGCCTTAAGAACTACTGCTTCAGTTCCTTTGTCTTTACCAGCAATAACGCGAACTTTATCGCCTTTTTTTACAAACATTGAGTATTTCTCCTATTATTTCTTACGCCCTATGGGCACCCTAGCTGAGCCAGGGGACTAAGTTTGTGTTTCGTTAGATTAAAGTACTTCTGGCGCCAAAGATACGATACGCATGTATCCACCTTCACGCAATTCACGTGCAACAGGGCCAAAGATACGAGTTCCACGAGGAGTTTTGTCATCGCGGATGATTACTGCAGCATTGTCATCAAACTTGATGTATGAACCGTCTGGACGACGAGCACCAGTTTTAGTACGAACGATTACAGCTTTAACAACATCACCTTTTTTAACAGCTCCACCTGGTGTAGCTTGTTTTACAGTTGCAACGATTACGTCGCCGATGTTAGCGAATTTACGTCCTGAACCACCAAGAACTTTGATAGTCAAGATTTCACGAGCACCGCTATTATCAGCAACTTTCAAGCGACTTTCTTGTTGAATCATTTCAATTGTCTCCTTTTAGTTTTATTAGATAATAACAGCTTCTTCCACAACTTCTACAAGACGGAAGCGTTTTGTAGCTGAAAGTGGGCGAGTTTCCATGATACGAACGATATCGCCTTCTTTAGCAACGTTGTTTTCATCATGTGCTTTGTATTTTTTAGAATAGTTGATACGTTTACCATAGACTGGGTGGTTACGTTTCGTTTCAACTACAACTGTGATTGTTTTATCCATCTTGTCAGATACTACGCGTCCAACAAGGGTTTTACGTTGATTACGTTCCATTATTAGAATTGCTCCTTTCCCAATCTATTATTTGATTTCAGATTGCACTGTTTTAACACGTGCAATTTGTTTCTTCACTTCGTTCAAACGAGCAGTTTGATCAAGTTGACCTGCTGCAGCTTGGAAACGAAGGTCGAAAAGTTCTTTCTTAAGTTCGTTTTCTTTTTTAGCAAGCTCTTCTTGAGACAAGCCACGAAGCTCAGCAACAAACTTTTTGATTTCTTCAAGTTTCATGTCTTCTCCTTATTCTGCTTCACGTTTCACGAATTTACTTTTAACTGGCAATTTGTGGCTAGCAAGACGAAGTGCTTCACGTGCAACCTCTTCAGGTACACCTGCGATTTCGAACATTACTTTACCACGTTTAACTGGTGCTACCCAACCTTCAGGTGCCCCTTTACCAGAACCCATACGTACACCGATAGCTTTAGCAGTGTATGATTTGTGTGGGAAGATCTTAATCCAAACCTTACCACCACGCTTCATGTAACGAGTCATGGCAATACGAGCAGCCTCGATTTGACGGTTTGTAATCCAGTGGCTAGTTGTAGCTTGAAGTCCGTATTCACCGAATGCTACTTCTTTACCACCTTTAGCCTCACCGCGCATTTTTCCACGGAATTCACGACGGTGTTTAACACGTTTAGGTACTAACATTTGTTATTTGCCTCCTTTAGTGTTTTTACGAGCCGGAAGAACTTCTCCACGGTAGATCCAAACTTTAACACCAAGTTTACCGTAAGTTGTGTCAGCTTCTTCCCAAGCATAATCAATATCAGCGCGAAGTGTATGAAGTGGAACTGTACCTTCAGAGTATCCTTCTGCACGGGCAATATCGGCACCATTCAAACGACCAGATACTTGAGTTTTAATTCCTTTAGCTCCAGCACGCATTGTACGTTGGATAGCTTGTTTTTGTGCACGACGGAAAGCAACACGTTGCTCAAGTTGACGAGCAATAGTTTCACCAACAAGATGAGCGTCCAAATCAGGTTTCTTGATTTCAACAATGTTGATGTGTACTTGTTTTCCAGTCAATTTGTTAAGTTGAGCGCGAAGAGCGTCAACGTTTGATCCACCTTTACCGATAACCATACCTGGTTTTGCAGTGTGAAGTGAAACAATAACTTTGTTTACAGCACGTTCGATTTCAATAGTTGAAACTGAAGCGTCTGCAAGTTCTTTTTGAATAAATTTGCGGATTGCCAAATCTTCGTGAAGGTAATCTGCGTATTCTTTTTCAGCATACCATTTCGCATCCCAGTCACGGATGATCCCGACACGCATACCAATTGGATGTACTTTTTGACCCACGAGTTTACCTCCTTATTTTTCTGACACAACTACTGTTACGTGAGTTGTGCGTTTGTTGATTGGTGAAGCTGAACCTTTCGCACGTGGACGGAAACGTTTCATTGTTGGTCCTTCGTTTGCGAATGTTTCAGATACTACCAAGTTAGCTTTTTCCAAACCAAAGTTATTTTCTGCATTAGCGATAGCAGAGTTAAGAGTTTTCTCAACGATACGAGCTGCTTTGTTTGGAGTGAATTTCAAGATTGCGATTGCATCAGCAACGTTCTTACCACGGATAAGATCAAGAACAAGACGTGTTTTACGAGGTGAAACACGCACTGTACGAGCCATTGCTTTAGCTGAAGTAATTTCTGCCATTGTGTCCTCCTCCTATTAACGACGTGTTTTCTTATCGTCAGCTGCGTGACCTTTGTAAGTACGTGTTGGTGCAAATTCACCAAGTTTGTGACCTACCATGTCTTCTTGGATGTAAACAGGAACGTGTTTACGTCCATCATAAACTGCGATAGTGTATCCGATGAAACTTGGGAAAATCGTTGAACGACGTGACCAAGTTTTGATTACTTTTTTCTTTTCGTCATTTGCTTGAGCTTCAACTTTTTTCATCAAATGCTCATCGACGAAAGGTCCTTTTTTAAGACTACGTCCCATTTTGTAGTTTTCTCCTTTAAATTAAATGTACCACAGCGGCTTGCGCTGAGCGCTACCGAGTTGGCGGATAATATGTGCTAAGCGACTAAATTATTTTTCGTTACGACGACGAACGATAAGTTTGTCAGATTTAGCTTTCTTGTTACGAGTTTTAAGACCAAGCGCAGGTTTACCCCATGGAGTAGATGGCGCTTTACGTCCAACTGGTGCTTTACCTTCACCACCACCGTGTGGGTGATCATTAGGGTTCATTACAGAACCACGAACTGTTGGGCGAACACCTTTCCAGCGATTACGACCAGCTTTACCAAGGTTGATAAGTGATTGTTGTTCGTTACCGACAGTACCGATTGTTGCACGACATGTACCAAGAATCATACGAACTTCGCCTGATTGAAGACGAACAAGCACGTATTTACCTTCTTGACCCAAAACTTGAGCAGAAGCACCAGCGGCACGGATAAGTTCAGCACCTTTACCTGGTTGAAGCTCAATGTTGTGGATAACTGTACCAACTGGGATGTTTGCAAGTGGAAGAGCGTTACCAATCTTGATATCCGCATCTGGACCTGAAACGATACGTTGACCTACTTCAAGACCTTTAGGTGCGATGATGTAAGTTTTAACCCCGTCAGTGTAGTGTACAAGAGCGATATTTGCAGTACGGTTTGGATCATATTCAACAGTTTTAACAACTGCTTCAACGCCATCTTTATTACGTTTGAAGTCAATCAAACGGTAGTGACGTTTGTGTCCGCCACCTTGGTGACGTACAGTAATACGACCGTTGTTGTTACGACCAGCTTTGTTCTTAAGAGAAACAAGCAATGATTTTTCAGGAGTGCTTGTAGTGATTTCTGCGAAATCCAAAGAAGTCATGTTACGACGGCCATTTGTCGTTGGTTTATAAACTTTAATACCCACGTTAATTTCTCCTTTGATTATTCAGCTTCAGCTGCAAACAACTCGATTGCTTTTGAATCAGCTGTAAGAGTGATGATAGCTTTTTTAGTTTTTGAAGTGAAACCAGTGTAACGTCCAACACGTTTTTGTTTTGGCTTAACAGTTACAGTGTTCACGCTAGCAACTTTAACACCTTCAAATGCAGCTTCAACTGCTTGTTTGATCAAGAGTTTGTGTGCACGTGTATCAACTTCGAAAGTGTATTTTCCTGCTTCAAGAGCAACCATAGATTTCTCAGTGATAACAGGTTTTTTGATTACGTCATACAAATTCATTATGCAAGAACCTCCTCGATTGATGAGATAGCTTCTTTAGTAACAAGAAGTTTATCTGCGTTTACGATGTCAAGTACACTTGCAGTTGCAGGAGTTGCAACAGTTACGTTTGCAAGGTTACGAGCTGAAAGTTCAGCGAATTTGTTTCCTTCTTCAACGATAACAAGTACTTTTGAATCGATGCTAAGAGCTGAAAGAACTTTTGCGAATTCAGCAGTTTTTGGAGCTGCAAATGAAAGAGCTTCAACTGCTACAAATTTATCTTCTGCAACTTTAGCTGAGTAAACAGATTTCAATGCAAGGCGACGAACTTTTTGTGGAAGTTTGTATCCGTATGAACGTGGAGTTGGTCCGAAGACAATACCACCGCCACGCCATTGTGGTGAGCGGATAGAACCTTGACGAGCACGTCCAGTTCCTTTTTGACGCCATGGTTTACGTCCACCACCTGATACTGCTGAACGGTTTTTTACCGCATGAGTACCTTGGCGAAGGCTAGCGCGTTGGCTGATTACGACATCAAATACTACTGATTCGTTTGGTTCGATACCGAAGATAGCGTCGTTAAGTTCAACTGAGCTAACTTCTTTACCAGTTTGGTCAAATAGTTTTACGTTTGCCATTTTTAACTGATTTCTCCTTTCTTATTATTTAGCAGCTTTAACTGCTGATTTGATAGTGATAAGAGATTTCTTAGCACCTGGTACGTTACCTTTGATGAGGATAACGTTTTTCTCTGGGATAACTTGTACAACTTCAAGGTTTTGAATTGTCACACGGTTGCCACCCATACGTCCTGCCAAGTGTTTGTTTTTGAAAACACGGTTAGGCGCAACAGGTCCCATTGAACCTGGACGACGGTGGTAACGAGAACCGTGAGCCATAGGTCCGCGTGATTGACCGTGGCGTTTGATAACACCTTGGAAACCTTTACCTTTTGAAGTACCAGTTACGTCAACAACATCTCCAGCTTCGAATGTGTCAACAGTGATTTCTGATCCAACTTCCAAGCCTTCAATGTTTTTGAATTCACGAATGAAGCGCTTAGGAGCTGTGTTAGCTTTCGCTACGTGGCCTTTGGCAGGTTTGTTGCTCAATACTTCGCGTTTGTCGTCAAAACCAACTTGAACTGCTTCGTAACCGTCTGTTTCAACAGTTTTAACTTGAAGCACAACGTTTGGAGTAGCTTCGATGACAGTAACAGGGATAAATTCACCTGCTTCAGTGAAGATTTGAGTCATTCCCACTTTTTTCCCTAAGATTCCTTTTGTCATGAGAAAATATTTCCTTTACTTTATTGTATTTCAAAAAGTTTTTTATGAGCGTTTTTTATGCTCAAAAAAGTTTTTAACGAGCGTTTTTTATGCTCAATCAAATCAAGCCTTAAATTAAAGTTTGATTTCTACGTTCACACCACTTGGAAGATCAAGTTTCATCAAAGCGTCAACTGTTTTTTGAGTTGGGTTGATGATGTCAATAAGACGTTTGTGTGTACGCATTTCAAATTGTTCGCGAGAATCTTTATATTTGTGAGTCGCACGAATAATTGTGTAGAGACTACGTTCAGTTGGAAGTGGAACTGGTCCAGCAACTGTCGCACCTGTGCGAGTTGCAGTTTCTACGATTTTTTCTGCCGCTGTATCAAGCGTACGGTGTTCGTAAGCTTTCAAACGGATACGAATTTTTTTGTTTGCCATTTTTTCTCCTCTTTCGTCTATTTAAGATAATAGGCTAGCTCCTCAAGAAAACCAACACGGATTGCGTGGCAGTGCAACCAGGCGTGTCGCAACCTCTTGTATCATAGCTAAGCGCTGTATTTACAGCACCATAATATAATAACAAAAGAACCCACTCATTGCAAGGTTTTTTTTTAAATTTTCCTTTTTCTTCCTTATTTTTTACAAAATCAAAAATCCATCCTTTAGATTGGATGGATTGTCGCATTCTTAACTGTTCTGTTCCTTATAATCATATCCCATGTGCTCATAGGCTTTAGCCGTTGCGACACGTCCTGTTCGTGTACGCATAATAAAACCTTTCTGGATAAGGTAGGGCTCATACATATCTTCTACCGTCTCTCGCTCTTCAGCAATATTCACTGACAAAGTACCTAGGCCAACGGGTCCTCCCCCATACATTTCAATCATAGTTCGGAGAATTTTTTGGTCAACATAGTCTAGTCCTTCGCGATCCACATCCAACATCGTCAATGCCTTATCCGCAATCTTATCATCAATGATACCATTACCCATAATTTGTGCGTAATCCCGCACGCGCTTAAGTAGACGGTTGGCAATACGTGGCGTCCCTCTACTACGACGAGCTAATTCCAAAGCGGCTTCTGGTGTTATGGTCATTTCAAAAATTTCCGATGTTCGTTCTACAATTTCTGTCAAATCAGGTAACTCGTAATATTCCATATGACCATTAATCCCAAATCGAGCCCTCAAAGGATTTGACAACATACCTGCTCGTGTAGTTGCACCGACCAAGGTGAAAGGAGGTAACTCAAGATGGACACTACGACTTGTCTCACCAGCACCAATCATGATATCAATATAGTAATCTTCCATGGCACTATAAAGAACTTCTTCAACTGCCATTGGCATCCGATGAATCTCATCAATAAATAAGATATCTCCTGGCTCTAGGTCATTGAGTATAGCAACCAAATCACCAGCTTTTTCAATAGCAGGTCCAGATGTTTGCTTCAAATTAACACCCATCTCATTAGCAATGACAAATGCCATAGTTGTCTTACCTAAACCTGGAGGTCCAAACAAAAGAGTGTGATCCAAGGCCTCATCACGAAGTTTTGCTGCTTCTATAAATATTTTTAATTGGTCTTTAACCTTGTCTTGACCAATGTATTCCTTAAAATATTGAGGACGAAGAGTACGCTCAACATACTCTTCATCTCCTAATAAATCATTATCTAATATTCTTGCCATAGGCTTATTTTAGCACAAAACAAAAAACGCAGTCAAAATTTGTCATCAAAAAAAGAAGACAGATGCTGCCTTCTCTTTATATCATTTTTTACCACCTTTAACTGGCGACTTATCAGCTTGGGCAATGGCCTCTTTGATCGTATTGGTATATAATTTAGCACCACGGTTAATAGAGTCACTATCGGAGCCAAAATGCACACCATCTGTGCCATTCCAAATAGAAATATTGTCCTTAGCCACTTGGTACCAATCAGCAACCGTTACAAAGTCGTATTTCTTAGCCATCTCCAATTCATACTTACGCAACTGAACCAAAGATGCAGCTTCACTTCCAGACTTACTACCATTATATGGTGTCACAAAGATGATATGGTGACCTTTAGGTAGATTTTTAATCATTTTATTAATAACCCCTTTATAGTCATCAATCTCATTAACACCACCAGCAATAACAACATCCTTGGCAAGTGCATTACTATCTGCATAATTCTTAAGCAAATCATTGATTGTTGATAAGTTACGGCTGACAACTGCATCCATATAGACGTTATCAATTTTCGATTCAATCTGATCCTTCGACCTAAGCGCAACAGAATCCCCTAGAATTGTCACTCCCTTATTAACACCAAAAGAAGTAGCCTGACTATGTTCCGCATTAGCACGCGTTAATTTCATCTTAGTCTGAGCTTGCGATAAACCATTGGCTTGTAAATCTTTTTCAAAGTTCCCAACAGCTGGTGCAAAGAGCGAAATCAGTACCGTAATCAACGTGAGCCCACTAAAGACATAAAACACAATATTGCGATAAGGAGACAAATCCAAATCTATACCAAAAAGATTCGCTTTTCTTCCTGCAATAAATGGCTCTATTATATAGTAGGAAAGTGTTGCAAAGACAATTGATAAAATAGTGGTCACTATTACAGCAACAAGATTATTTGTTAATTGACTAAAGATAATATAAAGTGGCCAGTGGAAAAGATAAACACTATAACTAATCTCTGCCAAATAACTAATGACAGCAGGCTCTGATTTCCCAGGTAACTTTTCATGAAGAATACGCGCCGAATAAATCATGACAGATGTAAACAAACTAGCTAAAGCAAAGCCAAATAAATAGGTAAGGCGCTCTTCAAAATGAAGTACTAATCCTAACAATAATAATAGGGCAAAGCTTCCAACCATATATAGGACTGTCTTTTTCAGATCCCAAAGGCGAATATTTTTCTTGAACCTAGCAGTCGTCTCATGCACACCTGAAAGCGTCGCAAAAAGCGAACCTAAAAAGAAAGGATAAGCATGGGTAATCGATGAGAAGTAGAGACGAGAAAAGCTATCAACAAAGAAAGCACTAATAAACATTGATAAGAAGCTTACCGCAAAACAAGTAAGCGAAACTATGAAAACTAGCCCTCTAAATTGATTTTGGTGCTTGACACGCTTAGCTAAGAACCAGAGCAAAGCTCCCCAGAGAATGTAGTAGTGAACCTCGATAGCCAGACTCCACGTATGGAGATAAATATGCTGGTTAAACTGATTCTCATAATTTCCTCCGGTCCAAATTTCATAATAGTTAGTCACAAAACCAAGAACAGAGGTGATTTGACGTCCAATACCTGCTATGAAATCATTTCGAACTAGGAGTGCCAAGGGGGTGCAGATAAGAACCATCAATACAAGCGGTGGTACTATCCGGTAAAAACGACGTCGCATAAAACCAAGATAATCAATACGATGCGTTCTAGACACTTCATCAATAAGAAGAGCTGTAATCAGATACCCCGAGAAAGTAAAGAAGACATCAACACCAATGAACCCCCCAGGAAGAACACTTGGGAAGAAATGATAAACAAGAACTAAGAGAAGTCCTGTCACACGAATATAAGAAAACCAGTTAATTCTCATCCTTTAAAAATCCCCTGTTTAAATTTTCCTTTGTAGGTAACTTTATTTTCAGTAGTCAATTTACCTTGACCATCAGCTTGACCAGATTTGAATTCCCCCACATAGGTCCAACCCTCGTGAGATTTGAATGTTCCTTGACCATTAAAGGAACCATTTTTAAATTCACCTGTATAGGTGTCGCCATTATCATAAGTCAGAGTTCCTTGACCATTTAAACGGTGGTTTTGCATTTGACCTTTATAGGTAATTTTAGTCCCATCAACCTTGATAGTGTGCTGTGTTTTTATAGTCACTAAAAACAAGGACAATGCGCAAAGAATAATAACTCCTACTGCGATACGTTCAAATTGATTACGATCAATCTCAATATTTTTAAGATCAATATTTTTAAAATCAAAATCTTTTAATTGTTTAAAATTCATTGTCTATCCTTAATCCATTGTAACCAATCTTGGCAACCTTCCATTACCAATTTGTATGTTTCTTCAAAGTCCCCTGTATACCACGGATCCGGAACTCCACCAGACCGAAAAAGCTTGATCTTATCATCATAACGTCCCGCAGATAATTGTAAAAGATCATCAACATTTGACTCATCCATTCCTAAAATTAAATCAAAAGATTCAAAATCTAACTGATTAATCTGCTGTGATCTCTTAGAAGGATCAAAAGAAATCGCATATTTTCTTAAAATTTTTTGCGTTCCCTGGTGAACTGGGTTTCCATGTTCCCATGAAGATGTTGCACGACTCTCAATCTGCAAAGCTTCCTCTTGATTAAGTGCTTTCATCACAAATTCTGCCATAGGGCTACGACAAATGTTGCCTAAACAAACAAATACAATCTTCTTCATTATCCACCTCTTGTCAAAGATATTAAGAGATATAGTTACTTATTTTACCACATTGAGAGTCCGCATTTGAAATAATAAAGTAAATGCTCACTCATTTTCATCTAATCAACCCATATTATACCGAAAAACTAATCAAATAGAAAGACTTCTTCCTTATTACTGTCGAAAATTTAGCAAGCACTTTCCCTAACAATTACTGGCCTCTGTCAGCCTTTACTAGGTTTAAGATTCAGAAAAAAAGAACCTATTTTCTAGATTCTTCCTTAATGTGTTATTAAATATTTGACCAGACACTTTCAAGAATATTAGTTTGCTCACGATCTGGTCCTACTGAAAAGGTAGAAATACGTACACCTACCAATTCACCAACACGACGAACATAATTACGGGCATTTTCAGGAAGCTCATCTAAACTACGGCAACCTGTGATGTCTTCTTCCCAACCTGGTAACTCTTCATAGATTGGTTTACAACGTTTCAATTGTTCAAGACTAGCTGGATAGTAATCGATGCGCTTACCATCAAGATCATAAGCTACACAAATTTTCACCGTATCAAGACCTGACAAAACATCAATACAGTTCAAGCTAAGGTTTGTGATTCCTGATACACGACGGCTATGACGCATCACTACTGAGTCAAACCATCCCACACGACGTGGGCGTCCAGTTGTTGTTCCATACTCATGACCAACTTCACGGATGCGTTCACCCACTTCATCAGACAATTCAGTTGGGAATGGTCCGTCACCAACACGACTCGTATAGGCCTTACATACACCAACAACTTTATTGATTTTAGATGGACCAACACCAGAACCAATTGTAACTCCCCCCGCAACTGGGTTTGATGACGTTACAAATGGATACGTTCCCTGGTCAATGTCAAGCATAACTCCTTGAGCTCCTTCAAAGAGAACACGTTTGCCAGCGTCAAGAGCATCATTCAAGATAACAGATGTATCCGTGACATATTGTTTAATTTGTTGGCCGTAAGCATAATATTCTTCAAAAATATCATCGAATGACAGTCCTTCAGACCCATACATCTTAGTAAAGAGACGATTTTTTTCAGCCAAGTTTGTCTTCAAACGTTCAGCAAAGACTTCCTTGTCCAAAAGGTCTGCAATACGAATACCGACACGCGCAGCCTTATCCATATAAGCTGGACCGATGCCTTTATTAGTTGTACCAATCTTATTGTCACCCTTAGCAGCTTCTTGCAGTTGATCAAGTTTAATATGGTATGGCAAGATAACATGCGCACGATCAGAAACACGAAGACTGTCTGTTGACACACCTTCCGCATGAAGATATTCCAACTCTTTGACAAGTGATTTAGGATTGACCACTACACCATTCCCAATAACAGAGATTTTTTCTGGGAAGAAAATACCTGACGGAATCAAGTGCAATTTGAATTTCTTACCATCGATAACAATCGTGTGACCTGCATTGTCTCCACCTTGATAGCGTGCGATCACTTCGGCATCTTGACTTAGGAAATCTGTTATTTTCCCTTTACCTTCATCACCCCACTGGGTACCTACAACAACTACTGATGTCATATTATTTTGATAACGGACAGCTCTACCTTTACGAGACTGTCCCCACCTTTCTTGAAAAACTTCACGGTGGGAATTTCACCCACAAGTTTTGCGTTACAGTTTATTATAGCAGAAAAAAGTCCTTTTGTTCAATGTTGAAAGCGTTTCTTACAAAATATTCTGACAGTTACAGCTAAGATTGCAACTAGTGATTTACTATATCTTTTTAATCTTTCATCTTATATAGACTTACCAGCTATTTATATGAGGAAATCGTTATAATAATTAATTAATCTGCTTCATATAATGATTCAACTGCTTTTGATTCTTTAAAACAATTGTTTTGTCAGGATATTTTTTAATAACTGCTTTATATTGCTTTACATATTTATTTGAACGACCATCTAATAAAATCCATTTCATAAACTCAAAGTCAAATTTTTCATTACAGTCCTCTGCCATACTGGGACGTGCATGTCCCCTATATTTTAGATATCGCCTGAAAACCCGAGAGAGACAATTAAATCTGTTAAAGCTGAAATATATAATACAGTCCGCCTCTCTCATGCGTTCTTCATAAAGACAGGTCAAGTAATTCCCTTCAATAATCCAATCACTTTGTAGCATGAATCTTGATATATCGTTAGCCATTTCATCAATTGTCCGCTCTTGCCAATTTGATGTGAAATGAATTTTATCTAAATGGAGTACATCACAATTGTAATGTTGACCTAAAAAACTAGCCAAAGTCGACTTTCCAGAACCACTATAGCCGATGATTGCTATTTTCAACACCTGTCTCCTTTTCAATTTCATTCCTTAACTAATATCATAGCATAAAGTGTACACCTTGCAGAGACATTACCGAAAAGTAATCGCTTCAGACAAACAAAAAAGCCTTAATCTCAAGGCTTTTTCTTATTGTTTAGCTGCCCCCTACATGGATTTGTAAGAACTTTTCATATTGAAAATAAACAAAAATGTTGAAATATAGCTGATTTTAGGGAAATACTTTTAGGTGTTTTCAATGTCAGGATTTAAAAATGGGGCAAAAGTGGGGCAAAAACGAATGACTCGTATTTTGTTTGAAAACCTATAATACCTAATGATTATGCTATTCTAGATATATAGTTTTGTTATAAATAAATGTCAGTGCGAGATCAAATTGGAGGATAAAATGGAAAAACAAATTAATGAAAAAAAAGCCTTGGTTCCCAAAGCTTTTTTATGTTATAAACTCATTAAAAGAACCCCCAGTTAGATTTGGAATATTTTTTATTCTGTGTCACATAAAAATAAATAAAATGAATGGCTATAGCTAGAGCGAAGATGGTTGCAATACTCAGCACTATTGTAGGATTCGAAGCGAAAACCAAAGAGAGAATCAAGGCAGCCAGATAGAGTGTCGCTTGAGCACAGTAGTAACTTCTCGAATAGCGAAGATAGTTTTTGTTATAGGGCCCATTTGCTAGGACAGCAGCTTGGAAGAGGCCAATTCCGATATAAAAGAAGCTGATTGCAACGAGAAGATTAGCCTCAGGATTCAGAAGAAAACCCATCGAAACTGTCATCAACATAAGCCCAATGAAAATAGGATAGTGACTATAAATTATAAATAATCCCTTTTGATTGGATCCTTCGTCAATAGCATGGTCAAATTCACCAAAATAAAACAAGAACAGAGAAAGCATGATAACGAAATTAAGAACCGAATATATCGAGAAATTCTCAACTGTAAAGAAGTTAACTAGCCCAATAACCATCTCTCCAAACGTAATAATGACAAGAAGGGAGACGCGCTCGATTAAATGGGGAAGATTTACTTGGAAATGCTCATCTTTAGTAATCAAGAAAATTGGCACAATAAATGTTAGCAGAATACTAGCAATAAAGATATAGACTCCAACGTAAATAGGAAAAAGAGCTGCCAGATAGACTCCTAAGCTTTGTAGACCTGTCAACCATAGAAAACCTTTGATACTTTCCCGATCAGCACTATCGGTTGATCCTCTAAAAAACTGAACCAAATATTGAAAAAATAAGGTAAGGGTTAATGTGCCAACAGCCCAACAGGTATGATAGTACCATTGTTGCCAATTGTATCCAATCATATTGGATATAAAGAGCATAAGTCCCATGTTGATAAACATGATTACCATGTTAAATAACGAGTTTGTTCCATAGCGATTGGTATAAATGGTTTGAATCATCCAGGAATTGATGATAACCATGACAGAGATGAAGAAATCAAGTAAAGAGTCCCAAGCCAAAACACCGTTATGAATAGGGTGAATTAAAGCAGTTGCTTTTGAAATTGCAAAAACAAACACTAGGTCATAAAATAGTTCTGAAAATTCTACACGTTTATGCTTAATAAGAGTTGCCATCTTAAGACCTTTCTATTCTAGAAGTACAATTTATTATAACAGAAAATGGTAATGAGAGAAAAGGAGATGCTTAAATAACTTCATGTGACGCGAATTGTCAAAACCTTGGAGCACATTTACCTCATGTACCAACTCACAGGCAGAGTGTTTGATGATTGATAATGAAGAATAAGATTTTACAATAAAAAAGCGAGAGTATACTCGTCTTTTA
>NZ_CM002130.1:2303953-2399757 GCF_000448605.1 Streptococcus sp. HSISS3
ATATCCTCGCTTTTTTTATTTAATCTAATAGCTCCTTATTTTCAATTAAGAGCTCTAGTGGAGATTTATCTCTTGCTTCAATAAAACCAGGTTCATATTGGGTATGAAGTGTTCTTTTCTGAGAAGTTGGATCAATATACAACTCTTTTCCATCTTCTGTGTATAGTTGGTTGCCTCTTGTTAGGTAAAGTAAATCCTCTAAGTACTGTCCATCAGTATGTAGGAAATGCTCGATGTATTTGACAGCTTTTAAGATTTCACTTACTTTATCAGAGTATTCATTAGATTCAAGAACACTCTTTTCTAACTCAATCTCTTTACTCGTTCCAAAGAGTTGGGTTGGAGTTGCATTAAAATATTCTGCTATCTTATCCAAATTTGCAAAGGTAGGATAGCTTTTTTGTTTTTCGTAATCAGAGATGGACTGTTTACCGATTCCTAAATCTTCAGCTAGTTGAGTTTGGCTTACCCCTTTTTCTATGCGTAGTCGTGCCAAATTGGGTCCAAAATTTTGAATAATAAAGGTCATGGGAAACTCCTATTTTTATTTTTAACTTATTTTATCACCTATAAACTTACAAATCAAGTTTTTAGTTGACTAACTAAAATATTTTTTATAAAATATATTTATAACTTAAAAATAAGTTATAAACGATAAAAATAGCTCATAAGTTTAGGAACAGTGAGTGAGGAGGAAGTTGAGGACGAGACTATGACTTACGACTATTCGAAGCCTTGGAGCTAGAAATTGTGTGGACAAGGACAAGGGACGAGCCTGACGGGAAGTCAGGCGAAGTCCTGCAGACTGCCGTCCAGACAATTTCTAGCCAAGCAAAAGCTGGCTATTCTAACAGCCAGCAAAAAGGGACACTTAGGGCAACGCCCAAAGAACGACGGAACGAGCAATCGTTGATTTGACGGTGTTTCTGAAACCTAAAAAATCTAAAAGAAGGGGGGACAATTTTGTTGGTTTCTATACAAGATTTAAGAAGTATTCAAGAACGATGTGATGTAGGAGAATTAGTACAGCGGTTAGATGTCAGTATTGATAGATTAACGGTTATCTGGGATACAGACATTGGTTCCCTAAGACAAATTTTTAAAAATCTGAAACAGGCAATAAGTACAAGAGTTGATTCATTTGAAATACATGATAACGTACGAGATGATGTATTTACTTTAGCTAAAGATTTTAATGAGTATGATTCAATCAATATTATATTTTTTCAATTATCCACTTATGGAAATGAACAATTGATTCGAATTGATTTCAATCCTAATACTTTAAAAGAATTTGATGGAATGAAAGTATGGAGGCAATTAATGTACTTTGCTAGATTGAATTCATTGACAGTACGTTTGTCTCGTTTTGATTTGGCATTTGACATTTTCAATAGGCCTGAAATCGTTAATTTGCAACATATTAAAGGTGGTGTTACCCATAAGGTCTTCTATGGTAGAGGGGGTGAATTAGAGACGAAATATTGGGGTTCTAGCGGTAGTAATGTACAAGTTAGGTTATATGATAAGAATAAAGAAATCATTGCTCACAAGCGCGATGAGAAGCTAGATTTGGCTGTAAATCCGTTTTGGTGGAGACTGGAATTCCAACTTAGAACCAAAGCGATTGGTGAGGAGATGGTCCAAGATGTTATGAATCGACTTGATAATTTCGGATTTTATAAGCTAGAACATATTCGAGTGGAGCAAAGAGCATTTACAATTATCTTTCTCAACAATCCTGAACTGTTATCATTGGCTTTTCCAAATTTAAAATCAGACAGCATCAAAAAGAAAAAACAAGAGTCCGCAAACTATTGAGAGAAGAAACGAACCAATTTGCGGAAGAATTAAAAGAAGTATTAATACAGAATCTCCCTAAATTAAATGCAGAATTACAACTACTTGTAGGCGAGTTTCTGAATTTAGAAAATAAATAAGGAGGATAACTATGGACAATAATTTAATTAGTAACAAAGAATTAATTGAAATGGGCTATCGCCCTCATACAGCAAATGATATCATTCATCAGGCAAGAGAATTACTTGTCTCACGAGGCTATACATTTTATAATCGCAAACGTTTGATGGTTGTTCCAAAAAGTGTTGTAAATGAGATTCTAGGAACTGAGGTGGCGTAATATGGCAAGTGTTCGTTATCGAAAGCGAGGAGATAGTAATTTATGGACCTATGAAATTCGTAGCGAAGGGAAAACTGTTGTTCATAATAGCGGTTTTAAAACAAAAAAACTTGCAGAGTCAGAAGCTGAACCGATTCTGCAAGAACTTCGTTTAGGAAAAAGAATTTCTAGAGATATTTCTCTTGTAGATCTGTATCAAGAATGGCTTGAACTAAAAATTCTACCGAGTAGTAGGTCGGAAGAGACAAAGAAAAAATATCTTCTCCGTAAAAACACAATTGAAAGATTATTTGGAAATAAAAAAGTCACTCAAATTCGTGCGAGTGAATACCAAAGAATTATGAATAAGTATGGACAAACAGTTGGTAGAAATTTTCTTGGTAGATTGAATACTGGGATTCATCAGAGCATCCAAATGGCAATTGCAGACAAAGTTCTAATAGATGATTTTACACAACATGTCGAGTTATTTTCATCCAAAGAACAACAGATGACCGAAGAGAAATATTTACATACAGAAAAGGACTATCTGGATTTACTTTTAGCAGTAAAGAGAAAATTTGATTACCAACGTTCAATTGTTCCTTATATCGTCTATTTTCTACTAAAAACAGGCATGAGGTTTGGAGAGTTAATAGCGTTAACTTGGAATGAAGTTGACTTTGACAGAGGACTGCTAAAAACATATAGGAGGTTTAATACCCTTTCTCATAAATTTGTCCCTCCAAAAAACAAAACGTCTATTCGGATGGTACCGATAGACGAAGAATGTATTAAGATATTGCAAGTCCTAAAAATTGAACAGGAGAAGGCTAATAAAGAGCTAGGAATCAAGAATAGGTATAAAATGATTTTTCAGCATTATGGATATATTCACTTGGTACCAGATATTGCAAGTGTCAATAAAGCTTTGAGTGTTCTTTTAAATGAATTAGATATTTATCCAATTATCACGACAAAAGGAGCACGTCATACCTATGGAAGCTACCTCTGGCACAAAGGATTTGACCTTGGAGTTATTGCAAAAATTCTAGGGCATAAAGATATTTCAATGTTAGTAGAAGTATATGGACACACTTTAGAAGAGAAAATTTTTGAAGAATTTAATCAAATTAGAGATGTCTGGAAAGATTGCTCATAAAAAATGTGGGGCAAATGATGGGGCAAATCAGTTATAGGCAAGCAAAAAAGCCTTGTAAATCAAGGCTTTTTCCTGTTGATTTAGATGCCCCCTACAGGGCTCGAACCTGTGACCCATGGATTAAGAGTCCACTGCTCTACCAACTGAGCTAAGGAGGCTGGATGCTGTATTGGTACCGATGATCCACGGTTTGTATTGAACCCGCGACGTAAAAAAGCAGGTGGGCGACTCGCTACTAACTTAAGTTGCTTCTGGGTGAGCCAGCCTGCACACTGTTAATAGACCTCTGTCTCCCGATAATACAAAAATTAGTCGGTCAACACTTATATGTGGATTCGTATACCACAGCAATTTCTATGCTCCTATGATACCACTTTTGAAAATTATTGCAAGAGGAAAAGTCAATTTTTTTGCAATCGTTTTCGTTAGCACCTATCTCGCTTGTTATTTTGACAGCTTATCGATTCGCTCTTTGTTAGCTCCAAGAGCTCTCTCATATTTCCCAGTCTCATTCGGTTGGAAATAATTGACGTCTCTTAGTTTATCTGGAAGGTATTGTTGCTTAACCCACTTTTCGGGATAAGCATGTGGATATTTGTAATCTTGCGCATTTCCTAGTTCCTTACTTCCTGCATAATGTCCATCTCTCAAATGACGAGGAATCGGTAAATTTCCAGACTTTCTAAGATCTGCCAGCGCAGCGTCCATTGCCACATAGGCCGAATTTGACTTAGGTGATAAAGCTAAGTCAATAACCACATTTGCAATCAAAATACGTGCCTCCGGAAAGCCTACTTTCTGCGCAGCTTCCAAGGCTGTGACAGTATGAACCTGTGCATCTGGATTAGCTAAACCAATATCCTCGTAAGCAATCACAGTTAACCGACGTGCTAGGCTTGGAAGGTCTCCTGCTTCAACCAAACGTGCTGCATAATGAAGACTGGCATTGACGTCAGAGCCTCGAATCGATTTTTGCAAGGCAGAAAGCACATCATAGTGCCCATCACCATCTTTATCCATGGTGATATAACTACGTTGCAAACTATTCTCAACGGTATCTAAAGTAACATGGCGCTCCCCACCTTCTGAAGGTTGAGTTGACATAACCGCCAAGTCCAAGGAATTGTAGGCCGAACGTAAATCGCCATTGGTAGCTGTAGCTATGAAATCTAGAGCATCATCATCTAACTGGACATCAAAATCAAACCCACGTTCTCGATCTTCCAAAACACCCTGAATAGCTACCTTAATATCCGTATTGGAAAGGGGTTCCAATTCAAATATTTGTACCCGACTACGAATGGCTGGAGTCACAGAAAAAAATGGATTCTCAGTTGTAGCCCCAATCATGATAATTTTACCGTTTTCTAACAACGGCAATAAAAAATCTTGCTTAGCTTTATCCAAACGATGGATTTCATCTAGGAGCAGAACCAAACCACCTGAAAACTTAGCTTCTTCTGCAATTTCCTGCAGCCGTTTCTTGCTATCAACAGTTGCATTAAAGGTTCTAAAAGCAAATTTTGTTGTTCCTGCAATGGCACTGGCTATTGAGGTTTTTCCAATTCCCGGTGGCCCATAAAGAATCATTGAGGACAGCATGTTTGCCTCTACCATACGGCGAATGATTTTTCCTTTACCAACTAAATGCTTTTGACCTATCACTTCCGAAATTGTGCGTGGGCGCATACGTAGTGCAAGATTATCTGGCATTTTTTCTCCTCTTTAGGGTTGTCTTTTCATTATAATAAGCATATACTATTTTTTCCTAAAAAGAAATTATAAATTGTTCTTGTCAAACCTAGTTTCTTATGATAGAATGTTTTGGTATGTGGTGCTAGCACATCCGTAATAAATTCTACCTAGGAGGAAAACACGAAATGGCTAAAGTATGTTACTTTACAGGACGTAAAACTGTTTCTGCAAACAACCGTTCACACGCTATGAACAAAACTAAACGTGCCGTTAAACCTAACCTTCAAAAAGTTACTATCCTTGTTGATGGTAAACCTAAAAAAGTTTGGGCTTCAGCTCGTGCACTTAAATCTGGTAAAGTTGAACGCGTTTAATCTTATTAGATATTAAGAGGGATGACTCCAGTCATCTCTTTTTTGTTCATTGTCTTTCCCTTTTGAGTAGACTTATGTTATAATAAAGAACTAACAGATAATTCTTATAGAAAGAAGGTGTCAGTATGGGATTTACAGATGAAACTGTTCGTTTCAACCTCGACGACGGTAGCAAAGATGAAATCAGTAATACTTTGACAAATGTCTACCGTTCGTTGGCAGAGAAAGGTTATAATCCTATCAACCAAATCGTCGGTTATGTTCTGAGCGGTGACCCTGCTTATGTTCCGCGTTATAATGACGCCCGTAACCAGATTCGTAAATACGAACGTGATGAAATCGTTGAAGAACTCGTTCGCTATTATCTTAAAGGAAATGGAATTGACCTCTAATGCGAGTAATGGGACTTGATGTTGGCTCAAAAACAGTGGGGGTTGCTATTAGTGATCCTCTCGGTTTTACAGCCCAAGGCGTCGAAATTATCAAAATTGACGAAGAAGCTGAAGAGTTTGGTTTCGACCGCCTCGGTGAACTCGTTAAAGAGTATAAAGTAGACAAGTTTGTCGTTGGTCTTCCAAAAAATATGAATAATACTGAAGGCCCTCGTGTCGAGGCAAGCAAAGCTTATGGTAACAAAATTAAGGAAATCTTTGGAATTCCTGTAGATTACCAAGATGAGCGCTTAACAACTGTTCAAGCAGAACGTATGCTGGTTGAGCAAGCAGATGTCAGCCGTGGTAAACGCAAAAAAGTTATTGATAAATTAGCCGCCCAACTTATCCTGCAAAACTACCTCGATCGAATGTTTTAAGAAACTACAATAGAGTCCGATAGTCCAATGCCAGTCTAGTAAACTCATTGTCGAGTATATTAGCTTTACCTAACTATTTGGCTCTTGCTTCAATAAGGAGAACAATATGTCACACAATCACGATCATAACCATGACCATGAAGTTATTACCTTAGTAGACGAACAAGGAAATGAAACTCTTTTTGAAATCTTGTTAACTATTGATGGACGTGAAGAATTCGGAAAAAACTATGTTCTTTTGGTACCAGCCGGTGCAGAAGAAGATGCTAACGGAGAGATTGAAATTCAAGCTTATTCTTTCACTGAAAATGAAGATGGTACCGAAGGTGACCTTCAACCAATCCCTGAAGACTCAGATGCTGAATGGGATATGATTGAAGAAGTCTTCAATAGCTTCATTGATGAGAATTAAAAAGTATTGACGAACATACTGAATTATTTTACCAATTTTGTTCATTGTCTAACTTCTATCAAGTTGACTGAGGGTTTGACAACTATAACTATGCAGGTGAAATCACATCAGTTACTAGGAGAGAAAGGATTGAGATTTTGTTCTCAATCCTTTTTTAGTAATTATTAATTTAATTTAAGAAATTAGAGAGAAATTGACTAAATAGTATTATCTGATATACTGGAAATAAGACAATCAGGGGATTATTTCCTTTTATTCATAACTTTCCAAATAACAATAAAGGAGTCTAATTGTGAGTCAATATAGCGAAGACAATACTTTACAATCGGGTAGCTATCAGGGCTACCATCGAAGCCACCATCAATCTCATGCAAATGATGAGAAACAAGATGAGAAAATTGAAGTAGCAATTCAAGGGCATACAAATGAATCGAGTTCTTCTCTGAAAGATAAAGCCCCTATAACTGCGATTCCATGGAAGCATAAGAGTCACATTCTCATTCTTAGTCTGATCTTGAGCATTTTTAGCATCTCAGTGCCTTGCTTTACAGACTTTGCAAATAGTATGCAGTCCCAAAACCTTTACATTGCAAAGATGTTTGCCAATGGCAGCCTACCTTACTCTGACTTTTTTACAACGGGTGGCTTCTTCTATTATTTCTTAGTTTCCTTAGCTTTTCGCTTGGGATCAACACTTTGGCTAATTCCCATACAGTTTCTTACCTACTATCTTTCTGGTAGTTTTCTTTACAAGACTGTCATGCACATGACAAGTAAGAAGGAAATTGCTACTTTCATTAGCTTTATTTTCTTCGTAATTAATGGAACGCTTGGTTTTGGCGGCCTCTACCCTATCCAATTCGCAATGCCATTTGTCCTTGGAGCCATTTTCTTCTTGACCCGTTACTTTGCTGGTCACAGTCGTGATGAAGCTTTTATTCTTTACGGATTGGCTGGCACTGCTGGAGCCTTCTTTGAAGCGCGAACACTCATTTTTTGGATATTGTCACTAGTGACAATTTTCGTTTACAACCTTGTCAACAAGCACTTTTTCCGTGGTTTTTACCAAGTCCTCTGTATAATTTTTGGTAATATTCTGGTACTGTATCTATGCCTTTACTTTATTTTAAATTTACAGATTACATCAGACTATATCAACCAAGTGTTGATCTACAGCTTTACACATCTTGCTGTAGAAAATAACGACTATCTGTTAACCCTAGTTTATCAAATCTTTGCCGTTCTAGGATCTGGACTACTTATTGGTGCCGTAACTACAGGTAATCATCTTCTTGGTGAAGCTAAAGATAAAAGTATCAAATGGGTACTGCTCATTAGTTTTGTCTTTACAGTAGTTTACAGCTTATTTTCTCGAAGCTTTGGTCTTTACAGTATTCTCAACATAGTACCTTATGGCCTTGTTCTGACTGCGCTTTCGTTAGATGATGCTACTAAAAAAAGAGCTGAACGCACCTCTCACAGACGTCGTAATGTTAGCCAGATTCATGCACTTAAAGTTTTTGGTATTTTCCTCAGTCGAAACTATTTCTTACCACTACTAGTCTTTGCATTTGCTTTTGCTATGCCAATCATCATGTTCCTATTTAATTTAGAAAATAATGCTGAACGCAGTACTGTCGCAAATTATATCGTTAAAAAAACTAAGAAAGACGAAACCATCTACGTCTATGATTCTACAGCAAAAATTTATTTGGATAGTGGTCGTAAATCAGCTTCACAATTTGTTCTTCCAGAACTCAATACAGCAAAATCTAGCCATAAAAAAGCTATCTCAGATACACTTATCCAAGATTCTGCACAATATATCGTTGTCCAAGAAAACACTCGCTTACCTTCCGATGTTAAATCAACGCTTTCTAAGAACTATAAAAAAGTTTCTATGAAGGGGATTGAACGATATACTCTTTATGTTCTAAAATAACTCAAAAAATCAATATATAGTGGTTGGAATAAAAATATACCACAATATATTGATTTTTTCTGCCTAGTGCTATAATTAGTAGCGAGGTGAATTTTAGATGATAACATTAGAAAAAGAAAAGGTTACTGTCAACCCCGATATCAAAGTCATCAAACGTGATGGACGTATGGTTGCCTTTGATTCAAGTAAGATATATGAAGCTATTCTCAAAGCTAGTGATGCTATTACACCTGTTACACCTCTAATTGAGGTTAAATTGGAGAGTATTGCCAATCGTATTGTGGCTGAAATCAATGATCGCTTTTCTCAAAATGTCAAGATATATGAAATTCAGAGCATTGTAGAGCACGAGTTGCTCTCAGCCAACGAATATGCTATCGCTCAAGAATATATTAACTATCGTACCAAACGTGATTTTGAGCGTTCTCAGGCCACTGACATCAATTTCACCATTAACAAACTCGTCAATAAAGACCAAGCTGTTGTCCACGAAAATGCCAATAAAGACAGCGACTTATACAATACACAACGTGATTTAACCGCAGGAATTGTTGGAAAATCTGTAGGCCTTAAGATGCTTCCTTCACATGTAGCAAATGCCCATCAAAAAGGAGACATCCACTTCCACGATTTAGACTATAGTCCTTACACACCTATGACCAACTGTTGTTTGATTGACTTCAAAGGCATGTTGGCAAATGGGTTTAAAATTGGTAATGCGGAAGTTGAAAGTCCCAAGTCCATTCAAACTGCAACTGCACAAATTTCACAAATCATCGCAAATGTCGCCTCTAGTCAGTATGGTGGCTGTACAGCGGACCGTATTGATGAGTTTTTAGCTCCATATGCTCAATTAAATTATAAGAAGCACTTGGCCGATGCTGAGGTTTGGGTTGCTGAAGATAAACGAGAAGATTATGCACGTGCTAAAACGCGTAAAGATATCTATGATGCCATGCAATCTCTTGAATATGAGATTAATACCCTTTTCACATCGAATGGACAAACTCCCTTTACCTCTCTCGGTTTTGGTTTGGGAACCAACTGGTTTGAGCGTGAAATTCAAAAAGCTATTCTACAAGTTCGTATTTTAGGACTTGGGTCAGAACATCGTACAGCGATTTTCCCTAAGCTTATTTTCACCCTGAAACGTGGACTTAACTTGGAACCTGAGTCACCTAACTATGATATCAAACAGTTAGCTCTTGAATGTGCGACCAAGCGAATGTATCCAGATGTGCTTTCATACGATAAAATTATTGAATTGACAGGTTCCTTCAAGGCTCCTATGGGATGTCGTTCTTTCCTACAAGGGTGGAAGGATGAAAATGGTGTTGAAGTTAACTCTGGACGAATGAACCTTGGTGTTGTAACCCTTAATCTTCCTAGAATCGCTTTAGAGTCTAAGGGTGAGAAGAAAAAGTTCTGGGAAATCTTTGAGGAACGAATGGGAATTGCCAAAGATGCTCTCGTCTATCGAGTTGAACGTGCCAAAGAAGCTACACCTGCCAATGCACCTATCCTTTATCAGTATGGTGCTTTTGGTCAGCGTCTAGGTAAATGCGACAGTGTCGACCAACTTTTCAAACATCGCCGTGCAACCGTATCACTTGGTTACATTGGACTTTATGAAGTAGCATCTGTTTTTTATGGTAGCGATTGGGAAACTAATTCAGAAGCCAAGGCATTTACTTTAGCTATCGTTAAAGCTATGAAAAATGCTTGTGAAAATTGGTCGGACGAATATGATTATCATTTCTCTGTTTATTCAACACCATCAGAAAGTTTGACTGATCGTTTCTGTCGCCTGGATACTGAAAAATTTGGTATTGTCAGTGATATTACAGATAAAGAATATTACACCAACTCCTTCCACTACGATGTTCGTAAAAATCCAACACCATTTGAAAAGTTGGAATTTGAGAAAGATTACCCAGAAGCTGGGGCAACTGGTGGATTCATCCATTATTGTGAATATCCAGTCCTCCAACAAAACCCTAAAGCACTTGAAGCTGTCTGGGATTTTGCCTACGACCGTGTCGGCTATCTTGGTACTAATACTCCAATTGATAAATGCTACAAGTGTGACTTTGAAGGGGATTTCACTCCAACAGAACGTGGATTCATGTGCCCTAACTGTGGCAATACAGATCCTAAAACAGTTGATGTCGTAAAACGCACATGTGGTTATTTAGGAAATCCACAGGCACGCCCAATGGTTAAAGGACGCCACAAAGAAATCTCAGCCCGAGTCAAACATATGAATGGCTCAACTATAAAATATGAAGGAAAACATATCTAACATATCATAGGAGATGTTATCACAAACTAGAAGCAGCTGGACGATACCCTCCAACTGCTTTGCTTATTTCATTTTTAGAAAGGAATAGCATGGGAAAATATCAATTAGATTATAAAGGTATGCAGCAAGTGGAACGTTACCACGAAAAAAATGCAACCGTCAAAAATAATAAAAAAGCACGTGTCCAGGCTCTTTTGAAAAAAGCTGGAAAGAAGAAATAAGATGATTTTACGCCGACCAAGTCAAGCAGATAAAGAAGCTATCTTAGAAATGATGGATGAATTTGAAAGAGAGCATTCTGCCCATGACGGTGGATTTTGGAATGCAGACAACTTTATTTATGAAGAGTGGCTAGAAGAAAATTTTCAGGCAGAAGCAGGACTCAATATTCCTGAAAATTGGGTTCCTGCTATCCAGCTGGTTAGCTTCAACGAAGTAGGTCATGCTCTTGGCTTTCTCAACCTCCGTCTCCGATTAAATGACTACTTACTAGAAAAAGGTGGTCATATTGGCTACTCTATCCGTCCGTCTGAAAGAGGTAAGGGATATGCTAAAGAATCTCTCCGCCAAGGCTTGCAAATGGCCAAGAAAAAGAATATTACTAGAGCTCTAATAACCTGTAATATCGAAAATTTTGCTAGTCGTGCTGTTATCTTAGCCAATGGTGGTCAGTTGGAGAATATTCACAATGAAACTGAGCGCTATTGGATAGATTTGGAGTAGAATTATGACATGGAATACACCAAAACCTCAAGAATGGAAGTCTGAAGAACTTAGTCAAGGACGCATTATTGACTACAAAGCTTTTAACTTCGTCGATGGCGAAGGGGTGCGTAACTCACTTTATGTCTCTGGCTGTATGTTTCATTGCGAGGGATGTTATAATGCTGCCACCTGGTCCTTTAAGGCAGGGATGCCCTATACTAAAGAACTTGAGGAACAAATCATGCAGGACCTAGCTCAACCTTACGTACAAGGTCTCACGCTACTGGGTGGTGAACCCTTCCTAAACACAGGAATTCTCATTCCCCTAGTCAAACGAATTCGTGAGGAACTCCCGGAAAAAGATATTTGGTCTTGGACTGGTTATACTTGGGAGGAGTTGATGCTTGAAACTCCTGATAAGATCGAGCTTCTTCATCTCATTGACATTCTCGTAGATGGACGCTTTGACATTACTAAAAAGAACCTTATGCTTCAGTTTCGAGGATCGTCTAATCAACGTATTATTGATGTCAAAAAATCTTTTAATCAAGGAGAAGTCGTTATTTGGGACAAGTTAAATGATGGTCAAACTAACTATGAGCAAGTCGATCGTAAAGATATGATATAAAGAAAAGTCTGAGTTCAAAAAACTCAGACTTTTTTCTAAACTATTTTAACAAAGAACAGCTCATGCTCAGAGGATAAATCTTCACGATAGTGAAACTCATCAAAGGATAATTTTCGTAAGTCATCAATGGTTTGACAATTTTCTTTCATTACAGCCGTCAAAAAAGCCCCTCTAGCTTTTTTAGAAATCGTTGAATGTGTCTTAAGAAGACCATTACGGTCTTCCATAAAACTAACTGTGAATAACTGCTTACGAAGAGCTGGACTAAAGACATCTTCAAATTCACTTGAAAGTAAAGAAACAACTGGAACTTGACTCTCTTCTAGGAATTGATCATATTCAGCACGCCAGTAGTTTTTTAAGGACCGACCATTAACCTTAACCTTCGTATGAAAGTCATGACGATGTTCTTGAATTGAATAAAAAGCTGGAATAATCCCATAAAAAGAAGATGTAATAAATACCTGTTGGCTTAAAAAATCTTTTTCACATGTGGATAAGTCACTACGTTTAATATGGCGATACATCAAGCCATTAAAAAGCTCTATTGCAGGATAGCTCCTTGCTTCCCCAGCCAACATTCTATCCCAGCGCTGCTTCTCTTTCTCAGCCTGCTCAGGCTTTATTTTATAAGCTGTGGATAATTCTTCTGTGGATAACTTTGCCATTTCTTTGAGAATAACCACACTCTTTTCAGAAATCTTCTGATACGGAACTTCATTGAGGGTCTTCATTTCTTTTGCAGTTGGAATCAAAAATCTAATCATACTGTTATTGTAAGGTCATGTAAACATTTCGTCAAGAATTCTCTCTAGTAAAAAAGAAGTCAACAGACGTCAACTTCCTTTTTACTTAGTCATCTAAATCAACAAAACGACCTAGAATATGTACATTTTCAGCAATAGAAACAAATGCTTTAGGGTCTGCTTTTCTCATGTAATACTTAAAATCAGTGTACTCTTCACGGGTAATAATAGTCAGCAAAACTGCTTTTTTTTCATGATTATAAGTACCTTCCGCATCATTGATCATTGTTACTCCACGGTGGAGTTTCTTCTGAATCATTCGTACAACTGGATCAGGATTACTTGTAACAATCATAGCCTGCATTTTCTTTTGCTTAGTAAAAATCGCATCCGTTACTCGGCTTGAGACAAAAATTGTCACCATTGAATACAGGGCATATTTCCAACCAAAAAGTATACCGGCAAAAATCATGATAATCCCATTGACAATCAGAGAGATATTTCCCACATCACGACCAGTTTTCTTACGAATGGTAAGGCTGACAATATCCGTACCTCCACTTGAAATACGAGATTTCAAACCAAATCCAATACCTGTACCCATAACCAAGCCACCGAAGATAGCATTAATCAAAGGATCCTCAGTCAAGGTAACATGAGGCATTACCTGAATGAACAGGGAGCTCATTGTTACTGTAATGAAGGTGAAGATAGTAAACTTATGGCCAATTTTATTCCATGCAAGAATCAAGAGCGGAATATTAATAGCATAAAAAGTCAATGATACAGGAATCTCAAAACCAAGAGTTCTAACACTCAATGCTGATAAAACCTGTGCCAACCCTGTTGCCCCACTTGAATAGACGTGACCTGGTTGAAAAAAGAAATTCACAGCGATTGATGATAAGAGTCCGTATAGTAACGATGCTGAGACCTTCTCAGTATATTTTTCACGAGAAATACTACGAATAGCCTGCCAAACACCTATCTTCTTCGCAGATTTTTTCGCTACAAATTTAACATGTTTGTGAAGACGTGTTTTATTCATTTTCTAATTCTACATGAAGAGCAAGTTCTTCCAACTGTTTATCAGCCACAAGACTTGGAGCCTGAGTCATAGGATCTGATGCCTTATTATTTTTAGGGAAGGCAATCACCTCACGAATATTATCTTTACCTGCAAGAAGCATAACAAAACGGTCAAGACCGATAGCCAAACCACCGTGTGGTGGGAAACCATAGTCCATAGCTTCAAGAAGGAATCCAAATTGCTCGTAGGCTGATTCTTCAGAGAAGCCAAGGGCTTTCAACATACGTTCCTGTAGGTCTTTATGATTGATACGTAGGCTACCCCCACCAAGCTCATAACCATTCAAGACAATATCATAAGCCACAGCACGTACCTTAGAAAGATCCCCTTCAAGATTTGATGCAGACTCTTCTGTTGGCAAGGTGAATGGGTGGTGAGCAGACATATAACGTCCTTCTTCTTCAGACCACTCAAACATTGGCCAATCAACAACCCAAAGGAAGTTGAACTTAGTGGTATCAATCATGTCAAGTTCTTTAGCAATTTGATTACGTAAAGCGCCAAGTGTATTATTAGCAACTTCAAGAGTATCTGCTACAAAAAGGACTAAATCATTCTCTTCAAGTTGTAAAGCATCTGTCAACTTACCTTCAATACTTGTCAAGAATTTAGCAACTGGACCTGCTAGAGCACCATCAGTCATTTTAACCCAAGCAAGACCTTTAGCACCAAATTGTTTAGCAAACTCTGTCAACTTGTCAATGCTTTTACGTGAGTACTTATCTGCATTTCCTTTGACAACAATTGCCTTAACAGCTGGTGCCTCAGCAAACACTTTGAAGTCTACACCCTTTACAATATCTGTCAAGTCTTGTAAAAGCATATCAAAGCGTGTATCTGGCTTATCGGATCCATAGTTATTCATGGCATCATCATAAGACATACGTGGGAATGGCAGTGTGACATTAATTCCTTTAGTTTCTTTCATAACCTTGGCAATCAATCCTTCTGTAATATCTTGGATTTCTTGCTCATTAAGGAATGATGTTTCTAAGTCAACTTGTGTAAACTCAGGTTGACGGTCTCCACGCAAATCTTCATCACGGAAACACTTAACAATTTGATAATAACGGTCAAAACCAGCATTCATCAACAATTGTTTAGTGATTTGAGGACTTTGCGGAAGAGCGTAAAAATGACCTTGGCTAACACGACTTGGCACCAAATAATCACGTGCACCTTCTGGTGTTGATTTTGTCAACATTGGTGTTTCGACATCGATAAATTCCAAGTCATCAAGATAATTACGAATAGCGTGAGTTACCTTAGCACGAAGCTTAAAGTTTTCCAACATTTCTGGACGACGAAGATCCAAGTAACGGTAACGCATACGTGTATCATCACTAGCCTCAACACCATCTTTGATTTCAAACGGTGTTGTTTTGGCAGTATTAAGGATTTTGAGGTCTTCAACTTTTAGTTCAACAGCACCTGTAGGCAAGTTGTCATTAGCTTGTTCACGTGCTTCAACTGTTCCTGTTACTTCAATAACAAATTCGCTACGTAGGCTCTCGGCTGTTTCAACAACAGCTGCATCTGCATTTTCAGGGTTAACAACCAATTGCATCAAACCTTCACGGTCACGAAGGTCAATGAAAATCAAACCTCCGAGGTTACGACGACGAGATACCCAACCTTTCAAAGTAATAGTAGTTCCGATATGTTCGCTTCGAACACGTCCGGCATACATAGAACGTTTCATAATTACACTTCTTTCGTTAATTTTTTAGTCTTAACTATTATAGCAAAAAGCCCATCAAAACCCCACCCATTTCGGGTTAGAATTTTAATAGACTTTCTTTTTTATCAAACTATTTACCAAATTGTTTCAACAAATCACTAGTATCTACGTAATCTTCAGCAAATTCTTCAAAATCTTCAAAACGATAATCAGCAGTCTCTAAATCAAGTAAGCTATTCCATCGGAAACCATAAACATCTTCAATAATAACACTAAGTTCATCAGTTTCTTCATCTACCTGCCACCCTAAATAACGTTCCTGAGTTTCAAAACTTAAGACCACATCTTGGCAATCTTGACGCCAAACTTGGCCAAGTAACTGTTGACACATTGCATGATCACTTGCAGGCTCGTCATTAAACCAGGTAATTTCATGTTTATCCAGAAGAGCAATCAACTGCCAAAACTGTTGTTGAAAGTGAATAGGCATACTACGATTAAAAGCCAAACTAAAGTTTTCACTTCGTTTAAGCATATCAACTATACTAACCATAAGCCTCCTACTTTTCTAATTGGTCCAGAACTGCTGCAAAATTCTCTGTTAGCTCCTCAAAACTTACAGTTACTTCCTCTCGAGTGGTATTATTTTTAACACTAACCTGACCTGACTCTAATTCACTCTCACCTAAGGTGATGACAGTTTTAGCCTTAAAGGCATCTGCTGACTTAAATTGTGCTTTAATCTTGCGTCCAAGGTAATCACGTTCGGCCTTAAATCCTTGATGACGGATAGCTTGAGCTAACTCGAGTGCTTTACCATTGGCTTCTGAACCTAGAACTGCAATGTAGACATCCAAACCTTCTTCTACAGGAAGAGTAATACCTTGTTTATCAAGAACCAAGAGCAAACGTTCCAAACCAAGTCCAAAACCAAAACCAGCTGTTTCTGGACCACCAAAGTACTCAACCAAACTATCGTAACGACCGCCCGCACAGATTGTCAATTCAGACTTATCAATAGTAGTGATAAATTCAAAAATCGTGTGATTATAGTAATCTAGACCACGTACCATGTTGGTATCAATCACGTAAGGAATGTTAAGACTCTCAAGCATGGTACGCACTTCGTCAAAATGAGCTTGGCTTTCTTCATCTAGATAATCAAGGATAGATGGAGCATTTTCAACTGCAAGCTTATCTTCTTTTCTTTTGAATCGAGCACTCGCAAGGGATTTTCATCCAAACGACGTTGACTATCTTTTGATAAACTCTCACGCATTGGTGTCAAATAGTCAATCAAGGCCTGACGATAAGCCAGACGACTTTCAGTATTTCCAAGACTATTCAAATGAAGGGTAACATCCTTAATTCCAAGCGTATTAAAGAGTTGATAGGTCATAGCAATGGTTTCAACATCTGTTGCTGGATTTTTTGATCCAAAGCACTCTACCCCCAATTGGTGGAACTCACGCAAACGACCTGCCTGAGGACGTTCATAACGGAACATTGAACCAATATAATATACTTTAACAGGTTTTTGAACCTCTGGCGCAAAAAGTTTATTTTCTACATAAGAACGTACAACGGGCGCTGTTCCTTCCGGACGCAGAGTGATGTGACGATCTCCCTTATCATGAAAATCGTACATTTCCTTAGTCACAATATCAGTTGTATCACCTACTGAACGTGAAATAACCTCATAATGTTCAAACATAGGTGTACGAATCTCACCATAATTGTATTTTTTAAATGTTTCACGTGCAACATTTTCCACGTACTGCCATTTGGCACTATCAGCAGGCAAAATATCTTGCGTGCCCTTAGGTTTTTGAAGTTTCATAATAATGATACAGACCTCAAATGGGCCTGCCCTCCTTTTCCGTTATTACAGATATAATCACTCTATTCTAACATAAATTGCATGGCATTTGGGAAATGGTCGAGGATTTTTGAAAGAAGAAACAAAACTCCCGGTATGTATAATGGTTAATCTTACTCATCAACAAATAAGTAGTGAAATTATGAGGGGCTCTCCTTTTTCCAAAAACCTATAGAATTCTTTGTTTTATCTCTTTGTCTTCCACGATGCCTTTCTTGCTATTAAAAATAGGACAGGCTAACCCCATCCTATACACTTGTTCTATTATGACCAAACTTTATCAGTAATTGATTTAATCAGTTGCAACTTATTCCACTCATCTTGCTCTGTCAAAATATTACCTTCTTCAGTCGATGCAAAGCCACATTGAGTTGAAATACCGAGGTTCTTAAGTGGTACAAGATTTGCTGCTTCATGGATACGAGCGATAACAGCATCTACATCTTCCAAAGCAGGATCCTTAGAAGTAATCACACCAAGGACCAATTCAACATGATCACGATTATTCCAAATTGTTGGAAGTGGAGCGAAGCTACCTGAACGCGCATCGTCGTATTCCAAAAAGAAGATATCATAGTTTAATTGACCAAGATATTTAGCCACTGAATCATAGCCGCCTTCAAAAAGGTATGTAGATTTAAAGTTTCCACGGCAAATATGTGTAGCCAAAGTCAAATCTTCTGGAAGACCTTCTAAGGCTTTGTTGATAGTATACACATCGTCTTCAGCAATTTTTGCCAACTCAGCTGTTTTTTCAGGATTATTTTTTTCATTCTCAAACTGTTGAATCAAATAACCCCAAGTCGTATCATCCAACTGTACATAACGTGCACCCAAATCGTAAAAATGTTGGATGGTATCATGGTAAGCTTTAGCCAAATCATCAAGGAAATCTGTCCATGAATCATAGTAATCAGCATAAAGATCACTACGGTGGTCACGATTAATGATGAGTGATGGACTTGGAATAGTTACTTTTGGAGTAATTCCTTCAGGAGTCACTGATTTAAGATATTCAAAGTCGCGATAGAAAGGATGATTAGGGTTTTCAGCAATCTTACCATTGATACGAACGTTGGTTGTACGTGTCTTAGCTCCATGGAATTTATATGAATCTTCTTGTTGATAGGCTTCAAAACCAGTCAAATTCCAAAGGAAGTCAAGATGCCACCAAGAACGACCAAATTCACCATCAGAGACCACTTGAAGACCATTTTCCACCTCATGGTGTACCAAATCTTTAACCAACTCATCTTGTACTTTCAACAATTCATCTTGAGAAATGTCCCCATCTGCAAATTTTTCACGTGCTTCTTTTAAAGCTTGCGGACGAAGGTAAGACCCAACATGGTCAAAATGATAATGTACTTTACTCATATCTATTTACTCCTTTTGATTCTCTTACTATAATAATCCTATTCTAGCACTTACAGTTATAGCTGTGAAATATATAAATATTATCCATTGATATAGCTATTAACTATGAGACTTCCTAAAAAGTTTTTTGTCAAGTAACTTTACTTTACAAAAAAGATATGTTATTCTGTTATAGTTGATTTAAAATCAAGAACATAAATATTAATTCGGAGGAAATAAAGAAATGGCAGTACCTGCACGTCACACTTCAAAAGCGAAGAAAAACAAACGTCGTACACACTACAAATTGACTGCTCCATCAGTACAATTTGACGAAACAACTGGAGATTACTCACGTTCACACCGTGTATCACTTAAAGGATACTACAAAGGACGTAAAATCGCTAAAGCTAACGCAGCTAAATAATAGAAGGGAGATACCATGCGCGTAAATATTACACTTGAACACAAAGAATCTGGTGAACGCTTGTACCTTACTTCAAAAAACAAACGTAACACTCCAGACCGTCTTCAATTGAAAAAATACTCACCAAAATTGCGTAAACACGTAATCTTTACTGAGGTGAAATAAGGATTCACTACGCGTCACTAGACGGTAGAAACCTTGATTTAAAGCGATTCTTGATTTTCTAAATTTCACTACATCGCAATATAAATCAACCGAATCACTACCTTTTTCACTACCTTTATTTGAAATAAGAATACTGATTCGGACGATTAAAAGCAGAGGAGCTTCATCATGAGGCTCCTCTTTTTCTGTGTTTTCATTCCTAAAAATTTTTGAAATAACGTAGTATTTTCCAAAATTTGTGGAATACAAAACGCAGGCTTGGGTAAGCCTGCGTTTTTATTTTTACGAAATAAAAGGGGGGCTAGCCTCTCTATATAATTAGATTAGCCTTTTACTTTCTATCGCCCCATATCTTAGTGTTTAGTTTTTCTTTTATTTTACTCAGTTAAAGATTCGGTATCTTCTATTATTTCAACATCAATAATTGTTTCATCTTCCATTTGTTTGTAATGTTCAACACTTGCTAATTCATTCGAAGCTAGATACTTTCTAAGTTTTTCCGCCATTGGCTTATAGGTAATAAATGTCACCCCTCCAGAAATAGCAGCACCTACAAAAGGAACTACTTTTGCAACTCCTTTTGAGAAAATTTGTTTTGTCATTCGAACGCCCAACAAACCAGCAACTCGCTTTACTATTGGATAAACAGTCCCCTTTGTTAATGCCTTTTGTGGAAGCTTTTTTGCAACTTGTTTGGCAACTTGAGTAGCCACCTTATTGACCGCATTAACAGCCCCATTTACTCCAAACATTATTCCAACAAATAGTATAAGTAAATTCTTTGTTTCTTGATTCATTTCTGTGGAATCAAGATTTAATTCTTTCCAACCATAAAGATAGATTAATTCTTGAACAATTCGTAAAATATGAGCAAAATACTGAGTTAAATCCGCCGGTACTGTTCCTATCAAAGCAAATCCTCCAGGAATTCCTGCTGCCGCAGATATCGCAGTCACTCTAGTGGTTTCTGCAGTTATACAACTTTTAGCAATTCTGTTTATTTCTTCTACACTTATGCCTGCATACGCCGGACTATATTGAATTGCTTTTTCTACAACTTCTGGGTTATATCTACCCTTTAATTCTTTCCTAAGAAATAATTCTCGGTCAATTTTAACCATAGGAAGTTTTGCACTCTCTACAAGCACCGTTTCAAAATCTATTCTCTCCATATTACATTCCTTTCAATGCAGAAACATTTACCTACACAGCTCTAATCTTCTCATTTATCAATTCAATAAATGCTATCACAAACGCTCCTATCATAGGAAGTCAGCCACTTTTCAACTTCACGTTGGATTTTCACTTCTTTACTCTACTTCGTTGCCATTGGTTATTCCTTCTATAATTTATTTTAAGATTATTTTTTCAGATAGAAATTTTACATTTTCGTTCGAAAATAAAATCAATCGGTAATAAATATAGATAAGTTTGTGACTACTTCCTCATAATTGTATCACATCTCTAACTAGAAAATAGAGTATTATTCTAAATTAGTTATCTCGAAATAACTTGGCAGGTATAAACCATATGGAGGAGAAGTATGCTTCTTACTCGCAAACAATCCAGTCATATTTTCAAAATCATATAAATACTTTGTTAATGTATACTTATTTTCTTTTTCCCCTAGACTTGATATATCATAAAAATTCTCGTAAATCGTAGAACTCGGAAAGTTTACTTCATCTTTTCTTAAACGTTTTGAATTATACATTATTAAAGAAAATTTTTGAATTTTTGCTCTTGCAAAATTATGTCCAGTCATACGTTCCAAAATAAATTGGTCTTTTAAGTATATATTATTAAGTAAATCAGTAAATTCTCTGCTTGAAAATAATGAGTTAACATATGTATTAGACAACTGCTTAAGAGTTTTACAAAATATTTTTTGTTCAAAAAAGGATAGTAATTTTTCTGAATTATACTTAAAAAAATCATTAAATGCTTTAATAAATAATATAAAATCCGTTTCTTTCCAATCAATGGCATTTGCTGAAAAATAACCTTTTCCACTTAAATAATTATCAATATAAAACTGTTCCCTTCGAGGCTTCCTCAATATTATTTCTGATTCATCGAATCTAAAATGTTCTTCATTATCAATCCTATTTAAGAAACTTGATGCAAAATCAAGATTACCAAATAAACACTTCAGTATAATTGATGACTGTTCTGAAAAAATTTGTTCACCATTCATCAGTGAAGAATAAAGACTCGCATTTTCAGCACTATAAAAAATGAGTCTTTAGCTATTAAAGTAGCTGAAATACTCCTTCTCTCCTCCTTCAGTTGTTTGTTAGTAACAGACTCATGATTGTGATATCTTTCTCTTGCTAGCTTAAAATCCGTTGGAGATTCAACTAAATTTAACATCGCTAGTCTGAAAAATTCTTTATCAGAACTCATATTAATATCGAATATTGGAGTTAGTTCAATTTGAGGGTTATCTTTTTTAGCACTCTGAGTATCCCCATTCATAAAAATATTTAATAAAATCAATTTTACGAATCGTTCTTTATCTTCCTTAATTCCAAAAAGAAATTCTTTAGTAGATAACCCCAACAAATCTGCAAAAAATTCTATGTAACTCTCTGTTAAAAAATGAGGGTTCTTCTTTTTATTTCTCCTCCCATTTTCTAAATTAGATAACCTATATTTATCAATGCTAACTTGTATTTCATACTTTTCACAAAATTGCTCTTGAGTCATTTTTAATGACTTACGAGCTTTTTTTATTTTTCCAGCCAGCATTGAGTCAATCATTCTTTCAAAATTCATAACACCTCTAAAGTTGGTAGCATTTTCCTTTTTATTCTACCAAAACTTACTAACGATTTCCAGCCTTCCTTCTGAGATAATACATTCATAAAATTTATTGGTCCTAATTGATGCATCAAACGGACGGATTGAAACGAATATGATAACTCAGGCGATAAAGGTCGAGTTTTACATATATCTGTTTATCCGTTTATTTGTTGTGTCTTTTTTGCACCTCATCGGTTATTCAGTATAGTTCATACTAGTTTCTTTCTGTCCAAACACAGGACCTAGAAAGAGGCTCTTATGCCAATTAAAATCTTTTCAGACCGACTTACCCCAGAAGAAAAAAAGGAAATCGAACGCTGGGATAAATTTCTACGTAATGACAATAAAACATTTGCAAATGCAAATCGTCGTGACCGATATCACAATCTCGGAAGTCTTGATAAAAACATTTCCATTGATGGACGTAATACTGACCTATATGAGTTAATAGCTGATACCTCTCCCAACAGTGAAGAAGTTTGCTTACAAAATGAAATGTTAGGACTCATAGCCAATTTCATTGAAACTTTAAATTCAAGTGACAAAATCATCATGCAAGGCAAACTAGCCGATAAGCCTATGTCATCAACTAAATTGGCCAAGCTTACTGGTCTTAGCGATAAAACCGTAACAGCTCACTTTAAAAAATATCAAGAAGCATTGCAAAATCTTTTAAAAGATTATGTCTAACACCTAAAACTGATAATCAGATAGATTATCAGTTTTTTTGTGAAATGCTCCGAATTTAGACAACCGAATCTCCTTAAAGATAGGAAGAAAATAAAAAATATTTTCAAAAAACTCCGAAATTCATCTCCTGAATCTCCTATAAGATAGAAAGGAAAAATTAACAAGTCCAGCTTCATGACCTTAAACCGAGCATGTCAACTTTACTTTAAAACAAAACACAAAATAGAATACACGAGGTATTTAAACTATGAAAATGAAACCACAGTACCGCAAAGGTGGATACTCAAAACAAACAGCAGAACAATACGTTAACCTTCAAGCTCCTATCTACCTGCTTAGTGACGAGCTTGAACCGCAACAAAAATTTGAAGATGGTAAACCAACTGGTGAAATTATCGCTTACAAAACATGGTTTGGTCAAAAAGGACTCCCACCATTTCAAGTGAAATTTCTTGAAATGCCTACACTTCCTGACTACCTTTCTCTCGTTAGTTTTGATAACTTACAAGCATGTGAAGTCAACTATAATGTTTACTTCAAAGCCGATGCATTGAGAGAGGTGAAATAATGGTTCAATCTCTTACAAAAAGAGAGTTGGAACAATACCTGTTACAGAGCCTAAATATGGCTTTAGGCTCTTTGCTACAGGGTGAAACGTCTTATACCAACTCATTTGATATTGCAGTTAAAGAAGATGGCTTTATCTTTATTCCTCGTCTTCCTTCCGGATTCATCATTGATGATGACCTATATCAAAAGATTTTCTTAATCGCTAATGCATCACTCTATCCACAATACACATTATTAAAACAAAATTCTGCTTACTTTGTCGCACTGAAAACAGATGACATTCATGTTCAGCGTGGGCTGTACTTTCCTTGGAAAAAAGGGATTTCTGAACGTCTAGTCATTTCCAACCTTGAGCAATTCACCTCATCTCTAAAAAGTAATGATATTCCTGTCATGAAAAATCTAGTCATTAACTATGATAAAGTAACTTCCGTTGCTATTGCTGGAAACTCGGGAAGTGGGAAAAGCTATACTCTGACTTATCTATTAAGTGTCCTTAAAAATATCTCTGACCTGATTATCGTTGACCCCAAATTCGACACTCCTTCACGCTGGGCAAAGCAGAATCAAATTGCTGTTATTCACCCTAAAGAAAATCGTTCAAAATCTGACTTTGTATCAGAAATTAATGAAAGTTTAAGTCAATGCCTATTTATTATTCATAAGCGTCAAGGGATTCTCTTTGAAAATCCACATCATGAATTTAAACATCTAACTATTGTTATTGATGAGGTACTTGCCTTATCAGAAGGTGTCAATAAAAATATCAAAGATTCCTTCTTCTCCTTACTATCGCAAATTGCTTTATTAGGACGAGCAACAAAGGTCCATCTGCTCCTTGTCAGTCAGCGATTTGATCACAATACAATTCCTATATCAGTACGAGAACAACTCAACGTGCTCATTCAAATAGGTAACATCAATAAGAAAACTACTCAATTCTTGTTTCCAGACCTTGACCCTGAAGGCATTGTTATTCCAATCGGCAAAGGCACAGGACTTATTCAAATTATTGATAATGAACATCCATATCAAGTATTACCCTTACTTTGTCCAACATACTACACACAGAAAGGTATTTTATAGCTTATGCAAACAACATATTTCCAAAAATTTTTCAATCTATCTGCTTTACTATTTCTTACAGCTATCCTAAGTGCATTCTGCACAATCTTCTTTGGAATTAGTATGAATTCCTTAAAAGAAATCACCTATTTAATCTTTATTTATCACTTTACAAATATAGTGTTCTGGATTAGCCTATCAATTTCACTTATCAGTTCTCTTATTTTCATTTTGCTCATTAGTCGTGAAATTAATAGACGACAAGAGGAAGACAACCTATCAAATCTATGTAAATCCATTAAACAAACCTTGTCAATCCGTATTTTTCTACATCAAAGCGAACTCTCCGAAGCAGTAACTACAACTGAACAAGCAAAAGTAACACACTACAATCCTGTAAACAAATACTTTAACCAAGCAGTTCGAAAAGCAATTGTAGACATTCGAGAGAATAAAGTTACTCTGTTGATTCATATTCCTAAAACTCAACAAGCAACAAAAATTCTAAAAGATGTGGAAATGCTTATTAGTGAAGAAATTGCCAACCGTAACCCTAGCTATTACTTTTCACACCCTGAGCGGAAAGGGAAATGGCTGTACTTTATCGGAACTAAACGAAAATAGATAAAAGGAACGGCGCTGTGGCTCACGTAGTGAAAGCCAAACAGCGCCGTTTTTACCGTGAAATTTAGGATTAAGTGGGGTTACTACGACCCCCACTTAATCCAATAATCAATAATCAAAAAATCAAAATTTTTCTCAAAAGACTCCGATTTGTACCTTCCCAATCTCCTAATAGATAGAAATAAAAAAATTGAAAGCGAGGAATTTTTCCTATGGCAAAAGAACAACGTTCCAATAAATGGACTTTCCTATTTTATAAGGAAAGTGCACCAGACAACTACTTAGAAACCCTAGAGGAGATTCATGTTCCATTTGTACTGTCGCCGTGGCATGACAAGGATGTAAACAAAGAAACAGGAGAATTTAAAAAGGCACACAAGCATGGAGCATTCTTTTTTGATTCTCTCAAAAGTTACTCTCAGGTGTCGAAACTTATCAAAAATAAACTAAATGGTCCTGCCCACGTTGAACCTGTAATGTCACCCAAAGGGTTATACGACTATTTTATTCATGCGGAGAACCCTGATAAAACTCCTTACGAAATTGAAGATATCGAAAGTGGATGTGGGTTTGAACTGGATAAATTTCTAGTACAACAAAATACTGATGATTTTACAACCAAGGTCATTGATACGATTGAACGAAAGGACTTCACAGAGTTTGAAGAACTGGTATGGTACGCCCGAGATAATAATACCGCTCTACTGGAACTAATCATTGAACGAACCTACTTTTTCGCTCGTTATCTTGATTCACGTCGGCATAATCCGAAACGTCTAGAAAAAGTAATTAAAGAACAGAAAGGAACAGCTGATGGACATTATTAAACTAAACCAAATTGAAGAATTACTGAACACACTTATTGCCATCATTCAGAAAGGATTTAAAAAAATAGTTTCTACGGAATCGTCACACAAAAAGAACTTTTGAAAATTTTACAGATTTCTCCAAATACTTTGAAATCATGGGAAAGCAAAGGTTTGAAACGGCTTGAACCACCAATTGAAGGAACACGTACCATTTATTACAAGATGGAAGATGTTATTGACTTTTTAACTATTTAACTTCAAAATGTGCTAGAATGAAATCATCAAACAAAGAATGTGAGGGTTCTATTCTAGCCTTTTGATTGTCCGAAGAAAGAGGCTCTATGAGTAAAGAAATCATTCAACACAATAATAAAAAGATAACAAAAATCACCAAACAAAATGGTGATATCAGCTATTCACTCAAAGGTGTTTATATTGGAACTGATGTAAAGACAGGTAAACGAATCACCAAAACTATTACTGCTAAGACATTGAAATCTTTAGATAGAAAAATTGTTGAAGCTAAAATTGATTTTGAAAAAGCTGGCTCTACTATTAAAGAAACTATCCAAATTGATAATTTTGAAAGTCTAGCTGAAATATGGTTTAGCAACTTCAAAACTTGGGTAGCATCTCAAAACACCATTAACCGAGTTAGAGGCTATCTTGATACCTATATCATTCCACAATTTGGAGAATACAAACCTGAACAGATTGAACCTGCTGATATCCAACTTTGGGTAAACAAATTAGCTGAAAAAGCAAAGAAGTACGTTGATTCCGGGGTGAAACGTGCCCCAAAAGGGAATGCTAGAGATTTTGGGGCAATAGCTCACAAGGTTAGTGATATTTTTGACTTCGGTATTACAAATTGTGGACTAACTACTAATCCTGCTAAAACAATTAAAATTCCTCCAAAACCAAAATCTAACAAAGAGCGTGTCATGGTACTTCATGATGACGACCTGAAACACTGGTTGTCTTACCTTGAAAGCTTGCCAAATACAAGAGCAAATAGACGCTTTAAGGTCATTTGTAACACACTATTAGCATCTGCATTACGAATTAGCGAGTTACTAGCGTTAGAAATTACTGACCTTGACTTTGAAACCAATGAAATTCTTGTCAGTAAAACTCTGATGTGGAAAACCGCAAATAAGAAACTAGGTAGCAAAGGGGAAATGATTTGTAAAAAATCTCCCAAAACAGATTCTGGAAATCGTAGAGTTGCTGTTCCACTTTCAGTCATAGAAAGCCTCAAAGATTTTCATGAAGAAATGACTATCTATTTTGAAAAACACGGTCTACCGAAGTCCAAGCTCATCTTTCCAACAATTTATGGTAACTATATGTGCGATAGAAATGAAAGAGCAACCCTTAAAAAACGATTGTCCGCTTTAGGACTACCCGATTATGGTTTTCATTTATTCCGCCATACACACGCTTCTATGATGTTAAATGCAGGTATGAACTGGAAAGAGTTGCAACATAGAATGGGACACAAGTCAATCAAAACAACTATGGACACATACGCTGAACTAGCACCTAAAAAGAAATTTGAGGCAGTGAATATTTTCTTAAATAAAATGGAAGAACTAGCAAATTAATTTCATCACTACCTTTAACACTACCTTTTTACTTCAAAAACCCATAATCCTTGATATGACAAGGTTTATAGCTTAATCATTTAACCCTTACTGAGGTAAAGTAATTAAGATAAGAAAAGCCTATGAAACTCATGTTTCTAGGCTTTTTTCGTGCTTAAATTGCGGTTTTGTCTGATTTTTGTCTGATTGAATTATTTCTAACTTTTATTTACCAAACTATTATTTATTCACTTACAACAGCTTATTAAAAATGATACAATAGAAAAAAGTCAACTTATAGGAGAATGACTATGAAAACACAGGCAATCGAAGTAACAAACCTTGCTAAGTCGTTTGAATTAAGCAAGGGTAAGACTGTTCAGATTTTAAACGGTCTCAGTTTATCAGCTAACTATGGTGAATTTATATCTATATTAGGTGTCAGTGGTTCTGGAAAATCAACACTATTAAAATGTATGTCAGGTCTATTGCAACCAAGTCAAGGAAAGGTTGAGATTCAAGGTTTAGATCCCTATCAAACTAGTCCTAATAAACTTGCTAAACTAAGACGTGAGTCCTTAGCGTTTATCTTCCAATCCTATAATTTGGTACCTGCACTACCTATTATTGAAAATATCGCCTTACCTTTAAGATTATCAGGCAAAAAGGTCAACAACCAAGAGATACTTGAATTACTGGAAAAATTGCAATTCAAGGCAGATAGCAAAGCCTTCCCTTCAACCTTATCTGGTGGTGAACAACAAAAAATAGCTATTGCACGAGCTATTTTAGCAGATAGTCAGATTATTTTTGCAGATGAGCCTACTGGTGCGCTTGATAGTACCTCTCGTCAAATTGTTTTTGATATTTTAAGAACACTAGCTAATCAGGGGAAATGTATCCTCATGGTTACTCACGATATTGAGCTAGCTTCAAAAACTGACCGAGCACTCATCCTTAAGGATGGTTTGATTTCCCAAGAAATTATAAAACCTAAGTCTGAAGAATTAACTAAGGCTTTAGGTATAGAGACTGATGTAAGGGAGAGATAAATCATGTTAAAACTCATTTATTACCAATGGAGATATAGTTGGAAAGAATGGACCGCAACTGTACCTGTCTTTTTTATGGCAAGTCTCATTTCAGGGATATCCCTTTCAGGCGACTTTAATATTATAGCAAACAAGGACGTACTACTCAGTGTTCAAACAGACCCAAGCCCAGTATTCCTTATGCCCATTTTCTTTGGCGGGCTAACTCTTTTTCTTATTATTTCCAGTCTCATTGCTAGTCTTTTAAATTATTTCAAATCGGATTATCAACTTTGGGAAATTTTAGGTGCTAACCGCTGGCAGTTGTCAATTTTAGTTGCTGGACAAATTAGTTTAATGGCATTTATTTCCAGTATACCTGGTGCTCTCATTGCAACACCGATAAGCCGTTACTACTATTATTATTTACAGAAGTATTTTGGCAAAGGTATGATGCCAGATTTAAACTTTGGTTCTCAACCGTTGGCACTGCTTGCTACCGTAGCTTTAATTTCTAGTCTCGCTTTTGTTAGTGGGTACTTCTATACCAGTAAACTCCTTAAACAGAAAGTCGAACGAAAAACTTTTAAATTTTGGATAATTGTTAAGAAAGCAGTCCCATGGGCTATTTTAGTTGCCCTATATGCTTCCCTTTTATTTATGTTTTATCATTCAGAACCACTATTGGGTACTGGTTCCTTGCTTTATCTCATGCTAGTCAATGTTTTTGCTATCTATGCTCTATCTCCCTATCTTCAAATTGGTATTATCAAACTTTTATCACCCGTACTACTTAGCCACAGGTATGCCCCAATCCTTGCAAAATGGCAAATTCTAAGTCAAAAATCTTATCTTAAAGCCATTAATGCTTCGGTTGTTGCTGGAATTACATTGGTTGGGAGTTTTCAACTACTCTCGCAAAATATCTTTTCTTTCTTTCAAGAAGACGGTGAATTAGAATTATTAGTTTCCTTTATTGCCTTTTTCCTAGCTCCTGTACTATTAATATTAGCAAACGTAGTCTCCATGACATTATTGTCTGTCCGCCAGGAGGCCAAAGAGCAGGAACAGTTAGCCACATTAGGAGTTTCCCCTGCTCAACTGTTGCATACAAAACTTTGGGAAAGTCTTATTATAACGGGACTAGCGTTCTTTATTTCCCTAGTGATTAACCTTGCAATGATTGGTCTGATGAACCATTCACTCAGATTGTTGAAAATGGGAATGACTAATTGGACAGGTCTTTTCCTTCCAGCTATCATCCTATCTACACTACTCTTTCTTTTGACTTTCATCACTAAAGTAAGCCATATTAAGAAACAAACATTTTAAGAAAGAAGCCTATGAAACGCATGTTTCTAGGCTTTTTTCTAATGTTCAAAATTCTATTTCATCTAGTTTTTATCTGATTAAAGTTTAACTTTTGTTACTCAATCAACTTCTCTAGCTTTTCAACCGCTCCTCTCATGGTGTCTTTTTGTTTCTTAATCACGTGGAGATAGACACGTTCAATCTCCTTAGAATCCTCCGAGTGTCCGACAAATTCTCGAATGGTTGGGAGATCAATGCCTTCACTTGCCATAATGGAAATAAAGCTATGGCGAAACATATGAGGAATGACATGAATCGGTCTCCCAAAGTCTAGGAAATTATCAATATCCTTATAGGACTTACCTGCCTTCTTATTATACTTTACTGACTGACTAGAACCACCTCTCAGGAATTGTGATAGCTCGTTGTGATAAAGCGGAGAACCTTGCCTATTACCTGCCCTGATATAGGTTCTAGTAAAGAGATAGCCCAAGTCTTGGTAAGTCGGATTGAATTGAGCTTGAAACTTATTTCTGTCAATGTAGTGTCGCAAGATTTTCTCTACCTCAGAACTCATTGGAATCGTACGGACACTTTCCTTAGTCTTAAGGTCTGCTCGGTAACGTTCCTTTTCATCAAGATTAAGAGCTTCCATAACCTCATCTGATTTATTTTACTTGCCCTCTGCCAATGAACCTTTATCCACTTTCCCTCAAAATCAAGCATATCTTCATTCAAACCCAAAACCTCACTTGGTCTCATGCCTGTTAGGAAAATCATTCTCAACACGTCTGCAATAAGTTGATTATCAGACCTATCTGTCCAGCTTTCTATCAGGCGGAGAACATAGTTAACTTCGCTTGCTTCTAAGTATTTTTCCGCAATGTCTTCACGTTTCTTATTCTGCTCCTCACTCTTTGTCAGAACTCGCCTTTTAACCTTGTTATTAGTAATCGGGTCTTGTGTAAGAGTAATTTGTCCATTTTCCACTGACCAGTCAAAAATCATCTTAAGGTAGATATGCAGGTTTCTTGCCATGTGCATAGAAGAAACATTGATAAGATTTTGAATTTCATCTGTCATAGAGGCAAATTTTGTGATAGATATTCTTGTATCAAAGTTAGGCTCAATATAACGGTTGTAGATAGTAACTCTTGTTTTAAGGGTATTATTGGCTGGCTTGACCCTCTCATGCCATGCTCTAAAGGCTTTACCATAAAGATTTCCATCTTCATCAAAGGGCTTGGCGATTTCTTCTAGGGTTAAAATCCTCTTTGCTTTCTTGGGTGTTACGCCTGTTACCTCAGCAATATAGTCATCAACTAATTTATTTAGTTCTTGCGTGACCTGTGTAATCAGTTGCGAGTTTTTTATATCACTGACCAAGAGACGCTCTTTCCCAGATGATGTTTTCTTACTTGGTCTTGCCTTAGTAGTAAACCACCCTTTACTAGCACCTGTAGAAAGGTATTTCTTGTGAGATTTTTTAGTAATAGGGTGGGTAAATCGCATAGCGAATTTCACCAAGACGTTACCCGCCTTATTAGGGTCTGGTCGCCAAGAACTGATGATGAGTACTCTTGAACCATTATCTCTCATAGGTACCCCCTACACTATCTTTGCAACATACTGGTTAGTAATTTTGTAGTCAAACCATACTACAAAGACTTCTGAGTGGATAAAGACGTTGCCATGCGTTCCTTTGATGCCGAAGGCGTATGGACTGTCTTTCATCTGACGAATATAGCTATTAAGTGTTGCAACTGTCATGCCATGCCAGAGTTCATCTAAAAAGACGGATTTTCGGTACCAGTTACGGGTCAAGTCAAAATCATGTTCTGTTTTTAATATTGCCATTGAATTCTCCTTCTATTCTAGTTATAGTCAAGATAGTTATTTTTAGAAAGGCGGATTGTAGCGTTTTACAAGTCGTCTTTTCTTATGCCCCAATAGGCTGAGCTTAATTGCTCTTGTTTGTACTGCTGAATGTCTGTTTCGTCTACTTTCGTTAGCTTAGATATACCAAGCTCAAGTAGGTGCTGAATATAATTATCTGCCTTTTCTTGTCCATGTGATTCTGCTTTTGCCACATAGAGTTTCCCGAGTGTTCGTGAGACTTGTTTTTCTGTCCATAGCTCAGACTGTTTTAGAGTTGGCTTCGTTCGCTTAACACTCAAGACAGTCTTTTCTTTTGTCTCTAGGTAGTCATTCCACCACTTTACATTTTTTCTTAGCCAACGGTTAGAATCCTTGTCTCTCGGACTGACAAAACGATAATGTCCGTTAATTGCCTCAAAGTAAATCTCTTTGAGCGGTCGCCCATCTTTTATCTGTTTAGCTAATAAATTTGCCTTTTCTTGCCAACATCTAAGCTCTGCTCTTGTCCATGATGATGGCGTTTCTGGTAAATCTTTGTCTAGTTTTTTCTCTAACAGCTTGTTATAGATACACCATTGCTGAGTACCTCTAACACCAAGCGTTACCATCTCACCAACCTTTTCACCATTTTCAAGAATACTCTTTTCATGGTAATCAAAGGTTTTAGCAGTTGATATGCAGAGTTGCCTTTTACAGTAACTGTAAATAAGTGGGACGGATAGGCTGTCGTCAAAGATATCATTGGCGATATCTAGCCTTGTGACGTTACTATGATATTCAGAAATACGCTTCATTAATGTTACCCAATTATTGACATTGCTTTCCATGTATTCTTCATATTGACGGCACCCCTGCCCTCTCAGTTCGATAAAGACCCCCATTTTCGATTCCCAATCCTTATTGAAATAAACCTTTATCTCTGAGAAGGCATAATGCCGTTGGTACTTGTTTATACCCCATTCATTGAGGACAAACTTGTCTTTAGGAAGAATGAGGATTTTCTCAATGACATCATCTGGGGCTAAGCCTTTAATCGTTACAGCTAAATAGTCTAACATCACTGAGTTATCCATGTTTAGGCTCCAATAAATTTAATATCGGTTGCCACTAGCTTTAAGCCACCCCAATTTCCACCACCATTACTGTTAGCTCGCCAACCAAGGTGGACTTCTGGATTTACAAGTTCTACTACGAGAGAATTCAGCTCATCCTTCTCAACGGATTTAACTAACTTGTCAAGATTATCTACAATCTCCAAACGAATGCTCTTAAGGTCATCAGGGGAATAACCCAAGTCTTTCAAGGCCTGAATTTTGTCTGTATCTTGTACAGAACAAGTAATTTTAGCCACTTCATCTGTCGCAATGCTTTCGCCATTGATATTTTTATAGACTGGAGCAACCCGTGAAGAAAGGATAGTCACTTTCTTTGGAATGTCAAATTGTGATTTATCCAATTTCAAATCGCCTACTTTTACAGTTTCGTCTGTTAAGTTAAATTTTGTCATGTATTTTTCTCCTGTTCATAAAAACTACGCCTACATGAAATCTGTCGTAAACCATTGATATCATGGGCTTTATAAAGGTTCTTTCGTGAATTTTGCTTCAAATCACTAAATTCCTTGCGTATCAAGGGATTTGACCACATTTCATGTATGTGTGCACCCCCTAATAGGGGCTGGGGTGCAAATGTCAAATCGAGTTCAGCCGTTTGCCACCTTCCCCACCTGCTCTGGGCTACCGTGTTGACCACTCGCCCAGCGGTGGGGTGGCGAACCGTCTTCATCGATGAAAGAATCCAAGTCTCTTAGATGATTTCTCTTCCGTCTCTTTCTCCAAGGTCTGGATTCTAGCCAGAAGCACTTCTAACTCCTGTTTCAACTTTGCTAGGTTCCTTCGATAATCTTCTTGGATTTCCTTAAAGGAGACCTCTAGCTCATCAACAAGTTCTCTAATAGGCTTTTGAGAATCATTTTCTTTAGAAAACTCATAAGCGCTTAGAATTGCACTTTCTAGCCCCAACGAAGACTTCTTATCAGCAATCGCTTGAAAATGGTTTAGGTCATCTTCTGTAAAAAGATAAACTTTAGAATATGAGTTTCGACCCGTTCTCACCCTACTTTCTTTAAATTGAGTATCGGTCAGGCTTTCAATTTTTAATCGCCACTTTTTCAGTGTTGAAACTGAGTTAAGACCGTCAACCCTGTCCACAACTTCTTGATAATCGTATTCATTCATTAGCTTACCTGTGTTTTCTGATTGAGAAAGTCAGTCGCAATCTGCAAAGCTCTAGATTCAATTAATCGCTCAGATCCCGTACCCTTGATAAGGTGATAGAGTTATCTGGCATCCAAATCATTACAATACTCTGGTTTGATTAAGACTATCTCTTTTGTCTCTTGTAAGTAGACTACCCACTCTATTATTTGTAGTCCCATACCTGTTAAATTCATAATTACCCCCTTTTCTGATTTTGGATAACTAGCATTTATCCGAAATAGATGGTATAATTACAATAATTAGATTTACTGTCCTTGAACGATGTACTAGGTTGTTCAAGGATTTTTTGTACCTTCCTTTCTTTTTTGATTGTTAGGTTAGCTCCTTTCCATCGAACATATACGTTTTTATGTACGAATGGTGTAAAATTTTTTGAGCAATCCTAATGCTCACCAATAATTATATACGATATCATACACGGCGTCAAGTGTTATCTCCAAAAAATGTACGATTTTATAAACTCCTGTGTTATAATGGTCTAAGAGGTAACTTATGTTTGAAATACTTAAACCTGATAAAAAGTCTGTGGGGCGAAGACTTAGACAAGTCAAGGATGAATTGAATTTATCCTTTACAGATTTTGGAAATCGTCTAGGACTCAAAAAATCAACCATTAATGCATATGTTAGAGGAGATAACTTAGCTCCTCTTGAAGTTTTAGAGAAAGTATCAAAAATCTATGGGAAACCTGTAGGTTGGTTTTACTATGGAGAACTAGAAGAATACATTGAACTTTATCTTAGAAAACTCGGTTATGGTAAATTTTTAGACGAATATCCTGAAACCCCATTAAAGATAAAAGATGAGCTTTTTAGGATTAAAACAAATCCAATACAATCCGTCACAATTAGCGGAGGGGTAAGCATTGGAACATTTGAAAATCCTGACTGGGAAAATGATTTTGGTTACCCAAGTGAAGGCTACTTAGACGACATCTTCTTTGAAATGCTCTATGACACGCTAAAAAATTCAATTAGACAGGAAGCTCAGAACTATCTAAGTCAGCAAAGGGGACTTGATGATACTAAAGTCAAAGAACTTTCTGATTACTTTGCCAATCAAATCTATACTTCATATGATTTTATCGGAAATCTAGAAAATCTTACCAAAGATAAAATCAAACAAGAAGTTAAAAAAGGCTATGAACGCCTACTTAAAGATTCACCTCAAGTAGGCGTAGAAGTTAGCTATGATTCCAATTACTTACTTGGTTTTCTGATAAATACACTTGCGGATAGCCAAACAACAAGACAGCTACTTTCAGATATATCCCAAGCAACAGTTGGTATGCCTTTTTCGCAATTTTATGAAGGTCATGAATTAGTCGATATTATCCAATCTATCAGACCTCGACTGATAGAACTTTACCATAATACAACCTTTGATGATTGGACTGACTGGGCGGAGAAATAACTTTAGATAGGAAGAAGAAAATGGATAGATTTAAAAATATACCCAAACCACATTTACCAAAAAAACTCCCTTTTGACTATACTTCAATATACACTGACCCTCAAATTATTAAGTTAGTCACTAAAGCCAATATTGCTATTGGTACTTATGAAGGATTTTTAGAATCCATCATTAATCCTATGCTGCTGATTTCTCCCTTGCTTAGCCAAGAAGCCGTTCTCTCCTCAAAACTTGAAGGAACTCATGCTACTTTGGAAGACTTACTTAATTATGAAGCGGGTAATAAAGTTGATATTGAGCGTGACGAATTGCATGAGATTATTAACTATCGAAAAGCACTCTTTTACGCTTTAGAAAACATCTCTATCATCAATAATAATGATTCTAAAGGCTTGCCTTTATCTAATAGAATTATTAAAGAAATGCACAAAATTCTTCTGGATAATGTTAGAGGTAGCAGTAAAAATCCTGGTAATTTTAAGAGAAACCAAAACTATATCGGTAGCATAGCTTCGATATCATACACTCCTGTCCCTGCGGAACAAACACCAGAATATATGTCTAACTTAGAGCAATATATCCATTATGATGATTTAGACCTATTGGTCCAGTCGGCAATTATTCATGCTCAATTTGAAATGATTCACCCTTTTGAAGACGGTAATGGACGAATTGGACGATTGCTCATACCACTGTTCCTATACTATCAAGAACTCCTTTCTTATCCAACCTTTTATATGAGTTCATACTTTGAAAAAGATAGGTCTCTTTACATATCTCACCTGTCAAATATTTCAAAAAATAACAACTGGAAAGACTGGTTTAAATACTATCTAGAAGGAGTGATATTGTCTGCAGAAGAGAGTACAAAAAAAGCTCAAGATATACTGAGCCTATATAATATCATGAAGGAACAAATCATCCCCAAACTTCATTCTGTATCAGGTATCCAGCTTCTTGACTTTATATTCTCAGCTCCAATTTTTAAGGCGAAACAAGTTAGTGAACACCTAAAAATTTCTGAACGAACCACTTATACCTTACTAAACAAGTTGATTGAGGAAGGCTATCTTTTAACTGATAACGCTCAAAGGAATAGAACCTACTATTGTCCTCAACTTCTTTCAATCGTTCAATAAGCTATCTCTTATTGAAGCAATACTCATTCCTGCTTCACTTATTTCTTCTTTAGTGAAGCGAAAGCCACTTTTACTTCACTTATTCATTTTTTAGTGAAGTGAAACCCGTTTTGGCTTCACTTATTTTTTGTTATATGAAGCAGAGCTGGTTTTCACTTCACTTAGTTAAAGAGTAGGATTTTATCTGATTTTTATCTGATTAAAACTAAAGAAAGGTCAAAATAACCCAATTTCATCAACAATTGAAAAGTTAAAAAGCCCATAAAATCAACGTTTCTGTCATTCATGAATATTACTAAACCATGCATTACGCTCACTGAAGTAAAATAATTGAATTAAAAACCATGAAAATAAGATTTTCATGGTTTTTCTATTACTCAAAGAGGATCTCCCTATGACAAAAATAGAAACGTTTAGATGGCGTATGTGGCATATTTACCTCCTTATTTTTATAACCATTCTACTTACAGGTACAGTCATTCGCTATGGTTATAGAATTCAAGCTGCTTATTCATTAGACGATAGACTTTACGACTATACTAATAAAAAAGTTTCCATAAAATCCTTTCAAAACATCAAAATTGGAAACTTTAACGTTTTGGGTGTTCAGTTTGGAAATGAAAAAGCACTTGAGAGAAGTCAATTAGCCGTCGGTCGCACCTATTTAGCCTTCCAAGAATCAAGGTATAAACTACCTAAACACAAGAAGAACTCTAAAAATTATGATATTATCCACTATTATAAACTCGGTAAAGACACTGGAAAAGGACATACCATTAATGTACTCGACCTCGCTAAAAAACTAGGGTATGACTATCCCGGTTCCATGGATAATACCATGTACTCAGATGGTAAAGATGAGTTCGTTAAATTTTCATCTTATGACAACAAAAAGGTATTCTATGTTAATTTACGAACCCATAAGGCAACTAAAACCAAACCAACGATAGTCAGTCAATACCACGGATTTACTAAACCTTACCGCTATCTCCTTTCAAAGGATAATTTTTCTATAGGTAATAAAGATGACCCCCTCACTATCAACTCCATGCCCCTTATTTGGACCAAAGAAAGAAATTTTGATGATTACAAAGATCAAGGTGATAACGAATACAGTGACCAATCTCTCAAAAAAAGATTTAGCCTAATTATCGTAACAACTGATTCACTTAATTTGGATGACGCTATTAAACTACAAAAAGAGTTAACGCCAGATAACGAGGATATCTATTGGTATTTTACAAGTACTAATACAACTACTGGACGACTCGAGGAAGTTAAAAGTCAAAAAGATTACAACCTACTAGTTAAGGAGAGTCATAACTAATATGGTAAAAAATAGCTTCAAATACCTTAAAATCACTATGCCCTTTATTTTATTATTGACCATGATTGCCATCTTTTTCTATCACAATGCTCAAGAAAATATTAAAGGATTTTATAAAACTCGTGGATTTCAAGGAAAAGTACAAATAGTAGGCATCGGATGGGCAGATAAAATTACTTATCGTATGAATGAAGAAAATGATGTTAAACATTACCTGATTTTCCATATTGACTATCAAGAAACCATTAATAACAAAAAAGTACATGTAAAAACTCAACTGCCTCTCCATATTCAAGATTTACTCTATCCTTACATCGCTAGCCCAACAGAAAGCGACTCAGATTCTAATCGCCAAAATAGTGAATATAAGATTTTACCTGATGACAGAGAATATTGGGACGATTTTGTTAAAAAGTCTATTAAAATCAACCCTAGAAATAAAAAATTTATCAGTGGTATCTCCAAAGCTTTAAGGAGCGAGAACAATTTGAAAAATATTATTGTTCAGATTGAACCTGTACCAGACACAACGCTCTATTCTTATAAAAAAGAACATTCTAAAGCGCTAGGTGGCTATTATGATTTTTCACTTAAAGATGCTCTACGAAACAAAAAACTTACTATCCGATTGAGTTTTCCTTCTGGTTCCACTTCTAAAGAAATTGACTTACATTCTCAATTAGAACAGGTACTTAAAAAATCAGAATTACCAGATGGATGGTATATCTTAAAGCAAAAAAACGACTTCCCAAATGAGGTACATATTGATGACAATCAAATTAGAAGTAAATGAAGAAAGAACTCAGAGAGATTTATCTGAGGAAGAATGGTCTTTCCCTATTTGGAGATGGGCGGCTTTTTCACTATTTGACACTCTAATCCTAGTCAGTCCTTTGACAAGAGAATTGATTTATCCTGGGGGGAGTGATTCCCGTTCTTACCTAGGGAAATCATTGGGTAACTTAATGCTGGATGATACACAACGCTTCATCTTTATTATTATCATCTTAACTCTGTTACTACCTGCTTTTGCATTAATCGTAGAAAGCCTATTATTTTCAAAAGGATATCTTCTACTTTCAATGATATGCAGCTGTTTAATTTTTGTTAGTGCGACAGTCTTATTTGTCTATAGTCTCAGTATTGTCCCAGATTTTTGGAGCATTACTATTTATAGTTATATGCTCTACTTACTCTTCAACATAATGAGCTACCTAAGAAAAATTAATAGAATTATCAGTCTTAGGAAAAATGGAACCAAAACATCATAACCTCTATTAACACACTACTCTCCTCGTATCAAATGAAGTATAAACAGTCACTCCTAACTATGAAGTTGACAAACTTGCTAAATACCTACCCGATGGCCTATTTCAGAAATGAATTTCACTTCTTTTCCCCTATTAAACAATCTAACTAATAACAAAAAGATCAACAATAATATGTTGATCTCAGATTGAAGACAAAGTCCTCAGAAGTTATACTTCTGGGGACTTTTCTTACTTCAAAGGAGTATAATGAAAGAAAAGGTATTTGATGAGGTACTCCTATGTTTCACAAAGATAATCCTGAATATAATCGTCGTCAAGTAGGTTTCTATACACTTGATGAACTTGTGCCTAAAGACCATTTTCTAAGAAAAGTTGAAGAAACGATTGATTTTTCTTTTATTTATGATGTTGTTGAGGATAGTTATTCTTCAGATAATGGTCGCCCTAGTCTAGACCCTGTTTTGTTAGTTAAGATTCCTTTGATTCAATGTTTTTATGGCATTCGTTCTATGCGCCAAACTATCAAGGACATTGAAGTAAATACAGCTTACCGTTGGTTTCTTGGCTTATCTCTGGACGATAAGGTACCTCATTTTACAACTTATGGTAAGAACTATAGCCGACGCTTTCAAAATAAAGAATTGTTAGCCCACATTTTTAGTCATGTGCTTCATCAAGTTTTGGAAGCGGGGCTCATTGATCCCTCAGAAATCTTCATCGATGGGACACATATCAAGGCAGCTGCTAATAATCATAAGTACAAAAATGTTGTTGTTGATCAAAAAGCTAAATTCATGAGTGAACAACTGGATGTTGAGATTAATTTAGACAGGAAGAAGCATGCAAAAAAGTTCTTAAAGCCCGCCAAAAAAGGCGAGGCTAAATCTAAGAAACAATCAACGACTGATCCAGATAGTGGTTGGTTTCACAAGGGAGAACACAAGGAAGTCTTCGCTTATAATGCTCAGGTAGCTTGTGATAAACATGGTTGGGCCTTGGCTTATACAGTTGAAGCAGGTAACATCCATGATAGTCAGGCCTTCCCTGCTCTGTTTGCCAAGTTAGAACCCTTCTCCCCTGAATTCATTATTGCGGATTCAGGCTACAAAACACCTAGTATTGCCAAGTTTCTTTTAGAAAAAGAGATTACGCCAGTATTCCCTTACACTAGGCCAAGAGGTAAGAGAGGCTTTCTTTGTCTATGACGAGCATTTTGACTGCTATCTTTGTCCAGAGAACCAGGTATTAACTTACCGTACAACGACACGTGAAGGTTATAGAGAATATAAAAGTAATCCCGAAATTTGTAAGACCTGTCCCTTGTTAGCGATTTGTACTGAAAGTCGCCAGCACCAAAAAGTTGTTGTGAGTCATATTTGGAAAGATGCCTTAGAAATCTGTGAAGATATCCGTCATCAAAGTGGGATGAAGGAACGGTACCAACACCGGAAAGAAACGATAGAACGTTTATTCGGAACAGCTAAAGAATATCATAACTTGCGTTATACCAGAGAAAAAGGAAAGTCCAAAATGGAAGATAAGGTTGGGCTTACTTTGGCATGTCTAAATATCAAAAAATTGGTAAAAATGATGGTAGGAAAGACCTGTTATTTTACCCAAATATCTCAATATTATTGGATTATAGGAGAATTAGGTAAGAATATAAAAAAGACAAACATCAAAAACGATGTTTGTCTTCATTCTGAGATCAACAATAATATGTTGATCTTTTATTTTCAATCTAAATCTTTCAAAATATCTGTAAATCTATGTGTAAACATAGCTGTCATCCCCCATATATTTTCTGTCAAGTTTCTGTAAAAAGGAATATGACGTTCACTGTACCCAAAATTATATCTATCTCTGTTTTTTACCAGGAAAAATGGGAAATCTTTCGCATCACTCAAGGTAGAAGTCACTGTATAATAAACTGGATTTTCTGTCAACAGGGTGTCAATATCTACTGTAAACAGACGAGCCACTTCTTCATTAGGTGAAATATCTTCCCAATTATCTATATTCAGTTTTCCTACAAAGCAATGAACGGTTCTCCCCTGATGAACAAGATAGTCTATCTCTCCCCAAATATCAATTTGATTAGGAACTATATTTAATTCCTCACAAGTTTCTCGTATGGCGGCTTCTTGAAAAGTCTCGCCATCTTCGGCATGTCCACCTGGAAAAGAAACTTCTCCCGGCTGAGAAATATGTTCACTTCGTACTTGATAAAGAACCTGATACTTCTCATTTTTTTCATTGTATAGCAAAGGTAAGAGTACTGCATAGCGACCAGATTCTCCCAAGGGCTTAGGCTCATAGTGAGCCAATTTATCTTTAATAATCATAAGAACTCCTTAACTTCATCTTATCATAAAAAACAAGATAGCCCTATTATATAAAATTTTTATATATAAAATATTGACATATATTTCTAAAAGAGGTACACTCAATATGTAAAATAATTATATATAATTTTTATACATATCCTAAAAGCGAAGGAGTAGACTATGTATTTTCCAACATCATCAATCCTGATAGAGTTCTTAATACTGGCTATTATCGATAGAGAAGACTCCTATGGTTATGAGATCAGTCAAACCATAAAACTTGCAGCTAATATCAAGGAATCAACACTTTATCCTATTCTTAAAAAACTTGAAAAGGCCGGCTATATGACGACCTATAGTCAAGAATATCAAGGTAGAAAACGTAAATACTACAGTATTACCTCGGAGGGAAAAGAACAGTTAGAATTTCTTAATAAGGAATGGTTAACCTATAAAGAAACTCTGGACGGTATTGTGGAAGGGAGATTAAGACATGACAAAGACTGAATATCTAGCCAAATTAACAAAATATCTACGAAAATTACCACAAAAGGACTACGAAGAAGCTCTAGAATATTTTATGGAGTACTTTGAGGAGGCTGGACCTGAAAATGAAGCTCAAGTTATTGCAGAATTGGGTACACCTAAGGAAGCCGCTCATGAAGTCATCACTCGTCTGCTTGATGAAAAGATTATTGAGGATAAGAGCAGCTTACGCAATAAAACGACTATCCTTTGGATTGCTATCCTAGCTGTTTTAGCCAGTCCAGTCGCCTTACCAATTTTACTATTCTTCTTAGCTATGCTAATGACACTTCTTATGATTATTTTCGCAGTCATAGTGACTGCCTTAGCTCTTACCTTTGCCTTACTCATTAGTGGTGTTTACACTTTCTTTACAAGCTTCTCTCTCTTAAGTGTTTCACTGGCTTCAACACTGTTTGGAGTAGGTCTAGGACTGTTGATGTTTGGGGGAGCGCTCTTACTACTTTTGGTTTCATTTGAAATCTGTAAACTTATTGTAAAGCTAATTACTCTATTGATTAAATGGCTCATCAGGAAAGGAAGAAAATCATGAAAACTTGGAAAAAAGTCGTCCTTGGAATATCTCTCATTTCTGTATTCTTAGGTGGGGGATTAGCAATTTGGGGCTACAGCCATGGAGCCTTAACTGATTTACAAAATCAGCCCAAAAATGATCTGGATTTTGTAAAGAAAGAAGTTAACGACTTCAATCGAATGGATATAAAAAGTAACAGCTACAATATCCTTATTAAAACTGGAAATGTTAGTAAAGCAACTATCACTTATTATCAAAAAAGAAAAATCCAATTGACATTACTGTAAAGGAACGTCAATTAAGCATCAACGAGAATTATTCTGATAAATCTCTAACTTCCCATAATCATTTCAACTTATTCGGATTAAAAGATTTAATAAATCTATCTACTCTCAACGAAAGCAATACCATAATCATTACACTCCCTAAAAAACAAACGATTGATTTTCTAAAGGCAGATTTGGCATCTGGAAATTTAGATTTAAATAATAGCACAATTAAACAGTCAAATATTGACCTTAAAGTAGGTGACCTAACATTTACCGAGATGACTGTTAATAACTTAAAGGCCCATCTTGCTGTCGGTAGTGTTGAAAGTAATGATACGCTTTTCGCTAACTCTGATTTATCTATTACATTAGGGGATTATACCGGTAACAACTTGGTATTTAATGGGCATAACAAGCTTGATGTTACTTCAGGTGACGTTGAAATAAGTCTTAAAAATCATACTGTTAATGTTCAAGCTGACAGTCATTCGGGAGAAACAGAGATTACGAATAACCTTAAGAACTCAAAAGACAACACACTTACCATTACCTCTGATCTAGGTGATATCTACATCGAATAACGTAAAAAAGTCAGCTCTAATTAGAGCTGACTTTTAGTTTATACATTCTCAGACTTTGGTCTATAAATAACAATACCTACAACTACAAAAATAAGTAAGAAAATGAATAGCATGCGTACCTGATTTGAGATTTGTCCTGTCATAGAAATCGTTTGACGAAGACCTGACACGGAGTAAGACATTGGTAGGAATGGTTGAACGACCTTAAAGAACTTAGGACTTAGTTCAATCGGATAAGTTCCTGCACTAGAACCTAGCTGCAAAAGTAGCATAATCATGGAAGCAAATGCACCATATCTATCATCCCAACCTACAAGGGCTGTAACCAGAGCCATCAAAGTCCATGCTGCAAGGAGAATCATACCAAATGTAGCTAATGGATGATTTGGTACAACCCCCACAAATCGAATAGCAATATAAAGGGCAATAGCAGCCATTGTCGTAATAATACCATTGATAAATAACTTATTCTTAGCCCAGTCAAAACGGCTAGTAAAGTTTCTTCCTGTCAAACTCTTAGCAAAGATGACATTGGTTGAAAGAGCTACAACCATAAGAGAAACAGAAATCATATACGGAGCCATTCCCACACCATTTGTGTCAACCTTATCCTTATCTGTTTTCTTCTCATTGAGCGGAGCACTAACCATTTTTGCATTGTCTGATTTTACCGAAACAAGAGATAGTTGCTGATTAGCCTTATTTAACGAGTCAGACAATGTAGATAGGTTTGTTGACAGACTTGTCAATCCACTTGTCAAAGTATTTCCTCCGGTTGCTAATTGTTGGGCACCTGTATTGAGAGCATTTGTACCATTTTGAAGACTGGCAAATCCAGACAACAAGCTACTACTATTAGCATCTAGAGTTTGAGCGCCACTGGCAATTGTTGACACAGCACCTGTGTAGGTTGACAAACCTGTTGAGAGATTGCTTGCACCTGTAGCTAAAGTACTTTGAGCTGTTGACACACCTGAGGCAACCTGACTTGCTCCAGGTGACAATTGATTGACAAGTACTGAATTGAGACTAGCAATATTAGATTGCATTGATGATACAGTCGATGAGGCTGCTGGAAGAAGGGCATTGGCTGAACTAGCAATACCTGAAATCGACGTTTGTAAAGTAGCTAAATTACTTGAATCTCCACTACCTGTAGTTGTCGTACCTGTCAAGCTAGATAAAGCTGTTGACATACTTGACACATCTGTTGCAATAGTTGAAGCATAACTACTAGCTGTCGATCCTGCATTACTAATTGCTGATGTAATCTCTGCTTGTTGATCTGCTGTCAAGCTCTGATATGCAGCTGTTCCTTGTACCGCAGCTAAATCGTTCGCTTTGTCAGTGGCACTAGCTGTGGCTATAGAGCTAGCTGCAGAAGAGATATTTGAAAGATAAGTCGCTATTGAACTTGTATCTACTGATGTTGTTGATGTTCCACTAGGTAATGATGTATTACTTACTGCTGTATTAAGATTTTGAATTGCTGTATTCAAATCAGTTAAATTAGTTGACAAGGTTGACAACTGTGCTTGCTGTTCTTCAGATAAACTTGTTGCTGTAGCCATTTGACTAAGTGCTGTAGACAAAGAATCTGCACCAGTTACCAGAGCGTTCATAGCTTCTGCACCTGAAGCAAATTGACCTGCAGCAGAATTGACAGCCTCAGAGTTACTATTTAACTGTGACAAAGCACCTGACAAAGTTGACACACCTGAAGTATAAGCAGATGCGCCTGAACTCAAGGTATCTACACCTGTCGCCAATGTTTGTGTCGAACCAGCAAGAGTTCCTAGGCCATTTGATAAGGTTTGACTTCCAGATTGAAGTGCACCTGCACCTGCATATAATTGACTGGCCCCATTCGCTGCAGTTCCCATACCACCCTGAAGTTGAGACATGCTCTTAAAGACAGCTCCAACATAAGTTGATGTAATATTTTTAGAAACGGTATCCTTTAACTTAGATATGGCAGAATCGCTCATTTTTGAAGAAACGAAGCTATGTCCTGCTGTTGTTTGATAAGAAATTTCCAGTTTCTTAGGATCATTAGTCAAAAGGCTTGCTGCATTACTTGAGAGGTTTTCTGGGAAAGTAATCACCATATAGTAATTACCATCATCTATTCCTTTTTGTGCCTCCTTTTCAGTCACAAAATGATAGTCCAGATTTTTATTTTTAGACATATTGTCTACCATATCATGACCAATATTTAGAGTTTTATTCTGAAAACTAGCACTCTTATCTTTATTTACTACCGCCACTGGCAAATGTTTGACATTGCCATAAGGATTCCACATAGAAGATAAAAAGATTAGATTATACAAAGCGGGTATCAATGAGACCCCAATAATAGTTATCCATAGCTTTGGACTTTTAAGAAGAGCCTTTAATTCTGCTAACATATTTCTCCTTTTTAGACAGTGTGTTTATTTTTATGATATAATCAATTATAAACTCATTTATATGAAAATCAATATTAAAGAATTATTTTTTGGACACAACGTCTAAAAGTGTATAAAAGGAGAAACATATGACACAAGATCAACGGCGCGAGCAAACTAAAAAAGCACTTTTAGATGCTTTAGTAATATGTCTTAAGGACCAAGATTTCAATGAGATTACAACTATTCGTCTAGTTCAAACAGCTGGGATTAGCCGTTCTAGTTTCTATACTCACTACAAAGATAAGTATGAGATGATTGATAGTTATCAAAAAGAGCTTTTTCATAAACTAGAATACATCTTTGATAAATATGAAGGAAAGAAAGAGGGAGCCTTTCTCGAAATCTTTGATTTTCTCACTCGTGAAAAGCTCCTGTCAGCTCTATTGTCTACAAATGGATCAAAAGAAATTCAAGATTTTCTGATACATAAACTTCAGCGTATGATAGCTGAGGACTTCATTGTCCCTACTGCTGAAGAAAGGGCTCTCAAAGGATTCGAGAAAGACTATGCCAGTATTTATTTTGCGCATGCTATTTTTGGCGCTTGTCAAGCCTGGATAAATAAAGGAAAAAAAGAATCTCCTCAAGAAATGACAGACTTTCTTCTACGATTTATTCCTCAATAAAGCAATATATAGAAGTACACAAAAAGCTGCTTTAACCATCTCAATGGTTAAAGCAGCTTTTTTCTTCTACAATTAAGTCCCTAAAATAAAGGGATAATAAGTGAAAACAAGGTCAAAATTGCAGGTCCACCTTGAGTTAAAATAATTTTCTTATTAGCAGTTACAGCACCATAAACAGCAGCAAAGAAAACATTAAGGACAAAAATCGTTACAAGTAGTTGACTATTTGTAAAAATACCATACAAGAGGAACACAGCAATCAAACCATTGTAAATCCCTTGATTTTTAAATAAGTTTGTAACAGAATCACGTTGAAGTTCTTCTTTGCTCATATTGAAAACACGACTAGTCGTGTCCGAATGCGTCGCAAAAGTTTCCAAATACATGATATAGAGATGTTCCAAAGCAACAATCCCAGCTAAAATGAGTGTAATAATAGACATTATATCTCCCTTCTTGAGTAACTTTGACAGTATATCAAAAGTAAAACTCCAAAACAACCTAAATGCTTTATTCGATTTAAAATATGGTAAAATAAAGTGTGAAAGAGAGGTTTTTATGACAAAGACAGAAGTAATCCAGCGTCTCCAAAAAGATTTGAAAATCCCTAGATTTCAGGCTTATATAGAGGATAGAGATTACTCCGAAGAGGAGTACGACCAACTAAAAAAAGATTTTGAAACCTACTTCACTAACTACGTTGAGAATGTTTCAGCAGATTTTGAAGGTGGATTGGATAATAAATAATCAATACCTCAAAGTCATCTATCATAATATTTCGAACCCCTAGTCACTTGTATTAGATAGACTAGGGGATTTTTAATATTAGAAAACAGAAAAGCCGTCTCATTCCATGAAATGGTTTCAGGGAACTTGTAACTGAAAAAACCTAGAAATCAATGATTTAAGATAAACAAAAAAGCCCATAAAAATGGGCTTTGATACAATAATCTTAAAATTAAAGCATTTTGTTGTAGAATTCAACGACAAGTGCTTCGTTGATTTCTGGGTTGATTTCATCGCGTTCTGGAAGACGTGTCAATGAACCTTCAAGTTTTTCAGCATCAAATGATACGAATGCTGGACGTCCGATAGTAGCTTCTACTGCTTCAAGGATAGCAGGAACTTTAGCTGATTTTTCACGAACTGAAATTACTTGACCAACTTCAACGCGGTATGATGGGATATCAACACGTTTACCATCAACAAGGATATGACCGTGGTTTACGAATTGACGTGCTTGACGACGAGTAGTTGCAAGACCAAGACGGTAAACAACGTTGTCAAGACGACGTTCCAAAAGAACCATAAAGTTGAAACCAAGTGTTCCACCTTTAACTTTAGTAGCTTGTACGAACAAGTTACGGAATTGTTTTTCACCCAAACCGTATGAGAAACGAAGTTTTTGTTTTTCAGCCAATTGCAAACCGTATTCTGAAAGTTTTGAACGGTTGTTTGGACCGTGTTGACCTGGTACGTAGTTACGACGTGCCAATTCTTTACCTGTTCCTGTAAGTGAGAAACCAAGGCGACGTGATTGTTTCCATGATGGACCTGTATAACGTGACATTAATAATGTCCTCCTATAAAAAATATTTTTTAGGAAATAACGTTTTAGATAAACCTGATTCGTTCAGAAAGACTTCGCCCAAACAGCAAAGGTTACTTTTTTAGCTGACTTCCTGTTGACGAGCTTCATTTTATCCTGCTATTATTTCACATACTTTAATAGTTTACCACGAAAAAAAGCCCAAGTAAAGGCTTTTTATTATTTATTCTCAATTTCAGCCTGTTCCTCAGGACTCAAATAGCGAATAAGGGTCTTTTCAGTTAAGATGTCTGAATAAGTATAAGACTCAACATAACTATTGTTAATAGCTCCTGCTTGAGAACTGAAGTCTTGATATTCAACAATAAACAACGATGGATAGACTTCCGTCAAACGGCCAATCTTGTTCTTTTCACGTTTACGACCATTCTCTAGGGTCAATTCCACCAACTGACCTTCATGGGCCTTAATAGCTTCCTTGATGTTTTTCATCTTGGCAACATCTGCAAATGCATCACTCATATATATCTCCTTAAATCTGAAAGTTATGATTCCTCAAACTGAGCAATCGATGAAAATTTATTATACTCTTTTTGAAATAGCAATTTAACCGTTCCACGCGCTCCAGCACGATTTTTCTCCAGAATAACTTCAATTGTATTATCTTCAATCTCGTTCCCTGGTTCTTTGCCTTCTTTTCGATAGTAATCCTCACGATATAAAAAGGCAACAATATCGGCATCCTGCTCGATAGATCCTGACTCACGGATATCAGACAACACAGGACGTTTATCCTGACGTTGTTCCACGCCACGAGATAACTGACTCAAGGCAATTACAGGAACTTTGAGCTCCTTGGCCAAAATTTTTAACTGTCTCGAAATATCTGATACCTCTTGTTGGCGATTTTCTGGCCGTGTCCCTGTAATCAACTGTAAATAGTCAATGACAATAAGACCTAGACCACCCTCTACTTCCTGTGACAATTTACGAGACCGTGCCCGAATCTCAGTAATCTTAATACCAGGAGTATCATCAATGTAAATAGGTGCCTCGGCCAGAGCTCCCTGAGCAATCATAACATTATTCCAATCTTGCTCTGTCAATTGACCTGTACGTAAAGCATGGGAATCAATCATACCTTCTGAAGCCAACATACGATCTACTAAACTTTCCGCCCCCATCTCTAGTGAGAAAACTGCAACAGCTTTATTTTGCTTGGTGCCAACGTTCTGAGCAATGTTTAGAACGAAAGCTGTTTTACCAACAGCAGGACGAGCTGCTAAAATAATTAATTGATCAGGGTGTAAACCTGTTGTAATTTTGTCAAGATCACGGAAACCAGTTGGCAATCCGGTAACATCCGACGTTTGTTGTGAACGCATCTCCAAAGTATTAAAGTTGACATCAAGAACTTCAGATATTTTACGAAAACCACTACGATTACTATGCTCCGAAACATCCACCAAGGCTTTTTCGGCATTTGCAATGATTTCATCAGATTCAGTTGAACCCTCATAGGCTTGGTTGACAGTCTCTGTCAATCTACTTATAATACGACGAAGCATGGCTTTCTCAGCCACAATTTTAGCATAGTATTCAGCATTGGCAGATGTGGGTACACTATTGACCAAATCTACAAGATAAGAAATACCCCCTATATTTTGGAGGTCATCTTGGTCATCTAGAATGGTACGTACTGTCGTGGCATCAATGGCTTCATTTCGATCCGACAGAGTCACCATTGCTTTAAAAATGACACGATGGGAATACTTGTAAAAGTCATCTGCTTCGATATATTCTCGAACTGCAATCAACTTGTCAGGATTAATAAAAATAGCACCCAGAACAGACTGCTCAGCCACTAAGTCCTGAGGTTGTACCCGTAATTCTTGAGGTTCTGACACAATTACTCCCTCCTTTACAAGATTTACTTATAGTGTCAAGGTTTACTCAGCACTATTTTTGATATTAAGCTTAATTTTTGCACTTACTTCTTTATGAAGCTTTACAGGAACCTCAATCAAACCAATCGCACGAATAGGATGTTCAAGTTCAATATGACGTTTATCAACATTGATTCCAAATTGTTTCTGAAGCCCTTCTGCAATCTTTTTGGCTGTAATTGAACCAAAAGTACGACCGTCTGGTCCAACCTTCTCAGTAAATTGAAGACGATTTTCTTCCTTCTCAAGTTGCTCTTTAACGTATTTTGCTTCAGCTAACAACTCTGCAGCATGTTTTTCTTCAGATTTTTGTTTACCTTTCAACTCACCGATGGCTTGGTTTGTTGCTTCTTTAGCAAGGTTCTTTTTAATCAAGAAGTTTTGAGCGTAACCTGACGGTACTTCTTTGATTTCACCTTTTTTCCTTTTCCTTTAACGTCTTGTAAGAAAATAACTTTCATTTTAGTCCTCCTTAGGAGCCAACTCTCCCATAATAGTTTCAATTAATTTATTTTTACCTGCGCAACACCACAATCTCTTATTTGACAGGCAGCTAAGTTGAAATGCCCTCCGCCACCTAACTTTTCCATAATACGTTGCACATTAATTGTTTTATGACTTCGAGCAGATATATTTACCGTAGAATCGCTTGTACGAGCGATAACAAAAGTGGCTTCGATTCCAGCCATAGCAAGCATCGTATCTGCTGCTTTTGAAATGACAACATTATTGTAGCATTTATGATCTTCACCCATAGCAACGATAATATCGTTGGTAATTCGATCACCTGCTAAAATCAACTCATTAATACGTCGATACTCCTCAAAGTCCGTAGCCGAAATCGTTTGAATCTCTCCACTATCACTTCCTAAACTACGAAGGTATGAGGCAACATCAAACGTTCGACTTGTTACACGAGTAGAGAAGTTTTTCGTATCTAGCATTATGCCTGCCATGAGGATAGAAGCTTGAATTTTACTTAACCGCTCTGGAGCCCCTTGAAATTGCAACAATTCCGTAACCAACTCACAAGCAGAGCTTGCTCCACTTTCAATAAAGGTCAAAACGGCATTTTCAGGGAAATCATCATCACGACGATGGTGGTCTACGACAATAACTTCGTTAAATCGAGTATAGAAACTCTTAGATAAAGTCAGATTTACTTTAGAATGGTCGACCATAATCAGCAATGAATTCTGATTAACCAGTTCCTCAGCCTCTGAAAGCGTAATCAGTGGTGACTGTCCATCCTCCTTCAAACGATTAACTGCACGCGCAATATCAGCGTTCATAGATTCCTCATCGTAAACAGCAAAGCTCTTTCGAACAATCTGACTAGCAAAGTGAGCCATTCCGACAGTAGCACCTAGGGCATCCATATCCAAATTCTGGTGTCCAACAACAAATACTCTTTCGACTGTTTTCAACTTATCCGAAATTGCTGTCATCATAGCTCTTGTTCTTGTGCGAGAACGCTTGACCGTTGAGACAGAACCTCCGCCAAAGTATAGTAATTCTTTGTGATCGTCATTTTCCTTGACTACAGCCTGATCCCCACCACGAACAAGGGCAATGTTAAGATTCTGCAAAGCCACTTGTCCGATTTGATCATGCTTAATTGTTCCAAATGAGATTCCCATACTCAGTGTCAGTGGTAAACCACGTTCTTGAGCCTGTTGACGAAAATCATCTAAAACAGAAAACTTTTGATTCATGAACTCCATCAAAACCCTATAATTAGTGAAAAAGTAAAAACGGTCACCTTCAATACGTCGATAATGGATGTGTTTAGCTTTGGCAAACTCTGAAATAAAACCTGCCACGAATGTATTGATCTTTGAAACATCTGCATCTGGCAAACTTCCTGTCACATCGTCGTAGTTATCGACTGAAATAATACCGATAACAGGACGTGTCATATTTGGGTCTGTATTCGTATCATGATTATAAACATTATCAATAAAGTAAATCAACTTATTATCAAAGTCAACAAAAGCAGCATATTTGTTTTCGCCAACTGTAATCACATTGGAGGGTGATCCTTTACGCTTCTGAGCAATAAAATTAGCAACCAATTGCTTATTGAAGTTTCCGTTTTCATCCGAAAGTACTAGCTTCGCATAAGGATTAAACCATTCAATATGATCATTCTCATCAAAAGTAATTACCCCAACAGGCATTTTTCCAAGAAGGGTCTTCAAAGAATCTTCAACATCCTGATTTAGTTCATCTAATTGTTCTATTTCCAAGGACTCGTATGTTGTCTTTTGATAATGTAATAAGGCAACAACCACTACCATAATGATAAAAAGCGCAAAAATGAGTGCAGACTCAGATTTTAAAATGCGAACAAAGATGGTAGCAATTCCAAAAAGAATTAACCCTATCATTACAAGATGAATCGTTGCAAAGTGAAATCTTTTCATATAAAACCTCTTAATCTAGTAATTATAACATAAAAAAGCCCTAATTAAAAGGCTTTTAAACGCATTACTACCGTTAGTCCACTTTACGACGGGCCTTATTATTGCCTTCAAGGTAGACCATCAGAATAGAGATATCTGCTGGATTGACCCCTGAAATACGACTCGCTTGACCAATGGTCTCAGGATTAATTTTCTTAAATTTTTGACGAGCTTCAGTAGCGATAGAATCAATAGCATCCCAATCAATATTTTTCGGAATTCTCTTTTCTTCCATACGCTTCATCTTGGCTACTTGATCCAAAGCTTTATTGATATACCCTTCGTACTTGATTTCAGTCTCAAGCAACTCTATAATCTTAGCATCCAAATCTTCTGAAGCTGGACCTACAAACTGAGTAGCTGTGGCATAATCAATCTCTGGTCTACGCATAAACTCTTTAGCAGTCATGGCATCTGTCAAGGGCTTAAAGCCTAGGGCTTGAATTTTTTCATTCGTTTCTTTGACAGGTTTCAATTTTTCTTTTGACAGACGTGTCAACTCACTGTCAAACTGATTTTTCTTAATTTCAAAGATATTCCAACGTTCATCGTCAACCAAACCAACTTCTCGACCAATAGGTGTCAAGCGCATATCAGCATTGTCATGACGTAATATGAGGCGATACTCCGCGCGTGATGTTAATAAACGATATGGCTCCAAGGTTCCTTTCGTGACAAGATCGTCAATCATTACACCAATATAGGCATCACTACGTTTGAGGATAAGCTCAGGTTTACCTTGAACTTTAAGAGCCGCATTAATACCAGCAACTAGACCTTGGCCAGCTGCCTCCTCGTATCCAGAAGTTCCGTTGGTTTGTCCTGCTGTAAAGAGACCCGAAATCAACTTCGTTTCAAGTGTTGCACGTAATTGATGAGGGAGAACGATATCATATTCAATCGCATAACCAGTTCGCATCATCTCCGCTTTTTCAAGACCTTTGATTGAGTGAAGCAATTCTTTTTGAACATCTTCAGGCAAACTTGTTGAAAGCCCTTGTACATACACTTCCTCAGTTTCTCGTCCCTCTGGTTCAAGGAAAAGCTGATGACGATTCTTATCGGCAAATCGGACAATTTTATCTTCGATTGATGGACAATAACGAGGTCCTACACCCTTGACAATACCTGAAAACATTGGTGCACGGTGTAAATTATTATTGATAATATCGTGGCTCTCTTGATTCGTATAAGTTAGCCAACAAGGTATTTGATCCTGAAGATAGTCTTCATCTTTCGACAAGAATGAAAAATGATTTGGCTTTTCATCACCTGGTTGAATTTCAGTTTCTTCGTAATTAATTGATGATGCCTTAACACGAGGAGGGGTACCCGTTTTAAATCTTCCTATTTCAAGGCCAAGATCCCTCAGGTTATCTGCCAATGTAACAGATGCAAGGCTATTATTAGGACCTGAAGAATATTTGAGCTCACCTAGGATAATTTCACCACGCAAAGCCGTTCCTGTTGTTACAATAACTGCCTTAGCTCCATATTTTTGATTTGTTGCCGTTCTTACACCAACTACCTTACCATCTTCAACAAGTATGTCATCAATCATTGATTGACGGAGGGTCAGGTTTTCCTGGCGTTCAACTGTATGTTTCATTGTCATAGCATACAAAGCTTTATCTGCTTGTGCACGCAAGGCTCGAACAGCAGGCCCCTTACCGGTATTAAGCATTTTCATTTGAATATAAGTTTTATCAATATTTTTACCCATCTCTCCACCAAGGGCATCAATTTCACGAACAACAATTCCCTTAGCTGACCCACCGATAGAAGGGTTACATGGCATAAAAGCCAGCATCTCGAGGTTGATAGTGGCTAGTAAAACCTTACAACCCATGCGAGCTGCGGCCAAACTAGCTTCCACACCAGCGTGACCAGCTCCAACAACGATTACATCATAATTTTCATCAAACCTGTAAGACATTTTTTTGATTTATGCAGTGACTTACAATCAGCTGCCTTATCCTTTCTCTGATATTTTTCTACAAAAATAGCCAAAACTCCAGAAAACTGTACGCAAAAAACGCACAATTCCCATGAGCTTTGACCATCATGACTATTGTTAAAGTTATTGTATCAAATCAAATCATTTTGTCAATTCAAATCACTATTTGATTAATGACTGAACACTAGTGATAATCATTTGGATACCTATTGAAAATAGTAATAGTCCCATAAATTTCGTTATAATTTTCATCAAATTTTTTCCCAAGAAGCCTGCAATTTGTTTTGCACTTCTTAGTAGGAGATAAGTGATGACACATAGTAGAGCAAAAGCAACTACGGTTATTAGTTGATTCCGCAAACCTCCATTAGCCAAGCTTAAGGCAGTTGTAATTGTTCCTGGTCCTGCAAAAAGCGGCATTGCAAGAGGAGAAATAGCAATAGACATTGGATCTGAATTTACTGCTTGCTGCTCCATTCCTTTATAGCTAGGTGAATGATTACCATTAATCATATGATAACCGATAACGGCCACTAATATTCCACCAGCAATTCTGAAAGAAACAATTGTAATTCCAAAAACTTTGAAAATCAAATCTCCAGAAAAGACAAAGACTGTAACAATTATAAAGGCAATTAAAAGACTCTTAAATGCAATTTTTCGTGAAATCTTTTGACTATCATCTGCTACTAAAGCCATATAAGCAGGAAGGTTTGAAATGGGATTCATTATGGCAAAGAAGGACATAAATGCATAAAAAAATTGAGAACTCATACTTTTTACTTCATTCATCTAGATATATTGACAAACTTTTCCATCTTTATAGGCTTGGTCAATAATACCGCCACCCAAACATTCCTGACCATCATAGAAAACAACGGCTTGACCAGGTGTAATCGCACGCTGAGGTTCAGCAAAAATAACCTCTGCTTTATCACCCTTAACCTTTACAGTAACTTTACTATCAGGTTGACGATAACGGAATTTTGCTGTACACTCCATGTCAAATTCTTCAGGCATATCTCGAGTAAAATGAATCATTGAAGCGTCAAGAGAAGTTGACATCAATGACTCATGGTGGAAACCTTGACCCACGTAAAGAATATTCTTCGAAAGATCTTTCCCAACTACAAACCAAGGAGCATTATCGCCACCTTTTTGGCCACCAATGCCCATACCACCACGTTGACCAATGGTGTAATACATGAGTCCGTTATGTTCACCCATGTCACGACCATCTACAGTCATCATACGACCTTTTTGAGCTGGCAAGTATTGGCTAAGAAATTCTTTAAAGTTTTTCTCACCAATAAAACAAATTCCTGTCGAATCCTTTTTCTTGGCTGTTGCAAGACCTGCATGTTCAGCAATCTCACGAACTTCTGGCTTTTGTAGATGTCCTAATGGAAACATCGTTTTCTGCAACTGCTCTTGTGAAAGCTGACTAAGGAAGTAGGTTTGATCTTTATTGTTATCTGCACCACGCAACATATGGACAATGCCATCTTCATCACGAACAACTTGAGCATAATGTCCTGTAGCCACGTAGTCTGCTCCCAATGTCATAGCGTAGTCTAGGAAAGCCTTGAACTTGATTTCCTTATTACACATAACGTCTGGATTAGGAGTACGACCTGCGCGGTATTCTGCAAGGAAATACTCAAATACACGATCCCAGTACTCTTTCTCAAAGTTGACAGAGTAATACGGGATACCAATCTGATCAGCTACTGCTGCCACATCTTTATAATCTTCGGTTGCTGTACATACACCAAATTCATCTGTGTCATCCCAGTTTTTCATGAAAACACCAATTACATCATAGCCTTGCTCTTTTAAAAGTAAGGCTGTCACTGATGAATCAACGCCACCACTCATACCGACAACAACACGTGTTTTTGAATTATCAGTCATTGATAACTCCTCCCATCAAATAAAAATTAACATAGACTTGAAGGGTCTAGTTATTCAAATATCGATTTGAAGGTCGATTTTGAAGCGTAAAAGCACGCAAGCTTAATTATATCATGATTAAAGAATAATGCAAAAAGGTTACCACTAGGCAACCTTTTTTATACTTATTTTTGTGTAAAGCCACTGTAAACCTATTGTTCCTAAAACTACAAGTGGGGCACTTATTGCTACAAATAACCATTCTGGTTCTTGATACCGTAACTCAAGTTTATTTTTTCCTTCTTGCGATGAAACGGTCGGCGTACCAATCGTTGACAAGTTATAGTCATCCTTGTCTAGTTCTTTACCATTTAGTATCAAGATGGAATCTTTATATACAACTATCGGTAGATTCAATTCCTCCCCTTCATCAGCTTGCCAAGTTAATACGAGGTAGTTATCTTTAATTAACTTTTCGGTTCTTTGATTCATAACAATGTTTTCATAATAAAGATCGTAAGTGTTTTGCTTACCTATTGTCCCATAGATAGGTACATAATCTGGTGTGGATTTGACAACTAAATTTAAAAACTGTGACAGGTCACTGTCATTCATGGTAAGACTTATCGTCTGATAATCTCCTTCAACGTAAGTATGTTTAACAATGGAAATAAGTTCACCATCTTGAGCTGCACTCTTTACACGATCTGTAGTATCCATTATATTTTGAATTAGCCCAACCCCTGCAAAGGCAAATAATAAAACAGCAATACTTTTTCGCCAATTTACAAAACGTGTGACAGTCAACCCTGTAATCGCCAACAGCAATATAGTAGCTGGAACAAAAAAGCGAAATGGGAATTGGATCAACTCAGCAAAAGTATTTCCATTTTCTACCAGATACTGCCATGGAAAAAGACCTGTTGATAAAAAGAAGAAAACGAAATAAATAAAATGTAGTATTCGCTTCCATCTTGCTAGTTTTTTCCAATTTACAATAGCGTAAATAAACTGTAAAATGAGTAAAACCATTAAGGATATTGGAGTGTATAGCCAATATCTTGCTGTCCCATCAATTCCATTCTTACCTATCTCCCTATTGATAAATGGATCTAAAAGATGATTCGCACCTCTTAGATAAAGAAGCACCCCCCATACATTTACAGTCAATAAAAGAAAAAGAATAACTGCTATTAAGACTTTTAAAATAGTTTCCTTTTTTTAGAAGTAGTCGCCTTTACAAAAGTGTAAAGATAAAAAGGAAGATACATCATAGCTAGCATTAAAGCACTAAGCACATGAATCTGAAAAATTAAAGCCATTGATAGGGCTAGTCTAACTTGATCTACTCGTTGATAAAATACATAATGAATAGCAGGAATGAAACAATAGGGTAATAGAGCAGCTCCCCAACTAGAAAAGCCTTGACGCATCGTCCAATATTGAATAGAGAATGTCGTTGCATATAGTAAACCTAGTGACAAAGCAATGCTTGTCTTAACTTTACACTGCTTAAGTAACGCATACATTGAAGATTCAGCCAATATATGTAACAATACCCTAGAAACAATCTGATAACGGAACCAAGTACCACTTATTAAAATAAGCCCTCCTTGTAAATAGGCAAAAAAAGGGCCATATAGGGCATTAACAATACGTCCAGACTGTTGAAAACCATATAAGGATAGAAAGTAAGAAAAATTACCATTCTTTAATTGCATAGCAGCTTCATAAAACCTGTTATAGTGAAATATAGAATCTGATCCTAAAATGACTTTTCTAGTAAATAGCTGTGGTGTAACCAGTAATATAGCAAAAGAAATAATAAAAAGACTAACCCACAATCTCTCTCTTGATTTAAATATTTGTTTCATTGTCAAACCTTTCATTTTTTATTATAACAGAAAGGCCTATTCCTACCTAATAATAGTTACAATCTAATCTAAAACCCTATAAAACGACTCTTACTTACATCTAGAATAAAAAGCTGGGAGTCTCCTCCCAACTTCTTTAATTTCTTAGTAATTCCAAGCTGACAATCCTTGCGCATTATAGGCGTTCAAAGCCGATTGAATTTGGTCCTCAACAGTTGCTGTTGAGCCCCATCCTGGCATTGTTTGGAAAAGACCCGATGCTCCTGAACCATTTGCTACGGTATGATCACCGTTTGACTCACGCGCAATAATTGACTCCCAAGTTGACTGAGGGACGCCAGTGGCAGCCGCCATTTGTGCTGCGGCGTAAGAGCCGATTTCTCCTGCAGTATTGCCATTCGAAAGGATAACTGAGCCATTGCCACTCGCAGCAACTGCAGGTGTTGTCCCTTTATCTGAAGTTTGTGTAGTTTCAGTACTTGTTGTAGTAGTCTCTGGCTGAGACTGTTGAGGTGTTTCTACTGTTTCACTTGTTGTCTCAGATTGAGGCTTACTTTCTTCAACGTTTTCTTTGTTAGCTTTTTTCTCTTTGTTGGAGCTAATAGTTGATGATTTGACTAAATCTGCTGTTGATTCTGTCGCTGTTGACGTTGGTGAAGGAGTCGGTGTAACAGAATCTGAAAATGCATTAACCAATCCCTTATTGATTAGTGTAGAAAGAGATACTGCCAAAACGACAATAAAACTTGTTACAATTGCTACTGGCACTGTCAATGATTTTTTTGCTGCTAATTTGACACGACGTCCTTTATAACTTTTTTTAAACATAAATCCCTCCTAGTTTATTCTAGCCACATTCATCATAACTTAGTAATATTACTGTGCATTATTTGTAATGTGTCTAATGTTACAATGATTTATCATTTAAATAAAAAAATGCCAAAAATCTGGCATTTTCTTCATATTTGTATGAGGTTTTAGCTTAATACCAACCGTTAGCATTCCAGAAAGCTAGAGCTGCAGTCCATGAACCATAACGGCTTGCTACATAATTATCCGCTACTTTCTCTTGATTTTCAGGAGATAGGTCCCCATTTAAATATGAGGCAGCCAATTGATAACGTCCATAATATTGGCCATTTTGAGCTGTATAGCTACCGCTTGACTCACGTTGAGCAATTTCTTCCTTGGCAGCTGCCTCTGAGGAAGAAAGACTTGTATTTGTTGTTTGAGTACTTTCACTTTGTGTAGACTCTGCCGATTGTGCTGATTCAGCAACTGCTTCAGTTGTAGTTGGCGTAGCTGAGGCTTCTGTAGTCTCTTCTGTAGTTTCATTAATTGTTAAGTTTTGACCTACGGAAATCTTATTGGCATCTTGAATGCCATTTTTTGAAACAATTTCATCGACAGTAGTACCATTCTTCTTGGCAATAGCTGAAAGGGTATCACCTTTTTGAACTGTGTAAGTTTCTGCATTAGCTAAAGCTGTTGCCCCAAGCGTTGCCACTGTAACAAGTCCAAAAAGACCCAATTTTTTAGTGTTAGATGTATTCTTTGTTTGCATGATGATGCTCCTTTATCTATCTATAGTTCAGTCCATATTAGCCAATGATATTTTATTATTTTATTTGGTGATGACTAATAAGCAAATAAAATGGCTTAGTCTATATGGGAATTTTTCATTCCAGATTAAGCTGAAGAACTATAACCATGTAACTATCATACCGTGCAAATATAACATCCACTTGTTAGGGATATTAAAAATATTACAGGCAGTTTGGGATTAGACGAAAAAGAACGCCAACTTGGGCGTTCTTTCAATGGTTCTAGGTCTTAAGACCTAGTTTATATATATTAACCACTTAACTCTTAAGATAAAAAAGTATTACCCCCAAAGCTAAAATAGCAACAATGGATAAAGTATCTCGGCCATTCCATGAAAGTCGACGATATTTTGTTCGGCCGTCGCCACCTTGATAGCCTCGTGCTTCCATAGCAATCGCCAGAGCATCTGCCCGTTTGAAGCTAGATGCAAACAAAGGAATTAATATTGGTATAATTGAGCGTACCTTTTGAATAATATTTCCTTCACCAAAGTCAACTCCACGCGCCTTTTGAGCATTCATAATTCGCATCGTATCATCCATCAAAGTTGGTACAAAACGTAAACTTAAAGATAACATTAACCCAATTTCGTGTGCTGGTACTTTAAAAACAGTCATAGGTTTTAAAAGAGATTCAACGGCGTCAGATAAGCTTAAAGGTGTTGTCGTTAGAGTAAGCAAAGTAGAAAAACTAATAATAAGAATAAATCTAAGAAAAATCATCCATCCTTGATTTAACCCAACCTCAGTAATCTTTAAAAAGCCAATAGACCAAAGCACATTCCCTTTTGTATTGAAAAACACTTGAAACAGCGTAGAGAATAAAATAATCCAAATCATCGGTTTAATACCATCTAGAAAAAACCAAGCTTAATTTTAGATAAGATAACCAAGAAAAGTGTAAACAGGGTTATAATGACATAAGTCAAAGGATTATTGGCCCAAAAGATAATAACAATGTAAACCAACATGGCTAATAATTTACTTCTAGGATCTAATCTATGTATGAAAGAGTTTCCGACAATATAACGTCCAATAATTAACTTATCCATTAGCTAATACCTCTACGAATTCCTCCATTGTAATGGGAAGACTTTCAAAGTGATAACCTTTTTTTTGTAGCTGTAACGCAAACTCTGTAATTTTTGGAACGCCTAATTGCTTCTCTCTAAGTAAGGTGACCTGTTGGAAAACTTCTTTAGGAGCTCCTGACAATACTAAATGTCCTTTTTCCATAACGTTTACAGCTGTTGCGTAATCAGCAACATCATCCATCAGGTGGGTCACTAAAACAATTGTCATTCCAGAAAGGTGTAATTGTTTAAATAGTGTCATTAATTCCTTTCGTCCCTGAGGATCAAGACCAGCAGTAGGTTCATCCAACACTAGAATATCTGGTTGCATAGCCAGAATACCCGCTATAGCAGCACGTCGCATTTGTCCTCCTGATAAATCAAAAGGATTCTGTTTATAAAACTCCTCTGGAAGACCAACTAATTTTAGACTCTCAATAGCACGCTGCTCTGCCTCCTCTTTAGAAATACCGAAGTTCTGAGGTCCAAAAGAAACATCTTCTAAAACAGTTTCTGCAAATAACTGACTTTCTGGAAATTGAAAAACTAACCCGACCTTTTTACGGATTGGCTTTATTTCCTTATTCTTGGATTGACTAGTTATAATAGTATCATCAACTTGGACGTGACCGCTAGTTGGTAAATAAAGTCCGTTCAACAACTGCATGATGGTTGACTTACCACTTCCTGTATGTCCAATAAAGGCTGTATATGAACCATCTTTTATTGTGGTTGTCATATCAAAAAGGGCACGCCCCTCAAAAGGAGTACCCGCTTGATAAGTATAACTTACATTTTCGAGAGAGATTCCCATAATTGTTCTACCAATTCCTTTTCTGTCAGATAGTCTTCACAATCTATCAGACCTTTATTTCTTAGCTTTTGAGTTAATAATGCACTGAAAGGGATATCCAAACCTAAATCTACCAATTCTGAGCCCCTACTAAATAGTTCACGAGGACTTGAAATAGACTCCACTTTACCTTTCTTCAAAACCAAAACACGGTCACTCATTGCCACCTCATCAAGATCATGAGTAATTGATAAAACAGTCATTCCATATTGTTGGCGAATATCCTTAATGGATTGAATCAATTCCTGGCGTCCTTCTGGATCAAGCATGCTAGTTGCCTCATCCAAAATCAAAATAGACGGCCTCATAGCAATAATCCCTGCAATGGCCACACGTTGTTTTTGACCGCCAGATAATCTAGCTGGCTCTCTATCCTTAAACTCCAACATACCTACAAAAGATAAAGCTTCTTGAACTCTAGAAACCATCTCTTCATAAGCAATTCCTTTATTTTCAAGACCAAAAGCAACATCATCTTCAACGGTTGCCCCAACAAATTGATTGTCTGGATTTTGAAAGACCATACCAATCTTATTACGAATCTCCCAAACATTATCCTCTGTCAACTCTTGTCCATCCACAATAATATGACCTGATTCAGCCACCAGTAGTCCATCAATAAGACGTGCTGTCGTGGATTTTCCGGAACCATTATGACCAACAATGGATAGCCACTCTCCAGGTTTCACGTGAAACGACACATCATCAAGAATATAAGATGTCTGGTCTTGATTATATTTAAACTTTAAATTTTTTATTTCAATCATTGTTTTATCGTACTACTTAAAAGTGTCTCTAAATAAGAATCCTGCACCTTTGAAATAATCATAGCCTGAGTAAATCGTAAAGAATAAAGCTACATAAAGCATAATCATTCCTATAAGATTCACATGACACAATAACAAAATAATAGATAGCATCTGTGTCACTGTTTTTATCTTACCAGGCATAGCCGCAGCAAGAACTGTCCCCCCGTTTTCAACTAATAGAAGACGGAGACCTGTAACAGCTAGCTCTCGACAAATAATAACTGAAACAACCCATGCAGGTGCTTGATTAATACCAACAAGCATAATAAAAGCTGACATCACCAACATCTTATCTGCCAATGGATCTGCAAATTTTCCAAAATTAGTAACAACATGCCACTTTCTTGCCAAATACCCATCTAAATAATCTGTAAAACTTGCAATTGCGAAAACAATCGCTGCAGCAATATGCATTACGTTATTTCTAGCAAGTGATGTCATCACTAAAAAGACAGGGATTAAAATGATTCTAGCGAGGGTTAGCAGATTAGGTAAATTTTCTTTTTTGAACATTTCTTCTCGATTCTATTGAATTTTTAAAGTTAGGTAACTAGGTTTGTTTTTATCTAATTGAGACAAATCAAGAGACTCACCATTTATCTTTACGGTTACTTTTGAAGATTGTGCAATGGTAATTTGAGTCGTTCTCGTTTTATCTGAAAGATCTAAGGAATATTTTGATTTTTTTGTTTTTGAAAGAAGATAACTCTCTGAAACATCTGAGTTATCTACAGAAAACCATGTATCTTCGTTATTTCCAGACAACTCCACACCTAAAACCACAGAAGAAGCAACATTAGAAAGGTCAACCATTAATTGATTACCTTGCGTAGTTGTTTTAACATTTGCTCCAGAAACCGTAACTTCAGAAATATTTCTAGACGATTTAGCTTTTCCTGCTACTGATAGGTGATTAGCTGTTGAAATAGTATTGAGCTTAATCACCTGAGGTTGATTAGAAAGATGTCTAATAATGATATAACCAACCGAACAGATAATAAGCAACGAAACTGCACTGAGAATTAGTAAGGGGAGGTATGTGGATTTTCTTTTTTCTTCACGTTTATGCTTAGAAAAGCGTGACATGGGAGTTTTTGCATCTAAGCTGTCTTCCTTACGATTAGATTGATTCTTCTTTTCTGCTAATCGTCGCTCCTTCTGTCTCTGCTCTTCATACAAACGTTTACCATCCAAACCTACGAAGGTAGCATACTTTTCAAGCGCCTCTTGCTGAATTTCCTCTGGTAAAGCTTTAAGTTGATCCATTTCCATAGCTAAAAGAAACTGTGCTTCAACTCCAGTAAGTTTCTCCACATCATATAAACTTAATTTTTTCTTTGTTCGTGCCGCACGTAACTGCTCACCAAGAGAATATAACTTCATTTTTCCCCTTTCTAATATTTTCTTTTTTAGTGCTTCTATTATAACAAATAATTACCTATTTGGGGAATACAACAAAGTCGGTAATTACCATATTTGACAAGTAATGATTCAAAAAATCCTTTAGTTCCTTAGAAGTAATACTCATCAATTCCTGTCCTAAATCAAAATAAGTTTTGTCATTATCTAAGAATGCTAAATATTGATTTCCTAACCCCTGGATATTGTCTAAACTACGTAAGAATTCACCATACAAAGCTTTTTTTTGTAAATCTAACGCTTCTTCTGTCAACAATCTTTTTTGTCCGCTGACGTCATTACTTGACGAATTAGACTTGACATTTTTATAGGTTCTACGGTGTCCATAGTTATAATGACAAACGAATATCGATTAGAGACCTCGTATTCAATTGATACAGATTCATCAATTTTTCCTTCAGAGTACCAATTTTGATAGTAGGGAGACGTCCACCCAAACAATAAATTAAATAATAATTGTACTAGTAAATTTTCTCTCATACGACTGTCAGAAAAAGTAGCACTTTTAAAACCCACGGCTAATTTGGCGATAGACACCTCCATTTGAAGATTGTCCCTTTTTTTGATCTCGGCCTCAATGAGTTTTTTTCTTTTTCTACTATCGTTTTCAACTCTGTCAACCTTCGTTGTCTTTCGTTTACAAATGTGTAAACATCATCAACATCAAAATCACCTACTAAGACAAGATGACAGTTTTCTGGCCTATAAAAACAATCAAAGTTATTCTTCAAATCCTCTACAGTAATTTTTTCAATACTTTCATTATTTCCAGCAATGTCTTGACCTAATATGGTATTTGGATACAAGTTTTGCAAACAACCTAGATAAGCTCTATAATCAGGGTCATCTTGATACATATTTATCTCTTGTTCGATAATTTTTTTCTCGTGATTGACAGATTTTTCAGAGCTTGTAAAACCTGACGTAAATTTAAGTAAGAGGCCTAATGCCTCCTCAAAGTTGTCAAGTGTAGAAAAATAGTAAGTTGTCCTGTCCAAGGTTGTAAAAGCATTAACATCAGCTCCAAGTTTGACAAAATCCAATGTTACATCTTTTCCTTGCTCATCCTCAAATAATTTATGTTCAAGAAAATGTGCAATACCAGCAGGATAGGTTTGTAACTCTCCATCAAGATAATAGCAATTATCTATTGATCCAAAATTTATTGATAGAAAAGCAGCTTTTTCTAAGAATCCTTTTTTCTTGATAATAGATAAAGATAAGCCATTATCTAAGGTTGCTGAATAAATCTCTTCATCAATCTTTTGATAATAACGTTTTTTTAAAGCAGACATTCTAAGACACTCCCTCTAAAAAGAACAAACTTTGCAGTTTGACTTGACGTGCCACACGGCAAACATCTTTTTTAGTAACCTTTTCCATATTATCTAACCACTGTTCTGATGAAAGACTTTTATCTTCAAAAATAACCTTATTGAAACATTGTTCAACTAATGTTAACGCATTGTCCTCAGAAAGAAGGGCATTCATTCGTATGATTTTCTTTGTCTGATTTAATAGAGAGCTTGAAAAACGCCCAAGTTTAATATTATTCAATTCTCTACTAATTCCTCGGATAGCTTGATTTCTATTATCTTTTTCAATCCCAGCGTAAACTTCAAGTAAACCTGTAAAAACATTAAGTTGACTACTAATTGAATATGCTAATCCTTCTTTTTCTCGAATCTCTGTAAATAAAACTGAGTGAGCAAATTCACCAAACATCGCATTGAATACAATCAAAGCAAAATAATCTTTATCACCATATTGACAAGTAAACTGATATCCCAACTGTAAAATAGATTGACTACTTTGTCTAGGTTCTATTTTTTCTTTTACGACGTTGGAAAAAGGCTGACTATAGCTGAACTGTAAATCAACTTGACGTCCCTCTAAAGGAAATCTATGTAACCCTTGTAATACTTGATACTCATCAAAATCTCCAACCATAAAGATATCAATACGATCCTTTGTCAACATGTTTTGAAACTCTTGAAAAGCTGTATATGAAGTCTCTACATCAACAAGTTCCGATTGACCATATTTAGGAACTTTCAATCCTTCGTTTACAAAATAAAGTTTCCTTCCTTTAACCTCACTATAATAGTAATTATTTTCATTGTCAACATCCAGATAAGTCATCAAGTTTCGCTTTTCTATATCAAATACTTTATTTTGGTATTGAGCTACTCTTGACAAAGGCTTGTAAAGACAATCTTTTAGAAATCCTAGGACTTCCCAAAACAATCCATTATCAGAAGGGATAAAAGCCTCTTTTAAATATGTCAACTCGATGTCAACGCTATGTGTCAAGCCTTTCGTTGACACCCTAGTTGACAACTGTGTTCCATATAGAGAGGCTAATCTCTCTTTGAAAGCTTGCACTGTTGGATAGGGCTGGTTGGCTGTAGCCAACATTTGTGAAGCTAAAGCTCGTTTAGCAATCGTTTGTTTGTTCAAAGAAGCCGTCATTCGAAAAACGATACGGTTAGTTTTATATTTTTGTGTTGGAATGAAGTGTACATGGACACCATCAGCAATTTTCATTGATAACCTCTAAAAAGTTTATGCTTTCAATTATACCATTTTTATGCTATCTTATCTCAAGAGAAAGTTGAGGTACTATGGAATACAAATTATTTGATGACTACATCACACTGCAAGCACTTTTCAAAGAACTAAGCATTATTCATAGTGGCGGAGCTATTAAAGGTTTTTTAGCTAACAATACCGTTTTATTCAACGGTGAAGATGAAAAACGTCGTGGAAAAAAACTTCGTCATGGAGATATTATCACAATCCCATCTCAAGAACTTCAAATTACTATCGTGGCTCCTACACAGGTTGAAATTGAAGAACATAAACAACAGATTGCTGAAAAAGCTCGTGTTGCAGCCATTGTAAAAAAAATGAACCAAGATAATAAAAAGAACCAAAAAAGACAGCAACCAAAAGAAAGTAATAAAACTAAACGGAAACCTGTTCGTTTCCCAGGGACCTAATTATGTGGCTTGAAAAAATTGATCTCCAGCATTTTAGAAATTATTCTGAAGCCTCTGTAACTTTTTCTCCCCATCTCAATATCTTTCTGGGACGTAATGCTCAAGGAAAAACCAATATTCTTGAAGCTATCTATTTTCTCGCATTAACACGTAGTCATCGTACTCGTTCTGACAAAGAGCTGATTCAATTTCAGCAAAGTACTCTGAAATTGAGCGGTATTGTCCATCGTCGTAGTGGAAAACTTCCCCTCGAAATTAGTTTATCTAATAAGGGACGCATAACTAAGGTTAATCACCTCAAACAAGCTAAATTATCGGATTATATTGGTCATATGACGGTTGTGCTCTTTGCTCCTGAGGATTTACAACTTGTTAAAGGATCCCCAAGCTTACGACGTAAATTTATAGATATTGATTTAGGGCAGATTAAACCTGTATACCTCTCTGATCTATCCAATTACAATCATGTCCTCAAACAGCGTAATGCCTATCTCAAATCTACCGACAAGGTAGACATTGATTTTTTGTCGGTTTTAGATGAACAACTCGCTGATTTCGGAGCACGAGTTATTGAACACAGACTAGACTTTATCAAGCAACTAGAAGTAGAGGCTGACAAGCACCATAGTCTTCTCTCAAATCAAATTGAGCGTCTTAACATCTCCTATGAATCGAATATATCTTTGCAAAACCACAAAAGTATTCGCCAAGCATTTTTAATTACACTTAGGCAAAATCATAAAAGAGATATCTTCAAAAAGAATACTGGCGTTGGTCCTCATAGAGATGATTTAACGTTTTACATTAATGACATGAACGCATCTTTTGGTAGTCAAGGACAACAACGTAGTTTAATTCTTTCTTTAAAGATGGCTGAAATTGCTCTTATTAGAAATGTAACTGGTGAATTTCCAATTCTTCTCCTGGATGATGTTATGAGTGAGCTTGACAATCACCGTCAACTCAAATTATTGGAGAGTATTGATAAAGAAGTTCAAACTTTCATGACAACAACTTCACTTGACCACCTGACTAATCTCCCACCTGATTTAAAGGCCTTCGTAGTTGAAGCTGGTAGTATTAGCAGAAAGCAAGTCAATATATAGACTTGCTTTCTTATTTTTTATAATTTACACATCTGACAACGTAAATATCTAAACTATGATTGTCAGATGTGTAAATTTTTTGTAAACTTTGGTGTAAAGCAAAAGTACTTATCTCCCGATAAGTACTTTTTTACTTTTAGTGAGCAGAATAGTTAGGAGCTTCATTGGTAATTTGAACATCATGAGGGTGACTTTCAATCAGTCCTGCACCTGACATTTCAACAAACTGAGCTTTGTCATGTAAAGCTTGAATATCTTCCGCACCTGTATACCCCATACCTGCACGGATACCACCAATCAATTGGAATACGATATCAGCAGCAGAACCTTTGTAAGCTACACGACCTTCAATTCCTTCTGGAACAAGTTTATTTGCTTCATTAACCGCACCTTGGAAGTAACGATCACTTGATCCCTTCTTCATCGCTGCAATTGATCCCATACCACGATATGATTTATATTTACGACCTTGGAAGATCTCAGTTTCACCTGGTGCCTCATCGGTTCCAGCAAACATTGAACCAAGCATTACTGCATCACCACCAGCTGCAAGAGCTTTTACAATATCACCAGAGTATTTGATACCTCCATCAGCAATGATTGTTTTGCCGTATTCACGAGCAACATTAGCAGCATCGTAGATAGCTGTCACTTGAGGAACCCCTACACCAGCAACTACACGTGTTGTACAAATTGAACCTGGTCCAATACCAACCTTAACCACATCAACACCAGCATCATAAAGCGCACGCGCACCTTCAGCTGTTGCAATATTTCCTGCAATCAAAGTTCGTTCTGGGAAGTGAGCACGAATTTCAGCGATTTTACGAAGAACTCCTGCTGAGTGACCATGTGCAGTGTCAATAACGATAGCATCTGCACCTGCTTCAAAGAGTGCTTCGGCACGCTCAAATGTATCAGACGTTACACCTACAGCACCTGCGACTAAAAGACGACCAAATTCATCCTTGGCTGCATTTGGAAACTCAATGACTTTTTCAATATCCTTAATAGTAATAAGTCCTGACAAACGTCCTTTGTCATCAACCAATGGCAACTTTTCAATACGATGCTCATGAAGAATACTTTCAGCTGTTTCAAGGTCTGTTCCAACTGGAGCTGTAATCAATTTTTCAGAGGTCATGTGTTCTGAAATGAGTGTATCGTAATCAGAAATAAATCGCATATCACGATTGGTAATAATACCAACCAATTTACGATTATCAAGAGTCTCAACAATCGGAACACCTGAAATACGATAACGTTGCATCAATTCCTCAGCCTCAGCAACCTTATTTTCTGGCGTTAAGAAGAATGGATCAATAATGACGCCATTTTCAGAGCGTTTTACTTTGCGAACTTCTTCAGCTTGTTCGGCAATAGACATATTTTTGTGAATAACACCTAAACCTCCTGCACGAGCAATTGAAATAGCCATCTTGCTATCTGTGACAGTATCCATAGCAGCAGTGATGATTGGGATATTTAATGTCAAATTTTTAGCCAATTTCGTCTGCAAGTTAACGTTGTTTGGTAGAACATGACTTTCCGCAGGAATAAGCAATACGTCATCAAAAGTGTAACCTTTTTTTAAGAATTTAGTGTCCCAATTTGACATTATAATCGTCCTCTTTTCTCAAAGCTTGGAGGTACAAAAAACCCCAGTCTATTTTTTAATTGATAATATCATATCATGCTAAAAAGATTTGTCAACAGATTATCATAAGATTCCTAAGAAATCCTTTTTTAAAAAAATAGGAACCTTATTGTTCAAGGTTCCTAAAATCATTTAATTAGAAATAATTAATTCCCATAGCTTCTTTTACTTCTGACAATGTTTGTCCTGCAACTTCACGCGCCACTTGACTACCTTTTTCAAGCATACGGAAAACCTCTCCCATATCCTTAGCATATTCTAAACGACGTTCACGAATTGGAGCCAACTCGCGTTCTAAGATTTCTAGAAGATAACGTTTGGTTTTCACATCTCCTAAACCACCTCGTTGATAATGTTCTTTCATCTCAGCAATTGTAGCAGCATCCTCTTCGCGACCAAAGATATCAAGATAATGGAAAACCATATTACCTTCGATTTGGCCTGGATCTTCCACACGAATATGATTTGGATCGGTATACATGCTCATGACTTTTTTACGAACAGTATCTTCATCATCCGACAGAAAAATGCCATTGCCTAAGGATTTAGACATCTTAGCATTACCATCTAAACCTGGTAGACGCCCAGCAGCTTCATTTTCAGGATAAATTCCCTCTGGCTCAACCAAAATATCACAATTATAGGTATGATTAAAGCTACGAACAATTTCACGTGTCTGTTCAATCATTGGCTTTTGATCATTTCCTACAGGAACAAGATTTGCTTTAAAGGCCGTAATATCAGCCGCTTGGGAAATTGGATAAACAAGGAAGCCTGTTGGAATAGATTCTCCAAAACCTTTTTGTGAAATTTCTGTCTTAACGGTCGGATTACGCTCTAAACGTGCCAAAGAAACTAAGTTCATGTAGTACATCGTCAGCTCAGCTAATTCTGGAATTTGGCTTTGAACAAAAATAGTAGACTTTGAAGGATCCAAACCCACAGAAAGGTAGTCTAAAGCGACATTTCCAATTGATTCTTTGATAATTTCTGACTCTTTTGCATGATCCGTAAGGGCCTGTTGATCTGCCAAAAAAACAAACATATTGTATTTGTCTTCGTTTTGTAAAAGGACACGATTCTTCAGACTTCCAACATAATGTCCAAGGTGGAGTTTTCCTGTTGGACGGTCTCCTGTCAATATAATAGGTTTCGTCATATAAATACCTTTCTACTACAAAAAATCCCCACGCAAAAATATGCGTGAGGGCGTTAATCACTTATGATACGCGGTACCACCTCAATTGACAACTTTTTTTAAAGCTATCATCTCAAATCTTCTCAACAAAGAAGTTGCACGGTAAGGGGTGCCAGTCCTAACGTTTATGTGTTCACGTTAATCGTCAAATTTTCTTCAGCCCATTCATTCTACCCTCATACTGGTTTACAGCTACCACCAGCTCTCTACAAGGAAGGATAGAACTACTCTTCTGATGACTATTATTCTACATGTTTTTATCCTTTTTTGTCAAGGTTATCTTTCTAGTTTCACGTGAAACACAAGCGTACATACTTTCAAAATAGTCATTGCTTGACGTAAACTAAAAAAGGCTTGATAATAAGAATATCATATCTAGGAGATAATATATGAAACGTAGAATAATAGATATACTTTTAGTTACAATTGGTTCATTTATAGCTGCAGTCGGTTATAATTCACTTTTAGTTAAAAATCATATTGCCTCAGGAGGTGTAGGAGGGCTAGCTATCAGCTTAAATGCCCTATTTGGTTGGAATAATGCTAACTTCGTATTAGCTACAACCATCCCCTTATTAATTCTATGTTGGTGTTTTCTAGGCCGTGAAGTTTTACTCAAAACATTCTATGGTTCTATCATTTTTCCAACTTTTATTAAATTAACTGAGGGATTACCAACACTTACCAAACAGCCAATGCTGGCAGCCATTTTTGGTGGAATTGTACTAGGATTAGGACTAGGCATAGTCTTCTATGGGAATTCTTCAACGGGAGGAACTGGAATTATCACACAAATTCTTAATAAATACACACCTCTCCCACTAGGAACAGTGTTACTTCTTGTTGATGGGGTCATTGTCGCTATTAGTGCTATCGCCTTCTCTCCTGACACTGTTATGTATTCCATTCTATCGCTTGGAGTTGTCTCTCTTACAATTGACAAAATGATGGTGGGACTCAACTCTTCAAGGAATCTTCTAATCATTTCAAAGAATAGCGAACAAATTATTAACTATATCACTAAGGTAGCAGATAGAGGTGCAACAAAAATACCAGCTCTAGGTGGACATACTGGACAGTCACAAAATATGATTATGACCACCTTATCAACCCATGAGGTTCCAAAAGTCCAAGAAGAAATTCAAAAAATAGATGAAACTGCCTTTATTGTCATTATACCTGCTTCTACAGTTATGGGGCGTGGCTTCAGCCTACAAAAAGACTACCAAAGAGTACCAAATGACTTTATAACTCCCTTATAAAATCAATTGAAATAAAGTCTAATTTCTCGTAAAATAGTACATAAGAATAAAAATAAAGGATAATGTATGCTTAATGTATCGGATGTATCGCTTCGTTTTAGCGATCGCAAACTTTTTGATGATGTTAATATTGCCTTCACACCTGGTAATACTTATGGGCTTATCGGTGCTAATGGTGCTGGTAAATCTACTTTTTTGAAAATTTTAGCAGGTGATATTGAACCCACAACAGGACACATTTCTCTTGGTCCTGATGAACGTCTTTCTGTTCTTCGCCAAAACCACTTCGACTATGAAGAAGAACGTGTTATTGACGTTGTTATCATGGGTAATGAACGACTCTACGATATCATGAAAGAAAAAGATGCCATCTACATGAAGGAAGACTTCTCGGATGAGGATGGTGTTCGTGCTGCCGAACTAGAAGGTCTCTTTGCTGAATTAGGTGGTTGGGAAGCTGAAAGTGAAGCCTCTCAATTGCTTCAGAATCTAAATATTTCAGAAGATCTCCACTATCAAAACATGAGCGAATTGGCTAATGGTGACAAGGTGAAGGTCCTCCTTGCAAAAGCACTTTTTGGTAAACCTGATGTACTTCTACTTGACGAACCGACCAATGGTCTTGATATTCAATCAATCTCTTGGCTTGAGGATTTCTTGATTGATTTTGAAAATACCGTGATTGTCGTATCCCATGACCGTCACTTTTTAAACAAAGTATGTACGCACATGGCCGACCTTGACTTTGGAAAAATTCAACTCTACGTTGGTAATTATGATTTCTGGAAACAATCTTCAGAATTAGCTGCACGCTTGCAGGCCGACCGTAATGCAAAAGCAGAAGAAAAAATCAAAGAACTTCAAGAATTTGTTGCACGTTTCTCTGCCAATGCTTCAAAATCTAAACAAGCGACTTCTCGGAAGAAAATGCTTGATAAAATTGAGCTAGAAGAAATCGTTCCATCAAGTCGTAAATACCCATTCATCAATTTTAAAGCAGAGCGTGAAATCGGTAATGACCTTCTAACAGTTGAAAATCTCACTGTTAAGATGGATGGTGAAACCATTCTTGATAACATTAGTTTCATCCTACGTCCAGGAGATAAGACAGCTATTATCGGGCAAAACGATATTCAAACCACTGCTTTAATTCGTGCCCTAGCTGATGATATCGACTATGAAGGTACAATCAAATGGGGTGTTACAACTAGCCGTTCTTACCTTCCAAAAGACAATTCTAAAGACTTTGCATCCGGTGAATCAATCCTTGAATGGCTTCGTCAATTCGCAGAAAAAGGGGAGGATGATGATACCTTCTTGCGTGGATTCCTTGGGCGTATGCTCTTCTCAGGAGATGAAGTCAAGAAATCTGTCAATGTCCTCTCAGGGGGAGAAAAAGTACGTGTTATGCTCTCTAAACTCATGCTTTTGAAATCCAATGTCCTTCTTCTAGATGACCCTACTAATCACTTGGATTTGGAATCAATCTCAAGTCTAAATGATGGTGTCCGTGATTTCAAAGAATCTGTTATCTTTGCCAGTCATGACCACGAGTTTATTCAAACAATAGCGAACCACATCGTTGTCGTTTCTAAAAATGGCGTTATTGACCGTATTGATGAAACTTATGATGAATTCCTTGAAAATGAAGAAGTTCAAGCTAAAGTCAAAGCACTATGGACTGATTAAACTATAAAGAGATGCAGGTTGGGATATCCCAACCTGTCTTAGTATCATTATGACAAATAAAAAATACTATAAAACATTATTATTTTACCTAGCCGCTTTATTATTGCCAATACTGATCATGGTAGGGGTGCTTTATAGCCAAGATATCTATCCTGGTAGTAGTCAAACCATTTTAACGAGTGATGGTTTTCATCAATATGTGATATTCGCCACTGGTCTTAGAAATATATTACATGGCGACGGGAGCCTATTTTACACATTTACAAGTGGATTAGGTCTCAACTTTTACGCCTTAACCAGCTATTACTTAGGTTCCTTTTTATCACCGCTTTACTATTTCTTTACTGTCAAGCAAATGGCCGATGCCTTTTACTTCATTACAATACTTAAGTTTGGTCTTATAGGGCTCTCTGGTGCCTTCAGTTTTAAGCACCTCTTTACAAAGGTGTCAAGGAGTTTTATCCTTTGTCTTTCTACAGGATTTTCTTTAATGAGTTTTGCTACCAGCCAGTTAGAAATTAGCACCTGGTTAGACGCCTTCATTTTAGCCCCCCTCATCATACTAGGTTTACACCTTCTACTACGATTCAATAAACGTGGATTATACTTTATTAGTCTTACCTGTCTCTTTATTCAAAATTACTATTTTGGATATATGATGGCCATTTTCTTAACGCTTTACACCTTAATACAGCTAGTATCTATTAAGGGTTGGAAAAATAAAATAATCCATTTCTTAGATTTTGGTGTAGTTTCTATATTGTCTGGTCTTAGTAGTGCTATAATGTTACTTCCAACACTACTTGATTTGACTACTCATGGTGAGAAGTTTACAAGTGTGTCAAATTTATTGACAGACTCCACTTACTACTTTGATTTCTTTGCTAAAAATCTTATCGGAGCTTACGATACCACTAAATTTGGATCAATTCCGATGATTTACGTAGGACTCTTACCTTTGATTCTTTTTTTACTATTTTTTGTTAGTAACGAAATCAAGCTGTCATTACGTCTAAGCTACTTATTACTTTTCACCTTATTTATTGTTAGCTTCTATATACAGCCCTTTGATTTATTTTGGCAAGGCATGCATGCGCCTAATATGTTTCTCCACCGTTATTCTTGGCTACTCTCTCTACTCAGTGTTCTTTTAGCGGGAGAAACTCTAAATCGAGTCAAAAAGTTTTCTTTATTAAGACTCCTAATGTCTTTCTTAGTCCTAGCTACCGGATTCCTATTAACTTGGATTTTCCGATCTCACTACAGCTTCATTGAACCATCTTCCTGGCTATTAAGCCTTGCTTTTCTCTTGGCCTACGCCATTTTATTTATTAGCTATTATAGACAACAGATTCCTAGAACTATTTTTCAGTATTTCACATTCTTGTTTTGCATCTTTGAGCTTAGTCTAAGTACATACTATGTTATCGGTGCCTTAGGAAATGAGTGGGTATTTCCAAGTCGTGAAGGTTATCTTCGAAATATGTCCGCAATTACAAAACTAGTCTCAGATACCCGAAAAACTAATAAAACTTTTTACCGTACTGAGAGAATCGAGTCTCAGACTGGTAATGACAGTATGAAATTCAACTACAACGGTATTTCTCAATTTTCATCCATTCGAAATACAGCCTCAAGTTCAACGCTCGATCGATTAGGATTTAAATCTGAAGGTACTAATTTAAATCTTCGTTATCAAAATAATACTATTATCGCTGATAGTCTTTTCGGAATAAAATACAATTTATGGAGCTTAAATCTTAATAAGTATGGGTTTTATCAGCTAAACTCTGAGAAGTCCATGAGAATTTATCAAAATAACAATGCTGCCCAGCTTGCTATATTAACTGATGGCGTTTACAAAGACACTCCCTTTACTGTCAACACACTTGACAACCAATCTAATCTCCTAAATGCTCTATCTGGTCTAAATTTAACTTATTTCAAACGAGCCCCCTCGCAACTTTTGGATAAAGATGCTAAATCTTTGAATCAACGTGTAGCCAAACGAAATAGCCACTCAAACAAAGATTCTGTGACAGTAACTTATCAGGTTATTACTCCCCCTCATAGCCAACTATATGTTAGTATTCCTAATATTTCTTGGTCTGATGACAATCCCCACTCACTGTCAACTACTGTAAATGGAGTGACAAAAAGTCAAATAACTGATAATACCTTTGATTTCTTTGATCTTGGCTACTTTGAAAAAGAAGAAACAATTACAGTTGGACTAACGTTTTATGGTAATAAAGCAATATCTTTTGACAATCCCAGCTTCTATGCCTTAAATACTCAAAACTACCAGACCGCTATGGATACCATTAATCAACGGGATGTCAAAGTCACTACAGCAAAAAATAAGGTATTTGCTGATTATAACAGTAAAAAGGAAGCCTCACTATTTTTCACCATTCCATACGATAAGGGATGGACAGCTACTGTCAATAGTAAAAAAGTTAAGATTTACCGATCTCAAAAGGGATTCATGAAGGTTAATATACCTAGTGGTAAAGGAAAGGTAGTCCTTACCTTTGTGCCTTATGGATTTAAATTAGGTTTATTGATTAGCTGCGTGTCAATCCTAACATTTTGTTGCTATGCTCACTTCATCAGAAAATCAAGATTAATCTAAAACTCAAGATACATTATCCTAAAACAGGTATGGAACGGTCGTTCCATACCTGTTTATTTTTTAGGTAAATAAAAAAACTCAAGTCATTAAACTTGAGGTGTCTTATCACTCCGCCAGTAGGACTCGAACCTACGACATCATGATTAACAGTCATGCGCTACTACCAACTGAGCTATGGCGGATAAAACTGCTATGTAGCAAAATAGTCCGTACGGGATTCGAACCCGTGTTACCGCCGTGAAAAGGCGGTGTCTTAACCCCTTGACCAACGGACCAATTTTGAGTTAATCATCTCGTTAACACTCTTATTATTATATCAGAGTATTTGATTTTGTCTATACTTTTTTTCAAAAAAAATATTAAATTTTGCTAATTCATTTTGAATTTTAGGTTAGATTTTACAAAGTATTGACATGTTGCTATATATTTTGTAAACTAATAGAGTTGTTGGTCTCATAGCTCAGCTGGATAGAGCATTCGCCTTCTAAGCGAACGGTCGCAGGTTCGAATCCTGCTGGGATCAGATACAAAAAACGCAATCTAGAGTTTCTAGTTGCGTTTTTCTTTTGCCTCAATATATAGAAAATAATTTAAAATAAACAAAGGCAACAACGTCGTATAGAGACTGTATTCATGTAAATAATGAGAAAACCATGTTGATGTCGCCACTCCCACCATAAAAGTAAATATGATAATAGTAGTATAAGATGCTTGTTTAAGTACTTTAGAATCATGTTCATCAATGGCTCGTGCAACAGTTAAAGAGGTATTGGTAATATTACCAGTCATCATAAAGGAGGCATAATTTACCCCTCTGACACGCTTGAAAATACCTACTTGAAGAGAGGCGAAGAAAGCTAATCCCGCGATAGTAATAGTGGAATCTACATATGGAGTGATGATTGCGAGTACTATCATCAATAGAAATGCGAGCCTAATGGCCTGTAAATGCCATCCCCATTTATGGTTAATAAGCCACTTTTTTGCAAAAAAGACAAAAAACTGACCTAAAATAAAGAAAAATATAGGGATAGAGTAACTAAAAGCCCTTGCGATATGACCATCAACGAGATGAATAACCAAATAAAGGAGATTCCCTGTCTGTATACTAGCAAATCGCCCATCTTGAGTATTGTAAGTGTAAGCGTCAATAAAACCACCTATGTAACTGACTAAGGTAGCTACTCGTAATCCTTCAAAAACACGATAAGACCGTTTTTTCATTTTGAACATGTCTGTTTCCTTCTTCTACTTATGATAGGGACTTCCTTGTTGAATCATGAATGCGCGATAGATTTGCTCAACTAATACAAGACGCATAAGCTGGTGAGGAAAAGTTAGGAGACCAAAACTCATTAATTGGTTAGCTCTTTTTTGACTTCCAATGACAGTCCCAAACTTCCACCAATAATAAAAGTAATTTCTGAATGGCCTTTAAGAGTGGCCTGCTCAATTTCTTTCGCAAATTGCTCTGAAGGAAATTGCTTACCTTCTATTGCTAAAGCAATAACATAATCACGGTCACCTACTTTAGATAGGATGCGTCGCCCCTCTTTTTCGAGAATTAATTTATTTTCAGACTCGCTTGCATTATCAGGTGTCTTTTCAGCAGGTAATTCTATAGACTCAAATTTTGTAAAGCGTCCTAGTCGTTTAACATACTCCGAAATACCATCTTTCAAATATTTTTCTTTCAATTTTCCAACTGTAATCAATTTCACTTTCATAAATTTATTATAGCACATATCCACAATCTTTTAACACCTTATCCACAACTTTCCCTCTTCAACTCTGTCTACTAATCCCTTTAAAACAGCCTATTATCTACACTTATAAAAACTTATCCACAGGTTGTTGATAACTGTTTTTGCTATAACTTTATGATATAATTAAGCTTACTTTGATATGTTTATCAAAAAAGGAGGACTAAACGTGAAAAAATTTAACTGGAAAAAAATAGTAGCACCTATAATAATGCTACTTATTGGATTACTGGGAGGTTTGATTGGAGCCTTTATCCTGTTAACAGCAGCAGGTATATCCTTTACAAATACAACATCAACAGGTATCAAAACAGCTAAAACCGTCTATAGTAACACAACAGATACAACTAAGGCCGTTAAGAAAGTGCAAAATGCCGTTGTTTCTGTTATCAATTATCAAGAAGGATCATCATCAGATTCTCTAAACAATCTTTACGGACGTATTTTTGGTGGGGGTGATAATTCTGATTCCAGCCAAGAAAAATCAAAAGATTCTGATGGCTTGCAGGTAGCCGGTGAGGGGTCTGGAGTCATCTATAAAAAAGATGGAAAAGAGGCTTACATCGTAACTAACAACCACGTTGTTGATGGCGCTAAAAAGCTTGAAATCATGCTTTCAGATGGTTCAAAAATTACTGGTGACCTCGTTGGGAAAGATACTTACTCTGACCTAGCAGTTGTCAAAGTTTCCTCAGATAAAATATCAACGGTTGCAGAATTTGCAGATTCAAACTCACTAACAGTAGGGGAAAAGGCAATTGCTATCGGTAGTCCACTCGGTACTGAGTACGCCAACTCCGTAACTGAGGGAATCGTATCTAGCCTGAGCCGCACTGTAACCATGCAAAATGATAATGGTGAGACGGTCTCAACAAACGCTATTCAAACAGATGCTGCCATTAACCCTGGTAACTCAGGTGGCGCACTTGTCAATATTGAAGGTCAAGTTATCGGTATTAACTCAAGTAAAATTTCATCAACTTCAGCAGTGGCTGGAAGCGCCGTAGAAGGTATGGGATTTGCCATCCCATCTAATGATGTTGTCGAAATCATTAATCAGTTGGAGAAAAATGGAAAAGTAACACGACCAGCTCTAGGAATATCAATGGTTGATCTTAGTAACCTTTCTAGCAGTGCAACTTCTAAATTAGATTTACCTGATGATGTCAAATCTGGAGTTGTTGTTGGCAGTGTTCAAAAAGGTATGCCAGCTGACGGTAAACTCCAAGAAAATGATGTTATTACTGAAATTGACGGCAAAGAAATTACTTCAAAAACAGATATCCAAACAAATCTTTATAGTCATAGTATTGGTGATACCATTAAGGTAACCTTCTATCGTGGTAAAGATAAGAAGACTGAGGAACTTAAATTAACAAAATCTACAGAAGACTTATCTGATTAATCATTGACAAATCTGTCAAAAGACCTTTACAATAATGTAAAGGTCTTTTTGGGAAAGGAACGCTATGTCAGAACAACTCAAAACTTTACCTATACAGGAAATCTATCCTAATCCTTTTCAACCTCGCCTAGAGTTCTCAGATGACGAGTTAACAGAGCTTAGTCAATCAATAGCTGAAAATGGCTTAATACAACCCATCATCGTTCGAAAATCTGATATTATTGGTTATGAACTAATTGCTGGAGAAAGACGTTTACGAGCTTGTAAACGTCTAGGAATGACAGAAATCCCTGCAGTTGTAAAAGAAATAACAGACCAAGATAGCCGTAAACAAGCCATTATTGAAAATTTACAGCGGTCAAATCTAAATCCTATTGAAGAAGCAAAAGCCTATCATAATTTAATTAGTGAGTTATCATATAGCCACGAGGAGCTGGCCAAAGCTATGGGAAAATCTAGGCCATATATTAGTAATGCTCTTAGACTCCTCCAACTACCTAGAGAAATTCAACTGAGTATCGAGCATGGAAAATTGAGTCAAGGACATGCCAGAGCGCTCTTAGCTATTGAAAATCCTGAAAAGCAATTAAACATTTTTCATAAAGTCCTTACTGAAAAGTGGTCGGTTCGTACTCTAGAAAAAAGACTTCAGGAGCTACCTAGAAAGCAAAAACTAAAGAAAGATATACATATAAAAGATAAAGAAAAAGAACTTGAGAAATCACTTGGCCTCCCTGTGACTCTTAGTTATCATAAAAATCACTCAGGGACAATTAAGATACAATTTTCGTCAGAAGAAGATTTTAACAGACTTATCAACAAACTTATTTAACCTGTGAATTTATACGATAAGAAATACACTCTTATCCACAGATTATAAACGTAAAAACCCTTTTAAAATAAAGGGTTTCTTTTTTTATTCACAGACTGTGGAAAACTCATATGCACAATGTGGATTATCTTTTTTAGGTTGTTGATAACCTCAGCTTGCTTCTCTTTTAGACCTGTGGAAAACTTTTTTATTTTATGATAGAATCAGAGGATAAGAATATAAAAGGAGAATTGATGGAATGACAGAAAAAGAGCAATTTTTTTGGAATAAGCTCTTAGAGCTGGCCAAAGAGGAGCTTACACAAGCCACTTTTGATTATTATGTTCTAGATACCAAGCTCATCAAAGTTCAAGATAACGTTGCTACAATTCTGCTTGAAGAGGTCAAAAAACTATTCTGGGAAAAAAACATGCAGTCTGTCATCTTATTGGCAGGATTTGAAGTCTATAATAGTAAAATAGAGGTTGAATATGTCTTTGATGAAGCACTCTTAAATCAAGTGCATCAAAACGTAACCACTAATGACTTCAGCAGTAATAAGGATTTGCAATCTCCTGCTCTTCCTACATTGAACTCAGACTTAAATAGTAAGTATACCTTTGACAATTTTATTCAAGGAGATGAAAATCGTTGGTCAGTAGCTGCATCCTTAGCTGTTGCTGATTCCCCTGGGGCAACTTATAACCCTCTATTCATATACGGGGGCCCCGGTCTTGGAAAGACGCACTTGCTCAATGCCATTGGTAACAAAGTCTTACATGATAATCCTCAAGCTCGCATTAAATATATTACTGCTGAAAATTTCATTAATGAATTTGTCGTACACATCCGTTTAGACAAAATGGATGAACTAAAACTAAAATATCGCCACCTAGATGTCCTCTTGATTGATGACATCCAATCACTGGCAAAAAAATCAACACAAGCTACCCAAGAGGAATTTTTCAATACCTTCAACGTCTTGCACAACAATAACAAGCAAATCGTCTTGACTAGCGACCGTAACCCAGATCAATTAAATGAGATGGAAGAACGTCTCGTCACGCGCTTCAAATGGGGATTAACCGTCAATATTACACCCCCTGACTTTGAAACTAGAGTTGCTATTTTGACCAATAAGATTATGGACTACGATTATCATTTTCCATCTGAAACTATTGAATATTTAGCTGGCCAGTTTGACTCAAATGTCCGTGACTTAGAAGGAGCCCTAAAAGATATTAGTTTAGTTGCTAACGTCCGTCAACTAGATACTATCACAGTAGAAGTAGCTGCAGAAGCCATCCGTGCACGTAAAATGGATGGACCTAAGCTAACTCTCATTCCTATTGAAGATATCCAAACTGAGGTAGGTAAGTTTTATAATGTTACCGTCAAGGAGATTAAGGCGACCAAAAGAACACAAAATATTGTCTTGGCACGCCAGGTTGCCATGTATCTTGCGCGTGAAATGACTGACAACTCTCTTCCTAAAATTGGGAAAGAATTTGGGGGAAGAGACCACTCAACAGTCTTACATGCCTATAACAAAATCAAAAATATGATTTCTCAAGATGACAGTTTACGTATCGAAATTGATACCATCAAAAATAAGATAAAATGACCCTTGTGGATAAGTCAACAAAAAAATTCAGAGTTTTCCACAAGCTGTGCACAAGTCCTATGCCTTGCTAAATCTATGAATTTTGAACTTATGCACAGTGTCCACAAGACCTACTACTACTACTAAAATAATACTAATAAAATAAAGGAGTATCATGATTCAATTTGCGATTAATAAAGCTTATTTCCTACAAGCACTTCATACAACTCGACGAGCTATTTCCTCTAAAAATGCTATCCCAATTCTATCAACCATAAAAATCGAGGTAACTAGTGAGGGAATCTATTTGACTGGTTCAAATGGTCAAATTTCAATTGAAAACAGCATTTCCGTTTCAGAAGAAAATGCAGGTTTATTGATTACCCAATCAGGTACTATCCTTTTGGAAGCAAACTTTTTTATTAATGTTGTTTCAAGCCTACCTGATGTTACCCTTACTTTTGAAGAAATCGAACAATACCAAGTATTACTAAAAAGTGGGAAATCTGAAATTACTCTAAAGGGGAAAGATGTCGAACAATATCCACGTATTCAAGAAGTTGATAGCTTAACCCCATTAATAATGAATACTAAGGTATTAAAATCCATCATTTCTGAAACTTCATTTGCAGCAAGTACACAAGAAAGTCGTCCAATTTTAACCGGAGTTCACTTTGTCCTCTCCAATCACAATGATTTAAAAGCTGTAGCAACAGATTCTCATCGTATGAGCCAACGCCAACTTGTTTTAGAGCATTCTGCAGATAATTTTGATGTTGTAATCCCAAGTCGCTCTCTAAAAGAATTATCAGCAGTCTTTAGTGATGATATTGATAACTTGGAAGTTTTCTTCTCAGCTAATCAAATTCTTTTCCGTAGTGAAACCATCTCTTTCTATACACGTTTACTGGAAGGAAATTATCCAGATACAAATCGTCTCTTGTCAGATTCATTTGAAACTGAGGTTGTTTTTGAAACTGCAAGTCTCCGTTCTGCTATGGAGCGTTCTTATCTGATTTCAAATGCAAGTCAAAGTGGAACAGTCAAGCTCGAAATCGTCAATGGTAATGTTAGCGCTCATGTTAACTCTCCAGAAGTCGGAAAAGTCAATGAAGACATTGATGTGCAGGATGTTTCGGGTAGTGATTTGATTATTAGTTTTAATCCAACCTACTTGATTGACGCCTTAAAAGCACTTAAGAGTGAGACTGTACGTGTGCGTTTCATCTCACCAGTACGTCCATTTACTTTGACGCCAGCAGATGATAGTGAAAACTTTATTCAATTGATTACACCTGTAAGAACAAACTAAAATCGAAAAAGTTATCCACTGTGGATAACTTTTTTACTAGAAAGGGATTTTATGTACCAACTTGGAAGTTTCGTTGAAATGAAAAAACCGCATGCTTGCACTATCAAAGCAACAGGAAAAAAAGCCAATGAATGGGAAGTGACCCGTCTTGGAGCTGATATTAAGATTCGCTGTACCAATTGTGATCATGTGGTCATGATGAGTCGTCATGATTTTGAAAAGAAACTAAAAAGGTTTTATAACTAGGTTTAAGGATGAGGTCTGCATCCTGAAGATTGCCTATATTGGCAGGGTGTCAAAGTTACCCCAAAAGCTCTCATTTTGTTATTTCTTCCATTTTCTAATTATCAAAAGGAAGGTGCCAATTTTTAACATTTTTTGTGTTATAATTAACTGAATTACTTTTTTTATGGAGAAAAATATTAATGGCTTTAACAGCAGGTATCGTTGGTTTGCCTAACGTTGGTAAATCAACTCTTTTCAATGCAATTACAAAAGCAGGTGCGGAAGCTGCTAACTATCCTTTCGCAACAATTGATCCAAACGTTGGTATGGTTGAAGTACCAGATGAGCGTTTGACAAAATTGACTGAACTTATTACCCCTAAAAAGACAGTTCCAACCACATTTGAGTTCACAGATATTGCAGGTATCGTAAAAGGAGCATCAAAGGGTGAAGGTCTTGGAAATAAGTTCTTGGCCAATATTCGTGAAGTGGATGCGATTGTCCATGTTGTTCGTGCCTTCGATGATGAAAATGTTATGCGTGAACAAGGGCGTGAGGATGCTTTCGTTGATCCGATGGCTGATATTGATACCATCAACCTAGAATTGATTTTGGCTGACCTTGAGTCAGTTAACAAACGCTATGCCCGTGTTGAAAAAGTTGCCCGTACTCAAAAAGATAAAGATTCTGTGGCAGAGTTTAATGTTCTTCAGAAACTTAAGCCCGTGCTGGAAGATGGCAAGTCAGCTCGTACGATTGATTTTACTGAGGAAGAGCAAAAAATTGTAAAGGGACTTTTCCTCTTGACAACAAAACCGGTGCTCTATGTGGCAAATGTTGATGAGGATCAAGTCTCAAATCCAGATGATATTGAGTATGTTAAACAAATTCGTGAGTTTGCAGCAACTGAGAATGCAGAAGTAGTCGTTATCTCAGCTCGTGTTGAAGAAGAAATTTCTGAGTTGGATGATGAGGATAAAGAGATGTTCTTGGAAGACCTCGGCTTGACAGAGTCTGGTGTTGATAAACTGACACGCGCAGCTTATCACTTGCTTGGTCTTGAAACTTATTTCACTGCTGGTGAAAAAGAAGTAAGAGCTTGGACCTTTAAGCGTGGTATCAAAGCCCCACAAGCTGCCGGAATTATCCACTCTGACTTCGAGAAAGGCTTTATCAGGGCTGTAACGATGTCTTATGACGATTTGATTAGCTATGGATCTGAGAAAGCTGTTAGGGAAGCTGGACGCCTTCGTGAAGAAGGAAAAGATTATGTTGTTCAAGATGGTGACATCATGGAGTTCCGCTTTAACGTATAGAAAATAAAAAAATAATGCACCAGGCTGAAAAGTATTTTTCAGTCCTTTTGCTGTCTATCAAAGAGGAGAAATAATGACAAAATTAGTAGTTGGTTTGGGCAATCCAGGTTCAAAATACCATGAGACACGTCACAATGTTGGTTTTATGGCCATAGACCTTATTGCTAAGGGGTTAGGGTTAACATTTTCTGAGGAAAAGACCTTTAAGGCTGAAGTGGCTTCAACTTTCTTAAACGGTGAGAAAGTTTATTTTGTTAAACCAACAACCTTTATGAATCTATCAGGTCTAGCCGTTAGAGCATTGTTGGCTTATTACAATATTCCAATCGAAAATTTTATCGTCATTTATGATGATTTAGATATGGAAGTTGGAAAAATCCGTTTTCGTCAAAAAGGTTCAGCAGGTGGTCATAATGGTATTAAATCTATCATTGCTGAAACCGGAACTCAAGAATTTGATCGTATAAAAATTGGCATTGGTCGTCCACAAAAAGGTATGACAGTCGTTAATCATGTTCTTGGAAGATTTAATGAGGATGATTATGCCACAATACAGCTGACTTTAGATAAGGTAGAGGTCGCACTGAATCATTACCTGAAAACAAATGATTTTGAAGACACCATGAGGCGTTATAATGGCTAATACAATCTTAGATCTTTTTGAGGAAAATCCTCAATTGGTTGAATGGCGAGATAAGGTGTCATTATTAAGTCGACAACTGTTAATGGGATTTTCTGGTTCGAGCAAGGCAGTTGTCATGGCATCCGCTCTTTCTGAACAGGTTCCAAAGATTTTAATAGTCACCTCAACACAAAATGAAGCTGAGCAATTGACAGGAGACTTGTCAGCTATCTTAGGAGAAGACAAGGTTTACTCCTTTTTTGCAGATGACGTATCAGCTGCTGAATTTATCTTTGCTTCACCAGAAAAGACCCATTCTCGTCTCGAAAGTCTTAATTTTTTAATGGATAAAGAGGCAAGTGGAATCTTGGTTACGAGTTTGGTTGGTACTAAGTTACATTTGCCTAATCCTAAGGTTTATAAAGACTCTCGTATTGACTTAGCACTAGGGGAGGAACATGATTTAGAAGCTCTTAGTAAGCATCTGAGTAATATTGGATATCAAAGAGTAGAGCAGGTTCTCTCACCTGGTGAGTTTAGTCGCAGGGGCGATATTTTAGATATTTATGAACTGACTGCAGAGCTTCCCTACCGTTTAGAATTTTTTGGAGACGAGATTGATGGCATTCGTCAGTTTGATAGCGATAGTCAGAAATCTTTAGACAATTTAGAGCATGTTATCGTATCACCGGCAGATGATATTATCTTAACAAGAGAAGATTACCAACGTGCTGAGAAGGCCCTAGAAAGCGCAGTCTCAAAGGCAGAGGGCCCTCATAAGGCTTATCTTGAAGAAGTTCTGTCAGTAACGATTGATGGTCACCGTCATAAGGATTTGCGTAAGTTTCTATCTCTCTTTTATGACAAAGCTTATACCTTATTTGACTATCTGCCTAAGGGAACTCCTGTATTCATTGATGATTTTCATAAAATAGTGGACCGCCACGGGCGTCTTGAATTGGAGGTGGCTAATCTTTTAACTGAGGATCTTCAACAAGGTAAGTCGCTAAGTCATCTAAATTACTTTGTGGATTCATTTAAGACTTTGCGTAACTATCATCCTGCTAGTTTCTTTTCAAATTTTCATAAGGGACTGGGGAATCTTAAATTTGATAAGTTGTATCAATTCACGCAATACCCTATGCAGGAGTTCTTTAACCAGTTTCCACTTCTAGTTGATGAAATACATCGCTATACCAAGAATAAGGCGACAGTTATTTTACAAGTAGGATCTGAGAAGCAGCTCAAATCTTTGAAGGAAACCTTGGAAGAATACGACCTAGATTTACCTCTTAGTAGTTTTCAAGATTTAATACCTAATAAGCCTCAGTTAGTTTTAGGAAACTTATCAAATGGTTTTTACTTTGCGGATGAAAAGCTTGTTCTAGTTACTGAACGTGAGATTTTCCATAAAAAAGTGAAACGTCGTGTGCGTGCCAGTCATGTTTCCAATGCTGAGCGTCTTAAAGATTACAATGAACTTGAAAAAGGTGATTATGTTGTACACCAGACTCATGGTATCGGACAATTTAAAGGTATTGAGACCATTGAGATTAAAGGGGTGCATCGTGATTATCTGACTATCCAATATCAGGATGCAGCTACAATTTCTCTACCTGTTGAGCAGATTGAGAGTCTCTCTAAGTATGTGTCGGCAGATGGTAAAGCGCCCAAAATTAATAAACTCAATGATGGGCGCTTCCAAAGGACCAAGCAAAAAGTAAGCAAGCAGGTAGAGGATATTGCCGATGATCTCTTAAAACTCTATGCCGAGCGTAGTCAACTTAAAGGTTTTGCATTTTCACCGGATGATGATAATCAAAGAGATTTCGAAGATGATTTTGCCTACGCTGAGACAGTGGATCAATTGCGTTCTATCAAAGAAATTAAGGCAGACATGGAGTCAGATAAACCCATGGATCGTCTCTTGGTTGGTGATGTTGGTTTTGGTAAGACAGAGGTAGCTATGCGTGCTGCCTTCAAGGCAGTCAACGATGGTAAGCAAGTTGCTATTCTAGTTCCTACAACAGTTCTCGCCCATCAGCACTATTTGAATTTTAAAGAGCGTTTTGAAAATCATGCCGTTGAAGTGGATGAACTTAGTCGTTTTAGAAGTAAAAAAGAGCAGACTGAGACTATTGACAATCTAGCTAAAGGTCGTATTGATATTATCATCGGTACCCATCGTCTGCTATCTAAAGATGTTAAGTTTTCTGACTTAGGCTTGCTAGTAATTGATGAAGAACAACGTTTTGGCGTGAAGCATAAAGAGAAACTTAAGGAGTTGAAAGCTAAGGTTGATGTCCTTACTCTAACTGCGACACCTATTCCTCGTACGCTTCATATGTCTATGTTGGGGATTCGTGACTTGTCGATTATTGAGACAGCGCCTACCAACCGTTATCCAGTTCAAACGTATGTGATGGAAACCAATCCTGGTCTTATTAGAGAAGCTGTTCTAAGAGAGATGGACAGAGGTGGTCAAGTTTTTTATATTTATAACCGTGTTGAAACCATTGACCAAAAAGTTTCTGAACTACATGAGTTGGTACCTGAAGCACGTATCGGGTTTGTACATGGTCAGATGAGTGAGGCGATGCTAGAGAACACCCTCCTAGACTTCTTGAATGGTGATTACGATGTTCTGGTAGCTACAACCATTATCGAGACAGGGATTGATATATCCAATGTTAATACTCTTTTTATTGAGAATGCAGACCATATGGGCTTGTCTACCCTTTATCAGCTAAGAGGTCGTGTTGGACGTAGTAATCGAATTGCTTATGCTTATCTCATGTATCGTCCTGACAAAGTACTAACAGAAGTCTCTGAGAAGCGTTTGGATGCTATTAAGGGCTTTACTGAACTGGGGTCAGGTTTTAAAATTGCCATGCGTGATTTATCGATTCGTGGTGCAGGAAATATTCTTGGTGCTTCTCAAAGTGGTTTCATTGACTCAGTCGGATTTGAAATGTACTCGCAACTCTTGGAAGAAGCTATCAATAAACGTCAAGGTAAAACTCAAGTTCGCCGTAAAGGAAATGCAGAGTTCAATCTTCAAATTGATGCTTATCTTCCAACCGACTATATTTCTGACGAGCGTCAAAAAATTGAAATTTATAAGCGGATTCGAGAAATTGAGAATCAGAAAGACTATCAAGACCTTCAAGATGATCTTATTGACCGCTTTGGAGAATATCCAGACCAGGTTGCCTATCTCATTGAGATTGGTCTGGTTAAGGCATATCTAGATGCTGCCTTTGCAGAATTAGTTGATCGTAAGAATGATAGTATTATTGTTCGTTTTGAAAAATCTTCTCTTAAATTCTTCTTGACTCAAGACTATTTCGAAGCTATCTCTAAAACGCATTTAAAGGCAAGAATTAGTGACAACAAGGGGAAAGTTGAGATTACTTTTGATGTTCGTAATAAGAGAGACTATGAGATCCTTGAAGAGTTAAAGATTTTCGGACAGACATTTATGGAAATCAAAGAACGTAAAGAAAAAATAGAAGCTTAAGGAAAGTTTAAGTAAGTCGCTATATACTATAAACATCCTAAAACTTTTCTTTTTCATAAATCTCCTGAGAGGGGCGACTGGTGTCGTTCCTCTCATTTTTGCGTTTAAAAAGGCTTTCGTCTGCTATTTTCTAAAAAAAATGCTATCATAGTAGAGATATCCTAACGAAAAGGAAATAATAATATTGAGATTAGACAAATATTTAAAAGTATCACGAATTATCAAACGTCGTCCAGTAGCTAAAGAAGTAGCTGATAAAGGACGTATAAAAGTGAATGGGGTGCTCGCTAAGTCATCCACGGATTTGAAAATTGGGGACCAGGTTGAAGTTCGTTTTGGAAATAAACTGCTGACTGTTTGTGTACTCGAAATGAAAGATAGTACTAAAAAAGAAGATGCGGCAAAAATGTATGAAATTATAAGTGAAACAAGGATTGAAGCAGATGAGTAAGAAGCCTAATATTGTACAACTTACGAACGATTACATAGATAATGCCAATCAAGAGCAACGTCTAGAGCGTGCTGAACACGAGCAGAGAAATCGCTTTATGGGATGGATTCTCTTTGTTGTTGTTTTACTCTTTATCTTGCCAACCTATAATCTGGTTGAGACCTATATGAATATTAAAAAACAAGAAAAAGAAGTTTTGTCACTTCAGAAAGACTATGAGAAATTGTCCACTCAGACAAAAGAACGAAAGGATTTGGCTAAAAAACTTAAGGATGATGCTTTCGCTGAGAAATATGCGCGTGCTAAATACTATTATTCACGTGAAGGAGAGTCTATCTATCCTGTCCCAAGCTTATTACCCTAATGAAAGATTTACTTAAGACTGTAGAAACTTTTTTAACCTACTCAGAAGCTAAGTTAGAGGAACTATCAGAAAAAAATCAAGAACTCAAAACAGATATACCAAGGAAAGTAGAGGTGAAGAAGCAGGCATGAAAAAGCTCCTTATAGCTGCAACCGTTGTGCTTGTATCTTCCAGCCCTTTAATCCTACTTCCTATGGAGAAAGAGCTAACTCTGACCTCAAAACAGGTCCAAAAGTTGACTCAAAACACTACAGTTAGTTTGAGTCAGTTTAAACAGATTCCTAAAAATCCAAGAACGGTAACAAGTATCCTAACTTATAAAAACAAGGAATTAACAGATTTTAAGGCCAATATTCAAGCAGATACCAAACTATCAATTTCTGCTATTTTTTGGAATGCTAAGGGTGAACCTGTTTTCCAACTTCAGGATGGTGATTATGTAGCCGCTAGTCAGCAATCAATTATTGATGATAGTGTCTATAATCAAAAACCAGTAGACATGACCTTCTGGACTAAAGATGCTTTATCAGTTTACAAAGAACCTTACGTTTTAGGGACTGAAAAAGCAGACTCTAAACTCGCTAGTTTCAAACCGATAAAGGTTAGCCGAGCTGCCCAGACGCATGCTGGAACTTATTATTTTGCAGATGGAGAAGGTTGGATCAATGCCTCTGACTTGTCAACTACTGATAATCGCATTGAGGCTGTTCAAAAAGTACTTAACGAGAAGTATAACAATCAAGAGCGCATCTCAGTTTATGTTAAGCAACTTGATACTGGAAAAATAGCAGCTATCAATGACGAAAAAAGCATGTATGCTGCTAGCGTAGCCAAGCTAGGTGTCCTCTATTATGCACAGGAACGTCTGTCGCATAAGAAATTATCTTTATCAGATGAGTACCAATATACCTCTGCTGTGAATGGATTCCCAGGTGCCTATGATCCAGATGGTTCTGGAAAAATCAGTAAAATGCCTGATGATAAAAATTATAGCTTGGAAAACCTGTTAAAGGCAGTAGCCCAAAACTCAGATAATGTAGCGACAAATATACTAGGGTATTATGTGGCTAATCAGTATGATTACTCCTTCCAAAAATCTGTAGATAGAGCCTCAGCGACCTCGTGGAATATGGATAAAAAGGAGTTGACTGCTAAAGCAGCAGGTACCCTGATGGAGTCTGTTTATAGGCAAAATGGGGATATTATCAATTATCTTTCAAGTACAGACTATGATGGCGAACGTATTTCAAAAAACATTGATGTTCCTGTTGCACATAAAATAGGAGATGCCTACGACTTTAAACATGATGTGGCAATTGTTTATACAGATTCACCCTTTATTCTATCGATTTTTACGGATAAAGAGGGCTATGACAAAATTACCTCAATTGCAGATGATGTTTATGGAATTTTAAGATAATGACAGAAAAATTGTTGCAAATGATGCAAGACAAAGGTTATTTTAACCAGCACAAGAAAATTTTAGTAGCAGTATCAGGTGGGGCAGACTCGATGAGTTTGCTGCACTTTTTGTATAACCATCAAAAAGACTTGGACATTCAGCTTGGGATTGCTCATATTAATCATAAACAACGACAAGAATCGGAGCATGAAGAAACGTATTTACGTCATTGGGCAAAGGAACATCAGATCTCTTTCCACTATAGTGCCTTCTCAGGAAAGTTTTCAGAAAATGCCGCCCGCACCTTTCGATATGAGTTTTTTCGGAGAGTTATGAAGGATTATGGTTACACTGCCCTTGTGACTGCGCATCATGCTGATGATCAGGCTGAGACGATTTTTATGAGACTTTTGAGAGGAAGTCGATTAAGACATTTGACAGGAATTTCAGCTGTAAGACCTTTTGGCACTGGTCAGATTATTCGTCCCTTTTTGCACCTCACCAAAGCTCAACTTCCAGAGACTTTCCATTTTGAAGATAAGAGTAATACTTCATTAGCCTATCTCCGGAATCGTATTAGACTATTCTATCTACCTACCTTATCTCAGGAAAATCTTAAATTCAAGGAGCATCTTTGTCTTTTATCCGAGGAGATTGGTCTTATGGAGCGAGCTCTAGAGGAGTTAACAAAGAATATTACTATCACTGATTTATCTGTTTTTCAACAACAGTCAGATGCTGTCCAACTCCTTCTTCTTCAGAATTATTTAGACTCCTTTCCTGAATTACAGCTTTCTAAAGGCCAATTTAATCAATTGTTAAGTTACTTAAGAAAAAAAGCTTCTGGAAAGGTGCCCCTAAAAAATGGTTATGAATTAGTCAAAACACAAACTGATTTCTTAATAAGGCAAGAAGAGTCTCTATCTTTATCTTCCCCTCGTCACTTAAAACTTGGAGAATCTATCACGTTTGAGGAGTACACATTGACTTTTTCGGAATTTAATGACAATTCTAACGTAGATTGTGTTAATATTTGGTCAGATTCTCCAATTACGATTCGTCATAGACAAAAAGGTGATAAGATTGACTTTGGTAGTCACCATAAAAAATTAAGACGACTTTTCATAGACAATAAAATTCCAGACAAGGAAAGACAAAAAGCTATTATAGGAGAACAAGATGGTCAGATTATCTTTCTTTATGTCTCCGGGCGTCTCTATTTGAAAAAAAATCCCGAAAATGCTATACTTTATGGCACTGTAGTCATTTATAAGAATTTCTAATCAAATACCATGTTTAAATAACGATGATTGAAGTAAAAGTGGTATAATAATACAATATTGACTTCGAGAAAGGGAACCCAATGTTAGAAAAAGACATTAAAAAAGTCCTCTTTTCCCAAGAGGATATCGTAGCTAAAACTAAAGAATTAGGTCAGCAATTAACAAAAGATTATGAAGGAAAAAATCCCCTTTTAGTCGGTGTTTTAAAAGGTGCTGTTCCATTTATGGCTGAACTTATCAAACATATCGATACACATCTTGAAATGGACTTTATGGTCGTTTCAAGTTATGGTGGTGGAATTGTCAGCAGTGGTGAGGTAAAGATACTTAAGGATGTTGATACCAATGTTGAAGGACGAGATATCATCTTTATTGAAGATATCATTGACACTGGACGTACCCTCCTTTACCTTCGAGATATGTTCAAATACCGTAAAGCAAACTCAGTAAAAATAGCAACTCTTTTTGATAAACCAGAAGGTCGCGTCGTTGACATTGAAGCTGATTATGTATGTTACGATGTTCCTAACGAATTTATTGTTGGTTTCGGACTAGACTATGACGAAAAGTACCGTAACCTTCCTTACGTTGGTGTTCTAAAAGAAGAGATTTATACAAAATAAGTAAAGGTCTAATTAGCTTATGAATAATAAAAATAATAATGGCTTCTTGCGGAATGCTTTCCTCTATATCTTAGTGATTATTGCAATCGTAACAGGAGTCCAGTATTTTGCTGGGGGAAGCCAAAGTCCAAGTCAATCACTGTCTTACACGCAGTTGGTTAATAAAATTAAAGATGGTAAGGTGAAATCAATCACCTATCAACCAAACGGTAGTATCATTGAGGTTAAAGGAAACTACAAAAAGGCCGAGAAGGTTGATACAGACCTTAGTTTACCATTTTTAGGTAGCGCTTCGTCAGAGACACGTAGCTTTACCTCAACAGTTCTTCAGAACGAAACAACAATGAAAACATTGCAATCGGCTTCAGAATCAGCTGATGTTAATGTTAAAATGATTCGTGAAAGTTCAAGTGGCACTTGGATATCGTATCTCTTTAGTTATATCCCTTTGATTGGTATTGCTATTTTCTTCATTTTTATGATGAATCAAGGTGGCAACCGAGGCGCCATGAATTTTGGTCGCAATCGTGCTAAAACACAATCAAAAGAGAATATTAAGGTTCGCTTTACAGATGTAGCGGGTGCAGAAGAAGAAAAAGAAGAACTCGTAGAAGTAGTCGATTTCCTCAAAAACCCACGTAAATACAAGGCTTTGGGAGCACGTATTCCTAAGGGGGTTCTTCTTGAGGGCCCTCCAGGAACAGGTAAAACTCTTCTTGCTAAGGCTGTGGCTGGTGAGGCAGATGTTCCCTTCTTCAGTATTTCAGGTTCTGATTTTGTAGAAATGTTTGTTGGTGTCGGAGCAAGTCGTGTTCGTAGCTTGTTTGAAGATGCTAAAAAGGCTGAGAGAGCTATCATCTTTATTGATGAAATTGATGCTGTTGGTCGTCGTCGTGGTACCGGAATGGGTGGTGGAAATGACGAACGTGAACAGACCCTCAACCAGTTGTTGATTGAAATGGATGGGTTTGATGGCAATGAGAATATTATTGTCATTGCTGCAACCAACCGTAGCGATGTTCTTGATCCAGCTCTATTGCGTCCAGGACGATTTGACCGTAAAGTTCTTGTTGGTCGCCCAGATGTAAAAGGTCGTGAAGCCATCTTGAAAGTCCATGCTAAGAATAAACCATTGGCTGAAGACGTTAACCTTAAGGTTGTTGCTCAGCAAACTCCAGGTTTTGTTGGAGCCGACCTAGAAAATGTTTTGAATGAGGCAGCTTTGGTTGCAGCGAGACGTAGTAAGACAAGGATTGATGCTAGCGATATTGATGAAGCGGAAGACCGTGTTATTGCTGGTCCTTCTAAGAAAGATCGTCAAGTATCTGAACACGAACGTAAAGTTGTGGCTTACCATGAAGCAGGACATACGATTGTTGGTCTAACCCTTTCTAGTGCTCGTGATGTTCATAAGGTTACTATTGTTCCTCGAGGTCGTGCAGGTGGATATATGATTTCTTTACCAAAAGAGGATCAAATGTTGTCATCTAAGGACGAGCTTAAAGAACAATTGGCAGGCCTTATGGGTGGACGTGTGGCAGAAGAAATTATCTTTAATGTTCAAACATCAGGTGCTTCAAATGACTTTGAGCAAGCAACACAATTAGCACGTGCAATGGTTACTGAATATGGTATGAGCGAAAAACTTGGACCAGTCCAATATGAAGGTAACCATGCTATGAATCCAGGTCAATTTACACCGGATAAGTCTTATTCAGCTCATACTGCCCAACTCATTGATGAAGAAATTCGATCACTTCTGGTTGAAGCACACGATAAAGCAGCTGAAATTATCAATGCAAACCGAGAAACACATGCTCTCATTGCAGAGGCTTTGCTTAAGTATGAAACACTCGACGCTGCACAGATTAAATCAATCTATAAAACTGGTAAAATGCCAGCAGATTCTCTTGAGGATTCTGACGAAGATAATCATGCTTTATCTTTTGATGAAGTCAAAGAGAGACTTGAAACAAAGAATAATAAAGATGAAGAAGAGTAGAGTGTTTACTCTTCTTTTTTATTGAATAAAAAAGTTACAAAAAAAGAAAATTAAAACTTTAAAAAAGTTATTGACAAGGTAAGCAAGAGATGATAATATGAATAGGCTACATCGGAGGATGAAGCTGAGACACGAGGAAGTTTGGAAAAAACTTTTCAAAAAGTGTTGACAAGATATTCTAGATTTGCTAGAATATAGGAGTTGTCTTAAGAGAGACAAAGACCTTTGAGAACTGAATAAGAAACCAAGTGCAGGGTTATGATAGAAGAAATTATAACCTGTCAATTTACAAGAAAAAAACGTCAGAAGACGGAAATGAGTTAACGCTCGAACGATTATTAAAGAATTTAATGAGAGTTTGATCCTGGCTCAGGACGAACGCTGGCGGCGTGCCTAATACATGCAAGTAGAACGCTGAAGAGAGGAGCTTGCTCTTCTTGGAAGAGTTGCGAACGGGTGAGTAACGCGTAGGTAACCTGCCTTGTAGCGGGGGATAACTATTTAGG